>CAWCYJ010000013.1:0-323928 GCA_963799725.1 uncultured Pseudomonadota bacterium
GTGTTCCACAGCGGACGTAACGACGTGACTTTTGGACTGGAGCCGGCTAAACACTGTCCCCTTCAGGGCGAGGTTGTTGCTTTCGCTACCACCTCCTGTGAAGACCACTTCATCCCTTCGGGCGTTGAGCAATCCCGCGACATCCTCACGAGCGGTCTCGAGTGCTTGGTGCGCTTGAATTCCGTAGTCGTGGCTACTCGAGGCATTTCCAAACCGGTCAGAGAGGTATGGCAGCATTTCGCGAACAACTTCCGGCGCAACCGGCGTCGTGGCGTTATAGTCCAGATAGATTGGACGACCTGGAGCCTCGGCGGGCACAGGCATCGTCCACTCGCCTGGAAGTAACGTTTCACTTCTCACAGTGCAGTTTAATTCCAAACCATGCTGACCTTCATTGCACGAGTCCTCTCGTCTGCTGCGGGCCTCGGGACTCACGCCCTACTGCCCAAAAGTCGATGATTCGAAGGCCATTACCGACCCCCTCCACAGTCACGGTCTATCGGACCGGAGGCCTCGGCGATGTGCTTTTATGCATTCCAGTGCTGGCGCATCTCCGACGGAGTTTCCCACGGGCATCGCTTGCTTTCGCTGGCTCTTTCGGTCACGGCAAGTTGCTGGAATGCATGGGGCTAGTCGATCATGTTTTCGATGTCGAGGATTATCCAAATCGTCGCCAGCCTTTCTTCGCTGAGCAGGCTGCCAGAAAGTCAAGCTCCTTTGATGTTGTTTTGGCGTACACGTCCCGTATTGGATCGTGGCTCAATTCGCTTGATTCGTCAGTCCAGATTGTTCAGTACGATCCCAAACCGCCGGTGGGAAAGCATGCTGCTCAGCATCTGCTTTCTGCTCTGACGCTTCTGGGGGCAGCGGAGCCTGAATGGCAGGGGCCCGGTTCTGTCGATTCAGTTTCCCTGGCATCTTCAATGTGCCCTGACTCGAGCGCGACAGCAGACATCCTCTTACACCCTGGATCCGGCTCCAAATGGAAGTCCGCGCCGGCATCTTTGTACCGTCAACTTTCAGATGCCCTTCTCGACGAAGGCACTTCTGTCTCCATTCTCAGTGGCCCTGCCGAGTCGTTCGATGAGCTGAGGAGGATTTGGCGGCGCGAGCCGATCCTCTCACCCGCTTCTCCTTTAGAGCTGGCAAGCGTGCTACAGAAGAGTCGAGCGGTTATTGGGAACGACTCAGGAGTGACGCACCTTTCTGGCATCCTCGGGGTGCCAACCGTGGCCATCTTCGGCCCAACCCATCCGCAGACTTGGTCTCCGATAGGGCCCAAAGTCAAGATCGTGCGCGCGTGCTCGGCCGCTCCAAGCGTGGAGATTCGTGCCTGTATGCGCGGAGACTGCTTTCAGGGCGTGCGAGTCTCATCGGTGATGGAGGAGCTCAATTTGGTCCTCAACCGGTAAGCTTATAAAAGGGCACTGACTCGACTCGCCCGGGTCGAGTTTGTGCACGAAACTAGCGCTGTGCTAGATTTTCACGCACAACCACGGAATGGAGCCGCCTCAGGATGAACAATATATCCAGTAACCAGCAAGCCAACGTCTACCTCACCGTCCTCAAACGGTGGTGGTGGCTTCCGGTCCTCTTTGCTCTGTTTTCAGGGGGTCTGACTTACGCAGGCACCAAGGAGCTGATGAAGGCTGAATACGGTGCCACTGTCATTCTTCAAGTGCAGCCTTTGGTGTCAGGTGTGACCACGAGTAACATCATCGACGCCAATACGGTCGCCACCCTCCTTACAAGCAGCAAGGTACAGCAACAAACCTACAAGAGTCTTAGTGGTCCGGCGTTAGTAGACCGCAAAGCGTTGTTCAGGACAGCCTGCTCAGCCGACTCGACCGATCGGTTCGTGACCTGCACGACAACAAGTCGGTACTACAAGGCAGCGGCGAGCGTTTTGAATACATTGGCCAGCGCCTTCAGGGTCTACGATCGGAACCAGATCGCAGCCTCCTTCTCGAACCAGCTGCAGGGCTACCGGAACCAGGTCGCAAGGCTGACATCCCAGATAGCTGGGATCAATCAACAGCTGAAAAACACCCCTCAGAGTGCCAGCACTTACGCCAGCCTTATCAATGAGAAATCAGGTTTGCAGAACAACCTGACTACCGTGCAGAATTCGATGCTGCAAGTTGGAAACCAGATTACCGATCTGGCTGGGCGCGTCGCCGTAACGAGTCCGGCTCAATATAAGGCCGTTCAAGTGAGCCCCCACCCGTTGCGTAACGCTCTGCTCGGGATGATTGTGGGGCTGGGCATCGCGGCAGCCCTCATCGTCCTGCTCGAGTACCTCGACGACACCTTCCGCTCCTCTGAAGAAATTACGGAGGCAACCGGTCTAAACGTGCTGGGTGCCGTTCGGCGCTTTGATGGGCCCGCAGACGAGATGGGATTGATCGCGTGGACCAAGCCTCGCTCTGCAATGGCGGAGGCTTATCGGGTTGCGCGAGCCAACATTCAGTTCACGAACCTATCCGGTAACTTGAGCATTCTCGTCGTTACCAGCGCTCGCGACGGCGAAGGCAAGACCACAACGGCAAACAACATCGCCACCACGTTTGCATTGGCGGGTCGGCAGAGTTCTGTTGATTGACGCCGATCTCAGGCGGCCAGGCCTAACAAAGATCTTTCGGATGAAAGACGCTGCGGGCTTAAGCACAGCATTGGTGGAGCCCGATGTCAATGTAGTCAAATCGAGTCCGGTTCCAGGGCTCGATGTGGTGCCATCAGGGCCACTGCCGCCAAACCCGGCGGAGCTACTCGGGTCAGAGCGCATGCGGGCCTGGGTCGAAGAGGCCATGTCGCGCTACGATCTCGTGGTTCTTGACACCCCACCGATCTTGTCCGTTGCCGACACCCGAATTCTGGCAACGCTCGCGGATGCCGTCGTGCTCGTTGTGGATCCAACCATGAGCACGCGTCGGATGGTCCGACAGGCTCGCCAAGCACTCGACGCAGTTGGGGCTCGCGTGCTTGGGGTGATCCTCAATCGAGACATCATGCGAGGCGAGGGTTACTACTACAACTACTACTACTACGACAGAGCGTCTGGTCGAAATGAGGGACCGGTGGAAAGTGCTGCAGAACGGTAACCCGGAACAGAATTCCTTCGATTGGCGCACCGTCTGAGGGTATCGCCCTGGGGAGAGAAGAGGCTCTTTAGGCGGCTACAGCTCCGTGACGGAAAGATCGTGACCAGGAGGGTATAGGGCGTGCAAGCGACAGAGGTCTCTCAGGCGCGCCTAGCCAAGCAGCAAGCGCCGCGCAGAACCGTAATCGAGCCCACACGTTCGTGGGCTTCGCTACGACTGGGCGAGCTCTGGATGGCACGCGAGCTCATTTTCTTCTTAACGTGGCGTGACGTCAAGGTCCGTTACAAGCAAACGGCAATCGGTGCCGGCTGGGCTGTGCTGCAACCGCTAATTACGGTCGCCATCTTTACTTTGATCTTCGGCCGGGTTGCTCACCTGCCGTCTGACGGTCGCCCTTACCTGATCTTCGTCTTTGCGGCTGTCCTGCCGTTTACGTACTTTTCCTACTCCATCACGCAGTCGGGAAAGAGTCTTGTCGACAACGAGAAGTTGATTACCAAGGTATATTTCCCGAGACTCGCATTGCCCATCGCGACTACGTTGACTGGGCTGGTTGACTTCGCTGTTGGGTGCTTGGTTTTCGCGGCAATGATGGTGATATTTGACGTGCCGCCGACTTGGCGGATCTTGATTATGCCGTTATTCCTACTCATGGCCATTGCCGCGGCGCTGGGGGTTGGTTTCTGGCTCTCCGGAATGAACGTGAAGTATCGAGATGTAAAGTATGTTCTGCCGTTCCTCACCCAGATATGGCTTTTTGCCAGCCCGGTAGCCTACTCCGCAAGCGTCGTCAAAGGGAAGCTTGCGGTCATCTACGCTCTCAATCCGATGGCAGGCGTGATCGATGGGTTCCGCTGGGCTCTACTCGGTCCGGCTCCTAACGCCCACCATCATCAAAGCTTTTCGCCCGTGAGCTACTCCGCCCTACTACCCTCGATCATCGTAACGATCACCATTCTGATCACCGGTTTGTTCTATTTCAAACATATGGACAAGACCTTTGCGGACGTGATCTAACCGTGCCTGCAACAGCAATCGAGGCGGTCGGCCTCAGTAAGAAGTACAGGATCAACGCCCTGAGCCCCGGCTACAAGACGTGGCGCGAAGGCGTGAACGACCTGGCCATGGCGCCCCTTCGAGCCATCGGCTCCATGGTTGGTCATCGCAGCTCGGCAGGAGCTGTTGAGCCAAGCACAACCGTTTGGGCGATTCGGGATGTAAGTTTCGAGGTCCAGTTTGGACGGGCTCTTGGTATCGTCGGTCACAACGGGGCCGGGAAGAGCACCTTGGTGAAAGTGCTTTCGCGAATAACTGAGCCGACGGCCGGGAGAGCGGTCATAGCCGGCAGGGTCGGTTCTCTCCTGGAAGTAAGCGCCGGGTTTCACCCAGAGCTGACGGGTAGAGAAAACATCTTCCTGAATGGCGCTGTTCTTGGCATGACCCGTTCAGACATCCGGAATCGATTCGACGAGATCGTGGACTTTTCGGGTGTCGAACGCTACCTTGACACTCCTGTAAAGTACTACTCCAGCGGAATGTCGATGCGTCTGGCATTCTCCGTCGCAGCTCATTTAGAGCCAGAGGTATTGGTTGTGGATGAGGTGTTGGCAGTGGGAGACAGCGGATTCCACAAGCGCTGCCTGGATAAGATGCAGCAAGCGGTTGATGATGGTCGGTGCGTGTTGTTCATCAGTCACAATCTAGCCGCAGTCACGCACCTTTGCCGGCAGGGTCTACTTTTGGAAGCCGGTCGCGTGATTGGCTGCGGAACGGCCACAGAGGTGGTCGCGCAATACCTATCGGCCGGACGCGTCGCCGAGGGCCGTCGCTCGATTCCTCGCGATCAGACGTCTCGCGGCTTGAGATTTGTAACGGTCACCGTGAGCCCGACTGGAAAGGAGCCGAGCGGTCAGATCGATCGTGATGAAGGCCTCGAGGTGATGATTGAGTACGAGGTCAACAAACCGATCTCCGGCTGTCAGATCAATCTCGAGCTGTGGAATTTCGCCGGCGTTTGCGTCCTGAGCAGCGGAACACGAGACAAAGACCCTCTGGCGAGAAACGTCGAGCAGCCGGGGTTGCATACTGTCAGCTGTCAGATCCCACCTGAATACCTCAGGGCAGGGTTGTACTCAATCAGTCTGGAGGCGTTGGTGCCCGGAGTTGAAGTGCTGGATGAGGCGTCTCATGCCTTGTCATTCGAGGTCGTGGACCTCGGTCCCCCTGAAGCCAAGCTCCAGGAAAGCTCCGCTGGAGCGGTGCGGCCGCCATTGAACTGGAGTCAGCAGTCGACGGCATACAGGACGGATGTCGCTTGACGACCCACGGGATTGAGTCGCCGTCGTAGCGCCCGAGGAATCAAACAAAGGAAGCGGCTGTCTGCTACTGATTGCGGATAGGATTCGAGATCTCCGCAGCACTCAAGCAGAAACCGTGGTGTTACCCACTTGCGTGTAACCCTCTTCAGCAGCACATATGCGCCAAGAACGGGAGGAGTGGAGACGGTCACCCGTCGACTCGCTCTCGAACTTGCAAACCGGGGGCATCAGGTGGATGTGGTTACGACACGTCACCCGAGGAGCTTGCCTCCACGCGAAACCCTCGACGGCCTTGAAGTCATACGAAGGCTTTACCCCAACCTTCTTCCGAGTCCTGGAAGACGCACTTTCCAGGTATTGGCCAAGTACTTCCTGGCGGTTCCTCTAGCACTCTACGAGTTTCTGTATCTCTGTCAACATTTGCTCCGGAGACGGCCCGATGTCGTCAACGCCCACTACTTTTCCTACCCCGTGGCCTATTGCATGATTGCGTGCCGCCTCTTGAGGATTCCGCTGGTTCTCTGCTTCCACGGCTCCGATGCGGCATCGGCCCCATATCCGGCAACCTACCGTTGGACCGCAAGGCTTGCTTCGATCGCCGCCAGCCGGATCATCGCCTGCTCGCAAGACCTTGCCATGTATGTCAACCTTGACGTGCCTTCCAAGCATCGACATAAGGTGACCGTAGCGCACTACGGAGTCGACATTAATGCTCATGTTAGTGCTCCATCTGGCGAGGGCTGCAGATTCTTCCTCCTGCCGGCGCGGTTGGTGGAGAAGAAGGGGATCGATATCGCTATCATGGCCGTCGCGGAGCTCCGCAATCGAGAAATTCCCGTTCGCCTGAGAATCGCCGGCGATGGCCCGCTTGGAGTGCGGTTCCGGCGGCTTGTTCGTGACCTTGGGCTGGAGGAAGAGGTGGAGTTTGTGGGCAATCTGTCACCGGAAGCGATGAAGGACGTGCTATCAAGAGCCGAGTTCGTTGTTGTCCCTTCGCTTTGGGAAGCGTTCGGAATGGTCTGCCTTGAGGCGATGGCAGCCGGCAAGGCGGTTATTGCCACACGAAACGGCGGGCCCTCAGAGATTGTTGTAGATGGCCAAACTGGGATTCTGGTTCCACCTGGAGAGGTGCTGCCGTTGGCAGAGGCAATCAGCCGGCTGTGGGCGGATCGTGCTCAAGCCGGGGAGATGGGGCGCTTGGGCCGGATACGAGCCGGCGAGCACTTCAAGTGGAGTCAGATGGCCGAGAGATACGAGCATGAATTCAGACTGGCCATCGCCGGCCGATAGGATGCCAGACAGAGCTTCCGCGCCAACGGTATCCGTCCTCATCTGCTCTGATGGGAGGCCGTTACTACTGGAAAGGTGCCTCCATTCGCTCGCCAAGGGCGACGACCTTCCCGATCAGGTTGTCGTCGTAAGTGGAGGAGACGTCGAGACGGCCGAGGTGCTCGAGTGCTCGGCTCGCCGCTTCCCTGCTGTCGTCCTGATCACACATCCGAATCGAAATCTTTCCGGCCAGCGCAATGTGGGCCTTCGCCACTGCAACGGCGACATCATTGCTCTAACTGACGACGACGCTGTTCCTGCCAAGGGCTGGGTCTCTGCAATTCGCTCTGCCCACGCCAGGCTTCCAGACGCGGGAGCCATCGGCGGGAAGGTTGTGGGGCTGAACAGCTCTTCATTCCTGAGCCGTATTGCCGACCTTGTGGTTTTTCCTGATCCGGATCCTTTGCGGCCGATAAACACCTTGCCAGGGGTAAACGTTAGTTATCGGCGTATTGTCATGGAGGCAGTGGGGGAATTTGATGAATCTCTGTTTCGGGGGGAGGATGTCGATTACAACTGGCGCGTACTCCAACTGGGCTTAACGATCACGTTCGATTCCCGGATGCTGCTACAACACCAACACCGGTTGACCCTATCAGGCCTCTATCACCAGCAATACATGTACGGCCGTGCCTACGTCCTCGTCCGGCGTAAGTGGCCGGATATGTACTGTGTGTACCCCCATGACCTGCATAGTGTCCGGCAGTGGGCAAAGCTCCTTCACTGCGTTCTGGCAATTGTGTATCAGCCACTTCTGCTCGTTCGGAAGAGTGGGCTCAAAGACGATCGGTGGCTAGCCTATCCGACTCTCGTTGGCCATCATCTCGTCTGGAAGCTGGGAATGTTACGCCAACTCTTGATCCGGCAATCGGAAGTCCCGACCGATTCGACGACGGCGAGCGAGACGTCCGTCCACCAATGGATTGGCGGGCAGGGGCGCGATTGATCTCCAGAAACGATTTGATACACTTGCGCGATGAACCTCCTGGCAGCCAGTGCGCGTATTGGAATTGCTTGAACCTGCTGTGATTGCAGCTGAGGCGTCCCGTCGCACAGAGAGGCAGCCAAGTACGGCTACAGCCGGCAAAGTGCTCTTCATCTCCCATACGGGGCAGTGGGGAGGCGGTGCAGAGGTCATGCTCGGGCAGATGATGGAAGCCGCCAAGCGAGAGGGCCTCGACGTCGAGCTGGCCTCTCCGCCTGGGCCCCTCGTGCCTCGGCTGAGGCCGCTCTGTACTCGCTTCTACCCCATCGAAATTTCGCTGCCGAAAAGGACGAAGAGCGCAGGCGCGATGATCTCCATGGCCTTTGGATGGTTGACGGGCTCCTTTCGCCTTCTGACTGTTTTGCGCCGGTCACAGCCGTCGGTGATCCACGCGAATTCAGGGGTGGCGGCTCTCCAAATCTGTTTTGCCGCAATGATGGCTCGGAAACCTCTGATCTGGCATCAATATGACATCGTTCCGGCTCGTCGTATCAACCGATTGGTGATCGGGCTGTGCGGGCGCCTGTGCAGCAGCGTAATCGCGTGTTCTTCCGCAGTCCGAGCATCGCTATCTGCCGTGAGCGTGCCTCGAACACGCATCCGTGTGCTTCATAACCGTGTGCGCAGCGAATTCTTTGAGTCCCTACCGGATAGGGATCTGGCGCGACGAGCCCTTGGAATCCCGCAAGGCCGGATCGTCGTGCTCAATATTGGCCGGCTCGTGCCGTACAAGCAGCATCTCGTGCTGCTGGATGCCATCGCCTTCTTACTTAGCGATGGGATTGATTTGGAATTGCTAATTCTCGGCGAGAAACCTTCAATGGCCAGCTCGGAGGAAGATCCTTTCCCCGATTACGAGCCACAATTAAGGTCAAGGGCCGAGCAGCCTGACCTAAGGGCCATGTCCGATTCCTGGGCTACAACAGCTGGAGTGAGAGGGGTTCTCGCAGCCGCCAGCATGCTGGTCCATCCCGCGGTAGATGAATCATTTCCGATCGTCGTTCTCGAAGCACAAGCTTCCGGCGTTCCAGTGGTCGCCTCGGACTCAGGTGGCCACATGGAAGCCATAAAGGATGGCGAAACGGGATACCTCTTTCCAGTTGGAAATCCTGCTGGTCTCGCCGCAGCAATCAGGCGGTTACTCTCAGATCCGGCCAGAGCGGAGCGGGTGGCAAAGCTCGGCCGCGAGTGGGCGCGGGAGAACTATCAAGAGTCGGATTTAGGTCCTGCTTTAAGAGGCATCTACGCCTCCGTTTAGCTGCTGAATGAGAGCTCCCGTATCCATCCTTGTTCCCTGCTTCAACAATGAAGACGTCATAGGACATCGGCTACAAGAGCTGCGTTGGGGAGACGAGCTGGTGGTTTGCGACTCCTTCAGCAGCGACGCAACCGTCGAGATCGCCTCAGGAATCGCGGACCGAGTCCTCCAGCACGAATACGTCAACTCCGCGAATCAGAAAAATTGGGCTCTCCCTCAATTGCGACACGATTGGGTGTTTGTGGTCGACACAGACGAGGTCGTGTCCATTCAGCTTCGGCGGGAAGTCGAAGCCGCCCTGAGCTTGCCCAACAACTCTGTTGGCTTTCGTATTCCTAGGGCAAATATCATTTTCGGCCGGAGAATGCGACACGGGCTCGAATGGCCCGACTATCAAATCCGCCTGTTCAAGAAGGATAGCGGCAGGTATGTCGATCGCTGGGTTCACGCCTCCGTCACTCTGGACGGTCCTTCCGGAACACTCACGTCGCCACTGCTTCACTATCCGCATCAAAACCTCGATTCCGTCCGGCGCACCCTCTTAGGACGATACACGGAGTGGGAGGCTAGGCAACGGAATGAAGACGGAGTTCGATTCAGCTGGGCTGCGGCCTTCGCCCGGCCCCTGGCGGCATTCTTCCGGCGATACGTACTGCTCGCGGGTTACAGGGATGGCTGGCAGGGCGCATTTATAGCCGTCACATGGTCGGTGTACGTGTGGCTTTCCTATCTGAAACTGCGCCGACTTCAACGGTTCTCTCAGCCTTGAGAATTCTCTTTGTGCATAACTCCCTCAGAAGTTTTGTGGAGATGGATCGAGACCACTTAGCTCAAGTCCACGAAGTGGACGAGCTGGATCTCTCCGATCGCTCTCGAATCGCCACACTTCCATCCCGTCTCCTACGCGCCGATCTTGTTTTCTGCTGGTTTGCAAGCCTGCATTCGCTTATCCCCTCACTCGGTGCTTCGCTCACTCGCAAGCCGTTGATCGTCGTGGCGGGCGGCTACGACGCAGCCAACATCCCCGAGATCGGTTTCGGCCACATGGGCCATCCTTGGAAACAACACGTGGTGAAATCAATCTGCCGGCAAGCTTCAATGATCGTGACCCACTCCCACTATGCCGCCGAGGCAATTCGACTCAACATTCATCCTCGGGCACCGGTGAGGGTCGTGTACCTGGGAGTTCCGATGCCGGCAGGCGGCTCAGGAGAAGAACGGGACCGGCTGGCTCTTTCAGTTGGGTTGGTTCGCCGAGAGAACCTCCTGCGAAAAGGGCACGAGGTATTCGTTCGTGCAGCCGTACTGGTGCCGGAGGCAAGATTCGTACTCGCAGGCCGGTGGGTGGACGACACGGCGGAGTTTCTGAGGGAGATCGCGCCATCGAACGTGGAGATACGGGATCATCTTCCAGATCAGGAATTAGTAAGTCTGTATCGGCGGGCATCCGTTTATGTGCAAGCGTCGGCTCACGAAAGCTTTGGGCTGGCAGTGGCTGAAGCTATGGCATACGGGGATGTTCCCGTTGTCTCAAGACGGGGAGCCCTTCCTGAGGTCGTCGGTGCAGATGGTGTCTACGTGGACGAGTCAAGTGTCGAGTCGGTGGCTGCCGGCATCCGGGAAGCGCTTGCCATTCCACAGGTCCGGCGTGACAAGTTGGCGTCCCGTGTCCGGGAGATGTTTCCGCCGTCCGGTCGTCGAGACGGGCTCCTGGAAGCTGTCGAATGGGTGACTCGAAAGCAGGGCCACCACGGCGCGACTGTCGAGCCTTCTTGCTCCGAATGACTCGATCTCCTGGCGTTAACACCGACTGTACCCGACGGTCGTCACCAGACCCGTAAGTGATGGCGAGATCCGTTCCCACCCGTCTGGCTTCCGCTTTGGATCCCGCCTCATGCACGGTGAGCGTTATCTTACCGATACGAAATGAGGTTTTACGTATTGCCGAGACGCTCCAGGCAGTGCTGGAGCAATCGTTCCCACCTGAAAGGACCGAGATCATCGTTGTCGATGGGCTCTCGGATGACGGCACTTACGAGACCGTACGGAACATCTCATTGACGCACCCTCGGATCCGCCTCCTCAAGAATCCGAAAAAGATTGCAGCTTGCGGTTTGAATCAAGGGATCGAGGCTTCCAGAGGGGAAGTGATCGTCCGCATCGACGGGCATTGCCTACCGGCGAGAGACTATCTGGAGCAGTGTGTGCGCTTGCTTGCAAAGTCGCGGGCAGGCAACGTTGGTGGGCTGATGAGGCCTCGTGGAACTGGAATCATCGCTGCCGCAACCTCCATCGCCTTGATGTCGCGTTTCGGAATTGGCGACAGCCGGTTCCACTATCTGGAAGAGGAGTCATGGGCTGAGACTGTGTACCTTGGCGCTTTCCGGCGGGAAGTTCTACAAGAGGTAAATCTCTACAATCCGCGCCTCCCAGCCAACGAGGACTTTGAGCTAAATTTCCGGATCCGACAGGCCGGTTACGGCATCCTGCTCTCGCCGGACATTGTCTCCATCTATGAGCCTCGTACATCTTTGGGAGCCTTATGGAGCCAGTATCAAACTTACGGACGGTGGAAGGCACGGGTGATGGTGATGCATCCTTTCTCGACTCGCCTCAGGCACTTCGTTCCGCCCATCTTTGTCCTGTCGGTGGCGGCAGGGGTCGTGAGCTTCGTCCGTCACCGGAAACCCTGGGTGCTGTCACCCGTTGCCAGCTATCTCGTGCTCCTGACGGTCGTGTCGTGCCGGCTGGGCCTTCGGCGTAGGCAGGTCTTGCCGGCGTTGCCGGCGGTCTTCATCACCATGCATGTGGGCTGGGGGATTGGTTTGCTAAAAGGCCTGATCTCAGACGTAATAGGCTTAAGAGCTGTCACACATCTTCCCTTCACCGCACACTCCGAAAGTGGGACTCAATGATGCACCGCCCCACAGCTGTTCGCCTGTCAATCCTCGTTGCTCTTCTGGTATCTACCTCGCTTTCCTTCTCGACGGCTTCAGGCGCCTCATCTATCCGCCGCTCTTCAAACCTGAACCCCATCCAAAGAGAAAACGAGCTACCGGGTACCGCAAGCTGGCGGCTAAAGGTGCTCTCGTACCATGGCGAGATTCAGGGGTATGCATCAAGCCCAAGCGTTGAACCAGGCCATGGCATCTCTTTCTCCGTGAGCACTACCGGTGACTCCTTCGTGGCCAATGTGTATCGGATGGGTTGGTACGGAGGCAAGGGCGCCCGATTAATGATGAAAGTGCCGAAGGTTTCGGGACATTTGCGCAAGACGCCAAAGCCGAACCCGAAAACCGGCTTGATCCTCTGTCACTGGCCCGTGTCTTTTTCGATCCACGTCCCGTCGAGCTGGCTAACGGGCGTCTACATGGTGAAATTAACCGCCTCGAACACCCATCAGGGCTACATCCCTTTCGTGGTGACAGACCCAAGCTCCCACACGCCTTACCTCTTTGTGCACGGCGTCTTCACGGATGAGGCTTACAACAACTGGGGCGGTAAGTCACTCTATGTGGGTGTGGGAAAGTCAAGCACTCAGGAGTATTCGAATCGCGCGGTCAACGTTGCCTTCCACCGTCCCTTCGTTCAAAACATGGGTGCAGGTTGGTTCTTCTCGTGGGAGTACCACATGGTCCGCTGGCTTGAACAGAGGGGGTACAACGTCTCTTATGCAACAGACCTTGACGTGGACCTTCACCCTGGCATCCTGACCCACCATCACTCCATCCTCATTGTTGGACACGATGAGTACTGGACCCGGCAGATACGGAACGGCATGGACGCCGCAGTCGCACACGGTGTGAACCTGGCCAATTTCGCGGCGAATACTGGTTTCTGGCAGGTCCGTCTTCAGCCCTACAAAAATGAGCCAAACGCGGTAATCGTCTGTTACAAAACGAATCCAGACCCCATTCGCTTCAAGGAGCCATGGCTCACGACAACGATGTGGCGGAGCCCGCCGGTAAATCGCCCTGAGAGCGAGCTGACAGGTGCCATGTATGGTTTCTTCGACGGCAATACCCGGGATTATGCCTGGGTAGTCCAGGATCCCACCAACTGGATATTCAAAGGGACCCACTTGAAGAAGGGGTCCAGAATTCCAAACATCGTAGGACAGGAGGCGGATACTCTCGTCCCAGGATTTCCGCATCCAAAGCTGCACGTGCTGAGCAACTCACCCGTCATCGACGCAACCGGCCTTCATGGACGCGCTATAGCGACAATTTATCGCACAGCACATGGATCGACAGTCTTCGATGCCAGTACCATAGATTGGTCCTGGGGTCTTGATGATGTACGGCAGAACTTCTGGCTGTACCCTCCCATACCGAAGCGACCAAACCAAGCCGCTCAGACCATCACCTCGAACATCCTAAATAAATTCGGCCGATAGGCCCCACCCCTCCCGTCTAACAGGATTCCCTTCATGCCCCCTCACCGCTTCTCCCTTCCCTTGCCTTTGCTGCTGGCTTTGGCTGCCGCCTGTTGCTTCACCCTGCTCGCATCGTTTGGCCCAAAGGCCGAGGCCAACACGGCGAATGGTCTGGCAAGCGCTGTCTGGGGGCAAACGTCGCTATCGGCAACAACATCCTGCGGCCAGGCTTCGGCAACCACGATGTGCACTCCAACCCAAGCGGTGGTAGATTCTCAAGGCAATCTCTGGGTCGCCGACACGGGCGACAGCCGGGTTCTTCTCTTCCGCTACGACAGGGCCTTGGGTCGGCCTGCCCCAAGGGCTAGTAAGGTATTCGGCCAATATGGCTCCCTGCGCAGCACAGGTTGCAATGCTGGGCCTCCCGCCGGTACAAGCTACCCGCAGCCAGCGCCCGCCAGCGCCTACACGCTTTGCTACCCCCAGGGCGTTGCCGTGAACAGGGCGGGAACTCTGTTCGTTTCCGACTCAGGTAACAGCCGCGTCTTGATCTACCCGCATGCCGCTTCCACTTCCCTGCAGCAGGGTGCCGAGCTGGTCCTGGGACAACCTTCCTTGAGCTCGGCGAGTGCCAACACGGTGGTGGCCGGTTCCAGCGGTCCCTTCACTTGCCCCGGCGTCGCCGGATCGATTGTGCGGAAGTCTGCTTCCGGGAATGGTCTGGCTCACTTCAAGGTCAAGCTGGACGGCACCTTTCGTGTGGGCTACGGTACGAAGATAAAGGTCTCCGTAAAGGACGCCGGTAAGGGCACCATCGTGCCCAATGCCTCAGTCAGTCTCTCGGCCACTCAGGTGGGCGTAAGCGCCGCGAAGCAAAAGGAGACCAATTCGAGCGGATACGCTCTATGGAAGAAGGTTCTCCCGCGCAGGGCCGGTGACATTGTGATCAAGGTTATCCGGCAGTCATTCGCAGATGAAACGATACAGATTCATGTTGAAGGGCCGTCAAGTCAGTGTGCACTTGCAAACCCTGAACAGCTGGCGCTGGACTCCTCCGGCGATCTTCTCGTGGCGGACACCGGAAACAATCGCGTCCTCCTTTGGAAGAGTTCGACTCTCGACAGTTTCAAGGCACCGTGCTCCGTCTCCTGCTTCATCCCTGCCTCGATGATCTGGGGCCAGGCCGGCGACTTCACGACGACTCTCGGGGATGCCTGGCCACCATATGGTTACTCCGGCCCGTGCCCACGAACTCCCTCCGTCGCGAGCGCCTGCACGCTAAACAAACCGGGTGCGGTTGCAGCCAGCCCAAGTGGTGATCTCTTCATCTCCGATACCGGAGACAATCGAGTGCTCTCATTTCCCAAGGGTCTCGATAGCCTCCCAGAGCAAGCCACCTATGTGTATGGGCAGCGAGGCAATTTCGGCACAACAGCTCTGAATGAGAAAGGTGTGGGTCCGAGCTCCCTGGCTGCCCCGTTCGGCCTCATGGTCGGCACGTCATCCCGGCTTTGGGTGGCAGATGGGAATAATCGGGTCCTCGAGTATCCTCCGGCTAGGGGCAAGGGTTCGACATCTGCGGTCCTTGTTCTCGGGCAGCCCAATCTGACATCCTCGTCGTGCAATACCACGCCCGATCCAAAAACCTCGCTCTGCTCACCTCAGTCCGTCGCCGACGATAGTGCGGGAAATCTCTACGTTTCAGACTCCAACAACAACCGGATACTGGAATACTTCCCGCCGAAGTTCTAGTGGTGCCTTCTCGTGGAAGCGGATCGCCCAGCCCTCACGTCAGCGGCCGGCCATAGTTTCAACAACCGGGTGTTGAAAACTTCGCGCCTTCTCCTTGAGCCTGTTGATTCTTTTGCGAGCTGCTCAAGGGCTGGGAGTGCGAAGGACGGTTCTCCGCCAAATCGACCGTCTCTCCACGGTTCCATCGGCCGACTCTCCACGTGCGATCTGAGTCACCGGCTGGCCCTAGCACAGCTCTCCACAACCTCCACTCCTCTAACGGCTACTACGGCTGTTTTAATAACTCCAAAGACATCAAGTAATAGCTTTAGAGCATCGCGTAGGGTAGATCGGTTTCCTCACAGTGACAACGAGTTCGGTTCAGTGGTGATGGATCCAACTACTCTGTCAGAAGCGACGCAATCGGATTCTTGAGATAGCGTAAATAGTAGATGCCGGAATCGCCGCTCGGAGCCAAGCTTCCCGGCGAAAACTTTCCAGTGTTGGAGGTAGACCATGCGGGAAGCGTCGATCAATATAACTTTGGACGAGTTTCGAGGAAGAAGGGAGCGCCTGGCGAACCACCTTCGCTCCCTCGATCTGACAGGTGTCGTCCTCTTTGACAACTACTACATCCTTTACTTCTCGGGCTTTGCCTTCGTTCCGACGGAACGGCCGATAGCATTCCTGATGACTGCCGACGGAGAGCCTGCACTATTCGTCCCGCGACTCGAGCTGGAACACGCGAAGTTGAAGACGGGATTCGAGCGAGTTGACCACTACGTCGAATATCCATACCGGCCACACCCGATGCAGGAGATGCAGAAAGCGCTTTCGGGGATGGGTATAACCGGCAGCGTAGGCGCAGATCAGGATGGCTATCCATGGATCCTCGGATACCAGGGGCCGGCCTTGAGCGAGATAACCGGCAGCCCGATCTCTAGGGTGAATGCATTCATAGAAGCAATGATGGCCGTGAAAAGCGAGGCCGAAATCAGCCTCATCAAGGAAAGCTGCAAATGGGGCAATCTCGCTCACCGGCTTTTGCAGAACTACACCAGACCGGGAACTTCCGAGATCGAGGTGAGCCAAATGGCGAGCGACGAGGCAACTCTCACCATGCTCGACACCCTTGGCCATCTCTACCAGGCACAGAGTGCGTTCTCAGATGGTCCTGGAGCGGGTTATCGCGGACAGATAGGGCGAAATGCTTCAATCCCGCACTCCTTGGCCAACAACATCCGCTTCCAGGAGGGAGATGTGCTGGTAACTGGAGCCGGCTGTCCCATGTGGGGATACGAGTCGGAGCTGGAAAGGACAATGGTAATCGGAGAACCGTCTGCTGACCAGCGGAAGATGTTTGACAGCATGAAAGCTGCGCAAGAAACTGCTTTCGAAGCGTTACGACCCGGGAACAAATGCTCTGACGTTGACCAAGCGGTTCGCGAATACTATGAGGCGAACGACCTCATGCAGTTCTGGAAGCACCATACCGGTCATGCTATCGGGCTGCGATACCACGAGGGCCCCTTCCTCGACGTCGGCGACAGCACCGAGCTGAAATCGGGGATGGTCTTCACCGTAGAGCCGGGACTTTACAACGCTGATCTGGGCGGTTTCCGGCACTCCGACACCGTGCTTGTCACAGACTCCGGACCGGACCTGCTGACATACTATCCCCGCGACCTCGCCGACCTGATCATTCCGGCGTGAGTTGAAGGGAAAGGACCTGGCCTCGCCTCGTGATGCGCGATCAGGCCAACCCACCGAGGTGCAGCCAATCCTGAGTCACTGGCAGGCGATAGGAACGTCTCAGCGCGCAGTGCAGCTAGGGATTTTGAGCGAGGGCCGGCGCCGGGCTCTCTTTGGAGAGGGGCAGGGTCACCAAGAACGTTGTGCCTCCACCCTCTCTTGGATGAACCTCAATCTTGCCGTCGTGTGACTCCGCAATCCAGAGAGCGATAGGCAATCCCAGTCCGCTACCCTCGCGCATGGATCGTGCTCCCGACGACCGGTAGAAGCGATCGAAGACATGATCGCGATCCTCCTCTGATATGCCGATTCCCGTGTCACTCACGGAGACACTAACGGTGCCTTCGGCGCTCCTTGTGATCTCGACCGTCACCTCACCGGATGGAGGTGTGTACTTGACGGCGTTGTCCAATAGGATCACAAAGAGCTGGAGCAGCCTTTCAGGATCCCCGTCGACCACTGCTTCCTCCAGCGCTCCAATCGCCAGCTTTGGACCCTGTTGCCGCTCTCTTGAACGGATTCTTCGCATGGCATCAACAACCACTCTGTCGAGTTCCACCGGCGAGTGGACCATCTCGTAGCCGGCATCGGCCTGGGACAGGGCCAGGAGGTCGGAGACAAGCAGCGCCATACGCTCTGTCTCAATAGTTGCGGCCTCAAGAGCCTCGGCACGCTCTGAGATCGGAGCGTCCGGCGCTGCCTCGAGGAACTGGAGATTCCCCTGGACGACCGTGAGAGGGGTACGAAGCTCGTGAGAAGCGTCTGCGAGAAACCGCCTTTGATTTGCGTAGGATTCCTCGAGAGAAGCGAGCATGTCGTTGAAGGTCGTTGCCAGTCGGTAAAGCTCCGCCGTCCCAGGATCCTCTGGCACCCGGGCCGACAAGTCTCTGGTTGCGGCTATGGAGGCAGCATGACGGGTAAGGCCCTCGATTGGACGGAGCGCAGAACCGGCAACCAGCCAGGTGACAACCACCACGACGAGCAGCAGGACTGCCTCGCCGCCAAAGATGGCGATGGTAAGCAGATTGATCGTACGCTGGCCGTCTGTCTGAGGGCGAACGATAAGCAGAACTGCTCTGCTGCGGGGAAGGTAGGAGTAGACGAGCGGACTGTAATACGCGGAGGCCGGCTGTCCGTCAAGCGTCATAGTGGCAAAGGTTGATTTCCTTTTGACGAGCGCCGCCTCGATGGCATCTGAGCTGAGCGGTAGATTGTGTCCCGCCAAGGTAGGCCATCGATCGTATACGTGCAGATCGTAGCCGATGATCTCGGCATAGTCGGTGCTGTCATTAAAGGGCTGCGTTGGTAGCTCGGGCGCCAGCTCCCCTTGCGACGTTCCAATGAGCTGGTAGTGGCCGTAGATGTACTGCGCCGTGGAGGTCAGGCTTGAGCGCGTCTGATTGGAGAAGCGTTGCTGCAAGAGAAGATCGGCGCCCACGCCGAGAACCAGCAGCACAGCCGCCAACAGGAGCCCATACAGAAGCGTTAAACGCGCCCGCAGAGACAAGATGACCTCCTCTAAGCGGGCTGCTCCTGTCTCAGCGAATAGCCGGCCCCGCGAACGGTATGAATGAGCCTTGGCTCGCCACCCTCTTCAAGCTTATGGCGAAGCTGGCTCACGTAAACTTCCAATACGTTCGACTCTCCCTCGAAATCAAACCCCCACACACGATCCATGATCAGATCGCGGGTGAGAACCTGGCGGGGATTGTTCAGAAAGAGCCGCAATAGCTCGTACTGAGTGGTGCTCAGCTGGAGCTGGCGGTTGCCCCTCCTACCCTCTCGCGTGCCGGTGTCGAGGGAGAGATCCGCAAACTTCAGGACCTGGGCGGGCTGGACGGCGTGCCGCAGGTGAGCGCGCACGCGAGCCACAAGCTCCTCGAGAGCAAAGGGCTTGACCACGTAGTCGTCTGCGCCGATGTCCAAGCCGGCAACCCTATCCGCCACCGCATCACGAGCCGTCAGCATGATGATTGGGAGATCCGCACGGTCCTCTCGGAGGCGGCGACACACTTCCAACCCGTCGATCCCAGGCAACATGACGTCCAGAACGGCAAGGTCCGGAGGACTCTGGAGTGCTTTCTCCAGCGCTTCCTCGCCAGTGGCGGCAACGGTTACGTCGAACCCGGCATAAAGCAAGGCCCGTCGGAGAGTGGCACGAATCTGTTCGTCATCGTCGAGAACGAGGATTCTCGAACGCTCCATCCCCTCCCACCCAAGTGAAGATGCTGAATCCAGTGTCGACGGTCGCCGCCTTGCAACGGGGAGCCGGCCCAATGAGTCGACTCGATCTACCTGCATTCTAGAGTCCTCTCCCGAGTGAGAGATAAAGTGCCTTTGTGCCCACCTCGGGAAGTCTCAACGACAGAATCTACAATCGCAAAGGTGGTGTCGGGTCCGGGTGGGGAGCAGAGACGGGCTCCAAGTGGCAATCGGTGGGGGAGGAAAGAGGTTCCAAGAGGGCCCGTCTCTACTTACTTCAAGCATAGGAATCGCCTCTGAAACTGTCCTTACTCAAGCCTGAATCTACGATGAAAGCGGAGCGCTGCGAGAAGGCATCGGAACTTCGGAGCGCTAGCAGGCTAGGCCGGCATTTGGGGTAGACGCCAGGTCACTATCCCTCCCCGAAACTTGCCGGAAGCGCCTGCCTACAGAGGGAGAAGGCAAATGCTCACACTCGGAATCAACGCTGCATTCCACGATTCTGCAGCATGCCTAGTTCGGGATGGCGTGGTCGTGGCTGCGGCGGAGGAGGAGCGCTTCACCGGAGTGAAGCACGGCAAGCGACCGACCGCCTTTACCGCCTATGAGCTGCCGTTTCACGCCATCGATTACTGTCTCGCTTCTGTAGACGCATCACTGGGTGACGTAGAACATGTCGCCTACTCGTTCGATCCGCACATCCTTGTCGGGGATGTAACAGGACTAGAGACGATCACTCTTCCGCTGGAACCGTCGCGCGCGGCGGCTCGTGAAGAGAGCAGCTCACCGTGGGACGGGCTCTTCACCTCCTATGTAGTGAATGCACCTCGACATCTCAGTGGCGGCGTCCCCCATCATCTAAAGAAGCGACTCTCAGGCCCAACGAGCTATGAGTGGCACTTCGTGGCCCATCACCTCTCGCACGCCGCAAGTGCCTTTCTGCCTTCACCATTTCAGGAAGCAGCCGTGATGACCCTGGATGGGCGAGGAGAGAAAGCCACGACGTCATACTGGGTTGGGTCGGGATCGAAGCCTTGATCTTCTGGGAGAGGTGGATCTCCCGCATTCTCTAGGTCTGCTCTACGAGCGCTTGACCCAGTACCTGGGTTTTCTGCACTCGTCTGACGAGTACAAGGTAATGGCCCTAGCTTCCTTCGGCAAGCCGTCATTTATCGACGAGTTTCGCCAAATGATCCGAGTCGAGGCTAGCGGCCAGTATACGATCCACATGCCGGATCTCGAGCGTACGTTTGGTCCAGCGAGGTCCCGCGGAGAAGCTTTCGGACAGCGGCACTTCGATGTTGCCCATTCGCTGCAGGCGGTTCTCGAGGAGTCGATTCTTGAGCTGGCCACCTGGCTGCGTGAGGCGACAGGGATGGACAGCGTCTGCCTGGCGGGAGGCGTCGCCCTCAATTGCGTCGCGAACAGCAGGCTTCGTAACTCGGGCATCTTCAAAGAGGTGTGGGTACAGCCGGCAGCCGGAGATGCCGGAACCGCGCTTGGTGCCGCTCTCTGGGTCGATGCGGCCAAGGCGCCCAGCACCTCGCGCAGCTATCGAATGACCGATGCATATCTAGGTCCCGAATTCACGGAAGCTGAAATTCAAAGCTTCCTTTCCATGGCCAAGCTTCGGCATCGCCGTCTCGAGGATGTGCCAAGCCAGGTTGCCACTCTCCTCGCAGAGGACAAGGTGATTGGCTGGTTCCAGGGCCGTATGGAGTTCGGACCGCGTGCTCTCGGCAATCGATCCATCCTTGCGTCTCCCACCAACCAAAAGATGCAGGCTATTCTCAACGAAATCAAGGACCGGGAGGACTTCCGGCCGGTCGCGCCAGTCGTGCTGGAGGATCGCCTCTCAGACTGGTTCTCGCCGCCTGTTTCATCCCCATTCATGCTCTTTGTCCACGATGTCCTTCCCGAGAAGGAGGACCAGATTCCGGCGGTTCGACATGTCGACGGCACCGCTCGCATCCAGAGTGTGAACCGGGAGCAGAACGCACTTTACTACGACCTCATCCAAGCATTCAAGGCCAGGACTGGAGTCCCTGTTCTCGTAAACACGTCGTTCAACACGCGTGGCAAACCAATCGTCTGCACTCCACGGGACGCGATCGAGTGCTTTATGTCGTCGCCTCTCGACGCCTTGGTCATCGGACCCTTTCTGCTCGAGAAAAAGCCGCCGGCATCTGGTATAGTCGTTCTCTTGATCGGTAATATCCCGCATCCGCTTGTGCAGGTGATAATCCGACATGCGAAGGTAGCAGGTAGTGCTCATTCGCGTCCGTGGAGGCTGGCATGTCGGAACAGGAATTGAAGGAGCCGAAGTCGCCGCTCCCGCCCAGTGAGGAGCTGGAAGCTAAGGCCGAGTGGGGAGCCACCAGCAAGCACGAAGCGCCATGGTACCCCAGCATCGCGGTGGTCGCGGCGTTGGTCCTCTGGATCTTGCTGCCGGAACAGTTCACCCTTCCGGCATCGTACTCCTGGATCGTACCGGCTCTCGAAGGGGCCCTGCTGATCCCTCTAATCCTGACTCGTTCGATGCCGACGCGTCGTGGAGGGAGTATCCCCCGGATTCTCTCGCTTTCCCTGATTGCCTTGATCAACATCGGAAATTTAATCTCGCTTGCCGAGCTGATCAGTCACCTACTGAGTCACCGGCAAATCAGCGGAGAGAGCCTGCTGCTATCGGCCAGCTTCATTTGGCTGACCAATGTCATCGTCTTCGCACTCTGGTACTGGGAGCTCGATAGAGGAGGTCCCTATTTGCGAAGGACGCTCCATCATCGCCAGCCGGACTTCTTGTTTCCTCAGATGACTGCGCCGTACTGCGCTCCAGAGGAGTGGACTCCAGATTTTGTCGACTACTTTTACGTGGCCTTCACGAATGCCACGGCATTCAGCCCAACCGACACCATGCCGCTTACCAACTGGGCTAAGCTCTTGATGATGGTGCAATCGTTTGCCTCCCTCGTTACCGTCGGCTTGGTGGCAGCTCGTGCCGTCAACATTCTTCAGTAAGAAGAGTGATTGGGCCGAATAGGGGAGATTGTCGCGTCTCAGCGATAATTTCTGGTGACCCCTTTGCAAGCAGAAACTGATCACTCAAACCGTCCCGGCCCGCTTGAGGGGACCGTAAGGCGAGTAGCCCGATGGATTTGGATCTTCGTCGGGGTCCTCGAAGCCTTACTGCTTCTCCGCATCCTCACGATGATCGCCATTGGGGAAAACGAAGACGGGTCGGCGAGAGTCGCCGTCTTCACCCCACTGTTTCGGGTGACGCAGCTCTTTGTAGGTCCTTTTCAGCCGGCGACAATGGTTTCGGTCTTGAACTCGACGCATGCCTTCGATGTTGCGGCTCTGCTTGCCATGGATGCCTACTTCTTTGCCTGGCTGGCCGGAAGCAAACTCGCCATCTGGGCTGGCCGAGAAATTGACGCTCGCAGACGGACCTCCGAGCGAGAGCCCGTTGTGGAACATCGCCACGTGGACGAACCGATGGAGGCACCAACACCCGCAGCCTCTGAATCAGCTGAACCTCGATCTGGTAGCTTACTCCGCAGGCTCTGAACCTACGCGCTACTAATGGCGAGCCTGCCTTCTCATCGGAGAGACTAGCGCCTTGGCCAGGAGAGCCAGTGCGCGAGAAAGAAGCCTTAGCCGGTCGCCTCGCTATTGATATTGAGAATGCTCAGCAGGAAGGATGAGAAGACGAGCTGTCCGCCGATGACCATCAGCGTCAGTGCAACGATAGCCGGACCGACTTCAAACAGATGTTTGAAGCCGTGCTCGATCCAGGTCACGAGCACGTATACGTCAAATCCGAGGCCTATAGCAAAGATCCCGAGTCCACAGAGGATCCACTTCTCCAACGAGAAGTAACGGTAAAACAGCTGGATCATTCGGTCGTCCGGGGCGAAGCGATGGGTATACGCGTAGGCCTTTGCGTAAAATCCGGTCAAAAGAACCTGGAAGCCAAGCATCATCAATAGAGCCGCCAAGAACATGAAATGGAAGCTGACAATCCTGCCGCCTAACTTGATGGGGCCAGGAAGCAGCACTGCCATGCCGATGAGGCCTACCGCAAAGAGCAGGAATCCTGGGATGAGAAAGAGGTGATCGGGGCTATACATCAGCATGAACCGGAGATGTCGCCACCCATCTCTGAACGATCGAAGCTTCGACTCACCGCCTCGAGGATAGTAGGTTATCGGAACCTCTGCGACTTTGAGCTTCGCCTTGGCCGCATTGATCACCATTTCCGACGCGAACTCCATACCGGTGGTTCGGAGGCGCATCTTCCCGTATGCTTCCCTGGTGAAGGCACGGAGGCCTGTATGACAGTCGGAAGCCTTCAGCCCGAACATCATGTTGAGGATCCTGGTCAGTACGGGATTGCCGATGTACTGGTGCAGCCACGGCATTGCTCCCGGAAGAATGGTTCCAGCGAACCGAGAGCCCATGACGTACTCAGCTCCCTCCTCACGAAGGGGCCGGATGAGGGCACCAATTTCCGTAAAGTCATAGGTGTTGTCTGAATCACCCATGACGATGTACTCGCCTCGGGCGGCATTGAATCCGGCGAGATACGCGTTGCCGTATCCACGTTTCGGTTGCCGGATCACCCTAGCTCCTAAACCCTCGGCGATTTCGATGGAGCGGTCCTCCGATCCGTTGTCGGAGACGATGACTTCACCTGTCAACCCAGTCCTGCGGATTCCCTCCAAAGCCTTCTCCACGCAGACACCAATGGTCTCCTCCTCATTGAGGCAAGGCATGACCACCGACACTTCAACGGGTGGTGCCTTAGACGGCACTTCCCCGTCGTCAGCGGAGGTTTCGGGCGGTTTGACCGTCGTCTCCACAGCTTCTCCAACCAATGGTTTCGGGCCTAGACATTCCACCTGAATCAGGCGAAACTCACCGCGAAGTATATCACGCAGTAGCCCGGACAACGAACGATGTCAATAGCTGCGTGCTATACTCCCCTTGAACGAGCGGGAGCAATGACTCAGCGAAGGCAAAGCTTTGGGGGACGTGTAGCGAGACCGTCTACCCCACGCAATAGCAGTCCGCAGTCGATCATGCTGGGGCTCCTGATCCTGGTAGTTCTCGTGTTTGGCGTCACATTCGTCTTGGTTTTGGCGGCTTCCGGAAAGCCCGCGGCTAAAGTGAACGCGGCCCCAAAGCGTCCGGTCCCGGCTAAGCCAAGGCCGAGGATTCCCTACCGAGCGGGTAGCGAGAAGCTGCCGCCCAGCCGTACCGAGGGCGTGCCTCGGACGTCACTTTCTGTCCCATCCTCATGTTCCACTACATCAGGATCAATCCCGTGCCAAGCGACATTCTTGGTTTGAGGCTGTCAGTTACTCCGGCGCGGTTCAACGCCGAGATGCGCTATCTACGCAACCACAACTTCCAGTCTGTGACCATTACTCAGCTGGCGAATCACATTCGATATGGCACCGCTCTCCCGGCCAAGTGCGTGGCCTTGACCTTTGATGACGGTTATGAGGATCAGTACACGAACGCGCTTCCGATCCTCCTGAGGTACGGACTTCGGGCCACCTTCTTTATCGTGAGCGGTTTTGCCAATCAGCCGAGGTACATGACCTGGTCGCAGGTTAGAGCTGTCGATCGCGGCTGGCATGGAAATTGGAGTACACACAATCCATCATCTCGATCTAACTACGCTAACCCCATGGCAGGATTGGCAAGAGATTCACCAAAGCAAAATCGCGATAGAGCAGCATTTGGGTCATGCTGTTTGGTCCTTCGCATACCCAAGTGGAAAGTATAACCAGCTCGTCCTGGATGATGTTCGTAAGGCGGGGTTCCTCGGCGGCCGTATCCACGGATCCGGGCACGCTACACACTGAGAAAAGTCACTCAACTATCTATTTCGGGTAGAGATTTTGAATAGCGTCACACCTCAGAGTATGGATTGGTATTTGACATACCCGCTTCGGCAATCCATTTGGGCCGGCACCACAACTGATAAACACTCCGTAATTCCAGGCTCAGTGAAAGACGAGCGGGCGGTCCAAGCTCGAACGATCGAAGCTGCAGGAGAATAACCACGGTCGCAGTATCACCCCCCAGACCGGTTTCTGTGAAGCCTGAGCGACGCCTCGGTGTACTGTCGTATCTCGAAGGCTTACATTCACCTTCAGCTTCGAAGGGCAGGAAATTTCCCCGGTTCTTATCTACGCAGAGCCCGATCCGGACAACCCTGGCCAGTTCATCCCAATTCAGGCTGAGGATACGGGTTACGAGGGGGTGGCATGTGTGGACGACACGGCGCGAGCTGCCCTTCTCGCCCTAGCCGTCTACGAAAGGACACAGGATCGAAGCGCACTTCGATCTGCGAAGCGCTGGCTGACATTCGTCCAATACATGCAGTATCCAGACGGGGACTTTGCCAACTTTGTCAGAAATGCAAACGGTCGTCGAAACGCCAGCGGGCCGACATCCGTCAAGGGAGGGGCCTGGTGGACTGGACGGGCTCTCTGGGCACTAGCGAGGGCATACAGGATAACCCGGGACAAGGGATATCTCGAGTCGTATCTGCGTTGTCGAAAACCTGAAGTTGCTGACGGCAAGATCCAGGCGCTCCTAGCCCTTGGGGAGGCTGAGCTGATTGCCGGCGACAAGAGTGGACTGGCTGATGTGCTCCTGGAAAGAGGCAAGTTCATCTCGGAGTGCGGGGAGGAGTACTTTCGGGATGACTGCGGAAGTGGCAAAGTACACCTCTGGGGCTATCATCAGCTTCACGCTCTGGCCACAATCAGCCGAGTTCTCGATATCAAAGACTTTTTGCCCGCCTGCCGCAGAACTGTCGATAACCTCATCGAGCCGGTCATTGAGGGGCTTGGGTATTACGAGGTTGGTCCAAACATCGGTGGAACGGCGCTCAACTCCCCCCTCGAGCTGTACGGAAGCAAGGAAGGTCTCTGCGCCTACTGCGTCAGCTCCGGCGGTTCTGGGGCTGTCTGAGCTGTTCCGTGTCACAGGAAGCGAGCATTTTCGGAAGCTTGCACTCAATGCCGCTGCTTGGTTTTATGGAAGGAATGACGCCGGGTCGGTGATCTATGACCCGACCACCGGACTCTGTGCTGACGGGATTGATGGTCTGGTGGTGTCACCAAATCGCGGAGCCGAGTCATCAATCGAAGCCGGAATGGCGGAGATAGAGCGACTGGACCTATTGGAGGAGTGACCATCCGGCGTGTCGACCACACGGCCATCGTCGTGGCTGATATGGATGAGGCCATCGAGAGATGGGTGGGCCTCCTCGGGGCCACGCTGAGATCGCGTGACATCGTCCCTGAGCAACAGGTGGAGGTTGCCTTTCTAGCTTTGGATGACACCGACCTGGAGCTGATTACGCCAATAACGCCTGACTCCGGAGTAGCTCGATTCTTATCGAAGCGAGGCGAATCTCTCCATCACGTGGGCGTTGAAGTGGACGATATCAGCCAAACGATGCGCGATCTTAAGGGTAACGGCGTGGAGATGATCGATGACTCGCCCCGGCCAAGCATCCATGGCGACATAGCCTTCATTCACCCGCGTTCAACCGGCGGAGTTCTGGTCGAGCTCGTGCAGGGACATGCGAAGGCTCAGTCGCCGGCAGAGTAGGAAAGCCGGTCTCACCAGCCTACTCGGAATCCCAGAAGACCCGGCCAGAAAAGTCCAGAAGGGGGATTGGGTAAAATGTTCTACATGAATAGACGACTGGGGCGGGAAGTGTGATCGAGCGGAAGCCGGCCGAGGTGGATGAAAACGCGGTCGAGGGCAAGGTGAAAGCCGTCTTCGACGACATCAAGACGACTCTGGCCATCCCCACGGTTGGGCAGGTTTTTCGCCGCCTGGCTGTCTATCCCTGGTTTCTGCAGCTTGCCTGGCGTAACCTCAAGCCCAATTGCCAGATTGCCTACTTCCAGCGAACGGTGGACGAGCTTCTTCAATCGGCGGTCGATGCACTACAAGTTCAGCAACAGCCTCTATCGGATGTCGCACCTGGCACTGAGGATAGCGCCGGGTTCGGCAAGGCGGTTTCGACTCTCCTGACGGTGGAAGTTAGGTTGCTCCTGGCCACCGCCGCTCTTCGAGCCGGCACAAATGGTCAGCTGCCAAAAATGAACTTGCTCTCGGGTGATGAGAAAAAACCGGTCCGTCCGAAGCAGAGCTCTAGGGGAGGCCCTTGCCGGACCAGGCGTCTCGAGGCCCACCTCGATGCAAAAGGCGCTGGTCGAGGAGATCGCCGAGACGCTTAGAGTCACTCCAGACCAGCCGGAATTCCAGACCCTCCTTTCATGGCCGGTCAGTCTGGCTCACGCCTGGTCGAAAACTAAAGAGTCGCTGCGGCCTACGGTTCTAGATGCGGAGTCCGTCCGCATCGGTCGTCAGGCCGAGTCCGCGGTCGAAGCGCTACCTTTTCGGCTCGAAATCAGCTCCACCGCCTGCAGACAGTCCGGCCTGACGGAGGACCAGATCGACGCCGTGAAGTGGATCGTCAACGAGGCCTTCGAGACGCTGCCCCGCACCGTCCTTGTCATTGGCGGCTTGGTAAAGACCTCGGGAATCGGCCACGCGGAGGTAATGGCCCCAACCTCACCGTAGGATGTCATCGGGACTAGACCGCTTTTCCCCCTCTGCGCAGGCCTGGTTTCGATCGGCCTTTGAAGGCCCCACAGACGTTCAGACTCGCGGCTGGGATGAGATAGCTTCAGGCCGTCATAGTCTTCTGTGCGCTCCAACCGGTAGCGGGAAGACACTTGCGGCTTTCCTCTGGTGTCTCGATCACCTTATGGTCAATCCGCCCAGCACAGAGGGAGAGCGCTGCCGGGTGCTGTACGTCTCTCCCCTCAAAGCTCTCACCGTGGATGTGGAACGAAATCTCCGCGCTCCGTTGAGAGGATTGACTCTGGAGGCGGAGCGAGCCGGCATGGATACTCCAGACGTCAGAGTTCGGGTACGAACGGGTGATACGCCAGGGAGTGATCGCCGAGAGATGCAGCGGCACCCGCCGGATATCCTCATCACGACGCCAGAGTCGTTGTTTCTCATCATGACGAGTGCAGGGCGTACGATCCTCGATCCGGTGAGATGGGTCATCGTCGATGAGATCCACACGATGGCCGGCTCGAAACGAGGCGCGCACCTAGCCATCACCCTAGAAAGGCTGGCATACAGACTAACGACGCAGGGCCGCCCGGACCCTCAACGGATCGGTCTATCCGCCACGCAGCGACCTCTGTCCGAAGTCGCCCGTTACCTCGGGGGCCGCGACCGCAAAGTGAGGATTGTCGACGCGGGTCGCATGAAGGACCTGCGCCTGTCTGTTGAGGTGCCGGTCGAGGATCTGGCCGATCTGAATCGCCGCACAGAGGCTTCCGGCTCCGCCGCCGCAATCGGACCGGGAAGGTCGTCTGATGGAAACCAGCTCTCCACACAGACGCACCACTCGACAGGGCAGGGAAATCAGGAGGAAGCGTCCCCATCCCACGTCGATCGCGAACTTCCGAGGCGAAGCATCTGGCCCGCAATTTATCCTCGGATCCTGGAGCTGATCAAAGCCCACCGCTCGACAATCATCTTTTGCAATTCGAGGAGGATGGCGGAGCGGTTGGCAGGACAGCTCAACGACCTCGCAGAGGAGGAACTGGTGCGCGCGCACCATGGCTCGATCTCCCGGGAGCAGCGCGTTCTTGTGGAGGACATGTTGAAGGCGGGGAGGCTGCCGGCACTGGTGGCGACCTCAAGTCTTGAGCTTGGCATAGACATGGGGGCGGTCGATCTGGTGATTCAGATAAGCTCCCCCACCAGCGTCTCCCGTGGCATCCAGCGGATTGGCCGCGCCGGTCACTCGGTTGGCGAGCCCTCATACGGCGTTATCATCCCGACACATCGGGGTGACCTGTTGGAGTGCGCAACCCTGAGCGAGCGAATGCTATCGGGTGAGATCGAGGCGACTCGTGTACCGCACAATCCCATCGACGTTCTGGCACAGCAGATCGTGGCCATGTGCGCTCTCGACGAGTGGCAGGTGGAACAGCTTCGAGGCGTGGTGTCGGCTTCCTACCCTTTCTCCGATCTTGGCGACCGGGCGTTCGAAGCCACCCTGGACATGCTGGACGGCCACTACCCTGCAGATGATTTTGCGGAGCTTCGCCCCCGGATCGTTTGGGATCGCATCAACGGCACCCTCAGGGGCAGAGCTGGCGCCCAACGTCTGGCCGTGACCAGCGGCGGGACGATCCCTGACCGCGGTCTATTCACCGTCAACCTTCTCGACGAAGGAAGCCGGGTTGGTGAGCTGGACGAAGAGATGGTGTACGAGCTTCGCGTGGGCGAGACGTTCGTTCTGGGTGCGACGACCTGGAAGGCGGTGGAGATAACTCAGTCACAGGTCCGGGTCGTGCCGGCGCCAGGAGAACCGGGAAAGATTGCCTTCTGGCATGGAGACACGCTTGGCCGCCCGGTGGAGGATGGCCTGGCACTTGGACGCCTGACGCGCGAGCTGCTCTCCAAGCCGCAAGCTGAGGCAACCGAGCGCCTGCTTGAGAGATCCTGTCTAGACCGTCAGGCCGCGAACAACCTCATGGGGTACTTGGAGGATCAGCGGTCAGCGACGGGGGCAGTGCCAGACGATCGGACGATTCTGGTGGAACGCTTCCGCGACCAGCTTGGAGATTGGAGAATCTGTGTCCTCACTCCGTGGGGTGCCACGGTTCATGCTCCCTGGGCGCTCGCCATCGAAGCGCGACTGCGAGAGCGGTTTGATCTCGACATCCAGTCGATCTATAGCGATGACGGGTTTGCGCTTCGTTTGGTTGAATCGAACACCCTTCCGGGAGTTGATGATCTGTTACTGGACCCCGATGAGGTTCGGGAAGCGGTGACGGCAGTCCTCAATGGATCACCGCTTTTTGCCTCCCGATTTCGTGAAAACGCGGCTCGCGCCCTGCTCCTTCCACGACTACGACCGGGCTCCCGGACGCCATTGTGGCTTCAGCGACAACGGGCGGCCGATCTACTCGAGAGTCGCCTCCCGCTATCCGAACTTTCCCATCATTGCCGAGACGTATCGTGAGTGCCTCGTGGACGTCTTTGATCTGGAAGCGCTTGTCGACCTCATGCGGGCGGTTCGCTCAAGAAAGGTGCGAGTCGTAGAGGTGGAGACGCAGCTCTCATCTCCGTTCTCCTCCTCACTTCTCTTTGAGTACATCGCGCAGTACATGTACGAGGGTGATACTCCGCTGGCGGAAAGGCGGGCGCAGGCGCTCACCCTCGATCGAGAGCTACTGTCCGAGCTTCTCGGCAGCGATGACCTGCGGGAGCTACTGGATACCGAGGTGATCGCCGAAACAGAGCTGGAGCTGCAGGGCCTCAGTGGGGTTAGGCGGCCAAGAGATGTTGATGAGGCACACGACCTCTTTCGGAGGGTCGGTGATCTAACGACAGAAGAGGCTGTGGCCCGTGGCGTGGGCATGGACTGGCTCGAAACCCTCGCACAAAGCCACCGAATCATAAGCATTCGTATCGCTGGCGAGGACAGGTGGATAGCCGCGGAGGATGCGTCTCGGTATCGAGACGCCCTGGGAGTCAGCCTACCGCTCGGACTGCCCGGTGCCTATCTGGAGCCGTCTACAGACTCCGTCAAGTCGCTCCTTCGCCGTTGGGCACTCACTCATGCCCCGTTCCGCCCAGAGGACCCGGCATCGCGGTGGTCCTTACCGGTGGACGCCATAAACGACGAGCTGGAGCGGATGGCCAGTGCCAACGACCTGGTGGCCGGTCACTTCCGCGCGGGAGCTTCAACCCGGGAATATTGTTCGAATGAGGTTTTAAGGGTCATCAGGCGACGGAGCCTGGCCGCTCTCCGTCGGGAAGTCGAGCCGGTCCCTGCTGGCACGCTTGGCCAGTTCCTACCCGCTTGGCAGGGAGTGGGAAACGGCGCACGGGGGATCGAGCGGCTGGCCGACATCGTTCAGCAGCTCCAAGGAACACCGGTGCCAGTCGGGGTGCTCGAGCGTGACATCTTCCCCAGCCGGATGGCATCCTACGCCCCGCAACTTCTCGATCAGCTCGTCGCCTCAGGAGAAGTTGTGTGGGTAGGGCGGGGATCCCTCGGGCTCACAGATGGGAGAGTTTCACTCTATTTCAGGTCTGATGTTGCCAAGCTCTCGCCCGACCCGGTAAAGGTTCCGTCGAGAGAGCCGCATGATGGTATTCGTGAGCGACTCCAACTTGGCGCATGTTTCTTTCCAGATCTCCAGTCGAGCACGGAGTGGGGAGATCGGGAGGAGCTTCTCGATGCCCTGTGGGAGATGGTGTGGTCAGGCGAGGTCACAAACGACACCTATGCGCCGCTCCGATTCATCGGGCCTAGCCGCAGAAGCGGGCGGAGGGGAGTTCCTGTGCGCCTCGGCCCTCCTAGATCCCTCGGCCGGTGGTCACTTGTGGAGCACCTCGTGGCGACTCCTGTTGCCCCCACCGTTCGGGTTCACGCCCAGGCCGAGAGCCTACTTCAGAGGTACGGCATTTTGACGCGGGAGCCGGCGTTGGCGGAGGGGGTCGAAGGCGGATTCGTGCGGCTCTACCCCGTCCTACGGTCCATGGAGGAATCGGGCAAGCTGCGCCGAGGCTACTTTATCGAAGGTCTCGGAGGCGCTCAGTTCGCACTTCCAGGAGCAGTCGATCGGTTGCGATCTTTCCGTCAGCCGGATACCGGCCAGGAGCATCCGTTACTCCTCGCGGCCACTGATCCGGCAAACCCCTATGGGATCATGCTTCCGTGGCCGGAGATGCCAGGAAGGGCCGCCAGGGTCTCGGCAGCCTATGTGGTGCTGGAGGGAGGAGAGCTAAGGCTGTTCGTCGAGCGAGGAGGTAGGTCCATACTCACCAACGGAGAGGTGGGTTTGGAGCACCTGGAGAAGCTGACCGCCATCGCATCGCGTCACGGGAAGCTGGAGATTCGATTCCTGAACGGGATGCCCGTCACGGGATCCGACATTGGACCGGCCCTGGAGGCAGCAGGCTTCACCCCAACTCATCGGGGGTACGTCGTCTATCCCGAGCGAAGCGGCCAGCGATCGGCTTGACGGTCAATGCCTGAAGGCGACACCATATTCAGAACCGCTACGGCCCTCCGCGATCGAATCGGCGGCAAGGTTTGCACGTCGGCGGAGCCTCCGGTTTTCGGGCGCCTCCAAGGGAAACGGCTTGTTGCTGTTGAGCCTGTCGGGAAGCATCTCTTCCTGCGTTTCGACTCAGGCGTCTCGTTGCACTCGCATATGCGAATGACCGGTGCCTGGCACCTTTACAGCTCGGGTCAAAGCTGGAGAAAGCCAAGGAGAGCCGCCAAAGCCGTTCTCCACTTCGACGATACGGTGGCCGTCCTCTTCTCAGCCCCTATTGCTGAGCTGGTTGGAGATGATTCGCGCGTCGGGCACCTTGGCCCGGACATTCTTGGTGAGCCGTTTGAGCTTGAGGAGATCGTGGCGCGTGCCACTCAAAGCGGTGAGACAGCGTTAGGCCCGCTGTTGTTGGATCAACAGATTTGCGCCGGCATAGGAAATATCTACAAGTGTGAGTCGTTGTGGGAGCTGCGACTCAATCCCTGGAAGCCGGTGGGGGATGTCCCGGAGGAATCCGTTCGCCGTCTCTACCGGACGGCCAGAAGACTCATGCGCGAGTCCGCTCTCGGAGCGTCATTTCGCAGAAGGAACGCAGCTCATGGCCGGGGAGGAGCGCCGTGTCCCCGTTGCCACCACCTCATTGAGGTACGCCCGCAGGGTGAGCCGGCTCGTCTGACCTACTGGTGCCCGCACTGTCAGGGAGACGCGAGTTCGGCAGGATAATGTCCATCCTCCAGTAAGATCGTCCCGTCGTGGTGGCGTCGAAGCGCCTCTCGATACCCCTCAGTCAGCTCGTGCTCACGCGGAGGCATCGATGAGCTGGAATCCGCTTAGGGCGTGGAGCGCGACCTGGCGTTCCTGGGTGCTGGAGGCGGCGCAGCGCCTTGAGCTCCAATGTGCATCCCTTATGGCTAGGAGCCAGGATCTCCACTTCCAGCTCGCATCTCCCGCTCTCGATGAGGTGCGAGGAAGCGGGTGTACCTGGGGATTTCTGGAATGGAACGACCGTTGAGGCTGCCTCCAGCTGGTGAAATTTCGATCTTACCTGAGGCGCGTTGTAAAGCACGGAAAGAGTCTTTGGCCCGTTGCCCGCCTGCTACCATGCGCCATGGCAAGACGGATCACGCAACGCGAGCTACGCAATCAGAGCGGCGAAATCATGCGCGGCTTGGATCGGGGTGAGGAATTCGTCGTTACGCGCAACGGCGTTCCGGTAGGCAGCCTTTCTCCGATCGGTAGAAGGCGCTCGGTTCCTACCAAGACGCTTATCGCCGCTCTCCGCGGCTCTGGACGGATTGACTTCAAGCGATTCAGAGAGGATGTCGACAGAGTCCTGGACCAGAACTCCAAGCCTCGTGGCTGAACGACGGCCAAGGTCGGCGTCCGCTGAACACCTTACTCATGACATCTAGCACGAAGCCCCGCTAGCCGCTAATCCAGCGAGGCATTGCTCCAGTCGGATGCCAACATCCAGGGTGAGTGGCTGGCCTACAGACCTCGAGAGATTCCCTTTGAGCACGGTCAGAGTCAGCTAAACCGTTCCGTTCGAGAGCTCAGACCGTGTTGCTTTGTTGCTCTTGTTGCACTTGGCTGGATCATTGGGCTTAGAGGATAAACGTGTTGCACTTCTGTTGCACTTCTGTTGCACTTCTGTTGCACTTGAGGGGGTATCTCTCCTCTTTAGGCCTTTTTCAAGACAGGGTCGCCCTAGGTACCTCGTATAGAGGGTGTCCGACCGCCAAAGTGCAACAGTGCAACAAGTGCAACAGTGCAACAGCCACCCCCGGCTGTTGCACTTGTGTTGCAGTCCTGGGTTTACATGTCATCCTCCCCGGCAGGATCGGGAAGGAGCATGAGATGGGGCGTGCTTTGCACGCTAGGTGGCTCCAACCGAGCGCTCGGTACTGCCCGATGCGAGATTTTCTGCACACGCTTCGCCTTATGGAGGCGGCTGAGCATCATTCTTACGACCGCGTTATCCAGCCCCGTCAGCTCCTCGAGATGTTTCGGTGTCACAATTCGGGCGCGGCGGCTTCGAGGGCCTCCAGAACCGTTGCCCGCTGACCACCCTCGCTCGCCTCGTCGAGGTCTCCTAGCCGGCTGATGGTGCCAAGCTCCGCATTGCTGTGCTACGCGTCGAATAGTTTGATAGCCCAAGGTGTTGCTCCATCTTAATAGAACAGGTGTCCAATTATGGAGGTTTGTCGTCTTATTAAGGGGCACGCGCCGGAAAGGATCATATTTGCAGTTTTCCGGCCGAATTACGGTTTCCAGAAGCGTCCCTGAGGGAAGGCACACAGGGCTCTGCCCCACCGTTCCAAGGGGTCGTTCAGGTCTCCCGGGCGGAGCAGGGACAGCCCCCTGTGGCTGTCCTGCCATGGGCTACGACGGTCGCCCCCGTGCCTCCCGATGCATTTGGTCTGGACTCGCCGGCCAATCCGATCCCGTCCGCTCGTCGCGTGTCACGACGCCGCAGGCACAAACGGTCCGTCCATCGTGGGGGCGGTATTCATCCTGCACCCGGCTCACGTGAACGACCGGCCGCCCGAACCCCGATCACACCTCTCGATCGGGGCTCTCACAAGTTCAACAACGACCCCATCGCCGATCCCACGTCCGGATTGGCGGGTACGATCGAACTGCGACAGGGACTCAATTCCTTGCTTGAAACATCGCCCAGGTTCTGGCTCCCCCCGTCCATGCCTCGGAGACGGTATATCTGCACAACCTTACCGAGACATACTTAGACATGAAGCACCTTGTGAACCTCGACGATGAGCTATTGGAACAGGCGCGAACGTGCCTGGGAACCGGCACTATCAAAGACACGGTCAACGAGGCGCTGCGATTGGCGTCGAACGCCAAACGGCGGGAGCTGAATGAGGCTTTGGACAACCTCGGCCTTCTCGCGGCCTCGACTCCTCTCGTCGACCGCTCCGAGGCCTGGTGATCACCCACTTGGTCGCCACGAGCATCCTGACGAGACTTGCGGTGCCGCAGGTCCGGGCCGCCCATCAGCCGCTGACGGACAGCGTCGACGCTGGGTCGGTGCACGTTGAGTGACCTCGAGGTCGGTTTCTCGGCCTCGAACGCCAGCCAATGATCTTCCCGTGATACTTTTAGCCAGCAAATTCGGCTGAGAGGACAAGGGATAATGTCAATCTGGATGGCGCCATGACGCGACCCCGGAGCGATTTGACGAGCGGGCGGCGATGGTTCGTTGCCGGTCTCCTGGCCACTGCAGTTGCGATACCCGGGTTTCGAGGCCAGGCGGTCGCCGCGCCGGCAGCCACAGGTCCTAAGTTCACCGTGACCCAGATTCCGCTTCCGGCGCAAGAGGTTGGTGGTCTGCGGGCACTCAGCACGACGGCCATGGCGCTGGACGACCGGGGTGAGGTTGTAGGCTACGCATGCTACCCCGCGTCCACGACCAACGGAGAGCCGGGGTGTAGTTACCAAATCTTTGTGTACCAAAACGGCAAAATGACCATTGCCCACGCCCCTTCGAACGAGGGGAGCTGCACGGCAGAGGCGGTCAACGACACCGGCGTCATCGCGGCGACCTGCTGGGTCGGCGTCGGCTATCAGCAGGCGCATCTCATGCCCTATCGACTCACGCCGTCTAAGGGTGGATGGCGGTGGCAAGAGCTACTCGATCCCGACGGCAATCCCGAGACTGGCTTTTCGAGCGGCATCGACTCAGGCGGCGAGGTAGTTGGGGCGCTTCAGCCCTTCGACGACGCAGCGGCCGTCTGGCATGCGGCCAGGCAAAGAGCGACGAGTTTAGCCGCCGGTCCTGGCTTCACCGTCACCGCGGCCTCTGCAGTGGATTCCGACGGCGACGTCGGGGGCTGGGAAGGCACTCGGACAAGACGTGGCCCTGTTCTCGCGTGGCTGCACGGGAAGCGCAGGGTCATCTTGAAGTTCGCGCATGGGCACGCGGAGGACGTCAACGCTCTGATGCTCGACCCATCGAGCTCGTCGCTGATCTATGCTGTCGGTCGCGTCGAGGATTCGCGTTACCATCCCGTTGGGGGAAGCGGCAATCCGGCAGACCGGGCTGCCGTCTGGATGATACACCGCAAACACGGGAAGAGGAAGCCGTACGCATCCTTCCTTCGCGAGATCCCACCCTTTAGCTACCCCAACGGGGCGCACGGCGAACCGCAGTCCAATGACTCCAGTGAGGCCTTCGCGGTCAACGCCCGCGGGGAGATCGTCGGCGGAAGTTGGGGCGGCGGCTGGGGATCCGCTGGGGAGCTGCAGCGGGCCTTCCTCTATGAGGACGGCAAAGACTACAACTTAAACAAGCTCATGGGGTTACCGCCGCAGAACGCTCCGGAGACTGCCGTCGGGATTAACTCGAGCGGCCAGATCGTCACGGCAGGAGTGGGCGCGTCGGGCGATCAGCCGGCCCAGTCCGCCAGCTACCTGCTTACGCCCTCATCCGGGTAGGGTCAGGTTCTAGCCCAGCGGGATGGCGGCACGCGTAGAGACCTAGCGAGCCACCTACAAGGATCAGGCGTGTTCGACCACGTCGGTGTCGACGTAGCCGGAAGGTGATGGCCGAGAAACGCCGCGAATCGATCCCGAGTGCCCATGGCCCCGATTCGTCGGTGTCGACTTGGCCTCGACCCGTGGTGGTGACAGCAACATCGTGGGCAGGCACAAGGGCCGCCCCGTACGTTTCGCCGCCATTGACGCCAAGGCGGTACATATCGGCCGGCGGCGCGTGCTGTGTTCACCGACGGATGGAGAGGACTCGGCGGATCACCTGTTGACACGTCCCCCGGTAAGATCGGCTCGTCGGTGGCGGCGTCGAAGCGCTTCTCGGTACTCCTCGGCCAGCTCGTGCTCACCGGATTCCTCATAGACGGCGAGCTGCTCCGCCGGCCAGTCCCGTGGAACCGATTTTAGGACAGGAAGCTTGCGGCGCCTTCGATAGAAGTAGAAGCCGATAATGCCGAGCACGATCCAAACGGGCCCTGCCACACGACCGATGGGGTGGGTGATGATCACCATCACAAGAACACTGAAAATCCCCAGCAGGCCGAGAACTCCCACGATTGGGAGCTGGTAAGAGTTGGTGCCACGCCGTACCTCGACGTTCCAGGGAACCTTGAAGCTTCGCGGAGTGTCGGGGTCGGTAAAGCGAAGGGTGAGCAGAGAGCAGAAGACAAGCGTGTAGCTTGTGGCGGCGCCGAAGGCATACATGTCGCCCAAGGTTTCGATGGCATTCGGGGTTAGACCGGCGAACAGCAGCTCGAGAATGGCGATGCTTGAAAACACCACGAGCGAGATCACCGGCGTCCGGAACTTCGGCTGCACGTAGGTGAAGAACTTTGGTGTCAGATTGCTGCGCGCCATCGAGTACATAATCCGGGATGATCCGTAGACGCCGGCGTTCGAAGAGATCAGTAGCAGCAGAGCGCCCAAAACGGCGATGATCGGGCCGATAAATCCACCGACAAACGGCAGGTTTACGGCAAGCCAGGCAACCGGAGCGTTCTCGTGAGCTTGGTATGCGGCCTTACATGCCGCGTGCGAGAGATGGCCGCAGTAAGCATGCGACAGGGGGTCGTAGGTCTGCCAGTGAACGACGCCCAAGGCCCAGATTGCTGAGGGCAAGCGCATAGATAAGAATCGTCAGAATCAGGGCCACCGAAGTTCGAGGAATCACCGTGGTGGGCCTCACGGTCTCCTGTGAGGCTTGGGAGATCGACTCCAGACCAACGAAGGAAATGATGGCAAGCGAAGTTCCGAAGAGCAGGTTGGGAATGCTGAGGTGGCCTAGCGTAAAGCTGACCTGGCGCAGGTAGAAGTCAGGATTGAAGGCGAAGACAAATCCAATGAAGATCAGCGTCGTCTCCACACAGATATCGAGTGCCGCAGCCAGCTCGTTCAGTCGCGAGGACTCCCGAACTCCCACAACATTCAGGCACAGAAGGAAGACGACAAGCGCCGATGGACTCGATGATGATCCAAGGAGCTTGACTGAGCCCTGGAAAGAAGTGGTCGATGTAACCCGCCGAGCCGAAGGCAAATAGGGCGATATCGATCGTGAAGTCGAGAAGGACCGCCCAGCCGGCCACGAACCCCCAGAAGTCTCCGAGCCCTCGCAGGACAAAGAGCTGGCCGCCGCCGGCCAGGGGGTACATGGCCGAAAGCTCTGTATATGCCAGCCCGACCGTTACATAGATCAGGCCGGCAAAGAGGAAGGCAACATTCGCCAGACCTTCCGCCGCTGCCAGAACCAAGCCAAGGGCGATGTAGATGTCTGCTCCGACATCGGCGTATCCCCAGGAGTAGGAGCCCCAGGGCGTGACGGCTCGTCGAAGCGATTCGTGTGGCTGAGCTGCGGGGGGCGCTTGTGAGGCCGTACGTCCTCCAGAAAGGTGAAATTACTCCACGGTCTCAGGCTGTCGCTTCTGCAAGACTCCAGCCACATTTCGGCCAAGCCATTCTATGAGCGAGGTGGGGCCGCCCTTCGGCATCCTCTCAACGAATTACTGAATCTGGCGATAGGAGCTGTCGAAGTAGATCAGTGGGTCGGTCTCATCACCCCTTCCGTGTCCGACAGAGAGGGCCTCTCCGATATAGATGGTGTGATCCCCTCCGGGATGGAGCGACTCCACTCTGCAGTCGAGCCAGTAGATGGCGTCGGTGAGGAGTGGCATTCCGGTCTTACCCCTGACATGTGGCACGTCGGAGAATCGCCTGTCCACAAGCGGGGCTCTCCCGGCGAAACGGTCGGCCAGGAACTGCTGCCGGTTGGTGAGCATGCTCACCGCGAAGTAACCAGAGGACCGAATAATCTCACCGGTCTGGCTCTCGTTGCCAAGCGCAACGAAGACGAGAAGGGGATCAAGTGAGACAAAGGAGAAGGCGCTCACGGTAACCCCCGCGAACTCGTCTCCTCCTGAGCTGGTGATAACTGCGACCGCCGAGGCGTAGTGACGCCGCAGCCAGCGGGCGGAGTCTTCATCTGGGGCGATACCAACGCCGGATTCGAACGCTTCCGGGAGGACAACCGGTTGCTGGTCCTCAGCCATATGAACGCCGGCGTGGGCTCTGTTATCCATCAATACGATGCTCTCCATACGAATTTGATTCCGAGACACCTGCCTGTACATCATCTTCTCGTGAACCGGTAGCACCCGGCGCTAGCCCAACATTCCTCCTGCCCGTCGGACAGAGGTCGAGCACCCTACAGTCGATGCACCGTGGTTTGCGGGCCTGACAGACTCGACGGCCATGCCAGATGAAGGAGTCGGCGATCTCGATCCATCTCTTTTGATCGGCTATATCCATCAGGTCGCGCTCGACGCCCTGCGGATCGGGAGAGCGGCTCAGCTCGAGGCGCCTGCTCACCCTGAAAACATGAGTGTCCACGGCGATCCCTTCAGCTCGATTGAAGGCATGCGACAGGACCACATTCGCCGTCTTCCTGTTCACCCCAGGCAGCTGAACGAGCTCCTTCAGTGTTCCCGGGACCACTCCACCGAACTGATCCAAGAGCATTTGAGAGGCCGCCTGGATGTGCTTGGTCTTGTTCCTAAAGAAGCCGGTTGGATAGATGATCTTCTCGATGTCCTCAGGGTTTGCTACAGCGAGCGAAGCCGCGTCGGGATACGCTCCAAACAGCTGAGGCGTCACCATGTTCACTCTCTCGTCTGTACACTGAGCCGACAGAATCGTGGCGACAAGCAGCTGCAAGGAGCCGTCGAAGACGAGCGCGGTTCCCAGCCCTGCGTAGTCCGGTTGAAGTCTGTCGAGGATTTCCTCGAGCCGTGCTCGACGCGATCGCTTTGACTCCCGAAGTCGAGGCGTTCGAGAGGGACGAGCCCGGGATGAAGAGCTGCCGGCTTTCACGGTCCTGGCCACAGCTCTCCCGGATTGTCCCAAGTAATTCCTCAATACCCCGCTGACTTGAAGGCGGCGAACTCTTTGCTCGCGAGTGAATGACCCAGGCACTCCTGCATGTAACTCGAAGCCTCTACGACGGCACCCAGATCCACGCCCGTCTCAATTCCCAGACCATTCAACAGATACAGCAGGTCTTCAGTGGCAACGTTACCGGCAGCTCCTGGAGCGTATGGGCAACCTCCCAGGCCTCCGGCGGAGGAGTCAAAGATGGAGATGCCCATCTCCAGACTCGACATCACATTTGCAAGCGCAGTGCCTCTCGTGTCGTGAAAGTGGAGGGCAAGCTTCTCCGAGCCGATCGACGGGATGAGTTTCTCGAGCAGTGCTGTGACCTGCTTGGGTGTCGCCGCTCCGACGGTATCTCCAATCGACAGCTCGTTGACTCCGATGTCGAGGAGCCGGAGGGCCACCTGGGCAACTGCATCCGGTTCGATCCAGCCCTCGAATGGACAGCGAAACCCGGTGGAGATGTAGCCCCGAACGAAAGGTCGATCGGTCCCACCTCCAAATTCCTGGTCAAGCCGTTGGATTACAGCCTCAAAGTTTCTCAGGCTTTCGTCGATGGAGGCATGGATGTTGTTCTGGGTGAAGGTTTCCGACGCTGCCGTAAAGAGAGCAATCCCCGTAGGGCTGCCGGCTCGAGAAGCCGGCTGGCTCATCCAGCGGTCGAGACCTTTGACATTCGGGATGAGTGCCGAGTAGCGCAGTCCTGGGTGCCTTTCGACGCTGTTCCAGACTTCTTCGGCATCTGCCAGCCGGGGTATCCTATCGGGCCGAACGAAGGAAGTTACCTCGATCTCGCGCAGGCCGGTCCGAGCCAGCATATCGATGAAGCGGATCTTGCTCTCGGTGGGCACGGCCTCAGGCTCGTTCTGCAGCCCATCTCTCGGCGCCACTTCGACAAGACGCACCGACGCTGGAAACGCTCCCTGCATGGTCACGCCGCTTCTATCTCCATAACGGTTGCGCCGCTGGGAATGATCTGTCCTGCCTCGACATGAATCCGTTTGACGATTCCCGCATGGGTCGCTGTAAGCACGTGCTCCATCTTCATGGCTTCCATCACGGCAAGCGGCTGATGAGCCTGCACCTCATCTCCCTCAGCGACGTCGATCTTCACGATCGATCCAGGCATCGGCGCGGTGACGGTACTTCCAGTCCCGGCGGCAGCGGCGGACCCCGCTCCGGTGCTTGCTGAGGCGCTCTCTAAGCCTGCCCCAGCTCGACTGACTCGGTACCAACCGCCCATCCCCTGCCGTAGCTCGACGGCTCCTTCACCACCGGCCGCGCTGGAAGCAGATGGAATGACCTCAAAGGAAAGCGTATGAGATCCGAATTCGAGAAGAAGACGTTCGCTCGTGCCCTGCGCGGGATCCTCAAATCGGGCAAAACGAACGTCGGAGTAGTCGGCCCCGTTGACAGTGAACGACCAGCGGTCGCGGTCTCGCCGGATACCTTCGACTTGGAAGGTGGTGTCCCGTTGATCCGCACTCCCTCCCGACCGAGGATTGATTCGATAGCTTTGAACCAGCCGCTGACCGCTGACTCGCCATCCCGGCACCGCGTACCAAACGGCGTTTGCCCCCTGGAAAGCCGCCTCGTTTGCTCCTGACATCTCAGTCAAATCGAGGGCCAGTGAGGCAATGGCAATCCGATCGAGCGATTGCTCCTTAATCTCGTTCGATTCATGGGAGAAGCGTTCCAGGAAGGCGGTGGTCGTTTCGCCTTCTCGGAAGAGGTTGGAGCCGGCGATGTCTTCGAGGAAGGCGAGATTTGATTTGATCCCCTGCAAAGAGACTCCGGCGAGTGCCAGCTCCATCGCATCTACTGCTTCGTCTCGATTGCCTGCCCAGACGATCAGTTTGGCAAGCATTGGATCGTAGAAGCGCGGCACCTCTGATCCGGAAGAGACGCCGCGCATCCACTCGAAAGGACGGAAGCCGGCTTGTCCTGAAGTCTCCACCTTCTGCAGCTCGCCCGGCGGAAGAACCTGAAAGTCAGTGAGGCGTCCGGACTGCGGCAGGAAACCCGTCTCCGGGTCCTCGGCGTAGATGCGGCACTCAATGGCGTGTCCGCTGAAGGAGATGTCCTCCTGCCGGAAGGGAAGTGTGGCTCCGCGGCGACCTCAATTTGTGTCCGCACGAGGTCGATCCCCGTCACCATTTCCGTCACGGGATGCTCGACCTGAATGCGCGTGTTCATTTCAAGAAAGTAGAACTCGCCCTGCGACCAGAGGAACTCGACAGTCCCCGCATTGCTGTATCCGGCGGCCCGAGCGCCACGTACAGCTGTGTCGCCCATGACTTCCTTGACTCATCTGTCAGAACGGTTGAGGGAGACTCCTCGATGATTTTCTGATGGCGGCGTTGAATCGAGCACTCGCGTTCTCCCAGATGCACGACGTTTCCATGCTCATCTGCCATGATCTGAATCTCGATGTGGCGCGGCTCGACCAGCAGCTTCTCCAAAAACATGCGACCGTCGCCGAAGGCGGCGACCGCTTCGCGCTGGGCAGCCTGAAAGCCCTCCGAAAACTCTGTCCTCTCGGTCGATGCGTCTCATCCCATGGCCACCGCCGCCGGCCACGGCTTTCAACATGATGGGGAAGCCGATCCGAAGCGCCTCAGCCAGCAACCGGTCCTCGCTCTGATCCTCACCGAGATATCCGGGAATCGTTGGGACACCATTGCCGGCCATCAGCTGCTTGGCGGCGGCCTTGTCTCCCATCAGCCGGATAACATCCGGTTTCGGGCCAATGAAAATCATGCCGGCATCGATCACGGCTTGAGCGAACTCGGCGCTTTCTGCCAGGAACCCGTATCCCGGATGCACGGCATCGACGCCGCAAGACTTAGCCGCCTCCAAGATGTTCTCGATGTTGAGATAGCTCTCAGCAGCGGGAGAGGGGCCGATATAGACAGCCTCGTCCGCATGCTGAACATGCAAGGCGAAGCGATCGATGTCCGAGTACACGGCCACCGAGGTAGCACCCAAAGATCGTATGGCTCGGATGACTCTGACGGCGATCTCGCCTCGATTGGCAACAAGTATTTTCGAGAACAACGTCAGTCTCTTCGCCACGAGGGCTTACGTTTCTCCAGAAACGCTCGCAGCCCTTCCTGACCCTCAGTGCCGGCTCGAAGTCTGGCAATCGTCTCGGCGGTGTATCGTCGATGCTCCTCGTAGGGCTTGGACTGCAAACCGGCTACGAGAGTCTTTGCGGCCCTCACGGCGCCCGGCCCTGCCGACATTAGCTCGTCGACGACTCTCCCTACCTCGGCATCCAGCTCTTCGGCAGAAGCAGAGTGGTGGACAAGCCCCATCGTTCTGGCCAGATTGACGTCGAATCGTTCCCCGGTCAGAAAGAGCGCACGGGACCAGCTCGGCCCAACCTTGGGAAACACGAAGCGGGAGATTACCGCAGGGACGATACCCAGCTTGGCCTCGGTGAAACCGAAACGTGAGTCTGAAGCGGCAACAACGATGTCGCAAACGGCAATGAGCCCCATTCCTCCGCCGAGAGCCGCACCGTGCACCCTGGCCACGACTGCCTGGGGAGCTTGGTCAATGGCGGCAAACATGTCGGACATTCGAAGAGCGTCCTCGACATTCTCAGACTCCGACAGGTCAAGGCTGGCTCTCATCCACTGCGCGTCTGCGCCGGCACAGAAAGATCGTCCCTCTCCACGCAGAATGACGACACGAATCTCCTCGTTCCCGTCAAGGACTCAAAGGCATCGGTAAGGTCCTGGATCATTTGGGCGTTGAAAGCGTTGTGTACCTCGGGACGATTGAGGGCTATGACGACAACCTGCTCGTCCTGAGTTACTCGAAGGGTCTCGTAATCGTCCCTCACGGCAAGACACCATCCGACAGAGATTTCTGGGAAAGCGCGGCGTTTTGGCCATTTCGACTTGCGGGGGATGTGCACGCGAAAGGAGGTTGCTCACGCTACATCCGGAAGACGCCGAAGCTCGTCGGTGGCATCGGAGCATGAGAGGCCGCCGAGATCCCCAGTGCCAAGACCATCCGGGTATCGACGGGATCGATGATTCCGTCATCCCACAGTCGCGCCGTGCTGAAGTAGGGCGATCCCTCCCGCTCGTACTCGGCAATGATCGGCTCCTTGAACTGGCTTCTGCTCCTCCGGAGACATGGTCTTGCCCTGACGTTCCAGGTTATCCATGACGGACTTGAAGCAGAACGCTTGCCGCCTGCTGTCCGCCCATGACCGAAATGCGAGCATTGGGCCACATGTAGAGCTGCGCGGCTCGTACGCCGCGTCCACACATGGCGTAGTTCCCGGCCCCAAAGGAGCCTCCGATGATGACCGTGAACTTGGGAACCTGCGCATCGGCGACAGCCGTGACCATCTTGGCCCCATCCTTCGCGATCCCTTGGCCTCATAGTCCCGACCAACCATGAAGCCAGTGATGTTTTGAAGGAAGATCGAGCGGAATGCGACGTTGGGCCGCGAGCTGCACAAAGTGAGCGCCTTTGAGTGCGCTCTCGGAGAAGAGGATGCCGTTGTTGGCCAGGATTGCCACGGGAAACCCCATGATGCGGGCGAACCCGTCACCAGCGTCGAGCCGTAGAGCTCTTTGAACTCCTGAAACCGGCTTCCGTCGACGATACGTGCGATAACTTCCCGAACGTCATAGGCCTTACGCAAATCGACTGGGATGAGTCCATAAAGCTCATCGGGATCAAGGCGGGCGGCTCGGGGTCGCCAGATCTCCCACGGCTGTGGCGTTGGGCGGTTGAGATTGGAAACGATTGAGCGAACAATGCGCAGCGCGTCGAGCGTCGTCTTCCGCGTAGTGATCCGTGACACCCGAGACGCGGCTGTGGACGTCGGCGCCACCGAGATCTTCCGCCGACACGGATTCCCCGGTAGCCGCCTTTACCAACGGCGGACCACCCAGAAAGATCGTTCCTTGATTCCGAACGATAACCGTCTCATCGCTCATTGCCGGAACGTAAGCGCCGCCGGCCGTGCATGAGCCCATAACCGCGGCGATTTGGGGAATATCCAGGGATGACATGATGGCCTGGTTGTAGAAGATGCGCCCAAAGTCATCCCGATCGGGAAATACTTCCGATTGAAGCGGCAGATAGGCGCCGCCGGAATCGACAAGATAGATGCAGGGAGATGATTCTCGAGTGCGATCTCCTGGGCGCGGATGTGCTTCTTCACCGTCATAGGGAAGTACGTGCCGCCCTTTACCGTGGCGTCGTTGGCCACGATGACACACTCTGTTCCTTCCACCGTTCCAATGCCGGTCACGATGCCGGCCGAAGGAGCTTCCTGGTCATACATTTCCCAAGCCGCAAGCGGGCTAAGCTCCAGAAACGCTGTAGCCGGGTCGATCAGGCTTTCGAGGCGCTCTCGAGCCGTCATCTTGCCCCTGGCACGATGCCTTGACGTCGCCTCGTCTCCGCCACCACGACTGACAAGTTCCAGTCTCGCCCGAAGCTGCTCAAGACGCCGTGTACTGTCGGAAGTTCTCTCGGAACTCCGGCGATTCTCGATTAACGCGAGATGCGAGAACGGGCATTGTCAGAAGCTCCAGCTCGAGAATTCGCCGGATTCCCGCCATCGGGCTGAGCAGAATATCCCGGCTTCTTCAGTATCAGCTAGGCGGCGCCAGCCGCGAGTCGACTCTGCTTCCGGCTCCTCACGCTTGGCGAGGCGCTGGCTCCTGGGGATGTGAAGGCGACGCATCACCCGAGATCCACGTCCGGATCCGTCCTCGGCGTGGTATGCCTGGAGATACTCACCAACCCGCTGTTGCAGGTGATCTCGCGCCATTCGATCGGCTAGCGTGATTGCGTTCGCAATCGCTTTTGCTCGAGACTTACCATGTGCGTTGACCATGACGCCGTTGACGCCAAGGAGGGGAGCGCCGCCGTACTCCTCGTAGTCCAACCGACGCTTGATGCGACGTAGCGCCGGTTTCATGAGCGCGGCGCCTCCGCGCGACATGAAGTCCCGATTGACCTCTCCTCGGATGAGGTTGAAGATTTCCTGAGCAACGCCCTCCGCTGCCTTGAGCAGCACATTGCCGGTGAAACCATCGGTAACGACGATGTCGGCAGCGCCTTCGAACACGTGGGTCGCTTCGACGTTCCCGATAAAGTTCAGGTCGGTCGGTTGGAGAAGGGCGTGAGCCTCTCGCGTAAGCATCGTCCCCTTTCCCTCTTCGGTGCCGTTGTTCAACAGACCGATGCGGGGAGCATTCATGCCGTGAGCGACTCGCATATAGGCCGCGGCCATGATTGCGAACTGGAGGAGGTACTCCGGCTTTACCTCGCTATTGGCTCCGATATCAAGGATGAAGGTGTGCCCGTTGCGGGTAGGGATCTCTCCGCCATACGCGGGCCGGAGAACGGCTGTTTGTCTGCCCCATCCGAGTAGCGCTCCTGCCATGATCGCTCCGCTGTTTCCAGCGGAAACTGCCGCGTCGGCCTCTCCCGCCGCAACCATGGCGATGGCCCGAGCCAGCGATGAGTCCGGGCCGTTTACTGATGGCAGTGGGGATTCTCCCATGCCAATGACGTCGCCTGCCTCGACAAGCCGGATGGGATCGTCCGGCTCCAACAGAGGCCGAACCGCCTCGGGCGGCCAACAAGCACCACATTGATCCCGCTCTCGGCGGCGATCACGAGCTCCCTGGACGACCTCAATCGGCCCATGATCTCCGCCCATCGCGTCGACCGCGATGGTGATGGATTCTCTGTGGCCATTTACCGACACGGCTCACGTCCTCTCTGAGGTGGGCAGCTACAACCCCCAAGCGACAGACAAAGATGATCAACCGGGAGCCCACCGCTCCTAACCGGCTTTGCCTAACTATAGCCGGTGAGGTGTCTTACCCAATCGAGACCTTGGCCGGGCGAGGACTTAGCCCGTCACGACCACCTTGGTCTTCCGAGTGGTGCCCTCATTTCCCCTTTTCGATGATCTGGTAGGTTCCCGGGAGAGGTTCGGAAGGAGGCGCGAAGTGGGCCGGACCAACAGGACTATGGCCGCCGAAGTTGCCCGTCTGGTCGGTCGTGATCGTCGCCTCTAGAGTGCTGTCGAAGTAGACCTTGACCGTCTCCAGCGGCTGAAACCTTGTCCCCCAGACTGTGAGCCATTGACCGTTCTTGAGCTGTTCGACAGTTACTTGAGATGGCTTCACGAAGGCCCCAGGCGCCGGGAGCTTGTCTCCTGGCATGTGTAGCCAGTTCTGCAGCCACACCAAGTAGGCTTTTCGAATGAAATGTGAGCTTCTGGCTGATCACGCCCCAACGGACAAGTGCTCCGCAGATCGCCGCGTAATCGACAGTCTTGCACTTTCCGGATCCATCGCGTTCTGGACAGGTTGGCCCCGTCCTATCGTCGCCTTTGCGGTTGATCGTCCCATTCTTGTGAACCCGGGATAGCTCCCAGCCCTCGCCGGCGGCGACGGTCTTGTACACGGACGAGTACATCGAGCTGCCCTTTTCGCAGCTCCAGGTAGCGAGTGCCGTACACCAAACCAATCGCCTGGTACGTGGAGTCATATCCCTTGTTCTCGGTCCAGACCCCGTTTGGCTTGGTCATGCGCATTCCTTCGCGGGCATACATGTCGGCCCAGCTCTGGAGCTGCTTGTCCTTGGTCAAGGGCCCCCACGGACTTGAGGGCAATGGCCGCTTCAAAGAAGCGCTCCTCCTTGCCGCCATCGTCGATATGCCCAGGCTTGCGGTACCAGCTCTTCACCATGTAGTGAGCCGCCTTCCGCATTCGGGAGATCTCCCACTCGACATGCTTCACCGTTGAAGCGCCGAGGCTTTGTTCGTTCGTCCAATCCTTGAGGACGATCATTGCGGGACCGGCCGCTGCCAAGAACATGGCCGTTCCGTGGAACAGTCCATAGGACCCAGGGAAGGACCCGTTCTTGGCCTCTCGATCGAGACCGAAGTCGAACATCTTGAGGCCGGTTCTAATCATGTCGAGATTTTCGTGTAGAACGCCGGCGACCACATCGGTCTCGCCGTAGCGCTGATCCTCGATATACCAGGATGAGCGGGAGGACCCGACGTTCTGCAAGTAGGCTCCGTTGCTTGCCGGAGTTATCTTGCCGTAATGGTACTGGGTGTTGAAGACGGGAGCGCTGACTTCCATCTGGAGGAAGGTTCTTACCCCGAGGGGAAGTGACGGCGAGATGGTGTACTTCTTCTCAGCGCTGTTGTCGGCAAGAGCTGTCGCTGGAAGCGACGAGGTCAACAGAGCGAGAGTGGTTCCAAGCAACAACAGAAGGCGAGAGAGGCGCATGGAGTTCAGCTCCTTGGGAATAACTGAATCAGGGATTCCGAGGGGTATTGACAGGCAGATTTAACGGTCGCAAGGTACAATATTATGTCGCATAAACCGGGTTTGGATTGGTGTGAGGAATGGATACAGCGGGTAGGATAGAGCCGGTCTCGATCGATCAGGAGATGCGGACCTCGTATCTCGATTACGCGATGAGCGTCATCGTATCGAGAGCACTTCCGGACGTGCGCGATGGTCTCAAACCAGTGCACCGCCGCCTCCTTCACGCCATGAATGAGATGGGGCTAACATCTCGAGCTGGATATCGAAAAAGTGCGGCTGTTGTCGGCGAGGTTTTGGGCAAGTACCATCCTCATGGCGATGTGGCCCTGTACGACACGCTTGTGCGTTTGGCCCAGGACTTCAATATGCGGTATCCGCTCATTGATGGACAGGGCAATTTTGGGTCGGTGGACGGTGATTCTGCGGCGGCCATGCGCTATACCGAGTGCCGAATGGCGGCGATCACAGACGAGCTGCTGGCGGATGTCGACAAGGACACCATCGAATGGGAGGACAACTACGACGGCACTCAGCGCCAGCCGACGGTCCTCCCTGCGCGGCTGCCGAATCTTCTCGTCAATGGACAGGCGGGAATCGCCGTCGGCATGGCCACAAATATCCCTCCTCACAACCTCGGTGAGGTCCTGGATGCCGTTCTTCACCTGATCGATCATCCTGATGCCTCCTCGGCAGACCTCAGCGAATACGTTCGTGGACCGGACTTCCCAACAGGCGGAATGATCCTCGGCCGTGAAGGTATCGACCATGCCTACGGCACGGGCCGGGGCAGAGTCGTGGTTCGAGGCGTGACAAGCGTCGAGGAGCTGAAGGGTGGCCGCTACGCCATCATCATTACGGAGCTGCCCTACCAGGTAAACAAGGCTCTGCTCCAAGAGCGGATAGCGGAGCTGGTGCATGACAAGGACATCCAGGGAATCTCCGATATCCGTGACGAGTCGGACCGGCGGGGTATGCGCGTTGTCATCGAGCTGAAGAGAGATGCGCATCCGCAATCGGTCTTGAACCAGCTCTTCAAGCACACGGCGCTCCAGTCGAGCTTCTCGATAAACATGCTGGCGCTTGTCGAACGCCAGCCACGGGTTCTCAACCTGGAGATGATTCTCCGCTACTACCTCGCGCACCGCAGAGAGGTCGTCGAACGGCGGACCAAGTTCGAGCTGGAGAAGGCTCGGGCCAGGGCTCACATTCTCGAAGGCCTCACCATGGCGCTCGACAAGCTGGATCAGGTCATCGCCACGATCCGCAGCGCGAACACACGGAGGAGGCAGGCTCCAAGCTCCAAACCAATTTCGGTTTGAGTGAGATTCAGGCGCGGGCTATCCTCGATATGCAGCTGCGCCGGCTGGCTGCGCTGGAACGACAGAAGATCACAGACGAATACAACGAGGTCATGAAGTCGATCAAGCACCTCGAGGATCTCCTGTCGGATCAGAAGAAGATGGACCGAGTCATCAAGGACGAGCTCAAGGAGCTGAAGAACAAGTTCGGGGATGCCAGGCGAACACGCATCTTCAAGGAAGAAGCCGGATCATTCTCTGAAGAGGATCTCATTCCGGACGAGCAGGTGGTTGTTTCGATGACCCGGCGCGGGTACGTCAAGCGCATCCCCATCGACACCTACAAGCCACAGCACCGTGGCGGCAAGGGAGTCAGAGGGATGGGTACGCGCGACGAGGACGAGGTCGAGAACCTCTTCGTCACCCGTACACACGACAATATCCTGTTCTTCACCAACCGCGGCCGCGTCTTCCAGCTCAAGGTTTACGAGCTGCCGGATACGGGCCGGCAGGCCAAGGGAACACCTGTGATCAACCTCGTCCAGGTTGAGCAGAACGAAAAGGTGACGGCGACGCTTACCGTACCGAGCGGCCAGCAGGCGGGATATCTCGTCATGGCCACCCGAAACGGCACCATCAAGCGGACGGACCTATCGCAGTTCCAGAATGTCAGGCGCAATGGTCTTATCGCCATCTCTCTGAATGAGGGAGATGAGCTGGCGTGGGTCAAGGTTTCGGGCGGAGAAGAAGACATCATCATCGTCACGCGAAACGGTCAGTCGATCGTCTTCGAGCAGGAGCAGGTACGGCCGATTGGCCGGCCGGGAGCAGGCGTCCGCGGAATCCGGCTGGGAGATGGCGACGAGGTGATTCACATGGACCTCGTGCAGCCAAACTCTGCTCTGCTCATCATCATGGAAGGTGGATACGGAAAACGGACGCCTCTCAACAAGTACCGCAAGCAGCTGAGGGGTGGCCGGGGCACAACCACCGCGAGAATCACTGCCAAGACCGGCAAGATCGTGGCTGCTCGCGTGCTCGACGGCTCTGACGAGGAGTTGATTCTAATGTCAGCCAGTGGCATGGTCACTCGAATAGATACGAAGAGCGTGCGAACGGCAGGCCGTGCAACCTCGGGAGTCATCCTCATGAGATTGAAGCGCGCCGACAAGGTGGTCTCCGTTGCCACGCTCAACAAGGCGGATGAGGAGGTTGTCGCCTCAGGCGACTCTTAGTCTCACATCTCTTCTGACTTTTGAATCAGCCAGGCAGTAAGCAGGCTCGCGCGACTACAAAGACGGGCAAGTGCGAATCAAAGCAAGGGCAATGAGCCCTAGCTGCGGTTATTCTGTTGACCGGCATCCGCGTTGCGCCTGAACAGCGAGGCTGTGCCTGCCGCCTCCATATTGCCGACGAGTGCAGCACATCCCCGGGCCAATCGCACATACTGATGCATGCGCGTGGCAATATTGTCAGATGATGTAATTCGTCGTGCAGGACTGCGGATGCTTCTTGTCGAGGCCGGCTACGAAATCAGCTGAAAGGATGGCGTGAATGATAGCGCGTATACTGATTCTCTCGGCCGCGGTCGCCATCGGTGCGGCCAGCCCCCACGTCCTGCTCGGCGCCGGTGCGCGGACGCCAACCGCGAGCCAGATACTGCACCGCAGCGACAAGGAGATGGTGAGGCTGGGCGGGGTCCGGTACACCAACACCGAGCTTAACGACCTGCCCCACGGCACCTCCCTCGGCGAGGTGCGCGGTGCTGCGACCACCACAGGCGTAAATAGGCTCCGATACTTCGGAAGGAACGTGTGCCTCTGGGGAAAGTGCGTGCTGCAGCCGCGAGGGCGGTTTGAGATTGTCGCTGCCGGCGGTCGGGCGGCCGAGAGGGTCGGCGGCAAGTGGCAGTGCGGCGGATCCCGCCAGCCGGCGGAGTACCGACATTTGTTTGAGCCGACTAACATGGTCCCCTCGGTGGCCGGGACAATGCTATCCGGGAGCACGACCTGGCGCGGAGTCCGGGCTTGGGTGCTGCGCTCAGTCCGCCGCACAAAGCTAGACCGGACGACCGTCACGCTGTTGATCAGCAAGAGTTCATACACCCTGCTTCGAATGCGGGCGGTGGTCAAGGTAACCTCTCCTAGTCCAACGTCAGAATTCCAGTGGCGAACATATACCGGCTTTGGGATTCCTCGGCAGCCGATCAGCCTCCCCAAGGCGTGTACGAGGCGTACCGAACGCTAAGGAGGCTGAATAATGCCTGATCGCGCGCTTGCTTCCGCTTTCGGCTTGCTTGTACGCCGCATTGATCTGCGGGTCCTCCGCCCGTCCGAGTCTTGATGGAGTGGGTCGGAAGGTCCATCAGACTCGACCTGGGCCCCGGGGTGCGGCGGGTACGTTTTCGAGCAGCCGGTAAGTCATTCCGCCGTGACTGGTACCGCTGCCGGATCTCCAATCGACCCGGCCAGCCACCTACTGTGAACGGATTCGGCAGCCGGACAAGCTTCAACCTAAGCCGCCTACGTGTCTCGTGTCTCTCTGCCACGCGCCTGCAGAGCCAAGTAAGGGAGTTGGCCGTGAAACGGAGATGGATGTACGTAATCGTCGCCATCGCCTGTTTTTGCTCAGCTGGCTGCGGTTCGCCGGCACAGGGATCTCCGCCAATCCGTGGGTCGAGTCACATCCTCAAGATGCTTGACTTGACCGTAAGGCAGCTGCACATGCCATCGCTAGGCTTGCGTCGCTATAGGACCATCGGCACGTACCCGAAATTTGTTGACCGGGGCAGGCCTTTGAGACGCGTCAACGAGACAATCGAGCGCGCAGTGATGCACAATCGACGGCTGTTCAAACCGGCAGCCCGCAGCCACGCGCGATACGCGCCGACCAGAATTGGGTCAGGGCTCTTCAGCTTCTCGGGCACTGATGGGGTAATCTCCGCTAGCCCGGCCGTGGTCAGCGTCCTCATCCCAACCGAAGAGTGCTTCCCAGGCTCGAACGAGTGCGCTGGGTGGTTCGGGGATACGGTCCGGATTCACTCCGGAGCAAGCGTCAGACTGAGCGAACTGTTCCAGAACCCATCAAAGGGGCTACGGCGGCTGGCTCAGCTGGCCAAGCGTCGTTTGCTGAGGTCGAACGCGTGTGTGCGGTCGGCGTACCGGTCGCCTCCTCCGCCGCCGGGCCTCAGCCCAACGCTGTCAAACTATCAGAATTTTGCGATGGTCCGTGGCGGCCTGACGATCGGGTTCTACCAAGATCAGGTGGGCTGGCCGGAGTGCGGCAATCCCGAGGTAGTGGTCCCATATCGAAGGCTTGAGCCGCAGTTGAGTCGTCTTGGCAAGAGGCTTGAGGGTGGAGTGCGCCGGCTGCGCACGTAAGACTCGCTTGAGGGGGTGAGCAGCTCTGAATTCAGAAGACTCCGCTTGAATCAGCTTCTAGCCATGTCGCGAGCACGGTTCTAGGCCGTGGCGACGCCGGCGCCGCCGGGTTCGCGGCGGGCCGCCGGGGAGCGTCGGAGCATAGGGACGGGCATTCGGCGCGCTGGGGTCGCTCTTCTGTTAGTCTTCAGCTTCGCGATATCCCTGTCCCTCCTATCTGGGCTCGATCCTACGCCGTTCCTGACAGCCATGCTCTTGTCATGGTGCCTTGCGGTTCATCGACCGGTCCGCCTGGTCGCCTGCCTCGTGGGCACGTATCTCGGAGCACTGGTTGCGCTACATGTAGCCATGTTTTATGTGCATGCTCAACCGTTGGAGTGGCTCTTTCTGTCGTCGACGGCGCTAACGGCGCTGTTCGCAACCGAACTGGTCCTTTCACGCCGGAGGTCAAAAAAACCAGTCGCCTCGGTGGGACGGCCGGCGGGACGTTGGCGATGATAGCCTCGACCGCGATCTCGGTCAGCTATGCGCCCTCGGACTCCGGCGTCAATGAGTCAGCCGGGGACATTCGGTTACCTGCGGTCACGCACAATACCTACGACGGAGCAAACCGTCTTCAGTACATCTGGGCTGATGGCATCCCCTCGGGCTCGCTCTGCGGGCGCACCCCGACCTCAAACCTGACGGTCATGCAATGAGAAAGAGGCTGACCGGCGCCTCCGAGGCGATCATGCTAGCAGTCGTGCTCACTCTAATGCCCTTCGTAGTGAAGGCAGACGCGCAGCACTCCACAATGGCACACAGCAAGGGGGTACATGGAGCTCCGCCTTGGACGGGCTACAAGTTTAGGGAAGTCAGCGCTGACGCTGAGAACGGCGTCGGCTACGGCGGTGATTGTGCTGTCCGTCGAAACCATCTCATGATGTGCTGGGGCTCACAGTCTCGTTGGCATCAGCCCCCTGCAGGCCGTTTCCGCGAGGTAGGGGTGGGCAATTTCGCGTCGTGTGGCTTGCGGACCTCAGGACGCATGGTCTGCTGGCCATTCGCGCGAGCAGGTCTACCCGGGCGCTACGTCTCGTTGAGTGTTGGCGGAGCGGTCTGTGCCCTGAGCCGAGGCGGTCGCCCCCGATGTCGGGGTTTCTCGGGGAGGCCTGTGCCAGATGGCCGCTTCACGGATGTAAGCTCTGGCGATACATCGGCGTGCGGCGTACGCGAAAACGGGCGTATCGCTTGCTGGGGGAACGTCTCCAAGGGGCGCCATGCCACTGCTGGGACCTACCCTCCGAAACGGGGCACCTACAGGGAGGTAAGCATGCTGGACTTCGAGGCATGTGCCATCAGACTGGATGGTCGGCTCGCATGCTGGTCTTACGACAGTTCTCGAAAATGGGCACCTGCTGGGCAATTCAAACAGGTGACCATCGGAGACGGCTTCGGCTGCGGCTTGCGTGCGAATGGAGGGGTTATTTGTTGGCCAAAAGCCGGGCTTTCTTCGCCCCGCGGCCGCTTCACCGATGTCAGCGCCGGTCTCAGCTGGGCATGCGGAGTGCGCGTGAACTCCTCTCTCGATTGTTGGGGCCGTGACGTGCCCCGATAGGTGGTGTCCTCGGCCTCCAAAGGGGTCTAGTTTGAGTGCCGCGACTTGAATGTTCGATAGGGCCAGTCGGAGGTTACCCGTCGGCGAAGAATAATCCGTCGAGCAGATCATCGCCAAATTCAGAGAGATCGAGAAGCTGGAAGGACAAGTGATGCGAGCGCCAGGGCGGAGCCTGAGGCGCCTTCTGGAGTCACGGTAGGGAGGGGTCGTATCGGTCAGGATCTGGGGAAGCAGTGGGCCAAGGGCAGGATCGGCCAACATGCGGTCGCCTTCTCGTGTGAACTCCTCGCAGCTCATCGACCTCGGTCGCGTTGAAACGGGTGTCAGCTCCGCGACAGGCCGGCGGCTGACCGTGATGCGAAACCGCTCGCCTGCCTCCACTCGCTGCAGCACCTAGCTAACGTTGTTGCGCAGCTCCCGTGCACGGATCTATTCCATAAGTGAATCTAGCCACTGTGTCGTGGCGAATTGAGGTTGCCAACGCCGTGTAAATCCCGTCTTTACGATGGCGGCATGGGTCGCCTGCGGACCGCCGTCTCAATCACGTCCGCCCGAGTGCTGATTGAGCGATAGTGCCGGCACTGTCTCGGCGTATTCCTATACGATGGAAGAATCGCGTGATTCCGGAAGGTGCCTCGTGGCTACAAGAAATGAACGCCCCGACGAAGAGCCGACTGCCTATAGGGCGCTTGAGGCGCACTCGCAGCTGCTAAAGTTTGTGCGTCCGGGAGGCGGCTCGACGAAGGAGAGGCGCAGGGCACACCTCGCGGTTCACCGGTGGCTGGACGTGGACGCTCCTGCCGAGATGCGACAGGACGGCTACTCCTCGGCCGCCATCGACTACCTGCTTTACCCCATCGAGGGGACCCGGGAGCGCTGGCTCTATTATGGCGGCGGCATGTCGAGACGCCAGGGCCTTCGACTCCTCGTCTTCTGCTTCGCGGAGGCACTGGAAGTGCTACGCTCGAGGTCCCTTCCATGGGAAGCGATGTTTTGGCTTCCCTTGGAGCCCAGCCACGAACCGTTCCCAGGCCGCCCCCCACCTGACCCCGCTGGTCTGATCACCCAGCTCCATAGCATGTACGCGCCCCACGTAGCCGTATTCCAGTCTCCCGAGCCGCAGACCGAGGGCCCACATCGCCGGCTCCTGCCGGTCCCCTTCACCATAGCGGACTTTCCTGGCGTGCAGGTGCACTATATTGCCACCGAGTGGGGCAGTCGGACCCACACTGTGGACGACGAACCGTACGAACGAGAGATTCGGGCAGTCTGGCCGGAAGCAGCATGGCAGAAACCGAAAGCGGGCCCGTCTATAACTGGGAGCGCACAATTGAACGACAGGTGATTGCTGCTTATTGAGATGCCAAGCGGATCCCTGCTCGCTGCTGTGGGGCCAACCACTCCCGCGGGCGTTTGAGGTGGCTGTATTCAGCGGTCCGCCCGAAACGGTGCTCAAGGAGGGCATATAGGGCGTACAAGAAGCGGCCACGATCCGGTGGCTCCAACTGCGATGATGAAAGGGCGTGCCCTGATGCGCTAGCTACGTCGCCGTGATAGATCTGCGGCAAGCGCCGTGTGGCCCAACCACCTTCGCCCTAGCTCCGGTACATTACGGTCCCGTTAGACAAGGGGAGACCGCCCATCCCTGCATTTTCCCGAACCATTCTGCAGAGGCTAAGATTGTCGCGATTTCCCCGAGCTACGCGCTAGCAAGTGCCCGCGGGTAGGATGGGCTGATGGCTAGGCGTGGCGATGATTGCTCAGACGCTCTGGAGAGATGGGGAAACCTTGTGGGCCTCGCCATACCGATCGCGATTCCCCTAGCCGTAGCGACCAGAGCGGTCACTAGCTCCCTGCCCCGCGCCCTAAAGGTTCCCATTGCAGCCTGCTGCCTACTACAAGCATTTCTTAACGTGGCGGGCGGCAGTAACGATGCGTCGCCAGCCAAACAGCGAGTCCTAGCCGTGGTGCGGGTCGCGTACTTCCTCGGAATCGCTTACTCGTCGCTAGTCGCGCTGCGACGGGGTCATCATCTCTATTGGTTCAGACACGAGTAAGGCGCCTTGAGGATGCAAGGGCAAGGCGAATCGCATCCCGAGAGGTTGCCGACCTTCCCTCACAGGCGGCAAGGTCTCAGCTTCGTCGCCGGTTTGGACAGTTGACCAGAAGGGTGCCGATGCCCCTGATTTCTGCTTGGGACGACAAAACCAGCCGACAATTGCCTCCAGGCCGACGGACCAGTGTGCTGCGATCTAAGCGAAGATCGGCTAGAGTCATTTTCTGATCACGGGCAGGTGACGCAGAATTTAGCCGAGCGGGCGATGAATTGCGTGTCCACGAGTGCTGGCTCTTCTTGCTGTAGAGGCGATAGATCACCGATCTCTGCTAGGGCCTGACGCGTTGGAACTTTCCTGACGTATTCGTTTACGATGGAAGAGTCTTGTCGCAATAAATGCCAGGTTAGGAGCGTCTTCCGAGATGAGTGAGAAGAGCAGAGCCTTTAGAGCTGCACGGATTCTGGTGGTGGGGGCCGCTGCGCTACTTGTGGTAGCAGCTGCCAATCCCGAGCCGGCGCTCGGAATGACGACGAAAGCACAGGCACATGTGGCACATGGTGGCGGCCGCATCACCGCTCCAGTCGTGCCCGCCCTCAAGCCCTACGTGCCACACGCGGTGGCCACTAACGGGGTAACCGTCCCGGTGGGGCAGACGTTCGGAGGCTCCGATTATGGAGTCAATCCGACTGCCGTTGAATCAGATGTCAACTCCCTGGATGGCGCCCTCGAGATTAGCCACACCGATGTTCGGGTTGCCGGCATCGGCGTTCCCTTCGTGCTGGACCGTCAGTACAACTCCCGTGATGTGGGGTTAAAGGGCTCCTTCGGGTCAGGCTGGTCCTCGATCCTTGACCTGGCTGTTCGCTTCTCCAATCTAGGCAAGCGCGCCGTGGTCTACGGGGAGGATGGCCAGCAGGTTGGCTTCACCTATGACGCTTCGAACAAGAGCTGGATTCGGGACCCAGGAGTTCGGGCCAGCCTGGTGTGCAGCGGTCCTGCCACCAAGGATGTAGCACCTGCCACCTGCACGGTCACTCGCTTTTCCGACGGTGTCAACTGGACGCTGTTGCACGGCAAGGTGCAGAACTACCGTACTGCGGCCGGCCAGGGCTTGACCTTCGGCTATACGGGCGCGAGGATCAGTACCGTCACGGTCGAGTCGACCGCCAGCAAGCCGTTGGTTGTCCGGCTAACCCGCAATGCTACCGGGCTTGTGACCAAGCTGACCACGCCGACACACTCCGTCTCCTACAGCTACGATGCGGCCGGTGATCTCATTTCAGTCACCTATCCCGCGGGCAATATCTGGCGGATGAGCTATGCTTCGGGTCACCTTTTGAAGAGCCTCATCGCGTATGGCTCTGCAAAAGCGACAAGCGGCTTGACCATCCTGACGGCGGCCTACGCCTCGACTGGTCGCGTCTCCACAGCCATCGAGCGGCTGGGCTCGCTCATGCACAACACCACCTTCACCTGGTCTGGCTCAGGCGAGACAGGGCATGCCTCCCGCCATGAGCTCATGTCGGTGAAGGCTGCCGCTCTTTCTCGCGTAACCTACACGGACACCTACTCCAATGGCCTCTTGATCGAGAAGCAGGAGCCCCTGGGCGAGGCCACAACCTACCAGTACGACCACAGTCTGAACCTGATCAAGCTCACCAATCCGCTTGGATCGACTCAGACGATGACCTACGACGCCTACGGCGATGAGCTCTCCACCTCTACCAAGCTGGACAGCTCCAACGATAAGGCGTCGGAGAAATTCACCTACGACTCGCATCACCGGCTCCTCTCCATCTCCCAGCCGGTGACGGCGTATATCACCGATAAGACCACCAACACCTACAACACGAAGGGTGAGCTGGCTTCGACCACCTCGTCCGGGTCCGGCACCAACAAGTACAGCTACGACAGCCACGGCCTGCGAACGTCGATGACCGACGGCGAAGCCAACATCACGAGCTATACGTACGACGCGTACGGCAATCTGACGGGACAATCGGTCAAGTCGCACTCCGGGGCCAAGCCCGAGGGCTTCGGGCCGCTCTTCACCTACAACGAAGCGGGCCAGCAGGTGATGTCAGTCCCGGCCATCGGGAATCACGGGGCCGGTCACTACGTCACTGCCGACGCCACGCGAACGTCGTACACGGCTGACGGTCAGGAGAGCAGCGTCACGGCGCCCAATGGGGCCATCTCCAGGACTCAGTACGACGCCGCCGGGAACGTCATCGCCAGCAGCGATCCGATGGGCAACAAGACCACCTACTCCTGGTCGGCGGCTCATCTGAAAGGCGGCTCGGGCTGGCAGGAGAAAACGACCAATCCAGCGGGGACAACCATCGACGTCTACGATCCCAGCGGTGATGTGCTGTCGAGCACCCCACCACAGCCTTCGAGCACGATGTCGGGGAAGCCTGCCGGCGTCGTGACCGATGAGTACAACGCCGATGCGGAGATCATAGAAAGCACCAATGGTCAGGGAGTCTCGACGACCTACCAGCGTGACGGACTGGGAGACGTGGTTTTCAGCTCCAGCCGCCAGGTCCACGATTCGGCCGTCTACAACCTTGTCGGCTGGGCTACCAGCGCCTCGACCACGACCTACAGCTTCCCGCCAGACAACGGAACCCCGGGAAATCCCAAGGCGACCACCAACACGACGCATACCCTGTACGGACTGGCCGGACAGGTGGAGGCAGTGACCGACACGGCCGGAGGATCCGTTGGCTACTTCTACGGGCCAGGTGACCGGCTTAAGACGGTGGAAGATCGAAGTGGCCTTACGAGGTACGTCTACGACGATATGGGCGACGTCACTTCCGTCACATCCCCGTCCGGTAATGTGACCAGCTATGCCTACGATGCGCTCGGTCACGAGACATCGCAGACGCTCGGTGGCGAGAGGTGGACATTTGGCTACGACGCCGACGGCAACACCGTCAAGACAGTGGATCCCGATGGCCGGATGGCCAGCTACACCTTCGACGCCTTGAATCGGAAAACCGGCGTGACCTACAGCTGGAGCGGCGGCACCGGTAACGGGTGGGATGCACCGTCCGTTGCTTGGAGCTACAACCTGTTGGGCGAGCGGACCAAGATGAGCGACGGCACCGGCACGACGACCTATACCTACGACTCACAGGGACGTTTGCTCAGCGCGGACACCGCCCTCAGCAGCGGAGGAGGAAAGCAGGACTTCTCCTACAACTATGCCCACCCGGGGCGATACAGCGAAAGGTATCCCGATGGTGCCGTGGTGACCTATCACACCGACGACGGCGGCAACCTCATGGGCATCTCGGTCCCGGCACAAAGTGACGGCTCACCGGCCTTCGCTACGGGCAACATGCTGGCTACGACTGCCGTTTCACGGGGTGCCACGAGTGCAGCCACGGCGGGAACGAATACCGGCGCCGTGACGCCGATCGCTCCCGGTGGGACCCTGGGACCCGACACGCTGATCGACTACACCTTCAACCAGCCTCAAAACAACGCCATGGGTACGCCGACGACAATGAGCGGCACCGCCTTCTACTCTGCCGGTGCGGCCAACAGCACCAGCTCTTCCAATCCTGTGCCGCCTCAGGGGGCGTACGTGGCGGAGTCGGACCTCAACGGCAACCTCCTGGGTGAGCAGTGGGCGACCCTGCCGGCCCCAGGATCCTCCAACGGCACCGAGATGACCATGACGTACGGCTATAACGGGGGGACGCTTGACACGGCTGCCAAGGAAACCACAAATGGCGGCGATCAGGGTGGAGTCCAGCTCACAAGCTGGAGCAGCAACTACCAAACCCAACAATCGCAGGACGCACAGTCCGGTTCGTACGCTTACAACGGCGACGGCAACCCAACCTCCATCACCGCCGGCTCAAATCAGTCGCTTCATTGGGATATGAGCTACGACTCGAAGGGAGAGATCAGCTCCCTCACCACCAACGCTCCCAACCCTTCCAATACCAACAGCGCGCCGGTTGCCGCCTACGATAACGCCGGAAACATGACGGACGCGGGCGCGGTGGAGGCGCCCAGAACTTCCCTTGAGCAGGCAGGGATTGACTGGAAGTTTGCCTACAACGATGCCGGCCAGCTGGCCTCGGCGACCGAGCCAGGACCGGGGCTTCAGGTCACCTACGCCTACGACGGGGACGGCAACCTCGTTTCTGAGAACACCAAAAACACCGATCCTACCCAGAACACAACCTATTCCCTGATCTGGGATCCTCGCCCGGCGACACCGCAGCTTGCCGAGGTGGACATCAGCCAGCCAAACCAGGCCAATCCGTCCACCACACACCAGCGCTACATTTGGGGCAATGGTCCGGTGGGCATGGAAGAGAGCTGCTGCTCGTCGGCCGGGAATTTCGTCTTCCACGACAACCAGAATGGCACGCCGACGATGGTCACAAACACCTCAGGGCAGACTGCCGAGACATCCTTTTATGACCCCCACGGCAACTTCCTTGACGGCTCCAACAACATTGGTATCTATTTCGGGTTCTGCGGCTGCGATCTTCCCTCCAGCTCCCCGATGATCGGATTCGACGCCTCTTACTCCGATCCGGTCACCGGTCTCGATCTGATGGGCTCACGGTGGTACGACCCCGCTCTCGGGATGTTCACAAGCCGGAACACCCCAGCTCCGCCCACTCCTGGCACCGCTCTCGCTCTCTCGGAGACAGCCACGGACACCATCGGGATGTCGGCGTCGCCAGGGACGTCCCCTGTCCTTCCGGTGTCCGGGCCGTCAACCAGCTACAGCTTCGGGGCGCAGGATCCGACGAATGAGTCGCAGCCCACGGGCACAACCGTGGCGCCTGGTACCTCCGGCAGTAGCTTCAAGGGGTGGGCGCAGGGAGTGTACGCACAATTCGAAACCGTGAAGTCCTACGCCTCCGGGACTCTTGGGGCCACCCTGGTGAAAGCGCCGGCAAAGGCGCTCTGGCAGCTCTACAAGAACTACGACACCCAAACATCTACCGCTGCCGCCCAAGCGGCTGAAGGGACCGATGTCGCCGCCGAGGGCACAACAACAGCGGAGGAGGCCAGTCAGCTGGCCAACGAAGGCAACAATGTCGAGGACGCAACGGCTCCGCTCGCAGCGGGGGTCGAGGTGGAGGAGGCGGCCGAGTCGACTGGAGTCGCCGGGAAGGTACTTTCCGGCGTGGGTGCCGTCGCCGTCGGTGTCTACCAGATCGTCGAGACTTGCGGACAGTACGGGAGCACCTCGAGCGAATGTATCGGCCAGGCCCTTGGCACGGTGATAAGCTCGGCCGCAGCTGCCGCCTGCGAGGCGGTGACAGCTGGGGTGGGCACTGCCGCTTGCGGAGTCCTCCAGAGCGTGCTCTCCACCGTGATCCCATTGTTGGTCGAGGGCAACGGTCAGGCATTCCTCGATTCGGTCACCTTCTCCAGCGGATTCAGCCTCCAGGACGCCAATGTGCTAACGGCCCAGATCCTCATCGCCGGGGTCCTCGGCCCCATCGGTGTGGCGGCTCTGCTAGGCGAGGTCATCTACGCCAACTTTGGGGCCATCGAGAGCGCCTTCGTGGCTGCCGGCGACGCCATCGCGTCTGCCATCGTGACAGTGGGCGAGTTTTACGTCAGCACCATTGAAACGGCGATCAGCGGCATCTCGACAGCGGGAGCGTACATCGCTTCGGGATTCAGCGAGCTGGTGAGTGAGCTGACCTCGGCGGGTCTATCCAATCTGGCCAGCGAGCTGGAAAGCGCAACAACATCTGCCATCAATTACATCGTCGGTGAAATCGGCTCTGCTCTCTGCGATTTCGTCTCGACAGTCTCCTGTTTGGTGTCCAGTATCTTCGCGCCTCCTCCGGGGCGCGACTATGCCGTCCCTGGCCACTCAACACGGCTTTTCCAGGCCGCGTTCTCGCCCCAGCGGCTGTCATCTCGCGGTTAGTGGGAGAGGTGGCGTCGCCAGGCGCCACCTCCAACCGCCGAGATCGAGATAGCGTTGTATTAGATTAGGATTTCCATCTACGACAGCTTTCAGTTAGAGTAGAGGGCGCCCTCTAAAGGCGCCGACTTAGCCAGCCAGCAATCCGTCGTGGCGTGACTCGCCTCAGAACCACCGCCAGGATGCCGGCTCCCCACTTCCTATTGGAGCGATTGTCTTCATGGACGCCAAAGAATGGCAGCGACTCGCCGATGAAGTCGCCGCAGAAGTAAATTCAGAGCTGGATCGAATCGAGTCGGAGTTCTGGCCAGAGCCTTCCGATCCAAGCTTTCGTTCGTTCTGGCCGAGGATCCGAACCTTGAGCGAGCGGATCCGTACAGCCCCGGCCATCGACATCGAGGTGAAGCTCAACCTCCAAGCGAGAATCCGTCAGATTACAAAGCGGGCTCGTCATGACCAGGAGGTCTACTTCGAGGAACATCGCCGCGTGAAGCAGGAGCTGCTTGATCGCATTCAAGCCGCCACCTCTCGAGGGGTGGAGACCGCGAGCCCGGCAGAGCTTCGTGAGCTGCGCCAACAGCTGGGGCCGATCAGAGATGAAATCGAGCGTGTGGAGCTTCCGACCCGATCCGATCGCCAGGAGGTATGGGACGCCTGGCAGTCGGCGAGTCAACAGGTTTGGCAGCGGCTCAACGACATCTGGTCATCGAATGAGAAGGAGCTTCAGTCGATCCTCTCAGATGCCAGAGCAAGGCTAAACGCCGGCAATGTGAAGGACACCCGAGAGCTGATCCGTAACTTCAACTCCTCCGTTAGAAACCTCGAGACTTCGCACAAGGCCCTCCGGACCCTGAGGTCTGAGGCAAACGGAATCTGGCGGGAGGCCGACGAGGTCGCTCAGGCGAAGCATGAAGCCTTTATGGCGAGTGCCGGCAATCGAGTCGAGCAGTGGAGGGAGGTCAAGGGCCGGAATGGTCGAGCGATTGCACGGCTACGGTCTGAGATCGATGAGCTCGAGCGCACCGCTGGCCAGACCGACTTCGGCGCGGCATTCGCACGGGCAATGATTGAAGACAAGGTCAAGGAGCTGGAGCGACTTCAGAACACCAACGAGTCGCTCGAGGACCGCATCGAGCACGTCGAGGCTGCCCTAACGACAGCGAGCTGATCGATGCGGGCCATCCTTTGGTGCGATATGGAGGGTGTGGCCTGCATCGAAAATTGGGGCCAGGTCAACGGCGGCGCTGAGCTTTATCAAGAGGGCCGGGTTCTCTTTACCGAGGAAGTCAATGCCGCCGTGCGGGGCTGCAGTCGGGCAGGGGTCGATGAGATCATCGTCGTCGATTGTCATGGCGCCGGCGGGGTCTTCTCCTTTCGAAGTCTGATTCCCGAGCGTCTGGAGCCGGGAGCGCAGTACGTCTTCGGCCATACCTGGGGACGCTATGTCGAGCCCTTCGAGAGTGGAGTCGACGCCAATCTCTTCATTGGCGCGCACGCCATGGCCGGCACTCCCAACGGCGTGCTGTCTCATACGGTATCGAGCGAGGCTTGGTACAACGCCACGATCAACGGCCAGGCCGTTGGCGAGTCAGGGATCGCGGCCGCGATCGCCGGCAGCTGGAACTCTCCAGGCGTCTTCGTATCGGGCGATGAAGCAACCGTTCAGGAGGTTCAGGATCTGCTTGGGCCGAAGGTTGTTGGAGCGGTCGTCAAGTGGGGTTTGAGCCGGTTCTCGGCTCGGAACCTGACACCCGTGGATGCCCGGCGGCTTATCGAGAGCAAGGTGTACGAATGCATGAAGGCACGAGACTTCCCTTCCCGCATACCGACCCGGCCCACCTGTCACCTTCCGCGTGGAGCTGGCAACGATCGACAGGGCAGCTGCCTTCTCGGGCCGGCCTGGAGTCACGCTGGCCGGGCCAAGGACGGTTGAGGCGACCGGCGACTCCTTTTGGCAGGTCTGGGATCGATTCTGGTACCGCGGATAGCCTATTCGTTGCCCGCTGAGCGCACCACGTCCCGTCTCGTGTTGAATCCGCTGTCGCTCCAAAAGCGCTCTTCCGCCCAGATATTCCCGCGGTTGTGATAGCCCAAGCGTTCCCAAAAGCCGGGAGCGTCTTCCGATACCACTTCCAAGGATCGCAGGAACTTGGTGCTCTTCCAGAAGTACAGAGCTTCAGGATCGATGATGACGCGAACCGGACCACCGTGCTCTGAGGAAAGCGGCTCACCGTCGTACTGCCAGGTTATGAGCGAGTTGGGGGTTATCGCGCTTTCAAGCGGCACATTGGCGGTGTAACCGGTATAGGAGTGAGACACGAGATAGTGAGCACCGTCCTGAGGCATGGCTCTCGCCAGGACGTCCCTGACTCTCACGCCTCTCCAGGTCGTTCCCAGCTTCGACCATCGCGTCACACAGTGGATGTCGAAGGTTAGATCCACAACCTCGAACTCCGCCACCAGCTCTTGGTAACTGAAGTGGAGCGGGTTCTTGACCTGGCCATGAACGTTGAGCTCCCAGGTGTCCAATCCGATGTGAGGCCATTGAGATGACGGCTCGTAGGTCAAGACCGGGAACTTCTCGGTCAAGGATTGTCCAGGCGGCATTCTGCCCTCCTGTCGAGCCTTTCGCTCCTTCTCCCGGCGTTCTGATCGCAAAATGTTCAACATTTGGGTCTCTCAAGCATTTGTGGAGGTTTGGTCAAGTCTAGGCTTGGTCACCTTCAGCCTGGCGAGCTGGATGGGGACATCACAGAAGGATATCCCTTCCCCATGCCGTCAGCAATGTCTAACACGGCATGCTCGTCTGGGAGCGGCATTGGTGGCCTCAGCTATAACGTGAGGTGATCATGCATCGACGAGGACGAGATTTTGGCTGAGACCTTACCGGGGAAGCTTGCGGTTATCGGGGCTGGCACCATGGGCTCGCAGATTGCCGCTCAGTCGGCGTTGCACGGAGTTGAAGTTGTGCTTGTCGATACCGACGAACGCAATCTGAGCCGGGCAGAAGCGGGTAATCGGGCACAGCTAGAACGGCGAGTGGAGAAGGGGACGTATACCCGGGAGCGAGTCGAGGACGCCTTGAGCCGTGTCGAGTACTCACCCGACATCTCTCGAGCTGCCGGCGCGGGGATGGCGATCGAAGCGGTGTTTGAGGATCTGAGCGCCAAACAGCAGGTCTTCTCACGTCTCGTAGAAACGTGTGCACCCGATGCCATCCTCGCTAGCAACTCGTCCACAATTCCAATCTCCCGCATCTTCGACGATCTGCCTTATCCCGAGCGAGCCTGCAATATCCATTTCTTTCATCCGGTCCTCGTCATGAGACTCGTGGAGGTAATGCGTGGTCCCGAAACCTCTGATGAAACGGTCGAGGCAGCCATGGCCTACGTTCGGGGAATCGATCGCGAGCCGGTGCTGATCGAGAAAGAAATCTCGGGGCTGATCGTCAATCGGATTCTCGCGGCGCTAAAGCGAGAGGCGCTTTGGCTTGCGGACCAAGGCTATGCGACTCCAGAGGCCATCGATACGGCGGTGAAGCTGGGCCTCAACCATCCCATGGGACCTTTTGAGCTGACGGACTTCAGTGGCCTCGACATCTTTTACGGAATCATGCGGCAACGATATGAGGAGACGGGCGACGAGCAGTGGAAGCCCCCGGCCATCCTCGAGGACAAGGTCACATCCGGTGAGCTGGGTCGTAAGAGCGGCAGGGGATTCTACGACTACACGAAGGCCAAAGAATGACGGATCCGTGCAGAACGAGCTGCGGTTCTCGAATTATCCCTTGACGTACGCCAGCTTTTCGTGAACCTTCCCGTCGCGAACTTTAAACACGTCGACTCCTCGAAGACGGTGCTTCTGGCCTTCTGAGTCGCTGTAGTGGTAGATCCAGCGCACGGTGCAGCGGTCGTCTGAGGCGAACATGTCCTCGCCTTCGAAAAATGCGTCTGGAGATGCCTGGAAGAACTCGTGCCAGAAATTGCCCACTGCCTCCTGGCCCTCAAAGCGCTGGCCATCTGGAGGGGCGGTGCTTTCGAAGATGCAGTCATCTGTCATGCACTTCATGAGCGAGCTGACGTCGTGGCGATTGAAGGCGGTGTTGAATCGATTGATTGCTTCGATGGTTTCGGCACTCTTATCCGTTGCCGTGGTCACGTCCACACCTCCGCTCTTCGGTTTCCCTAATCGTACTCGAATGAAGTGACTGCGGGGATGTAGTGATAGCATCGTAGATGTTGGTGGCACAATTGCCACGAACATTCTGGACGGATATGACGACTCCCTTTGATCACGGGTTCGGACGGAACCCTTCATGACGCAACGCCTCTTGCGCTACGGCGGCATGCTGCTGGTCGGAGCTCTGCTGCTCTGCGGTACGTTTCTGATCAATGACCGGGTGGTTGGCTCTGCCGGCTTTCCCACGAGCAGTAGGCATCGTCCTGGCTCGACTGCCGGGCCCTCGCAGTCAGCTGTGTCTCGTCCGGGGCGTAATCCCAGCGGGCGGAATGTCGAGCGGAACCCAACGCAGTCTGGCGGCTCACACACGCCTTTTCTGGGGGATGCTGTCGATTCGGGCGTCTCCGTATCAAGGACCGTCTCTAGGCGTGCCTCGGGTGGTCTGCTGAAGCATCCTTCTACGGCAGGATCAATTGACCCTTCCGGTCACCGTGCAACCGTCTCGCAGAGATCGACCAGCTCTCATCCCCGTTCCTCCCTCCGTCGACATCCGACGAAGTCATCCGCGGATTCGTGGATCGGCCAGAGCGTGAGCCAGACTTCTCGCGCAGCCCCGGAAGTGCGGCAGAATCCTGTGACCGAGAACGTTGGGACTGTCGATAAGGTGACGGCAGGAACTCCCCAAACCTCACGCTCGCCCCGGAAGGGCAAAGGGAAGCCGGCTCCGGATAAAGGCAAGACGGCGGCACCGAAAGCTGGGGGTACGCAGCATTCAGATCTGCTGAGGTTCAACAAAACGAATCTCAGGATCGGCGAGCTGCACGGTTTGGGATCTTATATCGCACAGCGGTCCCGGCCGGTAAGTGCCAGACTGCTTAACCTCGCCAGTCAGACGGGTGTGAGGTGGCTGCGGGAGGAGTTTACCGCCGACAAGCTGCATGGTTCGCCGGCGGGAGTCTACGATTGGGCGCCATACGACAAAGTCGTGACGCAGGAGCGAGGCGTCGGTTTCCACATCCTCGGTCTCCTCGATTACAACAATACCTGGTCAGGCCAGGGCCACGCCTACATGCCCCACTCCAACATGCGTCAGATTGTGAGCGACTTCGCGATGTACGCCTATGCGGTGGCTCGTCACTACCGAAATCAGATCACCGATTGGCAGGTATGGAATGAGCCGGATCTCGCCAAGTTCTGGCGACCGTATCCGAATGCCCGCGACTACGCAACCCTACTCAATGCCGCCTATGCAGCGATTAAACGAGCCAATCCTCAGGCAACGGTAGTTCTAGGCGGACCAAGCGGGGCTGATCCCAATGCCATCAACTTCATCGATCAGGTCGTCAAGGCTGGAGGGAAGTTCGACATCACCTCCATCCAGCCGTATAACGGCGCACCAAACGGCGCCCTTTTGCAGGAGGTGAAAACCCTTCGAGAATTCGGCCGGCCGATATGGTTCACGGAGATCGGGTGGTCAGGCGAAGACTGGTGCGAGAGGAGCTGCGGTACGGAGACCTCGCAGGCAGATAAGCTTGCCCGTATCTATCTCATCGCGGCCATCGCAGGCGTGCAGCGGGTATTTTGGTACGACCTCAGAGATGATGGCTCGGCTCCCTGGCTCGAGGACCATTTCGGTCTGCTACAGCGGAACCTCAGCATCAAACCGGCCTTCACCGCCTACCGTCTGAGCGCCTATCTTCTGGACGGAGCGCACCTGATCGGCATCGCTAAGCTATCGAATAGCGTGCTCGCTCTCAAGTTCAAGAACCACGGCCAGCAGTTTTTCGTGATTTGGAACGATGCCCTGACGTCCTGGACATCGAAGGTCAACCTGAATCTTGGCCCCTCTACGAGCCGTCGATTGGCTTGGAAACACCCTTGGTAACTTCCAGCACGGCCACGTCAAGGTGACACTTCGTGACCGCTCGCTCGCCTACGTCCTACCTCAGACGCTTTCTCTCCCCTCAGCTGTAATTCACTGAGTGCCCGTGGGTTGGCCGGGCGAGGCGAATTCTCTGATGGTTGGCTGCGCATTCATTTTGTCTGTGGCAGATGACGGGCACAATTCCGGCCCGAACTAGCGATCGGACGTAGCCCGGCCCCTGTGTGGCCGGGCGAGTTGAATTTATCCGACGGTTGGCTGCGCAGTGCATTTGGTGTGGGCAGAAGCGAACGCGATTCTCGCCGAACAAGCGATCGGACGTAGCCCGGCCCCTGTGTGGCCGGGCGAGTCGCATTTCTGCAGGGTGCGACCATGTGAGACAGAGGGAGGGACAGGCGATGCCTCGCGTGATTCTCCATCGTGCCCACTATGTAGCGAGTCGGGACGGGGTGGCCGCAAAATGTTGCGAATGACATACTTCCTATCGACGTTTGAGTGTCGAATTCCCACTATGAACGGGAAATGTCTCAAACCAAACACGATTGTGCTCCTCACTCCTTAAGACGCTATGCGGTGGCTTGTGGCCGGCTGATCGTTCTGCTGGCCATCATTGGCTTCGCCATTGTTCAGCGACCGGTCTCGAGCCTACCCGCACACGCCGATACCGTATCTTCCGAACAACAACAGCTACAGAAGATCCTGGCTGGCCGTCATTACTGGGTGAAGCAGCTCAAGGAACAGCAGTATAAGGAGTCCCAGGCCCAGAAGCAGCTTTCGTCAACGAAGTGGCGGCTTGGGCAGCAGCAGGACAGGCTGGCGAATGAACAGGCCAGGTTCGCCGCGCAACGCGCGCAGCTTCTAACTGCCATCACGGAAGATCAGGATCGTGTCGACTCTGTGCGCTCTCAACTGCAGTCCACCAGGGGTGAGTACACGAGTGTTCACCATCAGGCCGCAGGTCTCCTGCTCAGGCTCAAACAGCTGAAGGCGGAAATCCACAGGCAGCTACGAAACGTTGGGACAGCGCTGGTCCAGATGTACGATCTTAGCCAGGTGAGCCCTCTCGAATCGGTGCTGGAGGCGCATAGCCTCACCGACCTGCTCAACCAGCAGAATTTCGTCGACCAGATTGGTGCTCACGACAATGCGATTCTCGGCAGGGCGCGCAGGGAGCATGCAGCGGTCTACAGCGTGGCCAAGGTGTATATCGACAAGATGGCGGAGCTGAGGGCGCTTCAAGCTCAAGAGAAGGACGAGCTAAAGACGGTAGTCGTCCAGACCCAACATGAGGATGTGCTTCTGATTGAGGCGCAAAGCCTTACCCAGCGGCGCCAGCAGGGGATCCAAAAGCAAGAGGCAGCGATCTCCGGTCTGGCTCAGCAGGAGGATCAACAGCTAAACGACATCGCGACATCCGCTCAATCCTCTGCCCAGATGATTCAGGCAGATCAGAATGCCGCCGAGAAGGTTGCCATCATCATCGGTGAGTCAACCGGGATTTACCCTTACGTCGGTGGTATCCACAACCCTGCAGTGGCCGATCCACGGAATCATCACCCAAAACTTCGGTCCAAGCCCTTACGCCTTCGAGCCTCCGCTCAACTATCACGGGACCTACTATCCCCACTTCCATACCGGTCTCGACATTGCCGGGCCTTTCGATACTCCGATCCACGCGGCCGGAGCGGGCAGGGTGATCTTCGCCGGCCTGATGGTTCCCGGCCAGCCTCACGTCTCCTACGGTCTTTGCGTCATCATCCAGCACACCGAGCACCTCTCGACGCTCTACGCCCACATGGATCTGGGGCTGGGACTGGCCGTCCACGTTGGCGAGCTTGTGGATGCCGGTCAGACCATCGGCTATGAAGGGATGACTGGAAACACGACGGGCCCGCACCTCCATTTCGAGGTGCGAGTCGATGGCCAGTACATGAATCCGTTGGATTATTTGCCGAGGAATCAGAACTAGCGCCTGCCGGCACGTGGGAAGCCTTGTAGGTCTTCCCACGTACCCGCAACGTGTCTAGGCGATGGCTTTGGCAGCTTCTCCCGCGGCCCTAATGGCCTCCTCGATGTCTTCATCCGTGTGTGCCGTGCAGATATAGAAGCACTCGAGCGGATCGGGATGGATGTAAACACCTCGATCTTGAAGCGCCCCCTGAAAGTCACTGAACTTCTCGAAGTCGAGGTGCTGCACGGCGCAGCGATAGTCCGTGATCTCCTCCACGCCGTCTGTGAAGTAGAGCTGCAGCAACGGCCCAACTCCCTGACAGACTGCGTTGTGACCTGCATCCCTTGCCGCTTGCTGCAATCCCTCCCGCAAGTCGATCGCCGTGACGCCAGAGGTCAGGGAACAGCTGAGGATCGTCCCGCATGATCTCAAGCGTCCGTTTCGCCGCGGCCATGGAGACAGGATGGGCGTTGTAGGTTCCACCGTGCATGACCTCGTTCCGCTCCTCCATGCCCATAACCTCCCGGGACCCACCGAAGGCCGAAACGGGATAGCCGGCTCCGAGTGCCTTTGCCCAGGTCACGAGATCAGGCGTGACTCCGTAGTGAGCGACTGCACCACCCAGGCCCAACCGGAAGCCGGTCTTCACCTCATCGAAGATCAGCAAGGCGTTGTTTTTGCGTGTGATGTCCCGCAGGGCTTCCAGATAGCCGGGCTTGCGGTGGAATCACACCGCAGTTGCACATTGCAGGTTCGGTTAGGACGGCGGCGATCTCGCCCGGGATGGCGGGCGAAGGCACGCTCGACGGCCTCGATGTTGTTCCAGGGAAGCGGCACGAAGAGATCTGCCGCCGCCTGCGGGATTCCTCGAGATCCGGGAACGGGTCGCGGGCTGTCCTCCGGTCCCGCCGCGGAAAGATCGGGATAGCAGCTGACGAAGATGGTGTCGCTCCAGCCGTTGTACTGACCCTCGAAGTTGATGATCTTGTCACGGCCGGTGTAGGCGCGAGCAAGGCGTAGAGCGGCGCTCACCGCATCGGTGCCGGTTGTGCCGAAGCGAATGAGGTCAACCCCGGGGACGGCGTCGACGATCGCTTCGCCGACATCGGCCTCCAGATCGTAGGGGAAGGTGAACTGGATGCCCCGTGTGGTGATGACATCCACCACGGCCTCCGTCACTTCCACCGGTTTGTGACCAAAGATCAGAGGCCCGTATCCCAATGAGAAATCGATGAAGCTGTTTCCGTCGACATCCCAGAATCGCGACCCTTCACCGTAGGCGAAGCACATTTCGAGGCCGTTCTTTAGACGTACGTAATTGCTTTCACCCCCGGCTACGGTCTTTGCAATGCGTTGAAAGATCTCTTGAGACTTGTCGAGAGAAATACCGGTTTTGGCCTGAACGTGAGTTGCCATGAGTTACAGATGCTCCTTGTCTTATGCGGTGCCGATGATCAGGCGAACTTCGCCATTACATGCTTGATCTGCGTGTAGTCTTCCAGCGAGTAGGCGGAGAGATCCTTCCCGTATCCCGATTGCTTGAAGCCGCCATGAGGCATCTCCGAGACCAACGGGATATGGTCGTTGATCCAAACCGTGCCGAATTTAAGTCGCTTGGCGGCGTTCAGCGCACGACTCACATTAGTGGTCCAGACTGACGAAGCCAGCCCGTAGGGCACGTCATTGGCCCAGGCGATTGCCTCGTCATCGTCCGAGAATCGCTGAACACTGACGACAGGACCAAAGACCTCCCGCTGGACAATCTCGTCGGTCTGGCCCACGTCGACGACAACGCTCGGATGGATAGAAGAATCCTGAGCGGCTGATCGGGAGCCGCCGACGAGGATGGTTGCGCCGGAAGTCCTGGCGCGGTCCACGAATCCACTCACCCTGTCGAGCTGCTCACCTGACACCACCGGACCGAGGTCAATCTCCTCCTCCGAGGAGGGATCACCCATCTTGAGGGACTCTATGGCAGGTTTCAGCTCAGACAGCAAGTTGTCGTAGGCTCCGATCGCCCGCCAGGATTCTCGTCGCGGCCGTACAATCCTGGCCGCTGTTGTAGAAGCCGGCGACCTTGATCGCCTCCGTGACCGCTTCGATATCCGCATCGTCGAACACGATGACAGGCGCCTTGCCTCCCAGCTCGAGATGGACACGTTTCAGCGTCTGACTAGCTGTGCGGGCGATCTCTTTTCCGGTGGCGACGTCTCCTGTAAGTGAGACCATGTTGACCTCAGGATGACGAACCAGACCTGCTCCGACCGGCTCGCCATCTCCGGTGATCACGTTCAAGACGCCAGGCGGGAGAATATCGGCCGCAAGCTCCGCAAGCCGCAGGGCACTCAGCGGAGTCAGCTCGGAAGGCTTCAGCACCACGGTATTCCCTGCAGCGAGTGCGGGTGCAACCTTCCAAATGGCCATCATCAAGGGGTAATTCCACGGAGCGATCGAAGCCACGACGCCAAGCGGCTCCCGGCGGATCATGCTGGTGTAGCCGGTCATGTACTCCCCGGCGGATCTGCCTTCCAGCATTCTGGCCGCGCCCGCAAAGAACCGCAGGTTGTCGAGGGTAAACTCGAAATCGAACTCAGTCACGGTCTTCGGCTTGCCGACGTTGAGTGATTCGAGCCGCATCAGCTCCTCGGCGTTGTCCTCCATGCGTTGAGCCAGCCTCCAGAGCATGAGGCTTCGCTCCCCTGGCGTGGTATCACTCCAGCGCTCCTCGAACGCGGAGCGTGCCGCACCCACCGCTCGATCGACATCCTCCTGGGTGCCCCTTGGGACCTCTGCGATGGTTTCACCGGTGGCCGGATTTACCACAGCCTGCATCTCGTCCCCAGTGGATTCGGTCCACTCTCCGTTGATGAAAAGCTTTTTCCGTTCTGCCGTTCCGATCGTCATGATTCCTCCAGGAAGTGGGCTAAGGTTACTCTGCCGGCAGGGGAGCTTGCTGCAGAGGACCGGACGGGTCTGTGGGGCCCGCGGCCTCGGTTTTCTGTCGATAAAAGGCGGGATTGTGGAAGCAGGACCAGATGAGAAGAGGGACGCCAATCAGCATGGCCCCAACGCCTGTCCAAAACTGCGGAACCGTAAGTGTTTTGGCGGACTCGTAGAAGATGTAGAAGAAGCCGAGACCGCCTGCCAGCGGGAAGATGCCGGCAAGGATGAAGTTGGACACGCTCTGAAACAGCAGCCGGCGGAAGTACCAGGTGGCGGCAATGCCCGTGAGCCCGTAGTAAAACGCAATCTGCAGACCGATCGCCAGAATAGCGTTGCTTATCGCCTGTCCTATTCCTCCGGAGGCGTAGAGCGACACGACGTAGACAACGATTGAGGCCATGCCCATGATCAGGCTCGAGAACCAGGGCGTCAGGTACTTGGGGTGGACCCAGGCAAAGGCTTTGGGAATGATGCGATCCCGGGCCATGGAGAATGTCACGCGGGCCGTCGGGAGAATCGTGGTTTGGGTTGACGAGGCGGCGGAGGACACGATCGCCAGAACCATGAGATACCACAGCTTGTTGCCTCCGGCGAGCGACTTTGCCATCAGCGTCAAAGCGTCTGCCGATCCGGCAATTTTTCCCTCGGGGAGGTACATGACCACTGCCGAAGTGGCAAAGACGTAGATGATCAGCAGCACGAAGGTGCTATAGACCGTCGCCAAACCTGGTACTGTCGATGCATTCTCGGTCTCTTCGTTCACGTTCGCCGCGGTATCCCAGCCCCAATAGATGAAGACGCCGGCGAGAACGGCACTGAGAACAGCGGCACCCCCTCCCGGTGCCTGCCACGGGACCAGCCAGTTCCAGGAGAATACGTGCGAGCCCTTGGGGTGGTTCACGTAGACATTGATGATGGCCCAAAGGCTAAAGCCCATCACCACGACGTACTCAGCGGCCAGCAGCGCCCATTGCATCTTGGCCGACAGACGGATGCCTCGGATCACAACCCACGTCAGCACGGCGATCCAGAGGACCCCGATGATGAGATCCAGCGTGGTGTTGGAGGGATCGCCGCCGAAGAGGGTGAGCGTGCTTTGAGAGGCGACCAGGGCCAGAGAGATCATCACGATGACGTCGGCCGCGACGATGACCCAGCCAGTGAAGAAGCCCAGTGCCGGATGTAGCGCCTTGGCGATCCAGGCGTAGGATGTGCCGCAGTCTTGGATCCGGCGATTGAGCCAGTAGAAGCCAACGGCGACGCCGAGCATGGGCAGAAAGGCAATGATCATGGCACTCGGCGCCCAGAGCCCAATCACGACCAGGAGGTACAGAGTCGCCGTGAGACTGTAGGCCGGAGCCGTGCTGGCCACTCCGATCACGGTGCCGTCCACTATATTGAGCGCGCCTGTCATCAGGCGCTCATTGGCAGCGTGTTCGCCGGCTACTAGGGCATCTGAGCTAAGCTCGTGCGGCATTTGATCGCTCCTTATTCTCGATATTCAAACCTGCGTAGCGACGCAACAGCAGACGAACTTCACAAACGCCGTAGAGAGGGGTGGAGATGATTGCACCCCTTCGCGAAGGTTTAGGAAAGTCCGTAAATTCATCCATTCAGATATCTCGCATCTTTCCACTTGAGTCACGAAGCTGAGCCATCCGCCAGCCTCCGAGGCTCATCTTGTACACCCGAAGGAGCATGAAGGTCTCGCTCCGGGCAATTCCTTTCGTCGGATGGAGCTTGTCGGTCAAGAAGCGGACGAATTCGTCATGACTTGCGGTGATGACTTCGACGATCAGATCGAATGGTCCCGTGGACATCACTGCATAGCTGACTTCCGGGAAGGCAATCAGCTCGCGGGCGATGTCCTCAATGCCCCTGCCCTCTCCAAGCGCGGCGCTGATCCCGATCATGGCCATCGTCGAAAAGCCGATTTTGAAAGGGTCCGCAACGGCGACAACCTGGAGCACACCGGCATCGACCATACGCCGGTAGCGCTGTCTGATCGTTCCCTCTGACACCCCGAGCTGGGAGGCCAGCTCCGAAAAGGGCATCCTGCCATCGGGCTGAAGTAGGGCAATAATGCCCCGATCCAAATCGTCGACCCTCATCCCCGTGTCGGTGGATCCGTCAGAAAGCGATTGCAAGTCTACGGATTTCGTAACCAAATGACGGTCCTCCTACGCATTAAATAGCATAATGAGGAAAGAGTGCGCCGTGGAGCACAGAGCGCTCTCGATGATTCACAGAGGTGTGATGTGACTGTAAGTGCCGCATCGGTGGCTCAGGAATGGAGGGATCGCCGCAATCGTTCCGTGGCGCGCGGTGTGTCGACCTACAGCCAGATCGTTGTCGATCACGCTCACGGCGCGGAGATTTGGGATGTGGATGGCAAGCGGTATATCGACTTCGCTGCCGGTATTGGTACAGTCAATGTCGGTCATACATCAGACGAAGTTGTCGCCGCGATAAAGGCTCAAGCCGAGAGGCTGATCCACACCTGCTTTAGCGTCGCCTACTATGAGCCTTACATCGAGCTGGCCGAGAGGCTCTGCAAGATTACGCCTGGCACCTTCGAGAAGAAGGCGCTGCTGTTGAACAGCGGGGCTGAGGCCATCGAGAATGCCGTGAAGATCGCGAGAGCGGCGACAGGTCGCCGTGCGGTCATTTCGTTCGAGAACGGGTTCCATGGTCGAACGCTCATGGCCATGTCTTTGACCGGTAAGGAGCGACCTTATAAGACCGGCTTCGGACCTTTCGCGCCGGAGACATACCATGCTCGCTATCCCTACGCTTATCGCTGGGACGAGTCCGGTGGTGGGGAGATGGCGGAGGTGGTCTCGGGCGCCGATCTGGAGCGGCTCTTCGCCACGACGGTTTCTGCTGACTCCGTTGCCGCCATCATCGTCGAGCCGGTTCAGGGAGAAGGCGGCTTTGTCGTCGCGCCGGCCGAATGGCTTCGGCAGCTTCGCCGCATCTGCGACCATTACGGCATCGTCTTGATTGCGGATGAGATTCAAACCGGTTTTGGAAGAACCGGGAAGATGTTTGCCATGGAGCATTCGGGCGTTGAGCCTGATCTCGTTGTCATGGCCAAATCGCTGGCCGCCGGCATGCCGCTCTCGGCTGTTGTGGGACGAGCGGAAGTCATGGATGGCCCAGCCCCAGGAGGGCTCGGTGGGACCTACTCTGGAAACCCTGTCGCCTGCGCCGCCGCTCTCGCTGTTCTCGATATATTCGAGCGGGACGACCTGTGCGCGAAAGCCGGGCACATCGGAGGCCAGATCCATGGTGCGTTTGTCCACATGGCGGAACGGCATCGCATCATCGGCGATGTCAGGGGCTTGGGGGCTATGCAAGCCATGGAGCTGGTCAAGGATCGGGAGACGAAGGTACCGGCTGCTGAGGAGACCTCGGAGATCATCCATTCCTGTCACGATCGAGGTCTGGTGATTATCAAGGCGGGTCTGTATGACAACGTCATCAGAGTCCTTGCTCCGTTGGTGATCGACGACTCGCTACTCGCGGAGGGACTCGACATCTTGGAGGAAGCCATCCAAGATGTGGCGGGCTAAGAGCTAGATTGACAGCGCCCGACTGAGGCATGATTCTTGCTTAGAACTAACGTACTAACTCGTTGGAGATGAAGCGATGACAAACACGGCACAGAAGCAGCGAGCAGCAGACGTTGATACGACTGAGCTTGACAAGTCTCCGATGATGGCTCATCTGATGGATGCCTTGAAACAGGGGCAGGACATCGGCCACTATGGCCGGCTCACCTTTGTGATGGTGGCCCGCCACTTTATGGATGAGGAGCAGATGGCCGAGCTTCTGGGGCACGATAGGGATTTTAGCGAGGAAGAGGCGCAACGCCTCATCGCCGAGGTGCGCGGTCACGGATACAATCCGCCAAAGCGCGACCAGATCCTGCGGTGGCAGTCGGAGCAGGAATTTCCCATCTGTCCTGATCCAGACGATCCGCAGAGCTGCAACGTCTACCGGGAATTGAAGTTTCCGGACGAGGTTTACCAGAATATCGAGCACTTCTGGGAGCAGAAGTCGGAAGCTGAAGACAACTAAGCGCTATCGTCGCGGCCGCCCCTAGACTCCTAGACTCGGATATGCGGGCGGCCGTCCTTCACCATCAGGCCCCAATCGACTCCAATCCTCTTTGCGTGGAGGACGTAGAGACCCCACGCCCAGGCAGAGGTGAGCTGCTTGTCGAAGTTGAGGCCTGCGGCTGCTGTCGCACCGACTTGCACGTCATTGAAGGGGATTTGCCACCGGTCAAGATGCCGATCATTCCAGGCCACCAGGTGATCGGACAGGTTGTCGAACGTGGCGAAGATGTCGATCCGAGAATGGATGGCCGTGTTGGCATCGCCTGGCTACGCCATGTCGACGGCACCTGCCGCTACTGCCGCAGCGGGCGAGAGAATCTCTGTCCGAATGCTCGATTTACGGGCTACACCGCGGACGGAGGATATGCCGAGTTCGCCGTGGTGCCGGCCGACTTTGCCTATGAGATCCCTGAGTCACTCGACGCAGCGCAAACGGCTCCGTCTGCTATGTGCAGGCATCATCGGGTATCGCGCCCTCAAGAGATCGAATCTCAAGCCTGGAGGCCGGCTGGGCATCTTCGGCTTTGGGAACTCGGCTCACGTCACGATTCAAGTCGCCCTTCATTGGGGCTGCACTGTTTATGTATCGACAAGGGGAGAGAGCCACCGAGAGCTGGCCAGGCAGATGGGGGCGCACTGGGTAGGTGATCCGGATGAGTCTCCGCCGGACCTGCTCGACTCAGCCATCCTGTTCGCGCCGGTTGGAAGCCTCGTCCCCACTGCGCTGCAGGCACTCGATCGCGGGGGAACGCTGGCACTGGCAGGAATCTATATGACCGAGATCCCTCCGCTGGCGTACGAGCAGAACCTCTTCTATGAAAAGACCGTCACCAGTGTCACCGCCAACACCCGGGAGGATGGTCGCGAGCTGCTGCGGCTGGCATCGGAGATACCCATCCAGACTCACGTCGAATCCTTTCCGTTGGTCGAGGTGAATCTCGCCCTCCAACGTCTGAAACACGATCAAATCAACGGTGCGGCGGTCGTCATTCCGGGTTAAAGGCCGAATATATAGATCGGGGGAAGAATTGACGTATCCGACGATTGTGCCGATGCTGGCCTATGAAGACCCTGCGGCGGCTCTGGAGTGGCTGGCGGCAGCCTTCGGATTCCGAGAGCGGACCCGAATCGAGATGCCGGATGGGTCCATCGGTCACGCGGAGATGGAGATTGGAGATGGGGTCATCATGCTTGCGACGCCATCTCCGGATTACCGGTCACCAAAGAGCCATCGCGAGTCATGTCAGCAGGCCGCTAAGTGGCAGGCCGTTCCCTACGTGGTCGACGGCAATCTGGTCCACATTGAAAACGTTGATGAGCACTTCCGCCGGGCGAGAGCCTCGGGAGCGCTCATTCTGTCGGAGCCGGAGGATGAGCCATACGGCCGCCTCTATCGAGTAGAGGATCTCGAAGGGCATCGCTGGATGTTCCTTGAGAACCCGCACGAAGCGGATCGCGAAGGCGATAGCCTGTACGACTGGGTTCCACCAATGGAACCCTAGGCGCCCGCCTATTCCAACCTGCGCATGCGAAATGGAAGTTTCAGAGAGAAATGAATCGATCGGAGACGCACGGAAGGAGTTTATATGGATGTTCCTGGCATTCAGATTACGTTTGACTGTCAAGACCCTGACCGGCTAGCTGGATTTTGGGCGGAAGCACTTCGGTACGAGGAGCAGGACCCGCCGGAGGGCTTTGAAAGCTGGCCAGACTTTCTGCGTGGCCAACGACATGGGAGAGATGGTGGGGCGGGCGAACGCCATTGTGGATCCTGAAGGTAAGCGGCCCAGGCTCTACTTTCAGAAGGTCCCGGAAGGCAAGACGGCCAAGAACCGCGTACATCTCGACGTCAACGTGGTGGGCCGGACCAAGCTCAGCGATGAGGAGAGACAGCGGCGGTTAGAGGAGGAGGCCGACCGCTTGGTGGCTTTGGGCGCGAGTCGAGGTGAGTTACTGCGCGCTCATGGCGAGGACTGGATAGTACTGAACGATCCAGAGGGGAATGAGTTCTGCCTCCAGTAGCGTGGCCCTCGAGTGGGCCGGGCGTCACCCCTTGCCCAGCCCTCCCGCCCTCACGACGGATCAAGAACGCCCGAATGTGGATGATCCTCAGCCTGCGCGACCATCCCTTGCACTCCTGGCTCTCGACCACGTATTCCAAGATTTCCCGATTCCGCCAGGAGCGTGACGTAGCCCGGCCCTTGTGTGGCCGGGCGTCACGCGCTACCCGACCCTACCGGCCCTCACCAGGAGATCGAGACGCCCCGAGTGCAGGCGTGACGAAGAAGGCCGCTGAGTCGTGGTAATCGAAGTCGCGGAGGCGCACTCGAGGCATCGCCGATCCCTCCGCCTCTCACTCATGGTCGCACCCTGCAGAATGTCGACTCGCCCGGCCACACAGGGGCCGGGCTACGTCCGATCGCAAACGCGGCGAGGCGCGATGCGGTACACGCGCTACCCGACCCTACCGCCCTCACCAGGGATCGAGACGCCCCGAGTGCAGGCGTGACGAAGAAGGCTCCTGAGTCGTGGTAATCGAAGTCGCGGAGGCGCACTCGAGGCATCGCCGATCCCTCCGCTCTCTCACTCATGGTCGCACCCTGCAGAATGCCGACTCGCCCGGCCACACAGGGGCCGGGCTACGTCCGATCGCAAACGCGACGAGGCGACGATGCGGTACATGCGGTCCTGAGCGCACGCTCGCACGAGGCATGGCAGAGCCGGTCGAGTTCGCTCAGCCTACGACGATAGCGCGCTTCAGCAAGTCTCGTGGAATTCCCGTCCCAAGCGGGACGTAGCCCGGCCCTTGTGTGGCCGGCGTCCCGCCTTGCCCAACCATCGGTCTTCACTGAAGGCCCGGTCGTTGCGCGAGAGGGGCGGAGACGTGATTGCTAGGTCGAGGCCACTTCCATAAAGCGCCGAATCGCGTCGATGTGATCCTGAGGGCTTCGGAGCCCGGCGTTCATGGTTACAAGCGATAGGTACTTCGCATCCCGGTTCTTCCAGACCTCGATCTCCCTACGCCAGCGATCAGCATTACCGTCTCCGTACTGCAAACGCCCCTCGATGGGAACCTGATCCGGATCACGACCAGCCTCCCGAACGTACTCGCGGAAGCGATCGACGAGCTGCTGGCCTCTATCGTCAGCTCCAACCTGCGGGAACCATCCGTCGGAGATGCGAGCGGCGCGTCGTAGGGCCGGCTCCGAGTAGGCACCCATCCAGATCGGTATTGGCCTTTGGACCGGAAGTGGCTTGATGCCGGCAGCTTCGATGTGGTGCCACCGGCCATCGAATGTGACCACCGGCTCTGTCCATAGAAGACGCATCACTTCGACTTGCTCTTCAATTCGCCGGCCTCTGTTGTGGAAATCCTCGTTGAGAGCCTCATACTCGACCGGGTTCCATCCGATGGCCACACCCAGCCGGAGGCGGCCATTGCTGAGCACGTCGATCTCGGCTGCCTGCTTCGCGACGAGCACGGTCTGTCGCTGGGGCAGGATGAGGATGCTGCTGCATAGCTCGAGACGTTCGGTAATTCCGGCGCAGTAGCCGAAAAGAACCATCACCTCGTGAAAGTCATGCTCACTGGTGTAGGGACCAGGCCAGCTCGGACGACTGCTTATATCCGCGCCGACGACATGGTCGTAGATGCCGAGATGATCATAACCACTTTCTTCCACAGCCTCAACGAAGCGACGGACATCCCTCGCTTCGCGACCGATTTCGAGCTGAGGAAAGATAACGCCAAGTCTGCATGTCAGCCATATCTGTTAGTAGCACAGCCCGAGAGCACATGCGTGTACTGCCCAACTCTCTTAGCATGGAGTGAAGTCGGATGTGGAGGAATGACAGTGAAACTTGCACCGGGCAAAGTGAAGAATATGCAGCGGCTCGCCGACGAGCGAGGCGTGATCGCCGCGGCAGCCATGGATCAGCGCGGATCCTTGAAGAAGGCGCTTGGCGCAGCCAGGGGTGGAGGAGACGTTTCGAACAGGGATATGGAGGAGTTCAAATCACTGGTTGCGGAGGTTTTGACACCTCATGCCAGTGCCATCCTTCTCGATCCTGAGTATGGATTGCCCGCGTCGAAGCGGCGATCCGAGAATGCAGGGCTGCTGCTGGCCTACGAGGAGTCAGGCTACGACAACACCCAGCCCGGGCGCTTGCCCGATCTCCTCCCTCACGAGTCAGCCTTGCGACTCAAGAACTCCGGAGCCAACGCCGTCAAGGTCCTCATCTATTACACGCCGCTGGAAACTCAGGAGATCAACGACATCAAGCATGCCTTTATCGAGCGGATTGGCGATGAATGCCTGGCGAACGATATCCCGTTCTTCCTCGAATTCGTCGGCTACGATCCCGGAAGGTGGTGACGAGAAGGGCTTGGAATATGCCAAGCGCAAGCCGGAGATCGTGAGTGGCAGCATGGCGGAGTTCACCAAAGACAAGTACCATGTCGACGTGCTGAAAGTCGAGATACCTGTAAATCTCAAGTTTGTTGACGGCACGAAGGCCTTCGGAGACAAGTCTGCTTACTCTCGAAGCCGACGCCATGAAGTACTTCCAGGAGGCGGCCGGTGTGGCCACGAAGCCATTTATCTACCTGAGTGCCGGCGTCAGCAATGACGAGTTCACTGAGTCGTTGGAGCTGGCAGCGGAAGCCGGGACCCGGTTCTCCGGTGTCTTATGCGGGCGGGCCACCTGGAAGGATGGCATTCCGGTGTACGCGGCAGAAGGGGCCGAGGCCTTTCGATCATGGCTGGAGTCAACCGGAGTTCGGAACATCGAAGCCGTTAATGACAGACTCCAGAGCGCAACTCCATGGTTCAAGATCTATGGAGCGGAAAGTGCGCAGGATCTCCTCTAGCGCTGCGCGAGGATCGGCTGAGGGAAATCTTCATTCTGATGTCATGTGAGTATGACTAGTATTCGATAGCATATTGACGTCGCGCGAACGGCTGAGATGAGTCTGTGGAGGGGGTAGACGAAGTCTTGCAGCGGTCCACTGCTTCTGTTGTGACAACCGTGGATACCGAGGGAGTCGCGGCGTTACCGTTTGCGGCTCGATTTGGTACGGTGTCCCTTGCAGCGGTTCCTGCTCGAGCGCTGGTGCTACTCGTCTATGCCGGCTACGTCATGCTGTCGGTCGCCGCCATGATCTTCTTCCAGCAGGGCGATGCCTTGCAGAACTCCTTCATCGCCAACCAGGTGGCTCTGGGTCACATCGACGTCTATCGGTACTTCGATCAGGTGCCGGGGCTGACCACATTGCGTACGACCATGCCGCCTTTGCCGTATCTCGTCGACGGCGCCTACCTCAAGATCTTGATGCTGATGCATCTCGATCCCGTGTCACCCACTCGGCGGCTGTTGTTTCGGCAGCTTTTCGGCGAGACTCGCGGGCTTTCGCTGTTGGAGGGTCTGTTTCTCATCAAGCTGCCGAACGTGGCCGCCCTCTTCGGATGCTTTTTCCTAGTCAAGAAGCTCGTGCAGGAGCCTGTCCCCAGGCGGATCGCTCGAATTTTGTGGCTGGCATCGCCCTGTGTGGTGGTCACGGTCATGATGCAGTCCCAGAACGACGTCTTTCCAGCGGCCGCCACGCTTGCCGCTCTGGTGGCCTTTCGTAATAAGCGACTGCTCTGGGGGATGGCCTTACTCGGCATCGCGGCAGCGTTCAAAGACTACGCTTTGCTGCTGATTCCCATCACAGCGATCATGGTGTCTAACCGCAACCTACTTCAAATCGTGAAGCTGGGTGTTACTGGTGCGGCGATACCTGTGGTCATCGCGCTTCCATTCCTCAACAGCAGCTTCATCAACCGAGTCCTGTTGGCGCACGACGGATCCAGCATACTCCGAGCGAACGGGGTCGGCCGGTACCCGGACCACCTGTTTCTTGTCGCCTACGCGGGTATGTTGGTACTTGCTTGGATCTGCTCGAAGCGAGACAACGACATCCAAGACCTGGCGGCAATGTGGATGACGACCATCCTCTCGGTCTTTCTACTTTCCTGGTGGTTCTCTCAGTGGCTGGTTTGGCTCGTGCCGATGGTGCTCGTTCTGGCCGCCCGGGATCGGGTGATGCTGTGGCTCTGGGGCATCCTCAACATCTTCCTGCTGACGGACAATATCGTTAACGCTCCGGGGCAGCTGGATGGAGCGATGCTTATGCCGATTTTCGGGGAGACTGCCGGCAAACCCATTTATGGTCATCTCTACCTCTATGGGCTGCAAATCAACCCGAACATCCAAGACTTTGTCTACATGATCGAGATGGCTCTCTTTGCCGCATTGGCAGCCCGCGCGCTGCAGTGGCTGCTATCTCACGGCGCTGTGGGAGGTTGGAAACCTACCGGCTGGGCTCGGCCCAAGCTGGTAGTAGCCCAGAGCTTACTTGGTCCCGTCTTCCTGGTTCCATACGTCTTGGTGATGGTTATTCAGCACTTCATCTCCTCGACCTAACAGCGCCAAATAAAAAAGGGGCCCCGCTGGGGCCCCGTCGAATCAGCTTGGTTGTTAGACGGTCTTCTTGACCTGAATCGACTTCACTCTGGCGTGCTGCGCCTTCGGAATGTTCACACTGAGGACCCCGTTGGTGTAGGTCGCCTCAGCACCATCTCCAGTTACTTCGCCAGGCAGAGTGAAGGTTTGGGTGAACTCACCAGACGGCAGACCCTGCCAGATGTAGCTGCCGTTCTCGACGTTCTCGAACTCGTATGTGCCCTTGATGGTGAGATCGCGCTGCGCCACGTTGATCTCCAGCTTGTCGGCGTCAAGACCGGGGAGCGCTGCCTGAACAACATACGCCTCGTTGGTCTCGATCAGGTTTGCCGGCTGGGTCGGGGTTTGATTCATCCATCGGTCCATGGCGGCAGGGGCAAAGAAGCTGCCCTCAAGGAGCTGATCGATCAGCGACCGCGTGGGGACCATATTTGGGCGGGTGTAGCGAGTAATCGTGTTGGCCATAGTACGTACCTCCAATGAAGATATGTTTCTACGACGAACGCTGTGTTTTTTGCTTTCGTCTGGGGGATTCACTCGAATCCCTTCACCCAATTATTAGCACAAGGCCTCGCAGCCTGTCAAGATACTTTAGTGCCTTAAGTGCAAGTTATTGGGGAAGCCGAAAAGGCATTAGAGACCGCCGTTCGGCGGGTTGGTCGTCGAGAGGCCTGCTTCCCGCCAAGCCGACATCCCGCCCGTCACACTCATCACTTCGCTCAATCCAGCGCGTTCGAGGATGCTGGCAGCGATGACGCTCCGAGCACCTGACTGGCAAATGACCGCCACAGGCTTCTCCTTAGAGACTTCACCAGCTCTTTCCACCAGCTCCCGATACGGGATCAAGACGGCGCCGGCGACGATGCCAGAGGCCCACTCAGACGGCTCGCGAACATCGACGATGGTTGTACGTCCTTTTGAAATGTCAGGCTCCACATCTCTAGGATCTCCCACCGAGATCGAGCTGACCTTACCTCCAGAGGCTTCCCAATCATGGAAGAGAAGATAGCCTGCCAGGTTTTGATAGGCGACGACTTGAAGGCCATCGAATGCTGCACAAGCCTGATCTTCGCTGTCCACGACGATGGCGAGCTGAGAATCGACCGGCACGAGAAAACCGACCCGTGTTCCGAATTGCGCTCCGCGTACCGGAACGTGGATGCTACCGATCAGGTGACTGCCAAGATATGCATCGGTGTCTCTCACATCAAGAATGACAATCGATTGAGCTCGCTCCGCCACATCCTGTGCAGATAGCCGTCGAGGTGAAGGCGAGACGGTTGAGAGTGGACCTCGGTTGATCTCGACAATCCGGCTCATGTTTGGAGGTCTGTGCGGAAGATCTTTGTTCATATACGACACGAACTCACCCTCATCGCGGATCCCCAAAGCAGCGTTATACCGTTTCTCGAACCCGATGGTCGTGCTCGGAACCTCACTGCTCACGCGACCACAGAGGGAGCCGGCAACGTGGGCAGGGTAGACGGATGCAAATTCGGGCAGCTCAAGCAGCTTATCCTGCAGGCTGTGAAACAACAAACGGGCGCCCTCCCGTCCTTCAACTGCCAGATCGGGACGGGCAACGTCACCCACGAAGAGGCTGTCACCGGTAAGCACGATCCATGGCTCGGCGCCTCGGGTCTCGTCTTGAACCGCCAGGGCGATGTGCTCGGGTCGGTGCCCTGGGGTGTGAATAATGTAGACCTTCACGTCGTGAAGATCGATGACGTCGCCGTCGGCGACCGTTTCATGTACGAAGTCCACATCCGCGTCCTTGTGGACGTAAATCCTGGCCCCGGTAAGCTGAGCCAATCGACCGTGACCTGACACGTGATCGGCATGATTATGAGTTTCAATGATGGAAGTTATGGTCAGATTGTGCTGTTCTGCGGCCTCCAGATACGGCTCGATCTCCCAGCGCGGGTCGACCACAATGCATTCATTCGTCTCCGCCGAGGCAACCATATAGGATGCACAGCCGAGATCCTTATGAACGATCTGCGTGAAGAACACCTACTCCTCCCAACTCTCAAAAAGTGATTGGATTCCGCATCGCTGCCACAAAGATGCTGTAGAACCTCCGGTCAGACATCCTTGCCGCGTTCCATTCTGTGCGAAAACTAGGTGATGGCGACGTACTCATTCAAAGTGGAGACGCTGGCGCGAGAAGAGCTTCGGGAGATCACGGACGATGTGGCGGAAGTTCTCCAGGGAACGGCCTTGCAAGAGGGTCTCTGTCACGTCTTCTGCCGCCACACCACCGCGGGTCTCACCATCAATGAAAACGCCGATCCAGACGTCAAGCGGGATATGCTTTACGCCCTGGAGCGAATCATTCCGGCGGGCGATCCCGCCTACCGGCACGCAGAAGGGAACTCCGCGGCACACCTGAAGGCCAGCCTGATGGGCTTCCATCTGGAGGTACCGGTGGCGGAAGGTAGACTTCTGCTCGGTACATGGCAGGGCATCTTCCTCTGCGAATTCGACGGGCCCCGCAGCAGGACGGTCGTGGTCTCCTTTACGGAGAGCGCGCCCGAGGCCAAAGTTTGAAATAAACGGATGATGGGTTAGCATCCGGAGCGAGTCTCGAAGAGAGGAAACAGTCATCGGCGTTTACAGATTCTCTGTCGACTGTCCCGTTCCGCCGGAGGAGCTCTTCGCCGCACTGTCGGACTTCAGCGAAAAGCGCCTTGACTACTATCCTGGCCTTAGTCGTTCACGCTATCAGGTCTTGGAAACCGGCAAGTCCAGTGTGTTGGTTCGAGAGGGCACGGGGCCCTTCTATACCATCGAGCGGTACCAGCTTTCGGCTCCCAACCGCATTCGGTCGACCGTTGAGGATTCCAACGTGGTGGTTGCTGGAGGCTTCTCGGATGTACAGATCCGTCCCTCAGAACGAAGAGGGTGCCATATAACCGTCTCCATCGAGCGCCAGTTCTACGGTTGGAGGGGCCTCATTCTGACTGTTGGAGCCTTTAGCCACGGTGGAGGGCGCAGGTACTTTCGGAAGTCCTTTAAGAGAACGCTGGCGGCAATCATGAATGACCGCTACAGGCAGAAATCGAGGGCCGGCAAGTAGGCTCAGAAGCCTCGTTGAGCCTGCACGGATGGTGTCAAGGCGAATCCTGTCATTTTTCCGTGAAACTCTCCGTATCCCACAATCTCCCCCGTCTGATTGATGGCGGTGGCGGAGCTCAAGATCCAACCGGATCCATTCGTAACCTGTCGCTCCAGATTGACCATGAAGCCGTCGTGAGCGATAAACGCCCGGGTTGATGGACTTGAGTGTCGAGAGCAGGAGAGATTCGAACCAACGACGCGCGGTAGCACGGACTTCCGGAAGCTCGATGGCTTGGTGGCCACCGATCGGTTGCCTGCCGTGCCAACCACCCAGCCAGATTTGTTGCTCGATCGGGCGATGCTCGCCGGAAAGCCGGTCAATGCTCCCAGGTCGATCGATGCCCCGCTGGGTCCCCAAAGGACGGCGTGAGTTCGTTTGCCGGTGAAACTGGCGCCTATCACGTAGGATGAGGACGCAGTCGCGGTGAACGATCCCGTCCCAATAGATGGGATTCCGCTCGCTCCGACGACGGTTGGCTGCTTGCCAAGCTTCCAAACAACCGCTGCGGGAATGCCTCCGTGGCCTTCAACCACGCCCACCGCAGTGTTTGCATTTGTGGCGTTCATGGCCCAGGCGGCGGTCCAGCCACTGGGAGTTGCGAGAGGCCGAATCATATAGGCGGAACCCGAGAGGCGCCAGGTTACAGCTTCCGGTCGCGATCCCTGGGTATAACCCACGATCGTGCCGTCTGCCGACATGCTCGTGGCCACCACGGGAGCCTTGGCAATCGAGGGAAGAGCAGTCCAGACCCTGCGGCTGCCGATTCGATGAACGACGTAGGCCTCTTCAGACCCTCGCGCCGAGCGGACGGATACCGCGACATTCAGACTCTTGTCGATTCCCGCGATTGTGGCGGAAACCCCTGGTATGGCACCCAGGTTGGTCCTGGATCCAGATTGATATAGGTAAAGGTGCTCAGAGCGGCTGGGACCACCCGAGGCAAGACCCGCCACAGCTCCGGAATCCGTCACTGCTGATGCGATCGACCCGCAGCTCGTCCTTCCGGCTGCAAGCTTTGTCAGATGATAGGAGACATTGAATCTCGGGCGAAGCAAGAACGCGCGTGGCTGGCCATGAAACGTGCCGTCGCCGACAATATCTCCAGCGGCATTGATTCCGAACGCATCATTTAGAACCCAGCCGGATGTGGCCGGAATCAGACTATTGAGATCAGCTATCTTGCCCGCTTGCCAGATAACGGCGTGGTTGGGGGGTGGAGCGGAATCGGCATGCGCACTGCGCAGCTGGATGTTTAGGCCCATCACATTCGAGTCGGTGACATTGTCGGGGTTCGGGTTGAAGCCCATCACACTTCCCACAACAAGGCCGGTTGTGCTGATTGCGGCGGCGATGCTGCTGGAGTATCCGGGTACTGTGCCGAGATCTTCGGGTCGAGAAACAGAGACCACTCGATTACCGTCAAGCTGGACGCGCCAGAGAGAGGCATGGGCATTATCGTTCGGCAGATCGGCGCTGCCGGCAACGGTAACAACGGAGCGGCTGCTGGATTGTCCTGGCAGTAACCCAAGACGTCGCACGGCTGTTCCGCGACCACTCGGACCGCCGAGAGTCGGAAGCAGGACGGGACTCTCTCCTTTTACCCAGAGTGTTGCTCTGAATAGACCTGACTTCACGCCGGCGTGATCATCCATTCCGGCAACATCACCCCAATCGTCGATGGCAAAGCCGCTGGTGTCGTCGTTTGCGGATCGTGCGAGAGGGTCGGCGACCCGGTAATTGTGTTTGTCGGTGTGCCACACGGCGCCTTCGGATGGGGTACTGTTTATCCAGCCAGTCGCGGCGCCATGATCGTTGATCCCAGCGAGGACAACCCCTCCGGCCTTGCCCGAAGTGTCTCGAACGGCGGACCACACGGGTTTTCCGTCATGGAGGCGTACGACGAAGGACCCTGATTGCAGGGGGCCGTTACCATTGACGCCTCCGGCGGTAACTCGATTGTCGACGCCGATATATCCGGCGTATCCATCTGCATATCCCGGCTCTGCCCCAAGATCAATCATCCTTCCGTGCTTGTAGAGGAACACATGGTCACGGACCACGGGTTTTCCATCGACCGAGATTTGAACGTGACTGTCTCCGGCGACGATGCCATCGTTATTAATATCCGTAGCCTCTGACGCGACTCCGTGGGGAAGCACGCCTAGGTTTGTCACCGAAAAGGTGACGTTTGGAAGTCGAGACCGCATGGAGGCGGCTCGGCGGCAGTGGTGAAGCCGGTTATCGCGGCTGTGCCAAGGAGGGCAACGTTAAGACTGCCACCAGGCTGGTGCGTTGTTTTCGGTTGGGACCAATGTTAGAAGAACGAGAGACCACCTCTACCTCCATCGCCATTCGGGCTGAGAAAATCCGGTTAGTGCCATGATGCAGCGGCAAACCGCTGGAGGTTATGGGCCGAAGTGGCCACCGCGTACCTGTCCCTCAGAATCCGCGGTAAACTGAGCCTCTATGGCCACTATTCGACTTGTAAATCGTCAAGTTGTGAGCCGGCTACTCTCAGCCGCAGCTCTCAGCATCTTCGCGGTCGCAATCATTGGCGGTTCGAATGGTGGGGCAGACGCCCATCCAAGTCGAGCTAGCAGCCATGTCCGCCTCGTGGGCTATTACGGAGACTGGGATCGCTACTGTTCTAAGTGTCTGGGGCTCCAGCAGGTCCCTTTTGAGCATCTTTCTGCTCTCATCTACGCCTTTGCTGGGGTGAGCGGTGATGTATGCCGCCTCGGGGCGGGAGATGCCGGCAATGACTTCCCGATCATTCGCCGGGCCCGGCAGCGGTATCCACGGCTGAAGGTCTTGCTCTCTCTCGGCGGCGGTGGTTCCACAGCCTTCCCTGCTGCTGTCTCCACCACAGCCAAGATCGACAGGCTCGTGAAGAGCTGCGTGCAGCTCATCCAAGGACCTGGCAAGGGAGTGTTCGATGGGATCGATGTCGATTGGGAAGGGCCGCAGGGAGCAAAGCAGAGAGAGGAGTACACGAGGCTGCTGCGGAGGTTCCGGCATCGTCTGCCCAAGTCAGACGCTCTGACGAGCGCAGTCACCGTCTACTTTGACATCGACTGGAAAGCCGTCTCACCCCTGCTGACTTGGGTTAACCTCATGACCTACGACTTTCACGGCCCATGGGGCGATCCCGTCACTGACTTCCTTGCCCCCATAAGAGCCAGCCCTCGGAATCCGGAATACAAGAAGGGGTTCTCGGTCACGGGCAACGTGCACCGGATGATCCACGAGGATCACGTCCCCCGCCAAAAGATCGTGATGGGTATTCCCTTCTACGCCAGGGGCTATGCGGGCGTGCGCTCTAAGAACCACGGTCTGTATCAGAAGTACGCAGGCGAGACCAAGTTCGGTACGATCGCTGCCGGCAGCTTCGAGTATCGCGACCTCGTTGCGAACTACATCGATAAGCGAGGATACCGACGGTACGGTCCTGATGCTCACTCCGGTGAATACTGGCTCTACAAACGGGGTGAGAAGGGAAAGGGCGTTTTCATCTCCTTCGACGGCCTGTCGACCGTGCGCGCAAAAGCGAGACTCGTTCGTTCGGATCATCTTGGCGGTGCGATGATATGGGATCTTGCCGATGACACGAGCAGTCCGAAAACGAGTCTCTTGGACGCGCTTAGTCAGGCGTTGAAGTAGTCGGGTGGAACCGAGGCTGGAAGGCGGACTGACTAGGGCAGGTGGCGACTAGACATTCGTGCCAGGCGGTACCATCTCGTCGATCCGGCTCAAGTGTTCCTGCGGGATCTTCACATCCAACGCTCCAAGATTATCCTCGAGCTGCGACATGATCCGAGGCCCGATGATCGGCGCCGTGACGACTGGATTGACGAGCGTCCAGGCGAGGGCGTATTGAGCCAGGTTGGCTCCAACCTCCTCAGCCATGGGGATCAGGCGCTCAACCAGGTCGAGCTTCCTCTGACCAGTTTCCGAGTTGGGGCCGTCGATGAATGGGTCACTTCTTCCGACACGAGATTGAGGATCGATATCCTGGCCCTTGCGGTATTTGCCTGCGAGCCAGCCTCGGTTGAGTGGGCTCCAAGGAATCACGCCAGTTCCATACTTCTGACAGACGGGAAGGACGTCTTTCTCGATCTCACGAACGAAGATGCTGTACGGAGGCTGCTCACAGTCGAAGCGCGCCAGGTGGTCTCGGTCAGAAACCCAATAGCTTTCGACAAGCTCCCACGCGGCAAAGGTTGAGCTGCCGATGTAGCGAACCTTGCCGTCGCGAACGAGCTGATCGAGTGCTTCCAGCGTCTCCTCAATGGGGGTGCTGGGATCCGGCCGGTGGATCTGATAGAGATCGATGTAGTCGGTTTGCAGGCGTCTGAGGCTGTTCTCCACTTCACGTAGGATGTGCACGCGGCTGTTCCCCTGATCGTTGGGACCGGGTCCCATGGCGCCATGGACCTTCGTGGCCAGAATCACGCGATCGCGCCTTCCTTTCAATGCCTCGCCGACGATCTCCTCGCTTTCGCCGGAGCTGTAGACATTGGCGGTATCGACGAAGTTGATGCCGGCGTCCAGTGCCCGGTGAATGATGCGAACGCAATCGGCGTGATCGGCGTTACCTCGCTGTCCAAACATCATGGTGCCGAGACACAGGGGGCTCACCTTGACCCCTGTGCGACCGAGCTTTCGATAATCCATCTCTCTATCTCCTCTCGTCTCTCACTCCAGTATCCCAACGCAGCGGTGCCTGCCCGTTAGGACCCATGGGGATGAGGCAAGTGCCGGGCCGGAGTTTTCGACAACACGCCTCGACACGAAGGTTTGAGCATTGAGCTGCGGCTTTCATCACTGTTGGTCGCGATGGACGATGTGGGCGGTGGATGCGGGAAGGTTCCACAGAGCATCAGACAGGAACTGTGGATACACCTTTACTCGCCGGGCCTCGGCCTGCGTGAACCAGGCGAACGAGATCTGTTTCGTGGCTTCCTTCCCGGTGAACGGCTCCAAACCCGTCCGATCGTGTTCGTCCGGGAGAGACATTGAGAAGTAGAGCCCCAGCTCATGCTGATCGACTCCAGAGAAATGGAAGAAGTTCTCGACGACCCAAATCAAGCGATCCACGGTAACTCGAAGGCCCATCTCCTCGTCCATTTCCCGGATCAGAGCTGTTTCGGCACTCTCCTGCAGCTCGACCCTACCGCCGGGTAGGCACCAAAAGTCCTCGCCCTCAAATCGATGAAGCAAAGCACGTCCCTCCCGAAAGGCGACGCCGGCCACCCGATAGTTAAAACCGGATGTTCCCCGTGTGAACTGAATCATGGAGTTGTAGGCAGGGGAAGTCATCGTGTCACCTTCCGCAGCCGCTTATGGCCCAAATGTGAGGTTCCCATCAGGGAGCTAAAGCTCTTAGTGTTTGTTTGTCGCAGGAAAGCTGCTCATGTTTGTCGCCACAGCCCTCTTCAGCCCTCCTCCATTGTGCGTTTGCGCCACGGCGGCTAGAATGATCTGTCTTTGGGTCTCTGGGTAAACGTGATTGACGTTCACGGTTCCCAGCTCCAACGGGCGGTCATGGCGGAATAGGTAGACGCGCAGCGCTCAGGACGCTGTTCCCATTACGGGAGTGGAGGTTCGAGTCCTCTTGACCGCACCAAACATCCTGCCAAGCCGGGCGAGTCGCGGTAGAACAATCTGCACGCCTGTCTCCTGCTCGACTGTCGGAGTTTTCCCACCTGACGCGCCCTCCACGGTGTCTAGGGGATCACCGAGGGACGGGTACCCGACCTCCGCAGGGCGTTCGTTGTATTCTTCTGGTGCCTGCGACCCGGCGTACCGGTTTTTGTAGGGCTGTGGCCCGCAGAGCGGCAGGCCGTTACTTCGCCTCGCAGGACTTGGGATAGAGCATACCGTCCGTCACGACGGCGCACACCATGGTTTCGGTGCCTCCGGAGAACTGCTTGAACTTGTAGCGGTTGGGGGACTGGCCAGCATCGAAGCAAACGATGCGTCCGTTCCCCCGAAGGCCACAGGCGTCACCGACCTCGGTGTAGCGGTAGCTTGGTAAACCGAGGCGAGCCGGCCCATAACCGTAGAGCGGGGCAGGGTAGTGGCAGCGGATCGTGTGGTGCAGCCTCAGACCGCACACCTCGTCGCTGTCGACGGCGACCTGCAGATACTTGCCCTTGGGAGCGGTCATCGGAGCCTGGCGACCGTTGGCGCCGTCACCCCGAGCAGACAACGGTGCGGTCAGTCCTGATCGCACAGGCGAAGAGATTGGTGTCCGGGTACTTGGCCGCCGACCCGCCGTCGCCGACCTGGAGGAACGTGCCCGACGGCGGCGTCGGCAGCATTCCCTGCTGTGTCCCGACGTCGCCCCAGCAGGAGAGCCGTTGCTTGGTACTTATAGCGCACGCGGACCCAATTCCCGAGCTCACATCAACATATTTGCCCTTTGGCACATTGCTCGGACGGCCCAAACACACAATCGTCTGGTTGGACCGAATCGCGCAGAGGTCTCCGCCCGCGCTGACGTCCGTGAAGTCGTGCTCGGTGCCGAAAGGGTGGGCCGGGAACCCGCCGGCCTCGCCCCAGCAGTCAATTGACCCTTTCGCGCGCAAAGCGCATACGAGGGGAGCAAACCCGTTATCAGACTCGTTGCCTGACAGTGCACCTGCTGATAGTGGACGTAAGACGTTGTGGATGGTGGTCCTAGGTATAGCCGGGCTGCACCAGCCACTCCTACGGGCGCAACTGCAGCAGATAGGACGACGACGACGGTCCAGAGGCGCCAAAGCGCAGCGGCGTTCAGTGCCCGGCTTCCCACGGTAGAGATGACTTCACGAAATACCCTTCTTCAGGTGGCGAAGTTTCCGGACGAGGCGGCCGCTCAGCGAGACGGGAGTGTGCCAGATCGCGTGGAGTAGGCGAACTCACTGATGCTAGTCCCTGGCGTTTTGACTTCATGCTACACGACGGATTGTGTGGAAAGCTGAGTCACGCTCGGGGCGAGACTGACAGGCAGGATTCCGTCGAGGGCTCAGCGGTGGTGGGGTTGGGTGGCGGAGGCTGTGATGGCTCCCTCTCGGAGCTCGGCTTCCGAGGCGGCGTTGAGGTGGTCGAGGGTTCGTTTCCGTCCTCATCTATTGGGCCTGGATAGTCGCTGGCGAACGGCCTCAACCTGCATGTCCGATAACGGCTTTCACGGAATGATCTGGGGCGGGGCTGGAACTCTCAGAACCGGCGCGTAGCCGACGGATCACGCCGTTCCGGGAATCTAGCTTTGTCTTTAGGCCAGGCTTCGCTAAACGGTCGAGGCGCCGGAATCTGAGTGTCTCTCCAACCTCGCAATGGTTGGGATGACCTCGGACATTCCGAGGTTGGCGAGGATTCTCGACTCCATCGCCGACATCTTTTCTGCATCCTCCGGACTGTCATGATGGAAGCCGATTAGCTGGAGGGTGCCGTGCACCACGAGCCAGGCCAGCTCCTGAGCAAGGGGATGGCCGAGCGTCTCGGCCTGCTCCTTCGCCCGTGGATAGCTGATCACCACATCACCAAGTGGGATAGCCACCTCCTCATCGCGCGGAAGGTTGGGCGCATCCTGTCCCTCCTCGAAAGCGAAGGAGAGCACGTCGGTCGTTTCGTCGATTCGGCGGTACCTCCGGTTGAGCCTTCGGAGCTCCTCATCTGTCGTGACCATGATGGTCACCTCTCCCTCCAGCTCGTATCCTGAAGCCTCCAGAGTCGTCGTGGCGGCACGGGCCAGCAGGGCAGAATCCGGGCGGGCGTCCAAAGACGGAGATACAACAACGGTCGGCTGCACCTTCTAAACGCCGAGCCCATCTCCCGGAAGCTGCATCGGGACGGCCTGAGGATACTCGATGCGGGGATGGTACATCCCGTTGAGCACGTCGACAAAGCACCGCCGTACGATATCCAGGTCTCGAAGAGTCAGCTCACATTCCGCAAGCTGGCCTCCGGCCACCCGCTCGTCGATGATGCGATTGACCACATCTCGAATTGTCTCCGGTGTATGTGATTGCCCTGCGCGAACCGCTGTCTCACAGCCATCGGCAAGCATGAGCAGTCCACACTCCTTGCTCTGCGGCTTGGGGCCGGGATAGGTGAAGATGGCCGCGTCGGCGTTCGGATCGGATTGGAGAGCGCGGTGAAGGAAGTATGCCATGGTGGTCGTACCATGATGCTGCAGAATGCCGTCCCGTACTGGGGCGGGCAATCGATTTTGCTTTGCCAGATACACGCCATGAGTGACGTGCGCCCGAATAATCTCGGCACTCTCTTTCGGCAGAAGATCATCATGGATATTCGCCGATCCCATCTGATTCTCGATGAAGCAGAGGGGGTTCGCCATCTTACCGATGTCGTGATAGAGCGCCATTACCCGCGCGAGCAGTACGTTGGCGCCGATCTCTCTGGCAGCCGGCTCGATCATTGAGGCCAGGATCAGACTGTGGTTGTAAGTCCCGGGTGCCTCCGACATTAACCGTCGAAGCAGCTTGCGATCCGGGTGGCCCAGCTCGAGAAGGTGGAGGGTTGTTGCCACTCCAAACGAGTTGCCCAAAAGGACGAATCCGCCGAAGGCCAGAGCGCCCGAGATCAGCCCGTTGAATCCGGCGGCAGCGGCATAGTTCCGCAACGCTTCAGCATCGTACCCTCCGGCAAGAAGCAGAAAGGCAGCGATCGTGACCCCGCCCGTGATCGCGATGTAGACACCGGTCAGGATGAAGTCATTCAGCTTCTGCAGCTGCCGAACGGCAAGGGCGCCGGCAACGCCTGTCAGCAGATAGTAGGTGGTCAGCTCGAACGAGCCTCCTATGACCCAACCAACCAGAAGACCCAGCACAACCGCCAGCCCGACGCCAACCTCTGTGGGCAGAAGTAACCCGGCAAGCGCCGTCGCTCCCGCGACCGGAAAGAAGTATGGAAGCAGCACATGGCCCGGAAGGGCAAACTTTGACACTACCACTACGAATAGGATCATGCCGTCGAGTAGCAGCATGAGGCGCACATTCGCCGCGGCCTCAGGGTTGACCGTGTGCAGATACCAGATCAGCAGGGCGATGATTACGGCCGTGAAGAGGATGGTGGCGGCTCTTTGTCCCCAGGTCACGGTCGTCGTCGGCAGCCCAACGGCTTGCAGCTCCTCCATGATGGCCGGCGTTACCTGCTGACCCCGTCTGACCACAATGGTTCCGGCGGGGACGGTGACCTCGATCGGTTTCACTCTCGAGGCCGCCTGCTGTTGTTTCCGGTCTGTCGCCTTGAGATTTGGGGTATGCGTAGGGACAAGGAAGGATCTGATCAGGATTGAGACAGCCGCCCGACTCGGAGACGCCATGGTCTTGGGTAGGGAGTTGAAGAGAAACTTTTCGACGTTAAACATCTGCGACGAGTCAAAGGAGGGGAGCCGCAGGCTCTCGTCGAGCAGATGAAGCGTCCAGTATTTCGTCGCAGACCAGCCATGGTTGGATAGCTGAGGGAAGGTCCTCGTGGAGACGGAAGCAGAGCGCAGTAAGGCATCGATTGCGTCACGTTTCACTGTCCCGTGCTGGCTACTGTTGGCGAGCTCCCCATCGATGTTTTGGAAGAGCAGGCTCGCCTGCTGAGCGCTGTTCTCAGCAGCGGTTCGATTGCTTTGATACACCGTGGGCACAGATGCTTCAACCTGTGCCTTCAGCCGGTTTGTAGCGGCCGTGTCAATAAATGTGACCCGAGTCTGGGCACGGACAGTCACAGGAGATGGGCGTCCAGGAGTCGGGAGGGATCTGGCCTGGAAGGGCGCACTCACCAGCAGTGCGACGCCGAGTACGACGATCACGCCGTAGAGACCAAGCCACAGCAGGTGAGTTAGTTCAGCTCGGGTTTTCATCTACCAATTGATGTACGATTCGGCCGATTCTCTAGGATGACCCAGAGAGGGCGGAACGGACAGCGGCGTTCACGGCATCTCCGTCGGCGCGACCCGAGACCTGCGGCATGACCTTTCGCATAACCAGACCCATGGCGGCCTGTGGCTTCTCACGCTGCTGTGGCGTTAGCTCCGCGACGGCGACATTGACGATATCACGGATCTCAGCTTCGCTAAGCCGCGGAGGCATGTAGCGAGAAAGCACTGACAGGGCAAAAGCCTCCCGTTCGGCAAGCTCTGGACGGCCTCCTCGCTCGAACTCGTCGTGAGATTCTCGACGAACCTTCGCCTCCTTGCTCAGCACGCCGAGTATCTCCTCCTCCGTGACTGGAGAACGCTTTGAAATTTCGGCGTTCTGGATAGCAGCTTTAAGCATGCGGATTGCCGCCACTGTCTCGGTGTCTCGCGACTTCAACGCGGAGCGGTAGTCTGCTTCCAAGCGGTCACGAATCGAGGTTTGATCTGACACAAACTTCCTCTTGAGAAGCCCAGTAGCGATGGCCCTGCACGTTTCCGGCGAATTTTGGAGGGTTGACTTTGGTTCCCTATTGTAGATTGGTCAGCAAGTGGGGTGAATTGCTGCTTGCTGCGTACATTGGAGTATGAGCGAGCAACAGGATCTCCCGGTGCAGGTGGCAATCGACCGTGCCGAGTGCATTGGATCAGCACAATGTGTAGTCATCGCTCCACGGGCTTTCCGGCTGGACGACTCGATGAAGGCCGAAGTCATCGACTCGACGGCAGAGGCTCTGGAAGATCTGATCGAAGCGGCTTTCGTCTGCCCCACGCAAGCCATCTACATCTCTCAAGGATCAACATCGATCTTCCCATAGACGAACCCTAGATCCTCGAGCACATCAAAGGTGTGGCGAATCATCAGCTCCACCCCGTAGCTTGGCCGCTCCTGAGGCGTCTAGGTGCAGTGGAAGACCTCCCCGACTCCGTCATCACAGAAGTTGATAGGAAGACTGGGCTACTGCGAGAAGGGTGAAAGCACCTACATCTTCTTGAGGAGGGGTACTGCCATTGGTCAGGTTTCGACGATCTTCCATGCTTGTGACTATCTGTAGCGCCAGAACACGTCGCCGAGTCAGGTCAGAGGGACAGAGTGGGCAGGCAGTGGTGGAGACAGCGATCGCGATGCTCATGATGAGCATCCTGTTTGCCGTCGTCATTACGGCGGGTCAACTCATCTCATTCACCATTGGGGTTAGTAATGCTGCTGCCACTGCTGCCACCGCGGCGGCGAAGGCGGTCGATAGCTCTGGCAACGCCTCCCAATCGGCTGTGACCGCAGTGAACCAGGAGGAGGGTTCGACCTCATGGACGGCGTGTCCGACCAGCGGGTCACTGACACCTCCCTGCGTAGCTGTAACGTCGTCGTCTCAGACGACAGGTACAGGAACCTCCGTCACGGTCGAGCAGGTATCCCTGCATGCTACTTTCACGCCCATCATCAACCTTCTTGGCGCATCCTTTCCCATAACTGCGTCAGCGGCAGCGAGCACATAAAACTATGATTTTGAACAGACATCACGATGAGAGTGGCCAGACGACGGTTCTTCTGGCTCTCGTCATAAGCTCCATCCTCATGCTCACCGGCCTCGTGATCGATGGCGGGTTTGGATTCATTCAGGAGCGGAACGCTCAGAACGCTGCCGACTTTGCCAGCGTGGCGGCCTCGAAGCTGATGCCGTGCAGCGTGGGGGCTAACTCCTCAGTAACAGGCTCCCAGGTTCAGCAGACGATTCAAAAGGTGGTGAATCTAAACATCTCCGGAGTCACGACCGCCTGGACGGCGCAGTACTTGGACTCCACAGGGACAGCGATCAGCGGAGGGAGTTTCAGCTCGACCACTGCTCTAACCCCACCATCAAATGCCTGCGGTGTTTCGGTCTCGGTCTCAGGGACGTGGAATTCGTACCTAGGTCAGCTCGCCGGGTACAAGACAATCTCGGCGAAACGAGGAGCTGGAGCAGTTGGAAACGGCAGCCAAGGGTACAACCTCGCCGTCGTATCTCTGCTGCCCTATGCGCGGCACACCATCTACGCCGGCGCGGTGGGGAATTTTGTGCTTAACGGCAGCATGTTCGACAACTCTGTGGCTCAGTGCAACAACCGCGACGACACATGTAAGAACTACAACACCTGTTTGAGCGGTACTCCCGTCAGCAACATCACCTGTTATGGCGACTCTGCAGACGTTTTTGAGCAGAGCACCGAAAGCATAACGGGAACGTTGTATTCGGTGGCGCCGGTAGCCTTGGATCCCTGTTTTTATCAAGCTCCTATGAGCGGATCCGCGTACCCAATGAGTAGCTCTTCTCAGTACTACAACAGCTACGGTTGTTCCGGCCAGTTCTCGTCCGCCACCAACCCCGTCGCCTATGGATCGATGCAAGGTAATGTTGCGGCTGTGGCCGATCCGCTGGCCAACCTCCCTGACCCAACTTCCGACGGAAATGCCTCCACCATCTGTCCTGGGTCGACCTCGGTCACCACGACGACGGGCGGGGTTTTTTCATCCGGCAGCCTTTCTCCAGGCGTTTACACGACTCCGGTGGTAATCAAAGGGTCTGTCACCCTGAACCCCTGCCAAAAGAGTGGCTCGACCACAGGGCCAGGAATCTATGTCTTTCAGCAAGGCATAGAGATCTGTCCATCTGCCAATTCGACCGTCACTGGAAATGATGTGATGCTGTTTGGGGAGCAAGCGCCGTCCTCCTCCTACACCAACACCAACACCAGCAGCAACGGTTACTGTACGAATGGTTCCGGATCGAACGGCGCGTCGACCAATAGCATCGATATCGGAGGCGCCAGTGGTGCCACCGTCACACTCACCGGACCAAATACCGGTCCCTTCGAGAATATCGCCCTATATCAGGATCGAAGCATCAATGAAAACATCGGGCTGGACGACGGCTGGACACACTCCTCCTACCGTTCGTACACCGCCAACGCGGCCACCATCACTATCAACGGCGTGGTGTACGACAATTCATTCACCAATGAGTCGACGACTGAAGTATTCAGCGCCATCGGCAGCACCTATGCCGGCCCCTACTCGTCCCTCTGTACCGGCGCCACGGACGTATCGGAAAGCGGCGACCCCGTCCCCTGCCCAGGAGTTCCAACAACCTACGGATGGGGAGGTGGTGGATATGGTGGATCCAGCGTGCAGAACACTTCGGGTTCGGTTGCCATCAACGGAGCGGTGGTTGTGGGCGCCTTCGGCACGCAGGGCGGAAGCACATCAAACCCACTGAGTCTCACCATCACCTATAACTCCAATTCCGTACCGTCCAGCGTGGGCGGTGTAAAGCTCATCTTCTAGCCATGCACCTTCGAAGTTTGAGGGCCGTCAAACCTTGGGCACCGATCAAGCGGGTGTTTGGCCGGGGATCCCGGGGACAAGGGATGATCGAATTCGCGCTCGTTTTTCCGATTTTCCTGATGTTGGTATTTGGTCTCTTCAATGGGACCTGGATGTACTTTCAGCAGGAATCGGTAGTGAACGGTGCTCGATCTGCCGCACGAGAAGCCGCCATCTTGAACCCTCTGTTCGAGGCCGGGACGGCTAGCGGTTGTTCCTCGAAGTACGGAGAGCCGTCGTCCGCCCAAGCCTCACCGGCGACGCCCATTGAGACGGCCGCGCAGCAGGGCTCTGCCCTTGTGACAATAAACAGCTCCACCCTCTGCGCCACAAGTGGCACAGCAACGTCAATGACCAGCTCCGCCACCCAGTCGGGCACGGCCACGCTGACAGTTACCGCATCACCGACGCTTGACTCAGCGAACACTGTCACGGTGACAGTGACGTATGTAGCGCATCCTCTAGCACCGTTCTGGTGGCAAACCGCTGTGACACTGTCCGCCAGCTCAACCGAGACCGTTCAGGGTGGTTGATTAGGCAGTTCCCTCGCTTGGCGGCCCTACCTCGCTATCTTCAATCGACGGGCTATACCGCCTGATGGTGGGCACAATGACGGCAAGCAGGCAGGTGATCGCCGCCGTGGCTAGGCCACCAGCCGCCACGGCTTCCCTTGTACCGATAGCGTTTGCCAGCACCCCTGCCTCGACGTTCCCAAGCTGAGGGCCGCCGGCCACAAACATCGTGTTGACGGCTGTCACGCGGCCCCGCAACCGATCCGGCGTGGCAAGCTGCGAGATGGTGCCACGAAGCGAGGCGCTCACGGCGTCAGCTGCCCCCGAGAGTCCTAAGAAAGCCAGCCCAAGCCAGAACCAGGTGGCGAAGCCGAATCCCGCAATCGCGAGACCATAAACAACCACCGAGATAAGAACCACAGCTCCCTGCCTGCGGACCCGACCGAAGGTGCCAAAAAGCAGAGCACCCACGACTGCGCCGGCAGAGCCGGCGGCGTAGAGAAGCCCCAATCCTCGGGGGCCGACATGATAGATGCTTTGGGCAAACACGGGAAATAGCACGGCCGACGCGGCGAAGAAGTTCGCCAGAAAGTCAAGGCCCTGCACTGAAAGGATGATTCGGTTGTGGAAGATGAAGCTCCAACCCTCTCGAAGGGCATCGAGGTTGACCTGTCTGGTAGCAGCATGTCCAACCCTGGCGTTCATCAAGATCACTGCCCCTAATACAAACCCATACGACAGAGCGTCGACGACATACACGGGCGCCACACCCAATGCCGCGATCACAATCCCCCCCAATCCCGGTCCGGTGATCGTGGCGAACTCTCTGATGGCGACGTTGAGAGCGAGGGCGGTTGGCAGCGCCTCCCGTGAAACCAGGTTGGGGATCAGAGCTGATCTTGAAGGCTGATCGAGACCTTGAGCGACTGCCGCTACTGCAATCACGATGTAGATGAGAACAGGAGAGATCAGACCTGTCAGTGAAAGGACCGCCAGGACTCCGGATGTCAAAGCCAAGCCCGTCTGAGTGAATAGTAGTGTCACTCGCCGGTCGAAGGCATCCGCCACAACACCCGATCCAACGGTCGAAAGGATCAGGGGAACGCCCCTTGCGATGCCAATCAACCCAAGCGCCAGCTTTGATCCGGTGAGCAGGTAGATCTGCCAGGCTACGGCTACGATCTGCATCTGAGTCCCGATGTTCGAGAGGAGCTGACCGCCGGAAAGCAGGCGGTAGTCTCTGAAACCAAGGGCCTGACCAAATGGGAGTCGGGTCCAGAATTGATCCATTCGGCTCCGAAGGTGGGAGATGGGGTTCGTCCTTGAGATGATACCGGTGGCAACAGGGCAGGATTGCGGGAGCGTCTACATCCGCTGTTCTCAAGACTGTTGTAGGGTGAAGTGGGGAAGATGAGGGGCTTGGAACTCGCATGTTCCCTTCGGCGAGCCGCGTGGGCACTTGAGTCGGCGGCCGGCGAGCGCGACCCAACGTTGACTAAGACGTGGAGGGCACAGTGGCTACATCGGCTCAGGAACGAGACGCCTGGTTGGTGGCGGACGACATCAAAGCGGTGATCGCCGAGTTGGTTGGCACCTTCCTTTTTGTATTCGTGGGTGCAGGCGCAGTCGTTACGGCGAGCTTCATCCACGCCCCCGGCAACGGCATCGCTCTGTTGATTGCTGCCTTCGCAAACGGCTTGGGGCTCGCCCTCGCCATCACCATCGTCGGGCATGTGTCAGGCGGTCACTTGAATCCTGCCGTCACCATAGCTTTGTGGGTGAGCCAGAGAATCGCATCTTCCCTGGCGGTGGCCTACATCGTCGCGCAGCTGGCTGGAGGCATACTGGCGGGCCTTGCACTGAAGGCAATCTTCTCGACGGCTATATGGAGCCCTGTTCATATGGGTGCTCCTTCTCTAGCCACACCTCAGGTCAGCTTCGGTACCGGAGTACTGATCGAAGCGATCCTGACCTTCTTCTTGGTCTTCGCCGTTTTCGGCACCGCCGTCGATCCAAGGCATCCGCAGATTGGAGGCTTTGGGATCGGTCTGGTTGTGATGGTGGATGTCTTGGTGGGTGGGCCTCTGACCGGAGCCGCGATGAACCCGGCTCGCGCATTCGGCCCTGCGGTCGCCGGAAACTACTGGTCGAATCATCTTGTGTATTGGATTGGCCCAATTCTCGGCGCCATCATCGCCAGCTTGATCTACGGCTACATCCTCATGCCTCACGAGGATATCGATATCGCCTCGGCACCGCAGGTCCCAGGTGACGACATCCTTCCGGTGCCGGCTCCTGAGACCAATCCCCGCCTGGATGAGATGGAGCAGAGCGCGGGAAGAGTCGACGATACCGAGGTGATCGTTGAGGAGTTCCAGGTAGGTGAGAGTCCGATCGAAGGCGACCAACCGCCGCAGAGCTAGGCTGGCGAACCCCCTGACGCCTCGTACTCCCGGTCCCACGCTTCGAGAAGCTCAGGCAGGCCCTGGAACGTAAGAGAAGGACGGATCTTCGATCCAGCTAGATCGGCCTGCCCGGTGACGCCTGTGAGAACGAGAATCGAGCCGATTCCTGCCCTGTGTGCTGCTTCTATGTCCGTGTCCAGCCTGTCGCCCAGCATGGCGGTATCAGCTTCGGTTCCACCAATTCGCTGCATCCCCAGAGTCAGAAGCAAGGGCTCCGGCTTTCCGACGACGACGGGGCGGGTTCCGGTGGTCGCGGTGATGGCAGCCTGCAGGGCGCCTGCTCCAGGAGCTTCACCCTCCTCCACCGGGAGGCTGGTGTCGGCATTGGTCGCCAGGAATTTCGCGCCTCGTTCGATGGCGAAGCAGGCGGCGCGAAGCTTGTCATAGGTGACGTTGCGATCTAGTCCAGCGACCACCCACTGGGCAGAATTTGGATCGCTGATGATCTCCACCCCCACGTTCTCAAGAGCCTCGACCAGCCCCTTCTCACCGATTACCAAGGCACGAGGCCTCGATAGCTCGAGGTTGTGAAGATAGGCTGCTGCGGCCGATGCGCTGGTAAAGATGCGATCGGGTGAGACAGCAATACCCATTCCGGCCAACAACCTGGTGTTCTCTTGAGGCGTCGTGGTGGAGTTGTTGGTGATCAGCTGATACGCCACCTGTCTACTGTCGAGCCAGGGCAGTAAGTCGGAGGCTCCCGGAAGGGGAGTGCGTCCCCGGAACAAAACCCCATCCATGTCGATGAGGAGGTGGGTGATTCGGGAGAGGGTCAGCGGCATCGGCCGTCTGTCATTCAAGCCGCCGGTCTGAGTCTCTCCCGGCATTCAACAACCCTGATTTGTGGGAAGTCATGCAGGGGCTAGCGCCTGAGCAACCTGATCATCCTCGGCCGCCAGGAACTCCTCGCGGGGAATTCCAACAATGTCACCGATATGGGGAACGATCATGTCGGGTTTGGGGCTTGCCCGCAGCCGGGCGTACTTTCCCTGACAGACAAGCACAGTTACCACCTCCGGGTGCGACTCCTGAATGTGGGCAAGGATGGAGGTCTTGTCGTCAACGGCTACGTAGTGCTCCGCTGGAAATTGCCCAAAGACCGAAGTCAGCTCCGCCTCCTTGTGTACCGTTAGAACCACCAACCCATCGACGCGGGCCCAGATACCGCTCCGCTCGATCTTCATCCTTTGGTAAACCTGATCACCGTCCGACACTACGATCGGCGTCCCGATCGTCTTGAGGTAGTCAATGGCCTCAAGGGCCCGAGGGTAGAGGTAGCTCGCAAATGGGACGTTCATGATCAGAGAATCCAGCTCGTCGTTCGGCTCAGCAGGATGATTTGTGGCGAACCGCCTGAGGGTGGCCGGATAGTCGACCACATCCTCCTCATTCCTCACCTGCTCATACGTTCTCCAGAAGTCAGCCGCGGCTTCCTTCCCAACCAGGCGCTCGACCCCGATCGCCAGGTCATCCTTGAGGCGATCGTTGTCCAGTAGGGTGTTGTCGACGTCCAGCATGAAGACCGTTGTGAGCACGTTCAATTATCGACTCCTGCCACAGCTGGCTCGCGGCATTAAGTGGTTACCGAATTGTTCAGCTCAAGTCGGGATGGATCATGGGAGAGAATGTCTGGAGATGGAGCGAGGAGGAAGCACCATGACGACGATTAGCGAGTACGCGGAAGAGCTCTTTGGCGGGCCAGACGATCTACTGGCCGGGCTACCGGACGAGGCGCAGCGAGAGGGCTTGCCTGCCATCCATATTCCGGATGAGGTGGGCCGGCTGCTGCAGCTTCTCATTCTTACGTCCAAATCGAAGCGGATTCTCGAGCTGGGAACGCTCTTTGGCTACAGCTCGATTTGGATGGGGCGAGTGTTGCCGGATGAAGGTAGGATCATCTCGCTCGAGGCAGAGTCGAAACACGCCGAGGTATCGAGACGCAATCACCGCCGGGCCGGCATGGAAGATCGGATTGAGGTGCGCGAGGGAGCCGCGCTTTCACTGCTTCCGCAGCTGGAAGGTGAGAGTTTCGACCTCATCTTCATCGACGCCGACAAGGTCAATTATTCGAACTATCTCGACTGGTCCCTTCGCATGGTGCACAGCGGTAGTTTGATCGTCGCGGACAACACCTGGCGTCAGGGCGATGTTGCGAATGCGAATGCGGACGAGTCTGCCCGTGCCATGGGCGAGTTCAACCGTAAGGTCGCAGAAGAGAAGCGTCTGCTTTCGACCATCATTCCGACGCGAGATTGTGGAGACGCGGTGATGGTCGCCTACGTTCGGTAGTTAAGAGCTGGCGTCCATGATGGCGGGATTGGTCCGCCTGCAGGTCCGTGAGCCCTGACGTCGCTGAGGCCGTCCTACGGTGGGACGGCCTAGCTGCGGGATAGGCTTATCGTGAGCCGTCGCTGCCAGAATTATTTCCGGCTCACGCTTGGGTTCGGGAGCTGAGACCGTCTCCTGTTCCAGCGGCTCAGATACAGGCTCTCCGATTCGTTCGCTGGCCCTTCTGAAGGCCGGCACGAGGTCGGGGTCGAACTGTGTCCCGGCTCCTGCTTCAAGGCGGCTCATGGCGATGGCGGCACTCATCGCTTTTCGATACGGTCGATCGGCCGTCATTGCTTCGTAGGCGTCGCAGATCGAGACGATCCGAGCCTCCAGAGGGATGTTTGGGCCAGGGAGCTTATCGGGATAACCCGTCCCATCCCAGGTTTCATGATGCCACCGAACGATGCCAAGCCCCTTGCGGAATTGTTTGTAGTGGCGAAGCATGTCATACCCAATGACGGGATGGAGCTCCATCTGCAAACGCTCTTCCTGGGTGAGCTTCCCTGGCTTCATCAGAATGTCCGACGAAATGCCGATCTTGCCGATGTCGTGGACAAGCGCACTCAGCTCGATGGTGGCGAGCTGCTCGTGCGACAGAGCAATTTCCTCTGCCAGTGCCACGCTGAGCTTGGCAACCCGCTTGGAATGATTGTAGGTAAGCGGATCGCGATGGTCGATGCTCTCTGACATCGCCAGCACTGCGTGACGGGTCTCTTCCTGAATTCGGACGAATGTGTCGATGCTGAAGTATGCCATGACCACGGGGAGGATGACGAATGGAGCAAAGGCGGGGTTGTAGACCCAGAAACCTCCGAGCATCAATCCCAGCCCGATACTTGTGCCTTCCTGGAGACTGGTCTTGAGGTGTGTCGCCTTGAGAGTGCTCATCAGGTTGTCGCCGGAGAGCATCGAAAGCAACTTGGCGACGAGGGCGGTACCCATAACGTAGTACGCAACCGAGACCAGAACCAGAATTCCCAACGCGTGGATGTCTATCAAAGGTCCGCCGGGGCGCATGGCGTCGTGCCCGTGAAAGACGAGGAATACCAAGGCGGCCGCTCCGACTTGAATCGCGGTGTAAGCCACGTTGAAGGCGAGCTTTTCCTTGGACAGTCGAAATTGGCCAAGGGTTAAGCTGATGCACGCCACAAGAATTGCCAGGTACCAGGGCAGCACCAGTATCGCGGCGATGTTCGCCACGCTGCCAATGGTGTGTGTGGTCGATTCGTGATCGTAGCTGATCAGAGGGATCGCGAGCCGTTCACCCACCACAGCCAGGATGATTAAGACGGCGAAGGAGATGGCACTGCCTGACGTCAGGAGATGGAAATCCATGACGCTGTAAAGGATGGCGGCCAGCGCGATTGTGGAACCCGCTAGGATCACGCTAAGCAGGTAGGATCGCACTCCTGGCGGCAACTTTTTCAATAGAGTACCCATGCCGTCGAATATCTTTGCCGGTTAACGGTCGTAGATTACTGTATCCGTTCGGCGGCGGGTGCGTATGGGATATTCGTTACGGTTTGGTTACAAGTTCAGAGTGTAAGCGGCTTCCCTGGGGTCGTTATAGTAAGCGACGTCAAAGATCCGCAAGTGACAACAGTTCCGAGAGCCGGTCCTAGGAAACCGGGATAGAAAAAACCGGGCCGCCTCCGATCGAGGCGGCCCGGCTCTATTCGGCTGTGGCTTCTGCGATCCGGGCGCTCAGGCACCCGGATCACAGGAGATCCTAATCCCTTACGTCCAGTGGATGCCGGCCCCCGACGCCATCAGCGCCGAGAAGATAGCTCCGCCGACGAGTGCAAGGCGGTATGCGTACTTCATGCTCCTGCTCCTTTTTTGTTTTGTGCGGATTGCTCCGCGATTACGGCCATGATCACTGTGCTGAGACGGTCGACCTGCTGAGGCTGGAATGCCGGCGGCTCCGATCTTCTGCCGGCTGGCGGTGCATCTCCGAAACGATCAAGAGGAACCCGCCAATTCCTATAAAGAGATCGCCAATACTAAAGACGCTTCCAAACAACGGGGATGGGATTCTGATGTGGTCGTCGAGGATTGCCAGCCGCGTTTGCCGTCCGGCTGGGGCGACATTGCTGGCATAGTGGTGATTACGGATCGAGCGGATCAATGCAGGGCTTTCGGTCTTGACGAGCTGATGTGCGTCGACCGGCATCGCCCCACCGTTTGCAGCAATAACAAGGAAGTTCAACGCGGCCCCGGTTGCCAGTACAAAGACTGGCCACCGGAGCCTGCGCAGGTTGACCGTGAGACCCAAAAGCAGGAGCAGAAGTGAGATCACGTAAAGCACGTGACCGTAACGGATGTCCCACGCGGCACGAGCGGTTCCGGGATTGTACAGAGCCACCTGAATGGCGAATCCAATCAAGAACAGCCAGGCTCCTCGAAGTGGAGCGTTTGCCAGTACTCGGAAGGAGCCCCCAGAAATCTTCCCGATGAGCAAGCCAAACGCAACCGGTAGAGCAAGCAGCATAGCCTTTGATGAACCACCAACATCAAGAGTCGTCTGTACCGGATGCACGTTGCCATTCGGGGTGGCCCAAACGGTCTACCCACAGCCGATACATTAACTATAGTTGCAAAGTGTGACCGGACAGTAAATGGTTATCAACGCACGGAAGGCTGCAACTGCGGTGTCATAGATCCACTGGTAAGCTATCTTGTGTCACAATCTTGTAGAAACAACCGCAGCTAAGGTTGCGGTTTCATCACCGTCTTAACCTTACTACGCCTCGAAATCGCTGAGTACGAGCCAGAATGACATCAGAAGGCGGCCGGGTAAGCTACATTCAGAGCTTCCGGAAGTGTGGGAAGCCGAACTGCTCGACCTGCCGCTCTGGCAAAGGCCACGGACCTTACTGGTACGCAACCTGGAGAGATGGCGGCTCAACCCGTTCCTTCTACGTTGGCCGGAAGCTCCCGGAGTCGGTTCCGGTCTATGGCATTTCCGTTTCGACCCTTGGCAAGCTGGAAGTCGTGCTGCCGAATGGCAGCGCTGTCGTTTGGCGGCGCCGCGTTCGCGAGCTCTTCACGATGCTTCTCTCGGCCCCGTACGGCACTGTGGGCCGCGATGAGATCGCGTACTCTCTATGGCCGGAGCACGACTCCTTTGCCGCCTTCCAAAACTTAAGGGTAACGATCTCAGCTCTGCGGAAATCACTTGGGCCTCGCGCTCGGGTCACTGTGACGGCTGAAGGGGTAGGACTGGATGTCCCAGCCGAGAGCCGCGACGACATCCGTTTCGAGAGGGCTGCCACAGCAGCTCTCGGTCGGGAGGAGTTCAATGCATTTGAGGAAGCGATGACCCACTGGGGCGGCCAGTATCTTCCCAACGACGTTTACTGTGACTGGACTCAATACCGGCGGCTCCAGCTTGCCTCCCTCTGCAGCCGGCTGGTGCAGGAGGCTGCTGTCCACGCGCAATCCATCTCTGACCTACAAAAGGTAGAGGACTGGCTGCGAAGAATCGTTATCGCGGAACCGACTGATGAGGCATCCGTTCGCACAATGATGGAGATCGAGCTTAAACTCGGAAACCGCTCTCAGGCTGTTCGCCTATTCCGAGAGCTATCTGCCACCCTTGGGTCTGAGCTGTCGATTGAGCCGGACCCCGCAACAGTCGCTGTGTATGAGCGAGCGCTAGCTGGATAAGCTTTCGAGGCCATAGCCGAGCCAGCGGGAGCTGCATCTCAACAATCTCGGCCGCTACCGGCACCCGCTTCTTGCCAACGGGGATATCGATAGTACGAACAGGCTCCGTCACTGTGGTACTGCCCGCTGCTCTCGGGTGATGGGCAAGCGGGTCGGAAGTGAGAAACATAAAGGCGAGCCGCTGTGCGCCTCGGCGTGCGTGTTCACGCCGATTGCGTTAGCAGCTGGCTGTGTTTATCCCACTTCCAATGAAGAGGTTCCTATCGCATGATGTCGTCTCGCACTCCTTCCTCTCTCACCTGCCTGTTGACGGGTATTATTGCCGCTGGCTTGCTTACCGCCGGCATGGCAACATCAGTGGCCTCCGCTGCGACAATCCCCAATTCCGGCTCACCAGTCCAGGTCGACGTGAAGGGGCTGGTCCTCTCCACGGCGGGAAAGCCCATCGCGGGCGCCGAGGTGCGGTTTGGCTCGACGTCAGTCACCACTGACTCTGCAGGTCGATATCTGGTGGCGATTGGTGCCGCACTTCGTCTAAGCGGTGCCGTTTGGGCGCCAGGTTACGCGCAGAAGTCCTTCACATTCAGGCTGACGTCCATACCCACGAGCAACGACACGATCCGGCTCGCCAGCTTCCATCTACAGAGCCTGTTCGATAACCCCACCTATGGGGCGACGTTGCGCGGATTGCTATCCGTCATGACCGGGTCTGCGCGGACAGTTACGGTTCACGGAAAGTCGCGAGTGGCGCTAGATCCCCTCCTGTACGTGACGCAGCCAAGCGGCAACGTGAATACCTACCGTTTAAGACTGAGTGGACGTGCATTTGAGGCCAAGATCCCGTTCAGAGAGAAGGGGATCTATCAAGTGGAGATCAATACGTCGGAGGGGTTGCCGGCATTTAACGTTCCGGTCTACGACGGTGTCACCCCGACGATGCTGACTGGGCCGGCGTTTCCCGCCAATCCCGTCGACCACAGTCAGAAAACACTCCAAAGGTTCACCCTCAAGCTTGTGAATGAGATCCGCTCTCAGGCCGGGCTAGCGAAGCTGGCCGCAAGTGGTCGTCTGGATCGATCTGCTCTGGGCCACTCTGAGGATGCCGCTCGGCACGGCTACTTCTTCTCGCACCCGCATATTGGCTCAAACGGCTCGACTCCCGGACAGCGAATGGCTGCCGCAGGTGCCCACTGCACCCTCTGGGGCGAGAACGTTGGGCTCGGACCCTCCATCGGTAACGTTATGGATGGCTTCGACCTCAGCCCTAGCCATCGAAGCCTTCTCGTGGGAAGGTACACCTCGGCCGGAGCAGGCGTGAGCGTCTGGGATGGTCAGTATCTCGTCACCATCGATCTCTGCAAGCCCGCCAAAAAGGGGAAGTAGCTGAGGCTCTCGAGTAGGTATTCCAAGGATTCGCGGCCATCGTGGGACTCCGTCAGAATGCGGTCGTAGAACCGAGCCTCCGTCGCATGGCCACCAGGGCCCGGGACGCTCGGGAGCATACCCCGCTTCTGCTTCATGTGCAAAGCCGCCGGTCGACACAGGGGCCGGGCTACGTTCGGACGGGGCCGTTCAGCCGAACTCATGAGCCAACGAGCCCCCAGGCCTGCCGGCTAAGTCGCAAAGTTCCCCGTACCCACCCTCATCCGGGTGAGCAGATCAATACCTGGTCCTAACGATGCAACGTTTCGTCGAGTGCCGTGATGAAGCGGGCACCGGACTTTGAGTGCTCACGTGCCCTATGCTGAGCGATTCGATGAGCGGGAGACCCCGCATGGGTTTGCTCTGCGCCCTAGAGACGCTCGATGGCGTCTATTGCAACTTGGGCAGTTGCCGCCTGGTATTCACTTCTGCTCTCCTCGAACTACCGACTTTGCGACTTAGATCCTTTGCTAGCTGACTGCCAGGGATTCGCCTTGTCCATTAACGATAATCTCTACGTAGACACGCCAGGGTCGGCCCGTGTAGGATAGCGCTCGCCCGGCCACACAGGGCCGGGCTACGCACGAGACCGTGTGAGATTTGCTGGCTAGTAACCCACGATCGCGCTCGCGTAGGATAGTGGTCGCTCGGCCACACACGGACCGGGGTACGTCGTTCGGGACCGTGTAGGATTTCGGTTGCCGGTCAACACAGGGGCAGGGCTAGGTTCGGTGGAGACCGTGCAGGACAGCGCTCGCCCGGCCACAGGGGCCGGGCGAGCATAACGTTCGGGAATCGTCAGCCAGAGCCGCCGCGCTACTAACTCTTTGTTGGAATCACCAAGAGCGTGATGGAGTAAGGCTGAGTCTTGACGGTCATTGTGGGAGCGGCTGTTATGGATGCAGCCTGCTGGATCTTCTTTGAAGAACCATTCAGCGTAAAGACCTGGGCCTTTCCTGATACCTGCAGGTTTTTGAGGTCGAGATCGGCATTTATCGAGGTAGAAGGCTCTTGATTGACGAGCATGACGGTAACTTTGTGGTCGCTTCGTAAGGCGGAAAATGCCATCAGCTTCGAGGTCGAGCCGCTCGTCGTCTGGATGGAGGTGGTGCCGAAGGTGTGATCTTTCCCGTCGTAATTCCGATACATATCGAAAGCCATCGATCCAAGCGATCCCGGGTCGGGGTGCGTCCAATAAGAAGCCAGGTAAATCCCCTCCTTCCCGTAAACTCCGAGAACATTTGCGATGGCCAGGGCGCCGTTCATGCTCCCGTCAGCACCGAAGTTCCACTCACTGATCCCCAGCTTCGTGCCGGGATAGTACTGCGATATCCAACCGTTCATGAGAGGGATTAGGTCGACCTTGGAATTGATCCAAGACTCGTCGACGTAGGTTGGATCCCAGAGGGCGCGAGTCTGGCGGAGCCGGAGGGCATCCGTGGCCGAATCGGTCGATCCACTGAAGACCCCATTCCCCTGGGGGTAGTAGTGAATATCAAGCACGTCGAGCGTTCGCCGGTGAACCTGCTCGTCGTGCTGGCGAACGGTCTTCAGGAACCAGGCAAGGATCGGCAGGTTACCGTGGGCCTTTCGATCCGACTCAGTCTGGTTGGCCGAATCGAAGGACGAATCGAAGTAAGCCGACCATCCCCACGGGACGGGTCCATTGACTGAGGCGGATGGGTCCGCCTGCTTCACCACTGTGGCGTAGCTTTCGAATTCTTGATACAGGCCTTGGTACGTGAGTGGCTTGGGTGCCACGTCCCGATGGGTGGTGTACCACAGCTCAGGCTCGTTATCCATGGCGAAGAACTTGACGCCGCCACTGCTGGCTGGACCGAATTTCTTGACAAGATGCTGAATCCACGCCTTGATGTCGGCAGGCGTGCTCTTTACGCTGGTGTCGCGTGGGTCATTGCCCGTTATGTTCTTACCGGACTTTGTTACCCCATTGCCACAATTTGGTCTGAAAGGATCGGTCTCTTGCTGGGGACCGTATTTTGAGACTTTGAAGCCGCACGTATCCAGGCTGGTGTTCTTGGCTACCCAGGGGAGTGTGGGAACCGTGATCAGGGAGGCCGATCCTGCCGCTCGATCTGCGCTCACCATTTCGTCGACAGCACAGCCAGCACCCGTGCAGGAATTGCCGTCATTGGTGTTCTCGTAGTACCAATCGAAAGCCGTATTCATGGCCGACCCCAACCGCCAGTTGTAACGGGAGGTGGGGTCGCCACCCCAGCGATTCACTGTGAGATTGTTCGACTTCAGGTAGCTTTGGTCAGCCCATGCGACGCCATAGATAAGCGGGCTAATTGCATGGCGGGCCAACGAGCCATCGATGCCGACTTTAACGGCCGTCGTTGGCTGAGGGCCCGACTTCCCATCGTTGTAAAGCGACAGGTCATCAAGATAGAGGGTGGGTTGGGAGGCCGCGGTTGGATTCCAGAAATCTATGCGTGAGATCTGGGTGTTCTTAGCACCCAGCGCGGATAACGGAACGTCAACCTCGCGCCACTGCCGCGGTTGTATGGCTTTTCCGACGGTGTAAGACGCCACATTGAGCTGAGAGCCGCTTCCGCCTCCCGGATACTCCACATAGACGTCCAGTTTTTGTGATCCGGCCGAACCGCCGTTGATCCAAAAACGAAGAAGGTCGTATGGCGACGTCTGGACCGGGTTGTTCGCGTGCAAGGACAGGCCATCCCATCCAGTGGTGTAGGTAAACGCCACGGAGTGCTTTCCGCTATGCACGTAGGCTGTACTCGACCAGTTGACCATGGTGCTCCATGACCAATCGGCCCAGCCGCTGGACAGACTATCGGTGTAGATCGGCATGGATTGGTGAGCCGCCAGTGATGATGGAATCCCGACTACCGAGGCACCGAAGGCTGCGACTGTGGCGACCAGCGCCGTTGCAAGCATTCGTACGTTTAGGCCGCTGCTACTACTACTCACGCTTCATCTCCTTCACTCTCCCGAAATGCGACTCGGGTCGCATTGCTATCTGAGCTTAATGGTTGTCGTTCACGATTGCATGCAGTCTGGGTGCGGCAACAACACGAACGGGCTCCTCATGTCTCTCTAAGGGTGTCGATATTATTCCATCCCGACGGGATTGCGAAGGCCCTCCGAAGGTGAGGAGGTATGTGACAAGTGGCCAGACCTTCCCATGAAAGATCAGCTACGACGGGAGTAACCTGCAAGGGAGACGCCGAGCCTAGGCGGGAAAATACAGGGACTCGATCCCTGTCCTAGCGGCTCGAGACGTTTTGGGTACAACATCAACGCAAACCGCAAGGTCATTTGAACTTTCAAAGGAGAGAGTTGTGATTCCACTCGTAGACCTGAGGGCTCAGCACGATCAAATCTGGGATGAGCTGCAGGAGGCATTTGTTCGCGTAACTGAGTCGAGCTCCTTTGTAGGAGGGCCAGACGTGGAGTCCTTCGAAGCCGAATTCGCAGACTTCTGCGGTGTGAAGGCATGCGTTGGAGTTGCCAACGGAACGGATGCTCTGTCTCTGGCGCTCGAAGCTCTCGATATCGGCCAGGGTGATGAGGTCATCACCGTGCCTCACACCTTCATTGCCACCACCGAGGCGATCGCTTCTGTCGGAGCCACACCAGTGTTTGTGGACGTGAGACCGGACACCATGCTGATGGACCCGGGTTTGATCGAAGCGGCGATTACGCCGAGGACAAAGGCAATCATCCCTGTGCATCTCTACGGACAGATGTGCGACATGGATGAGATCATGGCCATTGCCAGAAGGCGAGGACTGCTGGTGATCGAGGACGCTGCTCAGGCTCAAGGAGCGTCCTGGAACGGTAATCGGGCAGGAACCTTTGGTGATGTGGGTTGCTTCAGCTTCTATCCAGGGAAAAACCTGGGGGCTCTTGGAGACGCGGGTGCCGTCGTGTCGAACAACCCTGCGACTGTCGAGAAGATTCGGCTCCTGAGCAACCACGGGAGCCGCGAGAAGTACACCCATGAGAAGGTCGGAGTGAACAGCCGTCTCGACGGGATGCAGGCGGCATTCCTGCGGGTAAAGCTGCGCCATCTCGACCAATGGAATGAGTCGCGCCGGAGTCACGCCCGCTCCTACCTCGAGCTGCTTCGCGAGGTAGATTGCGAGCTTCCGGCCGTCGATTCCCATGCGGTGCCGGTGTGGCACCTATTTGTCGTTAGAGTTCCCGATCGCGATCGACTGCGGAGCAAGCTAACCGCACGTGGTATCGGAGCCGGGATTCACTACCCCGTCGCCCTACATCTCCAGCCGGCATACGCCTCCATGGGATTCCAGCGTGGCGACTTCCCAGTTAGCGAGCGAGCGGCTGATCAGGTGCTCAGCCTTCCCATGTATCCCGAGCTGACAGAAGAGCAGATCAATACAGTCAGCAGGGCAATGGCAGAGCTGCTCCCCTCCGCGGTGGCAGCGGTCTAGCCGTAGGAGTTAGACGCAGCCCGTTAGAGGCCAACGACGTTCAGCAAGGGCTTTGGAAGATTCTTGAGAGCATTTCTCGTATCCACAACCAAGGAGCTGTGACAGGCGACAAGAGACCAATTGATGCAGCTGTGGGCGGTTGTCACCACCACGCAGTCGACCGCTGAGAGGACTTCCGGCTCGAGATCGATGCTCACGAGATGCATCTCCCCGACGTCGAGGACCGGCACGTACGGGTCGTGATAAGACACGAGAGCCCCTTTATCCTTCAGGAGCCTCAGCACATCCAAGGCCGGTGATTCCCTTAAATCACTCACGTTGGCTTTGTACGACACCCCTACCACCAGCACCTTCGATCCGTTGACGGCCAGCCTCCGCTCGTTGAGGGCATCTACCGCCTTTTCCACCACGTAGCGGGGCATGGAGAAGTTGACTTCTGACGCCAGCTGAACGAATCGGGCGTTGTAGTTGAGGCTCCTGAGCTTCCATGCCAAATACGCGGGATCAACAGGGATGCAGTGACCACCCAATCCGGGGCCGGGGTAGAACGGCATATACCCGTAAGGTTTTGTCTCAGCCGCTCCGATCACCTCCCAGATATCGACACCGAGCCTGTCACACATGATTGCCAGCTCATTGACAAGGCCAATGTTGACGGCTCGAAAGGTGTTCTCCAGGAGCTTGACCATTTCCGCCGTCTTGGTCGAGGAAACCGGAACCAACTCGTCGATAATGCAGCCGTAGAGAGCCAAAGCGATCGTGAGGCATTGCTCGGTCGCGCCAGCCACAACTTTCGGAGTGTTGGTAACCGTCCAGTCCTTGCTCCCGGGATCAATTCGCTCGGGAGAGAAGGCAAGGTGGAAATCAGAACCCACTTCGAAATGCTTTCCATCCACCTCAGCCAGCTTCGGCAGCAGTAGCTCTTGCGTCGTCCCTGGGTAGGTGGTGCTTTCGAGAATGATCAGCATTCCTCGATGGAGCCGGGGACGAAGCTCATCCATCACGCCGATGATGTATGAGAGGTCGGGGTCCTTCGTCTTATTCAGTGGCGTTGGAACGCAGATGATGGCGACATCCGCTTCGAGGAGAACATCAAAACTCGACCCGGCGGTAAGCCGGCCTTCACGCCGGATGAGCGTCAGCTCGAAGTGAGGCGAAGGCTCCGTTTGAAGCGGGCAGCCGAATAGTTCGGTTTTGGGAACGGCATCGAAGGACGAACTGCCCAAGTTGATTTGGCTAACCCTCGCCTCATCGATGTCGATGCCCTCGACGTCGAAGCCGGCGGCGACGAAGGCCATAGCCAAAGGCAGCCCGACATAGCCGAGGCCCACGACGCTGACTCTTGCCTCACGACTGGAGATCTTCTGGAGCAGGCTCGCCGGCGGCATCGCATCTCCAATCTCGGGACGCCGTCGGTGACAGGCCGGTTTGGATGTTAGAGGCCGCTCATGCTGCCGGAATCGCTTAGTTTGGTGGCGCCTCGTGTCGTAGGGCCACGGTAATCGAACCCCGTTCCCTGACGGGTAGACCTAATTGAGCCCTTCTGCCATTTTCGGAAGCAGCCAGGTACTCGTCTTCCTTCCGCTTCTTCGCGACGTCAATGCCGACAAGCATGGCTCCGCTGGCGATTAGGCCCGCCACGATCCAAATATGGGGGGCGATGTCGGCATGCCAAAGAAACTGGTCTGTGCCCGTCTGGACCAACATACCAAGGAACGCCGCAGTCAGGCCGGCGATAAGTGCGCCCTGGGTCCGAGTGAGGGCTAGCCGGCTCGCCTTCAATCCAGTGAGGAGTACGGAGGCAAGAATAACAACCATGGAGAGCAGTCCCAGCACTCCAATCTCCGTGGCGAGCTGCAGGTAGTCGTCGTGATACCAGGGGTAGCCTGGAATTTCTTGCACACCGCTTGGGAGTTCGTTCGAACCACGCGCCCCATCCAGCTCCCAACGGGTAGTGGAGCACTACCTGAAAGCCGATGGCCTCGTACGCTTCTCGCTGGACAATCGAATGATCGTAGTCATTCGCTCGGGCAAGGAACTCGGTTCGGGCCTGCGGGTAGAAAACCTGCATTGCCAGAAGAAGCACCAACACGGTACCGAGGACCGCAACGCCTCGTCTGGGCTGAAGAATAAATGCAAGTGCCAGCAGTGCAACCGCAGTCCCCAGCCATGCCCCGCGGCTGAAAGTAAAGAGAAGGGCTAGTCCGATGAGTCCGAGAGGAATGGTCAAGAGAATTCGCCGGCTGGTCTTCAGCTGGCTAGCGGCGACGAGGGCCACAAAGATGAGGAAGCCTGTGAGGAGGTAGGTGGCGTACTGATTGGTTGCCGCCATATCGCCATCGATCCGCTGGACAAGCTGGCCATTTCCCAGACGTGTCAAGAAGGTGGTGTTGGCGTGGGTGGCAGCCTGTCGTAGGCCGTCCAATGCTCGCTCGGTGATGGCCGCGAGCAACAGTCCCGACGCCAGATAGAACTGCTTCCAGCTCTTGATGCAGAGGGGCATCAGGACGAGGATAAGCGGGTAGAACAGGAGCGACTTCAGGTTTGCCAGCATGGGACCTGGATCCACTCCGCGAATGATGGCTGCCAGCAGACCCCAGAGGCAGAAGGCCCAGAAGACCGCCATCATCCTCCAGTGGCGTTGAAACCAGGTAACGCCTGCCGCTGTGGAGAACCAGCCCCCCACAATCGCCATGAAAAGGGTCATAGGAACGAGGACATCGAAAACTGTTAGCTCGAATTTGTCGCTGCCCAGCTCAACCTGAAAACCCGTATGCCAGGCCAGAGCGATGAATAGAAACGGCGCGGCGATGCGGGCTTTTTCGGGAGCGAGGACCGAGATGGATAGAACGATGAGAGCCGCCGCAATAAGGATGACCAGCTCGAAGAAGAAGAGGTCGCTCTTATGGCCGGGAGCGCCGATCTGGATCCAGATGCCGAGGCCGGCGTCGATGGCGGCGCACGCGATAGCGGCCCCCATCAAAGCCAAGAGGCTTCTTGGCTGGAGGGCTCGCCCGGGTCGAAGGTGGGGAACAGCGATCAAACCGGCAACTCTCTCAAGTCTCTAACGCGTTAGTCTAATAGAATCCGGCCGCTTGAGTGAAGCGGCTCGGCGATGCGCAAGTCCGGTGCAACAGTGGTCGACGGCCAGAGCGTTCAACGGCACTTGCTGCGCCGTACCATCCACCGATAACTCTCAATCCCGTTCATTTAGGAAGCAGCCCTCACATTTCCCGGCCGATTCATCTCCAAAGGCGCTCATCAAAATATCGCGGATCTTTGCCCGGTTGAAATGCTCGTCGACGTACTCGCGGGCAGCGCGGGACATTTCCTGAAGTCGCTGAGGGTCATCGCGCAGTGACATGAAGGCCTCGGCCATCCTCGCCGGGTCCTCGGGCGGCACCGCAATTCCAGCCCCTGACCTCTGAATCACGTCAGCAATGTCCCCTCTGCCGGCGAATACCACCGGCAGGCCGACCGCCATGTATTCGAGCACCTTGCTGGAGAGGGCGCGCTCCCAGTAGGGGTGGTCGGGAAAGGCGTGCACCCCGATGTGTGACCGGGCGAATATGGCCGGAATGTCGCGACGGGAAACGGCTCCTGGGAACTCCACCTGCTTCAAGCCATGCTCTCGCGACCAGTCGATGTAGCCCTGCCTCCGCTCGCCGGCTCCGATGACCGCGAACTCGATGTCTTCGTATCCCTTTTGAGCGCAAATCTCCATGGCAAGCAGGCAAGTTTGGACGTTGGCGCCCTGACCCAGCCCACCGGCATAGACGATCCTCAGCGGTGGGACAGCCGGTGGCTGAGGCCGGGCTCGAGCTGGTCTCCTTCGGAGCTCTCCGGAGGGAAGTAGTTGGGGATGACGTGGATCTTATCCCGAGGCGCTCCCCGCGACGCCAGAAGCTCTTGGAGACCTGGACTCACCGTCACGAGTGAGTGAGCACGATCGATCAGCCAGGAGTTCCATCGAGTGATGGCAAAGACGGCCAGAGGGTGTGGGACCATCCCGAGCGCCAGAGCAGTTTCCGGGTAGACGTCCCGTTCGTCGAGGACCAGGCGGGCACGATGGAATAGAGCGACGAGATACGCACCGGGCGTCATAAAGGGAGGGTCGGTTCCCGCGAACACAACATCGACGTCTTTCTCGAAGAGGGCCGCCACGGGGGCAATGAGTGAGTAGGCAAGATAACCGATGACCCGCCGGATGGAGGAACGGCGGTAGTCCTTGGGAAACCACGTGCGAATAACGGTTCCGTTTGTCTCTCGATCTCGGCGCCAGAGCCACCGAATGGGCCGGCTCATGGCCCCGGTAAGATAGTGGCCTCCTGCAGTAACGGCGGTAACATCCAGGCCTGCCTCGTGCATCAGGCAAAACTCTTCCCAGGGTCTGGCTGCGCCCGGCTCATCCGGTCGGGGAAGGTGGAACGTTAGGAACAGAACCTTCAGGAGACTGCTCTGGCCGTTCCGATCTCGGTCAATCCCCTACCCGCCGTGACGGTATCGATCACTCTTGCAGCGGCTCGTCCGTCTCCAAACGGGTTCGACCAGTCCGTCGGCTGGAACAGTGCACGATCCACCGCCGCCACGATCGCCTCGGTGCTTGTTCCGGCCACCGTGTTGGCGCCGATTTCCACCGTCTCGACCCATTCGGTGTTTTCCCGAACTGTCACGCAGGGGACGGAAAGGATGCAGGCCTCCTGTTGGGCACCGCCGGAATCCGTCATCAGCACCCGAGCCGAGGATAGGACGGCAAGGAAATCGAGATAGCCGACGGCTTCGAGCACGTGTAATCCCTTGATATTGGCGGCTCGCTCCGCGAGCCCGAACTCCTCCAAGCGGCGCTTCGTCCTGGGGTGAGCAGGGAAAACAACGTCGAGGTTGTGGCGCTGGATCAGTGTTTCGACAGCATCAAGAGCAGCGGACAAGCGCACTGCGTCGTCCACATTCTCCTCTCGGTGAAGGGTCATCAGGAGGTAGCCCTCCTTCTCGATGGAATGATCCTGGAGAATTGTGCTCTTCTCTTTGGCAATCTCAATGTTCTGGTGGACGGCGTCGACGATCGTATTCCCCACCACCTCGATTTGCCCACGAACTGCCTCATTGCGTAGATTTGCCAGCGCATTGGGGCCGGGAGCGAATAGAAAGTCGGAAATGTGATCGATCATGACGCGATTGTGCTCTTCCGGCATCCGCCAGTCGAAGCTTCGGAGCCCGGCCTCCACGTGACCGACGGAGATATGAAGCTTCCTGGCCGCTAGAGCCGCAGCCAGGTTGGTGTTGGCGTCACCACCTACCAGCACGAGCCAGGGTCTCTCTTCGAGGAAGACACGCTCGCTTCCGGCCAGCATGGCGGCAGTCTGCTCGCCGTGAAGCTCACAGCTCGCGGGCTCCTCCAGCCGGTGACCGGGAGCCGGGAGGCCCAGCTCGGAGAAGAAGGTGGCATCCATTTCGATGGAGTAGTGCTGACCGGTGTGAAGGAGAAAGAACGGGAGCTCTCTGCGCTGCAGCTCTCGGATGACCGGGCCTTGCTTGATAATCCCGGGCCGAGTTCCAACTACAACACAAATCTTGTTGCTTAGCTGCTCCGGCAGGAGAACCTTAAGCGCCATCGCTGCCTTCCCAATTTGATCGCGATCGCTGCATGAGCACCAATCCGGCGAGAGAGGTCGACCTCGGACGCCGGAAACTTTGGGTCAGGATGCCCATCGGCGTCTCAGCTGGCCTGGCGTGCCACATAGCGGACAGCCTCAGCCGTTGCCTGCACCTGGTCTTCCGTGAGGAAGTGATGAACCGGCAGCGAGATGATGGTCTCAGATAGACGCTCACTCACCGGAAGCTGCTCGGTGCCGAACATTTCCTCGAAAACCGGCTGCTGGTGCAGAGGCCGCGGATAGTGGACGGCAGTTTCGACTCCCTGCTCCTTTAGTGCCGAGGCAAACTGATCGCGCGTCATCCCGTCGAGCGGGATCGACGACAACCGAGAACTGATGGTAGGCGTGTTGGCTGCCCGGTTCCACCTTCTGTGGAGCAAGGAACGGAACCTCGGCGACCGCCTCCAGAAGGATGGCGGCATTGCGCCGGCGAGTCTCTAGCCAGGTGGGCAGCTTTCTGAGCTGAGCGAGCCCGAGGGCCGCTTGGAAGTCAGTCAATCGCAAGTTATAGCCGATCACCGTGTGGACGTACTTCTTGCCTGCTCCCTGGCTGCGAAGCAGGCGAAGCTGTGTCGCCAAATCGGCGTCGTCCGTGGTGATCATCCCACCTTCACCGGTGGTCATGTTCTTGGAGGGATAGAAGGAGTAGCAGGTCAGACCCGGAAGGCTGCCGACGTCCTGTCCACCGTAGGTCGTTCCGTGCGCCTGGGCCGCGTCCCAGACAATCGCCCAATCATGACGCCCTGCCAGCTCTTGGATGCCGGAAACATCGGCTGCAGCGCCAAAAAGGTGAACGGGCGCAACGGCCTTGGTGCGTTCTGTTCGACGCTTCTCCGCCTCTTCAACACTCAGGCCGAATGTATCGGCGTCGACGTCGCAGAATATCGGTTTCCCTCCGGCAGCCACCACCATGCTGGCCGTCGCGAAGAAGGTAAAGGAAGGCACCAACACCTCATCGCCAGGCTGAAGCGTTACAAGGTATGCCAGATGGAGAGCTGCCGTACCGGAGCTTACGGCGACGGCATGCTTCGCCCCCGTGAAGGCGGCAAACTCCCTCTCGAACTCGGCGGTTACCGCACCCTGTCGAAGATTGCCGGTGCGGAGAACGGCGACGACGGCTTCGATGTCATCCTCATCCAGACGAACCTCGCCGATGGGGATGGTTTTCTGCAATGTATCAACCAACTGCTTGCCTCCTGTGGGAAACGCTTTCGAGTACCCTGAGGATCCGAATGGCGTCGTCCACAGAGTCACGCGAGACGGTGCCTTCACGCAAGCTCTGCACGAAGGCTCCGAGCTCCAACTCGAATAGGTTTACCTGCTCAAAGTTGAAGAAATTGTTGCCCTGATTGAATATGTCGCGGGCCTCTCTACAGTACACGATTGTGGGGAAGTAATGCAGGATGCTGGCAAACACAGAACCCTCCGCTGCCTGCACCTCGATGTGGTTCATGTAGGAAGGTGTCAGCAGATCAGCCTCGCAAACCACATGCGCATCGGGACGAATCAAAGAAAGGGAGACCAGATCCTCTGCGGTTGCCTCGGCCTCCTTGCCGGCGATGACCCGGCTCCGTAGGATGGTATCGAGGACGTGTACCTCCGAGGTCTCGAAATCCCCCAGTAGCCAGAGTGCCAGATCCAGCATGTGGACAAGCATCTCCAGAGCCGCTCCGCCTCCGGTGTTGGCATCGTGCTTCCAGATTGCCGCCGAGCCTCTTCCTCCGAGACGGAAGGTTCCAAAGTAGGGCCGGCCGATGATTCCGTCGTCCAGCACGCGTTTGACCAGCTGAAAAGATGGATGAAAGCGGTAGAGGTATCCGACGCTAACTGCCAGGTCGCGCTCCGAGGCCAATCGCTGAATGTCGAGAGCTTCATCCACAGTCAAGCAAAGAGGCTTCTCGCAGAAAACGTGCTTCCCGGCCTCAAGCGCGGCGATCACGATCTCGTGGTGATAGCGGGTTGGGACGCAAACATCGATGGCGTCGAACCCCTGATCCAGCATCTCCTCAAGCGAGCGGAGGTGTGGCACGTTAAACGTCTGCGCTTTGGTGGCCGCCACGTCGAAGGCGACATCCGTCAACGCTACTTCGACACCCGGCAAGTGCCGGTAGGCATTTAAGTGGCGCTCCGCAATTTTGCCTGCGCCGACGACGCCAATCCTCACCATTTTTTCGCTCGGTTCTCCTCTCGCAGCTTTTCAGGAAGATCGACGATCCGAGCCGGAACGCCGAGGGCCATGCTCCACTCCGGGATGTTTCGCGTAACCACCGCTCCAGCCGCTACGAAGGCGCCCTCGTCGATGCGTACGCCCGGCGTTATCACTGCCCCGGCCCCGATGGTCACGTTGTTTGCCAAGGTTGGGCCCTCTGGTACATACTCTTGACGGCGGCGTAAGGGATATCGATCGTTGGTAAGAACGGCGCCAGGACCGATGAAGACGTAATCGCCGATCGTGGTGTCCGTTGGTATGTACACGCTCGATTCGATCTTGACGAAGCTTCCGATGGTGGTCTGTCCGTCGATCACCGTCGAGGTACCGAGAACGACGCGCGATCCGACGGTGGTATGTTCTCGAATCATGACGTGGTGCCCCAGCTGCACATCATCTCCCAGAACGACGTCCCCGTATACGACGCAAAACGCTCGAAGGCGGCAGTTTGTTCCGGTCCGCAGCGGCCCGCAGGTATCGGAGTATTTGAGGCCGAGCACGATGGGCCGCTGAACGGTTGTTCCAGCTCCCAGCTCGGCGAAGTCATCGAATGTCTGCTCGTTCAAGAGCTCTCCCTCCCTTCAGAGCTGAGCCATGATCAGAGGAATCTGAGACCAGGGCAAGCCTCGGGCTTCCACCCTCCTAAACCCAGCCACCTACTCTAAACGTTGATACATCCAGTCATCCTCGCTTTGTCATGACGGCCAGATGGTGAGTCCTGAGGGGTTGTAGGCTTTCGAGGACGTGGCAGAACCCCGGAAACCTCGGGGATAACCGGCGTGAGAGAGGGGCTGCCAGGGTGACCTGCCGGTTTGAGATGGCGAATCCTGTGAAGAGCGAATGTATCATTCCCAGGCGAATCCCTCTCGCCTGCGGGTTCGTCGGATTGAGCCAGAAGTCGTACCAGAGGATGTGGCCGCCCGGCCGCAGCACGCGACTCATTTCGGTCGCTACCTGCCTGAGCACATCATCGTCGAGGATGGACGACATCAGTGTCGACTGGCAAACCAGGTCAAAGCTTTCATCAGGAAAAGGCAGCTGGTGCGCCGATCCGACAAGGAAGGTGGCCTCAGGATAACGTGATGTCGCCTTCTCGATCCGGTCTTCCATCAGATCGACGCCACGCACGGCTTGCTTCGGCTCCGAATGGTTGAAGGTCGTCAATGAATCCGCCGTAACCGCAGCCGACGTTGAGGATGTCCAGCCCCTCCAACGTGCCAATCTGAGTGCGGATGACGGCTGCCAGGTCGCGTTTGAATGCCGCCATGGCGTACTGCTGCGCCGGGCTCTCCCTGGCGTATCGCTTCTGGATGGTCTCCGAGCTGGTCCTCGCCTGATAGACGGTCCTCAGGCGCTCGATCTCCGGATTTCGTTGTCCGCTGCTGCTCGGTGTTTGCTCATCCATCTATCTGCCGTAATTCTAGTTTGGCCACGAGAAGCCATTGGTCTAGGGGTCTTGTCGTTCAATGCCTGGCGGAACTGTTCCCGCACCGGGCTGCCGGTATCATACGATGCTGGCTTCCGTCATCGCCGCGCCTTCCTGTTGGAGCGGTAGATGGCTGCAGCAAATGGATTGGCAGGGGGACGATTTGGTAGAGGACGTCGAGCGCACAGCCACGGATCCATCCCTACCGGCGGTCCAGAACGTCTTCTCTATCGATGTGGAAGGCTTTGCAGAGTCGAATGAGGAGAGCTTCCAGATTGGAAGCGAGTACCGCAGCGAGGCCGAGGAGAAGGCCGAGCTGGAGGTCAACATGCGGTCGGTATTTGAATGCCTGGATGGCTGTGGGGTTAAGGGCACGTTTTTCTTCCTGGGCACCGTGGCTCGCCGCCTCCCACATCTCGTTCGTGAGGCCTCAGACCTCGGTCATGAGATCGGCTCGCATAGCTTCTCCCACTTCAGGATCTTCGGTCTGGAGGAGGCTGTCTTTCGAGAGGAGATGGCGGCCTCCAAGCAGTATCTCGAGGACCTCACAGGCAAGCCGGTGCTCGGATTTCGGGCCCCAGACTTCTCAATAACGGAGCGCTCGCGATGGGCACTCGACGTCCTGATTGGATCTTGGCTTCAAGTATGATTCCAGCATCTATCCGACGGCATTGCACGATGTGTACGGCATCGCGGATGCGAGCCCCTCGATTCGAAGGCTGGAGAGCGGGCTTGTGGAGTTCCCCCTCTCGACGGTCGAGCTGTTCGGCCGCAGGATTCCGTTCGGGGGCGGCGGGTACTTTAGGCTCTATCCGCTGACGCTGACGCGAACGCTGATCCTAGGTGCCAACCGCCGGGACGTGCCATGCATGTTCTACATTCACCCCTACGAGGTCGGGCCCGTCATCCCCAAGATCGAGGGTCTGCCCGCTTCCAGGCGTTTTAGGCACTATTATAATTGCGGACGGGTGGACAGATTACGGTCGATTCTTTCGTCGTTCCCGTTCACCACGGCCTCTGAGGTGCTGCTTTCCAGAGGCTTCATTTCGTGATGGAGCAAACATGCTGAAACAAGACCAAGTGCAGACGTACTTCCGGCGTTCCGCCGTACCATTCGATTCCCTCTATGCGGAAGATGAGATGAGCCCGCTGAATCGGTACCTCAATCGCCGTTTTCGGTCGGATATCTATAGACGATACCTGCTGACGCTTGACCACGTGAAACGGGTTGGCGCCAAGTCCGTTCTTGACGTGGGTTGTGGATCGGGACGGTACGGCCAGGCATTGGCGGAGGTTGGTGTAGAGCACTATCTGGGAATCGACTTCAGTCCCGAAATGATCGATCTGGCTCGGCAAAATACCGCCCAGATCCGGCACGAGGGGAAACGGTTCGACTTCAAGGTCGAAGATTTCATGGACTTTGAGACCGATGAGACCTTCGACGTGGTGGTGGCGATGGGCGTGCTGGATTACGTGGCAGACCCGCCTGCCATGCTGCGGAAGATGCGGGAGGTTGCCAACACCTCTGCCGTTGTCAGCTTCCCCAGCATTTCCGCCTGGCGAACGCCCATCCGGAAGGCGCGATACCGCATCAAGCAGTGCCCTGTCTACTTCTATGACCGTCCCGGCATTGAGGACCTGACCGAGAAGGCGGGCTTCGCAGGCTCCGAAACCACAAAGATACCGGGCGCCGGCATGGACTACGTGGTCGCCTTCTTCAAAGACGCCTCTCTCCTGCGCTGACGGGATGAGGCGGCGTAGGTCAGGAGTGCAATGATCTCGCTCTTGACGTTCAACGGCTCGCTGGCAGTGGTTGCGATGGTTGCCATCTTTGGCGCCATCGCGCTGGTGAACATGCCCATCCTGTGGTTCCTTCGCTCGAGAGCCGGCACGGGAGGTCTCTACGATTCCCCCCTGGGTTCTGCCGCAAGCATCCTTTTCCCGTGGGTTGGCTGGGTGCTGATCTTCGGCATCATCTGGTTTGTCTTCGGAGGTATCCAGGTCAACCCCTAACGGCGCCAAGGAAGGTGGGGCGAGAACCGTAAGGGATGGCATCAGGGCCAGGCACCTAGGCCTGCTTCGACCAGAGCCGATCCGGGCGTCCCTCCGATCGCCTAGCCTGCTCCGCGCCAGACGAGTCCACGACACTGGTAGTGCGTGCCCCTAGCACTCGATTCGTCCGACCCAGGGAATTCTCATTTAGGTGGGCGGAAGAATACTGTCGAGCCTTCCGGAGCACACGGCGGCCCCATCGGTGCGGACACCGCAAACATCACTCCCGTCGAGGCTGGTATCGGCACTGATCTGGTCGAACGAGCCTGGGGGCGCAAAGGGCCGGGGCCCCTTCGAGGTGCCCAGCACACGATCGCGCCTGATGTGTCAAGGCCACATGGAAACCGGCCCGATGCCAGGCTGGTGAAGCTATCGGCTGGAGGTGTTGGAGGGCCTCCGTTTTCCGTATCTCCCCAGCAGACGGTCGGTCCCGCGGTGGTGATCCCACAGGCGAAGTCCCAGCCGGCGCTGATCTTGGTGAACTGATCGGCAGGTGGGCTGGTCTGACCCCACTGCCCGTCACCCCAACAGCTCGCGGCACCGAGGCTTGGAGCCCACAAGCGAAGTCTGCGCCGGCGGTGACCTGGTTAAAGACGCCGCTCGGAGGGCTAGCCTGACCCCAGTTGTCGTAGCCCCAACAGTGGACTGATCCATCGCCAGCAAGGCCACAGGCGTACTGCGTGCCAGCAGTGATCTCCGTCAGCGGAACTTTGGGAACCTTTCCCTGACCGGCGTACGTCTCTCCCCAGCACGCCGCCATCCCCTTAGGATCCAAGCCACAGGCGAAGGAGTCGCCGGCAGCGATTGGGTGGACTGTCCCGAGGGCGGATTGAGCTGACCGTCGGGGTTCTGCCCCCAGCAGACGACAGAGCCACTACTCTGCAGTCCGCAGGAGAAGTCGTCACCCGCCGCCACCTGCGTGTACGGTGCCTGAGGCGGAAGGAGCTGACCAAAGTCATCACCCCCCCAGCAGAGAGTTGAGCCGCCGGCCGTCAGTCCACAGGCAAAGTCCTGACCGGCGTAGATCTCAACAAAGTTCGCGTCGGGCACGTTGTCCACGCCGTACCCGCCCCGTCTCCAGCACACCGCTTGCCCATCGCTTTGTAGCGCGCACGCGAACTCATCACTCACGCTCACGTCCATAAAGGTCCCTGCCGGCGGCCCCTCCCCGTTGCCTGCTGGTTCGGAACAGGCAATGGTCCCGTCCGTCTGCAGGCCGCAGGCATAATTCCCACCAATGCTGACCTGTGAGAACGCTCCGGTGGGGCTGCCAGAGCCATCCCGTTTGGGCTGCACCCCAACAGATAACGGAATGCGTCGGAGTAACGCCGCAGGCATAAATGCGCCTGCAGTTATCTGAGTGAAGGTCACATTGGCGGGCGGACTGGTTTGGCCGCTATCGTCGGCGCCCCAGCAAACAGGCACGCCAGCCGCGGTTAGCGCACATCCGAATTTCTGTCCCATAGCCACGTCAGTGTACGTGCCGCTGGGAGGGTCGGCCTCTCCCATATCGTTGGAGCCCCGAGCAGGCGATGGCTCCGTCCGTGTGCAACCCGCAGGCACGGTCAGAGCCTGGGGTGAGGTTGCTATTCGGGTAAATGTGTCGGGAGGCGGCTGGAGGACACTGCCCGCGTTCTGTCTGAAGATTCGCCCTGAGATCGTACCAGTCGCCGCCCCAGCAGGTTGCGGTGCCGGGCTTTGCACTGCTGGAAGAACGGAGGCCGCATGCGACCGTTCCCGACACGATCTGGAGAAAGGCTCGGTTTGGTTGTCGACGGCGACATCAACCGCCGTCTTCGTGGTTTGACCATTGCTGTCCGTTTCTGCGGCGGTGACGACGTACTGTCCCTTCTTCTTGTAGGCCGCTGAGAGGCTCACACCCTTGACGGTGGGGGTCTTCGACGACTTCGCGCTCCATACGAACTTGTAGGGAGGCAAGCCGCCCTTTGCGGACGCGGAACACGTCACCGGCTCCTTTACGAAAGTGACGGTCCCGCGGCACTTAACCGTTAGATGACACCAGGCGCTGAAGCTCCAGGCAGGATGTTCTCCGTGGTCTTGCCGGCTGTTTTGGGCAGTGAAGTTGGCGGCGAACAAGTGAGAGGGATTCTGCGTAGCGCTCATGGAAGAGTCGTTGTGCTTCGCCGCGCCTGTAACACCGAGAGACACGTGGACGCCCTTCGAGACACTCGCCACAGTCCCTATCACGGGTGGTCCCGGCTACGACCTTCTGCCCGTTGCCAACCTTTATGGGGCAAGACGGCCAACATAGAGGTCGATGTTGTTCTTCGATCCGGGCGAGGTGTCTATGTGGAGCGAGCTCGATCCAACTTTTCTCACTTTTCCACCAGCCGGCGCGAAGACCTTGGAATGGTGGAGGCGCTGCCGGCGGCAGGAAGTCGACTCCGGTTTCGGCCTTCGTACCATCGGTGTGAGAGACCGTCGGGATTGTCGTCACCGTAGATCATGCCAATGCTGCCCGAGTGCAGTGGAAACTGAAAGACGCCTCCAGCACATCCAAATCCAGTGGACGAGGTTGGGCTGCTGTCGAATGCGCGAGCGCCTGCTGCTTCGTAGGGGCGCGACCCGCTCCGTATGGTGTTAGCCAGCTGTTCCGGCTACTGCACTGGTTGGTCCAGCCGCTGCCACAGCGATAATGGCTGCGGCACAAACCGCGCCGATCTTCGTCCGTCGTCGAGCTCTCATCGTTGTCCCTTCATAGTGTGACGCTCTGCGTCGATCGTTGTCAGTATAGCCGGATCTGCCCCTCTCACAAATTCGCGCACCGGAAAGGCCGTCCCGAATCGAATTCGGCAATGGATGACGGCTAGGCACAGAAGGAGGCAGGTTCGACGTTCGCTCGCCATCATCCAAACCTCCGGCAGAACGGTGTGGGACCAGCTTAGGCGGACTCGGCGAACCAGGGCGAGCGCGATTCTCAATGGTGCGGATTGGGCTCAGAGAAGGCCCACGTGCACACGTACCCTGAGGGGGGCCTTCCCTTCCGCCGCGAGCGAGTCCGGTTTAGGGGATAGATTGATTTCAGCCGGGCAAAAGCTGAAACGAGTCCGTGTGCCGCGGGCGGATGATCGCAAAATGGCGGTGGTCCAAGGTCGCGGCTTCCTCTACCGAAAAGCTCGGCCACCGTGACCACGCAAGCGTCGAACGTATCCAATGTCGGAATCTGCGTACCGGTCCATGAGCTCGCGTACCCTCGGCCAATCAGGCGTATCGAGATCTCGCACCCTGTACGCGCCGGGATTCGATATCGCGCAGTAGCGCCACCATCGGTCCGGACCCCATTCGCCGTGATACCAAGTAATCGACCTCGGGCAGCACGGCGCCTGGGATTACAAGTGGCTCTTCCGCGTCTTCGATAAGCTGACGGCAGCGTCTATGATCCTCGTCCCTTCGATCAAGCGAGGCGTAAATTGGGCCGGTGTCAAGAATCAGCGCCACGTGCGCGGAGGCTGCCGGTCAGCCTCACTCACTGCTGTTCGCGAGGAACTTGATTCACCGACACCGAGGCTCTGTGGCTTTGGACGGTATGTGGCCGCCTTAACCTCGAGCGCCTCGCGAATAACCGTCGCCAGGGAAACCTTCCGCGAAACAGCCAGCCTACGTAGCCGGTCGATGACCTCCTCGTCCGCCACAATTGTCGTGCGTTCCATACATCATTATGTCCCGATGTTATCGATTCTTGGCCAACATGCCAGTCCGCGTCCATCCCCGGTTCCGAGCGTCCTAGGGGCAGCAATTCATTCTGTCCCGGCCCACGTGCGACTGCCCGGGCCGCCCGATCCCCATCCTATCTCCCGATTCGGGCTCTATGGTCGAATACGTTCGTTCGCTCGTCGTCGAGAGGTATACCGAGGAAGGCCGCGAACGGAATCCGATTCGTGCAGGGCACTCGATCGATCGAGCTCGAGGTCGACTAGCTCAAGGTAATAGTGCCCGAACAGGGAGGGCGATTTCCGCGCCATGTGTGGTTGCCGGCTCTTACTTGCGGGCGGCTGCCAACTTTTCCGCCACGAATCTGGCCTGAGCCTTTGGGGAGTGGGTGCGAGCGATCTCGCGCGCGGCTTGTGCCAGCTTCATGGCCAGCTCGGGATCTTGGGAGAGCCGTTTGAGGGCGGCGGCCAGAGCTGCCGGATCATCCGGGTCCACCAACAAGGCGTTCTGACCCTCCGACACCACGTGGGGTACACCGCCTACTCGTGTTGCCACCACGGTCCGACCGAGAGCCATGGCCTCGAGTAGGGTTGTGGGAACGCCTTCCGGTCCTGGAGGGAAGCACGAAGATGCCGGCACGCAGATACACGCCCCTGAGGACGTCCGGGTTCGTCGATGTGGCCAAGCCACTCGATCTGATCTCGAGACTCCCAGCGCCTCCGCAAGCGCCGTCAGCGCCTCCTTCTCGGGTCCTGAGCCCGCCACAATGAGGCGCAGGTCAATCCCATCCTCCCGTAGGTCAGCGAGGGCTCGAATGAGCACGTCGAGGCCTTTCTCGCCCGAGAGGCGCCCGACATAGGCGATCCTGTCAAATGAGCCGGCGTCAGGCGGCGGTGGCGCAACGGTTCCGACGATGGCGGGTCGGGGATAACCGTTGAGAGGATAGGTTCGAGGACCGGAATACAGCCGAAGCAGCGCGCGGCCCATCGGGAAGGTGGTGACTCCAAGCCTCGACAGAAGCCGGGCGAAGGTCTCCAGCGGCCAGAAAGCTAGAGTTACAGCGTTCGATCTCCAACTCCCACGATACTGGGCCCGTAGCGACGCCATGACGTTGCCCCGGATGTACATGTAGGGGGTCTTTCGGCGAGCAATGCCGACACAGAGCGCCAACGGTACCGAGCGCGCTGGGCGCAACCCCACCGACGTAGTCCCAACCGTCTGCGGCCTTCCACATCGACGAGATCAGCCGGGCCAGAATGCGCGGGAAGTGACGTAGCAGGTCGGAGGCGGAGGAGTAGAAGGGGACCTCGAACACGCGGATACCCTCCGGAACGGCGCGAGGTCCGGGTGTCTCACTCTCGGCCGTCGGCACACACAACACCACATCGATGTTCAGCTCGGCAAGGGCGGCGAGCATATCGACAATGTTCGGTGTGTTCAGATAGTAGACGCCTTCGACTCGTCGCGCACGGTCATTGAGGAAAAATGCGAGCGTCCGTTTGGCGGCCTCTGATTCCATTTGCGCTCCGATCCGATCTCCGACTCTTACCGCCAGCGATGGCCTGGCAGCTTATCGTCATAAGTATCACATCGGCTGTCTAAGGGTTTGGTGCTACTGTTTGAGCCGCTAGCCGCGTTTTGCTGAGCAGGCTTGTCCGTCGCACAACCTCGAGGCAGGGCTGGACTGGTGAATATACTTCTTTACATGACACAGTTAGAAAGGGGACGACGAGTGAGGATAAGCTTGGCCGATAATGGACGCCTCGGATGGATGGCCACACTGCTTTTTGCAACTCTGGTTGCTTTGGTGCGGCATGACGGATTCCTAGCTCGCGAGCTGCTAGATGCTACGGCACGGATTCCTTGGGTCTGGCGCTTTGTGCACCTCGGACTGCGACGGGGGCCGAGCTTCAATTGAGCCGGAACATCGTAGAAGGACGCTTGAAGGCGGTTGGTGTGCAGGGCACCACTGTCGTCGTATCCAAGGGATGTGTCCACTTTGGTTTCGCACATCGAATCAAGCGAGTCACGCATCTCGCAGCGCTGCTCAAGGTGCGCGGCCAGTTCGCCCAAGGGGCTCAGGTTACTCACCCATTCTCGGCCTTGCCCGTAGGCTCAAAAGTTCGATTCACCACCGACAAACTAACTCGGAGTAACAGGCACCGGCCTGCCGTCCGGTCGCTCTTTCGGGGATCTGCGATCGTCAGGAGCTCGGTGAGGATCTCCCGCGGACTGGGCGAGCGAAACGTAAGATATGTGGACCTGTATTTCAAGTCGGGTGCAGGTCGGGCCTGGTGCCAATTCACCCAGCATCACAAGGGGATCTACACGCCGGAAATCTTTGACCGGAGAATCATCCTCCAGGAAGTGGACGAGGGGATGGGCTCATGTATCGCTACCCAGCTGATCGTTCCTGTAAAGACCGATAAGTACGCGAAATTTAGTCCGAAGGCGGTCTATAGCTACTTACGCTTCGGGCCGCTTCCCTTCTCTTGGAGATCGGTGGCTGAAAGTGCCGGCTAGCTGTTTCCCAAAGCTCATGGATTACCCCAAACATCAGGTGCGGCACGACAAGGTTCCATAGACTGTCCCTGACGATCCTTGCGCTGATCGCTTGTTCGGTCCGTGTTTCTGCCGGGGCTCGAGTCGCGCCTCCGGACAGGCTGGAATAGGAAGGGCTAGAGCTGTGACTCGTGCCAGCTAGCATCTCGCCTGCCATCACCTTGGCGCTGACTCCGTTTGGTGGCTGACGCCGCCGCCTGGCCGCGCCGTCAAAGCGTAGTGATTGCGCTACAGGTCTTGCAGGTCGCTGCCGCCATCTTGGAAGCCCTGTTGGTGCCGGGCTTGTTCCTTTGGAAGGGGCTTATTGGCGACAATCTGCTGGAAACCCTGGTCCTGGCGGCAATCGGGGCGGCCCTGGGGATGCTGGTTTCTTCGACGCCTTAAGAGCAACAGAACCGGCTTCCGCTTACGCCGTGGGTTCTATTCTCGCTGCTCCTAGCCCTCGCCGTGGGAGCGTTTTTCACGCCGGTGGGAGCCCTAGCGCTATTCTGGGCCGTCATCACATTGGCCGCTGCTGCGATCCGCACAACCAGCTGGGCCATATCGATCGAGCGCAGGGGCCTGACCGTCTGGTGCGGGCTCGCAACAGCCGGGTTGCTGGCAATTTACGTCAACGGTCTAGCGCCGCTGGTTCACATCAAAGGCCCTCCGCTCTCACCGCTCGGAACAGGCTTGCTCTTACTTCTGCCCGGCGTTGCGGCCCTCGGCGCGGGTGTGGCTACCCTTCGAGAGATGTTGCGGAGGTGAAACGGACAGCACCCGATGTCAACACCCCACTTTGTGGCCAGATGCCTCTGACCCGGTGCAACATCGGGTCGTCGCGGCCATGGTGCTGGTTTTCTGCTCGGCCGTCCTGTCACTGACCTTCGCCACGGACTCAGGACAGTTCTCGATCGGGATGGGGGAATTACTCTACTCGCTCTTTGTGGCCCAGACGTTCCTTATTGCGGGCGTTCTGGAGGCCTGCGCCTGCGTGCTCCTCTACTCCCACCTTTATGGACTATCCCAGGCGGTGACTCCGCCAGAGGGAGATAGGAAACCCACGTCGACCTCATAATCTTCGGGAGGGGCGCCTGAGGCCGCCAACTTCAAGTGGTGGTAGCGGGGGCAACAATGCAAGAAAGGAAGTTACTGTGAGGCTACGAAGATTAACCAACAGGCTGACGCTCGGTATTGTTGCCTTGGCGGTGCTCGCCGTTGGAGTAGGGGCCCGACTGGAGCCGGCGCGGACGGGGAAGGTGTTGGCGAGTCGGTCGGCGGCCACAGAGCGGTCATCAGACAGGAGGCCGGCCTTTCGAGCCTGGGACCGACGTGACAGGTAGGCTTCTGTCGGCCATGGAGGGTCTGGTGGATGCGTCGCACCAACAATGTTTCTGGCGTTGGGATCCCCGATCCGTGTGGGACTTTGACGATGGCGCCACGGATTGCACTCCGCCTGCTGACTTTACCTTCTACACGCCTCTGTTCGGCAGGCCCTATGCCGCTGGGCTACGCCTTGGCGGAATGTACATGCACTACATTGAGTTTCCCAGCGGCTCTGGACCCATTCTCATTCGTGGGCGTTTGCTGCGGTGCGGATCGGCCGGCAGGAGGTTCTTGGTTGGGGGGACTACCGGCGAGCCGGAAGCTCTTGCCTGTCTGCGGGGCAGGCTGACCGGCGCACCCGTACCAGGACGGGTATTCTGGCGCTCGGGGGTAGGCGCGGCGCGCACAGTCTCAACTCTTCGTTTAGGGGGAGCGCCTGGCGCCTGGGCGTTGGACTGGAAGGAGAGCTGCCCCTCAGGGCATCCCGGAAAGCTGTCGATAACGCTGCGGAGGACCCGACGCGGAACCTTGCTGGCGAGGGAAAACGCCGCTGGGCCGGGCGAGCAGGTCTTCCCCTATCCGGGGCGCATTTTCCTAGACATTGTGGCGCGAGGTGCTGGCTGCCACTGGGCAGTGTGGGCTGTCAATGGGGTCGGCTGGGTAAGCTCGAGTGGCTGGCCCGTGCCGCGATGGTCGTTGGGACCTGCACGCGCTCGGCGCTTTACCATCCTGGCCGTTCGCAACGCCACGCCGCCATCGGCTGCCGCCCTCGTTGACGTACCCTTGTAATACCGAATATACTTCTTTACATGACACAGTTGGAGGCATGGCGTAATGGTTAGGATCGCTGTCGAGCTTGCGGCCCTTTTAGCCACATTGGCGGCACTTGGGTGCGTTGTTGCGCTCGCTCTGGCCGTCTTTCGTAGGATCGCCGCGACCCTCAGGAGAGGGTGGGGAGCTCGCTAGGGATCAATGAACGGCCCCGCAGCGCGACGAAGAGCCGCGCCCGGGGGCATTCGTCGGAAACACAGAGGCCGCTCGTCTTCGGGGACAGGCGCTGACTCCATACAACTGGGCAGACCCTCCACGATCCGATCTCGCAAGGACGAGGTAAAGCTTGACAACAATCAAGCTAGGATAAGCAGAACATGAATTACGAAGCCCAATTTCGCAGTCCACGTCGCCGACCTGGCGGTTGGTGCTGCACGCTTCTTTTGGTTCTTCTGATTGTCCTCACCTTTGCGGGGTGCGGTTCCCCAGCCGATGGGCCGCAGCCGCCCCACCCGACTGGCGTCCTGGTGAAGAGCTCGCATGGGACCGAGCAGCGGCTCGGTGCATCTGGGTGGACGACGGGAGAGGCATGTGACCGTTACGCTTCGAAGGAGGCGTCTGGCGCCTGGGATTTCAAGGCTAAGCTGTGCGTCATGTACAGATTCAACGGGAAGTCGGTCCACGTCTGGACTTATCGTCGCGACCCCGATTTCGTCGACTGCTACGTAAACAGTGCGGCGCCGGGGACTGGTTGCAACCCGCTCGAGGCGGTCGCGAGGCACCGCTGGGGCAACCGTCGGCTGCTTACCAACCATGGCTACGGTCCCGCCCCACCACGGCCGGACCAACAGCGTGTTGTCGAGGCTGTGATGGATGTCCAGCCCGTAGAGTTCGAGATGCATGGCCGGTGGATCCATTCGCGCAATATCGTTCTGGCCATCCGGGTATCCCCGGCAGGCGCCGTCACGAAACAGACGCTCGTGCAACGCACCCAGGTGGCCAAACACAGAAAATGGGCAGTGAATCTGCTGGTCTGTGATCATAAGCTGTCCGAGAGCGTGCTCCGCTTCCCCACGAAACGACGTGCCGAGACCGTGGCGGGCTTTTTCCGCCACCATGGCTGCTCAACCTTCGTCTCAGCGGTGCATCCGAAAGTCAAGGTGCCCGGGCCTCCAGCCGATATTAGGTACTGACGCGGGCTGCCGCTCCGAGCGCGTGTGACCGGCAGCTCTCCGAATATGGCGGCGAGCCCTCGTCCCTGCGGGACACTGACGGCCGGGGGTGGGTCGTACTTACCTACGGCGCGATCCTCGCCATCGAATCACTGTGTGGCCGCACCGATTACACTTCGCGCGAGTCGGATACAGGCCAGGGATGATTCGCAGCGCGCGTAACCAGAAGGGAGTGCGGGTACGGTAGAGATCGCCGGTCGAGCATCGAGTACAGCGATCCGCCCGTTCGGACCGGTCCGCCATGTCTCAGTGTAAACCGCACTGGCACTTCGACCACTTCCACAACCGTGCACACGGGCTTTGAGGTGAATTAGCTGGCTACTTCGACACGCCGGCGTGCACGATCTCCCCAGCGACGTAGCAGCGGCTTCAGCTCCCTGACTTCCGTGGCGAAGGAGGGAAGTCGCATGGCAACGGCCACGTAGCAAACAAGGTAGAGCACGATGCCCAGGATGGCGATGCCCAGGGACTCCAGCCGGCCTGAGCGTGCTCCGAACCGGTTGAGTGCAACCTGCATGACAAGAGATGTGGCCACGGTCGCGGAAACGGCTGCCACCACCGGCCCGATCCACGCTTCCCGAAGCCAGACGATGTGATCGACACCCAGCCTCCGATGGGCCACCCACAGGAGCCAGATCGATGGGATGATCAAGGAACAGAGTGCCCCCGTAATGGCCCCGAGCATCCCAAACCGCCAGGTCAGCAGGCCGCTGAGACCGATGTGCATCACGAGACGCCACGAGGCAAAGATCAACACCTCCTTCGTCCGCTTGAGGCTCCAAAGAGCTACCGTGGCGACATTGGTGATGGATAAACCGGCCGCGGCAATAGCCAGAAGGCGAGAAACCAGCGCAACCCGTCCATATCCCTGGCCCAGCCATCCCTGCACCACCCAAGGGGAAAGCGAGAAGAGCAAACCTGCCAGCCCATAGGCCGTGACCAGTAGGTAGCGCTCGGCCCGGATGTAGAAGGCTTTGAAAGCATCCGCCGATTGCTGCCCGAGTCGTGATGCCGTGGGAAAGGCTGCGCCGCGCGACGAGGTAGGAGAGGGTGGTCACCATGATGGTCAACCGGAGGCCAAGATCGTAGATCCCGGCGCTCGCCAGGCTAACGATGCCGGCGATCATGAACTTGTCGACGGAGGAGTTGACGACCGCCGCCATGTTGCTCACGTAGATGAATAGGCTCAGCGAGCCAATCTCTCTTAGATGATTGATTGAGATAAGTGAGGGCGACAGACTCAGATATCGGATCGAGATCTTGCAGGCAACGATCGCCACAATTGTCGTGACAACCGAGGTGAGCACATTGGCTACCACCAAGCCCGCAATACTGCCGTGCAAGACGACGAGGGCAAAGACAAAGCCGGCCGAGGTCAGGAGAGAGCCGAACATGTTGATGAAGCTCGTGGTGTGGACGTCCTCGACCCCGCTGAGTGCCGCCAGAAAGACACCACCGAGATTGGTGATGACCAGCGAGAGTGCCATGCCGACAAAGAGGAAGTTTGCCGTCGTCTCCAGAGACGGGGGCACGCCGAACAGATGGTCGAGGACGCCTCTCACCAGGAAAACCGCCGCGAGCACGACAAAGCCCAGCACGGTATAGAAGACTGCGGCGGTAGCAACGTAGCGCGAGACCCTGGCATGGTCGTGGTTGGCGTTGGCCACGCCCACCATGCGCAGGAGACCGCCGTTGACGCCGCCGTCTGTAAGCGCGAAGTAACTCTGAAGGGTGTATCCAACTGCCCACAGGCCGTACAGCTCGCGTCCCAGTCCGCGGGCCAGTACCGGCGTAACCAGGAAAGTGACGATGAGAACCACAACACGCGAGCCCCAGCTTGCCGCCAGGTTTCTTCCGAAGATCCGGGAGGTCCGCGTATCCACGTTCCCTGCGGACAGCGCCGCGGTCACGGAATCTGCTACGAAGTCAGGTGGATCGACGGAAGGGATGCGGGCGGTCCGCCACTTACGCCGGACCTCGCGCTCATTGGGGAATCTCGCTACCGCCAGGTCGGGGTAGACGGAGACAAGGAAAGCCTCCAGTAGATCGAGCTGGGAGTCGAGATTCAGAGCTTGAGCCTTGCGTAGTGCCGCAGCTCCCATGGCCTGGCGCAGATCTGCATCTGTCAGAAGGCGGGTTCAATGCTTCGGCCAGTGCTCGATGGTCAGAAGGCGGGATGAGGTAACCCTCAACCCCGTCGTCCAAGAGATCCGGAATCCCGCCCACGCGGGTCGCCACTACCGGAAGGCCCTGTCGCCATAGCCTCCAGGATGGTCTTCGGTGTGCCCTCGAAGAGCGAGGGAAGAACATAGACATCGGCTTTGAGATACTCATCCCAAAGCGCGGAGCCAAAGGCGATAGGTCCCACGAAGTCGACAATGTCTTCGACGCCGTAGTTACGAGCCAATTCCTGGAGCGAAGCCAGAAACTCGCCTGCTGGCCGACGTGCCGACAATCGCAGCCGGACAGGCAGGTCAGACTCGACGTTCGCCAGCCCTTGTAGAAGGTCTTCAATTCCCTTTAGGGGAGCCACCCTGGACAGGAACAGGATCGTGAGCTCGACGGTGTTCCGTGCGATCGGGGAGAACGGAGGATGTGGTTGAAGCCCGCACCAAGCTGGAGATAAAACCGTGCAAGTGATGTGCATGCGGACGGTGTAGCTCCAGGAGCTCGCCACCGGTAACGACGACAGGCATTCTCGCCGCCATTTTCGGCAGACTCCACCGAAACCAAGCCGTGAGGATGGGACGAAGAATCCGCCTGACGCCGCCGCGTCCTCCCCAATGAGACAAGAGGTCGGATCGGGCCACGCTGATACAGGAATGCTGGTAGTCGCAGTACCCGGGAGAGTACAGATAGGCCATCTGGGTTGGCAGATCCGTGTCCAGGAGCCATACCAGATCCCACTCATACCGCTTTTCGTTGAAGACAGCCAGAGCGCCAAGCCCAAGAGCGGCATCCGCAGGTAATGATGCCAGCCCCCCCGAATCCCCGGTAGGGGTACGACCGTAATCGAAGGCTCGATCACTTCGCGGCCTACGACGGTGCCTCCGAATACGACCGGGGCGCAATACTCTACGTGGTGGCCTCGCTCGGCAAGCACGGCCAGAATGTGTTGAAAGGAGCTGTCAGTCGTGTAGGTGCGGCCGTCGAAGTAGACCGGCGAAAAGACGACGGCGACGATTCTCAGGCCTGGCCGGAGGCCAGCGCTATTTGATTCGCGACTGGATTCCGGTTCCTGTGACGACTGCAAAGTTGGCTTGTTGGCGCCGACGGCTGAGGTCACTACCGGCTTAATGTGGCGACCCCATTGCCGTCCTACCGGCTAGTCGCATGAGCGCAGCGCATGCGGGCCTCCGCTCACTTCCGATCCGCTTTAGAGCCTGCCGGCCTGCCGTTTTCTGGTGTGTAGCGGTAGCCGTAGCCCTGCTGGTAGCAATAGTGATAGTCGCAGGCGCACCGCCCTGCCGACGCGAAGCGGCGTTGGGCTGAATCACGGTCCATCTTATCAAGGCTGCGACAGGTTCTCCAAGGGCTCGCCATCCCTGTCGTGTAGGAGGCCCGAATATTCGATGCCATTTGGCCTCGTATCCAGAGCACTGTGGGAGGACCGACTTTCCATCCAGAACTCTCGTCGACCTGATGGGCTATCCGGCGTTGCCGCATGAACCACGGACGCTGCAGCCTCGATGCTATCCTGCATGGACTCGGCGTCTGAGCGGCCGATGTAGACCACTTGAACGGGAGCGTTATGGCTGACCGGTACTTGATTGTTGGCGGGGCGGGGTTTATCGGCTCGCGACTGGCCCTGCGACTCACCTCCCTGGGACACGACGTTCGAATCGTCGATAACTTCTCCACCGGTCGGCGGGAGAACCTCACTGCGATTGCCTGACGTCGAAGTTCATGTGGGTGACATGCGGGACATTGACACGATGCGGGAGGCAGTTCGAGACGCAGGATACGTAGTGCTACTGGCGGCAATCCCCTCTGTTGCTCGCTCGGTGGACGACCCGATTGGGACGAACGACGTCAACGTCAATGGCTTGCTCTCCGTGCTCGTGGCTGCTAGGGATGCGAAGGTCCGACGACTGGTCTTCGCCTCATCCGCTGCCGTCTACGGGCGCTCGCCGGAGTTACCGAAAAGAGAGTCACTTCTACCTAAGCCGGCATCTCCATACGGTGTGGCCAAATTGACCGGCGAACATTACTGCCGGGTTTTCCGGGAGCTCTTCGAGCTTCCAACCGTCAGCCTTCGATACTTCAACATCTTCGGCCCGCACCAAAACCTCAAGTCGGAGTACGCCTCCGCAGTACCAAAGTTCATGAGGGCAGCCGCGCGTGGGGAGACGCCGGTTATCTTCGGAACAGGCGAGCAGTCACGCGACTTTGTCTACATCGAGAACGTGGTCGACGCTAACGTGCTGGCGTGCGGCGAGAAGGATCCGGGGCCCGGTCCTTTCAACATCGGGACAGGTCGCTCGACGACGGTCAACGAGATGGTTGCCTTGGCGGGCCAGACCTTCGGGCGTCAAATGACTCCGGAGTACGCCCCAGCCAGGCCGGGTGACGTGCTTGCTTCTGAGGCCGATATCTCCGAAGCGAGACAGCATCTGGGGTATGAGCCTCGTATCTCCATTGAAGAGGGACTGGCGGAAATGGCCGATTGGATGCGGGCCGAGTCTCTGGTCTAAGTCGGGGGCTCGCATCATGAAGAGAGCCTGCCGCCCACCTTGGTCGGTCATCCTCGTCGTGCACGTGTCTTTGGCCATTGGGGTCATTTGGAAGTGGTTTCCTGGTGTCACGGTTTGATACCATCGTAAGGTGGCGAAGGCGCGCCACCCGGGAGTCTCGCCCTCTTGTGTTTGATGGCTCTCGAAGCTGGTCCCTTTCCCGCGGAGGGATCAGCCTGCGCTCTCTATGGCGTTTAGATTTGATTTCACAACGAGTGAGGGATGGATTCGATGAGAATTTTGATTTTAGGCGGCGATGGGTATTTGGGGTGGCCGACGAGCCTGTTCCTGTCCCGTCGAGGACACGACGTGGCGATCGTCGACAACTTCGCCAAGCGACATTGGGAGGACGAAATCAGCGTCAGCCCGCTGTTCCCCATTCCGACCCTAAATCAGCGTGTCGCGGCTTGGCGGGAGGTGGGAGAGTCGGAGATCAGCACCTACGTGGGCGATCTGCAGGACTACACCTTCGTCGAGGAGATCTTCCGGGACTTTTCGCCTGAGGCCATCGTGCATTACGGTGAGCAGCCCTCTGCTCCGTACTCCATGATCGGCAGGCGGGAAGCTGTCCACACGCAGGTCAACAACGTGGTGGGCAATCTCAACGTGCTCTTCGCCATGCGGGATCTGGCTCCCGACTGCCACCTCGTCAAGCTGGGCACGATGGGCGAGTACGGAACCCCCAACATCGACATCGAAGAAGGCTTCATCGAGATTCATCACAACGGACGGAGCGATCGCCTTCCCTTTCCCAAACAGCCAGGCTCGCTCTATCACCTCTCGAAGGTGCACGACAGCCACAACATCACCTTCGCCTGCCGGATCTGGGGATTACGAGCGACCGACCTCAACCAAGGGGTGGTGTACGGGGTTGATACAGACGAAACGCAGCTCGACGACCGGCTGGCCACCAGCTTCCACTACGATGACGTTTTTGGGACAGCGCTCAACCGGTTCTGCGTCCAGGCGGTGATCGACTACCCGTTGACCGTCTATGGAAAGGGGCAGCAAACGCGAGGGTTCCTCGACATCCGAGACACCATGGCGTGTGTCGAGCTGTCGCTTCTCAACCCGGCAGATCAGGGAGAGTTCAGGGTGTTTAATCAATTCACCGAGCAGTTCTCGGTGACCGAGCTTGCCAACATCGTCTGTACATCAGCGGAACAGATCGGGTTGAAGCCGAAGCTCGATCACGTCCCCAACCCTCGGGTGGAGCTGGAGGAGCACTACTACAACGCCAAGCACTCCAAGCTCCTGGATCTCGGTCTGCAGCCGCATCACCTTTCCGACACGCTCGTCGACAGCATGTTGAACAAGATCATCCGGTACCGTGACCGGATCGATCGTACCCTCATTCCGCCGCACGCCTTCTGGCGCCCACAGCTGAAGGAGGCTGCTGCCAGCCATTCTTCCGTCTGAAACAATCCGCTACGAGCGGTCAAAACGTGTTCTCGATGCCGGCCTAGCGGCCGGCATCCTTGTCTGCAGCTTCGCCCCTCATGGTGCTGGTGGGGCTTGGCATTCTGCTTACCGACGGCCCGCCCATCCTCTACGCCGGAGAGAGGCTTGGAACCGCTGAGGGCACGTTCAGGATGTACAAATTCAGGACCATGTACACGGGCTCCGATCGAGGGCCGGGGATCACCGGAAGCGACGATGCCAGAGTCACTCCGATCGGACGATTTCTCCGCCGCTGGAAGCTGGATGAGCTGCCACAGATGTTCAACGTGTTGAAGGGAGAGATGAGCATGGTGGGTCCGCGACCTGAGGCGCCTCGCTATCTACCCGACTACACGGAGGAGCAGAGGGCCGTTCTGCTCGGTGCCTCCTGGAATTACCGGCCCCTCCCAGATCACCTACCGCCATGAGGAGCGATTGCTCAAGGGCGAGGATTTCGAGGAGGCCTATCGCCGGCGGCTTCTGCCGGAAAAGCTGCGACTCGACCTCGACTACATCCGCCGCCGAAATTTGGCGTTGGACGTGTCCTTGATTCTCCGGACTGCCGTTACGTTATTTCGTCGGTAGAAGCCCCAGAGGATGACAGGCACTTCTGATTTATGACAGAATTATGAACGAATCCCTCTTGACGAGACTCTCCCTGTGAAACCATCCACCCACTTGCAGACGCCGGCGGCATGAGCGGAATTTTCCGTTGGTTTGACGCGCAGATCCTTGAGAGATTGCGCCTCCACTCGCTCACCTTCATCCGTGACGCGCTCGTCATCGCCGCCTGCTTCACGCTCTCCGAGTACCTTCGCTTCTACCCGAAGGCCATTCCCACCAGCTACTCGCGTTCTCTGGTAGACGCCCTTCCGGTCATTATCTTCGTCTACACCGTTTTGAACTATATCTTCGGCATACACAGACGGCTTTGGAAGTATGCCGGCGTGCCGGACTTCAGGGCGCTGATCGAAGCGGTCTTCCTGGCTACGGTCATTATTGGCGTGGTGGACCTGGCCTGGCAGGGAATCCGGCCGCTGCCCTTCGGAACGATCCCAGACGGTGGCCTCTTTACCCTAATGGGTCTGACGTTCGTTCGCCTCGCTTCACGGTTGATTGGACGGCGAGCACATGCCGATGAGGGGTGGGCTCGGGTTCTGATCGTGGGAGCCGGGCAGAGTGGGCAGCTCGTGGCATCAGATCTTCTCAGCAATCCACAGTGGCGGCAGCATCTTGTCGGGTTTGTCGACGATGATCCCGGAAAGCGGCGTCGACGAATTCATGGCGCGCCCGTTCTCGGAACTGTGGATCTGCTGCCGGAGTTGGTCACTCGCCACCGAATCGACATCGTGGGAGTTGCGGTTCCCAGCGCCAACGCCAAGGAGCTGGACCGGATCCTGGCACTTGCACAGGAGACGCCGGCACGCATCCAGGTACTGCCGAACCGCGGTGAGCTGATCGCGGGCCAGATGGCCATGCGCCTTCGCGACATCAACCTTGGTGACCTGCTCGACCGAATCCCATCGGCCCATGCGGTCAACTCCGCCAGGGCTCATAGCATCCTCACCGGACGTGTCATCCTGGTAACCGGAGGAGCCGGTTCGATCGGCTCAGAGCTTTGTCGCCAGCTCCTGACCTTTGAAACCTCCACCGTGATCGCCGTCGACAACAATGAGACCGGCCTTTTCCATCTGCAGAAGGAGCTGGAGACTGGGCCGCTCAAGACGGTCCTTGGCGACATCACGGACATGAATAAGATGTCCCACGTGTTCCGGGCTTACCGGCCGGATATCGTGTTCCATGCTGCGGCTTACAAGCACGTGCCCATGCTGGAGTCCTATCCGGAGGAGGCCGTATTCGTCAACGTGCAGGGCACTCTGAATCTCTGCAAGCTGGCCGCTGAGCACGGCTGCGAGCGCTTCGTTTTCATCTCAACCGATAAGGCGGTTCACCCGGTAAACGCGCTTGGCTTCTCCAAGAGAATCGGTGAGCTGACCGTTCGCGCGCACCAGGGGAAGGGCCCGATCTACTGCTGCGTACGCTTCGGCAATGTCGTGGGAAGCAGGGGCAGCGCGCTCCCCGAGTTCATCCGACAGATCGAGGCCGGAGGGCCGGTCATGGTGACCCATCCCGAGGTTGAGCGCTATTTCATGACCATCCCCGAGGCGGTGAGCCTCGTTATCCAAGCCGGTGGTCTGGCTCAAGGTGGTGAGCTGTTCATGCTGGATATGGGTCAGCCCATCAAAATTGTCGATATAGCCAAGCGAATTATTCGGGTCCGCGGACTCCGGGTGGGAACCGACATCGAGATCATGTACACCGGCCTCCGTCCTGGCGAGAAGCTCACGGAGGAGCTGGTGTTTCATGGAGAGCGAACGAGGGGGACGGAGAACGAAGCCATCGTCGCCGTTGAGGATGACAATCCATACAATCTCAAGGAGCTACAGGCTCAGATCGAGTCGCTCACCGGCGTGGCCTCCAGGGGTGATGCCGAAGCCGTTAGAGCCACGCTCGGCCAGATCGCTCTGGCCGAACCTGTCGAGGTTCGCAAACGGCATCTCGGATCGGTCGGATAACCCCGCAAGCAACCGGCAGATCATCAGGCGCTTTCCCAAGAGCCGAACGGCAGATGCTCATCCGAGTACGAGGCCGAAGCGGTTCGGCAAGGATGCGGCCGCTTGATCCCCTTCAGGGAGATTGGCTCTGACCCGCCGGATTGAGCCGGCGCCTATAAAGACCCAACAGCTTCGCGTATTCGAAGCCGTTGTCCGGCGGAAGAGCTTCACAGCAGCGGGGAGAGAGCTGAAGATGAGCCAGCCGGCCATCAGCCAGCACATGCGGGCTTTGGAAGAGCTGTGCGGCGTCAAGCTGGTTGAGCGCGTCGGCAATTCGATCATCCCCACATCGGCGGGCGCGGCCCTTCAAAGCAGCGTGCGTCAGCTCGTGAGGGTAGAACGCGACCTGGAGAGCGTGATCGGGTCACTTCGGGATGGAAACCGCGGTTCCATCATCCTTGGCGCCAACACGACGGGTGGCATGTACGTGGCGCCGAGGGTCATCCGTGCCTTTCGTCACTCCAGCCCCGAGGTGGAGGTGAAGCTAGCCATCGCCGATACTCCTTCCATCCTCGAAGGTCTCATCGAACGCTCCATCGATCTTGCCATCGTCGGAGGCCCTGTCGACCCACACCGCTTTCAGGTGCAAGATCTCTGTCCAGACGAGCTGGTCGCGGTTGCCAGCGCCGATCACGATCTTGCGAGTCGGGAGCGATTGACCCTCCACGAGCTGGCCATGTACCCGCTCATTCTTCCGGCCACCGGATCAACCACGCGAGCCTTCATCCTCCAGCGTTTCCGGGAGGAGCAGGTGCATGCGCAGATCGGAATGGAGTTCACGGCAACGGAGAATATAAAGAAGGCTGTGGAATCGAATCTCGGGGTCGCAGTGATCTCCCGTTGGGCAATCGAGCGTGAGCTGGCCCTTGGTATCCTTTCGGAGCTTCCGGTTGATGGGTTCCCCTTGTCTCGGGAGTATCAGCTTGCCGGCCGAAAGGGTGGGGCCAGAGCGCCGGCCATCAACCGATTCATCGAAGTGGCCGAGGGCATGCGCGATCAGCTCCAGCTTCAGCACTAGCCCCCGTCCGATGTGTTCCCTGCTTTCGACGTGAGGCCTGACCACTCGCGCCGCGTCCGTTCGCCCGGATGACGTCATGGAGAAGCCTGCAAGAGCTTGAGGGCGGGGCCTGTCGGTCGAGCAGGCGGCTAACAGTCCTCGCGCTGGCTGCCTCGGTCATCATCGTTTTCCTAAGCGCCTACGGACTGTTCCGAGCGAGCTGCACCTTGGGGTGGCGCTGCACGGTGCCCGTTCCTTCTTCCCAAAGCACGCCCCGAACTGTCGATATGGCCTGGATATTCGATCGGGGAATCTCAAACGTGGCCAGGGAGCAGGTCAGACAGAACGTCAGGTATGTCTGGGGCGCGGCTCAGCCTTCCGTCGACGGGACAGTCCGACACGACCTCTACCTGCCATGGTCTCGCGGGGCAGGATTGACGGCCTCCATGAGCTGGCTGCGTACCAATCACCCCGACTGGATCCTGTATCAAGCGAACGGTAAGACTCCAGCCATGAAGCCGGGAAGCCAGGACCCGACGCTGGATTTCACCAATCCGGCAGTCCAGCAGTATTACCTCTCGACGTTCATCCTGCCCGCGCTGCGGAAGGGGTATTCCGGCGTGGCGTGGGATAACGGACTATCGTTCAACAAGTATCGAGCGGTGGGCCATTACACGCTCGACCATACCTGGGTCCGGCTGTATAGCGGGCAGTACTCCGATCCGGCTTGGACGGCTGCCCAGGTGGCTGCCATGGCTCAGTTTCGGCAGGCCATGGTCGCGGTTGAGCCGGGAGCTGAGGTGGCGCTCAATCAGGGTTTCAATTGCATCGGGAGCCTGGCGCTCTGGTCGCAGCCTCTGCCCTACGTCAACGTTTTGCTGGATGAGGGCGCGTATACGGTGGACCGATCCAGGATCGGCGGGTTCTTCACCACATCCCCGTACAAGAGCTGCACGAACTCCTGGCTGCAGAAGACCGACGCCTACGTCAGGTTGCAGTCCCAAGGCGTGGCCATCGTCCTTGTCAACGAAGTACCCGAGAGCGGTTTCGCCCTGGATGACCTACTTCAACGGCACCGTTCGGGATGATCTCACCTGGGCCCTGGCGAACTATCTCCTTATAAAGGGAGCCCACACCTATTTCTGGTTCGGGTCGCCAGGTCAGTACGGTCAGTCGATCGCCCTGCAGGAGGAGGAGGAATTGAATCTCGGCGTTCCGCTCACCGGTATCAGGCCTTTCCAGGGCGGCTACGCCAGGCAGTTCACCCGCGGCCTCGACATCGTAAATCCCTCACCCACCGCCTCCCTGCACATTTCCCTGCCGTCCCACGAATACGAGACGCCCTACGATGCACCGTTTTCCCACGGCGTGCTGCCGCCCCACTCCGGCCTCATCCTCCTCAAACGCTAGGACCCGACGAGGCAGAGGAGATCCGCCTACGATTTAGGCTATCCTCTCGATCGATAGGGTGGCCGACAGAAGGCACAAACGGTCCGCCTTTCGTAGGGGCAGAATTCATTCTGCTACCGGCCTACGTGTACTGCGCAGATACGAACCCCGATCGCACGTCCCGATCGGGGACGTGTGCTAACCGCTCCTCATCCGCGATCGACCCCTTGGCCTGGCGTTGCTCGTGAGGCACAAACGGTCTGCCTTTCGTAGGGGCAGAATTCATTCTGCTACCGGCCCACGTGTACCGCCCAAAACCGAACCATGATCATACGTCACGATCGGGGCCGTGTGCCTACCGGCTCCTCATCCGTGATCGAAACCCTGGTCCGGCGCTGCTCGTGAGGCACAAACGGTCTGCCTTTCGTAGGGGCAGAATTCATTCTGCTACCGGCCCACGTGTACCGCCCAAAACCGAACCATGATCATACGTCACGATGGGCGCCGTGTGCTTACCGGCTCCTCATCCGCGATCGAAACCCTGGCCTAGCGCTGCTGGTGAGGCACAAACGGTCTGCCTTTCGTAGGGGCAGAATTCATTCTGCTACCGGCCCACGTGTACTGCCCAAAACCGAACCATGATCATACGTCCCGATTGGGCCGTGTGCTACCGCTCCTCATCCGCGATCGACCCTTGGCGGCGGCGATACGGTCCATTATTCCCGAACTCGGCTTTCGGGATCATCTCAGAAGGGCGACTCGATTAATTGCGGTGGTACAGTCAGAGCATGGCCGAAGCCGATTCGCGAGACTCCGTGCACCGACGGAAATATATTCGGCATCGAGGGTACGATTACTCCCAACCGGGTGAGTACCTTGTCACGATCTGCACGGGACAGCGCAATTGCCTGGTTTGGTGAGGTCATTGACGGCGAGATGAGCCTAAACGCGGCCGGAAAGATCGCCGACGATCAATGGCTGGGGCTGCCAGAGCGGTTCCGAGACGTCGACGTGGATGCGCATATAGTCATGCCCAACCACGTCCATGGCATCGTGGTACTTGGTGCGAAATGGTCTGAGCAAAATCCTGGCGAAGCCACGACGCTGTGGAGCGTGGTAAAAGCCTTCAAAGCTGCGACTTCAAGACTGGTGAGGGAAGGTGGGAACCAAGGGTTCGCCTGGCAGCGAGGCTTTCACGACCGCATCATTCGGGACAACGCGGAGCTGAGCAATGCCCGGCAATACGTCGAAGGCAACCCCGGTGAATGGCACCTTGACCACGAGAATCCGGATCGGAATAAGGGTACCACCTCGCGTCACCGATGACGTGCGGCATTGCCTATGCCACGGCGTAGGCACAATGGTTCGCCTTTCGTAGGAGAATTCATTCTGCTACCGGCCCACGTGTACTGGCCAGATACGAACCCCGATCGCACGTCCCGATCGGGGCCGTGTGCTAACCGCTCCTCATCCGCCGATCGGGACCCTGACCTGACGTGTGGGGGCCAGACGATTGACAGGGAATCGCATTGGACGCCCTCGCCGCGTGAACCCTTTACCCGAGAGAAACGCTTCGGCTAAACCCGATCACCGTCTACCGGCCGTGCCTTAGCGATGAATAACGCTGGGATGTCTGGGAAGCATTGCCAGGACGAGTAAAACACCCTCGGCTACCAAAGCCCAGATCGTAGCACGGGTCCAGGCGGCTTTGGTTTTGATGGTGTCCTCATTTTGCTTGAGAGAGTTCGCTATGGATCTCGTCAAGTCACGCACCGCCGTCTCAGGTGCATCGTCCAGCGCCTCGGCGGCTTCCGTCGGAGACGGAGCCATATCGACGTTCCGGATCCTAAAGGCAAGGGCCGACAGCACGAGAATAGGCAGATAGGCGGCCAGGCCAAGCACTCTCGCAAGATGGGCCACTTTACTCGTTCCGGTGACGCGGGACTGAACCAACGGGATTACTTGAAAGGCGCGCGCGCCCGCCGCAAGGACACTCGCTGCCGCCACGATGAAGCTCAACTTGGTGTCGAGTGCCTTCACCTCGTCGTACTGTTCGTCAAGCTCTTGAAGTGCTTCTTCATACAGCACAGGGAAATCGCGCTCAGGGGTGGTCCCAACCATAGCCATGCAGATCCTCCTATGTCACCGCATCCGTCCACCCCCATTGTCCTCCTTTATTGGAGAAAGCGCTAGCCCCAAAAATTTCTTATGCAGATATCCTCCGGCACACAAGGTGAAGAGCTCGCCCGAGCAAGTTGGCCCCGCCCCTTGTGCGGCGGGAGCGTCACGTGCCTTGCCTTGCCCTGCCTCCATTGCCGGGAATCAGGAACTTCCGAATGCGGGTAATCCCGGGCCCGTGAAACAATCGCCCTGCGGACGGGTCCTCAAATTTTGTATTCCAAGTTCCCCGGATTCCCGCTCGAGCGAACGTAGCCCGGCCCTTGTGTGGCCGGGCGTCGGGCGCTTTGCCAGCCCTGCCTCCCTCACAACGGATCGAGAAGTGCAGGCGGTGACGAAGAAGCTGCCTCCTGAGTCGCGGTAATCGAAGCGCCGAGGCGCACTCGGGTATCGTCCGTCGCCCTCTCAGCCATGTCGTACCCCGGAGAATCACGCTCGCCCGGCCCTTGTGTGGCCGGGCTACGTCCGTTCGGGAGGGGGGACAGAAGGTTCCGCACTCAGGCCACAACCACATCCCGTCAACGACCGTTCATTCGAGGCTCAGGAGTGCGAGAGGCTCCGCGGCCGCTAGGAGCGGGCCGGGAGTCGGCATTGAGGGTTAGCGGTGGAGGCCACACTCCGTCTTGGCTGTCCAGCTCCAGCGGCCTGCGCGCTCGTCCTCTTCCGGATTCACCGGGCGGGTGCAGTGCGTGCAGCCGATGCTCTTATAGTTCTGGTCGTGCAGCTTGTTGTAGGGCAGATTGTTCTCGCGGATGTAGTCCCATACCTGCTCGGATGTCCAGGCCGCTAGGGGATTGATCTTGACGAGATTGAACTTGGCGTCCCAATCCACAACCTTGATATTGGCGCGATGAACGGTCTGGTCACGGCGAATGGAGGTGATCCAGGCGTCGAGTCCCGAGAGATGCTCGGTGAGGGGCCGGACCTTTCGCAGTCCGCAGCACAGATCGGGATCGCGGGCCCATAGGCTCGGTCCGTACTGCTCGGCCTGTCGCTCCGGAGTGAGACCACCCGAGATGCGCTGAAAGTCGAAGTTGTAGCGCCGGGTCAAACTGCGCCGCAGGTCATGAGTCTCATCGAACAGGAAATCGGTGTCGAGGTAGAAGATGTTGGGCCGGCTCGTCACCTGGCACAGGAGGTCGATCAGGACGACTCCCTCTGGCCCAAAGCCGGTCGCCATTGCCACTTTGTCGCCGTACTGTTCGACCGCCCAAGTCAGCGTCGTTCTGGGATCGGCTCCGTCGAGAAGGACGGCAGCCTGAACGTGCTCGGCGATCGGATCCGATACCTCTAGAATCCCCAATTTCCTCCACCCCCTGAAAACCGCGTGTCCTCAGTATAGATAAGTCAGGCGTGTCTGGCGAATAAGCGTGGATTATGTATTTGGGGCGCTTTGATTACCACAACGTCGTCCCGGCTAGCTCCAGGTGGTAACCCGCTTTTCGCATCTGCCACATCGGTAGGCGGTTGGCCACAAGCCGGGAATGAAGCGGAAAGGCCTCAGCCAGCCAGGCAGCGGGACCCGCTCCATGTCTGGCTCACTGCAACGCGGACAATCCATCTCGCTGTCGCCACGCCCAGAAAGTGTCCTTGCAGTTGTTGCCTCGCGCTCCTCCGCAAGTTCCGTGGCGATCTCCGTCTCGGGTTCCTCACTCCGGCTGCGTGGAAATATCCGCGGTTCTGCGGCTGCTCGAAGGGCGAGGAAAGGCCGCTCGATCAGCGAATAGGATATCAGCGCGGCAAAGCAAGTCGCGACGACCGCGAGCAAAGGCTCATCCCGAAATGCGATGTCGTGGATGTTGACGAAAGGCTCCTGCCAGAGGTACAGCGAATAGCTGAGAACCCCAACTGCGACGAACAAACCCGAGTTGAGCACTCGGCCGGCCAGTGCCCGGTGGTGCGTAATCAGCCCATCCATGCACAGCGCTAGGAGTATGTTCATGAGGCTAAAGCCGACGGTTCCCCAAGGCACGAGCATGTTTGTACGCAGCTGGAGGCTGCTTGCCGTAGGCTGCGTTGCGATAACAGTAATGCTGGGAGAGAGCTGGATCAGTAGCGCTAGCACGGCCCAAAGCGCGACCGCGGGCAAGGAGATGAGCGATCGGTACCAGGCATGCCGGTGCAGCCAAGGTCGGAGACCGATGAGCAGGCATCCGGTTGCCAAGGGTCGCCCATGGTGTGGAATTGAAACTGCCACTCCTGCTGCGGGACGCCCATCTGCTGCATGGTCAGGTACCGTACGAAAGGATCGAGGATGACCGTTGCACCTGCAAACCAAGGCCGGCCGAGACTCCGAAGACCGCCAAGATCACCGGCCACAGCAGGTAGAACTGCTCCTCAACCGCAAGCGACCAAGTGTGACTGATGGCAGAGGCTGAGGTTAGGCGGAAGTAGTCAGAAAGGTAGGCGATGGCCGGCCATGCCTGACCAAGACCGAATGTGCGGCCAAATTCCTAGGAGACTCACGACCAGCATCGCCGCTATCAAGGCATAACAAGCCGGAAAGATGCGTAGCACCCGCCTGAAGTAGAAGCGACGGAGACTGATCCCACCACGCGACGACTCCCCCAGGAGAATGCCGGTGATGAGAAATCCTGAGAGGACGAAGAAGAGGCGGACTCCGAAGGAACCCAGAAAGAGCAATCTGATGCCGCTGGCGCCGGGATACATGCGCAGCAGAAGGAGTGACATGTGGCTGACGATAACCATGGCGATGGCGATCGCGCGCAGGCCGTCAAGCGAGGGAATTCGAGCCGAAGACCCTCGGGTTAATCCGAGTGACCGAACCAGCGCTCCCAAAGCCGAGCCTCCCACGTCCTTGCGAATAGCTATTCGCTTAAAGAAGGTACCACGAAGACGAGGCGGTACCCCTTTAGGAGGTAACAGAGCTACCGCTGAAACTAGAATTGAACGTGAGTGAATGTGCCTGCGTAATGTTCGTCTCGCGGGTGCCATGAGGTGCCGGAGAGCGGCGACGATCCTTATTGCAATGGTGGGCCTCTTGGTCACGCCTGTCACGGCCGCTGGCGCCAGATCCCGTGTGTCTGCGGCTGCCGGCGCCTCCAGCACGGTTTTCGTCGTACAGCAGGCCAGCCGGTGGCCATCCGGCGTATTCCGTGACGGTCGGCGCCAACAGCAGCCTGACGGTCAAGTCCGCTACCGGAACCCTGAGCCTGGCTCGTGCACTTATGTTCCAGCAGGGCGGCTCGACGTTCAACTCGACCCAAATTACCGGGTCCTCGAGCTCCCAGAGTGGGACAGTGACGGTGGAGCTGGGGACCTCACAGAGCGGTACCGATGCAACCTGTACCATTGCCCCACACCCCGGCTGGTTTCTATACTCTTGCCATCTCCCCAAAACTCCCGGCCTCATCGGTACCTCCTTTCGAGCACCTTCGGCTCATTGGTACGGCCAGGGCGAGGTGAGCCCCGGCTACGCGTATCAACCATGGCCCTTGGACTCGGGTGCCTCATCAGATCCCAACTTTGGACCGTTTTCACACGATTTTGAGGAGCCCTTCTGGCTGACCTCCTCCGGCTTCGGGGTTTGGACCGACACAATGGACGACATGAGCGTGTCGATTGATCAGGGAGGGTCGCATGGAGTCGAGCCGCTCCTGCAGAGCGCTCCGGAGTTCACCGATCGTATCTTCGTCGAGAATACCCCGAAGGCCGTCTATCTCGATCACGAGAACCTCGTCGGAAGACCCTCGCAGTCCGACACGACCGAGTCGGAATTCAAGCTGCCGATCTGGAACACCTGGGCAGAATTTCAACGGCCGGCCACGCAAAGCGATGTTCTGAACTATGCCCAAGCGCTCCACACTGCAAAGCTGCCGGCAGAAACGGTACAGATCGACGGGGGATGGGAGCCTCACCGCGGCGACCTGACCTTCGATCCGTCTCGATATCCCGACCCGTCCAAACTTGGTGAGCAGATCCACGCTCTTGGCTACAAGTTTGGCGTGTGGGCGAGCTTCTTCATCAACCCCGACTCGGCGGTTTACCAGGAGGCCGTGGAGAAGCACTATGTGCTGGCCTCAGCGACCGATCCCTCGGGGCCATGTCTCATCCATTGGTGGGCAGGTAATCCGCCGCACCAGCTTGGCGTGATGGTCGATTTCGCAAACCCTGCCGCTCGCTCTTGGTTCGAGGGCCGGCTTAACCGTTTTATGGCCGCGAATCACGTCGACGGCTTTAAGTTCGATACACGCTTCTTCGACTCAAGTTGCGCCACATATAAGGGCGCCTCTCGGGCCGACTATCTAAAGTACGGCGCGGAGGTAGCTCAGAAGTATGACTTGCAGGCCGTGGGGATTCGACTCCACTGGAACTCGCAGAAGTACGGGTTTGCCGTCCGCGAGATCGACAAACCAACTTCATGGTCGGACCTGAAGGTGGCGTTTTCCCAAGCGCTTGCGATCTCAACCACTGGCTACCCGTTCGTGACCACTGATATGATCGGCGGTAGCTCCGGACCACTTCCCAGCAGCTTGCTGCTGATCCGATGGGCGCAGGCTTCGGCCCTCACACCCATCATGTATAGCTCTCGCAACCCTGCCCTGCCCGCTTCTGTCCGGCCAGGGGGTGCCAACCCCTATACGGCTCAGACCATCAGTCTGTACCGGCAGGCTATCGCGCTCCACGAGCAACTCGCGCCCTACATCTGGACACAGGTCCAGACGACGCTGAAGACGGGCTTGCCGCTGATGCAGCCGCTGTTCTTCCCCTTCCCGGGTTTTCAGCCCGGCCTAACAGACGCCTCGGAGTGGATGCTGGGAGATGCTGTCCTGGCTGCCCCGCAGCTAAACAACGCCTCCAGTGAAACGGTGCAGCTCCCACCGGGGAAGTGGTGTGACACGTTGAGCAAGAAAAGGTCACCGGCCCTGCCAGGCTCTCCGTTCCCCTGACGCCGGCAGAAATCCCCGTCTTCGTTCGCTACGGCCTCGCCGACACCAGACCGTTCTGACGGATCTCGGCGCCGCCTGTAGCTAGCTAGCCGGCAGCAAGCCGGCTTCTGCGCTCACCTAGCAATATAGCGAGGGACTTAATTCTGACGTTGCCGGCTATTTCTGAGTCGTTGGAGTCGAATACCGGAGCACGCGGTTGTCGCCACGATCAGTAACGTAGAGGTGGTTGCCCGATGGGTCGAGGGCAAGACTTCGGGTATCCCACAAAATGTCCCTCGACGGTCTATTCGGGACCGGAACGTGGTTGGCGCTGCTGTAGCCCACAGGTCGTCCGATTACCTGAATGGGACCGTCGGTGGAACCTGAAGTGGAGGGCGGTGCGTACTCGACCGCTCTATCGTTCTGAGAGTCGGCCACCCAGAGGTCTCCCGTGGTATCAACAGCCATTCCGGCCGGCCCGTCGAGCTGTGACCGTCCGTACCCCGCCAGGTTGGAGGTAAAGGACCCGGCCTGGCCGTACACGGCCGACCCGGCCCAGTTGTCTGCCGTTACTCCTCCTCGATAGAACACAACCCGATTGTCCATCTCGTCGGCCACGTAGAGATCACCCGGCTCCATCGACCACACCGATTTCCGGGTCGATCCAGCGTGCAGGCGTTGAGGTAGGGTTTGGGTCCCGATGCCTTGCACGCGGATCGATAGGCCGGAGGCGGGGTCGATGCGGTTCGCGACGTGAACGATCCGTACTGACCCCAGACCGCCGAGGCGGGAATATGGCAATCTGCATCACACCCTCCCGTCTCAAAGTGCGCCAGCATCTTTGCGGACCACAGCAACACTCGATCGTTCCCGCCATCTGCTACCAGAAGATCGCCCTTCGAGTCGAGGCTGAGCTGGTTGGGCCCGTCGAGGGAGCAGGCACTGGTTGGGTCGGGCGCTTCGCACACGCCGGGTTGAGTGCCTCCCGCAGGTGTGCTGTTCGGAGACGCTGAGGTGAAGTCCTTCTGGCCAAGCACCAGATCTGCCGGCTGCCCCGATCCTTTATGAGCCGCGTTCATGTACACAACGACTCGATTGTTAAAGGCGTCGGCCACATACACGTTGCCCCGACCATCAACGGCCACGCCCGACGGGAGACATAGTGACGTACGACTGGGAGTGTTGATGGATCCCGTGCCCACATTGCAGGCGTCGCCAGAGAACGAGCTCTGTCCCAGCACAAGTGTGGCCTCGGTTCCAGGCAGTCCCGTGGACTTGTCGAACGGAAACATGAGCACCCGGCTGTCGCCGGTGTCTGCCACCCACAGATCGCCTTCGGAATCTACCGCGACCTGGCTGGGGGAGCACAGGCTGCCGGCTGTTGGCGGATAGTGGCACCAGGCGGCATCGAATCCCGGCTGTCCCCATACGCCATCGGGGACCGCGCTCCCGGCCGAGACGGCTTCGGCTACGACGCCACCTCAACGACGTTGTCCCCGATCGAGTGTGGGCAGCGGTTCGCACGTGTAGCCGCCTCCCGTCAGGGCCGCTCTCCGGCCCCGAGCCTCCGAGGAACCGGTTCAGCACATTGGAGGTGATCTTCTCGACAACGCTGTTCGCCTCGGCGGGTCGCTGCCGGTACACCGACTCCGAGAACTGAGGCGCGAAGTTATCCAGTCCAAAGGACCAATCGATGGTGCCGGCGTTGAACACCCAAGCTCGGCTTGTGGCCTGATAGATCGTCGAGTTGGCGGTCTCCGTCTGTCCATAGACGTTGTACACCGGCGACGTGCTGAGCGTGATGACGTGGGACGGGATGGGCAGGCCAGGGAGTACCGCATCGAACTCGTAGCCGACGATGCCCTGAATCTGCGAGTCCGCACGCAGACCCGTGCCCGCGAATACCCAGCTCGACGGGTCGGTGACCACCATCGGGAAATCGTTAGTGTCGTTGAAGGAACCGGCGTAGCTCGCGCCCTCCAGCTCACTCTCCGGCCGGCTCACGGGTCGGCAATCGGAACTCGATAGACACATTGGAGTTGTCCTTGCCGTACTCCGGGTCGAGCTTGGCTACCCGGTAGCAGACCACGACGCGATCCGGCTGACCGCCATAGGACTCATAACGAATTTGGTTGTAGCCGGTATTCCCAGCGAAGAGGGCCAGATTCACGCCCTTAGCCACGGCGGCGTCGATGTTGTCGCGCATCTGCCTGCTCCAGTACTCGTCGTGGCCGAAGAAGAGGGAGCCTGGATGACCGACGAGCAGGCTGGGATGTTGATCAATATCGACGTCGCTGACGTATTCGAGGTTGTATCCTTGTTTCTCCAGCCAGCGAACCGCCGGATACTCCCACCAAAACAGCTGGCCCGCACCGGCATCGTCGAGAAAGGGCCGGTTAAACGAGACCTTCACCGCTCTTTGCTCGCCCGATTGGGGCGGAAAGTAATGGACGTCCTCGTACAGCGATTTTCCTCCCCAGGCGTTGTAGGCCTCATCCGTATTGGCGGCGTGAACAAACACCAGCGCATGAGGGTCGGTTTCGCGGACGACGAATGGGATGTAGGCCTGAAGGCCCGTGGAAGCCGTCAGCTTCACGACATATAGTCCAGTCACCCAGCTCGCCTTCGGAGTCTCGGAGAACGAGACGGGCCACTGGCAGGCGATCATTCCGGTCGTCGAGGCGGGGCTTGGAATTGCCCGATGATGGCCTGTCAATGAGCCAACCGACAGGACCAACCTGCCTCCCTTGCCGCCGTACCACCCCAGACGGTAGATGTCAGCCACGAACGTCTTGGCGGTCGTGCTCACCGAAAAGCTGATCTCCTGTCCAGGAATCACACTCGTCAGCGAGGCATAGCCTTCAATCTGGTGATCATATGAGGGTTTGGTGATCTGCCACGCCGTGGTACCCGGCCGGCGATTCTCGAGGACGATGGGATTCTGGCCGGCAGCCGCGCTGGCTGAAGTGTTGCCGTAGCGCTGTCCGGCCGTTTGATCCGAAGGCTGTTGCCCGGCCGGTTACGGTCGCGATCAGTAGCAAGGCGACCAGAAGAGGGCCGAGAAGTGCTCGACGTCGACCGATATCCATGGGCCGCCCATGCTAGCAGGCGATGGCCCGGCGGCAAGGAGTTTCGCAACCAGAACCTGCGTCGAGATGGTCTAACCACCCGAAAGGTTCTTGGGCCCTTAGTATCCGGGATTATCGAGTGGAGCACAGCACGGTGCAGCGGTAGAGAGCATCGGGGGAAGCCCCTCTACAATGTCATTGGGATTTGGAACTGTGGACGCGGCGTCTGTGGCAGCGGCTCCTTCCAGCTTGGAGCGATTCAGGCGGACTGGACGGTCGGAAGGCGATCGGACCAACAGAAGCAATCTCGATGACAGAACGCTCGTACCAAACAAGGATGCAAATACCTCTCATCAACGACGATGTGATCTACGAACCGGCCTACACGATTGCCGGCGCAGCACCGACTTGCCCAAATGCCGGTCGTCACAGTGCGGCGTTGGCTTCTGGGATATCGGTATGGGGGCAGGGAAATGAGGCCTGTGTTTGGCAGGCGTATCAGCGAACAGGATGATCAGCCGGAACTGCTGATTTCATTCATCCAGCTCGCCGAGTTGGTAGTTGCCAATCGATTTCGCCAGGGAGACGCCGCAGCGGCCGTCGAAGGGCAGCGGAAGACGCCCATGGCGCTAAAGCGCATTCGAGCTGCTCATGACTACGCCCGAAACGTGATGGGTGTAGACTTCCCCTTTGCCAGTCTCAAACTTCAGGATCAAGGCGGTCACGTCCTACACTCCTTCGAGCAAGAGGCAAAAGGTGGGCCGAAGGGCCATTTGGCTCTTGATGCACATGGGCAGTGGGCACTGCCCCAAGTCGTTGCCCGAGAGCTAAAACACTTTCGCTATCAGATGGACGGAATGGCAGCGGAATGGTTCCCTCTGGGGCAGGACAGTCCCATCCGGCTGAATCCTCGCGTTAGAGGAGGACAGCCGACGCTCGACAAGACGGGAGTTACCGTCTCGACGATTGTTCATCGAATCGAGCGAGGAGAGAGGCGCGAGATCGTGGCATATGACTACGGTATCGAGCTGGCGACTTGTCCGCAGCCCTGGAGGCGGTACAGCACTACGCCGTCGCTTGAAGCTCTTTGTTGACGAGGACGCGGGAAAGACGCTTGCCGAAACGCTGTTTAGGACGGACTTCGCGGAAGAGGTCGATTGGGTAGCGCCTGGTCGCCGGATTGAACCAGGGACCGTTGACGAGGAATGGATGCCGCAGGTATGTGGCGCCCGCTATCTCATCATCTCGAGCAATATCCACATGCTGGATGACCGCCTCCAATGTCGACTTTTAGTTCAGAACAAGGGCGGCATTATCTTCATCCCGAATCAAGCGCTTGCCCACGAACGTGTGCGGCTGGTCCTCAACAAGCAGCCATGGCTGATGCATATGGCGGAGCGAGAACGGCGCCCCTTCGCCTGGATGATCACTATCACCGGGCGCCGTCTCGACCGATGCGAGAAGCTCCGCCGGACCGCGCGCCTACCACTGAGGTAGGACCTACGCTATCGTCATGGTGCCGGCATCAGGCTGTGGTTGCACATCAACCATCTGGGCAGCGGCGGGGATAAACCCCGCGCTACATTGGCGGTCACTTCGCGACTTTTGGAGATGCGAGATCCTCGCTCGCGCGTGGTCCTTGACAAGCTGCGATTGATCTATATGATTCGACGAATGGAAAGAGCGCGAACGCTTAGATAGCGCTCCAGTCCTGTCGGACGACCGGTGCTTGTCCCGTGACCTCCTATCCAGAGGCGCGGAATCGTCATCCTACGACCAAAGGAGCCAACAGATGGATGAGGACAACCAGAGCAGATTGGCCGATGCGCTCTTGGAGATGGGGGCCAAGCTCGATACCGCCATGGCCGAGCTGGAGTTCTCCAACCGATTGCAGCGAGAGGAGTTTGGCTTCCGCTTACCGGTTGATGCGAATGCGTCCGTGGCCCCATCCACGAGGGCAGATCTCGCCGAGGTGGTCAAGTCGATTGCCACCCGCACCGATCGCATCGAAGACGAGATCGGGAAGGTGAGAGATAGCCTGACCATCAAGATCGACAGGCTCTCGGAGCTGATCGCCGGTTTCTCTCCCCGGCTCGTGGGAGTCGAGGTGGCCCTCACCGAGCTGCGTTCACACTCCGCCCCGCACTCGCAGGTGGAGGGCCTCGAGTCACGGCTGAGCGAGCTTTCCAGCCATGTAGACGAGATGGATGAGACACAGAGCGCCCGCACCTCCGGCCTCTCCACCCAGATCAATGCCTGGCTGGTCAGCCTGATCGGTCTGGTCGTCGGTGCGCTTGTCGCCTACTCGCTGCTGGGGCATCACTGACTCCCGAGCGCTCGCGCCCCGACCCCCGCCACCCAACTCTTACTCGGAGGAGATTCGATGCCGACCATTCGCGCCACCCTCAAGGCCATCTCCCGACCGGATGGAGCCGAACCAACCGCGACCGTGCAGCTCACCGGTATCGGCCAGACCGACACCTTTATGGATGGATTGACCATCAGCCACGCGATTCCCCAATCTCAGCTGGCGCCTGGAGCCGATGTGTTCATCACGATCCTCGACCGCCATCACCCGGGCGATGGACAGGTGGTTGCGTTAGCCGGAGTCACCTCAGCCGGATCGTCCACGCCGATCGAGTATTCCGGGACCATCTTGGTGCCGACCGATGGGGCCGGAAACGGCATTGGAGCCGTCACCTTCAGTCCGCCCTTCACCTCATCTCCCTCCGTTACCTGCTCCGCCAATCGGGGAGCGCTCGGGGACGGGACCGTCAAGGCCACGGCGATCACCACGGGCGGTTGCACCATCCAGCTTTCGGCAGCTCACACCACAAGCGGATCTATCCCCTGTGCCTGGGACGCCCAGGGAAGTTGAGCGGAACGCTGAGCACCTGCCGCATTTCCAGGAGGCTCTCTTGAAACCCATCACCATCGACTCAGAGCTTGCAGATGTCCACATCCGGGAGACGGAGGGCCAACCTTCAAACGCCGGTCACGTTGTCGAGGTCACCATCATCAAGGCCGGCACCTCCTCAAATGGCAACCACTATTCGGAGGACCTGCTCCGCCAGGCGGCGCCGCTTTTCGAGGGTGTCCGCGCCTTCGCCGATCACTCCGGGCCGCTGGATCGGCAGGAAAGGTCTGTCCGAGACCTCGTTGGCCACTACCGCAACCCTCACTTCCAGATCACTCCTCAGGGAAGCCGCATCCGCGCCGATTTCCACACTCTTCCGGGTCAGGATTGGCTCTGGGGTCTCATCCAGGAGGCGGCCATCCATCCCGATATTTGCGGCCTCTCCATCGATGCCCTGGGGGAAGTGAAGCAGCGGGAGGTTGACGGCCGGCCCGTTCGCTTCGTGGAGGCAATGAAGAAGGTCCGATCTGTGGATATCGTCACGCGGCCTGCCGCCGGCGGCTCTCTCGATCGAATCCTGGCCGCGGAGGGAGATGGAGGAAACGGAGTGGCAGACGAAGCGCCCGCTGAGGACGTGTTCGACGACGAACAGCGAAAGAGGTATGCGACAGTCGTCCGCCACAACGCTGACGGCACGACCGACTACAAGTTTCCCATCCCTCCGAAAGGAACACCTGGAGCAAAGGGCCACGCCACCGCGGCTCTCGCACGACTCGATCAGTCCGATCTCACGCCCGCCGAGAAGTCTGCCGTCATCGCCGCAGCACACGCCGTTCTAGGCAAGGAGCCAGCCACCATGAATGAAGCCGCACCCTCCTCCGAACCAGCCGTCACGCCGAACTCGCCGCCTGTCAGCCCAGCTGCCCAACCGGACCCGGCACCACCGACCCGGCTCGTGGAGCAGTCGAACGAAACACCATCCCTGGCCGACGAGCTGAAGAAGCTCCAGACCGAGAGGGACGCCGCCAGTCGCAGAGCTGGCCCAGATCAAGGAGGCGCTTGCGCCGGCTCCCACGCGCGCGGTCGATCCCTCCGCCTCTGCCGTCCAGCTGCTGGAGCAGATCAAACACGATCGGGACGTGGAGCGATGCGGCCGGTCTCTCGATCGGCCCTCCTCGAATCGAAGCTGCCCAGCCCGATCACCAACCGGATCCGCAAACGATTCTCCGGCAAGATCTTCAGCGAGACGCAGCTTCAGGAAGACCTGAACGAGGAGCGGGAACGCTGGCCAAGCTTTCAGTCCTCAGGACAGGTGAGCGGCCACGGCTACGAGAAGACGCTCCACACGGGAATGTCGGAGTACGAGCAGCTGCAGGCCGGCATTCGACAAGATGTTCGGCGTCACGGAGTCGGAGTCAGCGGCTTCCGTACCCGCATTCAGCGGCATCCGCGAGGCGTTCCGAGTCGCGACCGGCCGCGACATCTCCACTATCGGTGGCGTCGACCTCCCACTCCAGGAGTCCTTCCAGTAGTGCCTGCGCAACTACGTCCGAGCCAAGATGGATGCCGGCACCCTCCAGGAGTCGGAGTACCTGCTGAAGGAGGCGGACGTCACGACCTCCACCTTCTCCTACCTGCTGGGCACCTCGATGAACAAGCGCCTGCTCAAGGACTACCAGGCATGGCCATCCGAGTGGCAGAAGTTCGCTCGACACCGTCGCCATCAAGGACTTCAAGCAGCAGGACCGCATCCGTCTCGGCGCCTTCGGATCGCTCTCGACGGTCGCCGAGGACGCGCCTACACGACGCTGACCCTGGCCGACACGCACGCCACCTACACACCCTCCAAGCGCGGCAATCTGGTCCAGATCTCCCGCGAAACCATCATCAACGACGATCTCTACGCCATCAAGCAGATCCCGCAGAAGCTGGCGGTCTCGGCCGCCTTCACGCTGGCCGAGTTCATCTACGAGCCTGCTCGATCCCCGGGCGGCAACATCTACGACGCCCACATCCTCTTCTCCTCCACGTCAACCACGCCAACTCTGCCGTGGCCGATGCCAACGTCGGGACTGCCAATTCGGGCACTGCCCTCAGCTCGGCCGCCATGCAGGCAGGCGTGGTCAAGATGCGGAAGCAGACAAACGCCGCCAGCAAGCCCATCGGGCTCAAGCCTCGCTTCCTGCTGGTCCCGCCTGATCTGGAGTTCACGCGCCATGACCATCCTCAAATCGGCCGGTCTGCCGGGCGGCTCCAACAACGACATCAACCCGATGATGGGCTACTGCCGAGCCGATCGTTGCGCCTCAGGTGCAACAACTTCCCTGCGCTCGGCGCGACCACCAGCTTCTGCGCGCTCGTCGCCGATCCCCGAGTCATCGACACCGTCGAGATCGGCTTCATCGGCGGCCAGGTCAACCCCGTCCTCTTCATCCAGGATCAGCCCCTCTACGGCCTCAACTTCACGCAGGACGTCATCTCCTACAAGGTGCGCCACGAGTACGGCGGAGCAGTTGTCGACTACCGAGGCTTCTACCTCATCAACAACTGAGCCTCTGGGTCCTGCGAGAAACGGCTGCCCAGACGGAACGGCTTCAGTTTGCCGGCTTGCCGCCTCACTCTCTCAATGAAAGGCCTTACGGAGTACGAACTATGAACCAAGATCCCGTTGCAGGTCGGATGATCCATCCCTTCAGACCATTCGACGCGGGCGATGCGCCCGGAGCCGATCCCCTCCACCCTCCCTACGGAAGGGCAGCGGCCTTCGACAGACCAGACGTCACACCCGAGCTGCTTGGGGCAGCTCAGCTCGACCCGACACTCGATCGCTACTCGAGGCGCGCCAACAGGCGTGACCTGGGAACCGAAGCCATTCCCAGCATGGCCGGCCACTCCGAGCCGGCGATGGCCGGTCTCACGGCCAGCCCAACGGCAGGCCCTCACGAAAGCTAACGCCGAATTCGGTTGCAAATTCGAAGTCTCACAGACGCAAAGGAGCCAAAGCCATGACCACTCGACAGCTCAGCGAAGACCAGTACGACGTCACACCGGCGCCGTTTAACCAGCCGGCCCCACCGGCACAGCTCGGGTCCGAAGTCTCACCGATGGGGCCGAGGCAGGATATGTTCGCCGTCGACATCCTGGCGGGTGGACCGCCCGACGACCGAACAGCCAGTCCTGCCGTCTTCACCGGCGGAGATCTGGAGCGAGGCCTCGGAGGGATGGCGAACCCTCAGGACAGCTCGGGAGCTGACGTCAACGGAGTCCAGCGCGGCCTGCCGATCGGGCTCTAGTCGCTGTGTCAATGCAAGAGCTTCCCATCGGGCTACGCCCTGCCCGAGGGTTCATTCCAGACTCGGATTCCTTCGGGCCTCATCCGCCGGGCTTCCAGGACGTCGATCCCGGACCCACAGCCGGCGCTCGCGACTACCGGGCCAATCCTTCAAGCACCCAGACCACAGTCGAGGGACTACAGGCTTCCGCATCGCGGGATCAGCCCGCAGATGGAGGCACCTACACGCCTCCCATGCCAGACGCGACCATCCAGTCCTACGACCTCAAAGACCAGCTCCAAGGATACGACTCCATGGGCTCGTCTGCTCCGCTGCCACCATTTAGACCTGAGGAGGAAACAACGTGAGCGAGCATCTCGACACCATCCATGCCTGGATCGGGGACGCGGATGTGGGCGACCGGGAGGACGAGGACCTGGTCAGGGAGTTCAACCGCCAGCACCAGAAGTCCGGGCCGCAGGTCCGCGCGGCCGACTTCAAAGTCTGGAGGCTGCAACATCGCCCGACTGAGTCGAACGAGAGCGAAGAGACCAAAGAGCCTGCCAAGAAGGCCAGGGCCAAGCTCTAGTGCCAACCATCGCCCTCGACTGTCAGATCATCCTCGACGGCAATGGATACTTCGTCCAGCCGGGCGGCTACAAGATGACCCGGCCGAGAGTGGCGATCCGAACCAAGACCCGTGGTCCTGCCCTCCCCAATCAGCCCGTTCCGACTCGATGGACGGACCGCGGGCCTGACCAGCGGGTTTGGGTCCTCAAGATCGTGGCCTTCAACACCCTCAAGACCTACGACGGACATCCACTCAGCCTCACCGGCCAGCAGATCCGTGAGAACCTCAGAACCTCCTACAACCGGACCGCCCAAATCCTTCAATTCACCGATCCCAACAAGGACGACTATCAGGTCGTCTTTGGCGAGTACGTCGAGGAGATCCACGACCTGCGCACGCAGATCACGGGCCTCGAGTACATCATCACCGCTACGCTCATCGAAGCTACAGGCGGCACATAGCCGCAAAGGGAGATCACCATGCCCTACGTCGACTCCGATGTTGTTCCCTTTGAAACGGGATCCTGGAGCGCTGTCTTCTCCGGATCCGTCAACGCCGCACAGATCACCATCCCCTTCGCCCAGAGCTACGGCTCTGCACCGCAGTTCGGGATCCTAACGCCTGGCGGAGGAAATACGCTGTTTGCCGCCGAGATTGAGTCCATCGCCGCCAACCAGATTGTGGCCAAGGTCTTCTACACACCGGGCGGAAACGCTCCCGCGGGAACCGTTACCGGAACCTGGGCCGTCCTGGGACTGCCAGGCACCTAAGCGCGCTCTTCCCTCTCACACCGGAGGTCGCCCGTTCCCCCCGGGCGGCCTCCGGGACCCGCTCCGAACCAGAAAGGAGACCCATGGACACTGCACAGATCGGCGACTCCGTCCTCTTCAGACTCGACCACGGAACCAATATTGGCGACACTCGTCCTGCCGTCATCGTCAGGGTCTGGCCAGACGGCCGCTGCAATCTCACCGTCTTCACCGACTTCAATAACGACGACATCCCCTGCCCGTTCTGGGCCACCTCCCGCATGACGGGAACCGGCAACGGCAAGTGGTTCTACCGTGACGTCACGGCGACGCCAATCCAAGCCGCATCAAAGCTCGTGGAGCTATCCGATTCCACCCCGATCGAGCCCTCCGTCAAGCAGCTGGAGCTTCCTGGTCTTGAGGCCCTGGAGATTCAAGCCGTGCCTCCGCAGCTGGAGGTTCCGCAGGTCGCTGTCAATCCGGCCGCTGATCAGGCCTTCTGGAACGACATCAAGCAGCGGCAGCTGAACGCCATCAACCGTCTCAATGCCGGCATCACAGCCGAGCAGCTGCAGAAAATTACGGCCGAGCTGCAGAGCTGCCAGGAGGAAGCGCTCGAGCACGCGGGCGTGAAGTCGACCGCCTGCTACCCCCTCGGACTGGAGATCTCAGCCATGACTACCGTCTACGGCGCCGCACTCATCCCCCTCATCGCCGGTATCGTCCAGGTCGCCAAGACGGCTGGCCTGCCGAGTCAGCTGGCACCGCTCGTCTCGCTCGCGGTCGGCACAGCTGCCGGGATCCTCATCTCGATTGCTGCTGCGGCACCTCAGAGTCCGAATTGGGCGACCGCTTCCGTGCTCGGCGTAACTCTAGGGCTCGCCGCCGCCGGCCTCTACTCCGGAGGGAAGGCAGCCGTATCGAGCAACGGCCCGCCCTACGCACCGACGAAGCCGCTTCAGAAGGGCGAGTCTCCCAGGACACAAAGGTTCTCATGAATCCAATCCTCCAGCGCCTCGCCAACCATCTGGTCGATACCGCCGTTAGCGGTCTGGGTCTTCCATTCGCACTGATCGACTCAGTCGGAAGGGAGAGCATCGACCTCGGCAATGCGATCACCCAGCTCCTCTCCCTGCAAGCGGCAGCAACCGCGGCCTCGAACGGAACGACCGTCAATGTGGACGGCTTCAATGGTGCCCAGATTCTGGAGATTTTTGAGACGGGTGGAGGGACAGCGGCCATCGCCCTACAGGGATCAATGGACGGCACCAGCTGGATCTCGGGTGTGGGCTACCAGCAGACCGACAACATCGCCTCGCCGGTCCGTTCCGTCTCCAACATCGCCGTGGCCGCCGGCTCCCGCCACACCTACCAGATCCTCGATCCGTTCAAGTACCTCAGGGCCGTCCTGTCCTCACCGGCGGGAGGCGCAGCCGTCACCGTTCGGCTGTACGCGGTGGGCGTCTGATGAGAATCGATGAGCTGAACCGCATCAAGAAGCTTGGCCTCGGCGGAGGGCTGGCTTCTGCCGGAACCTCCGGATCCTCCCTCTCGGACGCTCCGAACGTCGCCTATACCGACAGGCCGAACACCTTTACCGAGACCCAGACGTTCTCTGCCGGGTCGGCGATCCATGCCTCCGGTGCAGGACAGTTCAATGCCCTGAACGTCCCTCAACCAACCGCTGCCCCTCACGGCAACCTGGCGCCTGCCGCTCTGGCAGGCGCGCCCAGCTACCCCTCGCCCCAGCCAGGCGACTACACCGTCGACGCCAACGGAGCCCTTTGGATCTACAGCGGAAGCATCTGGAGAGCCTGCGGCCGTGGATCGTCCTGGGAGGCAACGGACTACGGCCTCAAATACATGGCCTTCGATCCTGCTCTCCTGCCGCTCAAGGTGACGGCTCTTGGCTCGTTCCTGATCGTCGTTCGCATTCCCGTCGCCAACGCTGACACCGTCTCCACAATCCACACCTACGTCACGGCCGCCGGCTCCGGGTTCGTGTCGGGGCAGAGCAAGCTTGCCCTGTACGACTCGAACAATGTCCTGTTAGCCAGTGGAGATGCTTCGGGAGCGCTTGCATCGACAGGCCTCAGATCGGTCGACGTCGGGTCGACAAGCGTCAATCCTCCCGCGGTCTACGCCGTCCTGCTGGTCAACGCCTCGTCGCCTCCAAGTCTCCTCTTCGTCCTGCAACCCTCCGGAAGCTACACACCGCCCGCCGATCTCGTCAATCTCAACGGTGTCACCCGATACGGGTACATCTCGGGACAGACATCACTTCCCTTGCCGCTGGTACCTTCAAACCTGACGCTTGGCGCCAACCCCATGTGGTTTGGCCTGAGCTGATCGAGATCTACGTTCATGCCTCTCGACGCCAACAAGGTCAATCGAATCAAGACCAACATCAAACGGTCCTATCAGAACCGCACCTCGCCTGTCACTCTCGTTTTCCATGACGGATCGAGCAAAACGATTCAGGCCGTATGGCGTTGGGTGAACCTCCTCGACCTGGAGTACGCGCCTGATGTCGCTGCAACAGCTGCCGGTTCGTCCACCACCCCACGGGCGACAGAGGCGATGTTCAACGCTGGCATCGATCAGTGCCCTCCTTCGGTTCTGGAAGCGGTCACCCACGTCATGCCTCCGTCCTTCGAGGGCACGGCCGTGACCACCCTTCAGGGGCCTTACCTCATCCTCGACTGGCAGATGAAAGGGACAGCCTTTCCACCCGAACCGAGTCTTCGTCTTCCTCAGGCGCGCCTAATAGGAGCATCACGATGCGAAATCATCCCTGGCATATCGAGCTCGAACCCTGGCCCTTCTACTCTCAGCTCAACGACTGGTCCGCTGACGGCAACGACGACAACGCCAGCTACAACTGCGGTCCCGAGTCGGTGGCCATGTGTGTCGCCTACCTCACGGGAGTCACCCTCCCCGCCTCCTTCATCAAAGACACGCTCTACGGCGAGGACTACGTGGGCGACACCACGACCAACGGCAATGCCGACTTCCTCAGTCGCTACACGGGTACGCCGACGGAGATCTTCTCCTGTCCCACCATGGAAAACCTGCTCTGGACGGAATGGTCTTACCTCAAGAAGGGCTGGCCGCTCATCGGCCTCTTCTACTTCGACAGCCCGGGCGTCGGAGGCCACTTCAGGGCCGTCATCGGCCAGAGCGAGCACTACTGCATCACGGCTGATCCGTGGACGGGAGAGCGTCGCGTGGAGGGCCATCGGGAGCACTGGGCGTGGTCGCAGGGCGTCCTCATTGGGCTCAGCGCAGCCGGCCGCCGATGTAATGGCTGCAATTTCGCATCTTCCAACGGATCCAATTCAACTCTTCCAGCCAAACCGATCGACTGCTGAGAGGCACGCATGAGCCCAGTCGTTATCCCCACCGGAGCCACTCCAACCGTCTCCGATTTTGCCGGCAGAGTCAGAGCAGATCTCTTCGATGCAGGACAGAGGGCGGGAGAGCAGCCCCGATGGCTCGATTCCGACCTCACGCGAGCGCTCGATCGAGCCAACGACAAGTACAGCTCCGTGGCTCCCTATCTGCGGCAGCTGCTCGTAGCCACCGTCGCCGGAAGCCGTCGATACGCCGTGCCGCCTGACTGCTGGTACGTCGACCGGATTGAGTATCCCTACGGAGAGTGGCCCGCCTGGTATCAGCCGTTTCAGGAGCTGCTGTCGCCTCTGATCTCACATCCGCCGGTCGGGACCGGTTCGCTCTCGTTCTCTGCGGGAGGAGCGCTTTCCGCCGGGACATACTCCTGGTACGTCACCTTCACCACACCGGGTGAAGGGGAGACCGAGCCATCCCTTCTGGTCGACGTCCAGCCGTTTCGGTCAGGTGCCCAAGCCACTCTGGATGGCATCCCCAGCGGCCCTTACGGTGTCACAGGTCGAAACCTCTACCGGACGGCTGCCGGAGGGCTCAGCGCCACCTTGCTCGCCGTCATCGCCGACAACACGACCACACGCTGGGTCGACGGCGCGTCAGACGCTTCGATTGCCGAGGCCTTGATGGTTCCCACGGTCAACTCGACGCAGGGCACGGCCTGCGTGGATCTCCAGATCGATGATTCCAAGCTTCCCAACGCCTCAAACGCTGGAGGGCTCGATCCCCATTGGGGATGGGCCGGCATGCGTTACGCCGCCAAGCACGAGCTGGATTCGAACGGCACCTCCATCCCTGAGAGGCACTGGGATCTCCTGTGCCTTGGGGCTGCCATGTTCGCCATCATGGCCTACCTGGTTCCCACGGCCGACAACTTCGAGTACGTTGACGGCCAGTTCCGCGATCGGGTCGACGACACCAAGGCGCCGATCGCCTGGCTGGCGCTCGGTCAGGATATGGAGCAGCGCTTCGAGAAGCGGCTCGCGGAGGTCAAGCTGGAGGGTGAGACGGGAGTTACGGCCAGTCGCGTCTTGGGGAGACAAGCCCATTCGCTGGGATCGATTGTAGAGGTACACAGCTCGTCGCCAGATGGTTGCTCTTCGAGGTGGAGTGAAGGCGACGTTCGGGACATCGAGGCGGTAGGATCCGGACCGGTAATTGGTGGCGGAGGGGTGCTCCAAATAGCGAAAATTGGCAAAAATACGCCAAGTTTGCTACCATTATGTATAGAAGGCTGTGCGCCAATGCTCCGCCAGTGGCTTACTCCGCGGATGCAGACGGACACTTCACACCCCTCTCAAAGGAGACGGAATGCGTCATATCTCATCTCGACGTCGTGCGGAGAACGAGCCCTTTGCGCCCGATGCCCGCCCGGACGCCGCGAGCTTCGTTTACTGTGTCGGCTGCGGAAAGGCCCTCGGTGCGAGGACCGGGCTATTACGCGGCAGAGGCTCTGCCATCAACATTTACTGTGAGGATTGTACCGGTCGGGACGTCGACGCCTGGGGCGAGGATGCGCCTGAGACGTTCTGCTTCCGCTGTGGGACCAAGCACGTCCGCTACATCGAGGAAGAGCCGTACCGGACCATCCACTCCATCTGCCCCCGCTGCCGCCCCGAGCGAGCCGCGCGCTACTCCGGTGGTGACTTTGCGCCACTGCCGCCCGCGCCGGATCCCGAGGAAGAGCAGCCCGCAGCTGCCACACCGGCCGCCGAATCGGCCACTGCAACCCCCGAGAGCTCAACCGCCCCCAGCAAGTAGCACCTTCCCCGCCGCCGTTCCCACGGCGGCCGTACAGCTCCCGCTGCATCGCTTCCCACCCGAACGAACGTAGCCCGGCCCCTGTGTGGCCGGGCGAGTGGACGCGCTTGAGCGTGTGCAAGCAACGATAGGCGGAAGGCGTCGGAACCGAGCCATGGTAATCGAAGCCTCGCGGTGCATTCGGAGCGTCGGGGCCGCCCTCCCTCTTTCGGCCGTGGTCAAGCACTGCAGAATGCGACTCGCCCGGCCACACAGGGGCCGGGCTACGTCCGATCGTATGGTTCGGCGCAAGCTGTACTCAGACGCTGTTCGAGAGCTTAGTAGAGCCGATCAAGTGCGTTCCGCCAAGAGGATAGCCGATTCGGGAATGTGGTGCATTCTGGCCCCGCCCGAACGAACGTAGCCCGGCCGGGCGAGTGGGCTGAGGCGCTACCGTCGCCATTGAGGATGATGGCGGAGCGGGATTTCGGATCGTGTCGCCTTCCGGCCCGGGCGAAACCTGTTGCAATTGCGAGCCGAACGAACGTAGCCCGGCCCCTGTGTGGCCGGGCGAGTGGACGCGCTTGAGCCGTGTGCGAGAAACGGTCGAATGCGCGTCGGATCGCTTGTCACCTCAAACATGGCAAAGCGATGTCCTCCGCTTGCTTGTTCGCGGTTATCGGTAGATAACTGCAGTGTGTAGTCCAGTTCTCGCATGCCGTTGCCGGCACCACAATGGATAAAATTTGCGCAGCCCACAGCCACTTTTAGGACAGTGCCTTTAGGCCGTTCATCTACCGAGGGCGATCACAGATCAACCGACGCGATACCGTCACGAATGGGCAACGGTGGTGGAGTGGGGATTCCGGATCGTGTCCCCTCCGGCCGCGGAGAAACCTGTTGCAATTGCGAGCCAACGTAATCGAAGCCTCGCGGTGCATTCGGAGCGTCGGGGTCGCCCTCCCTCTTTCGGCCGTGGTCAAGCGCTGCAGAATGCGACTCGCCCGGCCACACAGGGGCCGGGCGACGTCCGATCGTATGGTTCGGCGCGAGATGTACTGGGACGCTGTTCGAGAGCTTAGCAGAGCCGGTCAAGTGCGCTCCCCCGCGTAATCTACCTGTCCATGAAATCGGGTGAAGTCCACTGCGTCCCTTAATCCCGTGGCCGCACGATGGAGAATGCGACTCGCCCGGCCACACAGGGGCCGGGCTACGTCCGATCGGGAGGTTCGGCGCGAGCCGTGCTCGCTTGTGCTCGTACACGGACGACTACTTGGCCTTTCATTGAACGCTCATGTATGGCTGATATGATTCCAGGTGGACGGTTTGCCAATCTATCTCGTCCTTGTTCTGTGACTTTTGCTGCTGCGGTTCGGATCGGAACCGTTGGCTGGTCTCGGAGGAACGCGATACTGACAGCCGGACTGACACAGAAACCATCTTTCGCTGACGTGCACGGTAAAGATCCGACTCTCGAAAGCTTCGTTGCCGGGAGTCCGTGTCACTTGGAAAGGAGGTGAGGGCGGACGGAGTGACAGTCGAGCCGGCTTACAATTTCTCGCCGGTTATTCTCGTTATTAGGCGTATCGAAACAGTTTTTAAATCGATGGAGGAAAGTTCCGTATGAGACGCAGGATCACTGCAGTCGCAGCATCAGTCTTGATGTTTGCATTCGTCGTCCCCTCAGCGGCCGGAGTGATGGCCAAGTCCGGATCCAATGGAGCCGGCATCGGGAATTCGCGCCCTGCCGCAGGGCTCCCAGCCGCTCCCGCTGATCCGTTTGCCAAGCAAGACAAGAAATACAAAGGCCAGACCATCACGTACTATGGCGGCTCCGTCGGTACTGATCACCTTGCCGACGTGCCTCTGGTAAAGGCATTCACCAAGAGCACAGGAATCAAGGTGAACATCGTCGAGCAGCCGGTCAGCTGGCGGAGCGGCACTGTCTCACCTCGAGACCGTGTTCAGCCAGAAGTCGAGCTCGATCGACGTGACTCGTATCGACGTGGTGTGGCCGGGAACGCTCGGCAAGTACCTCGTGGACCTCAAGAAGCCGCTGGCTGCCGATGCCAAGCTGGAGATCAAGAGCATCCTCAAGAACGACACCGTCGGCGGCAAGCTGATCGCCATGCCCTATCAGGGCGACTTCGGCATGCTCTACTACCGCAAGGACTTGCTCAGCAAGTACGACATCTCCAAGCCGCCGACAACCTGGACGTGACCTCGCCAAGGAGCCAAGAAGATCCAGGCCGGTGAGCGCAAGAAGAATAAGAACTTCTAAGGCTTCGTCTTCCAGGGCAATGCGTACGAGGGACTTACCTGCAACGCTCTCGAGTGGGTCGCTTCGTATGGCGGCGGCACATTCATCAACCACAAGGGTCAGGTGACGATCGACAACGCCAAGGCAATCGCCGCCCTCAAGGAGGCGCAGAGCTGGGTCGGCACGATCACTCCCAAGGGCGTAACGACCTACCAGGAAGGCGAGACCGCCGACGCCTTCACGGCCGGAAACGCCGCCTTCGCTCGCAACTGGCCATACATGGATTCCCCGGCCATCCTCAAGGGCACCAAGGTGCAGGGCAAGGTCGGCGTGGCAGCGCTGCCGCACGGTCCTGGCGGAAGTCTTCCGCCACGGTTGGTGGCTGGCAGATCGCCGTCAGCAAGTTCACCAAGCACAAGGGTGCTGCTGAGGCATGGGCCCGCTACTACGCCAGCAAGGCAGTCCAGATCTGGCGCGCAACCTACGCCGGTATCGTGCCGACCATGCCGAGCGTCTACACCGTCGCCTCGGTCAAGAAGGCGCAGCCTTTCCTCACGACGGTGGGCAAGGCCAGAAGCGTGTGACGCGCCCGACGGTCCTCGGCGGAAACTACGCCAAGGGCTCGGCCGACATCTACCAGGCCGTAAACAGCATCCTGCAGGGTGCCAACGTCCAGAGCACGGTTACCGCCCTCAAGGCGCAGCTTCAGCAGCTTCACCCGTAGCGATGGTCGTATGATGGGAGCGGAGGCTTGCCTCCGCTCCTTTCTTTTTATCTTTCGAACTTCCACTCTTCGCGTCCGGCAGCATCGAGTCAGGGAACTCGAGAACCAGACGGAGTAGAGCATGTCCGTTTCGAGGAGCGCTCAGCGGAGTCCGGAAACCGAAATCGCTCCCGGACGGCCCTTCAGGCCAAGCAGACGCGGCTCGCCTGGATTCTGCTGGCGCCCACTATTGCGGTCATTCTCTTTGTGGCCGCCTATCCCCTGGCCGGACTTTCTACGACAGCTTCACCGACGCCGCGTTCGGCTACCCCACACACTTCATCGGCTGGACCAACTACTACAACCTGCTCCGCGATGTGCAGTTCTGGAATCGGTCTATGAGACCTTCAAATTCACCATCATCACGGTGGTTTTTGAGTTCGTTCTCGGAATGGGAATCGCCCTCGTCGTCAACTCCGTTCAAGGGCCGAGGGGCGCTGCGGCAGCCATGCTGGTTCCATGGGCGGTCATCACCGTTGTCAACGCCCAGATGTGGAAGCTGATGTACAACGACACCTACGGTGTCTTCAACGATATTCTCGAGAGGATCCACTTCCCGGGTGCGCCGTTCTCCTTTCTCCACCGACCCCAATCTGGCGCTCGCCTCCGTCTCACCATCGACATCTGGAAGACGACGCCCTTCGTCGCCTTGCTTCTCCTCGCCGGCCTCCAGGTGATCCCTGGCGACGTGTACGAAGCGGCCGAGGTCGACGGCGCCAGCACCTGGAACCAGTTCTGGCGAATCACCCTGCCGCTGCTGAGGCCCGCCATTCTGGTCACACTGATCTTTCGCACCATGGACGCCCTGCGCGTGTTCGACGTGTTCTACGTGCTTTTTGGCGCACGCGCCATGCTTACCGGGCAACTGCAACATGTCGATGGCGGTTTACGATCAGCAGAACTTCGTAACCTTCGCCTCACCAGCATCGCCTCGACCCAAGGGGGCATAGGCTACGGCGCGGCCATCAGCGTGGCAATCTTCATCATTCTCGCCGATCGTGATCGCGATCTACATCAAAGCGATTCCACTGGAGCCTTCATCATGACGGTATTGGCACAGAAGGCGGCAGTACTAAGCCGGCTGAAACTGCTGCTTCCAAGCCTCGAAGTAAGGTCCCAGGCCGGATCCTCTTCTGGCTGGTCGTAGGCATCATCGTCGTGTGGCTGCTCTTCCCGTTCTACTGGGCGGTACGTACCTCGCTCACGCCTGAGTCTCAGATGTACACCACCCCTGTGCAGTACTTCCCCAGCAACCCGACGCTGAGCCACTACAGCGCGGTGTTCAGCAAACCGGGCTTTCTGCATGCGATGCTCAACTCCGCGATCGTCGGCCTTTCCGTTGCCGCTGCTTTCACTGGTCATCGGCGCCAGCGCTGCATACGCGCTGGCGCGTTTCAACTTCCGAGGCCGCGGATTCATGATGTATCTCATCCTGTCCATGACCATGTTTCCCCAGATCGCTATCCTCAGCGCCCTCTTCCAGGTGGTCAACGAGTTCCACATCTACGACACGCTCTGGGCGCTGATCGTCACCTACATGCTCTTCACCCTGCCCTTCACCGTCTGGGTGCTATCCAGCTTCTTCCGGACCCTCCCCCGGGAGCTGGAGGAGGCGGCCTACGTGGACGGCGCCAACCCCTTCCAGACCTTCTACAAGATCATGCTGCCGCTAGCCACGCCGGGCATGGTGACGACCGGCCTGCTGGCGCTGATTGCGGCCTGGAACGAGTTCCTCTTCGCGGTGTCCTTCGAGTTCAGCCCCCACCACTACACGGTCCCGCTGGCGATCTACGACCTTACTTCCACGGTGGCCAGTGCCTACGCCGTTCCCTGGGGGGACATCATGGCCGCGACGGTCGTCGTCACCATTCCGCTGGTGGTTCTGGTCCTGATATTCCAGCGGCGCATTATCGCCGGGCTGACTGCCGGGGCGGTGAAGGGCTAGCGCGGAAACAGCGCCGCCGCCGTGATAGGATAATCCAGAGTTTTCAAACCCCATTTGAGGGCAAGCGTGAGATGCTGCCCGGTTCAGGGAAGGGTGGAGTGCCGTATGAGTACATTTATTGATTCAGAAAAGCTGTTCTTCACGTCGGAATCGGTCACGGAAGGCCATCCAGACAAGATGTGCGACCAGATATCCGATGCCGTGCTTGACGCGCTGCTGTCTGAGGACCCGAATTCTCGGGTAGCATGCGAAACGGCGACCACGACCGGTATGGTCCTGGTCTTTGGAGAAGTAAGCACCAACGGTTGGGCCGATGTGCCCAAGATCGTTCGCGATACGGTCTGCAATATCGGCTACACGCGGGCCAAGTATGGGTTCGACTCGGAAACCTGCAACGTGATGGTGTCGCTCAAGTCACAGTCGGCCGATATCGCCAGAGGCGTGGGTGAGGCTCTCGAGTATCGCGATGGAGAGTCAGGCGCGGGAGACAGGCTCGATCTCACTGGAGCCGGTGACCAGGGGATGATGATCGGCTTCGCCTGCGACGAGACCGAGGAGCTGATGCCTCTACCGATCTCCCTAGCTCACAAGATTTGTCGCCGGCTCGCCGAAGTGCGGAAGCAGGGAATCTTAGGATTCCTCCGACCAGACGGCAAGGCGCAGGTCACTGTCGAGTATCGGTACGGCAGACCTGTGCGGATCGAGGCCGTGGTGGTCTCAGCCCAGCACGACGAGCATATGGAGCACAGAGCCATCGAGGACCTGCTGATCATTGAGGTGGTTCGGGCAGTGCTGCCTGCCGATCTGCTGGACGATCGAACCAAGTTCTACGTCAACCCGACGGGTCGCTTCGTCATCGGTGGTCCCATGGGAGATGCCGGCCTGACGGGTCGCAAGATCATCGTCGACACCTACGGCGGCATGGCCACTCACGGCGGCGGCGCTTTTTCCGGCAAGGACCCCACAAAGGTCGATCGCTCGGCTGCCTACTATGCCCGCTACGTGGCCAAGAACCTCGTCGCCGCCGGACTGGCGGAGCGGCTGGAGATTCAGGTGGCGTACGCCATCGGAGTGGCTCACCCGCTTTCGATCATGATCGAAACCTTCGGCACCGGCAAGGTTCCAGACGCTACGATGCTGGATCTCATCAATCGCAACTTCGACTTCAGGCCTGCCGCGATCATCGAAAATCTCAATCTTCGCCGGCCGATTTACCAGCCGACTGCGGCCTACGGGCACTTCGGTAGGACGGACATCGATGCGCCCTGGGAGGCCGTCGACGTTGCCGAGAAGCTGGCGGACGAGGCGGGATTGAGACAGCCACACCTGGTGTAGGTGTGGCTGGGTCGTGAAGTCTCGTTTAGGCCGGACCGGGTAGAAACCCGGAGGTTCACGTTCTAGGCGGAAGCCCCTCGTGGGCCACGACTATCCTTGCCAGCTCGCGGATCTCTTCCTCTCCCACAAACACCGGCTCATTCAATGGACCGGGATTGGCGCTGAGTGCTCGATCGAGATCGGCTCCCTCTAGGGGGAAGGGCCGGTAGTCGGAAGCACCCGATCGCGTCGCCATCTGGCCGAGGTTCTCCACGGCGTCGCGATCTAGAAGGTTTCCGCTTGGCGCAGCAATCCAAACCGAGAATTGGCCCGGGACTCCGCAGAAGATCAAACCGTAGGGCTTCGTCATTCCCCTTGAGGGTCGCCCAGGATGAAGGACAGAGCGGCCAGCAGAATCGCCGCGGGCAGTACGATCCAGATCACGGCGCCCAGATTCCAAAGGAATAGCCCCACCAGCCAGAATGCAAAGAGGACGGTGGCGACCCCGAGCATGAGAGTGTCGACGGAGGGCTCCATGTCTAAGAGTATGGTCCAATTACTGCAAGATTCGAGGAGCGATGGTCATGGATGAGACGGCGGACATGGAAGCGGTGATGTACGACCTCGAGCGCCTCCACGAGTTCCTGCGCGAATTCGAGGAGACGCCAAGGCTCCGTGAGCGAGTCGTCGATCTCGTCGACTATGCCGCCTGGGAGCAGATCGTCACCTCCATGCGTGGTCTGCGTTCCACGGTGCGCAACGTGGAGGGCCAGGTTCGCCGCCTCCGCTCCGGAACCTAGCAATGTCTGCGGCTTGGTCCTCAGGGAGTGCCTAACGTGCGACGAGGTGATGAAGAGGTAGCCGGGTGAACGCCGACGACCCAGACGACGACTCCGAAGATCTCGACGAGGACGATGACGACGAGATATACGACACAGAGATCGTGTATCCAGGAGACACCTTGGAAATTTGGAGCACCGGTGTAGTCACGCGTAACAACAAAGCGCCGGTCCTTGATCCTTCGAAGGTCATCGGAGACCTGGTCGAAGAGGGCGTCGTGACGCCGGAAGCCCGCGACGACCGGCCAATTAGGAAGCTGGCTTGGGAGCCGTGGAATCGGCCGGATGCCTAACCGAACCCAGCCTGGGCGCATGAGGCCGGTTGCCACCAGACGAGGTAGCGCGAGCGACCGTAGGGGCAGAATTCATTCTGCTACCGGCCAACGTGTACTGGCCAGATACGAACCCCGGTCATACGTCCCGATCGGGGCCGTGTGCTCAGGGCTCCTCATCCGGAGATCGACCTCTTGGCGGCGGTCGTGTCGGGCCGTGTGGCGGCACGTGGCGGAGGCAGAAATTGGGCCTGGCCGCATGAGGCCGGTTGCCACCAGACGAGGTGGCGCGAGCGGCCGTAGGGGCAGAATTCATTCTGCTACCGGCCAACGTGTACTGGTCAGATACGAACCCTGATCATACGTCCCGATCGGGCTCGTGTGCTCACGGCTCCTCATCCGCCGGATCGACCTCTTCGCGGCGGTCGTGTCGGGCCGTCTGGCGGCACGTGTCGGAGGCAGAAATTGGGCCTGGGCCGCATGAGGCAGGTTGCCACCAGACGAGGTGGCGCGAGCGACCGTAGGGGCAGAATTCATTCTGCTACCGGCCAACGTGTACTGGTCAGATCCGAACTCTGATCATACGTCCCGATCGGGGCCGTGTGCTCACGGCTCCTCATCCGGAGATCGACCCCTTGGCGGCGGTCGTGTCGGGCCGTGTGGCGGCACGTGGCGGAGGCAGAAATTGGGCCTGGCCGCATGAGGCCGGTTGCCACCAGACGAGGTGGCGCGAGCGACCGTAGGGGCAGAATTCATTCTGCTACCGGCCAACGTGTACTGGTCAGATACGAACCCTGATCTCGTCCCGATCGGGGCCGTGTGCTCAGGGCCCCATCCGCCGGATCGACCACCTTTGCTGCGATGAAGTCGGCATCGCCTGTCAGGTGGACGGGCTGTCTAAACCTCCGCCATGGAATGAAAGGACTGGCGAAGTGCGGGATAAAGGTCCCGAAATCTTCGATAGATCGCTTCGTACTCGCCAACGGCTGATGAATCCGGCTCGACGGCGGCTGCCGCGACACTGAATCTTGCCGCAGCATCGGAGATCGAATCCACCATTCCCACCCCTGAGCCGGCTAAAAGCGCCGCCCCGAGAGCCGGTCCCAGGTCGGATAGCGCCGGTTCGATTGTCGCTCCAAGGATGTCGGCCAGAAGTCTTCGCCAGAACATGCTCCGAGCCCCACCGCCTGTCATCCTCCGTGACTGAGGGCTGATTCCCAACCCATCGATCAGCGTCGCTGAGTCTTTCAAGGCGAACGTTATCCCCTCGAAAACTGAACGGGAAATGTGAGCGTGAGTATGGCGCAGTGAGAGGCCCACGAAGACGCCGCGAGCCCAGGCATCGGCGTGGGGTGTCCGCTCGCCCGAAAGATACGGCAGGAAGATCAAACCTTCGCTCCCAATCGGAACGGTCTCCGCCTCCTCTGCGATCAGATCGTAGGCATCTCGCTGCTCGAGAGCTGCTCTTTCCGTCTGGAGAGGGCAGAGGGTATCCCGATACCAACGCAAGCTTGCGCCCGCCGAGAGGACGACGCCCATCATGTACCACCGATCGGGAATGGCGTGGCAGAAGCTATGCAGCCGCCCCTCGGGATCGAAGCGTGGTTGGCTGGATGGAGCCAGCACCGTTCCCGAGGTTCCAATGCTGACCAGCTCCGAGCCCTCCTCGACAATCCCACTTCCAATCGCCGCACACGCGTTGTCCGCACCGCCTGCTGCAATGGGTAAGCCCTCGGACAGCCCCGTCTCCCAAGCGGCCTCTCGCGAGACCAGGCCAACGACGGAAGCCGAAGGCCGGACTTCAGGCATCAGAGACTCTGGGATGTCGAGCTGTCTGAGTACCGCCTCAGACCAGCGGCGGTTGACGACGTCGAAGAGCAGCGTGCCGGACGCGTCGGACGGTTCTGTGGCGATCACTCCGGTCAGCCGGAAGTTGATGTAGTCCTTCGGCAAAAGAATCGTCGAAGTTTCCTTGTAGACATCCGGTTCGTGCTCCCGAACCCAGAGGACTTTTGGTGCTGTGAAGCCGGCCAGGGCGCAGTTCCCGACAGCCGAAACCAGGTTGCGAAGGCCAATGGTTCGAGTGATCTCGTCACACTGCGGCTCACTCCTCCCGTCATTCCATAGAATTGCCGGCCGCAGCGCACGGCCCGATCGATCCAGGAAAACGGCACCGTGCATCTGACCCGAGACGGCTCCCGCCACTACCCGTCTCACGCAGTCGGGGTGGGCGCGGTCCGAGCGCCTTGATGGTCTGAACAACCGCAGCCCACCAGCTCTCGGGATCCTGCTCACTCCAGTTGGCTCTCGGCGTGCTCAGGCTCAGCTCCGTCGAAGCCTGGGCTTCGACGCTGCCCTCCACATCAATGAGAAGCGCCTTGACGGCCGACGTGCCGAGATCGATTCCGAGGAGCAGCGGGTTAGACGAGGATTGCACTCGCCGGCTTATCGGCCCGCGGCGCTCGCTGCTCCGGTGATCATCCTAAGGGCGGTGGCATCCATTCCGAGAGCGTCGAAAACGATGCGATAGGCCTTGAGGGTATCCTTTTGGCTCTGAGCCTCTTCCAGCACATCGTCATCGATCCGGCTTGAGAGGTCGTCAATGAAAGTCCATTGGACGAGGCTCTGCCTGGCGGCAACGATGGCGTCCTCTGTATAGGGGTAGAGGTCGAACCCGAGGCGCTCACCCTGATCTCCATAACCGACCTTGTGCAGGGATCGGGCGATTTCCAGCGTCTCCATGAAGCGCGTGGCGCCGACGATGTTGTCGTCGTCTGTGATCCCCCAGCCGGAGTTGGCGTGCTGGTGGCCGAGAAGGCCCTCCATTGACAGCAGCTCGACGTACTCTGCCAGGTTCTCGCCGTTCATGATCAGGTGCTGCCAGTCCATATTGATCTTGGTGCGCGAGACGTCGAGGCCCATGCGCTCGAGCTTGCGAATGACGTAGATCGACATGCCCATGTCGCGCATGTAGATCTTCATGGCGGGCTCGCTGTTCTTGTGCTCGAGGAACACGGTGACGCCACGATCGTTGGCGTGCTTGACTGCGTCTCCGATCCCGTCGAGAAGGAAGCTCCACTGCTCGACGTAGTTTGACTGGAAGGGATAGTTATAGCCGTCGATGCCGGGCCAGATGATGAAGCGGGCGTTGATGGAGGCGGCAAGATCGATGGCCCTCCGGTTTGCGGCCTTCGCCTCTTCCCGTACCTTCTTATCGGGGTTTGTCAGCGCGCCTCGTGCATGACGCGGCTCGGTATGGGCTCCCGAGGCAATGCAGTAGATATCCATCGGCGAGATGGCTGCGGAGATGTCGGCAGCATTGTCTTCGTTGATCTCGCCCGGGTAGTGGAACTCGAGACCATCGTAGAGATCCCTGAGACCGTCGGCTACCCTTCGGGCCCGATCGACAGGCGATTCCGAGGCCCACTCCGGATGGTATCCAGCCATGAGGAATCGGGTTCCCAGCGTTCCGAAAGCCCAGATTCCGATACTCGTCTTCAGCGGTTCAGGCATGATTCAACCCCCCTGGACAAGCATAGAAGACATTGGGCTGCGAGACCTCTGATCGTCCGAGAATGTCGCCAAGATCTCCAGTGCCGGATTCGGCTTGCGCAGCTACCTAAGGCAGCGGCACTCAATGTTCTGTAAACTCTGTCATAACCAAGCCGCCGGGCCGCCATGGGGGAGGCTAGACCTTGACAGATCGGGAAACGGCGGAAGCCGCGCCGTCAATCGGCGTCGGCATCCTCGGCTATGCCTTTATGGGCAAGGCGCATTCGCACGCCTTTAAGACGATTCCGCACATCATGTGGCCGCCTCCGGCCATTCCTAGGCTCGTGTCGATCTGTGGCCGCGATAGGGCCGCCGTCGAGGAGGCCCAGATTCGGTACGGATACGAGCGATACACGACCGACTGGCGGGAGCAGGTCGAGGATCCAGAGGTTGAGATCTTCGACAACCTGTCGCCGAACAACCTCCACGAGGAGCCAAGCGTCGAAGCAGCCAGACGCGGCAAGCACGTTCTCTGCGAGAAGCCACTAGGCAGGAGTGCAGAGGAAAGCCTGCGAATGCTGAAGGCTGTCGAAGAGGCGGGAATCGTGCACATGTGCGGGTTCAACTACCGGTTCATCCCCGCACTTCAGCTCGCTCGGCAGCTCATCAAAGATGGCAGGCTCGGCGAGATCTACCACTTTCGTGGCTCCTATCAACAGAGTGGACGCGTGGATCCCAACTCGCCGATGACCTGGCGTTTCCGCGGCGATGTCGCCGGCTTCGGTGCGCTGGGGGATCTGGGTTCCCACACCATTGATCAAGCACGGTGGCTGATCGGCGAGATCGGATCGGTAAGCGGCCTCACCAAGACCTTCATCAAAGACAGACCCGTCGAGATGGGTAGCGACCGCAGGGAGCAGGTGACGGTGGACGATGCAGGCCTCTCGCTGATCGAGTTTGAAAACGGTGCGGCAGGAGTGGTCGAGGTCACCCGCTGCGCCACTGGACGGAAGAACCACCACATCATCGAGGTCAACGGATCGCGGGGCAGCATCCACTTCAACTGCGAGCGTTTAAACGAGCTCCAATTCTTCTCTCGGGACGATCCGCCTGACGTTCAGGGATTTCACGATGTGCTGGTCAGCGAGAAGCAGCATCCCTACTTCTCCTTCTGGTGGCCGGCCGGCCACATTATCGGCTGGGAGTCGACATTCATTCATGAGGTGTACCATTTCCTCAGGGCCGTGACCAAGTTGGATGACATTGCGCCACTTGGAGCGACCTTTCTCGACGGGTATCGCAACTCGGTCATCCTCGACGGTATCCGGGAGTCGGCAGAAAGCGGTAGGAGGGTTTATCTGGACTATCAGGCATAGGCAAGAATGCCGGATGTTCCAGAAATTTCGCCTGATGGCGGTTTGATGGAGGATCGGAGTTGACCGACACGTTGGAAACATCGCAAACGCGGCCGCGGCTTCGAACGGGAAGCGCTTTCTGCAGACGCAGAAGATCTCCAAGAGCTTTGGGGCAGTGCAGGCCCTGAAGGACGTCGACTTCGAGGTTAACCTCAGCGAGGTGGTGGCTCTTGTCGGCGATAACGGGGCGGGAAAGTCCACCCTGGTCAAGATCATCTCCGGAACGGAAACCGCGACATCCGGCAGCATGCTTGTGGATGGCAAAGAGGTGCACTTCCGGTCGCCTCGCGACGCCAACGCGGAGGGGATCGAGACGGTGTATCAGGATCTGGCGCTTTGCGACAACCTCGACGTGGTGGCCAACCTCTTCCTGGGTCGGGAGATGACCCCGGGCGAGGTGCCGGGGGTTCCCTTGGGAGAGGCTCAGATGGAGAAGCGGAGTAAGACGATTTTGGATACCCTTCACATCCGCATCCCGTCCGTTCGGACCGCAGTCGGCTCTCTCTCGGGCGGCCAGCGTCAATCCATCGCCGTCGGTAGAGCCGTGCTGTGGGGCTCGCGAGTTGTTCTCCTCGACGAGCCTACTGCCGCTTTGGGCGTGGCCCAACAGCGCGAGGTCTTGGATCTGGTGCGGCGTCTCAAGCAACAGGGACTGGGCGTGGTGGTCATCAGTCACAATCTGCAGCAGGTTTTCGATGTTGCCGATCGGGTGGTTGTGCTGCGGCTGGGGCAGATCGCGGCCAACGTGATGCGGAAGGACGTATCGACCGAGGATGTTGTTGGGTACATTACCGGGGCGCAGACTGTCACGTCTGCCGCCTACGCCTAGGGGGAGAACATGACTACGACTGAAAATCCGGCAGCCGTCACCGAAGCGGATGAGGCTCTGGGAGTGTTCAACCAGCCTGCCGCACCAGCAGCCAACCCTCTGCGAACGCTCTTCGATCCCAGGCTCTGGCTGGCGTCGGGCGGGGCTCGTACGATCCCCCTTATCCTGGCCATGATCGTCATGTGGATCGCGTTCGACCTCGATTCGGGTGGGTCGTACCTAGGCTCACAGAACATCACCAACATCCTTGTCTACACGGCGCAGTATGGAATCATCGCGATAGGAGTGGTCATGGTTCTCCTCCTTGGCGAGATCGATCTGTCGCTCGGCTCCTTGGTCGGGATGGCCGGCTGTACCGGAGCTCTGGTGATGCTGGAATGGGTGCCGACGGCTCCTCCTCTTATCCAGATGTTGGTCGGTGTCGTCGCCTCCGTGACGGTTGGTGTGCTGTCAGGAATATTCACCGGTTTCTGGGTGGCCATCATGAAGGTGCCATCCTTCGTTGTCACTCTGGCGGGCCTCTTGGCGTTTTCGGGCGTTTCTCTGGTAATCACCAACTCCCAGACCGTGGTGATCCCCAATGACTACTACAACGCATTTGGATCGTCCAGCATCTCAGCATTCAATCGGGGCTACCTTGCCGTGTTTTGGGGCAAGGGAAGCGCTCCCATTCACCTTTCCTTTGGAATGCTTGTCGCCATCGTGGCCGGCCTTGGATACATCGCCATTTTGCTAGCAAACGCCAGGAGCCGAAGGGCCAACGGACTGCCCTCGAGACCAGTCGCCATACTCGTTGCACAGGGCATCGGGCTACTGGTGATCGGCACCGTGCTGGCGGACTTTCTAGATCGGTACCAGGGGCTGCCCATCTCTGTATTTGTGATGATTGTGCTTCTCGTCATCTTCGCCTACGTCCTGAGACGCACCCGCTTCGGACGTCACGTCTATGCCACCGGTGGCAATTCGGAGGCGGCCAGAAGGGCCGGTATTTCCGTAGCTCGTGTCAGGTGGTCTGCCTTCATCCTGGCGGGCCTGATGGCGGGAATCGTCGGGGTGATCTTCATGGCCAGAAACGCTTCCGCTTCCGCTGGAGCTGTCGACCCCAGCTTCCTGTTGCTCTGTATCGCGGCGGCTGTAATCGGTGGTACGAGCCTGTTTGGTGGCCGGGGATCTATATGGTCGGCGCTTACCGGATCTCTCCTCCTGGCCAGTCTGCAGGCCGGTATGAATCTGGTCCTGGCCAGCAATACAAACTCCCAGTACTATCAGTACATCGTCGAAGGCGCCATCCTTCTAGGCGCCGTCTGGCTGGACACCTACTCTCGAAGTCGCTCGGTGGTGGATCGAGGAGCTTGATCGCGCCGATCTTTCATCCTCTGGTCATATAGAACTTGTAGACTTTGTCCTAGACGGAATCCCCACTAGCGGTGGGTTGACTTTCTGTTGGAAATGTAAGGAAGGAGGATGGAGACCGGCGCGGCACCTGATGGTGGAGAAGCGGCGCCACGAGTATTGATCCGGGCGCGGCCCGAGTCGATTTGATTAACACAGACGAATTTGGACACAGGAGAAACGACACTACATGAATAAGACGTTTCGAATTGCGGTTTCATTCGGCGCCGTCGGCGCCTTTGCCCTGGCCGGTTTTGCCGCCACGGCTTCTCAGGCCAGCATCCACAAGGATAAGAAGGTTACGGGAACAGTAGCCTTCTTGGGCCCCGAGACCTTCACCGGACGCTGGGTCAAGGATGCTAAGTACTTCAACTCCGAGCTGAAAAAGCTCGACTCGAAGATTAAAATCCTCGATTACAATGCCAACACCAACATCAACACCCAGACTCAGCAGGCCAACGCCGCCGAGGCCGCGGGTGCCAAGGTGATCGTGCTGGCCGCCGTCGACCAGAATGAGGACGCTCCTATCGTCAACAAGGCAGAGGCTCAGGGCGTCAAAGTTCTGGCCTACGACCGGATCATCCAGAGCCCCAAGCTCCGCGCCTACGACTCCTTCAACAACGTGCAGGTCGGTAAGGAGCAGGGTGCCTGGCTCAACAAGAACTGCAAGAAGGGCTCAACCGTGGTCGAGATTCGTGGATCCTCCACAGACCACAATGCAACCCTCTTCTACGACGGGTACAAGGACCGAACCGCATCCAAGTTCAAGTCCAAGACCTGGAAGCTTGGTTACACCAAGCAGACTCCGAACTGGAATCCCCCGACCGCTGGCCAGGAGATGGATGCCGCACTCGCGAAGCTCAACAACAAGGTTGGCTGCGTTTATTCCATGAACGACGGCATGGCGAAGCCAGTTGAGGCCTCTCTTGCCCGTGTTCACCTCGCCGGAATTCCTCTCACGGGCCAGGATGCTCAGCCGGATGGACTCGGCCGTATCCTCACCCACACCCAGGGAATGACCGTCTTCAAGAACGTGAAGTACGAGGCCCTCGCGGCCGCCGACGTTGCCTACAACTGGCTCGCCGGAAAGGGACTGCCGAAAGAGTACAAGTCGAACTGCGGCATCGGCTGCCAGCAGAACAGTGGCAGGCATGTGCCCGCCGTGCTCTTCAAGCCGGAAGCCATTACCCTCAAGAACGTTGGCGATCCCGTCAAGGCGGGCTTCGACACGTGGGGTGGTTCTGGTGGTGTCTGCGCCACAATCGGCAAGAACACCAGCAAGCCGTACTGCGGTCTCAAGCACTAACAAGATCTAGCGCTTGTAACAGAGGGAGGGCTTCGGCCCTCCCTCTTTGTCTATAGTTAAGCCATGCTAGAAGGCTTCAAATTGGTCGGTGGACTTCGCCGTGGTCACGGTGCGCTTTGAGAGCGCAAGCTGTAGCCAAACGAGGAAGCAGGGTTTTGCCGCCAGTGGCGGCCCTCGTTCTTCTGGTGACCGTCTCGGGCTGCATGAGCGCGCAGTTTGGTCAGGCGGCAGGCGTGCGTAGCTATAGCGGCCGTCTGTTGAAATTCACCTATCCGCGAGCATGGCTTATCACTCGCCCTATTGCATTTCTGGGAGGAATGAACGGCGGTCCGATCGTATTCGTCTCGAACTTCCGCCTTGCCCATCAATGCCAGACGTTTGCGGACGGTTCAAAGAGCTGCATGTATCCCTCCGACCGACTCCCACCACGAGGCGTTTTGGTCACCTGGGGGGCGGTCACAGGGGGGGCGGTCTCGAGCAGTCAGGGCGTTTTCCCCGGCAAACGGGGTCGGCCTTCGATTGTCGATGGTCGCCCGGCTAGGATTCGGGCAGGGATGTCTGGATATCTTGGCGACTGCCGGTCGAACGGCGCCGAGGGTGCCGTTAACGTGGTCATAAGGGCAGACGGGGGCCGAGTGGGGATAACTTTCCTCGGTTGCTATCGAGGGCCGAACTCAGGGCGGGCAAGGTCCGAGATCGAGGATCTTCTGAACTCCGCGACCTTTTCCAGCCCCTTGCGCTAGATCCATTTCAGGTTGTCTTGGACGCTTTGTCCAGCTAGCTAGCAGAGCCGGTGAGGGCCTCCCTCTTCGTCTATAGTTAAGCCATGCTAGAAGGCTTCAAATTGGCAGCGCGACGCCTCACTTTGGTCATGTGCTCGTGAGGGCCCTAGCTGTAGCAAGACGACGAGGCAGGGTTTTGCCGCCACTGGCGGCCCTCGTTCTTCTGGTGACCGTTTCGGGCTGCATGAGAGCTCAGTTTGGTCAGGCGGCAGCCGTGCGAAGCTATAGCGGCCATGGCGTGAGCCGGGGATTGAAGTTCACGTATCCGCGAGGGTGGCGTATCACCCGCGCTCCTCATGATTCTCAGGGAACTGAAGGCGGCCCTATGGTATTCGTCTCGAACTTCCGCCTCACCCATCAATGCCAGACGTTTGCCGGTGGCGCAACGGACTGCAGCTATCCCTCCGACCGGCTCCCACCAGGAGGCGTCCTCGTCTCCTGGGGGCTGTTCTCATTGGGGCTGACCTCTGCCAGGCGGGCCATTTTCCCCGGTAAGAGGGGGCGGCCTTCGACTGTCGATGGCCGCCCGGCTAGGATTCGAGCAGGGATGTCCGGTTATCTTGGCGACTGCCTGTCGAACGGCGCCGACGGAGCGGTTAACGTGGTCATAAGGGCGGACGGGGGCCGAGCGGGGATAACTTTCCTCGGTTGCTATCGAGGGCCGAACGCAGGAAGGGCAAGGTCCGAGATCGAGGATCTTCTGAACTCCGCGACCTTTTCCAGCCCCTTAGCGCTAGATCCATATCGGTTGCCCTGGGCGATTCATCCAGCTAGCTCAGGAGCCTAAGGGTAAAGGACGCTGGGCGGATCCTCTGCCTCCATCTAGGATGAGAGGTGAGCCAACCGGAGAAGAGCGCTGCTCGCAAGCGGATGATCCGCTTTGGTCCCGAGCAGGGATTGCTCGTGCTGCGGCTGTCGGATCCCCAAATCTCCCCAGACGGCAGCCGGGTCGCCTTTGTGACGGCGCCGGTTGCCCAATCCGGAGAACACCCGACCTCTGAGATATGGATCGTGCCCTTCGAGGGTGGGGATGCACGGCGGTTTACGCAGCCGGGACACGCCGATGCTGCCCCACGATGGTCTCCCGACGGCAAGTGGCTGGCGTTTACCTCCGACCGTGAGGAGCCCGAAAAGCCGCAGCTCTATAGGATGGCGGTGGCCGGAGGCGAGGCAATTCGCATGACCTCCAGGACCTCGAGTGTCACCTCGCCCGAGTGGTCTCCCGACGGCTCCTACATCTCCTTTCTCTCGGCGGACGAGGAGAGCGAAGCGGAGAGAAAGGATAAGAAGGAACGGCGCGACCAGGTGGTGGTCGATGAGGACCTAAAACGAAACAGGCTGTACGTGATCCCGGCGGAGGGCGGTGAGCCGGTCCAGCTCAGTCCGGATGGCCCCCTTAACGTCTGGGACTACGCCTGGTCCCCGGGCGGTCGCCGGATTGCAATCATCACCTCACCCACCCGGAGGGAATCGGATTACCGGCTGCCGCATCGGATGCTCATTGGCGAGATCGGCCGTTCTCCGGTGCCAGGTGCGGAAGGCGTGCTCGAACCTCAGCCACCCGCGACGGAGTCCTGGCGTGAGCTGCTTACCTTCGACTCGGCGATTGAGCAGCCGCTCTTTTCGCCTGACGGCGAGCGGATCGCCTTTCTGGCTCGGGAGGGCCGCATCGTCACAGGCGATGCTCTCTACACGGTCTCGGTGGCGACAGGGGAGTTCGGGCTGGTACGACCAGAGTATGCCGGCTCCGTGCTTTCCATGGATTGGGATGGTGACGGCAGCCTGGTCTTCTCCGCCCTGGAGAACCTACACGGAGCAATCAACTCCATTGAGATCACCACGAAAAGGATGCGCTCGCGTCTCACGACCGCACAGCGAGGCACTGGCTCTTTCGGTAGCGATTTGGCCCTCGGGCCAGACCGCCGGCTTGCGGTGGTGCGAAGCCGCGTCGACGAGCCACCTGAGCTATGGACGGGGATCCTGGGATCGACTCTTTCCCCTGTCACCAATCTCAATTCCAAACTCAGGGATGTGAGACTGACCCCAGGCGTCGCCGTTTCATGGAAGGCCCGGGACGGCGAGGTGATTCACGGATTGCTGATGGAGCCTGTTGTAACAGCCGGACCGTTCGCCACAATTCTGTTGATCCATGGTGGGCCGGCGAGCGCCTTCTCCGATCGGTTCATGGGCAACTGGCATGACTGGGCTCAGCTCCTCACGGCCTCCGGTTACGCTGTCCTCATGCCCAACCCTCGTGGATCGACAGGTCGGGGCGCCGCCTTCACCGAGGCCAACGTTCTGGACCTCGGCGGTCGAGAGTTTGAGGATGATATGGCCGGACTGGATATGCTGATCGATCGAGGCATTGCCGATCCAGACCGCCTCGGAATCGGTGGATGGAGCCACGGCGGCTACATCACCGCCTGGGCCGTCACCCAGACCGATCGGTTTAAAGCGGCAGTCATGGGAGCGGGCGTCTCCAACATGATCAGCGATCAAGGGACGAACGACATCCCGGGATTCAATCTGGATTACTTCTACGATAGCTACGAATCCCTGTATGCCGATCCGGCGCTTTTGTGGGATCGCTCGCCGATGAAGTACATCACCAACGTGACAACACCGACCCTGGTTCTTCACGGGGAGAAGGACAATCGAGTCGCCGCCTCACAGGGCCTCGAGTTCTATCAGGCTCTGAAGGCCCTCGGTCGTCCGACACAGATGGTGATTTACCCGCGCGAGCCGCACGGAATTCGAGAGCGAGAACATCAGCTGGACCTACAGAGACGCGTGCTGGAGTGGTTTCGCCGATACCTTCCCGCGTAGGAGGATTGGCGGCCCCTGCGTTTCGCCGCACCCTCTCGTATTCGGAATGCCAATGATGTGCGCCACTAGCTACGGCAAACCATAGCGGGCGGGGCGCGCCTCAGCGCAGGCACAGGGGCCTGCCCCTCTGCTCAACGTGTCGCGTTCGGTGCTCCCGGCGGAGCAGGGACAGCCCCCTGTGGCTGTCCTGCCATGGGCTACCAGGGTCGAGCGGGCGTTAGCTAGCCGGACAGCTGCGGGGTGTTGTCGGCGTCGTCGAGAACCTTCTGCAGCTGGCTCAGGGGAGCCCAGACCTCATCCTGCGAGCCGCCGGTCTCGTCAACGTAGGGCTGAGCTAGCGAAACGAGGGCCTGGTCCTCGCGAACTTCTGCCACGACGCCCGGGAACGAGGTTGCCTCCCGTTGGGGCGAGAACACTATCGCCGATGTTGATGGATTCACTGTCCATGATCATCTCCTTGCTGATGAGAACTGGTTCAATGCCACTTCCTGCAAGCCTCGGGCCGGACGAGGCGGCAGCCGTATCGTCATCACGGGAAGTGAATCAAACCCATGACGGAGCCGAGGAGCGGCGCCAGCCCCAGATCAGCTGCCGAATGACCCTCTGGCGCGGGCCGCGCTACTTGACGATATCGACCGACGTGCCCATTGGCGCCCAGTAGTAGAGCCACTTCGCCGGCTTGAACGGTACGTTGACGCAGCCATGACTTCCGCCGTAGTTTGTTCCGGGCTGGCCTGGACCATTGCTGCCGGGCCCGTAGACAGATCGCCAGGGAGCATCGTGGATGAAGTAGCCCTGGTTCTGGAACTCCATGGCGTAGTTGGTCCAAGAAGGCGCGTAGTAGTAAGGCGATCCAGGAGGCCACGGAGAGATGAACTGGAACGGGTGGAACTTGGCAAAGATGGTGAAGTGACCGGTCGGAGTCGGTAGCGCCGGGTTCCCGGTGGTGACCAGCGTATGCATGACCAGCTTGTGCCCGTTGTAGGCGTACAGCTCCTGCTTGGAGAGCGAGACGACGATGTGGCGTCCCGGCTCATAAACAAACGGATCCCTTGCCTTCCAGGGCTTCACATGGATTCCGCCGAAGGCGTAGACGGCGTGATTACCGAGCTTATCGCTGGTGAAGATGCGGATCCAATACCACCCCTTGTGGGCGATGTGATTGTGCGCTTCCCTGCCGTTCCACACGAAATCGTGCTGGCCTGGCTTGAGCGTCCCAAGGTTCCTCTGGACCACCGATCCATGCAGCCCCGTTCGAGCAACGGCGACCTTGACGCTTGCCCAGTGATTGAGGTTGAACCTCCACGTCTCCTTCCCGTCGTACGGGTTGTAGTAAGAGCGGGAGATCCCGAAGAGTGTCGCTTTTGGCGCCTGACGGTTGATGTTGAAACGGTAGTAGCCCAGCTTGCTCCAGTTCCCAGCCTTGTCTCGGGACCAAACATGCAGTACCCACTTGCCGTTCCCAAGGTTGCTGAAGGTGGTCGATGTGGAGGTGCCCATCGGCGGTCGCGGCGAGTGAGTATTGTGACCGACTGCGAAGCTGTAGCCGGCGATGCCGGAGCTGCCATCCGTGGAGGCCCAGCTAAACGTTTCGATCTTGGTCCGGTACCACGCGCCCCATCTGGGATTCGTTGGGGAGGTGATGTGGGGCGGGCTCGGCTTTTTGGTGTCGATCCTGAATGCGGCACTGCCCGACACACCAAAGGGAACCCAGGCGCTGTAGTTTCCTTGACCGTCTGACACCCGCGCCTGCCAGGCGTACGACAGCCCATTCTTGAGTCCGGAGACCTGGACTGTTAGGGTTGCCGAGCTGCCGGAAGGCACGGTCGTCGAGGCGCCCTGATAGTTTGGGGAATTTGTGAAGGGCGTGCTCCACCTCCGCACCTCGACCTGTGGAGTCAGGGCTATACCCGTGCCGGATTCTTGAAATGACAGCTGCAGCTGGTTGTGGTTCGTCCATCTTCCAGCGATAACCGGCTGGGAGCCTGCTATTTGATTCAGAGAGGTAGGAGCAGAAGGAGTCGCTGAAGAGCTGGCGGAAACCATTGTCAGTCCGGTGAGAGCCACGGTAAGGGAGAACAGGACAATCCAAAGTCGTGACATTGGCACCCTCCTTAGATGGTTGCGCCTTGGCGCTAAAGCCGATCGAGCGGCACAGGCACCTGCCGCTCGAAACCCCTAATCTGACTGACCTAATGTTATAGTAGTGTCAACGACGTGGGCAGGGATCAGTAGGCAGATCGGGTCTGTCGAGAGAGCCGGAAGTGGTGGAATCCGGTCAGACCATCCGCTCGAACCGACCCTGACAGTCGCGCCCGAAGAGGGCTTGCCGGCAGGCCACCGTTATCCGGCCGCCAGCTGAAGAGCTGGACTGAGGGAGCTCGTATCTGAGCTCCAAAGCATGGTGGTACCGCGAGCAAGAGAGCCTCGCCCTGCAATTAGGGCGGGGCTTTTTGTATTCCGGCGGCGAACGCTGAAGCGCCGCCGAATCTTGAACTTCGAACCAATCACAGGAGGAATCGAAATGACGGCGGAGACGAACACAGAGGTGGAGAGTCAATCGGAGGAAGCGTCTGATTGGTACATCAGGACGGTTCTCGATTCGGAGCTGGCGGACTACACGGCCGTTCGCGGCTGTATCGCCATCCGGCCGTACGGGTACGCCATCTGGGAGAACATGCAGGCCTACGTCGATCGCCGAGCTCAAGGCGACGGGCCACAAGAACGCCTACTTCCCTCTCTTCATTCCCATGTCGTTTCTCCAGAAGGAGGCGCAGCACGTGGAGGGGTTCGCTCCCGAGCTGGCGGTCGTCACCCATGGCGGTGGTCAGAAGCTGACAGAGGAGCTGGTGGTTCGGCCCACGTCGGAGACCATCATCTACGACATGTACCGGAAGTGGATCAAGTCCTACCGCGATCTTCCCGTGCTGATCAACCAGTGGGGGAACGCCGTCCGCTGGGAGATGCGGACGCGGCCCTTCCTTCGCGGGATGGAGTTCCTCTGGCAGGAGGGCCACACGGCCCACGCCACCTTCGAGGAGGCCGACGCAGAGGCTCGACTGATCCTCGACCTCTACATCGAGTTCATCGAAACCCAGCTTGCCATCCCGGTGGCTGCCGGCAGGAAGTCCGAGCGAGAGAAGTTCGCCGGCGGCGGTCATCACCTACACCATGGAAAGCCTCATGCGGGACGGCAAGGCGCTGCAGATGGGCACCTCGCACAACCTCGGCCAGAATTTCGGCAAGGCCTTCGACGTAAGCTTCCTCGATCGCGACGGCGAGCAGAAGGTGCCATGGTCGACGAGCTGGGCGGTCAGCACGCGGCTCATCGGCGCCCTGGTTCTGGTTCATGGCGACGACAAGGGGCTTGATCCTCCCTCCTCGAATCGCTCCTATTCAGGTGGTGATCGTGCCCATCTGGCGAAAGGATGAGGAGCGCGTGGCAGTCGAAGCCTTCGTGGGTGAGGTGCTGAAGGATCTCCTGAACGCCGGGATCAGGGTCGAGGTCGATCGCCGCGACACCGTGACGCCTGGATTCAAGTTCAACGACTGGGAGCTGAAGGGCGTGCCCCTGAGGCTCGAGATCGGCCCACGAGACGTGGCGGCATCTCAGGTCACCGTTGCCAGACGGGACACGCGAGAGAAATCTCCTGCTCCGGTCGAAGGACTGTCGGACGCACCTGTCGGAGATGCTGGAGGCCGTGCAGGCCAATCTCTTCGAGAAGGCCAAGGCTTTCGTCAAGACCAACACACACACGGTGACAACCATGGAGGAGCTGGCTTCAGGTCTGGAGCGCGACGCGGGCTTCTACTGGGTGAACTGGTGCGGTGATGATGCTTGCGAAAACGCCTTCATCGGGCTGAAGGCATCCATCCGCGCAATTCCCTTGGAGGAAGACGAGAGGGCTCCAACCGGCCCCTGCATCAACTGCGGCCGGGAGGCCGAGGCTCGCGTCCTGGTGGCCAAGTCTTACTGACAGGAGCCTTCGGTGAAGGCTGGCGGGCCGCCCACATTTGCATGTGGACGGGCCGCCTCAAGCCGGGGCGGCATCCGAGGGGGAATGGGATGTTGCGCCCGGCCGCAATAGCGGTCAGATATTCGAAGTGGGATCGGCTTCGTGCAATTTGGCGGCGCGCCTCTCGGCCGCTCTTTCCGACTTGAGCTGACGGTATCGGAGCACCTCAGGCCTGACTGTCTCCGCAGCCTCGAAGTCTGAGCATGGCAGTGGAACGCACTCGGGAATGCGCTTGCGAATCAGTCCCGAAAGGCTGATCGGACGGTCGAAGTGTCCTGCCGCGCAGGTTACGGTGCCCTCAGCCGTGTCGGTGGCCAGGGCGCAGGCATGGCATTGGGCTCCGCGCCGCTGCAGACTGGGCGATGGAGGGCCATCTTGGCTGTGGACCGCGGAAGGGACGAGCCGGCCTGCCCAGCAGGTTTTCGCCTGACAAGCGGCGCCAAGGCAGCCGGTGTACTTGTTGTTGTCGTCGATGCAGGGGAATCGGGTGCCGTCACCCCGGACGGGATCGTCCCAGAAGGCGGATACCCGACCGAACATTTCGATATGGAAGCCGGTGCCGTGCGTGATGCCGAGGAGGCTGGCGAGGTCGTCGATGGCGTAGTTTCGACCGGCATTGCTCATGGGATCTCCTTAAATCGGCCGGCATAAGTCGGGATGAAATAGAACGGATGTTCTACTTCTCACGACACAATATCAGCGATTTGGAGTTTGTCAAGAGGCACACGAAAGCCCCCTGCCGCTACTTCCCGTTCGGCCTCAGACCGCCCGTAGCCTGTGCCTATCTCCCGCCACCGACTACTGAGATTGCAGGGGCTTCCTGGCGTTCCCACCCGCCATCCCTCGCCGCAGGCACAAATGTCCGTCCATCGTAGGGGCGCAATTCATTGCGTGCCCGGCCTACGTGAACTGCCGGCGGCCCGAACCCCGATCAAGCCTCCCGATTGGGGTCGTGGGCTTCCCACTCCTCATCCGCCGCCGATCGACCGGTTGGCACAGGCGCTGGATCTCGCTCCGCAACAAACCTGTCATCTCCGGCTCCGCCGGTATCCAACGATGCTGTCGACGTAGCGCCCGTGGTGCATGCCGGGGCAGGCGCGGGGCACTGCCCCTGGGATCGTTCCCGAGAACGGTGGACGTCCTACTGCCGGTTGATGGATTCCGTTCGGCGTAGCAGGGAGAGCCTCCTGTGGCTGCCCTGCCGTGGACCACGGGTATCGCAGCCGCCTTCCTGGCATTTCCACCCGCCATCCCTCGCCGCAGGCACAAATGTCCCGTCCGTCGTAGGGGCGCAATTCATTGCGTGCCCGGCCTACGTGAACTGCCGGACAGCCCGAACCCCGATCAGGCGTCCCGATTGGGGGCGTGGGCTTACCTATTCCTCATCCGCCATCGACTGGAAGCGTCGCCAAGAAGGGCGAGTTTGAGCCGCTTACGCACTCCCAGATTGTTGGGAACGGGGCTCGAGCAGCGCGGACGGCGTAAGCGCATAGTCCGACTGCCAGCACTGCTCTGTCCCGACGCCGAGGATAATGCTCAGCGTCTTTCCGGAGCTGCCGCTCTGCAGCATGTTGAGCCATATATCGCTCAACAGCAGCACGATGCCAGCGCTGCCAAAGTATGCGGTCACCACTTGAGCGGCAGGTTTGGTATCCCCAGGCGGCTCCCCCGAGGGCAATGGCTTCGCAGAGATCGAGGATCACCCAGGCTGAGTTGGATCCCTTTGTGACGATCCACACAAGGGCGAGTGTCGCAAGAATAACGGCTATTGAGGCAGGGAGCCTCCCGGATTGATTCCTCAGGCGCTTCCATGCGGCAGCCACGGCGAATACGCTAGCAACGACAAATAGACCAACAATCCCGGTCAGACTGGTGGCGTCCAACGTGGGATCGTACTTTGTGTTGTAACCCCATAAATACGCGCCCCAAAGAATCAGGATGGCGGAGAAGGCCATGAGGGTGAACACCTGCCCTTGCTCCTCACCGGGATCGTTTCCCGAATTTAGGGATGCACTCACGGCTACTCTTCTCGATCGAAGTCCCCGTTGCGCTGACCCTCCGGCTCGGTTATCAATCGTGGCCCAGTGTAGTCCTGTGTGACGGAAGCAGCTGGGGGACGTTCGAGCTCGATCAACCTGCCGCCTCGCCGACTACGAGGTGGTCATCCCTGCCTTGGCCTAATTCTCGAAGGGAGAATTGGGAGCGGCACGGAAGATCTGGGCGCCGCCGTCGTCGTAGATGCGGTCGCCTGAAGAGTAATCCGGCAAGCGTTGGCCCTGAGCGAGGGTATTGGCGATTACCAGCGGCGAGCGAAGCCAGTCCCGCTCGTAGGATTGGATCTGGAAACCGGAGAGAGTTCCACCGGCTGCCGTCCCAGACGGAAATCCGGCAGATCCTGCCGTCAAGCGAGCGTCTGGACCGGTCCACATCGCTTGCCCTGCGCTTCGAGGAATGAAGGCTTGCTCGGCCTGGCGCTCGGCCGGCGTGAAGAGGAGCCACTGGTTTGAGACCGTCGGATCGAGAGTGACCTTCAGAGTGCCGACAAGCAGAAGGATGCACAGTCGTCCAAAGCAGTCCGGCTTGGGCTGCTTTCGGAGAAAGGAATCTCCGGCCAGCTGCGACTGGCGTGACCTTGAGGCGCAGATCGTCGAATGAAGTCAAGCGAGGCAGTCAATCCCCAGGCCAGAAGTGGGGCGGCGACAAGCGAGAACATCGTGAAGTTTCTAAGCTCGAGGTTCTGACCGAAGCCGATACCCGAGAGGTCGAGCGGGATTGAGGCGACGAGGATGATCCCGAATCCAAGGTAAAGTCCCAGGAGACAAACTTCCTGAAGGCGAAGCTTCGACCGCCTCCTAATCAGCCTGTACCCCTGTTGTAGCCAGACAAATCCAGATCCGCAGAGAAGTAGCCACCGGAAGAGAGAGAGGACGGCGCCAACTACCGGATTTGTCCACTGATTGGCAGCCAGGGAGTATGGATTCGCTGCCGGGTGCAGGCTGAGGAATAGGTTACGAAGGTGCGCCTGCACGTTCCTGATCAGATTCAGGTCGTGGGAGTCTCTGGGGAAGACGAAGAACATCACCCATCCGATCACGAGCCACGACGTGAACACAGTGACGAGCACCATGAGCAAGGTGACGCGTGAATCCCTGGACCTCATACCGATGCCCAACGCCACCACCGGCAACATGACCGTCAGGGCCAGGGTGAACCCCGAGGCGAAGTAGTCATTGGTGCAGGCATTGGCAAAGATCACCGCGTAATACAGAGCAGCCCAGATCCCGGCCTGGATTACTCCCCGGCGATCCATGGCGTCGAGGGCCCGAAACAGCACATAGATGGCAAACAACACAAACGCGATGTTCAGCTTCTCGTGATTCCCGCGAAGAACCGAGAACATCAGATCGGGCGTCGCCAGCAGGAGCAAGATGCCCAGCACGGCGGGCTGGGAGGAGTTTAGAAGGGACCGATACGCCAAGAAACCAGTCGCCACGAGAAGGACCACGCCGGCATAGGGAAGCACAATCGTATTCAGAATGGCAGGCGAGAGGCCGGTCAAGGCCGAGATGGAGGCGACCCATGCCGGATAGGCAAAACCATGTGAGTACTGGTGTGGGAAGAGAACCGTGCCCGTTCGGAGAGTCTGAGTTGCTGCGGCGGAGAACACCGCCGTATCGTTCTCGCTCCAGAGCCCGCCGAATCTCAGAACAAAGTACGCGGCGTAGATCAGGGCAATTCCGTGAACAAGCCAAACCAGCTCGATCGACCGATTGGTCGCCCTCGGTCCACGCGAACGCAACCTCATCAAGGCTGGTCCTCTCCAAGCTCTCATCTCAGCTTCCATGTGCCAAGCGTGGCAAGTGTGAGTGCTCCGGCCAGAAGGACAACCACAGGGGCGGCTTTCCAGCCATCATCCAGGCTCAGCTGGAGCCGGCGGAGGGTGGACGGAGCAGCAACCGTAGGAGTTGTAGCGAGCTGCCGGCTAGCCAGGGGATCCGATCGGCCGGTAAGGTCGACTAGCCTGGCTGTTACCGACCACTTTCGACCAACTTTGGAGTAACCGACGGTGTAATCGCCCGGCTTCGAGATCCGAAGACCGAACTGGCGCCCTGAATGGCGGGCAAGTTTTGGTACATCGAGCCTGAACCGGAACCCCTTCGATAGCGCTTTAATGTCGTGGATGCTGCCTCCAGGGAAGAGCGCAACCGGTCCATGAAAGGCTTGAAACCAGCTCACCAAGTCACCAGGATTTCGGCCGCGATCATAGGGCCGGGCTTGCCTCACGAAGGATCTCCATGAAACCTTGCTCGTCGGGGGCCGGATCCACATGTTCTGCTCCGCAGCTGTTTCCCGCTTGATGGCAGCCTCGCCCTGCCCGCTGTACAGCAGATAGCCATCCAAGTTCGCCAGCCATGACTTGAGGTGCGTCTTGCCTCTGAATTTCCTGTTTGCCGGCCGCCGTTCCAGCAGCCACTCGTCGATATACCGGCCCTTGTCCAGGTTGCGCTCCACCAACATCCATCGGTGGCTGAACGACCACACGCCGGCCTGCGCATGAAGCAGGTGCAGCTTCATATCGATGGGGCTGGCGTACAGCATCGTTGGGAAGGATTCTCCAACCCTGTACTCGCCTCGCAAACCAACCTTGATGGAGGCAAACTGGCCGAGGTTCGGTGAGTCCTTCCAACCTCGCCAGTATTCGCCGCCGATGTCACGCGCCGGCCAGTCGTAGATGCCCTCCGAGGTGTTGTAGCTGTCGGGATTGGCATCCACGAAGGTGACGGAGGGCCATGAGTGGGAGATCACCCAGCTGGGGTAACCGCCATAGGACGGAGCATCGATGTTCACCACTCCGCCCGCTATCGGTACGACCTTCGGGTATCCGTGGAAACCGAAGACGTCGAGCTTGTAGCTGAAGTCCTGATTGCCGGGGTGGTCCGCCCAGGAGTAGCGGACGTCCTCATTCGGCGAGCCAAGGAGCGGCGCATGCCGGAAGTTTGTGCCGGCGATTCCAACCACCCAGGGATCCTCCGCCGCGTAGTGCTCGGTGCGGATGATCAGGTTGGGATAGCGTTCTCGGCGGTTCGTGAGGTTATAAAAGCCCCAGGGAGATTCGAAGTCCGGGTGGTTGATCCTTCCGGAAGCAAGCGGCGAGAGGGAGTACAGATCGTAACTGCAGGGCTGATCCCTGACGGTCACGATCTCGGAAAGCGTCACCACCCTGCCCTGCTTCCAGTTGACGACGATGGGCGGCTTCAGTGCCCCGATGGGTTGCAAGAAGTCTTCACCCGCCACCGGTCCTGATGGGTGTTTTCGGTGCTTCTTCCGCAAAGTACTGGCGGACTCAGGTGACAGGAACGGCCACTCCGACGTAATGGAAGCCAGCCGCCGCGCTCGATCCGGGCATTCGGACTGAGCATAGTTGGCGCGAACATAACCGGCCTGCGGGTAAGAGCCCGCAAGCCGTCTGTAGTCCCACTCGGGCTGACCATCCGGAAACATGCGCGTCTCGATCGTCGCCGACAGACCGTCTTTGGGAAGAGCCCTTTCTGGTGGACCGTCCCACATCGCCTCTATCCGTCCGAAGACCCGAATTCTTAGGTCGTCGCTGACTCGCGTGCCACGCTTCCACCATCCGCTAAGGGACTGAATCACCAGCACCGGCTTCAGTGACGGCTTGAGTGAAACGACGTGATGCCGTACCAGAACAGGCACAAAGCGTCCGCCTGGGGCCGCGTCGAAGACCTTTGCAGTGGCTGTTGAAGCATCCTGCGCCTTCTCCAAACTGACGACAATGCTTGGTCGCCGCATCGGCTGCCCCCGCCGGTAGTAGAGGATCAAGCCCGAGCCAGTCCCTCCCCTCGAGAGATCCTTCAGGCTGGCTCCCGAAAGCTTTGAAAGTGCCAGGAGATATGCGGTGTAGATGTTGACTTCTGACTGGCTCTCGCAGCGCCTGCCGGGTTCAGCGCAGCCGTCGCCGCCAGGGCAACAAGGCCGAGAGTCCAGAGAAGGCGGGTGGGATGCAGGCAGGATTTGCAGACGCCCGTGCGGACCACGACGGTGAATCGCATTTTCGTACTGTCCTCTCGGTACGTTCTCTGTGGACCGCCATAGAGATTGCGACGTCGCTACGGATTTAGGCGCCAACCTTGGGATGCAGCAATGGATAGAGCGGGCGAGACCATATCGGTGCGCGTGAGCGAGCACACGATGGCAGCAAGAGCCTCGATCTTGAGTGCCGTCCCACCATTCCGAAATTGTTCGGAGGCTTTGGAACGGACGCTCCCCCATTCGCGGGCCGCCGCGCTCTGACTGGACTGACGCCCAGCAGGCGCGAGCTATTGTGAGCCGGTGACGCCTGGAAACCTCGGCCCAGTCGTCCGCGGATACCTTACCGGTAGCCAGGGCTTGAGCGAAATAGTACCTTGCCACCTCCAGGGAGCCTCTGGCCAAACGGATGCCGTTAGAAGAGGTTACCTGGCCGCTGTGCCTTCGCCGGCAGGTGATCACTCGCGGCAGGTACTCCAAACGTCCTTGGAGTGCAAGCGAGCACCAGGTGGCGTAGTCCTCAGACGGAAAGCCCGGGAATTCCACGAAGCCTCCCACCTTCTCCAAAGACGAGCGTCGAATGAGCACGGCAAATGAGGGTATGAAGTTGACGCGCCAGGAGTGTGAGCAGTAGCTGTTGCGGTGACATCTTGGAGAAGCCGAAAGTGGCATGGTCGGATAAAGAGAGGCCGGCCTGCAGGTGAGGAATCGGGTTGCCCGCCTCGTCGACGAGACGTGCGCTTCCAAAGACAAGATCGGCGCTGTACGTATCGGCAGACGTTACGAGTTCCTCGATTGCTCTCGCGTCGGCATAGTAGTCGTCGCCGCCCAGGACAGCGACGTACTCTCCCCTGCCGGCATCCAGCATGACGTTGGCAATCTCTGCCAGCCGGTCGGGGCCGACGTGGTCACGCTTGATGTAGGTGAGTCGAGGATCCTCCAACGATCCTACCCACATATCGGTGCCATCGGTTGATCCGTCGTCGTGGATGATGAGGCGCAGATTTCTGTAGCTCTGATCGAGAACGCTTGCGACAGCGCTCTTTAGATAGGAGAGCCCGTTGTAGGTGGCGACGAGAACGTCGACGCTCGGAGGCGGAGTGGATGACGGAATCACTCCAGGTTCTCCTGTAATCCGCGGGTGCGAAGGACTGAGCTGATGACATCGAGGTACTGAGAGGCGGTTCGAGTCCAAGAGAAGTAATCGGCTCTGGCCTTGGCCTCGGAACGGAGAATATCCGGATGCTCAAGAGCGAGCCCCACCGCGGCGGCAAGAGCGTTTGGCGAAGGAGGCACCACCCGCCCGCCGTTTCCCATGACCTCAGTCAGTGCGCCGCTATCGTACGTCACGACTGGAACCGCCAAGGCCATCGCCTCCAAAACCGGAAGACCGAATCCTTCGTAGAGGCTGGCGGATACGAAGATGTCGGAGGCACAGTAGGCCGCCGCCAGGTTCGAATCCGAGATCTCGTCGAGAAAGACAACATCCCGTCCGGCCTCCAGTCCGAACTTCTCGATGGAGGCGATGGTACGGCTGCGGTCGTTGGCTGCGCCAGCGCTTCCGACCTTGAGCAGCTGAACCGAGCCGAATTTCCTCTTCAAGGTTGCAACTGCTGCAAGGAGGTCGGCAACATTTTTACGCGGCGACTCGGAACCGACGTACAACAGGAGCGGATCACCTATCCGTCCCGACACCAGCCGCTGGATCCTCATCCGAGCGGCTGCTCGAGGCAAGTGATCGGCGAGTAGTCCAGGGCTCGGTGCCCAAGGGATCACTGAAACGCGATTGGCTGATAAATCTGGGCAGTACTTCAAGACCTGCAGGCGGGTGAAGTTCGAAGGCGTGACGATCGCCGAAGGTCGATTGAGGGCTTTGAGACTCTGCCCAAGTGCCCAGCGAGTCCAAGGATTCATCGCTTCTCGATCTTCGGGGCAATCCACGACGCCCATGTCGTGGACCACAACGACGGAAGGTAGCCCGCGAGTCCTCCGGAGGGCGGAGGCGCCGGTCAGCCGGGGTAGAAAGACGAAATCTGCGTCCGGTGGAGGGCGGATCCCGCGCGGTACGTTGCGTAAGACGGGAAGAGGCGGCCTTCGACTCTCGGCCTGTCGGAACAAGATCTGTGGCTCCAGATGGCGCCGAAGCTCCTGCAGGCACCGTCCGATCCCATCCTTCGAGGAGTACCCGTCCAGCTCTGGAACAGCCGCAACCAGCTGGTCTATCGGCCTAGGGACGGCCAGCTTGACAGCCTGGGGCCGTTTCTGTCACGGTTACAATCCTGTGGCCGGATCGTCGCCGTCAAGAGCCGGCTAACGCTTGGAGACCGCCTTCCTCAATTGCCGAGCTGGATGCCCGGAACTCTTCGTGACTTCTGATGTAATCACTCTCGTCGTAGGGTTGGGATGCGAGAACGAGGCAGACAGAGTTGGTCGAGAAATCCTCAATCTCCCGCCAGCACATCGACGGGATGTACAGCCCCTTCCAGGGGAGTGACATCTCGAATCTCGCCGTGCTCGTTCCCTCGTCCACGCGGACGACGAAGCTGCCGCTGATTGCGACGATCAACTGCTCCAGCTCGCGATGCGCATGGCCACCACGTGATTCACCTCCGGGGACATCGTACAGATAGTAGACGCGCCTGATCGGAAAGGGAACGCTGGATTCGCCATGAAGGACGGTCACACTGCCAAGCGGCTCGCGTCGCCGTGGCAGATCCACCATCCGAGCCTTCACGTGTGAGTTTAGCGGTACTGGCCAAGAAACGCCAATCGGATCTTGTATCTATGAGACCGACTGTGGCTGCCGCCCCGTTTAATCGAGGCACTCGGGCGGTGACGTGAGCGAAGGTAGGGCGAGATCTGATCGGGGTTCCTTCGGGGACGCGGGAGACGGTAACGGAATGAATATCGCCTCTTGGATGGACGGGTTATTGCGCCTGCGGGAGGGATCTAGCGATCGAGGAAGTATGGTCGACAGCAGACGAGATGGCGTGAGCGAAGGTAGGGGCAGAATTCATTCTGCTACCGGCTTGCTGTAAGGATCGCGGCCTCGACTCCCCAACTGCCTCCGGCGTACGGCTGCACCAACGTGTTCGAGCACGTGAGAGCCCCAATCGGGACGGTGATCGGGGTTCAGGCCCCTGGGCAGTGCACGTAGGCCGGTAGCAGAATGAATTCTGTCCCTACGATGTTCGGTTCGCCGTGCCTGCGGCGTGGCGAGCGCAACTATTGGTTGCTTAGAGCAACCGCGCCCTGTAGCGAATGTCGCCACGTAGGCGCCAGAAGATGGCAAGCGGCGGGATGAGCGCCGAGGTCACCGCCATCTCCAGCACGTGAAGCGGCGCACGCGATGTCTGCCGGAGTCGTGACATGGAGAAGAGGATGGTGAGAATCAGCCATACCATCGCCGCCGTCACGGCAACCATCCAGCTCCACCCAACGACCACCGACACGAGAGCGAGGATGGCGGCCATGGTGGCGGCGTAGTACCTCCAGTTCGGAGCGCGCTGGATCCGCCGGCGGTACAGCTTCGGATGCTTCTTATATAGAAGAGCGTTGTACTGCGTCTTGCTCTGCTGTCTGAGGCTGATTCCCCAGGAGGCAGGACGCACGGGATGCACCACGACGGCATCATCTGCCGGCTCCAGCCTGAGTCCCTTCTCAAGGGCCGCGAACAGGAGATCCGTGTCCTCGCGCCACGCTACCCTGAAGCGCTCGTCAAATCCGCCGAGATCCGCGAGGACGCTGCGGCGGTAGAAGCAGTTGGCGGTGACGAACTCTCCCTCCTCCAGCTTCGAGACATTGAGCTGGTAATCGGTGGGAGTGCCATTCAACGGCACCACGATCTTCCCGGAGACGGCAGCGACATCGCCTCGGTCGAAGGCCGCGGCCCCAGCCGCCAGCCAGCCCGGCTGCGGAAGGCAGTCGTCATCCGTAAAGGCGACGATGGCTCCGGTCGCTTCCCGCCACCCTCGATTCCTGGCTGCGGCAGGGCCGGCCGATTCAAGGGCCAGGTAACGCAGCCGCAGCCCGACGTCGATGGCTCCTGCCGCCCTACTGCTCACCACCGCCTCCGTTTCGGGATCCGGTCCGTCATCCACCACGATGACCTCGAACTTCTGAAGCGGGAAGGACTGATCGAGCAGGGCCAGCAGACAGCGGTCCAGCAGGGCAGGGCGACATCGGGTCGGCACCACGACGGAGACCACCGCAGACTCCAATCCGGTAGGTTCTTCCGTGATGCCGTTCATGGTCGTTGCCTCTGAGAAGTCAGCCGCCAGCATGATTCGAGCCGCCCAATCCCTTCTAGAGCGGGAACGCGCGTCGCACAGCGGCTCTAAATGGGACTTGCGGGCGGTTTAACTCCGTGCTATGCTATCCAAGTGAGGCTCAGGCCCACGAATTTTCGAGGAGGTGCGACCATGGCGAATGTTGTCAATGTTCCTTTGCCACCGGTCTTGAATACTGTCGCGCCGCTCCTCGCCTTCTCCGCCGTCATCTAGCTCGGCTTAGCGAGGCCCGCTCCACTCGGAGCGTGCGGCCCGACCGAACAGATCAGGCTCAGGCGTCAGCCCACAGCCTTTGGCGGGAGAGATCAGCTTCTCTCCTCATTCAGCTCATCTCAGGAACGCAGAAGAGGAGAACCACGTTGCCTACTACCCTCACCTTTGAGGAGGACCAGCTCGAGGACGAGACCCTCGAGGATGATCCGCTGACGCCGTTTCTCGACGACGGTCGCATCGCAGAAGTTCTTGGCCAGCTCAAGAGCGGCAAGGAGGGGACGGTGTACTGCTGCCGCCCGCATCCTTCACTTGGGGTCGAGCTGGTTGCCGCTAAAGTCTTCCGAACCCGGGAGCAGCGAACCTTCCGCAACCAGGACATTTATCGAGAGGGCCGGCCCATCCTGGGTGGGCGGAATGCCCGTGCCTTTAAGAAGAAGACTGCCTGGGGCCGTCAGGTGGAGATGGGAACCTGGATGCATCACGAGTACGAGACGCTCGACACCCTCTTTGGGGCCGGGTGCAACGTTCCGCGGCCTCTGGCCTCATCCTCCAACGTCATCCTGATGGAGTTCATCGGCAGCGAGGACACGGCCGCACCGAAGCTGCAGGAGACTCAGCTCGGCGAGCTTGAGGCCGTCGAGCTGTTCGAGAAGGTCATCAGCAACATCGAGCTGTTCCTTAGCCGAAACTACATCCACGCCGACCTATCGGCGTACAACATCCTGTACTGGAATGGGGATGTCACAATCATCGACTTCCCCCAGGCCGTCGATGCCAGGACCAACCGCAACGCTTCGATGCTTCTGTCTCGCGATATCGACAACGTCTGCCGCTACTTCGCGCGTCATGGAGTGCAATCCGATCCCGAGTCGATCTCCCGTCAGCTCTGGAGGCGCTACGTCAGAGCCGAGCTGTAGAGCACCAGCTGAGCGAAGCCACCGAGCCACTGTAGCCCGGCCCTTGTGTGGCCGGGCGTCACGCCTTGCACAGCCATCCTCCTTCACAACGGATCAGGATCCCTCGAATGCGGATGTGGCGCGGTGGAGAATGAGACTCGCCCGGCCACACAGGGGCCGGGCTACGTTCGGTCGGGAGGTTCGGCGAGAATTACGCTCGCTTCCGGCAGAACATCGATGCCAGGATCGAACCGCAAGGCTTCGATGCTCCTTTGTCGCGATATCGACAAGGCCTCCCGCTACTTCTCGCGTCAGGGAGTGCAATCCGCGACCGGGCTACGTTCGGTCATTCAAGGGAGAATCGGCCTTTATGCCTGTATGCCGGCCAAGAGTGGCTCATGCGCGACAACTGTCGCGACTTCCTGGGCCGCGATCGTCTCCTTTACGCGCCAGAGAATGGCAAGATCGATCACCATCATCACGGCCTGCACGGCGAAGATGCTTCGGTAGTCGAAGTGGGCGATGAGTAGGGCAGCGATTCCCGTGCTGACGACCACGCCGACGGAGGTAAAGGCCGTCTGCAGACCGGTGAAGACGCCCATCTTGCTGCCGGGCACCAGCGTCGAAAGGTAGGGGTAGTTGAGGACGGTTGTGGCGGAGAAGCCGGCACCGGCGACGCCGGCAACGATAAATAGCAGGGCGTAGGAGCGCACAAGCAGACCCATGATTGCCGCCAGTATCATGAGAACCGTGCCCGCTGTGATCGTCTCCCGGTAGCCGAAGCGCTTGGCGAGAAGCCCCCAGGGGTAGGCGAAGATGGCGATGAAGATGAACAGGGCGATCAGGATGAAGTACGCCTTGGCCTTGCTCGCATGGAAGTCATGGATGACGAAGGGCCCGAGGTAGACCTGCAGCGGGTTCAAGCCCGTCCACAGGAAGAAGTAGCTCAGCAGCAGCTTCTGCGCCTGCTTGAATCGCCGTAGATCGGCTACGTACCGGCCTGGCGGAACCCTCTCCTCCTTTGCGGCTGCCAGTCGCGCGGCGGGTGGCTCCCTCACTCCGAAGAACACCAAGGCATAGCAGATCAGCATGATTCCGCCTGCCACCCAGAAGATCTGCACCGGGGTGTTGTTCTTCTTGATGCTGACGATCGCGGCGAACAGGACAAACAGGACCTGCGCGACGATGGTGACGATCGACAGGATCGCGTTGAAGCGGGATCGCTGCCGCTCTGGCGTGATGTCGATCATCAACGTCCCGAAGGGATCCGCCGCAATATTGGCGGCGATGGAGAAGAGGATGATGGAGCCGGCGATCAATGGGACCCGCAAGCCACCCGACGCGCCGTGGAGGTAGGGGATCAGTAGCAGGAACACGACCGAGATCGGAGCGAAGATGCCGATGAACGGCCTCCGCCTTCCAAAACGGGAGGTCGAGCGATCGCTCAGCCGGCCGACGATCGGCTGGATGATCGTCCCTTCCATGGTCTTGGTGTTCGAGAGGTAGCCCTGGAGCAACGGGCCCGTGATGCCGCTGAGGTAGATGCTCAGGACGGCAAGGTTGAAGCCGTTGTAAATACCGCCTGCCACGTTACCGAAGGCGTAGAAGAAGCCCTGCCGCGGGTCGAGTGCCTTGGCGTCGTCGGAAGGCTCGTCAGACATCACTTGCCTCACATTCGTTAGGCCGGCATGTGGTTGACTCGCAGCTGACAGAGGATCGGAAAGGAGAGGTGGCGCTTCGCCGATCTCCATCTCACCAAGTATGCTGGATGTCTCAGGCAGTTGTCATGGAACCAGGCCGCTATCGCGATTCCTGCTCAGCGTTTCCCGTCCGACAAAACCTGCGCAACCCCGCCCTGTTGAGACCGGCACAAAGGCATCCGGGGCTGGATCGGAGATTGCTTTGATTCGGCCATCGAAATCCGCCGGACGTAGACTGGATTAGACGCCTATTTGGCAGTAAATGGAGGAGTTTGTGTCCGTTCAGAACCGCTTGGTAACCCTTGACGACGCTGGAACCAGCGTCTGGCTTGATTACATCCGCCGGAAGCTGGTGCAGTCGGGAGAGCTTCAGCGCATGGTCGATGACGATGGGCTCCGGGGCATGACCTCGAACCCAACAATCTTCGAGAAGGCCATCTCAGGTAGCAACGACTACGACGTGCAAATCCGTGACCTGGTCGGTCAGGATAAGGAGCCGTTGGAGATCTTTCAGATCATCTCCACAGACGATATTCGGGAAGCTTGTGATGTGCTCCGCCCCATCTACGACAACCTTGAGCGTTACGACGGGTACGTTTCCATTGAGGTCTCGCCTGCCGCGGCCAACGACACCGAGATCACGCTGAAAGAGGCTCGTCACCTTTGGAAGCTTGTCGACCGACCGAACGTCATGATCAAGGTTCCGGGCACGACGGAAGGGTTACCGGCCGTTGAGCAGCTGATCAGCGAAGGCATCAACGTGAACATCACCTTGCTTTTCGCCGTGGAGAATTACGTCGAAGTCGCCGAGCGGTACATCGCCGGGCTCGAGCGCCGGCTGGACTCGGGTCAACCAATCGACCACGTGGCCTCGGTTGCCTCATTCTTCGTCAGCCGCGTCGACTCGGCCGTCGATAAGATCCTCCAATCCAAGATCGACGCTACTCAGGATCCGCAGGAGAAGCAGAACCTCGAAGCACTCCTCGGCAAAGCGGCCATCGCCAACGCCCAGATCGCCTACGAGCGCTTTGGACAGATCTTCAACGGGCCGAGATGGCGTCGCCTGTCGGAGGCGGGAGCGATGCTGCAGCGGCCTCTCTGGGCGAGCACGAGCACCAAGAACCCTGCCTATCGTGACGTCATGTATGTCGAGCAGCTCATCGGGCCCAGACACCGTGAATACCATGCCTCAGGCGACCATGAACGCCTTCAAGGATCATGGGGTGATCAGCCCGACCCTCACCCAGAACGTGGGTGCCGCTCACGCCGCCATCGACGAGCTTGGCTCCTTGGGGATCGATATGGCGGAAGTCACAAGAAAGCTTCAGATCGACGGGGTGAAGAGCTTCACGGAGTCCTTCGACGCCCTGATCCAGTGCATCGATGACGAGCGAACGGCTATAACGCTCGGAATGCAACGCAGCGAGTCTGAGTCACTTGGCAAGTATCAGGCGTCGGTGGAGAAGGAGCTTCAGAAGCTGACCGAGGAGCAGTTTCTCCAGAAGCTCTGGGGGAAGGACGGATCGGCTTGGTCAGAGGATGAGAAGGAGCAGCAGTCGATCAAGGAAGCGCTGGGCTGGCTGACGATCGTCGAGCCGATGCTGGAGCACGTGGACGATCTGGAGCGATTCGCCGAAGAGGTGAGTGGCGAAGACATCGAACAGGTCGTGGTGCTGGGAATGGGCGGCAGCTCGCTCTGCCCTGACGTCCTGGCTCATACCTTCCCGCAGAAGGAGGGGTATCCGCGGCTCGAGATCCTAGATACTACCCACCCGGACGCGGTGCGGGCACTGGCCGACCACATCGACCCGGCCAAGACGCTGTTCATTGTCTCGAGCAAATCCGGCACGACCGCCGAGCCGCTGGCCTTCTACCACTTCTTCTGGGATCTGACCGAGAGATCGGGAGTCGACAATCCCGGCAAACACTTCGTCGCCATCACTGATCCAGGAACGAAGCTCGAGACCGAGGCGCGGAATCAGGGCTTCCGGAAGGTCTTCCCTGGCGCGCCGGACATCGGAGGCCGCTACTCGGCTTTGTCGAACTTCGGAATGGTACCTGCCGCACTTATGGGAATCGACGTCAGGGAGCTTCTCAGCCGAGCCGAGACGATGGTTCACGCCACCCAGCCTTGCGTCACTCCCAATGAGAACCCCGGTGTGCGACTTGGAACGATCCTGGGAGTGCTGGCCAGAGAGGGTCACGACAAGCTGACCTTCGCCGTCGCGCCCGAGATCCGGACGTTCGGTTGGTGGCTCGAGCAGCTCATCGCCGAGAGCACGGGCAAGTCTGGGACAGGTATTCTTCCTGTCGAAGGCGAAACCCTTGGAGATCCCGAGGTCTACGGGGACGACCGTCTGTTCGTGTCCATAAGGATGAGAGGGGATGGCTCCTCCGGCGGTCAATCAAACTCCGAGCAGCTGGTGATCGACCAAAAGATTTCCGCACTGCAGAATGCCGGACAGCCGGTCGTCGTTCTCGATCTGACGGATATCTACGATCTTGGCGGAGAGTTCTTCCTTTGGGAGGTCGCCACGGCCACGGCTGGAGCGATCCTTCGCATCAACGCCTTCAACCAACCGAATGTTCAGGAAAGCAAGGACAACACGAACCGGCTGCTGGCAGATTTCCAGCGCTCCGGTCGCCTCGACGAGCCACAGACCGTTGTCGAGTCGGGCGACGTGGCGGTCAGCGGCCCGGCAGGTCCAAGTCAGGATGTGCAGGCCTATCTCGACGCCTTCCTCTCGGAAAACGTCAGGCCTGGGTCCTACGTGGCGACGATGGCGTACGTTGAGCCGTCTGCCGCTCATGCCACGGCGCTAGAGCGAATCCGTCTGGCTATCCGGGACCGATACCACGTGGCGACCACCCTCGGGTTTGGGCCGAGGTTCCTGCACTCCACAGGTCAGTTCCACAAAGGTGGTCCGGATGAGGGAGTCTTTCTCCAGATCATCGACCAGCCTGAGGCAACGGTGGCCATCGAAGGGGAGCCATTCACCTTCAACACCCTCATCGCGGCCCAATCCCTCGGGGACTACGAAGCGCTGCAGAAGCACGGGCGACCCGTGGTGCGGCTGAATCTTGGCAGGGAAGTCGAGCGTGGCCTTCAAGAAATCGAGACGGCTCTGGCAGGCGCCTCTGTTACCTAACATCTGGAGGGCAGCGCCAGAAGTCGAGGATGACCGCCGTTTGGCGGTCATCCCCAACTATGTTCGCGCTCCTCGCCCGAGGCTCGACGATGCGAGCGGGAATCTCAGCCCGGGTCATGGCGCGACTCGCCGCTGCTGTCGTCATCGATGAGAAAGCGTAGCTCGATTTACTCCGACATCACGGAGCTCAGTATCATCGCCCTTTAAGGTCCATCAATGAAAAGTGGCTATCTGTGGTTCCTGGCTGTGGCTGCAGTAATCGTGCTAGCCATCGCGATTGTTGGCCGCCGGTCTAGGCACGTCGAGAACGTTGTGTCGGCGTCAGCCGAGCGATCTGTCGCCTGTTCGCAGGTCGCGCCAGCCTTTCACCACCATCGGAGCGGAAGCTGGCTTTCGATGTCTGGCAGGGTCGTTCGTACGCTCGCAGACTCGAATGGCGCCAGCGTCCACCAGCGCTTCATCCTTGGCTGCCGGTCGGGTCAAACCGTTCTAGTCGACAACAACGTAGATGTTGGAAGCCGTGTGCCGGTCCACCTTCACGAGCTTGTCGTAGTTCGCGGCCAGTACATTTGGAACAAGCTGGGTGGCCTCATGCACGATACCCACCACAGCACCGACTCCAATCCAAACGGCTGGATTTTTGCCGGCGGCCGCGTCTATCAATAAGTCAGCCCCTACTTTCACTCACGCGAACTCGTGTGCTCGCACCCGCCCGTTCCCAATCCAACCTGATCCTTCCTGCCGGTCTCGATGCGTCGGCGATCCAGGCACGTCGATTCCGGCAGACCGGATCCATCGATGTCAATCTGGCTCGCGGTCAGGTCATCCGCCCGCACTGGCACGCATGCCGACTCCCGGCCACTACCCCGACGTTGCTCGCATCGCCAGATATGTCTGCGTCGGACCGGCGGCTCGACCACGTCGGCTTCGGCCGGTGGCTCCGCTTCAACCGTGGGAGAAACCGTCTGGGCTGACGAGGCCTTCAAGGGGGCAGAAACGTCAGGTGCGGCCGCTGCAACGGAATCGGCAAGCTGTGCTTGTGCGGAATGCACCCTCACACCCCGCCAGACTCCGACTGAGGTGGGAATCGACCAGATGATGCTGCCTACTATCATGGCACCCACGGCGGCTCCCGCCGACTCGACGCCGATGACGGCGTTGAGCGCCTGCCCCATGATCTGAGCGCACACGACCATGGCAAAGGCGGTTAAATACTGATGGTGACTGCGACCGGAGCCGATCCAGCTGCCGATGAGAAAACCAAAGATACCGTTGACAGCGAGCACGACCAAGATGAATAGAACGGCGCCTCCTCCGGCAATCGCGACGCCGGCAACACGGAGGATGATGCCTAGAAGGAAGCCGATGACAAAGTCGAAGAGCGTAAACAGCACGGCCGCGCTGGCAACGTAAAAAAAAACCACGTACCATGGCGGCTCCCGATGATGCAGTCCATGGACGATAACCGATGGCGACAAATTTGCCGTTCCCGATCGCTTTACAGTCGCGAGTCCGGACAGTGCGGCAAACCAGGGTCCGTAGACCTTTGAGGAGAAGCTTACCTTGTTGCGCTCCAGCGACTCGGCCACGGTGGGGTGAAGGGCAAAGCAAACAATGGCCGCGGCTTCCGCAACTAGACCACCCGCGATGCTCTTCAGCAAGATGGCTAGAACGAGAGCGGCACCCCCGCAGATGAGAAGGGCCGTGACGGTCCGGCCAGCCACACTCTCGTGTGGCATCTGCGCCACATCCACCCGGTTCGGCACAGGATCGGGTGCCGTCGAATTCATAATTCCCCTTCTCCTCGCCACGCCCCTGCAATGTCTGAAGTGGAATGCTTTAGTTTAGGAAGAGGACAGGATGACCGTCAACCGAGGGCAACATTTGATTATCGAGCTATCCATACAGACCCGGAGATCGTGCACCACGAAGACAGCGCACCCGTGACTGAGACGGAACGGCCCTGTATTCGCTGCGGTGAACGGGTTCCGATGGAGGCGCAGTTCTGCCCGTTCTGTGGCCACGACCATCCATTCGGCCCCCTTTCCGGATCCCAAGACAGCATTGTGGATCAGCTCGAGCGCTTGGCGGCGTTGCAGCATTCCGGTGCCCTTGATGAAGAAGAGTATAGAAAGGCCAAGGCCAAGCTTCTCGACTCTTGAGGCTGCCGGCCTGCGTCGATCTCTCTAAGTTGCCCCACGCGTGGTTGGAGTGATCGTCGGCGAGGCTGTTGGCGTAGCAGTCGGTGAGGCGGTTGGGTTGACGTCGGGGTCGGCGTTGGGTTGGGCGTGGGAGTCGGCGTCGGTCCTGGATGAAGCTTGTTCCCAGCCGTTCCAACCAGGAAGACGGCCGGGGCCGGATCATAGTGCGTGAAGAGAGTGTCCTTTTGCACTGAATGAGTGCCTTTGGGCCCCGGAATCGTCACCGTACGAGTCACATTAAAGTCTGCGCCCTTCCGCGGGTATTGAATCTCGGTTCGCGTTCCTGAAGGTTGCGAGCTATCCGGTTGGATAACAGGGGCGCCGTGCTTGTACTCCCGAAGGAGGACGGGGGTACTGACGTTGACAGACCAACCCGTCTTGATTCCGTAGAAGTAGATGTAGAGCGATTGCTGAACCGGCTCTACGCGGGTCTGGACAAGCAGATACCCACCCGTCGTATTGTTGAAACGCAGGTCCTTCCCGTTCAGTGACACGATGGCATCTTCCCCGGCCGGCGGCTCGTACCAAGGCAGACGGTACTGATGAGCGTGACGCTCCAGAACCGGCAGCCCGGCTTCGTATCCGGCCCGGAAGAAGGTCGTCGCCACCTGCTGCATCGCCCCGCCTGTGCCTGGAGCGAATCCGCCTGAGGTCTGCTGACCGGCGTCCCCATAAACCCTCGCCGGCCAACCGGAACCAGCGTAATAGTTGAATGAGATCTGCTCGCCCGGCTTGATCAGCACACCGTTGAGCGTCTTGGCGATGGACTCAATGTCGTCCACACGCACGGTGGGCGAACCGGCGAAGCTGCTCTGCCCTTCGCCGAGAAGCGTGGTTACCCCAAGCGACGCCGGATTGGTCAGGTCAAGCGGCGGCTTCACCGGTAGAACCGGTGCCCGAATGGTTCGACCCGGGCTCAACGACGTGAAGGTGTGGAGCAGGTTTGCATACAGCGCGGTCTGAGATGGATCCGCCACGATCTGGTGGCCACCAACCATTGCCGTCAGCCCATTCGATGGCGAATTGAGAACCGTGACGGCACTGCCGTTGTACTGGTAGCTGGGCTCTGATGGCGCCTTGTAGTACTGCTGCGCCACGCTGCCGACGTAGGAGCTGAGTGCGGCGGTATTGATATTCATCAAGATCGTGCCGCTTCCCGATCCAATCTTGGGGGTGAAGGAAATCATCCCGGCCAGGACAGAGGGACTGGTATCGACCACCTGATTCCTTATCTTGAATCCTCGGGGGATGCGCGAGGAATCCATTGATTCGAGCGGCGATGCTCGATGCCGTCGAGTCAGTAATCTGTGGCTTTAAGACGGTGAGAGGGACCGGCTTCGTGATCCTGGAAAGCGATCCGATGCTATTGACGATGGTTTGGACGGCCGCACCTGAGTTGACGTGGAAGCCTCGCTGGCTGTTGATGACATCGACCTTTTGTCCTGAAACGGTCAGTCCGGCATTGGACATTCGGTGGTGGATCCGAGGCACGAGAGTCCGGTGAACCCACTTACGAACGTCCTTCACGTTGACGTGGGAGATCAGCGCGACGTTGAAGTGCCTCTTCACCGGCAGCCGGTCGAAGAGCTGCTGGAAGAAGGTGCCGGAACGGCCGATGGAGTAGGCGTTGTCGATCGTGGTGTTGACGTCGTAGCTGAGCTGGATCTGGTGCGGCGTCGGTTGCCAGTGATGATTGCCAAAGGTAAGGGTGATGGGGACATCGCGCATTGACAGGAGATCCTGAAGGACGATCCCCTGAGCCTCCGTCCATCCTTGATCCCCAATCGGTTGATTGTCGATATAGACGCCAGGAAGGATCAGCCCGTCATAGCGGGAAAAGGCGTAAGACGTTAGACTGACTCCCGCCACACTGGCGGCGATCAGCAGGAAGAAGAGGTAGAGGAGAATCGTCCACCAGTGCCGCCGAAAACCCGTCTTGGAAGGAACAACCCGCGGGAGCCCCGCCGCTGGAGGGAGAGACCGCGAGGAGGGAGGGTCAATCCGCCGCCGATGAGCGCGAGGTGGCAGCATTGTCGGTTGCCGCTCGATCTGACTGCGGATAGGGTTGAACTCTCGCAGAGCCCGGCGCATGCCCATAGAACGGTTTCAGCCTCGAATCAGACGGGCGCCAGTGGCCGGGGTGACCTCAAACATTCCACGCCGGTATCCCGGCCGCGATTTGAGGTGGTGCACACTGCCGTTGTATTTCCTGGAGTGTCTCGATAGGTTCACCCGAGTCTACTTTATCCCTCGTTATGTGCAGAACAAATACCGTCTATCTGGAGGCCGGCGAGCCGCGAAAACGGGCTGCTCGCTCCGTCCTGATCGAGCCTGGAATCGGCCTATCAGGCCTAACGAAACGGACGCCACCTGGCTGAGAATCAGCTGCGGATCTCGCATTTCTGCATTAGCAGAATGCAGGCCCACCGCCTAATCGTGCGTCTGTTGCGGGCCTGCGACAATAGGCAGGGTGGGTTTCGGCTTCCCGCTGCAACGACACCACGGAGGGCACATTGCGATTCCGACACTTCTCTGGTATGGGCGAAGATCTCGACATTGGAATCAGCCAGTGGATGTCCCAGGGAGCGGATATCCACTTCATGACTCATAGTCAGCTCCCGGACGGCACCATCACCGTTTGCTTCATCTACCAGGAAGGCTTTGCCGCTCAGGAGAGAAGGTTGACGGCCGAGCAGGGTCAGCAGGAGGGCGACCAGTGCGAGCGATCCCCGAATCTATCCACGTGGAGTCAGAGGGCGTCGAATAGCCGATCGACGGCCGGCGATGAAAACCTGGGTGCTGTCCAGAAGATTCCCACCCGAACGAACGTAGCCCGGCCGCTGGATCTCGCACTGCAACCAACCTCATCATCTCGACCCGGGTGGTATCCGTCGGTGGCGCATGACGTGGCCATCGTGGTGCATGCTGGAGCAGGCACGGGGGCACTGCCCCTGTCATCGCGGCGAAAAACGGCTGGCCGTCCTGCTGGCGGGAATGTGATCCGTCCACCGTAGGGGCGCAATTCATTGCGTGCCCGGCCCACGTGCACTGCCGGTCGGCCCGAACCCGGATCACACTTCCCGATCGGCGACATGGACTACCAACTCCTCATCTGCGATTGACGCCTGGCACGGCCACTGTGTGACCGGGCGTCATGCGTTGCCCAACACCTGCCTGCCCCAAAACGGATCAAGAACGCGTGAAGGCGGATAATCCCGAGCCGGTCTAGTGGATCCCCCTGCCCACGGGGTTTTCCAGCATATATCCCAAGATTTCGCGGGCTTACCCGCCGGCGCGGGACGTAGCCCGGCCCCTGTGTGGCCGGGCGTCACGCTTCACGCCCATCCTCTGCCTACCCCACAACCTTTCAACAACGCCTGAACGCGGATAACGCTGAGCCGGTATACCCATCCCCCTACCCACCGGGTTCTCGACTACGTATTCCAAGATTTCCCCGCCCCATGCTCGGACGATGGAGAATCACGCTCGCCCGGCCACACAAGGGCCGGGCTACGTCCGTCGCGCGGGAAGCGTCGGCCCAATATAAGGCGCCGTATGGTAGATCCGGTCCGGTAGCATGCCCATTCAAGTGCTCAGCACTACCGAGCAAGCCCTTCGGCTCAGCTAAAGGCCGAAACCGGCAGGGCAAAGAAGACGATCGCTGCCATCGCGTAGAGCGCCAGCAGCTGTACTCCCTCGAGCCAGTTGCTCTCCCCGTCATGGGCAATGTAGGTGAAGATCAGCACAAGCAGAGCCAGAATCCCAATCTCCACGGGGCTGAACACCAGCGACAGGGTGTGACCAAAGAGGCTGTAGAGAACCACCAGGGGCGCAACAAAGGTTGCGATCTGGATGGATGATGCCGATGCGATCCCAAGAGCCAGGTCCAGACCGGACGACTCGCCCGTCTTATCGTTTGGCCTTCCGGCCTTCGTCGCGGTGAGTCGCAGTGCCGCATACCCCTCCGCCACGTTGCCTGCGTTGGCCACAATGATGATCCCCACAAACACCTGAGTCCACCCAAAGACGTGGGTGAAGGGAACGACACTGCTCGTGAGGATATCGGTAACCGGTAGCAAAGCCGCCGTGGATCCCGCCAGCACGAGTACGCTCAGCCAAACCGGCCAGCCGTTCTTCTTGGGTGGGAGCTTCTCGAGACTCGACGAGAAATTTGACATCGCGGGGCGGCTCCGCCCGGCGAAACCACTCGAGCCCGAAGATCCCATAGAGGATGTACGCCGTGTAGGCCAGCAGCAGAACCACCGAGACCCCAACACTCACGTGGAGCAGGCTAACGTTCGGTGTGCGACAGCTGCGGGTGCTGCAAGGCTCGAATGCCGCCAGTGACGGAAAGAGCACTGCGGCAACCGTCAGCATCATCAGAACGCTGTGGTGGCCGGCTTCGTCCCTCCTGAACCTTGGCCGCCGATGAATGAGTCCGGCGGTAACGTAGCAGAGTCCCATGATGAGAGCCGAATTGCTGATGATGGCGCCGACGAGCGTCGCTTTGACGAGCGTAATCAGGCCCTTTTGAACTCCGAATACGCCGACGAGAAGGTCGGGCGCGTTGCCGAAGGTGGCATTGAGAAGCCCGCCTACCTTGGCTCCCAGCCGGTCGGCGAGCGCCTCGGTTGATGCCCCGATGAATCCTGCCAGGGGGATAACGGCTCCAACGGAGAGCACGAACTGCAGCCAGGATGGCCAGGAGAACCAGGCTGAAGCGAAGGCGACTGGCGCCAGCACCAGGAGCCCAAGCAGTACGCGCAGCTCACCAGTAAGGCCGCCAGGTCTGGACTTGCCGCTCTCTCCAGACGTCTCGGAAGATCCAGGCATCTCACTCCGCCAACAGGGGGATGGGAACGGACTCTACGGTCGCCTCTGAATGTTACTTTCCGCCTGGAGGCTCAATGACCGGCTCCCTAGAGTCTCTCAGCTCTTAGGTGTAAGGAGTCTTGAAAGCAGGCCAACCGGAGTCTCATCCTTTGTATGTCTGACATGGAATTCACGGCCGCCTTGTGAAGACAATCTATCTTTATGTTGCCGGAGGAACTTTTTGAACACTGTCCCGTGAGCCCTGGCTGTCGGCGTCAGGCGCCGTCAGCGATGGACTTCGACGCATGCAGGACGGCGTTTTCGTCCAGGAGCCGCTCGGCGGTTACCAGGTGACCCTGGGCGGCAAAGGCATGAGCGCAGGCTCGAGGGATTTCTGTGTCACGCATGTGCTTCCCGGCTACGCGAAGATGGCGCGCTGCCGTTTCAAGCTCTTCCGCGCTCCGCTCGAACCTCTCGGCTGCTTCGTCCTGTACCCGGTGGCCTTCCATATCCGCTCCTCCGATGCTCTCCGTTCTGTAATCTACCGCTACGGATCAAGGTTACGCATCGGCGGGTGCCAGCGCTTCGCCGATCGGTAGGAGCCAGTGCCCGCGAGCCGGATTCAGGCCGTATCTAAGGAGTCTCGGCTCTCACCGGTAGGGGCCCTCGTGCATGAGGGAATCAAGATCCACATCCTCGAGCGAGTCGACGACTGCATCCACGGCGCCTAGATCCAACCCCTCGGTATAGGGCGTTCTGAGGGCAATGACCGTCATTCCGGCGGCTTTGGCCGAGGCGATGCCGTTGGGTGCGTCTTCAAACACCAGGCAGCGCTCCGGATGCACCCCGAGGTGGTGCGCCGCAGCGAGGTAGATCTCGGGATCGGGTTTGCCACGCGTGACATCCTGACCTGAAACGACCACCTGAAATCGCGATCGGATTCCCAGAGACTTCAGCGTCGCCTCAACCCAGCTGCGGTTTGAGGAGGAGGCAAGTTGCCAGCGGCAGCCCTCGCGACTCGATGCCGTCGAGCAGAGACAGTAAACCAGCTGATGGCTCGAGCTCTCCGCTCAGCCGCAGCAGAATCTTTTCGTCGTACAGCTGCATGTAGCTTTCAACCGGCTGGCTCAAACCAAAGCGTGACATGATCCATCGGAAGGTGTCGTCGACAGTCGTCCCCAGAAGCTGCTCGTTCTCCTCTTGAGGGATGGCGACGCCTTCCGTCGCCAGCATGTCGTTCAGTGCCGCAAAGTGGATCGGCTCGCTGTCGAGCAGAACTCCATCCATGTCGAAGATCACGGCATCGAAGTTTGCCGGCCGCGAGTTTCCCGCATGCCCGCCTTGCTGAGTAGATCTGCCAGCTTCCTGCCTGGATCCAGGCGCGCCGCTCACTTGTCCTCCGCGATGTCTGTCGACACGCGAAGCATCTGCTCGCGCAGCTCCGGTGGCAGCACCGCTACTCCTGCCGGATCCATGAGACCGCGTCGAGCCAGGCTGAGCACACGGGCCCGGTTTGAATCCGACCAGTTGCCTTTGGGGCGCCGAGGAGTGAAACGATTCAGCGTGCGGTCAGCGTCATATCTGCGCTCGATTCCGTCGATCCATCCGAAACAGACAGCCTCTTCCACGGCCTCCTCATAGCGGATACCGGGCCTTGGGGATGACTTCTTGAAGACGAGCAGATGTACCTCTCTGGTGACTTCATGGTTCTCCAAAAGCCACTGCCGCCACTCTTCCCGGCCCTCGACGGCCAGAGGATGCAGATCGCCCGCCACGCCAGCGTTCGCAGCTCCCTCCTTTCTTGCGGAATTGCCTTTCAATCGTCTCTCCTCTGGAAGTTAGGTAATTCTCGCCGAACCTCCCGACCGGGCTACGTTGGCTAGGTTGCCTGCTGTCCAGCCTGGACCAAGATATCGACGGCACGGTCGACATCGCCTGCCTTTGCGTAGTGATCGGCAATCGTCGGTCCGAGTAGCGAAACGTTTTCCGGATTCAGATCCAGCAACGCCTCAGCCGTCTCCCGATGCAGCTCGGATCGAAGACCCTCCAACATCATGTTGTACGCCACCTCCTGGGTTAGGACGTGCCGAAAACGGTAGCTGCTGGCTCCAATCTGATCCACGATTCCCCTCCGGCAGACGGCCTCCAGAGCCGCTCTGACGTCGATGCCGAATAGATCCACACGCTCGAGAAGCCTTGCATCGAACTCTGTTCCGATGACAGCGGCCTCCTGAAGAAGCAGACGTTGTGGCTCAGGCATCGAGTCGAGCCTTGATTGGATGAGACCCTGTACGGTGGCCGGCACCTCGAGGGACCCAAGCGGCTCCTGGCCGGAAATGACCTTCGGGCTCTCGAGCAGGCTCCGAGTCATTGCTTCTATATAGAGCGGATTGCCTCCCGAGCGTTCGACCACCAGCTTCCGAACTTCGTCTGAGACCTCAACCCCATCCACGATGGCGTCGAGGAGGCTGGAGCTATTGACAGCGGGAAGCGGCCCCAGGACAATCCTCGTAAAGGACACGGAGGGCTCGGCGTCCAGCTGTAGATCTTCACCCGTCCTTCTCGTCCACATCAAAACCACCCGGCCGAACCACCTGGATGTTAGGAGGCGCTTCCAGAGATCGAGGGACTGTGGATCTGCGCGTTGCACATCCTCCAGACTGACGACAACCGTCGACGTGAGGGAGCGCTGCGAGATCAGCTCCTGAAGACTCGACGCGATCTGCTCGACCGACTCCTCAGATCCGACGACCAGCGTCCCGGCTGCCAGGGCTTGTAGACACTCCACGGAAGCCTGGCTTGCCGGCCTGCTGACTTCCTCCTCTCCGGAGGCCGATGGCCATACCGGCTGAAGTAGATCGGCCGAAATCTGCTGAAAGGGGAGGAAGGGCATGGAGCCCAACGGCGGACACAAGGAGGACGCAACCATTGCCTTCTCCCTTGCCTGGGCAGCAAAGGCTGTAACGAAGGCCGACTTTCCGATCCCCGGCTCCCCAACGACCTCGACGAGCTGAGGGGTTCCGGCAGCCGCCTGGCCCAGGCAGTACATGAGGTGCGCCGTCTCAACCTCTCGACCCACGATCTCCGAAAGGGCCAAATCGCCCTCCGACCGCAGCACCCCCAGCAGCCGGTAGGTCTCGACAGGTTGTCGCTTCCCCTTCAGCTTTATGCGACCCATGCTCTCGAACCTGAAGGCCCGCCTGGCAAGCGCCTCCGTCGAGGCCGCCACGAAAATCTGTCCAGGTCCCGCGGCGGCCTGAAGTCGCGAGGCGGTATTGACGGCATCTCCCGTGACGGAGTACTGCCTCTCGCCTCCATGCTCCGTGGTTCCTCCCACAACCTGTCCAGTCGTGACGCCGATGCGGATGTTTAGCGGCCCCGCTTCCTCCTCACTTCGCCTGGCATTGAGATCCGCCAAGGCGTCTCGCATACCCAAAGCGCAACGAAGCGCTCGAGCCGGATCGTCCTCGTGGACAACCGGGGCGCCGAAGAGAGCACAGATGGCGTCGCCGATGAATTTCTCCACCGTGCCGCCGTGCTCTCGAACCACCCGAGAGAGGATCTGGAAGTAGCTGGCCAGAAGTGCTCTCACCTGCTCCGCCTGATCTCCGTAGGACTCGACCAGGCTGGTGTAGCCCTCGAGATCGGCAAACAACACGGTGACAATGCGCTTGGATTCAAGTGGCGCCCGACCGCTGGTGGCCGCGGGCTCCAGATCCCTCAGTGGCTGACCGCAGGCTCCACATCTTCTGGCCAGGGGATTGTTTGAGGCCCCGCAGGATGGACAGGGGACACCGAGCATCACGCCGCACTGGGAGCAGTAGCGTGCCCCCTCCGAGTTGGCTGTTCCGCAGATGGCGCAGACCATACCGTCATTGTAGGGAGGGCCTCCAGCTATCCTGGTTCGGAGGGGAGATGCCGGAAACCTGGAGCCATGCCATCGTCGTCGGAGCCTCGTCGGGAATCGGCGAAGCACTCGCACGGCGTCTCGGTCAACAGGGTGTGCGCGTCGCCTTGGTTGCCCGACGATCCGAGGAGCTGAATCGCATTTGCGAAGAGATCAATCAGCGCCACGGAACGAGAGTCGCCCTGCCCTATCCGGCCGACGTGCGTAACTGGACGGACGTTCCTCGGCTGCTTGACGAGATCGTTGGTGAGCTGGGTGGTCTGGACCTATTGCTGTACTCCAGCGGTGTCATGCCACCTCAGGGAATCGACTCGTACCGAACAGCTGATGACGTCGAGGCCATCGAGGTGAACCTGAGCGGTGCCGTGGCCTGGATCAACGCCACGGTGGAATACATGCTGCCACGCCGTTCCGGCACGATTGTCGGCATCTCCTCGATCGCCGGTGAGCGAGGACGCCGTGGGAACCCGGTTTACAATGCCACCAAGGCCGCCCTAAACGTCTACCTGGAGTCGATTCAGTACCGCGTGGGCAGGAGGGGCATTTCCATCGTCACCGTCAAGCCAGGCTTCATCCGAACTCCCATGATGGGGTCGAAGGTGGCGCTCCCGGCAGCCGTGTCCGCTGATCGGGCAGCTCGGGACATTCTCTCCGCCGCAGCGGCCGGCCGGCGAGTCGTTTGGGTTCCGTGGTGGTGGGAATGGATCGCGGTGCTCCTTCGACGCGCTCCAGCTGCGCTCCTTGAACGCCTCCCGGTATGATCCCGCCGGACCAGCTTCCTCCATCCGGGGCTAACCCCGTTCCCCGCCTGCTGGAGGGGTGGGGCATGATCTGCAAGGGTAGGTCCCAGCTCTACCGGCCGCGAACGTTGGAGGAGGTTGGAGATGCCCTGTCGGATTCCGCCTCTCGCCGGCTGTCCGTGATCGCACGGGGCAGCGGGTTCAGCTATGGCGATGCGGCGCTCAACGACGGTCAGGCGGTGATCGATACGACAGGGTTGAACAGCACCAAAGTTGAGTCACTGCCGGAACAGAACATCGACGTCCAGACAGGAACCACCATTGAAGCACTCTGCTCCGTGGCCTCGGCTCATGGTCTTTGGCCTGGTGTGGTGCCGGGGACAGCGTTTCCCACCGTGGGCGGCTGCATCGGAGCCAATGTGCACGGCAAGAATAACTGGCTCGCCGGCGCGTTTGGCGATCATGTCATGGAGATCGAGCTGATGCTGGCCAGCGGCGAAGTCGTTCGTTGCAGTCGCAGTGCTCACCCCGATCTCTTCAAGGCTGTGATCGGCGGGTACGGCCTGCTTGGCGTGGTGCTTTCAGCTCGACTCCATCTCGAAGCTCTGGAATCGATGGATCTCCACGTCGAGGAGATGGCCGCTCCGAATTTCGAGGCACTTCTTCAGATATTCGAGCTACGTCAGGTGGGGATGGAGTATGGAGTCGGCTGGCTCGACGGCTTCGCCTCGGGGGCGAGCTTAGGGCGGGGCCTCGTTCAGATCTGTCAAACGGCCCCGACTAGCTTTTCCGGTGATGGTCAAGGGCCATTCGAGTCGGGGCCGGGGCGCGCGAAAAGTTCTTACAGCTCTGGCATCGAGCAGCTCAGGCGGAAGGCGGAGCTATGGCGACTGCTGAAGCCATTAAGCGGCTCCCAATCCCTCCGCATCCTCAACTCCGCTCGTTACAACTGGGGAATGATGCGTTCGGGCCATGTCAGCTTTGTACCGAGGCGTCACTTCCATTTCATGCTCGACACGATCCCCGACTGGCGGCGAGCATTCCAACCGCTGGGCCTCCTGCAGTTTCAGATGTTCGTGCCTCGGGACGAGTGTCTCGCTGTCTTCAGCAAGGTTCTCGAGAGGATGCAGCAGCAGAACCAATTCCCGATTCTTGCCGTCGTGAAGCGTCATCGCACCGACGATTTCCTATTGAGTTATGGCGTGGATGGTTACTCCCTAAGCCTTGATTTCCACGTTACGGCGGCGAATCGCGACCGGCTCACCCGTGAGCTTCTGCAGCTTGCCCGTGAGGTGGTCCTACCGGCAGGCGGTAGGTTCTATCCGGCAAAGGACAGCATTCTGTCTCGAGAGGACATGGAGGGGTCCTACGGTGCGGATGCCGTAGAAGCATTCCGACGTCTCAAGTCGGAGTGGGATCCCGAATCCCGCTTCACCAGCGATCTCTACCGCCGGCTCTTCCTCCCTCAAGCCTGATAAGCACGCAGTCGCCTGGCGACAGCGAATGGGCGTGCGCCGGCGGCGCGAACCTCGATCATATCTTCCGATCGGGGCTCTGACGTGGCCGAACCCGTTCGTGCCAACGCAGTCCGAAGATTATGGCCGGGGAAGGTCGCCAACGGAATCGGAGCCGTCCACAACACCGATCCATCGGGCTCGACGACAAGTTGCCAGCTACGACGTGACACCCGTTGACACCTCCAGAGTGGCCGGCTCTGCTCCAAACTTGGTCGTATCGGCGCTAAAGTACAGCTTCTGTTGTTGGGCATTGTAGGCCGGGGCAGCGCCGGTATCGGTCGAGTATGGATAGTTTCCAAGTGAGGAGAGGATCTGGAAAGTGCTGGATCCTGGATCGTAGACTGCGAGCTGAGGGGTCTTGTTTGCGCGCACGACGGCAGCCACAAGCTTACCAAGGCCTGTAATGTCGCTCGTCCGGCGCTGAGTGGACCGCCAATTTCCTTCACACTTGTCTTGCCATTCACGTCTGGTAAGGCTTCCCACATCCGATTTCCTTGAGATGCCTCATCGGCAACGAAGAACAGGGCATTATCCACTGTGACGAGATCCGACGGGTTGGAGCCCTTCTTACCGGGACTCAGGTCCGTAATTCGATAGGTGCCGTTCTTCTGGCCATTGCTCTCCCAAAGTTCCGACCCATGACTCGGATCACTCCCGCAGAAGTAGACGAGAGAGCCTAAAGCCGTCAAGTCCCGCGGAGCGATGCTTCCGGAGATGGCTTGGGTGTTCTTTCGAGTGCCGTCACTTAGCCAAAGTGCCTGCCCTGAGGTTCCGCGAATATGCTGCGAGAAAAAGCGACTTTCCATCGCCAAGGAGGTCATGAGGATAGGACCCGGAGAAGCCTGCATTGATGTCTCTGACCAATACCGTCCCTTGCTCTGTCCCATTGGTTTTCCAAAGCTCGGAACCCCCCTCGCCATCGTCCGCAGCAAAGTATACGGAGTGGAGGAAAGAGGTGAGGTCGTTTAGATTGGTGAAGTGGTCGCCGGGCCCAATGTCAGTCACCATATGTGTTCCGGAGCCAGTGCCGTTGCTTTCCCACACCTGTGGTCCGCCACATCGTCATCATTTTGTCCAGCTGCTGAACCCGTGAGGCGCTCGAAGCCGGCCCCACAAAGAAGAAGCTCGTTTCCGAGAGGAGTGAGGTTCGAGCAGCTGCATGAAGCAGATCCCGGGTAAATGTCCTTGACCATATGGGTTCCGCCGGCCAGACCATTTGAAATCCACAATTCCTGGCCGTGAACACCGTCATCTGCAAGGAAGAACAGATACTTGCCCAGAGGGGTCAGCTCCCCAATACCGTTGCTGTTTATCTCGGGGTGAAAAACCTTCACCAGCTTGGTGCCTTGACGGGTGCCGGTCGAGACCCAGAGTCCCGTCCCGCCCGAGGCCGATTTAGCTGTGAAAAACTCTTTGCCGCCGACGGCAGTGAAGTTGCGCGGATACGAACCAGATTGTCCGGACCGTATATCCAGGAGGACTGTGCCCGTCAGTGCTGGGGATGAGGTGGCCAGAACGCTGTTCCCGCCTCCGCCAAGAGCAACTCCGGCCATGACAATCGCGGCGGCAAGCGAGCGGACCGAATGCCTGCTTATATGTCTAGTCTTTGCCGGAGCGGTCGATACATTCTTTCGTCGCGCCATCATCTCAGCTCCTCCTGGATAGCTCTGTTGGCAGGTCTAGCGCCCGAGCTTCCAGCCTCAACCGTAAATGGGGATTCGGTCTGCGATCCGACGAGTGTGGACGTCCCGGAGAACACGGCTCGGAGAGTGTATGTTCCGGCCGCAGGGTGAGGAAGCGATGCCGAAGCAATGCCCTCCGCATTGGTAAATCGAGAAGCCGAAGCCACGGTCGTTCCTGCTCCATTGACAAGATCGAAAGTGACACCCATTCCCATCACGAAACCACTGGGGTTAACTAGCGTCGCGGACACAGGAACGTCCGTACCCGCGGTGCCGGACGTGGAGTCGATGGTGAGGCCTGTCTGACCGAGGTGAATGTGATAAACTCCCTGGCCAAACGACGAAAGGAAGAAGTGGTCCTGTTGAGGCGAGAACACAATTGAGGAGACCATCGGAATCTCTTGAGGCAGCCTACCCCAACTTCGACCACCGTCCAGGCTTACGAAGGTCCCCACCGACAGAGTGCCAACGACGATGTGATTCGAATTTTGAGGGTCGAAGGCAACAACCTCTGGCTGAGACTGGAACAGATTCCCGGCGAAGAGCTGATAGTTTCCGGCAAGAGGATACCGGTTTCCATTCCAGTCGCACTGAATAAGCCTAGTCAGGACGGGGTCCCGATGCCACGGTGGACCTCCCGAGGTCGTGTACCACATCGCCCCGTTAGGACAGGACGGTGGGCTAGCGAGAGGCGCTCCACAGTCAAAGGCGTATAGATCATTGGGATTCGATGGCGATACTCCGTATGCCCACACATCAATGAGGCACGTCCTTCGTGGGTCGGAGGCCGCCGAGGAACAGCCGCTCGCCGGCTGTGAAATCAAGGAGGTCGATGCCGATGACGACGTACCTCTCACCTCGAATAGCCGTCCATCGTCTCGGACGATAGAAATGGGAGTGGTCCCGTCCATCGCGAGCCTTAAGTCGGGGTCTGCCCATCCATTTCCCGCATTCGTGCATCGAGCTCCCGACCGATTGCCAGCTGGAGCCAAGATCGATGGTCCTGTAGAGCTGAGCGGAGCTACCGGTATGAGTTACTGCCAAGTAGCTCCTGTTCGCATACGAGACGACTCCCTGCTCTCCGGCAGCTCCTCCTATTGAAAGGTTTGGCGGTCCGCTTCCGATACAGGGCGTTGCGGAACCTCCGGCAACCGGCGCTTGGATGTATTCCTTGGAATAGGTACCGCCCTCCGCGGCCGCCGGGCAGTAGGGATAGTTGGAGAAGCCAAGCAGCCGAATGTCCGAACGCCTGGCTGGCTCTACCGTGTCTGGTGCGACGACCGCACCGTCTCCCACCTGCGTTGTGCACCAGGTTGTGGAGCAGGGGCTGGAGCCATCCCCGCTGTAGCTCATAAAACCGTTGTCGAGCATTGCAATATAAAGGTCCGTTGTTCCATCCCGCATCCTGGTACCGTTCATGTCGTGCACCAAGAGGTCGTGGAGGCCGGCATTGGATCCGAGCCATGAAGGTGCGGGTGACCCCGGGTCTTGAGGCGTACCGTCGCAGTTTGCACGCTGAAAGTTCGGTGGCGGACTCCCATAGGCGGGCGAATTTACTGGCCTTGCAATGCCGCCGTCGCCGCCGTTGAGAAGCACACAGTGATTACCCGTTGGGTCGAACACGTAGTCGAGGATGTCGCCGTGATATCCGCTATCGCCCACTAGGGCCCATACACCGTGCCCGGTGCACTGTGGCCCTGCTCCCACGTCATCACAATGTATAACCCACCCCTGCACGCTGTTCACGAAATAGAGGTCATAGCCGCCAGGCCCTATCGAACTGTCGATTCGCGTCTGGGCGACTGCCTCGTGGCCGTTGGGATACGGAGGAGGGGGTGCATTTAGGTTAGTCTCGGTCCAGGTCGCGCCAGATGAAGGTGCGTCGAGCTCGACGATCTGAGGGGTTCCGTCCGAGACGAACACGACATTGTGACTGTGCGATACAGGGTCAACGGCCGTAGCACAATTGGCGTCTGAGGGGGCGGGACTCGCACTGATCTGCTGCCACGTACCCGAGGGCGGCAGCATGTAGACACCACGACTTGAGCATGTAAAGGCGGTGCCATCCGGCGCGACACTGACTGCTCCATAGGAGGTCGTGCCAGTCAAGCTTGGATTGGCCAAGGTCGCCGGATCTACCCACTGGAACCCCGTGAACGGACTGGACATGATTCCGATCTTGCACGAGAAGGTCGCGAAGACCGTGCTGTTTAGAGGGCTCACGACTATATGTGGCGTCGGCCCAATCGGGCACTCGGGACTTATGGGCCTCGGATTTCCGGCGGGGGACCAGCTATCTCCGCCGTCGGTGCTGCTGTACACACCTGTATGTGGGTTTAGCTGCCCGTCACTCCGCGCGACGGCATACACCCTTCCGGCGTTATTTGGATCAAAGGCCAGGGAGCTTACGCTAAACTCCCCCCAACGATCGAGGCCGGCTAGACGGTTCCAGGACTGCCCGCTGTCGTTCGATTTCCATAGGCCTCCTTGGACCGAAGCCGCCAGGTACTGCTGATGTGGGTAACTGGCACCGTTCGGATTGAGAGCGACATACACCCGACCGGAGAATAGGGTGCTTGTTGTGGGATGGCTATCATTCGGACTGACATCGACCGAGCTGTAGTGTGATGGGGCGGAAACGACACCCAATGGACTCATCTCGGACGAGTCGCCAGCCGGTGTCACCGCTATCAGACTAACGTCGGTTGCTGACACTCCGGGAGGCAAGGACCACGTCCAAATTCCGGACGAATTGGCGGAAACCTCGGCCAATTGGCTGCCTCCGCCGCCATGAGTACCAGGATCCGAATTTGCTTGATAGATGTAGACCTGACACCCTGCGTAGGTTGTTCCTGAAATCGATGAACCCGAGACATGCTCAATCACGGGGAAATTGAGGAGATGATCGGGGCCCGGTCGGGTGCCTTCATTGTCATTAACCGGAGGATCTTCGATTCCGAGCAGGATCGGGAGCCCGCCGTTACCCGAATCGTGTTCTGGTATCACTGTGTCGTCAATCGAGGCGCCTGTTACCAGTACCCCTGGGCCGGTGTTGCCGGAAACTTGTTGCGGCTTTATACTGTCGAAGCTTGAGCCATTGACCTCGATGCCTGGGCCTCGGTTGCCGATCTCAGTTCGTCCGTCGGATGCGACTCCTACGAACACGTCGTTGATCACTTTGGCTTGTGGTGTGTTCGACATCAAGATGCCGGCGGCTCCATTCCCGGCGATAACTTCCGGCCCGTAATGGCCGATAACATTTTGAACGCCTGCGTCCTGAAGATCGACGCCTGCGGCTCCATTTGGAATCGCGTCCGTTCCGCTCACATCGGTACCTATATAGTTTGCGGAGATCGTGTTTTCGCTTGCGCCATTGTCGATAAGCACACCGTTGGACCGGTTGCCGGAAATGACATTGCCGACATCAGCCGTGAAAGAACCGATGTAATTGAGGTGTGCATCCTCCGTGACATGAACCCCATTGCCGTAATTCGGGAGCGATTCACTCCCGTCCGTTCCGATCTTGTTTTCATAGACGTAATTGCCCGCTGTGTGTGCACCGGTGATGAGGACGCCGTCGGCGGAGTTTCCAGAAATTAAATTACTAGGATCACCATTAAAGCCCTGCGTCAGAATTCCAATCCCGTTGAGGCCGGCGCCGCTTTGGATCCTGACGCCATTCGACTCTTGTTGAAAGATGCAGTTCTGCACGGTGGCTCCGCCCGAGGCACCGGTGATGAGGAGACCAGCGTCTCGATTGTCGGAGACATCACTATTGCGCAGCACTGCCGCCGCATCGTGGTTATCAAGCAGGACTCCGTCGCCGTTCGGCAGGGACGCTCTCGTGCCAATTGCCAAGGTCCAGCTGCTTACCCCGATGTAGTCGCCGAGGGCGGTTCCAGTTGGGTTCTGACCCATGACAATGTTGTGGCCGCCATTCGAGTAGACACCCGCTTGCGCGTGACAACCGATCACATCGCTATAAAGGTAGGCTGATGGCGATTGTGTATCACCGGTAACCTGGGGACCAATATAGACTCCGTACGATGAGTTCCTGGTCACGGTATCAGGGCCAGGGAATCCCCGGCAGCTGCTGGCGCCCGGGAAAACACCGAGTACGTCGGAGACAACCCGGTTTCCCCGTCCGCTTAAGATTCGAATGTCAGCGGTTCGACCGGTTGAGGAGGTCGCTGGCAGATTGAAGAACGCCAGTCCGTAGATCAGCGCGTTATTGCTATCAAGCGTGATCGCATCGCCTGCCGTCCCCGGGGTCATGTGGGAGCCGTCGATCCGGACAGGAACGGTCGCGTCGCCGTATACCGAGACCCGAGGCAGTGTGATTGCGGGAAGTGCCGACGTCAGATCGATCTGGGTGATGCTTGAAGCGAAGCTGATGATATCGCCCCCTGCACCGCACCCTCCGGTAATGTCGTGTGAAGAATTGAACGTGCAACCGGCAAGCTGGGCCCTCTGCCCGGCCGTGAAGGGTCCTAGATCGAGGCCGTCAGCAACCCGGATGGCCTCTCGGAGCGTGAGAGCGCTTGTAACGGAAGCGGAGTCACTTTCGCTGTTGACAGTGAACGAGCGAGCTGCGGTGGCAACCCCGTGAGACCCAAAGGATGCCCAGAGCCCGACCGGAAAGAAAGCCAAAATCAACGCCAGACGTACCCATAACCCGCGCGTCCTATTCACGCTGTCTCCTTTATTAGGCGTGCTTTGTGCACGGCACAAGCCTGATTATAGGGATCGGCGGGTGCCAGAAGCTACGCGTGCATCCGTCAGCCGGTACGAAGGATAGGAGAAGAATCAGCCAGGGTTCTGGCAACACGCACTACGAACGGGATGCCGCCGCAGCTTCTCTCCGCGAGCTCGACTTGTGGACGCGGTGCATTCTCGGATCAGGACTTAGGAACCCTCCTGCATCCAGCAGTCCCGGAGCTACATTGGCGCCCGCATCCCGGGATGTCATCTCGTCTGCCGAAAAAAGCATCGGGGGAGAACTGGCCTCGGACCGTTCTGCATCGCAGCAATTTCTCCGGCTCGCCCCTCGTTCGTAGTAGTGGTAGATGAAATGCAGTGCGTAGTCCAGTGCCTTTAGGCCGTTCATGTAGTGAGGGCGGCCAGGGATCAACTGACGCGACGACGTGCCGACTGAGCAACAACCGTGGAGCGGAGATATCGGATCGTGTCGCCGTCGACAAATCCGCAAACTGCCTCGACGCGCGGGAATTTGAGCAAACAACGGGCGGAGATAGGCCTCGGCCGTTTGGTATCTCAAGAACCTCGGGCCGGTCGTCCAGTCGGTGGCTCGTGGTTATCGGCACATGAACGCCCTAAAGGACTGGACTATATACCCGTATACACGGGCTGTATAGGGCGAAACTAGCTACGATGTCCTCTGAGACGGCGGGGTAAACCCGGCGCTACATCGCACCAAGACGGGACAGGCTTCGTAGCTCCTGCTCCGATCGGCCCCTATCGCGCGTGCCCACCATCCTGCCAGTCGACGGCGCCGAGCAGCTCGGAGTACATGTCGTCCTCCATCGAGATCGTTAGTGCATCCAGCTCGTCTGGTGTCGGATTTCTGGATTGGAATTGGACAAACGGGATGTCGGCGATGACCGCAATCGGCGTTCGTTCGCTGCCTTCGCCCATCGCCACCACTGCGGATGCAGCCAGCCCGTCTGCAATGTTCGACTTCTCGAAGACGAAGGGGCGGCCAAAGATGTCGGGCGACCCCACGTAGTCGTTGACGGCGGCGAAGCCGCTGTGGGCGATGGCCGCACCCGTCACTCCCCAACGGAGAGGAGTCGTCCGGCTGTCCACGATGAGGACACCGATATTGCCGGCTCCGAAACGCTCGACCAGCGATGCGCGCACGGCGTTGGCTGTTACCTGTGGGTTCGTCGGCCACAGGACGTGATAACCGTTCCCGTTTGACTCGTCGATGCCGGCGTTGGCAATCAGCAGGTTGTACTTGACCGTCAGGCTCACGTTATACCGCTCGTCCGGGGGTAGCCGCCGCTCGGCCTCCTCCTGGACGAGCGTCTCCTTGTCGGCACTCCCCAGGCGCACGACGCTTCCCTCGCAGATGGAGACGATTTTCGAGGTGATGGCTACCACTGAGCCATTCTCCAGCGAGGTTACCGCTTCTTCGAGAACTTGCGATAGACTGTCGCCGGCAACCACGGGCGGCGTCCTTATCGGTGTTACTCGCATCCTCAGGCTCCGCTTTAAACCGGTCGTACGCCGGACACCCTGTACTTCAGCAACAGTGTGCCGCCTTCGTTGAGACGCTCGGTGGAGATCAGCTCCAAGTGCACGTCGAGCTCCTCCGCCGCGGTAAGTCCGTGCCCGGTACCGAACAATCTCGGCTCCAGGGTCAACCAGATCTCGTCGACACAGCCCGCTTGAAGGAACAGGGAGTTGATCTCGGCTCCTCCGGCGAGAAGCACGTCAGCGTAGCCCCTCCGCTCGAGCGTCCGCAACAGAGCCTCCGGAGACGCGTCCGTATACTCCAACATTCCCGGCACCTCCGTCGACCTATAAGCCTCGGGAGATCTCGTCATGATGAGGCGCAGCTTATCGTTTGGCATTGAAATATTCGCCCTTACCGCGAGGTAGGTTTTCCGGCCCATAACGATGACCTGGTGCTTCCTCACGAGTGCGCTCAGATGACCCTGATCCTCTTTCGAAGACCATAGCCTGACGTTGGGATCGCCCCATTTGGTCATCTTTCCATCCACCGACATCACGGCAGCCAGCACCACCCTTACTGTCACTGCCTCACTCCCATCCCCCTCGATGCGCTGCGACGGCCTGGCTGGCCACGATGCACGGTACCACTCGGCGCGATTCTCGAGGAATGCAGGTGGTTGTTGCTATCTAGGAAGCTTTAGGACGCCAGACGCCGAACCGATTCCCCTTTGCGTCGACCAGATGAGCGAAGTCAATAGCGTCATTTGAAGTGACGGGAACAACAACCTTGGCGCCGAGCCTCTCGGCCTTCTTGACCGTCTCCTCGACGTCATCAACGTGAACGTAGAAGATGGCGTAGTCGAATCCGCCCATCCGGGTTGTGTCCCAGATGCCTCCCTCCGTTTCATTCACCATCGAATAATCTGCCGATGATGGCGGCCCGACTTTCCAGCCGAAAAGCTCGGAGTAAAACTTCTTTGTTCCCTCTGCGTCTGTCGTTCCGATCTCGAAATAATCGACTTTATTGCCCAACTTCTCCCTCACGTGCGCTTTGTTTCTGCACTCCAAGCTACCAATAGAGATGGGTATGGTTCAGGGAATGGCCCGTCACCCGTCGCCCTCGTCAACCGACGCTGGCAACCGCCTTCTTCGAGAAACGGGAGCCGCTGCTATCCTCAGTCTGATAAGCGTGGCTGTATCAACCATCAGAAAGGTGATGCTCGACTTTGACAGTGAAATTGAAACAGATCAACGTCGCCGTGCTGTTTGTGACCGACTTGGAGCGTTCAAAGACCTTCTATCGAGACACCCTTGGCGTGCCCATGTCGTTTGACGATGCTGAGTCTGCCGGATTCAACTTTGATCCCATGCTGCTCATCCTGTTGACAATCAAGAGTGCTCGTGATCTCCTGACCGACGATGCCGTGGCCGATCACCCTCCGGCAGCTGCCACCTCTCAGCTCGTGGCCTTCGTGGAGGACGTGGACGGCACCTATAAGGAGTTGAAGGAGCAGGGCGTCGAGTTCGTCCGCGAGCCAATCGACCGTGAGTGGGGACTTCGTACGGCGCATTTCAAAGACCCCGACGGCAACCTCTGGGAGATCGCTCAACCTCTTGCCAAGGACGAGAGCCAGTCCTAGGCTAGGCTCACTTACGCCCTCCATACGTCACAGGGCAGATGCAAATCAATTCGCATTTCGGATATGCTTCTGTAGATTGATTTGCACTGCATCGGTCAATCACAGTTACGGTGGCTATCGTGAGTGAGGCCGTTTCACCCCCATTTGGGATCGTTCTCCGCCGGTTCCGCCGCGAGATGGGACTGACCCAGGAGGAGCTGGCCGAGCGGGCTGGCTTGAGCTCTCGCACCATCAGCGACCTTGAGAGGGGCCTGAAAGGCACTCCGCAGGCGTCGACCCTTGACATGCTCTGCGAAGCCCTGTCACTCTCCCCCGAAGGCCGGGATGCATTCCTTTCTGCCGTTCCCAAACGCAAGCGGAGAGCGGAGGTTGAGCCTCCCCCTGCCCCCCCAGGCTCATCGATGATTCCCGCCGAGCTGACTTCGCTGGTTGGGCGCGAGAAAGATGAGGCCACCGCAGTCCACATCCTCACTCACAAGAAAGCTCGGCTGCTCACTCTTGTTGGGACGGGAGGCGTGGGCAAGACCCGGCTGGCAGTTCGGGTGGCCGGTACCCTTTCCTCCTCATACGCCGATGGCGCTCGCTTCATCTCCCTCGCGGCATGCTCGAATCCCGCTCGTGTGGCGACCTGGATCGGGATGTCCCTCGATCTCAAGGAAGATCCCTCACACTCGGCCGACGACAACTTGTGTAAGTGGCTTTGTGACCGGGAGATGCTATTGGTGCTTGACAACTTCGAACACCTACTGGCAGCCGCTCCCCTCGTTTCTCGAATCTTGGAGACGTGTCAGAACGTCGCTCTGCTGATTACCAGCCGCTCGCCCATTCGTCTAAGAGGCGAGCACCTGTTGGACGTGCCGGCTCTCGAAAGCCCCCTGTCCGCGGATAATCTCGATGCTCAGGAGGCGATGGGCTACTCGGCTATCGCTCTATTCGTCCACCGTGCCCAAGCCGTGCAGTCCAGTTTCGAGCTCACAGACGACTTGGTCGGCCCTGTGGCCGAAATCTGCCGAAGATTGGATAATTTGCCTCTGGCTATCGAATTGGCCGCAGCCCAAATACGAAGGATGCCGGCCCAGTCACTGCTTGCCCTGCTTGATGAAGGACTGGGAGTCATGCCGCCCGGTCCCATCGATGCTCCAGCCCGGCACCGCACCATGGAGGCGGCCATCGCCTGGAGCTACGACCTGCTCGACCCGGCTGAACAACACCTCCTTCGCAGCCTCTCTGTCTTCGTAGGCGGATTCACGGTTGAAGCAGCAGAGGCCGTGGCTGGGACGGGTGCCGAAACTGACGCAGTGCTCGACAGCCTCGTCGACAAGAACCTCCTCTTTTTACGAGGCGACAGCGGCCAACGTTTTTCAATGTTGGAGACCGTCCACGAGTACAGCCGTCGCCTGGCCGAAGTGGAGGGGGAGACGGAGGATCTGCGGGAGCGACACGCCCTCTTTTTTCGTGGCCTCGGCAGAGTAGCTGGAAGCGCTCAACGGGAAGGTGGCGCCGAGATCTGGTCGGAGAGACTGCTCGCGGATCACGAGAATTTGGTGGCGGCGCTCCACTGTCTGACCGAAAGAAAAACGGTAGACCAAGCTCTGGAACTTGCAGCCGCCATGGTCGAGTACTGGATCTTTTGGGGATACGTCCGTTTGGGTCGTGCCTGGATGGATCGCCTCCTGGACATGGCGGAGAAAGACGGTATTCGGGTACCCGCGCAGGCCCTCGCCGGTAGCGCACGCCTTGCTTGGCTCCAAAACGACTACGTGCGGGCCGCCGCGATGTACGAGCTCGCTCTGGAAGCTCATCGATTCGAGGGAAACGAGAAGGAGCAGGCGGTCATCCTCAACAATCTCGGCACGGTTGCTCATTTACAGAATGACTACGACCGCGCGGAGGTCTACTACCAGCAGTCAATCGACCTTGCTGGGACCGTTGACGCCAAAGGCGCGATGGGCATGTCTCTCGCGAATCTCGGCATCATTGCCTCCCAGCGTGGGGAATACGAACGGGCCGCAGAATTCTTGGATCGGGGTTTGGACATTTGGCGAGAGCTCGGCCACGACCAAAGGCTCGCGGTCACCCTTGGGAATAGAGGCAGTCTTGCCTTCCGTTTAGGAAAGTATGACGAGGCGGTCGCTCTGCATGATGAAGCGCTGAGCAGGAAGCGGGTGCTGGGCGACAAGCTGGCGATCGCCTACTCTGCCGGAGACTACGGCATCGTGGAGATTGAGCGGGGCAATCTCGCTCACGCCGAGACGCTGCTCACGGAAGCCTTGGGGATTTTTGAGGAGAACGGCCAAAAAGATGGTGTCGCCGAATCAATTGAGGCGCTTGCTCGGATCTCCCATTTACACAATGACGACGGTACTGCAGCGGGTCTCTATGGAGGCGCCGATGCTCTGCGGACAGCGATCGGAGTGTCTCGGCACCCAGCCGACCGGGAACGCTATGAGAGACGCGTCAAGGAAGTGCGCGATACCATGACGGAAAGCGACTTTCAAACCTCATGGACGACTGGGGAGGAGATGCCCCTAGAAGACCTGGTCCGCCTTGCAATTTCCAATGTGGCTCAGCCGTCCCCCAAGATCGGGATGTAAGGGACCGGTAGATTTGGCACTCCGTCACCCGGAGTCGTTTAGGTGAAGCTACTCCGGTAGGCACTCAGAGCGGGCTGACCGCCGAGATGTGCGTACAGCACGTTCGAGCGCCTGTCGATCTCGCCGCGCGACACCATATCGATCATTCCGGCCATTGACTTGCCTTCATAGACAGGGTCGGTCAGCATTCCCTCCAATCGGCCCGATAGTCGGATGGCCTCGATCGTTTGACTGTCCGGGATCCCGTAGGTTCCGCGCATGGTACCGATCGTCGAGAATGAAGTCATCCTCTGTCAGGTCGCGGTCGATCTCGATGAGATTCGCCGTGTTACGGGCAATACGCGTCACCTGCTCGAGAGTCTCGGCCGGCTTTGCCGAACCGTCGATCCCGATGATGCGCCGCTTCTCCTCCTGTGCCGCGAAGCCGGCGATCATCCCGGCCTGGGTGCTGCCGGTCACAGAACAGACGATGATGGTATCGAAAAAGATCCCGAGATCACGCTCTTGGGAAGCTACCTCCTGCGCCCACTGGGCGAAACCGAGACCTCCTAACCGGTGATCGGAGGCGCCCGCTGGTATGGGATAGGGTTTCCCGCCCGCTTCCTGTATCGTCTTCAAGGTGTTCTCCCAGCTCTCCTTGAATCCGATTCCAAACTCTGACTGGACCAGTTGCACGTCGGCACCCATGATCCGGCTGAGAAGGATGTTGCCGACAGAGTCGTAGACGGGATCATCCCACGCTACCCAGCTCTCTTGGACGAGAACACACTTCAGTCCGGCCTTCGCCGCTGCGGCGGCAACCTGCCTGGTGTGATTCGACTGCACACCTCCGATTGAGACCAGAGTGTCGCAGCCCTGGGCCAGGGCGTCTGCGACCAGATACTCCAGCTTTCGCATCTTGTTGCCACCGAAGGCTAGGCCGCTATTGCAATCCTCTCGCTTGGCCCATAAGCTGGCGCCCCCGAGATGTTGCGTCAGTCGCTCGAGTGGATGAACCGGTGACGGGCCAAAGAGGAGCGGGTATCTGGGGAACGAGTCGAGGATCATATGGCAACCTTCCAGCCATCAAACAGCCAAGTCTAGACGTAGAACCGAGATCGACCTCTAGCGATGCAGCCAGTTCAGCAGCTCGGTCGGGGCCAGTCGGGCGATCCGATCTTGGTAATGAGCCACCTCACGATGGGTCAGTACCTCCAATCCTGCCCCAGAGGCTCCACGACGGAAGAAGGCGGATGGGTCCTTGAGAGTGCCGGAGGTGCCGGGAGCGAGTCTGTCCGCCTTGCTCCGCATGCTTTCGAAGGTGGCGGCCTCGACCAGCCCTGGCCACGCCGCCTCAGGAACCTCGATGTTGAGCCGAATGGCGAGCCGGCGCATCTCGCCCGGCAGGTCTCGTAGCAAATCGTCGTAGTGCACGAGGATGACGTTGGGCCTATCGCGTCTCCTCCAGGCATCCGAGAGGTGCCACATCACTCCGCGAACGGAGTCCATCTCCTCCAGGTGGGAAGCTTCGTTGTCGATCCAGCCAAGCAGCCAATCATGAAGCGGAGGTCGTGGCTTCGGTGGGTCCGACGGCTGCGGGTGACCCATCAGCTGCCGGATCCGTTCGCGGTTTAGATTGTTTCCCTGGTGGTACAGCGACACCGCCATGTCGAGGGGATTCCGGGCTACCACAATGTAGGTGACCGAATCGACGATGGGTATGCCGTCGAGCGGCGTATGGGTCTTGATAAACCGGCGATGCTGCTGCGCCTCGAGCCGCAGCTCCAAGTCTTCCTTCCTCGTGGTGAGCCGATCGAACCATGGCGAGATAGTGGATAACGGCGCAGGCGGATCAGGTGTTTGAAAGATGAGCAGGGCGCAGATCATCTGAAGCCAGGTCGTTCCGCTCTTCGATCGTGTGCTGATGACGATATCGCCGTTCCGAAATCGGAATCCGTTCCACCGACCGCTATCCTCTTCCGGCGAAACATACCGGACGGGGACTATCGGATTCCCGTCCATAGTTCCTAGATGTAGCCCCCCGTACACTCCTGACTCCCCGCTTGAGCTGTATCGTGGCCCTGATGGACTGGGGCACGGTATCAATTTCAGGATAGAACGACGCCCCCTGAAAGGGTGATGCGCTCGGACGGTCAATGTAGCGCGGGGTTATCCCGCCGGGAGCTGATGGCTTCTCATACAACTGAGCTAGGCAGCAGATGACGGCTGCGGAGACAAAGAGCGCGCCCCAAATCGACTGCCGTAAACCGTCCGAGGCTGGCATGCAATTCGCTGCTCAAACGACAATAGTGGGACTAAGGCGGAGGTAAGGACGTGTCAGCGGACGAAGTTGATGCCTACATCAATGAGCTCGACGAGCCGAAACGGTCGACATTAAGTGAATTGCGTCAGACGATCCTGTCGGTAATCCCAGATGCCGAGCAGTGCATTTCCTATGGATGTCCGGCCTTCCGAGTGAATGGGAAGGTTGTTGCAGGCTTCGCGGCCTTCAAGAATCACCTCAGCTACCTGCCACACAGTGGCTCGGTGTTCGATGAGCTTTCGAGTGAGCTTGAGGGCTACGTGAGATCAACCGGTGCTCTGAGGTTTCCAATAGACACCCCACTCCCAAGGCCGATTGTCGAGAAGCTGATCGCTGTCCGCATGCGTCAAGCACAGCAGAAGTGACGCACGGGCGAGCCCTCTGCGATTTAGTCGCCGGTTTCAAGGGACGAACTGCGCTGGGCGACTCCGCTGCCATTTCTGATGAGTCAGACTTATGCAGAAATGCCACTCCTCACAGCTCGATTCCAGCAGGCCTTTGCGCTCGCGAGCGAGGTTCACGCTCGGCAGCTGCGGAAGGGCACGACCACGCCATATCTCGCCCACGTGATGTCTGTTTCCGCGCTCGCCGTGTAAGTCGAAGCCCAGAATCACCTAATCATGTCCCGGCTTGGATGTGGCACCAGCCGCTTCGCCGGACGATTCACTCGGCGAAACCTAAATCGACTGTCGATAACCGAAGAATTCGTGGTCTTGGTTATACCCGCCGTACCCGCCGCCAATGCCGGCATAGCTCGCCACGAACTCTATGCCACCTATCCACTTCACCTGCTTAAAGCCGAGCTGAATCTCGTTACGGAGCCGCAGCGGTGCTCCGTGGCCGAAGGAAAGCGGTTCGCCGTTCATGTCGTAGGCCAGCATCGTAAGGTGGTAACGCATCTGCTCGATGGGATGAGCGTCGTAGTAGACGCCTTTGTCCGCGCCGTCCCCCAGGGAGTAGAAAACGACCCACCTCGCGTCCGGGAGCGGTCTTACCAGATCCATGATTGTCTGCATCGAAACACCACCCCACTTGGCCACGCCGGACCATCCTTGAATGCAAAAGTGCTGTGTGATCTGCTCGTGGTACCGTAGAGCCCGTAGTTGGTTCAGGTCGAGTTCTACGGGATTCTCGACCAGCCCGCTCACGTGTAGCCGGTAACCCACGAAGTCGTTTGCCAACAGAGATAAGTACCGTTGCGAGTCGGGATACGTTCCGTTGTGCCAGAAGTACGGAGAGATATCCTTCTCGCGGTACTCGCCGGGAGTCGAATCTACGTGTTCGAACAAACGTTGAACAGGGCCAATAAGGGCAAAGCCGACGCGCTGTACGACGCGTGGGTAATGGAGCGTGAAGGGAGTGGCAGCGATCCAGGCGGCAGTGAGGAACGCCGTCGAAGCCGCGAATATCCAAAACCCGACCCAACTGACGTCATTTCGCGCAGCGTAAATGTGATTGAGGTTGCGAAGCAGACCTGTCGTGAATACGAGAGTGACGTGGATAAGAATGAACGTTACGAACCATACCAGTATCAGGAAGTGCAGGGATCGCGCGGTCTGAATGCTCAGGGTTTTGCTAATCCGTTTGAAGCGCGTAGACAGCGCGGGTGACATACCCAAGCCGGTGATGAGAGCGAGTGGAGCGGCCACGAATACTGTGATGAAGTACGCAAGTAACTGGAGGCCGTTATACGCTACCCATCCGGTCTCAGCCGGCCAGTGCAGCGACAGGTACTGAATGAGGGTTGATAGGGCGTTGGGAAAGACAAGCGAGCTTGTTGGAACCACGCGCTGCCACTGTCCGGTGGCGAAAAGCAGCACGTAGAACACCAGACCGTTGAGTAGCCACAGAACGTCAACCCCAAGGTGCCACCACCGCGCCAAGCCGATCGAGTGGCGAATCCCCGGGAGACCAATCTGACCTGGAAGGCTAATCGAGTCCTGCTTCGCGGTCCAAAGCGGATCGGGCGGTACAGGCTTTTGAATGCGGAACCAATCCTGGCCAGGAGTACTGTTCCGTGTCCAGTATAGGCGTGGATGGTCACTGAGAATCTGCAGACCGGCTCGGATGATGAAGATCATCAGAAACGCGTTGACGAAATGTTGGGCGTCGACCCAGATCGGGAGGCCGGCATTGTGCACCGAACCAGTATTCGGTATCGTGCCTGGGTAGCGTTGGATGAACTGCTGCACCGCGGGGATTGTCCGTAACCCCTGTGCGAGGGCAACGGCACTAATGAGAAGAATGAATAGCACCGGAACCAGCCACAGCAGGTTGAGCCAGCGATCTCTCCCTATTCGCACATGGGGAGGAACTCCCGCCGCTCGCGGTATGGCACCCGCCCAGGTACGTGGATCGACCACATCCTCGCCTTTTGTGAGCTGCGACCGAAAATCCTGGTCATCCACGAGCCTGCTCCTCCACCGGCTCATCACTCGGGTCGCCACCCAGCCGTGCTTGATTGCAGAACCACCAGCCCTCCGGGCGGAGCCCGCTGTGTCTAATTACTGCATTGTCCGTTCCGCATCATAGACTTGTGAATGAGCAAGCAGGCGCCGCCACCACCCCAATCCATCCACCATCTTGGCTTGACCGTCACGGATCTTAACACGAAGCGCGGACTGGTACTCGCGTGTGCTCAGGCTCGAGAAGGCATTCGAGATCCCCGATGTCGAGGGTCGCGGACGGAAGGTGGCCTTCCTGCTGCCCGGAACTCCAATTCGCATTGTTCTCGCGCAGCACGATGCCAACCAGGGCGAGGAGTTCAGCGAGTTCCGAACCGGCATGGATCACCTGGCCCTCACAGTTGGGGATCGAGCTGACCTGGAGGCATGGTCCGCGTGGCTGGACTCGGAGGACGTCCCTCACTCTCCTGTGATCGAGGGGAAGACCGGCTGGCTCGTCGTGTTTCGTGATCCGGATAACATCCAGATCGAGCTGTACACTCAATCCAAATAGGCAGCGCCGATCAACTTTTCTGACGATCGCAGCTGGGTGCTTCCAGCCTCCCGCCCTGTCGTCTAGAGTCTGCTAATTAGCCGCTGACACCCGATTCGACGACCTCCACGCTCTCCCCAATTGGGGTGGGCTCGCCTGTGGGAACGGGTAGCGGAGGCTGACCCGCTTGGCGATGAGCATTGACGATCGCTGTGAACTCCTCCCGGTTGAGGCTCTCTTCCTTAATAAGGGCCTGCGCCAGAGCATCGAGAGCCGGCCGGTTTTCCCTGAGAATCGTCAGGGCTCTTTGATGGGCATCGTCCACCAGCCGGTTGACTGCTAGGTCGATTCTGGCGGCGGTTTCGTCGCTGTACTCCTTCGGCTCATACGGGTTGGGCATTCGACCGTGAAGGCCGTCGTCCAAAGAACCACCGAGATAGACCGGGCCCAGCTCCTCTGCCATTCCCAGCTGGGTGACCATCATGCGGGCGATGTTGGTCACCATCTGAAGGTCATTCTGGGCGCCAGAGGTAATCTCGTCACAGGCGATCTCCTCTGCCGAGCGTCCGCCCATCCCCACGATCATCCGTTTGATCAGATAGTCGCGTCTGTAATTGCGCCGCTCGTCAACTGGCGTGAATTGAGTTACGCCGAGCGATCTGCCCCTCGGGGTTATCGTGATTCGGTTCACGGGATCGACATCGGGGAGGATGAAGGCCACGAGGGCATGGCCTCCCTCGTGATAAGCGACAAGATTCCTCTCGTCCTCGATCATGAGTGGCGAGCCCTCCAAACCGAGGGTAATTCGATCCAGAGCAACCGTAAAGTCGTGCTGGGTTACCTGGCTTTCGCCCGTTCGTGCGGCGGTGAGTGCCGCCTCGTTGGCTAGATTTGCCAGGTCTGCGCCACTCATCCCGGGGGTCATAGCTGCGAGGTTAGCCAGATCGACATCAGGGGCCAGAGGAATATTGGCGCTGTGGATCTTCAAGATGGCCTCTCGGCCCTTTCGGTCTGGCGGGTCCACGACGACCTGCCTGTCGAACCTACCCGGCCGGAGCAGGGCAGGATCAAGCACGTCGGGTCGGTTTGTAGCTCCGAGAACGATCACAGCGTCGTTGGGCTCGAACCCGTCCATCGAGACGAGCATCTGGTTCAATGTCTGCTCTCGCTCATCGTTTGATCCACCGCCAACAGGACCTCGAGAGCCACGGTACCCGCCGATGGCATCTAGCTCGTCGATGAAGATGATGGCTGGGGCGGTCGCTTTGGCTCGCTGGAAGAGATCACGTACCCGGCTGGCGCCGACACCGACGAAGAGCTCCACGAACTCGGTGGCGCTGATGGAGAAGAAAGGTACGTTGGCTTCACCAGCAACGGCCCGCGCCAAGAGTGTCTTCCCCGTCCCCGGAGGTCCCACGAGGAGGACGCCCTTTGGGATTCTCGCTCCGAGCAGGTGGTACTTGGCCGGCTGCTTCAGGAAGTCGACGATTTCATGCAGCTCCGCCTTGGCCGCGTCGACTCCTGCAACGTCAGCGAATGTGGTGTGAGGCCGCTCCTCCGTGTAGACCTTCCCCCGGTTCTGCCCGAAGCCGAATACTCCCTGTGCCTGACTTCTCGCAGCCCTGGTTCCAAAGAAGATCAGGCCGACAAGCAAGAGGAAGGGCAGAGTGGTCGCCAGGATCCCAACGATGTTCTCCCATGCGGGTGTAACGGATGACTCCAGATACACTCGTGCGCCATGGGAGCGCATCGTCTTGTGCTGTTGTACTGACGACTTCTGGCAGCATCTGAGAGGTAAATCGCGTGTATGACTTTTTGCCGCTCTTGTAGGGATGCTTGAAGTCGCCCGAAATCGTGTTCTCACCCAAATCGGCAAGCTTGATGTTGCCGGCTCGGGCCTGAGAGAACAGGGCGTTGTACGAGAGCTTGACCTGGGGCGATTGGGCCGCCATGTTCGACTGGACCTGCTCGTAATAGAAGAAGCCATTGATGAGAATGACGACGCCCAGCAGGATGATGAAGGAGCGAGGGGACATGCGGAATCGCGGAGAAGGCGAAGAACCTTGACCGTTCGAATTGCCGGGCGGACCCACCCGCAGGTGGTTTTGATCCAGATGAGGATGGCTGATTCATAGACACTGTGTGGGCCGAATTTCAGTCGTCGACTTAGCCCCACTCCAAGCAAAAAGCGCGGCGGCGGAGGTCGCTCGATTGCATGCCTTAGAGTAGCTCCAAAGACATTCGTTCCGGCGATTGAGAGGTCACTCTACGCAAGCTAGACATCGTTCTCTACCAATCGTCTCAAGACGTACTGCAGCACGCCCCCATGACGGTAGTACTCTACTTCAATGGCGCTGTCGATGCGGATGAGCGCATCGAATTCGACATCCTCACCATTTGACCGAACCGCAGACACTTTGATGGTTTGTCCAGGTCTTAGGCCCTCCGAAAAGTCCTCCAGATGGTAGGTCTCGGTTCCATCAAGACCAAGAGACTTCCGGCCTTCGCCCGCCCTAAATTGCAGCGGAAGGATCCCCATGCCAACCAGATTGCTGCGATGGATGCGCTCGTAACTCTCAGCGATCACGGCCTTGACGCCAAGGAGCAGAGGTCCCTTTGCGGCCCAATCCCTTGAGCTGCCCGAGCCGTACTCCTTCCCAGCGATGACCAATAGGGGCGTGTGCGTATCGGCGTACCGCGACGACGCGTCGAAGATGGTCATGGCCTCACCCGATGGCTGATGGGCGGTCCAATATCCCTCACGTCCCCCAGCCAGCTCGTTGTGCAGCCTAATATTTGCGAATGTGCCCCGAACCATCACCCTGTCATCCCCTCGACGCGACCCGTAGCTGTTGAAGTCGCGCTGTTGAACACCGTGCTCGAGTAGGAACTGCCCGGCCGGGCTCGCCTTCGGTATCGAACCGGCAGGGGAGATGTGATCCGTCGTCACCGAGTCGCCCACCATCACCAGCACTCGTGCGTCTCGGATCGGCTGAAGGGGCGGTGGCTGTTGGGGCATGTCTTGAAAGTACGGCGGCTCATGCACGTAGGTCGAGTCAGGGTCCCAGTCATAGAGGGCGCTTTCCGGTATGGGGAGGGACTTCCACAGGTCGTCGCCCTCGAAGACGTGAGCGTAGTTGCTCGCAAATACCTCCGGCCCAACGGCCTCAGCCACCGTGGTCATGACTTCCTCTTGAGAGGGCCAGAGGTCCCGGAGATACACATCTCCTCCATTGACGTCACTGCCAAGAGGCTCGTGCTGCAGATCGATATCCACCCGGCCCGCCAGGGCGTATGCCACCACCAGTGGCGGAGAGGCAAGGTAGCTGGCACGTACCTCTGGGTGGATTCGCCCCTCGAAGTTGCGGTTGCCGCTTAAGACTGACGCCACCACGAGGTCGTTTTCCTCTATGGCTTCTGAGACCGCTTCTGGAAGTGGGCCGCTGTTCCCGATACACGTGGTGCAGCCGTAGCCGACAACGTGGAACCGAAGTGCCTCCAGATAAGGCATTAGGCCCCCCCGCTCCAGGTAGTCCGTCACCGCCCGAGATCCAGGCGCCATGCTCGTTTTTACGTAAGGCTTTGTTCGTAGACCCCGCTCGACAGCGTGCTTGGCAAGTAGTCCAGCCCCCACCATCACCATGGGATTGGAGGTATTCGTGCAGCTCGTGATGGCTGCAATCACCACGGAGCCATCCCCAACTTCCACTTTCTCGCCATCAAGAGCAACTTCTGCAGGAGGATTTTCGTCGTGGCCATGAACCTTGATGCCGGTAGCCTCCAGCTCTTCGTTCTCCACGCCACCTTCCCAGTCGAACCGTTGTTTGCCTGCCACAACGTCTCTGCTTTGACGACCTGCGAGGCGCTCAGCAAATGCCTGATGGAAGTTGTCGGCTAGGTCAGCCAGCGGAACGCGATCCTGCGGACGGCGGGGACCCGCTACGCTGGGAACGATTGAGCCCAAGTCAAGCTCGAGGCGCTCATCGAAGACGGGCTCAGGCGAATCGTCCGTTCGAAAGAGCCCCTGTTCCTTGCAGTAACGCTCCACCAGCTCGACGTTCGCCTCTGTTCTGCCCGTTAGACGGAGGTAGCGAAGGGTTTCATCGTCCACGGGGAAGAGGCTCGAGGTTGCACCATACTCTGGCGCCATATTTGAGAGAGTGGCTCGATCGGCGATGGAAAGACTACCGAGGCCCGAGCCGTAGAACTCCACGTACTTGCTGACGACCCCGTGCTTGCGCAACATCTCCGTTACGGTAAGCACCAGGTCAGTCGCGGTTGTCGCCTCAGGCATCTCACCCTTCAGCTGAACCCCCACCACCACCGGTTTGAGCAGAAATATCGGCTGTCCCAACAGATTGGCCTCTGCCTCGATGCCGCCCACGCCCCAGCCCAACACACCAAGGCCGTTCACCATGGTGGTATGGGAGTCCGTGCCGACCACGGTGTCGGGGAAAGCGAGAAGGTCCGTGCCGGATTGGCGGGTTGCTACCACTGTGGCGAGGTACTCAAGGTTCACCTGGTGAACAATGCCGGTGCCGGGAGGCACGACGCGGAATTGATGAAACGACTGCTGTGCCCAGCGCAGGAGCGCGTACCTTTCTCGATTCCGCTCATACTCCAGCTCGACGTTCCGATCAAATGCAAAGTTTGTACCGAAGGCATCAACCTGAACGGAATGGTCGATCACCAAGTCGGCGGGAACCAAGGGATTGATCCTCTCGGGATCGCCACCCATTCGAGCCACAGCTGAGCGCATCGCCGCGAAGTCCACCACAGCCGGCACCCCAGTAAAGTCCTGGAGAACAACGCGAGCCGGGAGATAGGGTAGGTCGTAACGTTCCTCTTGCTTGGGAGACCAGGCTGCAAGCTGAGCGGCCACGTCCAGCAGCGCATCGTCGTCTGCGGCCTGACGGAGCACGTTTTCAAGCAGGATCTTCACGGTCATGGGGAGACGGTCGCAATCTAAGCCGAGTGCACTCGACAGCTCGGGCAGACGGTAGTAAGTGAATTGACCGAGAGGCGTGGTAAGTGAGGCCCGGGATCCAAAGGGATTGCCCCTAGCTGCCGTCGTTGTCATGAGGTTGTTCTCCTTTCTGGATTGGTGGTTTATCGCTACTAAATCGCGCTTAAAGGAATCATGCGCTCGAACTTTGACGATTGAGCCCAAGATCAGAGCCAGGTTCTTCGAGGGTCTCGGTTACCCGCCTCAATAGGGCGATGAGCTGGTTCACCTCGTCGCGGCTCAACGATTCGGTGATGCGGGTCCCCGCCAGCTCGGATGAACCGGGAGTTGAGAGGAGTAGAGTTCATGCCGGAGGCCGTAAGCGAGATGACTCGGGTTCTGCGATCTCGGCTACCGCCCGCAATATCAACCAAACCGCGACGCTGTAGCCCTTCGAGCAGTCGGGAGACCGAGCTCTGTTCCAGTCCTAGGCATGTCGTCATCGAGGACTTGAGGCATGGGACCCACGCTACGAAGTGCTAGTAGGGCATCCCGTTGTGAGAGGGTTATCCCGAAGGGGCGCAGCTCGGCCTCCACTCTTCTACGGAGAGTCTGGTAACTTCGCTTAAGCCAGTAGGTAGGTTGCTGCTCGAGAAACTGCCGGCGACGACTCCCCGGTCTCGAACTCGTCGACAACCTTTGCGCTTGAGCTTGATCGTGCCACTACCTCATTATATGTATATACATGTATCTGAGCTTACGTTGATCGGCTGGGCGAGAAGAGTGACGTCTCGATCTTTAGCTATCAACCACTGCCCCATGGCGGAGTCGATCTCGAGCACAAAGACTGTCGAAAGTGTGCTCCAAAACACGAATTGTTGACAGAGGGGTCAAGGTAGTAGAATGCTCCGCGGGTTAAGCCGTGGGCACCCGTAATTCCAAAAATCTATTTGGGGGACGTATCGAATGAATTCGCCGACATCTCGTCGTTTTCTGGCGCTAACTACCGCCTTTGCTTTTGCAGTGGCGATACCTTTCGGCGCCGGGAGTAGTGCAGCTGCCAGCCACGCTGGCAATGGGGCCAAGTCCGCCCTGCTAAAGGAGGCTCTTCCATCGGTTCGCAGCCTCACTTCTTCTCAGGCGGCGCTGCTGTCCCGAGACGCCAGTCAGAAGGTGATCGTCATCCTTCGCAATCAGTACTCAGGCCTGACCCAGACGGGCAGCCAGTCGTCCAGAAGGACGGACGCCATTACCAATTACCAGGCGCCTGTGCTGCATGAGCTGCGAGCCGTAAGCGCCCAGCAAGTGCGACCCTTCCACATCATCAATGCGATTGCCGCAACGGTGTCGAAGGCTGAGGCTGCCCATCTTCGTTCGGATCAGGCGGTTCGCGCAGTCGTGCCCGACCGAATGATCCCTCTGCCGAAGCTACCCTCGCTCGATATGACCCCGATCCATACATCCAAGCTACACGCGGACTCCACGATTCCTAAGTGTGGTTTCAAGTCGGAGCTGGATCCGGAGGCCCTTCAAGTCATTCACGCGGCGTACAAGAACCACGCCACGCCACAGGCTCAGAACTACGAGAATGGCGCCGGCGTCACCGTGGCCTTTATGGCCGACGGTGTTGACGTCAACAACCCCGACCTGGTACGGGCCAATGGACAGCCGGTGGTTCGCCAAGTCGACTTCAGTGGCGATCCCGCAAACTACCCGACGGCTGGTGGTGAGGCGTTCTTGGATGCCAGCTCCATTGCCGCGCAGGGAAACGAAACCTATAACCTGAACGATCAGCGTGCCCCAATCTTCCGGTCCTCCAAGCCCTGCCCGCAGATCAAGGTCTTGGGTGTGGCACCAGGTGCAAACGTGATATCGCTCAAGGTCTTCGGAATCTATGGCGCGGAGACAGAGAACTTCGTGCAGGCCATTCAGTGGGCTGTTGACCATCATGTCAACGTGGTCAACCAGTCGTTTGGCAGCAATCCCTATCCCGATAACGTCAACGACCCGATCAGCATGGCCAATGACGCAGCTGTGAAGGCGGGAACAACCATCGTGGCATCTTCTGGCGACGCCGGAAGCACCAGTACGCTTGGCGCCCCTGGTACCGATCCCCACATCATCACTGCCGGTGCCACCACCACCTTCCGGGCGTACTCCCAAATCAACTATCCTGCCCTGCTTCCGGCGGAGAAGCCCGGCCAGTATGTAAGCAACAACATCTCCTCGCTTAGCTCTGGCGGTATCTCGCAATCGGGCCAGAAAACCGTAGATGTGGTTGCTCCTGGCGACCTTAACTGGGCGCTCTGCACGCCGAGTCCCCTGTATCCTCGACTGCTCCTCTAATCTGGAGCTCAGTGGAGGCACCAGCGAGTCGTCACCGTTGACTGCGGGCGAGGCGGCTCTGATCATCGAGGCGTATCGAACGCATCACCACACCTCAGCCGGCAAGGAGATCCTGCCGACTCCGGCAATCATTAAGCAGATCATCACCAGCACTGCAACTGATCTTGGCGCTCCGACTTACGAAGCAGGGCGCTGGGCTCATCAACACTCTCAAGGCCGTGCGGGCCGCGATGTCATGGGGGAATACCGCGAAGACCGGTGATTCGCTGATCGCATCGACCAGCACCCTCGACGCCACGGCAACGCCTGGATCAAAGACGACATTCAACATTTCATACACGAACGACGGGCAGCATGCTCAGACGTTGACGCCTTCAGTCGAGACTCTTGGAACGCCGACTCCCATCTTCAATGGGACGGTTGTAGAGAATCCGAAGACTGATCCAACCTTCCTCAACTCCAGCGGTGCACCGCGGTCCTATAAGGTGGTGAACTTCACCGTCCCTGCAGGGCAGCAACGCCTTGACGCCGCTATCGCTTGGAATGTGGTGAAGGTACCAGGCTCAATCGTCTACCTGGCCCTAATCAATCCCAATGGAGCTCTTACGGCATATTCACTTCCTCAGGGAACCGGCAACGGCTATGGTCACGTGGACGTGATCAATCCGCCTGCCGGAAACTGGACGGCCTACGTCTACACGCGACCTGCTGGTGTGCCGGAAAGCTACGCTGGGGCTGTGAAGTTCACGATTTCTACTACGAACTTCATAGACTCTTGCCGGTAGTACGGTCACGCCGTCCTCTCTAGACCTTCAGCCAGGTCAGAGCGGAACCTTCCATGTCGGTGTCCAGTTCCCCGCAAACTCAGGCGACCTGAACGCCGGTCTGGTCCTTAACGCATACCAGGACTACGGCCAAATCCCGACCCAGAACGCCGCGATTCCAATCATCCTTCGAGGGCTGATTGCAACCAACGCCGCGGGCGGCACTTTCTCCGGCGTCCTGACGGGTGGTAACGGTCGAGCCTCGTCTCCTGGCCAGACGGTCACCTATGCATTCAATGTGCCCGCGGGAGAGAAGGATCTGTCTCTCGAGGTGCACCTGGCGCGATAGCAACTACAACCTCGAGGGAGTGCTGGTCGCTCCTGACGGACTCCCCTTAGACACCCAGAGCACCATCACTAACATCAACGCAAAGACGGGGGCTCTGACGTACACAAATAAGATGCAGTTCTTCTGGCAGAACCCAACACCTGGCCAGTGGAAGTTCGTCTTCTTCATTAACTACTACACGTCTGGGCAACAGACATCCTTGCCATTCTCCGGATCGATCCACTTCAACACGGTGAACGTTACGGCCCCGGGTCTTCCGACCTCGTCGACAACGCTCGCCTCGGGAACCGGCAAGACGATTCCGGTTAAGATCACAAACACCGGAACGACGACGAAGATGTACTACATAAGTGCTCGAACGAATGGGATAACGGCTTACGGAGTCGGAGACTTCAAATCCGTAACGCTTCCGCAGACGCTTCCCGTCGGGAACGCCTTCCCCCAGACCCCATCCTTCATCGTGCCGACACACACGACCAACTTCACGGTCGTTGCTCAGACCTCCAAGAAAGGCGAACCTATCCAGATGGACACGGGTATCGCTGACGGAGCGCCTCCGTACGGTGGACTGGGATCTCCGGACATCTACTCACAGAGTGGCGTGACCGGTGCGGGTTACGACTATGCGAGGACGAGCCTCACAGCAAGCGAGGTTCCGGCTGGCTTCTGGGAGACGTTCCCAAGCGAGGTTGGTCCCTACGGTCCCAACGGCGCTCCCACGGAGACCGCCGAAGTTGTTGGACAGATCACGACCAGCCCATTCAACTTCGACGTGACGTCCAGTACGGGTGATCTTTGGCTCGCCGACTTCGGCGTCATAAAGAACGTCACCCCGCTTGTCCTGAAAGCGGGCCAGAGCGGCACGATCAACGTCACCATTACTCCTGGGTCATCTGAGAAGGGCAAGACGGTAAGTGGCTTCCTCTCGGTAGAAGCCATGGCCCTTTCGGCACCGTATGCCATCACCGGCCAGCCGGATGAGGTAACGGATCTGCCCTACAGCTACAAGGTGTCGTAAATCTAGAAGCGTAACAGCACAGCGGGACCGGCGTAAAGCCGGTCCCGTTTTTTTATTTCCGACCGAGCTCTCTTCACACCGCCGAAGTGCCCCATGCCGGCAATCCTCGGGAGCATAATGGAGAAGTTGCCGAGTCGTAGCCGAGTGCGGCGAAAAGCCTGAAGGAGGATGCCCTAGAGCGAGAATCCTCCCCACGTCCTGCCGCACTGATCGTCTTCTTTCGTCGGGCTTTATATCTCCGTTCGTTGTGGAGGCACACGCATGCGACTTCGGGCTTCATTTGCCGCTATCGGCAGTTTGGCGGCTCTCATCGCCGCGACAACCAGCGGTTTTTCGGCTGCATCGGTTAACAGCGCGGGTTCACCCTGGGGACCACACGGTTCGCTTACCAACTACTGTGCAAATGCTCGAGGCCTTTGCATGGAGCTGAGCCACGGGGAGAAGCGGTTCAGTTATGGCAACAAGTACGTCGGTCATGATGAGCCATCGTTGCTGTTCTACTCTCACGAACCGAACTCCGGAAATCAGATGCGCTACACGCTCACACTCCCAAAGGACCCTCCGTACACCCCAAAGCTTGGCCGTTCGTATAACTTCGAGCTTCAGCCGGCCTTTTGGTTCGGTCTCGCGATGTGTGCGAGCAAGTCCTATCCAGAAGTCAAATCGAGCTGCAAACCGGACAGCGACAGTAATATTCAGCCTCCGGGTCAGCATGCTGGAGCCGCCTACATGGAGCTTCAGTTCTATCCCCCCGGAAACGTGCTTCAGCCGACCGGCTTCAGCTGTGCGGAGCATCAGTGGTGTGCTGCGTTGACCATCGATAGTTATGCGGTAGATCCGATTCATAACGTGGGTCTTAATCAGAGCTGCGCAAACTCCATTGGTGGGTACGAGTACGTAAACTTTGCCTACCTGACGAGGAATGGCCGCTCGACGGTGCCGGCGAACCCCATTCAGGCAGGCAGCGCTGTCTTTAACATTGATCCGAAACGAGACCTGTTCATGAACCCTGGTGACAAAATCCAGCTCACAATGCATGACGTCTACACGCTAAAAACGGTGAATGGACGTGTTCTGGATAATGTTCCGTCCGACGGTTTCCAGGCCAGCATCAAAGATTTGACGACCGGACAGACTGGCTCCATGACCGCCAGTCAAGACAATGGGTTCGGTCAGGTAGCCTTTGCGCCGGACCCAAGTGTCGAGTGCAAGCTGGTACCTTACAACTTCCACCCCATGTACAACACATCAACGCCGAATACAACGGTGCCGTGGGCGGCGCACACCTATAACGTCGCCTTTTCGGGTGAGTTGGGGCACTTCGACACCTGTTATCCTGACCTCTTCAGCACTTCGGGCGAGACCATTCAGCCAGGCGGCAATTGTCCGTCAGACTTCCTGGAAGGGCCAGGGCACGAATTACGGCTACTCCGACAACGACGACACCGGATGCTTCGGGGCCGGTTTCTTCGGACCTAAGCTACTGGCGCTTCCATCAGGCGTCCAGGGCCCGAACGGCACATCGACGACTCCATTCGGTGGCTGCTTGGGCGCCAACGACCCCGGCTTCGATGGCCCCAGCTACCTCCAGGATTGGCCGGATGGAAATTCAAATCATCCAAGTCCCACCTACTTTTCGAGCCCCACGACAGGCGGAGCCTATCGTGATAATTACCAGCAGGTGGGATTCCAAACTGACCTGCCGGCCATCGAGCCGTATCCCTACTGTAACTATCAGACGGGTGCCAGGTGCTCCCTGTTGCCGACAACCGATAGGGGCACGCCAGCCTCGTTCTACCCCTACTACACGAGTGGCAAGGTCAGCGGTGAGTGCATGTGGGAGCTGGGGTCCAACGTTCCTGGCTTCACCAAGAAGAACTACGGCGAGAACTCGCAGTATGGAAAGCTGTTGCCGCAAGTGTATCTGACCTCAGGCGGAGGTCTTACCCATGAATACGACAACTTTAATAACACCTTAAAGAGCAATCCATGTCCGGCTGGGAGGTGAGGAGGATATGAAACATGTACTCACAACCAGATCCTCCCACTCAGCGCGATCTAAAATCACTAGCTCATCGTTGTTTGGAGGCAGAGTAATGAACCTCCGACTTCCTGCCACTGTGTTTGCCTGCCTGACGCTGCTGGCTCTGACGAGTGGGCTCGCGCCCCACGCGAGTTATGCGTGGCCGACCGGCGCCTCATCTGCGCTCCGCAGCTGCGCTACTCCCGACGTCTTCTGTCACGAAGTTGCATTTCAAAGGAGAGTCTGGGGCCACCACTACGTGGGCCACGACGAACCGGGGATTGCCTTCCTTTCGAATCAGCACGGATCGGGCAACCAGATGGCCTACTCCTTCACGCTGCCTAAAGATCCGCCTCCCACTCAAGTCCCTGGAAGGTCCTATACGTTTGAAAACGGCCCGGCCTTCTGGTTCGGTATGATTGTTTGCGATACACAAAGCTATCCGGAGCAAGTCTCGACCTGCAAAGCGGATAGCAATAGTAATATCACCTCCCAACAGCGGTATCCTGGCGCGGCCTACGTCGAGATGCAGTTTTACCCGCCGGGTTGGGTTCCCCTGTATGACGGTGTCAGTTGTTCGGCCAGACAATGGTGTGCCGCTCTGAACATCGACAGCGTATCCATGGATCCCATCCATAACACGTTGTTGGACACTGCATGCCAGAACGCCATTGGAGGGGCGGAATACGTCAACTTCGCCTACATCACCAAGAATGGACGGGCCCAAGCACCAGCCAATCCAGTCCAAGCCACAGGTGCCACCTACACTCCGGATCCCGCTAAGGATCTCTACATGAACTCCGGTGACCGTGTGTTGCTGGAGATGCATGACACGACCAACGGTCTGCGGATTTTCGTCAAAGACCAGACAACGGGCCGCTCTGGTTTCATGACCGCCAGCAAGCGTAATGGCTTTGCCCAGGTCAAGTACACCACCGACCCATCCGTCGAATGCACTCCGATTCCCTACGACTTTCACCCGATGTACGACACAGCGACCTCGAAAACGATTCTGCCTTGGGGAGCAAGTCAAGACAACATCGAGTTCGTCGACGAGATCGGACACTTCGACTGGTGCCAAGGGAGCATCAGCCGAACGGCGATTCAGCCAGGTGGGAACTGCCCCAGCGATGCCTTCGAGGGCATCAACAGCATTGCCGCGAGCGATTCGGATGACACCTTCTGCTTCCCCGCTTCCCAGGCGACTCTCGACAAAGTTGGCGGCTGCGAGGGAGCAAACGTGCCTGGATATGATGGTGCATCGTACATTAAGGATTGGCCAGACGGTAATACCTACCTTCATCCGCAGCCGATCCTATTCACGAGCGGCCGTTTTGGAGCGACCTACTCTCAGAACTATAGCCACATAGCATTCGATACGGATCTGCCGTCAATCGAGAGCGAGTTCTTCTCCCCGGAGAAACAGTGCAACGTGTTCACCGGAAAAGGGTGCTCTCACCTTCCCGTCACGGACGACGGCACTCCGGCCGCCTTCTATCCGTTCTTTTCCACCCTAAAGACATCCGCGGGCTGCCAGTGGGCGATCGGCAGTACCTTACCGGGTGGAAACGACTTCGGTGGCAATGCCCAGTACGGAAAGCTCTACCGCAATGACTTTCTAATTCAAGGCGGCAAGATACAGGTTCAGTACTCGTCTTACCGTCATCGGATCAAGAACCCCTGCACGACTAGTTAGAGGCAGGTCACTCTCTAAGCTCTACGGAAGAAGGAACAGCTAGCCGCTCATCAGCGGCTAGCTGTTATCTCTAAGTTGTTGTCGCCTGGAGTTCGGTGCGCGCTGCCATAGAATCCACTGTATGGAAACCGTCAGCGGATTCATCGTGGCTGTTCTTGTATTTGCCGGGTGTGTCGGCTTCATTGTTCTCGGATCCATCTGGCTAAACTCTCGGCATTAGAACCAGCGCAAGAGAGGTCTCGCACCCGCTCGTAGTTTCGCCGTTGGCCTTCCCACGTTCGAGTAGGAGCCGATCGACTCTCTTCCTAGGAATCCACGACCCAGTTGTCGCGAAGCCTGGAACGCAGCAGCTTCCCTGAGGCCGTCTTGGGCAGCTCGCTCAGCACCAAGATCATCTTCGGAATCTGATACGGTGCGAGCGATTCTCCGACAAAGCCTCGAATCTCCTCCAAAGAGGCGTCATAACCGTCGTGCGGGACGATGGCGGCAATGACTGCCTGTCCCCATTCGGGATCAGGAACTCCGAAGACCGCTACCTCGACGATTCCCGGATGACGCGACAAAACTGATTCCACGTCGGCTGGGAATACGTTTTCTCCGCCCGTGACGATGAGGTCACTTCGTCTGTCGTACACGTACAGGTAGCCGTCGGCGTCGATCGACCCAATGTCTCCCGTGTGAAACCATCCATCCCTCCAAGCGTCGTCTGCCGCTTGGTTACAGTATCCAGAGCTTACCGATTGGCCCCGAACCAAGATCTCCCCGGCCTGATTGGATGCACCGAGCCCGCTGTCTGTCTCGACAACCATTTCGATCGGAAAGAGGGGCTTGCCCGCGGATCCGGGATGCTGCGCTACCTCGGAGGGTCGTAACGTTGCTGCCTGCGAGGCCGTTTCGGTTAGGCCGTAGGTGGGAGCGATGGGGACACCGGCGGCCATACACTGCTCGCTGAGACCTGACGGAATCGGGCCACCTCCCAGGAGAACACAACGCAGCGACGCCGGATACGGTTGGAAATTTCGGAGGTGAAGCATTCTGGATAGCATCGTGCTCACGACGGAAACCATGGAGATACTCTCATCGTCAATCGCCCGATTGACGGCCTCCGCATCGAAACCATCATGAGCAACCACCGATACTCCGTAGATCAAGCTCTTGAGCAGGATCGAAAGGCCGCCAACATGGTGCGGCGGTAAACAGAGGAGCCAGCGATCATCGTCCCGGCTATCAATGTTGAGAAGAGATGCGATTGCGTTCCACCAGTGATTTCCGTGAGTTAGCTCCACGCCTTTGCCGCCGGCAGTCGTTCCTGAGGTAAAGATGATGCTATGCAAGTCCTCGAGATCGATCTGGTCCAGGAGCTCTGACCAGACCCGGAAGCTGCGCCCTTATAGATGGCGGTCGACAGCTCGACACCTCCAATCGAATGTGTCGATACCAAACACTCCCCGATGGCGATGACCTCGTCTGTCAGGTTGTTACAGTGGCTTGTCGAAGAGGAGTGCTGTGCATGAGGATTCCGAGAGCCGGAAGCGGATGTCACCAGGCGGTAGCTTGATGTTTAGGGGAACTGCAACGGCGCCAACGCGAGTCAACGCATGCAGCCCCTGAGCAAAACCAGCTGGGTCCTGGATCAAGATCCCCACCCGCATTCCTTTGGAGACGCCAATAGAGAGGAGTTGTTGCGCTAGAGCATCGACGTTGCTCGACAGCTGGCGGAAGGTGAGCTTCTCACCGCTTGCCTCGAGAGCCAGTTTGTCGGGAGAGATCAATGCCTGCCGCAAGAGCCAGTTGGGCATCGTCTGGCTCGTCATTTCAGCAAAGAAACAGCCAAGAGACAGCCGAACAGGAGATGAAGACGGCCAGTTCCCGCCAGGGCCCTATTCAGGGCTGGGCCGTCGACGTGGGTGAGGACTGTACGAAGCAGACGGATGGCCAGAGGGATGGTCAACAGTGGCAGCCAGAAGAGCCACCAGACTGTTGAGCCTTGGATCACCATGAGGAAGGGGAACAGGTAGCTACCGAGAACCAGCAGGCAGTATTCGACGCGTGAAGGTCCTCTTCCGAATCGAGCCGCGAGCGTCATCTTGCCAGTCGCCCGATCGGAATCGGCATCGCGGACATTGTTGACAACCAAGATGGCTGTAACCAGGAAGCCCACAGGTATCGAGGCGAGAACTGCTCCGAAGCTCAACCCTCCAGTCTGTAAGTAGTAGGTGCCGCACACGGCGATAACACCAAAGAACAAAAAAGTGAAGATGTCACCCAATCCGTGGTAGCCGAGGGGGTACGGGCCTCCCGTGTAACCCACCGCGGCCAGAATAGACGCGATACCCACCAACAGAATCGGCCAGCCACCGATGGAAATGAGGTAGACACCGAGAACAGCGGCACCGAGGAAGGCCAGTGCCGCTCCAACCAATACATCCCGTGGCCTTACGTTGCCCCCTGCTGTGATACGGGAGGGGCCAATTCGGTCCGCGGTGTCGGCGCCCTTGCGGAAGTCATAGTAATCATTCGAGAGATTCGTGCCGATCTGGATCAAAAGGGAGGCGACGAGCGTCGCCACGAACGTCAGCGGCCGGAAGGGGTGATGAGCCACGGCGATGGCCGACCCCACAATCACCGGTACAACAGCGGCGGGAAGGGTGGGTAGGCGAAATGCACCCACCCACTCTCTTACCCCAACCGGGGAATTGCCCTTCGCAACTTCCAAGCTAAGGAAGCCGTTTGAATTTCGAGAAGTTGGGTTTGCGCTTCTCCAGGAACGCCTGCTTGCCTTCCTTCGCTTCGTCCGTCATGTAGTACAGCATGGTGGCGTTGCCCGCCAATTCCTGAATCCCGGCCAGACCGTCTGTGTCGGCGTTGAATGCCGACTTAAGGAAGCGGATGGCGATCGGGCTCTTCTCCAAGATCTCTCGCGCCCATTGGACGGCTTCCGCTTCCAGACGATCGAGAGGCACAACTACGTTAACCAGGCCCATCTGGAGTGCCTCCGCCGCAGTGTATTGACGGCATAGGTACCAAATCTCTCGGGCCTTCTTGTGCCCTACCACCCGAGCCATGTAGGTGGCGCCCCAGCCGGCGTCGAAGCTTCCCACCCTTGGACCTGTCTGCCCGAAGCGGGCATTATCAGCGGCGATTGTCAGGTCACAGAGGAGGGCCAGCACGTGCCCGCCTCCAATTGCATACCCAGCAACGACCGCGATAACAGGCTTCGTAAGGTACTTGATGGTTTTCTGCAGCTCGAGCGCGTTGAGCCGGGCAACGCCCTGGTCGTCGACGTAACCGCCTTCTCCTCGAACTCGTTGGTCACCCCCTGAGCAAAACGCATCCGGGCCCTCGCCTGTCAGCAGCACCACGCCTACGTCGGGATCTTCTCCTGCAAGGTGGAACGCCTCGATCAGCTCAAAGAGCGTTCGAGGACGAAATGCATTGCGAACCTCAGGACGGTTGATCGTGATTTTGGCGATGCCTTCAGCAGTCTCATAGCGGATGTCTTCGTAATCACCCTGCGGTAGCCATTGGGGAACGGCTTCCCCCTCTTGTGAAGTCAAAGCTCTCCTTTCCTCCTGTCCAGTTCTTTCTCAAAAAATCCAAAACACTCTGACCAAAGGCTTCCGGCTGCTCGAGGTGAACGGTATGTCCCGCCCCAGGGACTATCTCGACTTCTGCCCTCTTGCAGAGAGCGTCCATTCGACGCGCTATCTCGGAATACTTTTGATCCTCAAGGCCAGCCAGTAGCAGCGTGGGCATATCCAGTCTGGATAGCAACGGCCATAGGTTGTCCTGCCTGCCGGGACTCATTGCACTGATAGCCCATGCCGCGCCCTCCGGCGTCGTAGAGGTACGAACGGTCCGTACTCTCTCCCGTGCGCTGGGGGGAAGGCGAGACTGGCTTTCGAAGAGCGGCAGGCGCTCCCAATGGTCAACGAATCTCTCGACTCCATCCCGAACGATAGCGTGAGACAGCTCGTCATCTTGGTGGCGTCGTTGGTCCCGCTCGCTCGCACTCTCGATCCCGGGAGATGCGCTTTCGCAGATCAGGGCGCTAACGAATTCAGGAAACTCCAGGGCGAGATGCAGCGCCACCCGACCGCCCATCGAATAGCCCAGCACGGCAGCCCGTTCAATGCCCGCCGACTCGAGAGTCCCGCGAACCCAATCCGCCACGTCCCACATGGAGGAGCTTCCAGGTTGCTCGGGTAGCCCCGACTCTCCGTGGCCCGGAAGATCGACCATGATGCACCGATACTCGCTTGCCAGGAGTGGCGCCACGTCATTCCAGCTCCCAGAGCTACCAAGGAAGCCATGCAGCAGAACAAGAGGTGGTCCGCATCCCCGCTCCTTGGTTGCCAAAGGCGTGTTCGACCGCAGACCTGCGCCTTGCGGCTCGAAGGACGGCCGGTTCAATGAAGGCCTTCCCGGTCGCCTTGAGTCTGATCGAGGTATCGATCTAGATCCTGAGCCACATCCCTCACCAACCGCTGATGAGTCAGGACATTCTCCTCTCGGTTGGTTCTCACCTCGAGGACATCCAAGCCAGGGCTCGCTAAGGCCAGGCTCACCGACTCGTCGAAACACTCCCAGCTCGAAATCGAATGGAATCGGCCCCCATACATCTCGACCATAGGCTTGAAGTCGAGACCTGTCGAGACAATGAAGTTGGCTTCAAATCCCTCCACAAGGGTCGCTTGGGGCAAGAACTGGAAGATGCCACCGCCGTCGTTATTGATCAAGACGATGGTGGCATTGAGGCTATGCAGCTTGGCAGCGAGCAATCCGTTCATGTCGTGATAGAAGGACAAATCTCCGATCAATAACAGCACCCGGTTGGGTGATCCCGCGGCAGCTCCTAAAGCGCTGGAAATGACGCCATCGATCCCATTGACTCCGCGATTTCCGAGGAAACGTATGGACTTGGTAGTTCCGGGGAAGTACGAGTCAACGTCTCTGAGAGGCATGCTGTTTCCGACGAAGAGGATGTCTTGGTCCTCCAGTAGCCGGGATAGCTGATAGGCCACCTTGGGTTCGGACACTTCCATTTCCACGGCCATCTCCAGGTCGAGGGCGACGCGTGTCCTCGCGGCTAGCGCTAGCCAACGATGGAGCCAAACATCATCTGAGTCGTGGTTTCGAGCTTTTAGTGACGCTGCCAGATCACTGGCAAACGCAGACGGATCGGCATGCACTCTATCAGGGATGGACGGTTCCGACTCACTCCAACCAAGCCCACCTCCAACACTGATATGTCGGGCTGTTTGACAGAGATCCAAATACGACTGCAACGGCTTGGAGACGGGAGTTGAACCAAAGCGCAGCACAACCTCCGGGATGAGCGACTGTACAACCCGCTGGTTACGAAGGAAGATGTCGTAGCAGTCGACCACGCGACTTCGATCATGCTGGCCCGAGCGGACTTGCGAGAAGGCCTCGGCCAGGATAGGGAAGCCGGTTGCCTCGGAAAGCGCCGTGATCGCTGTCGGAAACGTTGGATCATCCTGCGGTCCGCAGACGATCAGACCCCGTTCGACAAGGTCGAGACTCGCAGCTAGATGATCGAGGTCGGTGGAGCTCAACCGTACTTCGCCGTCATATAGCTTTCTTCCCGATGCCGGCAGGCCTCTCTCCAAGCCGACGTCGACGTTCGGAGGCGTCAACGGTTCTCCAAACGGAAAGTTTAGATGTACCGGACCGGGTGGAGTTTGTGTCGCTGCCGTGAACGCTCTAGCAGCTACGGCTTTCACATATCCTTCCAGGCTCGGATCCGGAGGGGCCATCTCGACAAACCACTTGACCTGATCTCCGAAGAGCTTGATCTGATCGATGGTCTGCAATGCTCCTGCGTCTCGAAACTTGTGAGGCCGATCCGCCGTCAGGACAAGGAGCGGGACCCGACCATACCGTGCTTCCACAATCGCAGGAAAGAAGTTGGCGCGCGGCTGTCCCGGATGTACTGACGACGACTACAGGAGATCGAAGAGTCTTCGCCATTCCCAAAGCAAAGAAGGCGGCGGACCGTTCGTCCACGTGCTGCCACACACGGATGGCCGGGGAGCTGTTGAGAGCCAGAGTTAGGGGCGTTGACCGAGATCCGGGACAGATGCAGGCGTTGGCAACACCCAGCTGCGTGAGCTGATCGACAAACCAGCTGGCGTAGCGGAAGCTGAGAAGAGCGAAGTCATCCGGCCCAAGGTCGGGCTCGGATTGACTTTCGAGCTCCTCTACTTCTGACTCTTCGCCGATCATTTCAGCCATCGTTCAAAGCCGACAAGATGGGTCGGAGCTTGAGCTCCGTTTCCTCCCACTCCTCCACCGGATCAGAGCCATCCACTATGCCACAGCCCGCAAATGCCTCCACTCGCTCACCCCTAAACAGGGCCGATCGGAGCGCCACCACGAATTCTCCGTCCCCCTCCCTGTCAATCCATCCAACCGGCCCCGCATACCAACCTCGAGGCTGTGCTTCCTGATTCGCGATCACTTGCAGCGCACGCTCTCTTGGGTATCCAGCAACGGCGGGCGTGGGATGCAGCGCTTCCACGGCATCGATGAGGCCAAATCCCGGCCGCAGGGTGCCCGAGACGCGACTGCACAAGTGGTGGATGTTCTTCAGGGTTATGACTTCCGGCCGATCGCTCGTCTCGATTGAGCTGCATACGGGTTGAAGTGATTGCTCTATCACGCGCAGTACGACAGATTGCTCCCGCTGATTCTTGGCGCTCTCCGTCAAGAGCTCGGCCAGTCGAGCGTCTTCATGCTCGTCCGATCCCCGGCGCATGGACCCTGCAATGGCAGCGGTTTTCAGGCGCCCAGCTTGCACTTGTGCGAGAGGCTCTGGTGTGGCCCCGAGGAAAATCGATTGTCCAGCGGCAATGGCGAATATCGTGGCTTCGGGATAGTTTTGTCGCAGGCGCCGCAAAATCTCGGTCTTACGCGGTGGGCCTGTCGAAGTCCTCAACCGTGCTTCGAGAAAGCACGACCTTGTCGCAATACCCCGACCGGATCCCTTCGATGGTTTCGGCTACCGATCGAAGCCACAGCTCCTTTTCAGGCCAGTCAGTCCTTCTCAGGAGCCTGGACTGTAGTGGAAGATGAAGTGGAAGGACCTTGCAGGTCGTCAAAAGAGGAAGGTGGAACCCGAACTTCTAGGTTGTCACCCGGGGAAACGAGCCAAGAGTATGTGAGCCAACAGGAATCATTCGATCGTGCGATCAGCACCTCTGGAACGCTGAGGAAGCCGGCTCCGAGATCCTCCCATTTGGCAGCGGATCTCGCATCGAAGGCGAAGCCGCCTATCATGATCGGTCCCCGGCCTCGGCTATCGAGCGAGTCGTCGACCACCGCGTCCTGCAGGATTCGCTGGTGTGCAAGCTTGGCTGCCTCAAATCGTCCCGGCTCAGAAAACCTCGTGGTGCTGGCGGATCCAGCCATCGCCATCGCAAAGGCACGGTTGGGCTGCTCCCAGTACGCCCGATCGTGGGCATCTGAGCTGCCAAACACAGCGAGTGGGTCGAGCGAGTCTATAGTCGTCGAGACCGAAGCCAAGATCGGGCGGCCCTCAGAGAGAGCACGATTCTGGGCCTCACGTTCCACGGCGCGAACTCGCCGCTCGAAGGGCGACGAAATGTTCAGGAGGTTAGGCGAGACGAAGCCTCCCATAGATTGGGGCTAGTGTGCAGTCGATTATCCCATGCCATTCCGCCCCTTACCCTCGACTTGATGCCGTGGAACCGGCCTCCAGTTGAGAAACCGACACCTGCAGGAACCAGAAGCCCACCTTTTGTTTAATTACTCACTTTGTGCCGCTGGACAACGTGCAATGATAGGGCCAGGTATCCCTATTGAGACGGGAAGCCACCCGAAGTAACAGCACTGACACCGGAGAGCTGATGTCAACACATGACATGATCGTTCCGCTTTTGGCGTTACCGGATACGCCGGAGATAGACGTGCGCGTTAGAAACGCAGGGGTGATTATTCGCCGAGGACGTGTCACCGAATCCTCTTCCGTTCGGAAATTTGTCCAGGAACGGTGGGAGAACTGGACTGACGAGGTCTCAGTCGCCTTCGGTCATGTCCCGGTACGTCTCTTCGTGGCCATGAAGAGCGGCAAGCCCGTAGGGTTCGCGTGTTACGACTCGGGCTACCTCGGTCTCTTTGGGCCAACCGGCGTAGATCCCCGATGGCGTGGGAAGGGTATTGGAGCTGGACTTCTGGTACGTTCGCTAGAGGCGATGCGGGAAGCGGGCTACCTCTACGCCATCATTGGCGCGGTCGGCCCGGCGGATTTCTACACGAAAGTGGTGGGAGCTTACTCGCTGCCGGCAGATTGGCCGAACTTCACAGACGCCGACGCTTCCTGAGTGCTGCTACTGGCCGATGTAGTTTTCGGTTGAGGCCGCTCGAAGTTGTATAGCGTGCCGGCTCACGGCAAGAGGCGCTCTGAGGGAGTCCGCAGCCACACTCGCTTGGGGATAAATCCCTCGGCAAAGGTTGCTCCACACTGGATGCCCCGAAATCGGCCCATGGTCTCCATGAACTCAATCAAATCGATGCCGTCGTGCTCCATCGCCCAGCTGAGCTGGCTCTGATGTTTGGAAAGCATCTCACGCTTGAGGTCGATGACCTCTGTGATGTCGACGTACTCCTCTGGTGAGAAGTTGAGTCCTGCCAGTGTGTCTATATAGAAGACAGGAATGGTGTGGTCGAAGTTGGCAGCACGAGTCTTGATCAAAGGAACGCTGGCCATGAAGCTGCTGTCGAATACAAGGCTGCTCACCGCTTGATGGTCTGCATGGTAATCGTCTGGATGATGGGTGAGAACAATATCCGGCTTCACTTCCCGAAATAAGTCAATGAATTTGGTGCGAGCTTCTGGATCATCCCTTAGGAGCCCACAGTCGTGAAACCCGAGGCACACGTAATCGGCTCCTATTACGGCCGCGGAAGCTTTGGCTTCCTCATCCCGGATTTGTGCGATCTCCTCCATGGATAGGTAGAAGCTACCTCGGTCTCCCGACGTGGCGTTACAGAGGGTGACAGCATGGCCCGCCCGTGCGTACCGAGCCAAGGTGCCCGCACACAGAATCTCAATATCATCCGGGTGGGCCGCAACGGCGAGTACTCTCACCTATCTGTCTCCAGACCGCGACACGCTAGCAACCTTCCGCCAGCTTTCGAACCCGATTCATTAGACCGCCGCGGCCAGCTTGCTCGAGGCAGGCGATCCTGTGCCCAGAAGTAAGCGGACTGTCGCCCGGACCGACGCGTCGCAAGTACTATAACTGCAGATCCTCGCGTCGGCCGCCGCGAATTTATCGAGGATGTATGGCGATCCCATCGAAGCGACCATCAAGGGCACTCCGGCTTTGCCCAGACTGGCAGCGAGGCTAACCAGGCCCTCGGGTGTCGCGACCGCATCCGGATCAAAGCTCTCCACCCGATTGAAATGGAGTAGAGCGGCCCATCCGGCTTCTCTTGCGCGCTCGAGTGCCTGGCGGATCTGGGCCGTGTCTGGGTAGGGATTCAACACCATAATGTCCACGTCTTCCCAGCCCTCTTCGGCCACTGCCGTTCGAAGCTGTGCTTCTACCGAAGGCCCAAAACGCCTTGCCATAAGGGTTGCCATGATGAATGGCCGGGATGGAGGCGGTGATAACTGCCCTCCGACCACGGCGACCGACGCTTCGGCAATGCGACTGGCAATCGCAGCGTTCTCTGCAGTTCCAACATGATCGGGAGCAGCGCTTGGATCGACTGGCTCCGGGTGAGATAGGCCGTCGCCAAAGATTCGTGCCTTGACCTCTCGGACCCGCAGTGCGGCTTCCCGTATCTGGCTTCCTCGGATTTGATCCTCCAGCAACGCATGCAAGATCGCCTCGTAGGCGAGCTCCCACTGATCCGTCAATATGAGATCGCATCCCGCAAGAACAGCTTCGACCACGGCCTCGGCTGGATCGAAGTTTTTGGACACGGCGTACATGTTCATGCAGTCGGTTACGACAACCCCTTCAAATCCCAGCTCCGTGCGAAGAAGGTCCGTAAGGATTGGCCTAGAGAGGGTAGCGGGTAATCCTGGCGTCGGATCAAGGGCAGGATACGACACGTGGGCGGTCATCAGCATTGGAATACCAGCGCGGATGGAGGCGATAAACGGAGGAAGCTCGATCTCGTCCAGCCGTGAACGGGGTTGATCGACCGCTGCAAGCTGAAGGTGCGAGTCCGTCGAGGTGTCCCCATGTCCCGGGAAGTGCTTGCCTATTGGGAGAACCCGAGACCGGCCATCCCTTGAGGAATCGAGACCGGCCATAAAGGCGAGTCCCATAGCCGTTACTTTGTCCGGATCGTCTCCGTACGCCCTGGTGTTGATGATGGGATTGGCTGAATTAATGTTGACGTCCAGGACCGGAGCGGCGACAGCGTTGATCCCACAAGCTGCTGCCTCTGCGCCCGTCACGGCAGCGGCCTCCCGCACGAGACTCGGATCACCCGTGGCACCCAAAGCCATGGCTGTCGGCAGCTGCGTGGCGCCGCCCATGACCAAGCCCATCCCTGCTTCCGCATCGACTCCCACCAAGAGTGGTACCGGCGCCGCCTGCTGCAGACGGTTGACCAGCTCGGCAGTGGATTTGGCATCCTTCATTTCGGTCGGCAAGAGCCAGATGCCTCCAACCCTTCCCTTCCGAATCGAGCGCTCCACGACCTCGATGTCATCCGAGCTACTTATGAAAGCCCAAACCAGCTGTCCTACCAGCTCATCCATATCCGCCAACTCCTCCAATTTTCAATGTGCTATCTCAGGGTTGAAGTGCGTAGATCGGCGGGAGCCAAGTGGCGAATAGACCATAAGGCCCTCGAAGTGACTTCCATCAGACTGTCAAGAAAGAGGTTCCGCGTGGATGGGCGGTTGACTCTCTGATCAATAGCGTGGTGGAAAGCTCAATTCTCGATGCATCTAGTTGTTGCCCTTGCAGTAACTTCCAGAGCATGTCCGCTCCCACGCGTCCCAATCCCTGCAGCGGCTCCTGAACAGTTGTCAGTGCGGGCATGCTTACGGCGGCCATCTCGGAACCTCCGAAGCCCATTACGGATACATCGCGCGGTACATCCAGCCTGGCCGACTTTGCGGCCCTAAGAGCCCCAACTGCCATCGAGTCGTTCAATGCCAAGATCGCGGAAGGTGTATGGGGTAGTGACAGCAGTCGGGTAGCGGCTTCCTGGCCACCTTCAATCGTTAGGTCAGCCTCCTGTACAAGTTGGGGCGTAAGCGGAAGACCGGCGCTCAGAAGAGCGGCTTGATATCCTGCCAAGCGGTCGGAGCTCACACGCAGCTGAGAAGGTCCCGTGATGATGCCAATGTGGATGTGACCCAGACTGATCAAGTATTCTGCGGCCATTTTGGCTCCCGCCCAACTGGAAATCGTCACCGCGGGAATAGAGTCATCAATCTGCATCATGGGCTCAACCACTACAAACGGATAGGACCGCCTGTGCAATTCCACAAGATCGGTCGTGTCATCCGACGGCTGGAGTAGTAGGGCACCCGATGTCGTGCCTTCGAGTAAACGCTCAGGAAGTGGTTCGAACCTACGGTTCCCATCAACCGAGCAGATGACGAGGCGCGAGTCTCGATCGGCGAGGGCCTCGGCTGCTCCGGTGATGACCTCTGTAATGTAATCGCCCCGCATTTCGGGAACGGAAAGCGCGATGAGGCGAACCTTGTTCTTCCCCACGTCCAAACTGGAGGCTCTCGTATTGACGTACCCGAGCTCGCGAGCATAGCGGAGAACTTCTGCCCTGGTGGCGGCGGAGACATCTGGATGCCCATTCACGACCCTTGAGACCGTCGCGGTCGAAACTCCGGCTAGGGCGGCGACACTCTCAATGGTTACTTTAGGAGCTCGAATGGCTCGACCTCCATTGCCGTCTACTGTTGCCATCTGAACACTACTTTGCGGTTCTCCTGATGAAGCATTCACGGGATTGTAGCAAACAACCGGTATCTACCGGTAGAAATCTCCACTTTTGTAAGCTCGATTTCTGTGGTGAGGTCCTATTGAAGCCTTGCCAACCCTCAAGACTCGCCACTTTAAGGACGCCTGGAAGTAGCCTCCGCCTGTAAATCTCCTCGTTGACAGTCCCAGGTCGTCGTGTTATCCTTCCTCTAGGCTACCGGTAACTAGTGGTATATTTGTCGGAAGAAACTGAAAGTTTCCGGTAAATCTAAACACCGTCAGAATGCAAGAGCCGCCGCAAGAAAGGAGCGAGAAACGCATTGAGTAGATTAGCCGGGGAATTCCGATACCCAGAACTTTCAATCATGAAGAAAAAAAGGAGTGCCGAGTGATGCGACTTCGAATGTCTTCTCTTGCCACGCGTGCAGCGCTAGTCGCGTTTGTTGTGGGAAGTATTGCCACGATCCCGATGACTAGTAGTGCAGTGCTGGCGAAGCCAGCTGCGGCCAGCGGCAAGTATCTGGTCGCCTTTGCTACAGAACCGACATCTGGTTGGGTGTCACGAAACTTCAACCCTCTCATCCCAAGTGGTCAAGACGACTTCACAAGAGGGGCGATTTACGAGCCGCTAATGGTGATCACTCAGGCGGGTGGAGGCAAGACTTACCCGTGGCTGGCTACGAAGTACAAGTGGGCCAAGGGGAACAAATCCCTGAACGTGACTCTGCGCCAACACGTGAAGTGGTCGGATGGCAAGCCATTTACCTCGGCTGATGTCGTCTTTACCTTCGATTACGGTAAAGCACACAAAGTGGACCTCACGGGCCTGATGTCGAGTGGCCAGATCACGAGCGTCAAAGCTGCAGGGAAGTACGGAGTTGTTTTCAACTTCAAGACCGTCGACACTACCCTGCTCCAATCGCTCCTGGCTTCGGTTTGCATCATCCCGGAGCATATTTGGAAGGACGTGAAGAATCCGGTCACCTTCACCAATCCGAACCCCGTGGGCACCGGACCATTCACCCAGGTCAAAAACTTCACGACGGCTGAGTACACTCTGGCAAAGAACCCCCATTACTGGCAATCGCTACATTACGCGGGCATCGAGGTTCCAGCCTTCAGCAGCAACACCTCTGCGCTGGCCGCGATGGTCAGACACGAGGTCGACTGGGCACCCGTATACGTTCAGGATGCGGCGAAAGCATGGGTAGCGAGAGATCCGAAGCACTTCCACTACTTCTACTCACCGCCGACGCCTCCACTGGATCTCATGTTCAACGATCAGCAGTATCCGTACACGCTGCCAGTGTTGCGACAGGCGATCAGCATGTCGATCAACCGTAAAGAGCTTTCCAACAAGGCCGAGAATGGCTATGAAAAGCCAGCCGACGCCCTTGGACTCAAGACTCTCTATCCGGGCTGGGTCAACCACAGTCTCGACTCGCTAAATAAGAAGCTTTCAACGTACAACCCGAGCTCTGCACTCAAGATGCTCAAGTCGAAGGGCTTCAAAGAGAAGAGTGGTCAGCTCTACGATCCCAAGGGAAACAAAGTCGAGATGGGGATCACATGCCCGGCCGGCTGGAGTGACTGGCAGACTCAGCTGCAGATCATGCAGCAGAACCTGAAGAACATCGGGATCAAAGCCCAGATCAGCTTCATCGACCAAAACACCTGGTTTGCGAACCGGTCTTCACGGACCATGGGAGGCAAATACTTCGGCCTCTTCGGGACCGAAAGCTCGGGACAGACGCCGTACCAATACTTCTGGAGCTTCATGTCCAAGGAGTCATACTTCCCTGTCAAAGGCCTGACGCCAGGCGGCTCCTGGAATATTGAAGGTTGGTACAGCAGCAAGGCGACCAGCCTTCTCGATCAGTTCCGGACTACTTCCAACAGCAAGACTCAACACAAGATCGTCAATGAGCTACAGAAGATCGACCTGCAGAATCTTCCGGTTATACCGACAGTCAGCCAAGCCCAATGGTATACCTGGAGCACGTCGCACTTCACTGGCTTCCCCACCAAGAAGAACTACTACGCTTACGGACCTGGCTACACCTATCCTGATAACGTGAAGATCCTCACGTCTCTCAAGCCGGTAAAGTAACGAAGTGGCAAAGGCGAACAGCACTGGCGGCAGAAATGCGCCGGTGCTGTTCGCCGGCGCATTCGAGGCCCTAAGATCGAAATGCGAAGCGTTAGTCTCACCCAAATCAGGGAACTAGATACACGATGAGATATCTACTTAGACGGCTTGGCTTCTATTTGATTGCCTTCTGGGTGGCAATTACTCTTAACTTCCTACTTCCTCGACTGCTCCCAGGAAACCCCCTGATCTCACTCGAGATACGCTATCAGGCTCAACTTCAGCAGAACCCGCACCTGTTGGACGGCATCAAGCCGATGTTCGACTTCAGTCACCAGAACCTGTTTGTGCAGTATGTTCAATACCTCAACAATCTGGCGCATCTCAACTTCGGCGTTTCATTCAGCCAGTTTCCCACGCCGGTAAATACCATCATCGGTAGCGCCTTGCCGTGGTCACTTCTTTTGGCTGGGTCGTCGGCGCTTTTGGCTTTCGTCATCGGAACAGTCCTCGGCGTCATTGCCTCGTGGAGGCACGGCAAGCCGATAGACCTCATCGTGACGCCCATGACGATGTTCACGCAGTCATTTCCCGCCTTCTTCGTTGCAATGCTAATCCTCTATTTCATTGGGGTCGAAGCCGGCTGGTTTCCTGTGGCCCATGCCTACGACTATGGAGTTCATCCAGGGCCATACATCTTCGGCCTGCCGTGGACTTGGGGATTTATCACCTCCGTGGTGGATCATGCCTTCATGCCTGTACTCGCCCTTTTGCTCTCCAGCGTTGGCGGCTGGCTCTTAGGGATGAGAGCGGTGATGATCAACACCCTGGCCGAAGACTATGTAACCATGGCCGAAGCGAAGGGCTTGTCAACTCCGCGGGTGATGTTTATGTACGCGGCTCGAAATGCCCTGTTGCCACAGGTGACAAGTCTGGCAATCACTCTCGGATATGCCCTTACCAGCCTTGTCCTTATTGAGAACGTCTTCTCATATCCGGGACTGGGTTACCAGCTGGTGAATGCCGTACTGGCGAACGACTACCCCCTGATGCAAGCCCTCTTCTTCATCATTGCCGTCGCCATGTTGGCAGCGAACTTTCTCGCCGATATCGCCTACTCACTCCTGGATCCAAGGGTGGGTGTAAGGTCAGGAAGCAGCTGAACCGTAACTGCGCAGGCGCTCGATGACCATCGGCCCGGTTGGACCCGTGGCCGCAGAGGCAGAGCTCCCGCTTGCCCTGACGGGAGACGCGCCGCCTAATAAGAATGTCAGCGGGATGGGAGTCGGCATATTTGTGCCGCGGTGGGTCCGTACCCTCCTCGGCACGCGACTGTCGTTGCTCGGGGCGGTTACCCTGGCGATCATCATTCTTGCCGCGGTGCTGGCTCCACTGATAGCTCATCACGCGCCTACCGATATGAATAATCCCTTGGGTGCTGCTCCCACGCTGGGGCATCCCTTCGGAACAAACGACTCCGGAGAGGATGTGTTCTCGCAGACTCTGTATGGTGCCCGGTTCAGTCTGACGGTTGGGTTTTTGGTAGGCGTCGCCGTGACGGTGCTCGCCATTGTCGTGGGCATGATTGCCGGATATATCGGCGGATGGGTTGACGACGCTCTGAGCATGCTGATGAATGTGTTTCTCATCTTGCCCGGATTGCCTCTGCTCATTGTCATTGGAGCTTACCTGGGTCTCAGAGGAGATGAAGCGGTTCAAACCGCCATTCTGATGACCGCTGTCATCACCCTGACAGGGTGGGCGTGGGGAGCACGCGTCATGCGCGCCCAGACTCTCTCCTTGAGAAGTCGAGATTTTGTCGATGCCGCGATTGTCAACGGGGAGTCGAGTTTTCACATCATCTTTCGCGACATCTTGCCGAACATGCTTGCCCTCATCGTGAATACCGTCATCATGTCCACCATGGGCGGAATCCTGGCAGAGACCGCCCTCGACTACCTGGGTGTCGGCAGCATGACTCAGGTGACGTGGGGAACCATGTTGTTTCAGGCGCAGTCGCAATCAGTGCTCTTCACTCACGAGTGGTGGTGTTTCATGTTTCCGGGGCTGGCTATCGCTCTGACAGTGATGTCCATGATCTTCATGAATAACGGGGTGGACGCCATAGCCAACCCTCGACTGCGTCGAGTTAAGGCGCCGAAGGTTGTCGCCACGGATCAAAGGGAAAGCGATCGGGATGCCAGCGCAGTTCAGGTTGGGACAGCGTCGTGAATCCGACTCAAGAGCTGGCGAGAGAGGTAACCAACCCGAACCACCGGGTGAGCGAATCACGTGGAGAGCCTGTCCTCGACGTTCGGGACCTCTGCGTCGACTACATGACTCCGCGAGGACCAGCGAGAGCAGTGGACCGCGTCTCCTTCTCACTTCAGCCGCGCGAGATCTTCGGCTTGGCCGGCGAGTCCGGCTGCGGGAAGAGCACGATTGCTCATGCCATCATGCGTCTCATAAAAGAGCCAGGCAGAGTCACAGATGGCAGCATCAAGTTTCGAAATCGAGACGTGCTGCTGATGACTCGCTCGGAGCTTCGCGCCTTTCGCTGGCAAAGCGTCTCGCTGGTGTCTCAGAGCGCCATGAACGCACTCAATCCTGTGATCCCAGTGGGAGCGCAAATCGTCGATGCTTTGATGGCTCACGAAAAGTTCTCCCATCGGCAGGCTCGCCTTAGGGCTGCCGAGCTGTTTGAGCTCGTGGGCATCGAGCCCAGGAGGCTTGGTAGCTTCCCTCATCAGCTGTCGGGGGGCATGCGTCAGCGATCCATCATTGCTATGGCGCTTGCACTAAACCCTGAGCTGCTCATCATGGATGAGCCGACAACTGCCCTTGACGTTGTGGTGCAAAGAGACATTCTCCAACAGATTGAGGACTTACAAGAGAAGTTTGGGTTCGCCATCTTGTTCATTACACACGACCTCTCGCTTCTCGTCGAGATGTCGACAAGAATTGCCGTGATGTATGCCGGCGAGCTGGTGGAGCTGGCACCTGCTGACGAGCTTCTCGCCAATCCGCTACACCCCTATACCGTCGGCTTGATGAAATCATTCCCCTCAATTGACGGAGAGAACGTCAGGTTGGAAGGTATAGCAGGATTTCCACCAGATCTCGTGGACCCGCCCCGAGGATGCCGCTTCAACCCAAGGTGCATGGAGTGCCGCGACGAGGCTACGCCGCTGGGTAGGAGACAACGATCAGTAAGGCCACAGCTCCAAGAGGTAAGTCCAGGACATTGGGTATCCTGTCACCTTTACGAAGTGGGATCAGGGAAAGCGTGACTTCATGAACGGCGTCTTGCCCTCCATGTCCATGACACAACAACCTGAAACGATCCTCGATGTTCGAGGCCTGACGAAGTATTTCCTCGCTCCTCGAGCCGGCTTCTTCCATCATGGAAGACGGTTTGTCCATGCCGTAGACGATGTTAGCTTTCAACTTCATCGAGGTGAGATTCTCGCTCTCGTCGGCGAGAGTGGAAGCGGCAAAAGTACGATTGCGAGATTACTCGTAGGTTTGCACCCTGCGACTTCCGGCACGGCGATGTTTCACGGTAGCGACGTGTTGAAGATGCGGGGGCGACGAAAGGTCTTAGGGTACCGAGGGCGCGTCCAGATGGTCTTTCAAGATCCGTTCGGATCGCTGAATCCCATCAAGACTGTCGGGTACCACATCGAGCGACCACTGGTGATACATCGGCGGACCCGAGGTCGAGTTGAAACAAGGGATCGCGTTTTCGATTTGCTCGAAACCGTTGGCCTAAGTCCGGCCCTCGATGTTGCTGCCAAACTGCCCAATCAGCTGTCGGGCGGTCAGCGTCAGAGGGTATCCTTTGCGAGAGCCTTGGCTGTCGGTCCTGAGGTGATACTGGCGGACGAGCCGATCAGCATGTTGGATGTCTCCATTCGTATGGGCATTCTCAATCTGATGGCTCAGCTGAGAGACGAGCGCGGTCTATCGTACCTCTACATCACTCACGATCTAGCAAGTGCTAGGTACCTCGCCGATCGGGTTCTGGTCCTCTATGCGGGACAGGTCATGGAGTCGGCGCCAGCCGAGCCGTTGATGGCTGAGCCGCTGCATCCGTATACAAAGCTCCTTCTCAGTGCGGTTCCGAAGCCTCGCCATAAGACCGCAAGGACTCGCGTAGATACACGTGGAGAGATACCCACGATCATCGATCCGAAGCCTGGTTGTCGCTTTGCGAATCGCTGCTCACAGGTCATGAACCGCTGCCGGGAAGCAACTCCCGATCTCCTCGAGGTCTCACCCGGTCACTTTGTCAGGTGCTTCCTTTATGACGGGCAGGACAACAAGCATCAATCCGACTACCCCCAGCCTGCAAGCTTAGTAGGCTTCAACCGGAATGGCTTGCATTCCACGCCATACAGTGTCTCTGCTCCGAACCTTGGCTAACAAGGCAATGCCGCAAGCTTCTGCCCACGATTATGACAACGACGACTCACTCCACGAAGGAGCTCTCGCTTTCCCGAGGAGAGCACATGGCCCGGGAGATCGCCGAGCAACCGGCAGTCTACCGGAGAATCCTAAACGAGGGTGCCACCGAGATAGATCACGTCGGCTCGTTGGTGAGAGCACGACATCCGCGCTTTGTACTCTTTGCCGCTCGAGGGACATCAGACCACGCTGCCCTGTACGGCAAATACATTGCGGAAATCCGACTTGGACTTCCGGCTGGACTGGTATCTCCATCCTCTGCGACGATCTACGGCGCCCGGCAACCGATGCAAGACGTGCTCTTCATCGCCATCAGCCAATCCGGTTCCTCGCCCGATGTCATCATCCCGGTTGAAGTGGCTCGAGAATCGGGGGCTGTAACGGTAGCGATTACGAACGACGCAAGCTCTCCCCTTGCGCAGGCAGCAGAATATCACCTCGATCTCCTTGCCGGACGGGAAGTTTCTGTCGCCGCCACCAAGACTTTCTCGGCTCAGATGTTGACCCTGCTGCTCTTTCTTGGAAGCTGTCGGAGGACGGCTACTCGACACCGATGAGCTTCCGACCAGAGCGGAAGAAGTGCTCGGGCAAACGTCCGAACAGATCGAATCTGTGGTAGCTCGTTATCATTTCGCACCGCAAATTCTCGTTACTTCTCGCGGTTACAACTATCCCGTTGCGCGTGAAGGAGCGTTGAAGATCGTTGAAGCAGCAGGCATCCCAGCCCACAGCTTCTCCAGTGCGGACTTGATGCATGGCCCACTTGCGATGGTGGATCGAGGCTTTCCCGTTCTCGCGATCTCTTCCTGATGGCGAGGCTTCCTGTTCAATGAAGCCGGCATTAGACGAGCTCGAGCGTAGAGGGGCTGACGTTCTGCTCGTCGGAGGCCCCGTGGGGAGTGGTTTTCCAACCTTTCGGCGACTTAACATCGGATCACTCTTGTCGGACTTCCTTACTCCAATGCTGACAGTCCTCCCGCTTCAGTTGTTCGCCCTGCATCTAGGACTGTCTCGTGGACTGGATCCAGACAAGCCTTCTGGACTCGCGAAAGTGACTCGAACGCTTTAGAAAGACGATGTGGGTCTTCCGACGCTAAAGAGATGTCTTCGAGCGGCTGTTAGTGGGGGGAGGCCTCGGGATGCGGAACTTGCCCTAAGGAGCCAGCAGTGGATTCGAGAAGTCGTTGACGCTCCTTGAAAACGATGAAACCAAATGAACGAGAGGTGAGAGGTGGATACACGGAAACTTGGAAAGTTGGGCCCTGAGGTCAGCGTTATTGGCTTTGGCGCTTGGGCAGCTGGTGGAGTCGGTTGGGGAGAGGTGCGAGATGATGAGACCATCGCAGCGATCCGCCGCTCCATCGATCTCGGAGCAACATTCATAGACACTGCCGAGGTGTATGGAAACGGACACTCTGAAGAGGTCGTCGGCGAGGCTCTAAAGGATGTCTCCCGCGACTCTGTTGTCCTGGCCACCAAGGTCAATGGAAACGACCTAAGTAAGGGTGCTATCAAGCGGGCCATCGACGGAAGTCTTCGTAGGCTTCGCGTTGACTACGTGGATCTCTATCAGATGCACTGGCCAGATCCCTCCACCGACGTGCAGGAAAGTATGCAGGCGATGAGTGATCTGGTTACCGCCGGGAAGGTTCGCTACGTGGGAGCATCCAACTTTGATGTCGAACTCATGGAGAAGTGCCTCGAGGTTCGGCACTTAGACTCGCTTCAGCCTCCACTGGACATGCTTAAAAGAGATATCGAGTCAAGCATATTGCCTTTCTGTCGGGAGCATGGCATCGGAGTTGTGGCCTACAGTCCTATGGCGAAGGGGCTCCTGACTGGGAAGTACTCACCCTCCGATACCTTCGCCCCGGGCGATTTCCGGGGCTCCGATTCCCGATTCCAGGGAGAAAATTTCCTGAGGAACTTGAGGATTGTTGACCGTCTGCGCCCGATCGCCGAGCGGCATGACAAGACCTTGGCTCAGCTGGCTGTTGCCTGGGTACTGGCTCAGCCAGGCGTGACCGTAGCGATTGTCGGAGCCAAGCGTCCTTCTCAAGTTGTGGAGAATGTCGGAGCTGCAGACTTCTCGTTGAGCAGAGAGGACCTCGACGAGATCGATACGATCCTTACGGAAACCGATTAGTGCTGCAGGAGTTGGACTAACCCGCTCTTACCGCTTCTCAGCGGCGAGAACCGCGGCGCCGACGATTCCCGAGTTGTCGCCCAGAGCCGCCTTGACGATACGGACATCGTGCCTTGCCACGGGAAGAGCATCCTGTCGCGCGTGTTGGGAGGCCAGGGAGAAGAAGAGATCCACTGCCTCGACCAGCCCCCCACCTAAGATGATGAGCCCGGGGTTATAGAAGTTGATGGCCGACACAAGACCTGCCGACAGGTACCGAGCGGCCAATCCAATCATCTCGGTCACCAGGTCGTCACCGGAAGCCAGGGCGGAGGCCAGCGCTCCGGAACGAATGCCACTGCCGCCGGGATCCTGTGGATTGGCGTTTGGCGCAATCTCGCTTAGTGCGCTGAAGCGTCCAGCGTGCATGGCATTGAGGATTGTTCTCACCACAGCCGTTCTGGAGGCATAGGCTTCCAGGTGGCCGAGCCCGCCACAGCCACACAACCGCCCATTGAAGTCGACCACCGTATGCCCGATCTCGCCTGCCGTTCCACTGACACCGCGGTATGGCTTTCCTCCACGGTAAAGCGCTCCGCCAATTCCTGTCCCAACGAAAATGGCGATGAAATCCTTCTCTTGCTTGCCGGCACCGAAGGAGGCTTCTCCGGCCGCACCTGCCTCCACGTCATTGAAGAGTCGTACCGGGTATCCAAGCTCCTTCTTTACAAGGCTGGCCAACTCGAAGTCTTTGAGGCCGCCGATGTTCGGAGCATTAACGACCAATCCCTTATCGCGGTCGATCTGGCCAGCCACACCAATGCCTACCTGATCTATCCCGCTCTTTCCAACCCCGCTTTCCTCTATGGCAGCCTTAGCCGCGATCACCAATCGACCGACGATATCCTCACCGTTGTGCTCGGCACGGGTGCGCTTCTTCGCAGCTCCCAAGACCCGTCCCGTCTTGGTGTCGATTACGCCGGCTAGTACCTTGGTCCCTCCCAAGTCGATTCCCAAGGTTCGGCCCATTGCGCCTCCATGACGTGTTGGTTTAGGCCCGTAGCCCAATTCCACCCAGTGTAGTTCCGAACCACGTTGCAGTCGGAGCCCTATGGAAGCAGAGCCAGGCCCACATGAAGCCAGAGGTTCCAATCACGCCGCGGTGGTCGAGCGTTGCCGGCATCCCGACGGCTATCTCCGACCAGAGTTCTGGCTTATAAAGGCTCTATAATCGCGGTATCGGCATGACCCGGATGATTGGCCTGCGCGTAGGCGCCGGGGAACTGGGCCAGCGCCCTCATTCGAGAGGTGTTTAAAGGCTCCCTCGAAGAAGGAATGAGCACCCACTCGAAAAGGGAGATGAAATGGGGAACCAGGAAGCCAAGGATCCAGTAGCTAAGGCGAGAAAGAAGGTTGCCAAGGCTCAGAACCGGTACATGAAGGCCGTCGCCAAGGGCGAGCGACAGATCCGAAATGTTCGAGCCACCGTCGACGAGAGAATTGCCAAAGCCAAGGCGGAATTTGAGATGCGTGCAAGCGAGCTGGCAGAGGCTGAGTCGGCTGCCGCTCTCAAGGAAGCCCAATTTGAATCTCCCGAGGATACCGCCAAGTCTCTCGAGACCCCGTCGAAGCGCTCCAAGCGAATATCTACACCTGTGGAGGCAGCGGTCGCGGTTGAGGCGGTGCAGGTGGCCACGGCTCCGGCGGAAACGGACATTGTGGCGGCGAACGGGTCATCGACCTCGCCCAAGCGAGATGCAAAAGGCCGTTTCATCGGCGCGAAGTCAGCCCACTAGCCGGCACTGACTTCGAGGTCTTAACCAGTGGCTCGAGCCCGTGAAGTTCCTGGCCTCACTTGCGACGAGTCGTTTCGTACGGCTGCCGGAAAGATTATCTGGACCCGATTTGAGGAGCTTACCTCCTTTAGAGAAGGTGTTCTGAGTCCCCACGGAACTCGAGTGGCTCGCGAAGCCGTTCACGACATGCGGGTGGCTTCCCGACGAGTGAGGGCAGCCCTCGAGCTGTTCGAGGACGTGTTCCCAAAGAGCCAGTTTTCGAAAATGCTCCGGCGCATTAAGTTGATTGCCGACTCTCTCGGTGCCGTCCGGGATCTCGACGTGATGATCGAACGGCTTGAGGGGGCACGGGCTGACCACGCTCCGGTTGAGCGTCTGGCGCTTGACGACATCATCGCAGGTCTAGAGGCAGAAAGACTGCGTGCCCGTGAAGACCTCGCAGCCACACTTGAGGCCATCGAGGCGAGCGACTTTCCCAGGAGATTTTCCGCGTTTATCGCTCAGGCGACTACCTGATGGCGCGGGCTGGACGCGTTGTCGGAGTAAAGCCAAAAAAGGCGTTGCGCGATAACGCCCGGCTGGTGATAGACAAGAGATTGCAGGAGCTCCTCTCCTGGCGGTCGGCCTTGGCAGATCCTGCGGAGGTGAGCCGGCTCCACGACATGAGAATCGCAGCGAAACGGCTACGTTACGCCCTGGAGATGTTCCAGGTGTGCTTCCCTCAAACGAAAGACGCGCTCAAGGACCTAACCGACATCCAAGAACGTATAGGTGATATTCACGATCTCGACGTGCTCCTGGACCTCATGCGGAAACGACTTCAGACGCTGGATGCAGACGTCGAGCAAGCCGGCGTTGAGATCATGGCTTCAGGACTCACGGTCGAAGAGAAAAGTAAAAGCATCCATCGCTTGCTCGGTAGGCAGTCGCGTGACCAAGCTCGTCTTGGATTAGTGGGGCTCATCGCAGCGAACATCGCAGATCGCAGAGCACACTATGCGGAGCTGCAGGCTCGGTGGGGCGGAGAGCCTCTCCAAAGGTTTGCGAATGGTCTTCGAGAGGCGGTCGGATTGATTGATTTGGAACCAAAGGGCTTCGGCTGAATCCGCTGTGATCAGAGCCGCCGAAGGCCGTGCTTCGCATAAGATTTAGACCAGCATGGCTGGTACCAGTGCATAATCGAAAGTCAGCAGAATCGCATTCGACTGGATAGCCTTGACTTCTCTAGCCGCTGAAAGCGCAGCACCCCAGACGAGCAATTCGCCCAAGAACCTGAATAGCCCTCTGTTGTATGCCAACCGAGAGCTGAGTCTCCTCGATTTCTTGCAGCGTGTGCTTTCGCAGGTAGAGGGAGAACGCCATCCGCTACTCGAACGCGTCAAGTTCCTGGCAATCTTTGGCAGCAGTGTGGACGAGTTCTTCTCGATTCGTGTATCGGGACTCAAGGAGCAAATTGAATCAGGGCTTGTGCAGGTGGGCCCAGATGGGCTCACGCCTCAACAGCAGATCGATGAAATTCGTAAGCGAGTCCTTGGGCTGGCACGCACAGCCAGCAAGCTGCTCCATGACGACCTGCTACCTGCTTTAAACACGAAGGGGATTCGCATCGTCGACCGCGACGCTGTGAAGCCGAAGTCTCATGCTGTGCTCGACGATTACTTCGAACGTGAGGTCTTCCCAGTACTCACTCCGCTAGCTGTCGATCCCGGTCACCCATTCCCACACATATCGAACCTCAGCCTAAATCTCGCGGTCATTCTCAAGGACGAGAGAAGGCAGGAACACTTTGCGCGCATTAAGGTCCCGGACGTCCTTCCGCGACTGGTTCCCATCGGGGGGCTGAAGGTCGTCGGGAAAACGGCGGTTCAGGGCGAGTCACGAGGAGACTCTTTCACGTTTGTCTGGCTCGAGCAGCTCATCGCTGCCAATTTGCAGGCCCTCTTCCCTGGCATGGAGATCGTTGCCTCTTACCCATTTCGGGTGATCAGAGACGCGGACTTCGAGATACAAGAGGACGAAGCTGCCGACCTCTCCATCAGTGTCGAACAGGGTCTCAGGCAACGCCGATTTGGCGAAGCCGTCCAGCTGGTGATCGAGCCGTCTATGCCCCAGCGGGTTCGGAGCCTGCTGATGGCGAATCTCAAGCTGGGACCAGAAGATGTCTACGCAACCAGGGCCCCCCTCGGTCTTGCCGACCTCATGGAACTGCACTCTGTCGACCGCCCCGACTTGAAGGATCCGCCCTTGGTTCCGCATGTTCCGGCTGCCATGAGAGCCGGCGAGGACCCCTTCGAGTCCATCCAAAGACACGATATCCTTCTGCATCACCCATACGACTCCTTCGGCAGCGTCGTAGAGCTGCTACAGACTGCCGCGCGTGATCCGCAGGTGCTGGCGATCAAACAGACCCTATACCGCGTGGGCGAGCACGCGCCTGTCGTCGATGCATTGCTTGACGCCGTCCAGCACGGAAAGCAGGTAGCTGTCTTGGTGGAGCTGACGGCACGTGGAGATGAGCGCAGCAACATCGACTGGGCCCGAGAGCTAGAGCGCTCAGGGGTTCACGTTGCTTATGGCTTGATCGGACTGAAGACCCACGGGAAGGTGGCTCTGATCGTCCGCCGTGAGGGTGATGGCATTGTTCGCTACGTCCACCTGGGCACAGGGAATTACAATGCATTCACCGCAAGAACCTACGAAGACTACGCCTTGTTGACGGCACGTGAGGATCTGGCGGTTGACGCTTCAGAGCTGTTCAACTACCTTACGGGATACTCCGGCCAGCGAAAATACCAGTCGATGCTGGTCGCCCCACTCGGCTTAAGAGAGGGCTTGGTCAAGCGGATTCAGGCAGAGGCCCGACGTCATAAGAAGCACGGCGATGGACACGTCGCCTTCAAAGTCAACGCCATTATTGATGAGGCCATCGTCAGGGAGCTGTACCGTGCGTCGCAAGCCGGCGTTCGGATCGATTTGTTGGTTCGGAGCGCTTGCTCGCTCAGGGCGGGTGTCCCAGGAATTAGCGACAACGTTACGGTCCGAAGTATCGTTGGACGTTTTCTAGAGCATAGCCGCCTCTACCTATTCCACAATGGCGGCGATTGGAACGTCCTGATGGGAAGCGCAGACTTGATGCCGCGAAATCTGGACAGAAGGGTTGAGGTCCTGTTCCCAATCGAAGATCACGGATTGCAAGCCCGTATCCGCCACGACTTCTTTGATGTGTGGTGGAAGGATAACGTCAATGCCTGGCAGCTGCAGACCGACGGGTCTTGGAAGCAGCTGACTCCGTCCAACGCACAGGGGCCATTCGACAGTCAGCAGGCCTTCATCCAAGGCAACCCGTAGGGCGGCTTTCAGGACTCCTCGTAACCTAAGTCGGCGCATGCCTGGAGAATCGCTCCCTCTCGTATGCCCCGCCGCGTGATGACGAATCTATTCGGTCTATAGTGCTTGGCAATGGCATATAGAGCGGTCACGCCTGCCGGCAACACCTTTGCCCGCTCCGGATCGATGCCTCTGTCCCGAACAAGGGTTTCAGAGGGGACAGAGTAGAGCAGGTCCTCCACTCGGGCGACTGCAGCGAGCTCGATGTCGGGGCTCGAAGCGGTCTTACCGGCAAGATGCGCTAGGTGGCTGGCCGTGCCTCCTGTGGCGATCATCGTCGCGGGCGATGCCTCCGGCTCTTGGCTGAGCACCGTCTCCATATGGCTGACAATTGCGGCTCGCTCCTGCAAAGTGGGAGGATCACTGTGGACAAACCGCTCTGACAGCCGGCCTGAGCCAATCTGCAAGGAGCGCTCCCAGCGGATCGTCTGGTCATGCGCCGAGATTAGCTCGGCGCTCCCGCCGCCCAGGTCGCAGATGAGAACCTCGCCACCAACGCTTGCGGCTGAGGTCGCTCCCAGAAATGTGAGCTTCGCCTCTTCCTCCCCCGAGAGAATTCGGACTTTCACACCCGTCTCTCGATCCACCCGCTGCACGAACTCGCCGCCATTTGCGGCATCGCGAATCGCACTCGTACCAAATGCGATGAGGTCTGCCGCTTTCAATTCCAGCGCCTTCGCCTTCAGCTCTCTGATTGCCTCAATCGCCGCCTCCACCCGCTCTGGGTTCAAATTTCCTGAGGCGTCGACCCCCTTTCCAAGACGAACGAAGCGGCTTTCATCCAGGATTTGGTGAAGCCCATTGGAAGAAACAGTCGCCACAAGGAGCCTGACGGTGTTGGACCCCACATCGAGTGCTGCCAGAGGGCGGTCGATCTGGTTTCTCTGAGTCAGGGCGCCGTCGAGGGTCTCGTCGCGGCGGCGAAGACGAAGCAGAGGATGGCGAGTACGACGAATAGGACCCCATGTTTGAAGTTCTCAAGGCCAAAAGGGCCGTCCTTATGATGCCCAAAGCCCGGTGCTCCCGCCCACGCGAGTACCACCAGCACGACAAAGATGATTCCGGCAATAATGGCGAGTCCAAATAGGGTTGTCCTGTTCATGCTCTCCTCACACAACTCAATAGTTTATTAAACTGCTTTCGCCTCGATGGTGATGATTAGCTCGCTTCCACGCAGTGTGAGCACTCTCCGCAAACAATCCATGAACCTAAAGGTTGACGCTCAACAGCACGAGGCTGAGCGCCCCGGCTCCGACGCAATAGTAAGCAAAGGGGTCGAGCCGCCCGAACTCAAAGTATTTCATCAGATAGCGAACGGAAAGGTAGGCGGCGATACCTGCCAGTGCGATGCCAAGAATTGCGTATCCAAGGATCGATCGCGCGTGGGGGGCGAATAGGTCTGGAAGCTCCAAGACGCCGGCAGCAGCGATGATTGGTGTGGCGAGAAGGAATGCATAGCGAGCAGCCGCTTCGTGGTTCAATCCGGCCGCTAGACCTGCAACCATGGTTATGCCTGACCGAGAAATTCCGGGGATAAGCGCCCCGATTTGTGCGAAGCCCACGAAACCGGCGTCCCTCCAGGTCAGCTGTGTGATATCCCGGTATCGCTCGCCACCGAATCCCGTAAGCGTTCGCCCAGCAGAGGAGGCTCTCGTCTCCATCGTCATCTGCCTGCGAAGCAGTCGCTCGCCCCCAAACATAATCGCCCCGTTCACGATGAGAAAGCATGCCGCTATATAGGGCGAAGCGAACAATGAGCGCAGCGGGGCCTGCAGAATGAAACCCACAAGACCTGCCGGAACAGTCCCCAGCACGACCATCCAAGCCAATCGTTGATCTGCATCGGCACCTATCTCGCCCTTCTGAACGCTTCGAACGAAGGCAAGGATGACGTTGCGCCAGTCGTTCCAGAAGTAAATGAGGAGCGCCGTTGCGGTGCCCAGATGGAGTGCGACCAAGAAGGCGAGCCACGTCTTCCCACTCTCGTTGATGTGCCAGTGGAGCAGCTTGGGAAGTAGAACCGCATGGCCGAGGCTGGAAACCGGAAAGAGCTCCGACACACCCTGAAGGATGCTCAGAACAATGGCTTGAATGAGATTCATCGACCCTCCGACAGGCCACGAGATGGTTGGGGATTGTACTTAAGCCACCGTGATATGTCACGCGTTGACTGACACATCTCCGCTCCAAGCATTCTACCGAGGGGACTACCAGCTAATTGCCGATTCCCTAACGTCGTTCTCCAAACGGTCGGGCGTCATGTGAGCTGAACGCTCAGCTTGGAGGTAACGCGGCGTGAATCTCCTCCCGAAAGGATGGAACATCTCCTGTGGCGATGAAGGCCACACTCTCGGCGATGTTGGTAACTCGATCGGCCATCCGTTCGATGTCGTGGGCTACCCAGAGGAGATATGTCCCTCGCCTGATGCTTGTTCGGTCGGTGACCATTTCCGCGATCTGGTGCTTAAAAAAGACTTGATAGAGCTCGTCCACCTCGTCGTCCCGGGTCCAGACGGAGGCTGCTGAATCCACGTCTCTTTCCCGGTAAGCCCTCAGAGCTCGGTGTAGTAGATCGCCGGTGATCGTTGCCATGTGGCCGATCTCTTCAAGGTTTCCACCCACGGGTTCAGCTGCCATCTGCAAGGTCAGCTTGGCGATCCCGGCACAGTAGTCGCCTATCCGTTCCAGCTCGGATGAAACGGTGAAAGCCGAGGTTAGCAAACGTAAGTCCCTGGCCACAGGTTGTTGAGTGGCGATGACCAGAAAGGCCTGTTCATCGATATCATGACGGCGTCGATCGATTTCGTTGTCCGATTCCACAAGCCTCTGCGCCACTGCCACATCTCCGGCACTCAGCGCTTGGACGGACGTATCAATTGACCTCTCGACCAGCTCACCCAGCTCTTGCACGGACTCATCCAAGCGCTCCAACAGCGAGAGATAACGCTCTCGAGTCACGCTAACCCCCGCCATGCGATGGAGACGAGACAAACGGTTGAGCGCCGAGGGAGCAGTTCGAGGACGTTTCTCGGCGACATTATCCGAAGCGTCCCGTGATGTAGTCCTGTGTTCGAGGGTCAGCCGGATTGGAGAAGATCTTTTCAGTCGGTCCGTACTCCACGAGCTCGCCAACGAAATCCGATCCGGCAAGCATGAAGGCGGTGAAGTCAGCAATTCTAGCTGCTTGCTGCATATTGTGGGTTACGATTACGACCGTGTATGCCGACTTAAGATGCAACAGCAATTCCTCAATTTTGAATGAAGCGATCGGATCGAGCGCCGAGGATGGCTCATCCAGGAGAATCACCCCTGGCTTCATGGCCAGAGCGCGGGCGATGCAGAGCCTTTGCTGCTGGCCTCCCGACAGGCTGGTGGCAGGGTCCTTGAGCCTGTCCTTTACCTCTTCCCAAAGGGCTGCTTGCCGCAGACTCTCCTCCACCAGGTCGTCGAGGTGACGCCGTTGATGTCGCTTGCCGCTCAGGCGCGGGCCAGAGGCCACGTTGTCAAAGATCGACATGGTGGGAAATGGATTTGGTCGCTGAAAGACCATGCCAACGTGGGCTCGCACTTTAACCGGATCCATGTCTTTGGCATAGACATTATCCTCGCCAATCCAAACATCACCCGCGACACGGGCTCCAGGAACAATCTCGTGGAGCCGGTTGATCGACCGAAGGAATGTTGACTTCCCACAGCCAGAAGGCCCGATGAGCGCAGTCACTTTGGATGGCTGCATAGTGATGGATATGTCGCGAATTGCGAGCTTCTTCCCGTACCACGCCGACACCTCGTCAGCCTGCACCACTTGAGCGTGAACGGTCTTTCCCGCTTTGGCGGCACGATCTGGAGCCTCGGCAGCAGCTGCCGGTGGAACCGTCTCCGGTTCCTGGATGTCGACTCGGGGATCGCTTGTCGGGAGCTGCTCGTCTTTGTCGGGTAGTAAGTCGAAGACCTGCGGTGTCTTGACACTTTCACCGCCAAGACCTTGAACTCGAGGATCATTCTCAAAGTGCTCTCGAGATGCCACCAGGCCGGCTCCTATCTGGGTTTCTTGCAAAGTTCTCATCTCCTAGGCGTTCTGAACGCGGCGAGATAGCCGGTGAGTGAGCAGTCTCGCGGCCAAATTGAGGATAAGTATCAAGGCAAAGAGAACGAAGGCTCCGGCCCACGCCTGGTGGATGTCGCCAGAATCGGGAGATTGCGCCTGATTCCAAATCTGAATGGGCATGCTACCGATCTGACCGAAGATATTTGAGGAGGTGGTCTGTGCATATCCAACCGTAAAGACGAGAGGCGCAGTCTCGCCCGCGACACGAGCGATGCCGAGGATGATAGCAGTCACTATCCCACTAGCAGCCGTCGGGAGAACTACACGAAACATTGCTTTCCACTCTGGGGCACCGACGGCCAGTGCGGCTTCACGAATCTCGGTCGGAACCGCTGCGATGGCCGCCTCCGTGGCTCGCGTGACAGTGGGAAACATGAGAAGGGCGAGTGCGACGCCACCGGAAAGAGCCGAGAAGCTGCCCACGACCGTAACGATCAGGGCGAATGCCAGAATTCCGGCGATGATTGAGGGCGTGCCGGCAATCACATCGTTCACGAAGCGAACAGACTTCGCCAGCCGGCTCGACGAGGTGCGAGCGAGGTAGATGCCGCTCAGGATTCCGATAGGAATACCGATCACAGAGGCTATCCCAATCAGCATCAGGGTTCCCATGATCATGGGGTAGTAGCCTCCGCCCGGTTGAGCGGTTCCCACGGCGTCGTGCGTAAAGAACGAGATACTGAGGCTCGAGCCGCCCTGCTCAAGAACATAGAAGATCATCGCAATGAGCGGGATCAAGGCTATCAAGACCGATACGATGGCGAGACCGGTACCCATGATGTTGATGCCCTTTCGGCCGGCATATCCCGGGGATGCTTGGGAGATCAAGCGTACTTCCGGTTAACTCGCCACACCAGTACACGTGCAGCCATATTGATAACGAGGGTGATGACAAAGAGGACAAGGGCCAGCTCAATGAGAGCGCTGGCAAACAAACTTCCTGGCGTCGCCTCCTGAAACTGGTTGACTAGAACTGCTGGAATAGTCGTGCCAAGTCCCAGGAGCGAAAAGTTCAGCGTCTGAGAGACTCCGATCACCATCTGGACGGCCATCGTCTCGCCGACGGCTCGGCCAAGAGCCAGCAGGATTCCTCCCACGATCCCTGCTCGTGCGTAAGGAACGATTACCTTCCAGGTTGTTTCCCATCGAGTAGCGCCCAGCGCCAGCATTGCCTCTCGTTGTGTGTTTGGGACAGAGCTCATGACATCACGGCTAATCGCGGCGATCGTTGGAAGGATCATGATCGAAAGGATAAGGACCGCCGCCAGGATGCCTTGTCCGGTGGGAGAGGCTCCCGAGAACAGGAAAAAGTTACCGAAGTGGTTTGTGATCGTGGGCTCGAACCTGGCCAGCAGAGGCACCAAAACCAAAAGTCCCCAGAGGCCGTATACGATACTGGGAACTGCGGCCAACAGCTCAACGAAGAATCCAAGCGCCGTGCGGATCCGTAGGGGAGCCATTTCCGATAGAAACACCGCAACCATCAGCCCAATTGGAGCAGCCAGAATGAGCGCCAGAAAGGAGACGTAGATGGTACCGACGATGGCCGGCCATGCACCGTACTGATTGGTGACAACATTCCAGTCTGAGCTGGTCAGGAAACCAAAGCCGAACTGCGTGATGGATGATCTCGACTGGACCAGCAAAACGACAAGGATTAGCACGGCGACGGAAATCACCAGCACGGCGAATGCTCCCGTCAGAAGGCCAAAGATCCTGTCGCCCCAGTTGAGCGACCTCTTTAGCTCATGAGGCTCGCGCGAAGCGCCCTTGCCTGCGGCTGTCTGCTCGTGGAGTTTGGTCAAGCCAGGGGAATCCGCGCCAACAACATCCAGGAGTGCGCCGCCGACTCCCGCACTACGACGATCTGAAGTGTCGCTCAGCTGAGCCATAGTTGCCTGGCTCTGTTTGTTCGGCACCTCTCGCTCACCTGCTGGATGTTCGCCGCACGGTCCATGTCACGGGCGCCTCCAACCGTTCCCCAAGCAATCCTTGTGCTTGAGTCTAGGTTTGAAGGTGTTACGAACCTGTTACCAGAATATGGCTGCCCTATTACGGTTGGTCGGTTTCACGCCTTCGATAGCGGTTTGGGTGCGACTTCTTGTAGGCGTACATCCGCGAATCGGCCATGCGAGTCAAAGTCGAGGCATCCGGCCCGTCCTCGGGGTAACGGGCGATCCCGATACTGACTGAGAAGTGCCCTGGCTCTTGCAAGGGGCCGACCGACGAAGATCGAACAAGCCGCTCGACGATACTCTCGTGTCCGTCGTGAGTGTCAGCCAACAAGACCGCAAATTCGTCTCCACCCCATCGCGCGGCTAGGTCGTAAGGCCGCACCGTCTCCTTGAGAGCCTGTGCCACATTGCGAATGAGCTCGTCGCCCTTTGCATGACCATAGTTGTCGTTGACCCATTTCAGTCCGTCCACGTCGAGAAAGACTAGCGTGAAGTGACTTCCTGTACGTTCACCGCGAGTTAGCTCCCGCTCTAGCGCTTCCGCGAAAGCTCTTCTGTTAGGCAGACCAGAAGCCGGATCGATATTGCTTTCCCGTCGGTATTCCAGTACTCGACCAATGTGGCGGACCATGAGATGCGTGGAGGCCAGGTCATCTGGAGTAAACGGCCGGCCGCCAAACCGTTCGGTCAGATTCAACACCCCCTCAATCCCCTGGCTGGTTGGTACGGGCACGCTGAGAAAAGTCTCGTTTGCGAACCTCCCCAGCAGGGTCGTTCCGCGCAGGGCCACGAATCCAGCGATTCCATATCCAATAGGAACGCTAATCGATGGAATCACTGATGGTCGGATTCCTGCCGCTGCCTCGATCGTGAGGATCGGCTCACCATTCCGTTTCACCAAAAGACTCGCCCGCCCTGCCTCCATCATCTGGACGGTTAGGACGAAGGCGGATTTAACTGGGTCGAGTGGGAGCTCGGGATCACCATTGGTGGGACGTTTCCCACGACCTTCCGCGCCATGGTCCCGGTTATCTCCGCCGATCTCGATCCTCCTGAGGTTGGCCTGCGATCCGGCCTTTTGGAAAGGATCTAGCCGCTCGGGCTAGCCCTCTTTGGCTAGATGTAAGTCCAGCATAGCGACCGGGATGTCCTTTGGCGGTTACAGGTGGGTTTCGAACGTTGCGGTTTCGTAACGATCGCCTTCACAGCCGCATACTCTCCATGCCGGGTGAGGGAGGTGGTTTGTCTCGGGGCCAACAAAGAGATCCCTCGCTCGTCGACTCTCTTTGCATGATGCCTGTCATCACAGTGGCTGTCGCTCCCGCAACGGAATGGCAAAGTCCTGGTAACAAGTCCGTAACAGCCATGTTCTGAGAATGAATTGCAAAGTGCAGAAACAAAAGGAGAGAAAGAAACTTGATCAAACACCTCGTCGCAACGTTCTCAGGGGTAGCACTTCTGGCCAGCCTTTCGTTGACCCCGGCCCTAGCGGCTCACCCGCAAGCGTCAAAGGTGACGCTGAACGGTTCAGGATCCACCTTCGACGCGCCGTTGTTCGGTAAGGCATTTCCAAAATACGGTCATGGCGTTACCGTTAGCTATAACGCAGTCGGAAGCGGGATCGGTCAACACAACTTGGAAGCGGGGCTAGACGACTTTGGTGCATTTGACGTCCCCATGATGAAGGCAGATCTTTCGGCTGCCAAAGGCCCCATCGTGCAGTTCCCCGTGACTCTGGGCGGAGTCGGAATGATTTATCACATTAAGGGCGTCACCGGCCTTCGCCTGACGGGCAGCGTGCTCTCCGATATCTTTCTCGGGAAGATCACGAAGTGGAACGACTCGGCTATCAAGAAGCTGAATCCCGGTAAGAAGCTTCCGGGCGAAACCATCGCCGTCGTGCATCGCTCCGACAGCAGCGGCACGTCGTACATCTTCACGGACTATCTTTCCAAGGTCAGCTCAGCCTGGAAGAAGACGACGGGAGGAGCCTCCAAGACTCCTGCCTGGCCGACGGGCTCCGGAGCAAAGGGTAGCTCTAGCGTCGCCGCTCTCGTAAAGGATACAGAGGGAGCCATCGGATACGTCGAGTTCGCGTACGCGGCAGAGAACAAAATCGCAACCGCTGCCATCCAGAATCGAGCCAAGGCTTGGGTCCACGCCTCAAATGCCGACATCCTCGACGATGCCAGGGACTTCCCTCACATCACGGGGACAAGCTTCAGCATCACCAACGGAAAAGGCAAGGCAAGCTATCCGATATCAGGCTATAGCTGGGTTGGAATCTACAAGACCAACTCCAACAAGGCAAGGAGGCAAGCGCTTGTCGGCCTCTTCAAGTGGCTGGTCACAGCGGGGCAGAAGTACGGCCCTCCGCTACACTACGTACAGCTTCCTGGTCAGACCAGAAAGTACGCGCTCAATGAGCTGGCGAAGGTGAAAGCTTAGCCGTCCTTATAGTGGAAACATTCGTGACGGGAAGGGGCGAGCCAAATGGTTCGTCCCCTTCTCTGTTGTTGCCAATGGACATGCCGCATTTTGAAGTGTGACGGTACTATGAGCCAGGTGAGTAGCTCTTGACAAAAATCCTAGTAGTGGAGGATGATCGGAGCTTGCGGGACGCGCTCGCCTATAACTTGCGACAGGAGGACTATACGCCCCTAACGGCAGAGGATGCAGAGTCTGCCGTCATGCTGGCGCGGAAGGAGAGCCCGGACCTTATACTGCTCGATCTGATGCTCCCTAGGGGAAACGGGTTTGATGTTTGCCGGGACATCCGCAAGTTCAGCACTGCGCCCATCATCATGATGACCGCCCGCGGGGAGGAAATCGATAGAGTTGTCGGCCTTGAGATCGGTGCAGACGATTATGTCACCAAGCCCTTTGCTCTTCGGGAGTTGCTTGCTCGCATAAAATCCAACCTGAGACGGGTGGCATTGGACCGTGGCTCAGATGAGGAGAAGATCGATCGTTCATGATGGTCTGCTTGTCGATCTGCCCGGTCGTAAGGTAGTGATTGACGGGAAGCCAATGAACTTTCAGCCACGGGAATTCGATCTCCTCTCATACTTTGTGCGCAATCCCGGTACGGTGCTGACCCGGCAACGATTGCTCAGCTCTGTGTGGGGTCATGAATTCGTTGGGGTGCGTACAGTCGATGTGCACATTAGACGTGTGCGAGCGAAGCTGGAAGCAGCGGGGCATGCTGACTTTATCCGGACCGTTCATGGCGTCGGCTACGTCTTTGATGCGCCGGAGGGAGGTGACTCTCAGTGAGACGGCCGGCTAGGCAGGAGTTGAGAGCTCGTCCCGGCATTGTGGACTCGTCGAGGCGACCCGCCACGATTTTCGATCTCGCTTCAGGTACGGAAGCTCCCGACTATGCAGCAATCTTCGCGGGCTTTATGCAGCAGGATTCTCGTGGTCTGCTGCTGCTAAACAGCCATCGGCAGGTTCTCGACATCAATCAAGCCGCACGTGAGATGCTCAGGTTTTCCGGATGCCGTACCCTGTCTGCTTCCAGAGGTCGTCCGCGATGTCAATATTGGGTTTGCGATTGGTGATGCGATACACGACCGGCGCAAGGTAATGCATGAAGCGTTCTTGCCTGATCCCGATCGCATCCTGCGATTCGACATCATACCGATCCTCGACCAAACCGGTCCTGCCCTCTACGCCGTGGCCGCCATTTCAGATGTGACCAAGGTGCGTCACCTCGAGACGGTTAGGAGGGATTTCGTTGCCAACGTCTCCCATGAGCTGCGAACTCCAATCGCCTCGATCAATCTGCTTGTCGAGACCCTGCAGCGGGGAGCTGTTAGCGATCCGGAGGCGGCGCCGCACTTCCTCCACAGAATCGAGGTGGAGACTCACTCAATGAATCGGCTCGTCGATGAGCTTCTGGAACTTTCCAGATTGGAGTCAGGCCGCCTCAGTCTCAAGATGGAAGCCGTAAATCTCGGCGAGCTAGCCGAGGAGGTAATGAATCGCCTCACGGTGACCGCTGAGGAGAAGCCCGTCCGGCTCATCGTTGACGTGCAAGAGGACCTGCCTGATGTACTGGCCGATCGCTCCGGCCTGGAACAGGTGCTGATGAACCTGGTGCATAATGCCATAAAATTCACGCCTGCCGAAGGCTCCGTCACCATTCGCGGCCGGCGTGATGGCCTCAGCATCTCCGTGGAGGTGGTCGACACGGGGATAGGAATGGATGCTGAGCAAGCCGCGAGAATCTTCGAACGCTTCTACAAGGTTGATGAGGGTCGCAGCCGTGACGCGGGAACCGGCCTTGGTCTGGCCATCGCTCGACATCTCCTAGAGCTGCACGGCAGCCGGCTTCGTGTCGTTAGCGAACCGGATCGAGGATCCCGCTTCATCTTCGCCCTTCCGCTAGCCTAGCCCAGTCGTTTCCGGTTCTGCGGTCCTGGCGGCTCACTCGTTGTTGCTTGCCAGACGATTTCAATGGAGCTGAGTCTGGCCTCTTCCTCCATGTAAGTCGCGGTCCAGCCACGGAGCAAGGACTGATCGGCAGCTTGAACCCCTGGCTCCTCTATCGAATTCCTTGCAATTCCGGCCTCGCAATCGGTCATCAATTCGTCATGGTCATATCACTGGAGCGTCACGCCAGGTCGTCATGCTGAAAGTACAGGGATGAGGGATCGATCCCGACAGCGACGAAGACAGAAACCAACAAATAGGTAGAGGTAGAAGCGATGATCAATCAAGCAGCTCGACAAGTTTCAGCCAGACCAGTTTCCGCTCGAACAGCTCGACAGTACCGGGTGATTCGGCCGTCAACCCAGAAGCGGGCCAAAGGGCATCCATTCGCCTTCGCGGTCCTGTTCGCATTTGTCACCTGCGCGTTGGTATTTACCGCTGGCCTCGTTGGCTACGCCGGATCGACACCGGCTATCGTTGCTGCCTTGCGTGGTCGCAGGGATTGAAGCCTTCGGGTGTCATTGCCCTCATCGCCAATGCCGAAAAGCTGCTGGTACGGTTCGACCATCTATAGGATTTGATCCAGCGGGCAACGCTACCGAACCCATCAAATCAAACGAAAGAGGCTGCCGCCCCAAGTGGGCAGCAGCCTCTTTTTCGTACGTTCGACTTAGGCTTTGAAGACTGATGTGCTCTTTCGGTTTGAAGTAAATGGTCTGGAGCCGCGAGCGCGCGCCGTTGAGCTGTGATGCTTCTTATGCTGAGTGACGAACGTTCGCGTGGCGCCGATAGCGGTGCCGCCGGGATTGATAGCGACCAGTCGGTATCGATAGGTCGAGCCCGGTTTGAGGTTATGAAGCGGCGTTCGCACGGGAACGTCGAGGCCTCCTGAACCTGCGAACGACGCGGTTGTTTTGTGGGGCCAGCCGTGAGCTCCCACCCGCCCGTACTCGAAGAACCACTTCGTGGCGGATCCGTCCGGTGTCACGACGCCTGAGATGCGTGCCCGTTCTCGTCTAACCACCAAAACCTTTCCGGTAACCGCTGAAGGAGGCGGAGTGAACGCGACGTAGCCAGGCTTACTGAGACCCGTGGCTGACCCTGCAATCGTGGCCGCGGGCGCTGTGTTTCCGGTAGAACCGGGGGCATACAGCGTAACGGCGTTGGACCCGCTGTTGGCTACTGCCACTTGGCCGGAGCCATTCACGTCCATGCCACCTGGGGAGCTCAGCCGGCTGTTGGTTCCGGCTATTGTCGCTACAGGAGCTACATTGCCTTTGGCGCCCTGGCTGTAGAGGGTGATGGTACCTGAACCAGTGTTCGAGACGCGCAGGTCACCTGCGGCGTCGAACAACAGGCCCTGTGGCTGGTTGAGACCTGTCGAGCCGCCTGCAATCGTGCTTGTGGGCGCAGCGTTGCCTTTGGCGCCCTTGGCGTACTCGGTGATCGAGCTGTTCCCCTTGTTGGCGACGAACAGATCTCCCGAGCCATCCATCGTTAGTCCCTGCGGTTGCATGAGCGCTGTTGCGGTACCAGAAATGGTTGCGATAGGGGTGACGTTGCCGGCACTTCCGGGCGCGTACTCCGTGATGGAGCTGTTCCCTTGATTCGCGACGAAGAGGTCCCCCTGAGAGTCCATCGTCAGACCCTGAGGCTGCGAGAGGCTGGTAGAGGATCCGGCTATGGTCGCTATGGGCGATGCATTCCCCGTACTGCCGCCTGTGTACTCGGTTATGGAATTGTTGCCACTGTTGGCTACATAGAGATGCCCGTACTGATCGACCGCCAACCCTCTTGGGCCGTTGAGCCCCGTGGCCATGCCGTTGATCTGCGCCATCGGGCGGATGTTACCCGAGCCTCCAAGGGGATAAGAGGTAATGCTGTTGGCGGAAGTGTTTCCGACGAACAAGGCCGGAGAGGTCAGGGTGGTGCCTGCTGTGTTGTTCGTCATATTCGGGTCGTAGTCGTTGAGAGGCAGAACCTGGACGTAGATCGAGTACTGTCCTGCTTTGTTCGGCACGGTCCAGTTCACCGGATTCGTGGTCGTCGATCCTCCGGCAGTGATTCCGGAGATCGAAGTCGTAGCGAAGAGACCAGCCGTTGGTGGCGGGATTGCCGCTCCAGAAGCGGACCTGCACCGGGCCGGTTGCCACAGCTCCGCCGTGGATGGTGGCTTTGAGGGCTATGGTCGAGCCAGGGGTCGGGTTGGCCGAGCTGGAGCTGATGTCGGATCCGGAGACCGAGATGTCGTCTGTTGGTGCCAAATTACCGTAGACATGGGTGAAGCCCCAGCCGACATTGTTCGTATAGTGCACTTCAGGAATCGAGTGGCCGGAATCGACCGAAGCATAGATCCGGACGTCTCGTCCACCGAGACCCGCCGGGACCGACCAAGTCGGTGCTCGCCAGAGTCGTGTACTCCGCCGGGAGGCAGTCGCCGGAGGTAAAGCAGTTAGCTGGTGGCGCTTCCGATGTAGTAACCGCCCTGGGCTGGGTCGCCGAGGTAGAACCTGACACCGGGCCAACCCGTCTCATCCATCAGACTGTAGTTATGTATCGGTGTGATGATTCCGAGGGCCGATCCAGGTGCGGGGGCAGCCGGCGACACCGTTAGCTCGGGATCGTTGAACGCGAGCCCTCCCTGCGGCGTGCTGTAGCCCTTCGCGGAGTCGAGAAGATCGGGCAGGTCGAGTGCAGGGTCAGCCTGGTGGCCGTACATCTGCTCCCAAAAGGTTGGGCACACCATTATTGGATGTTGGCAGCAGCACTTCCCAGTCGAGAACCAGTGCTCCTTCCTTTGACCAGTACAGATAGGGACGCATGGTGTAATTCGTACCGGGGATCGAGCGGTTTAGACTTCCGGTATTCCAATCGATCTGCATGGTCGTTCCGAACGTCGAAGACTGACTTTGGAAATTGGACTGGTCGTACTGGTAGCTTCCCTCTACCTTGGCCTTAATCGGCACTCCTTCCTGCTCGTACCCGACGGATGCCGTCAGTGTGTAGCCATCGGTTTGCGTGTTTGATATCGTCTGGCCCGTCTGATTGGCGAAGCTGTCCTGACCACTCGCGGACCCAGTTTGACCGATGCTGATTGACGGGAACGGCGTCGAAATCGCCGAGCCTCCCGAGTTCGAGGGCGGAACTTCCGGATTGTCGTCGATAGACTGTGCCGGCTCGCCGTTTCCGGGCGGGAAGTAGTAAGGATATGACAGCAGGTTTCCTGGCTGGTGAACATTGTCGAGGGCTGGAGCGGTTGTGGACCCAGGCCCCGTGGTCTCAAAGGCATAGCTCGTATCCACTCCCGTAACAACCGCGACGTAGGCATTCGGGTGGCCTGGGGTGGTGTTACCGGCGCCGTAAATCGGGTATTCCTCCACCACGTAGTCGGTCTTTCGGAAGAAGACGTAGTCATCGACGTTGGCGTTCACCTGAACCGTAACCTGAGTATTGACGCTGCTGTTCGTGTCCTTAGAGAAGTTGTTCCCATAGCGTCCCTGAAGAGACGCTTCCACGTCGAACCCGGCGTAGCTGATGCCTCCCGAAACTGTGGCGGAAGCTGCCCAACTATCCGTCTGGTTTACGTCTGTTGTAAACGTCGTGTTTTGGGAATCCGAGAAGGAGCTGCTGAACCCGCACGTCCCCAGATTGCTTCCGAAGCAGTTATTGACATCGTAGCTCTGTTGTCCAAACTGATCGAAGTGCACTGGCGGAGCTCGGAGCACAACCAACGGAACCGCCGTTCCGCTGGCGATAAGCTGACGAGGCTGACCGAGAGTAAGACTGTCGCCGGTTGGGTCGGTGAGGGCAAAGGCGGTTCGAGATGCCTCGTCATTCTGGGGCAGATAGGTCGTTTGGTCCTCGTTCGCGAGTGGGAAGTACTGTAGATTGTCCTGACCATACGGATATTGCGGGCCCTGGAAATCCGCCGGATAGGTGACGACCTCCAGGCACTCAACGTAGACACAGCTTTGGCCATTGACGCTAGGTGAGTCGTCCGAAGCCACATCGGCTGCCAAAACGATTTGAGGTGTGATGCTCGAGTACTGAGCGTTGGGATCGATCGGCTGAGTATCACTAACCGCGAGTGAGAACTGACCGCTGTAGTTCGGACCCGTGGAGCAGCAAACGGCCGTGCTGTGGACTACGGACAGACTGCTGTCGGAAGGGCTACTGGTTAGGGTCATGAGCTCGATGGGGGCGTAGTCGTCAACCGGCCCGGGATTTTCATCACCGGTCTGCGCGACCACCACGTCGTCGCCCCCATCGCCCTGAAGATCTCCGGTGGCAACCTGGATGTTGGCATCCGTGAGATCGGTCTTGTACTGCCCGACCGAGTTTGTTTCGTATCCCACGAAGTTGTTCTCGGAGAACGAGTTGTTGGTATCTGTCAGAGAAAACTCGCTGACATACTGGTAGCTCGGATAGCCGGTTCCCAGAACGATGTCGTCCCCCTGGCTACTGTCCGGTCCACGCAGGACGTGTCCCGTAGCCATCGAGACATAGTAGGCGTTGGTGGCATAGACGAAGCCGCCCTCGCCGGTGAGCTGACCTGACTGTATCCCATAAATGCTGACCTGGGTCTGGCTATAGCTCGGATAGATGGGTAGGGCGTCGTTATACGCCACTGCAACTTCTTGCACACCCGTATCACCGAAATCGCCGCTGGCGATGGCGAAGGACTGCCGGATGTTGCCGTCGGAGGTGTTTACGAGAAGCTGGCCGAGATTGGTAATCCCCGTCTGAGTAAAGGGCAGCGTCTGCGACTCGTTGGCGTTAACGCTGAAGGTTGCGAGGTTCACCTCATAATTGTCCGTCTCGTAAGCCATCGCCAGCTGAGGCTTTCCGTTGCCACTGAAGTCCGCCGTTGTAAGAACGATCCGGTTGGCGGCATTTCCGTCCACCTGATCGAAAGTCAGCCCGCTGTCCCACCACCTCGAGTAACTTCCGTCAGGGTATCGAAGCATGAGACAGATATCCGGGCCGTTGCAACGCTCGGCTGAGACCGTCTCCGAGCGGCCATCAGCCAGAAAGTCGGCCGATGTGATAGCGCCGCCTCCACCGTTGTAGTTGGAAGGGCCTGTCGCGCCGGAGCTCGATAACGAGTAATCCGATCCGTAGGTATACGGTTGGTCCGAAGGATCAGGGTTGCCAGGCTGGGGAGTGAAGAAAACGGCGGTAGGATTGACCGGCAACGCCTCGCCCGTGTCAAGCCGGCGGACTGGTCTTTGACCGGGAGGCGCGTCGGTCGAGACGAAGGCACGTGCACCCTTGCCTTTAACCACGAAGGAGTGAACGTGGCGCCCATGTGTGTCAAAGTGCAGCTTCGGTGCATTGGCGGTGACGCTTTTTGCTGCGACGGCCGTCCCGGTAAAGTGCGGGGACGATTCCGAGCGCAAGCAAAAGAGCTGCTCCAATAATGCTCAAAGTTCTTCGTAAGGTTGATCTTGTCTGTAACTCACTGCTTGTCACGTTTATCTCCTTGAGGGTGTCGCTGAATGAATCCGAAATGAGGTCTGCGGCGAAGTTGTTTGGGCAGGAAATTGAAAGGTTTCGGTGAGCCTATGTTCAGGGGGAGCCCCGCGTATGGGACGACCTGAGATGCCAAACCGAGCAAGAAGGTCTGCACTTGACAGCTCGTTCTGCTAGGACTTGCCTTACGACACGCATGGACAGTCTAGCCCTTTCCCTTGAGTCATGTCGAGAGTTATTGGCTCCTGTTCCAGTCACGCTGTTGCTCCCTCAGAGGCGACTGCTCCAGTCGGGTGGGAGCTTCCATTTGCTCCAGTCGCAAGCGTCGAGTCAAATTGAGACACAGGATGATCTGGAAGCCTGAATACCCGCCGCACCTCTTCCATGGTTTCGCCTGCCCTGTGTAGCTCCTCAGAAAGGATGCGTGCTATCGCGGCTACGAGGGACTCGATGTCTGATCGGGTGGAGTGCTTGGTCACTGTAAAGCGCAGGCCCGCACGTTTCATGGAAACCGCCGGGAAGACGGCAGGATTGACATGGAATCCTTCGTCTCGAAGCCTCTCCAGCACGTCGTAAGCGATTTCCGTCCGCCCGATCGCCACGAAACAGATTGGTGTCTCGGGTGGTGAGGCAACAGGTATCAAGTAGCGCTCGAGAAGAAGATTCCGCTGCTCGATCCGGGTCTTCAACTCAGCCTGAAGCAGCTGGATCTCGGGAGTTAGATGAATCCGGGCCGAGGCGATGGAAGCTCCAAGCGTCGGGGGTGGAATTGGTCCGCTGAAAGTCATCGGGCACCCGCATGTCGCGATGCGTCGGACGACATCTGCGTCGGCACAGGTGACGGCGGCGCCACCCGATCCAAATGACTTGGCGAGCGAAGTGGCTACGACCACCCGGTCCCGATCGACGATCCGGTCGACCACGGAGCCGCTGCCCCGATCACCCATCCAGGACATGCCCTGAGCATCGTCAAGATAGAGCGAGAGATTCGGGTAGCGTCGGAGTAGATCGTTGAGGGCATCGATCGGAGCCGAGTCTCCGTACATCCCGTACACGCCCTCGGCCAGATACCAGAACCTTGACTCTGGGTGTGCCTGCAGCCGTGCCTCAATGGCATCGACATGACTGTGCCGCACAACAACCGGTGCGTGTCGGGTCTTCAGCGTCCGCGCTGCCAGGTCGAGACTGTGGGCCGCTTGATCGACCAGAATGCGGTCCTCATAGTTGATGACCACCGGTAGCGCCGACAGATGAGCATGGACCATGGTCGACGTGCACACGGCCGGCCCATTTAGGATGAGGCCCAAGAGCTCCTCAAGGTCCCGGTAGAGAGGAACGGACACATGATCTCGAGAGGAGGCAAACTGAGTCCCGTACCGACGGAGAGCATCAATCGCACCGTCTTGTAGCCGCGGATCGAGCTCGAGCCCCAGATAGCTGCATGAACCGAAGTGAACGGTATCGCGGCCACGGATCCGCAGAGTGCGTCCGTCGAAGGAATCGTCGCCGGCAGTAAGCTGGCCGATCCCACGGGTCACACCTTCACTGAGCAGCTCGTCGAGAGCCTCAATCGACGGCATGGATGTCATAAGACTCCTCCAAGAATTCCTGGCTACAAGAATAAGTCTGCCGCAATATGGCTTCAATGAACACCGACACCACCCTGACATCACCCTGACAACGGCGGACATCGACCCGGATTACCGGCAGCGGGCCACGATGGTTTGGGTTATATTGCGGCAAGACCGAGCTCGTGGACGATCGATGACTGACAAGCCGCAATCGGCGGTGACCGATTTCGCCGCCACTTTGAAAGGCCTACGGCTGCAGGCGGGCCTCACCCAGGAGGCGCTCGCCAGCCTGGCCGGCATGAGTCAGGATGCAGTTGCCAGCCTCGAACGGGGCAGGCGGACGAGACCCAGGGTGGAGACTGTCACTTTGCTCGCCGATGCGCTCGAGCTGAGGGGTCACCTTCGTAGCAACTTTGTCATTCAGGCTACCGGTGGAGAAGTGCCGCAGACTTCTGATCAACGCTTGCCGGATGCTCTGTCGCCAGCACCAGCGTCCATTGACGAGTCGCTCTTTGGGAGAGACGACGATGTCGAACGGGTTCTCGAGTTGGTTCGGAATGAGCGGCTCATCACCCTATGGGGGCCCGGGGGGATAGGAAAGACGCGACTTGCGGAGGCCGTAGGCAGGCGAGCTTCAGCCTGGCCGGGGCAGCAGGTCTTCTTCGTGGATCTTTCAGCCATTCGGGATGGGTCGCTCCTCTCCTCCGCCATCGGTCAGGTGGTTGCGCCTGGCGCGGGCTCAGGAGATTCGATCGATGAAGTACTGAAGCGTCTGGTCACCGGGCCTGTGCTGTTGATTTTGGACAATTTTGAACAGCTATTGGAGGCCACTGCGCAGGTGCCCGCAATGCTGAAGGCTTGTCCCGAGATGGTGATTCTGATTACAAGCCGCACCGCGCTGCGCATTCGGGGTGAACGCCGATTTCCGGTCCATCCCCTTCGTCTGCCTCCCTCCAATGCTTCGGAGCGGGAGGTCGCGGAGAACGCTGCGGTTCGGCTGTTTCTTGCGAGATCGGTGATCAGTCGTTCCGAGTCAGAAATTGATGCGGCGACACTTGAAGCCGTGGCAGAGATCTGCCGGCGTTTGGACGGCCTCCCTCTGGCCATCGAGCTTGCGGCAGCTCGTTCCCGTGTACTTCCGCCCCAAAGCATGGTTAGCCGTTTGCAGAGGCGTCTTCAAATTCTCACGAGCCGAGACACGGAGGTGTCGCCACGCCATCGCAGCCTCAGAGCAGCCCTGGATTGGAGCCGCGACTTTCTGAGTGAGGAGGAGCTGGGCCTCTTCATGCGCCTTGGGGCCTTCGAAGGCGGCGCCACGCTGGAAGCAATCGCCGACGTGTGCGAGATGGAGGATGACGATGTCCTGGGAGCTTTGGAGAGCCTTGTCGATGAGAGCCTTATCTTCGAGATGGGCGGGATACAAGGCACTGGTAGGTTCGGGATGCTCCAGACAATCCATGAATATGCCAACGACCTGCTGGCGGCTTCTGGTGAAGAGGCGACGGTGCGACGGCGTCACGTCGACTTTTACATCCGGCTCGCCGAGGAGGCGCGATCTCATTTGACCGGCCCCGAACAAGCCGAGTGGCTGCCCCTGCTCGATCGAGAAATGCGGCAATGTGAGACGTGCACTCCAGTGGTGCCTGGATGCGGGCGAGCGAGAGCGAGGTCTCCGGCTCGGAGCAGCTCCCGGAGGATTCTGGTACATGTCGACGCATTTGGCGGAAGGCCGTCGATGGATGACTGGATCTTCTGCAGAGGTTTGGCGATTCACCGGACACCGAAGCCGATCTGAGGCTCATGGCCAGGGTGGTGAGAACGGCGTCCAGCCTTGCTTACATGCAGTGCGACTACGAGCCGGCGATGAGCCTGGGTCTGGACGCGTTGGAGCACATGAAGCAGCTTGAGGATGTAACCGGCGTCGCTGACGCTCTCAATATGCTGGGCAACATCTGCCGTGATTCTGGAAGATCGACCGTGCTCAGATGTACTATCGTAAATCTTTGGAACTTCAGCGGCAGCAGCACGATGACCATGGCATCTCGATGGTACTCAATAATCTCGGCGTCGCCGAGACGGTCGCCAGCAACCTCCAGCAGGCGCGGGAGTACTACTCGAGAGCCTCGCCATCAGGAGGCGATTGGGAGACACCTGGGGCATTGCCCTCCTCTTGAACAACATGGCGGACCTGGCGCTTGCCTCAGGCCAGCTGGATGACGCTAAGACATTTATTGGTGAGAGCCTTCGCCTTCGTCGGGAGCTTGGGGATGCCTCCGGAATGTCAAATGCTCTCTGTACGATGGGCCTTATTGCCCGTGCCCGGGGTGAAATTCAGGAGGCGGGCAGACATCACGCCGCGAGCCTCAAGAAGGCACTTGAAGTCGGGAGCCAGGGTTTGATGGTGTCGAACATCGAGGGGGTGGCAGCGGTGGCCTGCAGTGAAGGCAGGTTGCTGGAATCCGCGCGCCTCATGGGAGCAGTGGAAACTCAGACCGCTCGACTACGGGAACGAGCCTCACCTCTGAATCAAGCTAGGTTTGAAAGCGTACGCGACGAGCTTGAGTCACCGTGCCGTACTTCCCCTGACTTCGAGACACTCGAGTCGGCATGGGCGGTTGGAAGGACTATATCCCTCGATCGGGCCGTCACCGAGGCTCTCGCATTGGTTGGGGAGGAATCAACAGATCAGATGGCCAGGGTTAGCTGACACCGACCTCATCACGCCGTACACCGAGCGATCCCCGGGTCAGACCTCTCGGCTGAAACCCCTTGGATACCCTCGCTCCGTGCCACACGCTGCTCGTCACCGCTACTTCCACTCTCTGGTTTGATTGAGGGATTCTTTATCGCGGAAGGCCTTCTCCAGGTCCACGTCGTAGCAATTGGCCAAATCTAGTACGTAGCTGAGAACATCGGCGAGCTCTTCCTCCAGGGACGATGGGCTGGCTTTCGCCGGTTCCTCATACAGACCAGCTCGGTTGCGCATGGCTTTCGCCAATTCACCTACCTCTTCCACAAAGAGAAGAAACTTTTCAGGTGCGGAGTCTTCGGTCCAGCCGCGCTCCCGGCAAACTTCACTCTCGAATTGTTGTAGGTCCTTCAAGGTCGGATTCGCCTTGAGATGCGCCATAAGTCCCTCTTTGCCATCTTGATTCTCGGTCCCACTCAAATTACTGTTCGATGCGCTGAGGTTTCAGTCGGCAGACTGACAAGCGCAAAGGGGCGGCGGTCGGCGCTTAGCGAATGCGAGCTGGTGAAGCTGCCACCTCAATGCCTAGTGTGAGGAGTATCACCTTGCATCTTGAAGCCGGTTAAGATCATAATCGATTATTCGACATCGACTAATCGAGGATGGAATTGCGCCAATCGGATCTCACACCTCTTGCCGTGGCCGTCTTGGAGCTCCTCCACGAGACGGTCGATGCATCCCTATGAGATTCAGCAGCATGTCGTGGAGCGAGGGATTGATCAGGTCATCAAGTTTCGACCTGCATCCATGTACAGCACCGTCGAGAAGCTGGCGAAGGATGGACTCATCGAACATGTGGAGACGAGTCGCGAGGGTCGCAGGCCGGAGAGGACCGTGTATCGCATCACGGATGTGGGTATGGATCGGTTGTTCGATAGTCTCAGGTCCATGCTGTGTCAGCCGGTCGAAGAGTACCCGGTCTTTGAGGCGGGCCTGGCGTTTCTCGGCGTGTTTACCCAGGAGGAAGCGATCCGTCTTTTGGAGTGGCGGATCGTCCGACTCGAAGCTGCCGTCGCTGCCGGGTGAGGCGACTCTGCGCCGGAGTCATGCGCGTCGGCCTCCCGCGCCTGTTCCGGATGGAAGGAGAATACGCTCTGCAGATCCGCCGGTGCGAGCTGAAAGCGACGATCGACATGGTCGAAGACATGAAGAAGGGTCGAATCCCCTGGCCGGACCAGATCGCCAAAACTCGATGTGCCCAGATGAAAGAGAGGAGAAATGATGGCCGTTGAAACGAGCGAGACCGGACAGCTGTTTCGAACGGAGGCTCGGAGGAGAAGCTGGCGATTGAAGCCAAGGACCTCGTCAAGACCTACCGCAAGAACGTTCGCGCCTTGGACGGCCTCAGCCTTTCAGTGGAGGCCGGGACGGTATTCGGTCTCTTGGGACCGAACGGGGCAGGCAAATCCACAACCGTCAAGATTTTGACAACGCTATCTCGGCCCGATTCCGGCTCGGCAGTTGTCGCTGGAATCGACGTACTTCGCCATCCGGATCAGGTGAGGCGAGTCATCGGAAGCGTCAATCAGAAATCCGGGCGTCGACAGAGAGGCCACAGGTCGCGAAAATCTCGGCCTGCAAGCGGAGATCTTCGGGCTGAGGGGAGCCGCGTTAAAGACACGCGTGACCGACTTGCTCACTCGCTTCAATCTGCTGGAGGCGGCAGACAGAGTCGTTCGAGATTATTCCGGAGGCATGGCGAGACGCTTGGATATCGCGATTGGGCTGATCAACAAGCCGCAGGTCTTATTCCTTGACGAGCCAACCACCGGTCTCGATCCGGAGGTGCGGGCAGATATGTGGAATGAGATCGAGCGGCTCGCAACAGAGGAGCGCATCACCGGTACTCCTCACGACCCACTACTTGGAGGAAGCCGACAAACTTGCCCAACAGCTGGTCATCGTCGACCAGGGCAGAATCGTCGCCAGCGGAACTCCTGAGGCTCTCAAGAGTGAGCTCGGCGGCGACTCGGTAACCGTTGAGGTCGAGCTGGAAAGCGACGTACCGAGGGCGGTTTCGGCACTCGAACAGCTCGGCTCCGTGGCTGAAACAACCGTGGACCGGCGAACGGTGAAAGCGAGGGTTCAGAACGGACCATCCGCCATACCCGTGGTCCTTCAGGTTCTGGAGGCCGGCGGAGTAACGGTCAGCTCGGTCGTCATGGCGCGACCGTCACTCGACGATGTCTATTTGCGGCACACTGGGCGCTCGTTTGAGCGGGCGCAACGCGAAGGAGGCCAATCGTGACCCTTTTAACCCACTCCCTCTTCATGGCTAAGCGCGACCTGCGCAACCTGTCCCGCAGCCCTGGTTCGTTGCCATCACGCTCGTGCAGCCAGTCATCTGGCTGCTCCTTTTCGGGCAGCTCTTCCACAAGATCGTCGACATCCCGGGCTTCGGAACTTCGAACTACATTGCCTTCCTGACTCCCGGTGTGGTGGTGATGAATGCTCTCTTCAGCGGAGGCTGGAGCGGAATGAGCGTGGTCAACGATCTGGATCGAGGGGTGATGGATCGTTTCCTTGTTTCCCCGGTGAGCCGGGCGGCGATCATCATCGGGCGGATGATTCAGATGGCCTTTGTCACGGTGATTCAAGCCACCATCATCATCGTCCTGGGCTTCATCCTCGGAGCGAGCTATGGTGATGCCTCGCTTGGAATCGTGGTGCTCTACGCGGCGGCCATCCTGCTGTCGGTGCCGTTCGCGGCGCTCTCAAATGGCATTGGCCTGCTTGCTCGACAGGAAGAGACAGTCATCGGGGCTACGCAGTTCATCCTGTTGCCGTTGACGTTCCTCTCGCCGGTCTTTATCGCCTCGGTTCTCATCCCAGGCTGGATGAACGACATCTCGAACTTCAACCCCTTGAATTGGGCGGTCTCCGCATCTCGAGAAGCCCTGAAGTCCAACGCAGACTGGGGCTTCGTCCTGTCCCGTCTGGGCTGGCTCGGCTTACTCACAGTTGCATCGGTCTGGGTGGCGACACTGGCGTTCCGTTCCTACCAGAAGTCAATCTAAGGAATCTCTTCCGGTCTTTGCAGTCCATGCACTTCAGCGAATAAACATCGTTCGTCTCAATGTTTCTGGCGAATGTCGAGGTACTAAATGTTTCCCGCCGGTGCCCGGTGGAGCCGGGAGTTAGAACGATAAGAGAGGGATAAATGCAGCGATTCAGAGGAAGCGTATTCGGAATTGTGGTGTTGCTCATCGCTCAGTTTCTGTTAGGGATGGCAGCAAATCTCTTCGTCACCGTTACCAGACATCATCCCGGGGCAAACGCCAGCAACTTCTTCGGAGGAAGTGTTCAAAGCGTCTTCTGGGCGCTCACACAATCGCCCGCCGTCCTGATCCTGCACGCGATTCTCGGAATCCTCCTGTTCCTAAACGCGATCGTGATCCTCGTCCGCTCGTTTCAGCTCGACTCCCGTTTCATCCGGACTGCAGCGATCTTGGGTTTCCTCGGCATCATCGTCGCCGGCTTCAATGGCGCCGCGTTCTTGGACTACAACCACGACATCAATTCCTATATCATGGCCATCGGCTTCGCGCTGGCCGGTGTTCTTCTATGCCCAAATTCTCTTTGTGATCCAGCCGCCAGCTGCCCTCACATCCCCTGACTGAAACGCAACACCGAATGACCAGCCTCAGAGTTCCATGTGTTGCGAGGGGCAGTAGATGTTGCGGGGGGATTTATCCGGCAGCGCCCGGGGTTGACGTGCAGGAATTCTGTTAGTCGTCCTGCAGCGTGACCTTACGAGACTGTGCTGTTGCCGCGGAAAGCGTTCAAGGCGTTAACAAGGTCGGTGGGCATAAACATCATGGTGTTCGAGTCCGACTTCACGGCCTCGAGCATGATATTGAGCACCCGCAGATTGAAGGCAAGGTCAGGCCTTCCATATAACCCAGCTGCCTGGACGAAATACTCCGCGGCGACGACCTCGGCTTCGCCATCAATCCGTCGGGCCTCTTTCTCGGCGCGGGCCTGAGCCTCTCGGCTAAGTAGGTCCTGGAGTGAAGGCGGAATCGTCAGGTCGCGGATCTCGACATTGCCAACCTCAATGCCCCACGCAGAGGCCTTTTCCCGAATCTTTTCGGCGATGAGCGCATCTACCGCGGATGCGTCGGCCAATAGTGTCTTCAGCTCCGTCTGACTGACGATGGTCCTCAATGTGGCCTGGGCAGCCATATCGATGGCAGACATATAGTGCGCCACGTTCAACGCCGCCTTCTCCACATCCAGAACCCGCCAGAACAGCACGGCGAGCAGGGCGACGGGGACATTGTCCTTGGAGAGAGTTCCCGAGGTCTGGAACTCGGTTGTTCGGACCCGCTTGTCGATTGTGATGCCTTGCTGGACAAACAACCACACGAAACGAAATCCAGGTGTCCGCCTGCCCGTGTACTTTCCGAAGGTAAGCACGACGATTTCCTGCCACTCTTTGACGATCCTGATCGAGGCTGCACCGTAGACAAGTACTGCCAGGAGGATGACGATAACGGCAATCAGCACATTCACGGGTACCCCTCGGGCCGGTCGTGGCATCATTGCCTTGCTTGTGGCAAGTGGCGCTCAACAGTATACTCCCGGCACCGCAAAACCCTAGTCGCGACTGTCGTTCTTAAACTCACCCAGACGCAACGGGAATATATTGGAAGGCAACCTAATCCCGCCACAATGTCCGAGGAGGATCCGAGGATCGTGACTACAACCCCTGGACTGCCCTTCCCGCAGGTGGGAGACGGCAGCCTCATCGAGCCGGACGAGCGAATTCATCGAGAGGAGCTGCAGCTCGCCTTCCGCAATAAGGCCATCCCGCTCGAGGCGCTGAGCTACGATGTCACGCCCACGGGGTTGCATTACACGCTCACCCACTACGACATCCCGGCCGTCGACGCGTCGCAGTGGCGCCTTCGAATCGGTGGCGCTGTGCGAACCCGGTTGGAGCTATCGCTCGAGGAACTGATCAAGCGGCCGGCGAAAACGATCCGCGTGACCATGGAATGTGCTGGGGACGGCAGGGCGCTGACTCATCCTCGGGCTATCAGTCAGCCGTGGCTTACCGGCGGCGTGGGAACAGCGGAATGGACGGGCACCTTGCTCGCGCCTCTACTCCGAGAGTGTGGCCTCGAGGAATCTGCCGTTGAGGTCCTGTTTACGGGGCTCGACGAGGGATTTGAGGGAGGGATGCGTCAGTTCTATCAGCGAAGCCTGTTCATTGAGACCGCCCTTGATGAGCACGTCCTCCTGGCCTGGGCCATGAATGGGGCGCCCTTGGAGCCTCAGCACGGATCACCCCTGCGAGTTGTTGTGCCCCATTGGTATGGCATGGCTAACGTGAAGTGGCTCCGGGAGATCGAAGTCCTAACCGAGCGGTTTCAGGGGTACCAGCAGGCGGTCGCCTATCGGTTCAGCGATTCCAGGGATGAGTCGGGCGATCCTGTTTCGTTGATGCGAGTCCGATCGCTCATGATCCCACCCGGCGTGCCGGATTACCTCACCCGGCAACGGGTCGTCGAGAGAGGGGCCGTGGATCTGCGGGGCCGCGCTTGGTCGGGCTCAGGCGCAATTGATCGCGTCGAAGTGAGTACCGACGGCGGGAAAACCTGGGCCGAGGCACGTGTAGACCCTCCGCATGGCGACTATGCGTGGCAGTCCTGGCAGTATCTGTGGACGGTGACAGCGAAAGGGAAGTATGAGCTGTGCTGTCGCGCCCGCGATTCCGCCGGCAACATCCAACCCCTCGATCAGTTTTGGACGGCGCGCGGAATGGGCAACAACGCCGTTCACCGCGTCCCGGTTCTGGTTCTAGTAGACAGAGGCGAGAGGCCACAGAGTCGCGACAAACGCTGAAAGGCTTGGCTCAAACGTTCCTAGACGGCTACGGGGTAGGCAGACGGCTCCTCCGCTAGCCTTTCACTGGCGAGCCACGATGGTTCCTTTGGCCCCGACCGCAAAGCAGGATGACATCTTTGGGCAGGCAACACCGTTTAGATCGGCTTTGGTCGGGCTCTTCTGTTTGAAGCGTCTCCCGTCGATGGTCATGACGAGCATGCCACTGGGTCCGCTCATCTCACAGAAGTGCGCACCACTGCAGGCGTCGGCCGTGACGGCCGTCGGAATTTGTACTGTGGTCTTCCAGGTCGTCCCACCATGTTGTCGTCCGCATGAAGTCAGGTCCAGGGCCTGGGGTCTCAGGCATGTAGCGGACACCAACACAAACCTGGGTGGTCCCGCACGAAGCGTAAGTGGGATCAAAAACGTAGTTGGCGAGCAGCCACTTGGTTTGGCCGCCGTTCGAGGTGGTGATCACAGCGCTATCGTAGCCCTCATGCCCGCCGAGAAAAGTATCGCCGCCGGCGCGACAGACCGTGGGGCTGACGCAGGAGATCCACTGGAGGTCGTAGCCTGTCCTTGGATCGCTGCAGTCTCCTGGGCAGGGAACCGACGGGGGAATGCTCTGTCGCTGCCACGTTCTGCCACCATTGACGGACTTGTAGAGGGCGGCGGATCGCTTCTTCCAATTGAAGGGGTATCCCCTGGGCGAGGCTGTGAGGTAGCAGATCTTAGCGGATGGGCAGGCTACACGACCGAGCGAGCTCAATGCCTTCGGCAGCGCGAAGGTTATCGTCTTCCAGGAGCCCCCACCATTCGATGTGATGATCACATGGTTGGGCGGAGCAACGACGACACAATGACCTATCGATCCGCAGCGGACCGACGTCAGCGCCTGCTTGGAGCCGGAGAAGGGATTGTGAATCGACTTCCATCTCATTCCACCGTTGCTTGTGGAGACGATCGTGGCGCCTGCTCCCACGGCGACGCAATTGGACGTCGAGGCGCAGGTGATGTCATTCAAATCTGCCGTTACCCCGCTTTTTTGGAGCATCCAATGTTTGGTCGGAGTCGTGGCGGATACACCGGACACGGAAATAAGGGCGAATGATGCAACGGCAACAATTGTTAGAAGGGTTCTGGCTGATCGCATGGGATAACTCCTTGCATCAAAAACAAACAGTCGGCATAGGTATCGCTGTATAACTGTCGAATGGACTGCCCCAGTCTTACACTTTGCGTTAGCGGACCGATATCCCCTGTCCGTCGCGTTTTGCAGGAATGGCGTGGGCCTAAGAACGGGTCGCCTGTAGTTGTAGAGTGCCGGTTTTACATCTCAGGCCTGCGCCGCGCTTCGTCCGGTCGGTTGCCGAGGTGTGACTGGCACTTGAGGGCGAAGCGCCAGCGGCCGGACTACGGTCTTCAATCCTTCGAGGGGACGAAGACCCAGCTGGGATTACCGGAGCCCAACCTCCAGGCCGCGACCGCGACGACGACAGTGAGAACCAGGGCGATGCCAACTGGAAAGTCGACGTGGCGATGGAAAACGAAGACTGCGCCAATCACCCCGCCGATCAGCATGGCAGCCACCGACATTAAGCGACGTGTAGCGGTAGAAACCTTGGACCCGGCCGCTACACTGTCTGCCGCGATGCCGGTTAGCGTCATCGTCAGGACATTCGTCGTTAAGTCCGATACAGCAAGCTTCCGGCTAGTCGCACTCTGTATTCCCATCGCGATAGCCATGACAGCGATCAAGGGATAGCGGTATCCCGGCGCAACGGGGCTGCCGCTCAGGGTCGCGAGCACGAAGCACCCGGCGAGGAAGATAGCTTGAATTCCAGCGGCGGCCGATAGAAGCTTTCCTCGATGCTGGCCAAGCCATGCCCCGAGGAGGCCTCCCAAGAGAGCGCCGGCTGCAAAGGCCACCAACGCGATCAACGATGAGCCGATCGAGAAGCTGGGGGCCCCAGCCAAAGCGAAACCCAGAAATACGACGTTGCCGGTCATGTTGGCGACGAAGATGTGACCCAGAGCCAGGTAGCTGAAGGCGTCCACGAAACCCGTGACCAGCGTTAACGCCAGGAGCAGCGGCGGCAAAGGTCCGTCCTTACTGCCCGGATCCGGAACGATCGTTTGCCGGATTTCGTCAAGGATGGAAATCACGCCCGTCCCCTGTTCCGCTGACTGACACGCGGCTCGCGTCAGCCCATCCTCGCAGAAAAATGCAAGCGCTAGAGGGTAGGTCCGTGCAACGGAACCAGCCGCTGCGCTGCTTCCGGAGTAGGAGTTCGGCAGCGGATAATGGGCCGAAATGTTGATTCAGTCCTCTGGCCCAATCCCGCTCAGCTGACTCCTCTATGGCTCCAAGACGTCCAGACTGGTTGTTGATCGACGGCTCGAGTCTGATCTTCCGCGCTTTTTACAGCCACCGGTACGACTCGCCTGAGCCTCAGCTGGAAGCCACGAAGGCCGATACGCGGCTTCCTCGAGACTCTCGCCCGGCTCATCGTCGATCGCCGGCCGATCCGGATAGCCGTGGCCTCCGATATCGATTGGCGACCTCAGTGGCGGGTGGATCTGATCCCCAGCTACAAGGCCCATCGGGTGGAGGAGCCCGTTCCGCCTGCCCTCATCCCCCAGATGCAACACATTGAGGCAATTCTGGGGGCGATAGGTGTCGACTTTGTAGGAGCCCGGGCCCTCGAGGCAGAGGATGTAATTGCCTCCTGGGTTGAGCAGCTCACGGGTTACATTGAGATTGTGAGCGGGGACCGCGATCTGTTTGCGCTGATACGCGATCCCGACGTCACGGTGCTCTATCCGGAGCGCGGCGGGCTGGCGCGGATCGATGAGGCGGAGGTGACCAGACGGTATGGCATCCCGGGCGTCTTATACGGGGATTTCGCCGTCCTCCGCGGCGACCCATCCGATGGGCTGCCTGGCTTGAAGGGCATTGGGCCGGCTTCCGCCGCGTCAATGGTGAGGCGCTACGGAGGTCTGGATGGCCTGCTCGCATCCGGAGCCCTGTCGGAGGATGATGCCCGCTACGTGCAGCTGGCTCGCAGTGTGGTCAAGCCGGGCTCTGAGACTCCCGTTTCACCACCGCAGGGAACTCGGCCACAGTGGCCGGTCGATAAATCGAGGCTGGACGAGCTGGTCGCCCAGCTCCCAATTGCGCACAGCGTCAACCGACTCCTTCAAGCCTTGGCGAGGTAGCCTTGGCGGCCACTTCAGTGTGGAGAATCCCACTCGCCCGGCCACACAGGGGCAGGGCTACGTTCCGTCTGCACGAGCGGATAACGAGGTGTTGGGTCAGGACTGAGCGATTGCCACGCCAAACAGAGCGGCCAGCATTGCCGCAAGTAGGCTGATCCCTCCCACGCTTGCCACTGCTGCGGCGCGTTTGGCATGCGAGGCGTTGCGCATGTGGGGCGTCACCCAGTAGGCGTGAATGGCAGCTGCGGCTCCGGAGATGATGACAAAGACAAGCTTGATCGAGAGAGTTCGCGACTGCGAGGTCGCGTTGAGATTGGCCAGTGAGATTCCGGCATCATGCATGTTGATCAGGCCAGTCACAATCAGGATCGCGAATGCTCCCCAGGCGAGATTTTGGAAGCGACGTGCGATGTCCCGCATCACCTCCGGAACGCTGCGCAACATCGGCATGACCATCCCTAACGTGATCTGACCGCCAATCCAGATGCAGGCAGCAAGGACATGGATCCACAGGACGAAATCAGCTCCGGTCAGCCTTACCATCGTTCCCCCAAGCATCGGCTTCTGGCGGCCTTTGAGACCCGGTCAAAGAGACTCTTTACAGTACCGCTAGCCTTCTATAGCTCCCTACTCGAGGCCGCGGGACTTCCTCGGCTGCTCATTCTCGAACTCGTAGGCTTACCGTTGCGCGAGGCGGCATCCCACGCCTGCACCGCCGTCGGTAGACTCAGCAGAGACCAATCAGTGCTCTTGAGGAGGTCACATGAATAGGCTCGCGGTGGTCACGGGTGCATCATCGGGAATCGGCGAGGCCTACGCAGAGCGCCTTGCACGTGATGGCTGGAATCTGGTCGTCATCGCTCGACGGTTGGAACGGCTCGATGCACTTGCAAGCCGGTTGGGCGATGGACATGGTGTCGAGAGCCGGCCTATCCAAGCCGATCTTGCCGATCACAGCGATCTCGAGCGTGTGTGCGAGCACATTGTTTCCTTGCCCGCCATGTGGGCTTGTAAACACGATGCCACAGGCCAGCACGGGAGGTGCCGACTATGAAGCTGCTGAGGACTTGCAGTTTAGAGGCACCGAGCCCCGGGCGGCGTACTCTCGTGATCGCCGGGGCAGCGCTCTGCGCCGGCCTAGCATGGTCATTGTGGATGGCGACAGCTTCGGGAGTCGCGTCTCCGCCTAAGCTGGCGCTGCCGGCTCGCGGCATCGTAGACGGAAGAGGCGTAGTTGGCTCCCGGTTCCTCGCCGTCAGCGCCTCGAGGCAGGTAGACGGCTTCGCCTGCGCCATCAGGGCCAACCGGAGCGTGACGTGCTGGGGCTCCGGGCCGGCCACACGCGAAAGACGAATCGCGCAGGGCCGGTTCACGGCGATCAGCGCCGGTTTTTGGCTCGCCTGCGGCCTGAGACTGAACGCGCGTGTCGCGTGCTGGGGATATCGGGGTCCGGGAGCCACGAGCCCACCCCAAGGTAACTTCGTCGACGTGGCCGCAGGGCCAGGCTTTGCATGCGGCGTACGGCCTCGAGGAAAACTGGTGTGCTGGGGTAGGTCTGCGCCCCGCCCCCCTCACGGGCGCTTCTTGCAGGTGAGCCCGGTGAGCCTCGATGCTGAGGCGTGTGCTGTCCGCGCAAACCACAGAGCGGTGTGCTGGGGCCCGACGTACTTCGGCTCCGGAAGGGTACCCAAGAAGCGGTTCATTCAGGTGAGCAGCGGAAGCTTTTCGCCGTGTGCAGTCACTGCGGAGCATCGGCTCAGATGTTGGGGGCAGCGCTTCGCCGGAGCCACGCGACCCCCGCGGGGCCGCTTCGTCTCGGTATCTGCAGGAGCATCCTCGGGCTGCGCTGTCCGTATCAGCGGACACGTGGCGTGTTGGGGCCAAAGGAGGCTCAATGAGACCAGCGCCCCCCACAGCGGTCGGTTCACTGAGGTAAGCGTCGGGTACGGCTTCGTGTATGGCCTGACAGCGGGCGGCCGACTCGTTTGTTGGACCCGGGGCTATGGGGCGGCGGACATGTGCTCGCACACGCCGTGACCGGGTGAGAGCGAGTGCTATCTCGGCCCGAACATCCAGGCCACAGCATAACCAGGGGCTCTGCATCCACACATCCAGTAGCTCTGGATCGGTCTCCATCAACTGGAAGCAGCGATTGAGGCATTGTTCGTCGACACAGCTGTCGACGTACTCCAGACGGAACTCTAAGCATGGTGATAGCGCCCGCCGACATCACAGATCTTCTTCGGGCGGAGCTCCCTAAGTACGGCCATGTGGGTCGATCCAAGCTGAAAGTGTACGGCCAGATGGACTTCTTCTACGTCTCCGCCAAGGAGTTGGCACGTCTCCATCAGAACCCCCAGGTCGCCTACGACTTGTTCCAAGCACACCATTCGCTGATAGACGTCTCGGCGGCGGTCCGGGGGACGTCGTTTGCCCGGTCTCACTCGCCTGGACTGATCGAGTACGTCAGGCAGGTGCTGGTGCCAGATCGATAGGGCCAAGTTTTGGGGCGTTGACCTGATCCGGAAAAGTAAGCTGTGCCAGGCGATTAGGCCAGCAGCTGGCGAGAAAGCCGAGCGGGGCGGCTGATGGCGACAAGGTCCTCGCCAACGAGGTTGCGCATGTCACATTTCATGCCCGGGCGGTGCTTTAAGGGTATGGTATCGAAACGGCAGGGAGACAATCGACGATGAGTGTTGCCAAAGAAGTCGAGATGTCGCCGCTTCAGGCCGTGATTGCTCCGGTGAAGCAGGATCGGTATCAGGCGGGTGATGCGGCGCTCCAAACGACCGGGCTGACCAAGCGCTACGAGTCCATCGTGGCCGTTGACGCCCTCGACCTGCGCGTCGAACGCGGCGAGATCTTCGGCTTCTTAGGACCGAATGGAGCAGGCAAGACCACGACCATGCGTATGCTCCTGGGGTTGGTGAAGCCGACGAGCGGGTCGGCACGGGTCCTGGGCATGGATATCTTCACGCAGATGCCAGAGATACTACGGCGCACAGGATCGGTTATCGAGAATCCTACCTTTTACCCGTATCTCTCGGGACGTGACAACCTGCGTGCGTTTGCACGCCTTTCGGGACTTGACGAGAATCTCATCCCGCCCATCCTCGATCTCGTCGACCTTACCTCAGCGAGCCCGGAGGCAGTTCAAGACCTATTCGCTGGGCATGAAGCAGCGCTTGGCTGTCGCGGCTGCGCTCCTCGGGTCGCCTGACCTCCTCATCTTGGACGAGCCTGCCAACGGCCTGGATCCCGCCGGCATCGTCGAGATGCGAGACCTCGTTCGTCGCCTCAAGAGCAGTGGGCACACTGTCCTGATATCCAGCCACGTTCTCCACGAGATCGAGCAGATCTGCGACCGCATCGCCATTATGACCCGAGGGCGGATTGTCGTCCAAGGCCGAGTGGCTGACCTCCTTGCGGGCCAGGTGCTCGAGGTCCACGTCGAGCCGGCCGCCGAGGCGGCGCGTGTCCTGGGAAGCCTCCCCTGGGTCGAACGCGTTGATGTAGTCGACCACGGAGTCGCCGTGAGTGTGCCCGAGGATCGTGCGACGGATATCACGCGTGTCCTGTCTGAACACAACCTCTTCCTCTCGCGCCTCCAGCCGCGAGAGCAGTCGCTCGAACAGTACTTCCTCAATGTGACCGGAGAAACAAATGGTTGAGACGCTTTCTTTCGAGTGGCTCAAGTTGTCAAAGCGGTGGATGCCACGAATCATCCTGTTTCTCCTGCTCGGTCTGACGGTTCTCGCCTTCTGGGGCTATGCGACGCGCAACGTCGGTCGGGATAACCTCTTTCTGCCGCGCGGCTGGCTGTCTGCCCTGACATTTTCTGCCTTCTTTGCCCCGTTTTTCTGGCCAGTTCTTGGCGGAGCTTGGGCGGGGAATGAGTACAGCTGGGGAACAATCCGGGCCATACTTACCCGTCGCCCGCAGCGAATTACGCATGTTGTGGCCGCGTTGATTGTGCTCATGGTGGGAGCATTGGTCGGAACCGTCGCGATCGTAGTCCTTGGGACGGCGCTATCTGTCGCCGTATCCATCGCCACAGGAAATCCGGCTTGGGTCGGCGGACTGTTCGGCGGTGCGTTCGCCGGTTACGTCGGCAAAGGGATCCTCACCGCTTGGCTCGTGTCGTCGTTCTTTCTTCTGCTTGCCTATGCTTCAGCGGTTGTTGCGCGCTCCGCTGCTGTGGGCATTGCCGTCGGAATCGGTTCTACACTGGCGGAGTTTGTACTGACCCGTATCTTCGAGACGATGGGCGGCGTCTGGCATACGATCGCTCTTCACTTCCCGATCGTCTATACCAACGGCGTGATTACTCGGGTGGTGGGACCGGGACTGATACCCGGCACCAGCCTCGCCACGCCGGACCCGGGTACGCCGAGCGCTGGCATATCCCTCGCTGGCATCGCCATCTACGCTGCCGTGCTTATTGTCGCCATGGTGCTTGCCGTGCGAACTCGCGATGTCACGGCGTAGGGCAACTAGTCAAAGCTAAAACGTCATGGGTGCCTGTCACTGCACCTCCAGTCCGTGAGGCAGCCCGTCATTGACCCGTGGTTTCACTGACGCTTAGGCCCGCTTCATCCTCAGACTTAGATTGTAATGAAGACGACTGCGCGCTCATTCCGGACGGTCAACACGTGAACCATCTGGCCCACCTTTACGTAAACTGCTCGTCATGGGGTCCGCCAAGATACCTCCTACCGTTGGCGAGCGTTGCCGCGCTAGCTGCGTGTATTGGCCTGTCGGCAGCCATCTGGCAACGATAGCAGCCATAGACAGAATTCCCCGTGGTATCAGCCCGACCTCTCGGTCACGTGGGACCGTCCAGGTCTGTAGTCGGTCACTGGAGCCGATGCGCGCATACGCGGACAGCAGGTGTGAGACGCGTTTGTTGGCCTGTCGGCAGCGATTCCAGCATGGTGGATGGGTAACTACTACTCATCCGTTCAGTGCACAAGCCGCAGCTGAGCTCGGGACGCCGCCGCGTCTTGGGCCTGTGCTGTTACGTGGTGCTCATGATTGCGTCGGGCATCGAACTCCGGGAGACGGAACTAAGCCGCTGAAACATCTCCGCCGCCCCGTTTGCGTTGTGGGATCGGGTATGTCACACTGTATGTATGACTGACTGATCAGTCATCAAGGAGTCACAGATGGAACAGCGCGGCGGCACGAACGGAGGAAGGGCGTCGGGAGCGGCGCGACGCGATACTGCAGGCGGCCATCTCCCTCTTCGCACAGCGCGGCTTCGCCGATGCCGGCATTTCGGACATCGCACGCGCCGCCGGTGTGAGCCACGGCACCGTCTTCCTCTACTTCGCCTCCAAGGAAGCCCTCTTTCGGGCTGCCGTCCTCGAACCACTCGAAGAGTTTGCCGGCCGGTCACTGGAGGTCATGGACGGTGAGGGCAGTGCGCTCGCGCGCGTTCGTAGGCTGGTGCGTGATCACGTGCGGGAAATGGCGGCAGACCGGAGCTACCTCCAGGTGGTAGGCGAGGCGAGGGGGCGGGCGGAGCGGTTCGGTGACCTGGCCGCGGAGATCGCCGCCATCATCTACCGTGTCGTATCGCGGCTCGCAGGGCTGGTCACCGAGGGCATGGAGGCGGGAGAGCTTGCGCCTGGCGTGCCGGACATCATCGCCGCCTCGTATATCGCCTACCTTAACGGTATCGGCTTGGTCGTCCGCAACTCCGGAGGATGACCCGGTATGGGAGACACCTGGTCGATCAGGGGCTCCGCCTCTTTGCGCCAACGAAAGGAGATGGTCCCGAATGATTGAGACGAAACAGCTGATAGAGCAAGTTATCACCGGACCGATGGAGCCGCACGAGCTACCGACGGTGGTGGATGTGCTGGCGCGTGCCTTGCGAGACAACCCGAGTTTCATCGGCATGTTCGGTCCCAAACCGGAACGTCGCCTCCGGTCGAGCCGGGTCCTCTGCCGGATGCTCCTGTCGCACCAGTCCGAGCCGGCAGTGGTCGCACGCCTGGCAGGCGTCGTCGTTGGCGCTGTCGCCGTGTCCCCTCCCCAGACCTGCTTCTTCAGCCGGGCGCGAGCGCGGCAATTCCGGATCAACATCGCCGGCAGGGGATTGACCATCGAGTCGGAGGTTTCCTGGCGTGAGCTCCTCGGATTGCTCCGTCTTGGATTACCTGCCCTCAACCGCGCCGGGATCATGAGCCGGGCGTCGACCATCCACGATCCTGCGGTCCGGCACTGGCATGTCGAGCTGGTAGGCGTTGAGCCCGACCTTCAGGGGCAGGGTATCGGAGGGAAGATGATGGAGGCGGCGCTGCGGCGCGCCGATGCGGCCGGTGAGCCGGCGTGCGTGGAGACCGACACAACCAGGAACGTGGAGTTCTATCGGCGGCTGCGGCTTCGAGGTGATGGCAACCGAGGAGCCGTTAGGGGTTCAGATGTGGTACATGGAGCGGCCGGCCGCTCCGGCTCGGTAGCGGTAGGGCAGGGATGCTCTATGCCGGTGCAATCCTGCGGTCAATCAGCAGGCGGCCTGAGCCTCGTCATTCTTCCTAACGGAACGTGACGGTGACGTGGTTCTTACCGCTGACAGCCTTTCCGTCACACCCCTTCCTTCGTTAGCTATTTCTCGTGACTGTAAACGAACGCGCTCTGCAGGTCGGCGATTATCGCCGACCGTCTGGGTAACCCGCCTATTCGATGCCATTTACCGCTTATGACAAATGGCTTGCGCAGTCACACTCCGATTTCAGTAGCACTAGGTTTGTGGCAAAACGTCAGTTGAGGACGGCTTGCTAGCCGCATTTGTAACAAAGTTTCTAAGTTCCTTGCAGTTTTCTGCCCCACGTGGCTCCCTTGGTGAATACCACCATATATGCCCCGGATAGATCTCCAACGCAGCGAGAATGGATTGGACCAAATGCCGAGCAGCAATTAATCCGACTGGTCCCATTGATGGCCCTGACCGTTGCCGCGTTGCGTCAACACAAGTCCCGTCAGAGTGAGCAACGCCTTCTATCTCGGTCCCGAGTGGCCGGATTTGAACCTGGTATTTACCTCCGCCAATGGAGGGCCAATCGACGCCGGCAATTGCAGGAGAAGCTACTATGCCGCCCTGGAGCGAGCGGGACTCCCACATGTCCGTCTGCATGACCTAAGACACACTGCCACAAGCCTCATGGCGCGCCGAAGGCGTGCCCAATACATGTAATCCAAGCGGTCTTGGGCCATGCCAACAGTTCCACCACAATGAACATCTATACCCACGTTGCACCGACGAGTTACGAGGATGCGAGAAAACGAATGGATGCAGCTTTCGCCGCAGCCGCGGAATCATCGTGACTCTCGAAGCTGCAAAATGCAGCGCAAGTGCAGCGCGCCGTCATTTGGGGAAGCGCAATCGCTCTAGATCGAACGTCCGCTAGGAGGCGTTTCCCACGCCATAGCTAGCGAAATGAAGTGGAGCGGGTGATGGGACTCGAACCCACGACTTTCTGCTTGGGAAGCAGACACTCTACCGCTGAGTTACACCCGCGCGCGTTCAATGCCATTATCGCAGCGAACGGTCTGTCATCGTGGCGCAAGCACGATGATCCCTCCATCCTAGGGGCAAAATTTATTCGTGCCCGGCCTACGTGCACTGCGGGCGGTCCAACCCCGATCACCGTCCAGATCGCGGCTCTCACGTGGAACGCATTCCTTATATAGAGGATATGGAGCAAAGGCTCCGCTGACTATTCTGGAGTAGCGGCAAGAGAGGGAGCAAAGCATGGACGGATCAGACACTTCAGACGGGATTGGGACGACGGCAGCGGAGGTCGATCGGATTATCGAGGAGCGGGTCGACTTCTGGCTCGACCGGCTGGCAACGCTTGTCAATCAGCCAAGCATCTCCAGCCAGAACATCGGTATGGAAGCTACCGCAGAGCTGGTGGCGAGGCCTCCTAAGAGAGAGCGGATTCGAGGCCACCATCATGCCGAGTCAGGTCTACCCCGTCGTCTACGGGGAGGCGCCGGGTCTCGGCGACCGAACGCTTCTCTGCTACAACCACTACGACGTCCAACCGCCCGAGCCGCTGGAGCTCTGGGATTCGCCGCCCTTCGAGGCGACCCGCCGGAACGGCTTGATGTTTGGCCGGGGAATCCAGGATGACAAGGGCCAGCTCATCTCCCGCCTCGCTGCAATCAGCGCTGTTCGTGATGCACTGGGAGACTTTCCATGCCGCTTGAAGTTCGTGGTCGAAGGCGGGGAAGAGATCAGCAGCCCAGGCATTCCCGAGTTCGTCCAAGACAATAAGGATCTGCTGGCTGCGGACGCCTGCGTTTGGGAGACCGGAGGTGTCGGATACGACGACCGGCCCTCACTCCTCCTCGGACTTCGTGGCATCTGCTACGTGCAGCTTCGAGTGCAGTCGATGAATCGAGATGCGCACTCGGGGCAAGCGCACGTCCTCCCCAATGCCGCCTGGCGGCTCGTTAAGGCGCTCGATACCATCAAGGACCAGAACGAGCGAATCCTGATCGACGGGTTCTACGACTCCGTCCGCGAACCGACGGACATCGAGGTGGCACTCTTGGAGGCGCTTCCCGACGAGGAGAACCGGATCAAGCAGGCATATGGGATCCAGTCGTTTCTCCTGGGGCGCTCTGGTCTGGAAGCTCGGCGCTCGGTGTTCCTGCCCACGGCAAACATTGCAGGCTTGAGCGCAGGCTACGAGGGAGAGGGACCGAAGACCGTCATCCCCTCCTCGGCGCTTGCCAAGATGGATTTCCGCCTCGTTCCCAACCAAGACCCGATCGATGTCCTGGAAAAGCTGCGGGCACACCTCGATCGACATGGATTCGACGACGTGGTGGTTGAGTATCTGGGAGGAGAAGGCCCTGGCGTCACGCCGGCGGATGATCCCTTCGTCCAGCTCACAATCGAGACGGCGCGTGAAGTCTACGGTTCTCCGCCACGGATCGTCCCGATGATGGGTGGCTCAGGACCGATTGCTCCCTTTCGCGATTACCTCGGCGTTCCCGTTGTGACGCTCGGTATCTCCCATCCGGAGTCCATGGTCCATGCGCCGAACGAGCACATCAGGATCGATCAGTTCGTCCAGGGAACCAAGCATATGGCCAGGCTGCTGCTCAGGTTTGGCCGGTAAACGGCTCAATCCAGACAGGCTCTACGTTGCCTGCCTCACCCTTCGAGGTCTCTCCTCTGCCGTTGAGCGCATCCTCAAGCATTAGGTCGCATCTGAGCGCGAGTCGAGGGGTCTCCCCTGCCGTCGTAAGCTCCTGCCTTACTCCGCTGGGTGAGTTCCACGTCGCAGCCGGTGAGTCTGCCATCGTAGCCTCCGGCTCAGGCACGATCGAGGAATTTCTGCTGGAGCTAGGGGAGACTGGCCACGAGGTAGAAGACATCGTGCCATCCGACCGGCTCGAGCCTGGAATTCTAAGCGACGCGGTGCGCCAGATTGAAGAGTACTTCGAGGGCAGGCGTACCGACTTTGATCTGCCCGTGGCCTACGGGCGCCGTTCACCGTTCGCTCTTCGAGTCCTGGAGGAAGTGAGGCTGCGGGTGCCGTTCGCCTGTACCGCGACCTATCAGGAGATCGGTGAGCGGGCTGGAAGCCCCCGTTCCGGCCGCGCCGTCGGAAACATCATGGCATGCTGCCCGCACTCCGTCATCGTCCCCTGTCACCGGATCATCCACACCGGAGGCGGAATCGGAGACTTCTCGAGATCGAATCGGGCTGAGGGGACGCGCCGCAAAGGCTGGCTGCTGCGCTTCGAACGAGATACGGCCGCGGCTGCCTCTTCCTCCGCATCGCTCGATGATCTGCCCGTCGATTTGGAGTTGAGGCTCGTACTGTGATACTCTCACGCAGTGGCGAGTGCCACAAATGCTGTTGTCAAGAAGGTGCGAGGTTGGGATTGACGGCGGGAAGAGGCGCCGGTGCGAGCTGTCGCTATTGCACTGTGCCTTGTCTTGAACCTGCTGCTGCTCGGCTCATCAGTCCAAGCGGCTGCGGTCAATGCTCCACAGAGACAACCCTCGAGGGCTCTCCAGGCTCTACCGGCCCGGGTGTCCTCTCATCGCATGGCTCACTCGGCCGCAAGCAAGGATTCATCACCCTCCGGTGGTTTGAACCTCCAAGGAGGCGAGCTTAGCGCCAACGGCGCTCGCAGCACTGCCCTGAGTGGAAACGGCTCGGTCGCCATCGCGGGTGTCGACAGCCTGGGCAAGGCATACATCTATGTACGTGACTCATCGGGGACATGGTCCCAGTCACAGACACTGACGATCCCCAATGGATCGAGCCAAGGGTTCGGCTACTCCGTGGCCCTCAATGCCGACGGAACAGTCGCCATTGTCGGCGCTCCCTACGCGACGGCCGGGACCACCTCCGGGGCAGGGGCTGCCTATGTTTTCGTTCAAACGTCCCCGGGGTCCTGGAGCGCGCCTGTGCAGCTCGAACCGACGACGCCCGCCGCGGGCGCTAACTTCGGGCTGTCGGTGTCCATCGATGGAGCGGGCGACGAAGCGCTCATTGGAGCCCCAAGGCAGGCGGATTCCAGCGCTTCGAGTGCCGGTGGCGCCTACGTTTTCCAAGAATCGAATGCCTCATGGCAACAGACTGCAGCTCTGCAGCCGGCTCAACCCACAGCGGGCTTGATCGCCGGAACGAGTGTCGGCCTGAGCTCGGACGGCACCGCGGCGCTGCTCGGCGCCAACGGGAGCGCCTACGTCTTCAATCTTGCCAATGGGGCTTGGAGCACCGGAACGACGATTGCTAATCCGGGAACAGGCAGCGGTTTTGGCCTGTACGCCGTCTTGAGCGGAGACGGACTTCACGCGCTCGTGGATGCCGCCTTTGCCAACGTCGGCTCGACGCATGGCGCCGGCGAGGTCTACGCCTTCGCCGATGCCTCGGGAACTTGGATCGAATCCGGGTCCTGGACTGACCCGAAGCCTTCTACAAACGAGGACTTCGGGTCACAGGGTGGTGCCATCGCTCTGAGTGGCGACGGGTCAAGCGTTTTGATTGGAGCCAAGAGCTCCGGCAGCTGCGGAACGCTGTATCTTGCTTCCTATACGAATGGCGCCTACTCTACACCCACGGCCACCACTCCGCCCTCCTGCAGCGGAACATCCTACTTTGGATATACTGTCGCTTTAAGCGAGGACGGCACGACCGCACTGGCGGAGGCCGATGTGCCCGGAGGTCAGGGGCTGTTCTTCTACCAGGTGCCAATCCCTACTTCTATTGAGGTGCAGCCCAGCCCTCAGACCCCAACCTATGGCCAGATGGTAACGATTACCGCGACCGTATCGGCCGGTTCCCAGGAGCCTCCCGGTACGGTTACCTTCAGCTCCGGCACAATCTCATTGGGTCAATCGACGCTTTCCAACGGAGTCGCGGAGATCACGACGACCGAGCTGCCGGCGGGTACCGACACGATCACCGCAGTGTACACACCCGTCGACTCGACCTATGCGTCCAGCACGAACTTTGCACTTCAGAGCGTGAATCCCGCCCCATTGACCCTTGCCTGCGACAACGCCACCATGGCTTATGGGAGCTCGGTCCCCACGCTTTCCTGGCAGGCCACCGGCTTCGTCAACGGGGATACTTCATCGGTCCTCACGGGGAGCCCGACGTGTACGACATCGGTAACCAAGACGACTGTCCCGGGAAACTATCCAATCGCCATCAATGCCCCGTCGGTCTCGGCTTCCAACTACACAATCACGCTGGAAGGCGCCACTCTCACCGTCTCTCCGGCGACGCTGACCGTGCAGGCAGCGAGCCAGTCGATGACATACGGCGATCCGGTTCCCGCCGTGACTTACTCCTATAGCGGATTTGTGAATGGAGAATCGGCAACGTCCCCCTACCTGAGTGGATCTCCGAGCTGCTCGACCTCCGCCACAAGCACCAGTCCCGTGAACGGGGTGTACTCGACGGCATGCACCGCCGGGTCGCTGCAGTCTCCTGATGGCCACTATGTCTTCTCCTTTAACCCCGGCATCATGACCATCAAGCCGAAGACTCTTCAGGTTTACGCCGGAAGCTACACGATTGCCTACGGGGCCGCGATTCCCACGATAACGCCTACCTACAAAGGCCTGGTTTCTGGAGATTCAGGTCCCACGCAGGCTCCAACCTGTGGAACCAGCGCAACGGGTGAGGATGCCGGCACATTCGTCACGTACTGCTCCGGCGCCTACGACAGCAATTACACCCCGGTCTACGTGAACGGTCTTCTCACCATCACCCCTGCCTCCTCAACGACGTCCATGACGCTGACTGGCTCAGCCACGACGACCTACGGCCAGCCGGTTCAACTTGACGTAACGGTCTCGGGCGCGAAGGGTCTGCCTGCCCCTCAGGGTAAGGTTGAGATCCTCGACGGATCGACGCAGATTGGAAGCGTCACGCTAAACGACGGCAGCTGCGACATTCACAACAACAAAGCTACCCGCTGGCGCGCACTCTCTCAGTGCCCAGTACGAGCCAGCGAATAACACGCATGGGAGTAGCAACTACACGGCCAGCTCCTCTGCCTCGCTTTCTGTGACGGTCCAGCCTGCCGCACTTACCATTACGGCTGAGAGCACTTCCATTACCTACGGCGACAAGATTCCCGGCCATCACGCCCTCCTATGCAGGCTTCGTCAATGGGGAGGGCCCAAGCGCTCTGACCAAGAAACCAACATGTACGACGAGCATTGGCCAGGAAGGACAGTCCCCGCCTGCCGGCGCCTACACCACCTCCTGCCAGGGAGCCACGGCAGCGAACTACGCCATCACCTATAAACCGGGAGTATTTTCCGTCGGGCGCGCGCCATTGACCATCACGGCCTCTTCTGCAACCATCACCTACGGCTCATCGATTCCGCAAGTATTGCCTCAATTCAAGGGCTTCGTGCTGGGCGACAACGGCAACTCTCTCGAGACCCAGCCCAGCTGCGTCACCGGGGCAGGCTCGACGGGACAGCACCTGAAGAAGCTCGGCAGCTACCAGACGTGGTGTTCTGGGGCCAAGGCCGCAAACTACACCATAAGCTACAAGTCGGGAACGTTGAAGGTCACCAAGGCGCCGCTTGTCATTCAGGCCAAGAACGCCGAGGCAACCTTTGGCGGCTCCGAGCCCAAACTGGGTTGGACTGCCAAGTTCGTCGCGGGCGATACGTCCGCCAACCTGACGTCTCAGCCGGTCTGCCAGGCCAGCGTCAAAGCTGAATTCGAAGGGCGACGTGGAGAGCCCGGCCGGGAAGTACGCGATCACGTGCCACGGCGCCGCTGGTGCCGACTACACCATTAGCTACAAGACCGGTTACCTCACCGTTCGACAGGAGGCCGTGAAGCTGACCTTTGACGGCGACCGAACGGTGACGCACGGTGAATCGGCTCATTTCACAGCCACTCTCAAGTCGGCCAGGGGCGAGGCGGTGAGTGGAAGAACCTTAAAGCTGAGTATTGGATCGGGCCAAGGTCAGACCTGCACAACCGGCGCAACCGACAGCAAAGGAAACGCGGGCTGCACCATCTCAGACGTGCAAGCGCCGGCGGGCAAGCGGGTCATTACCGTATCGTTTAGCGGCGACAAGCCCGGAAAGAACGACGACTATGCCGCCGGGCATGCTAGCGACTACGTGATGGTGCTTCAGCCTACGAGAATAACTGACGGTCCTAGTGGACCGCCCTGACGCCGCTGCACTTTCGAGTGTGGAGGATGTCCGGCCGTAGCGGCTTTTGGTGGTAGCTCAGCATGTCGGCGATGCTGTTCACGTGTCGATCAAATTTGGCCTTGTGGGGCAGTCCAAACGTTTGCTCGATGAACTTCGTGATCGACCGGAAGTCGAACGGAGTGGCGTCGATGAGGTGCGGCTTGGCATAAGGCGAGATCATGATGGCCGGCACTCGCGGTCCCAGCATGTATGGACCGACGGATGGGGGAGCCACGTGATCGTAGAAGCCGCCGAAGTCATCCCAGGTCACGACGATCGCCGTGCTCTTCCAGAAACGAGATCGCATGATGGCGTTGATCTGCTGCACAGTCCAGTTCTGACCCACACATTCGCTGGCCGGCGGGTGTTCACTTGTCGTCAGATCCGTCATGAGCCAGGTGATTGCAGCCAGCCGGCCCTGCGAGACATCTCTTGTGAAGTTGCCGGACGGCACCACGTTCGTCTTCCACTGACCCGAGAACCGGATATGTTTGATCGAGTCGAAGGCCGACCAGATATATCCCCAACTTCCTTTCGGCGAGGCGTAGTATCGCCAGCTTGTATGCTTGGCGTTGGCCTCGTCTGCCAGCGTCCTGCCATTGAAGCAGGGTCGTGCCTCTCCCGTCTTTCCATGTGAGTAGGTTTCAACAATCGTGGTAGATGTCGCGTCACAGCCCCACGAGCGAAAGCCGTTCAGGCCCGTGGGATTGCCGATCGCGTTCATGTCGGAGCCAGCGATCGTCACCAGGTGGTTGGGGAAGCTGGAGGCGGCAACCGTGGAAAAGAAGTGGTCTGCCAGACCGAACCGCTTGGCGTAGGCCCAGTAGTCGGCGACCTGCTTCCCGGTGTATTGCGACTCAGAGTAGTCGTGGCCGTTCTGAATGGCGTTTTCCACGTGCCAGAACTCGTTCATCCGGCCGCCGTTCATGGCCTTGATGGCCGTCGATCCGGCGTGCCCTAGGTCCTTCGGCAGCTGATCTGGAGTGGTCCCCATCCGAACGCGTTGTGATCCCTGCTTGGCGAATCTGGTCCCGTCCGCCTTGGGGAACTGACCAAAGAGATTGTCGTAGCTGTGGTTCTCCTTGATGATGAGAACGATGTGCTTGATCGGGCTTCTGCCGTTGGGGGATGGAGCCAGCCTACCCTGACCGCCGGCGTCGAAGTCGACAAGCCACAGGATGTTTGCAGGAGAAGAAGCGCTCCGGCCGCAAGAGCTACAGCAGCGAAGGGGAGAGCCCAGCGCTTCGCTTCCCGGTTACGAGTCAGGAGAGCCTCCCTTAATAGGTAGATGTTGGCGTGTGGGCCTATTTAA
>CAWCYJ010000014.1:0-14973 GCA_963799725.1 uncultured Pseudomonadota bacterium
GTGTGATAATCAGACTATCAATGGCTACAGTTCAAGTACGATATATCGTTAGTGATGTGGATAAAGCCATCGAGTTTTATACCAAGCATCTAGACTTTCATCTCGATATGCATCCAGCTCCGGCTTTTGCCATGCTTTCACGCGGCGATCTTCGATTAGTCCTCAGCGCTTCGAATCCTGTAGGCGGCGGCGGACAACCAATGCCGGATGGTACTAACCAAGAGCCGGGTGGATGGAACAGATTTGCCATCGAGGTTTCCCATATTGAAAAAACGGTGGAAACCTTGCGGAACGCAGGTGCGCACTTTCGTAATGAGATCGTAACAGGCGTAGGCGGAAAACAAACGATCGTAGACGACCCTTCTGGTAACGCGATTGAGTTGTTTCAGCCAACGATAAGGGAAGCGGAGTTAACTTTATCTAGCAGTCCCTGATAATCAGTGATGGCAAGGGACGCCGCACAGCGCTTCCACTTCTGAGGCCGACTGCTGGAAGGTCACTTACTTTCGGCAGGAGTTGAACCTGCCTGATCAGGCTTGGTACTACTGGCAGGTGCTGAAGGTGGGATAAGCTGGCACCCCTCGTTGACAAGTGACGACTCGTAGCACCGGAACGCCGTCCTCCTGCTCGTCTCCCTCCGGGGCAGGCCGGTCCGACACATCTTCAATTGGGTCTCCGTACTTTCAAGGCATCATGTGCTCCTGTAGCTGGTGTGGCCATCAAACGGTGTGGCCAGCAGGGCTGCTAGAAGTCCTCCGGTTGAGTGAGCTGCGCTCCCTTGGAGGTATTGTAGCCGAGCCAGGCAGAGTCCTCGTCCGGAGTTTTCGAAAGGGATGCGCTTAGCCCCAGAATGCCCATGCAAACTCGCCGACGAGCCTGGCCGAGGGCCGACCCACATGCCAGGTCGCCACGGCGGAGCTCCCTCCTGTTCTGCTTTTGGCAAGTATCAGCGCCTTGTAACCAGCCGCGTCTGGGAAGATCGGAGTGTTTCCGCTCCCCGGCCTCACGAGGCCAACCGGCGTGCTCTTGCCGCCTCGGATGACGACGACGTGGTTGAGGTCGAAGTCTCGACGGGGACAGAGAACGGCGCCATCCGCCATGGGCACGGGGTTCGAAAAGGCGGCTGTACACATGTGCTCAGTGCAAATACCAGGACTGCTGAGGGCGAGCTGCTTCGCACGAGCACTCCCGAGCGCCTTTTCCACTACTTCGACTCGCGTACCGTCCGCAGAGTAATACACGATGCCGCCGTCGTTCCACGACCACACGGGCGGAGAGGAGTATCCGACACTTCCGGCGAATGTCACTGAGCGTACTTTCGTCCAGTCCCCGGCTCCAGACACGCCAACCCGGAATCTCTTGGCCCGGAGTCGGTTACCGTCGGGCGGGAGTGTAAACAGGATACGGTCGCCATAGTGGGCCCACGTGTAAGCCGCCGTCTGCTCCCCCATCCCGACGTTGCCGATAGATTGATCGTGGGCCAGCGTGGCCGTTCTGCGTCGCTTGATGTCGTACACACGAAGCTTCAGCCCACCGGAAGGAGCATCCGTTGAGTACGCTAGGTATGCGCTGTCGGCGCTGAACGACGTGGAGCCCGGCCACGCGTAGCTGGTTGCGCCACGGTGCACGACCACGACATGATGGGACGTGAGATTCACCAGCCGGAGCACGCGGCGTCATCGACATACGATAGATAATGCCCATTGGCACTGACAGCTCCCGCTGTTAGCCCACGGTATGGTCCGAAGAGTCGTCGGGACCGCAGCCGACGCCCGGCATAGAGGACGTAGCCGGTTGGCTGGTGCTTGCGGTTGAAGAACTGTCGCACGACGAGCAGGTGCTGCACTTTGTCCGCTGCCTTCTGCGGGGCTGTCATTCCGACGGCCGAGACGCTTGCGAAGCCCCAACCGGCCAGGACTGCCGCGAGGATCGCGACCATACCCACAACTAGACCTACACGGCGCGGCACGGAGTGGAAATGGCGGCCGGCATCATTCATCAGATCCTCCAGACGACTTCGCCGATACCGGCATATGAGTCCGGTAACCGGCCCGCTGCCTGCTTTCATCTATAGAGTTGTAAGCTGTCGGCGGTATGTCAAATGTCCACCCGTCGCGCGTAATTGTTGAGTATCTTTCAATTTCCGCTCGACACAGGCGAGGTAACTGAAAGCGGTTAAGTATTGCCACAGCTGGATAAGATGCAGACAGGATCATAGCATTGCAAAATTCCGACCGCCCCTCCATAGATGCGGACCTGCGTCCCGGGAAGCGCGTCCTGTGGCTTGGGCGCCCTGAGGGCTCACTGTTCACCCCTCAGGAACGAAGTTCCTCATTCCGTTCAGTCCCGGCTTAGGGGTGGCTGTCGCCTTTCTGGGAGCTGGGAGTTACCAGCTGCCTTAGGCTCGACCGAGGCGGCAATCGGGACATGCCTTTTGGGCTCGTCGGTTTAGGTGTTCGCATTGCCATCGGCTTGTACTTTACAGTCGGTAGATGCTGGATCAAGGCGAAGGACCGTCTGAGAGACTGTGTACGCCGTTACCGACTCGGCGGGTGCTTGAGAGGCGTGGACGGCTTCCGTTCGCTTTCCCTAGCTCACCTGCCACGCGTCTGGAGGTCACGCCGAAAGAGCCAAGAGGGTCGAGGACTGTCCGGATCCGGCGGTCCGTCCCATTGGCCACCGGCTGGGGTGCGTTTCGTGGAGCGAGCGACGGAGACCTCCCCATGGCTTTCTTCGACGATCCCCGATGCTGCGAAGCGGGACCGCATTATTGAGGAGGCCTCAGCCGGTCCTGTTAGTGGCCTTTACATTGACTCCATCGATGTCGCGCTAGTGATCGAACAGTCTGCAGCAGCGTTTCGTCTTTGTGCAGTCATGCGCTAAGTCCCGTTCGCCTGAAGGGCCAAGGAAGGAGGCCATACGTTGGATTTGGTCGCGGTTGATTTCGACTCCGGTGTGCTGATCGGGCCGGAATGGCGTCTCCGGGCCATTTGGGTCAAAGGAGCTAACGATCGATGGCAGGCGCTCATCGGCATTCAATCTGGTGTCAACTTATATGTCCGAACCAGCGATCGCCCGGCTTGCTTGTGGGTTGAGACGTGGGCCGGCGAACCCCGCGCCTCCGACGGGATAGCTCTGGTGGGAAAAGATCAAGCACCGTTGGCTATCAGACGCCTCAGACTTGATGAATTCGGAGATCTCGAGTGGCGAGACAGTCAATTTTGCAAGTGCATACACGGGCCGGACCTCTTCGCATTGGTACAGTTGATTCGCCCTCTGCCTGGGAGGGAGGCCGACAGACCAATGGAGGTCGTGGTAGGCGACGGCCTCGGCGCAATCCCGCCCGTCCCGGCAGTCGAGGTGCCCCACGATACGAGTCAGTGGTTTGCCTTTGCACCGCTAACCGGCCACCGATTTCGGGCGGCCGTCGACACAGAATGCCGCCAAGTCGCGGGGAATAGACTTGCGCGCCGCTGCTCGTCATATAACCAGGGGGGATCGTGGCTGAGCTTGTGGAGGAGAGAAATGGAAACTGACTGGCGCCGTGTACTACAAGAGTCGTTCACGCCAATGTTGTCGATCCGGGTGCTCTTGGCGGCCGCGATCTTGGCAATCCTCCTGACGGCGGCTCTGCCAGGTTGCAGCTCTGTACAACAGTCTCCCACCCCACAAATCCGCCCTCAGCTTGCCCAGGTCCCTCTGCCTCGCTTACCCGTGAAGCGCTATATCACAAGGGGAACGTATCCTACTGTGGCACGGAAAGGCAAGCCTCTAACACGAGTTAACCTCGCCTTGCGCAATGCCGTTCTCGCCTACGAACGCGCCTTCGAGCCCGAGGCCCGGGGGAGAAGCTCGGACTGCACCCTGGCAGTTGGGAAAAGGACAATTTGTTTTCTTCTCGCGCCGTGAGTCTCTCTCGATCACCAAGGCCGACGTTAGCTTGCTTGTACCAACTGGCGAGTGCAACCCGACGGGCGCCGGCGGCTGCGGCAGTGACTTCTTTGCAACCGTGCGCATTCCATCTGGAGCACGCATCAGCCTGCTCGATCTGTTCAGAGGCCCGGACCCGAAGCGGGGCGTGAAGGCACTAAACGTGGCAGCGGAACGGCTGATGTTCAAAGCTAAAACCTGCGGAGGTCAACTCTACCGAGCAGGCTTCGCTGCCAAGTGGCGGCGACTCGAAGGCTTCGCACTGACAACGAGGGGTATCATCGCCGCACCTATTGTGGGCGGCAGTGCCTGTCCCGTCCCGACGGCAACCGTGCCCTACTCCCTGTTAACACCAGACCTCAGCCGACTTGGCCGGCAACTCGCCGCGGCAGAAGGCAGCTGAGCAGGAAAGAATCAGCGTACCTCTCGGTAAGGTCCGATCTAGACTCAGCGGCGGTTGGAGGGTGCGGGCAGTCGGCCCGCGAGGTCATCTAGAGATTCGGTCTATAGTCCGCCCAGATCGCAATCCCTAGCAGAGTGGCGACGGAGCCAGGCCTTGGCCCCTGATGAACACGTACCACGGACGATGGTGAGAGTCCGCCAGGAGGAAGCCGCCGCCCCGCTCGTGAACCTTCGTGATCGACCACGTACGGGTGTTGAGCACCTCCGGCACTCCGTGGCCTGTGCACAACCACATATTGCTCGACCGATCGACGACGATACCTAGGGTCGGCCCCCCTTGCTTGATCCACCGAGAGGCGAAGTGCCCACTTCTGAGGCCAATGACTCGAACGCCGGTGCCGCCCATGTTTTCTTGATCCAGCGCCCACACGCTACCGTCGCGCGCCACGGACATCGACACCATGCCCGGATATATTGTCTCCCGGCCAGCCGCTGAACGCCAGGCTCCTGGCCACTCGTGTCTCGGGATGACAAACGTCCGAAACGCGTGCGTCTTCGGAGAGTAGCGTATGAATCGAGGCCCTTCGCACCTGTGGTCCCGACAGCGGGTGTAGGGATCGAGCGCCCAAACAGTCCCGTCCGCGGCGACTGCAACTGCAATCAGTGGCTCCGGAGCGGGGACACGAATACGAATCGCGTGCTGGGATGCCGCCCCAGCGAACCCGAGTGCAGCGAACCCCGGCGGAGTACACTGCGGAAGGCCAGCCCCCGCGGGAGGGCAGAGATTCTTACCTCCTTTATCCAGCCTGGGAGTCACCCACCCGGCAAGCCATGCATCGTGATGCGCGCCTGAAGCCACGTCGTTGATCTGCTGCCATCCCGTGTACGCCCGACCTGCGACGACAGTAACCTTCCCGCCGGTTTGCTGAGGCCCCAAACGTCTGCCGCTGGACCCACTCAGCGCCCATGTGCATGCCCCAAACCCAGTAGGGTGGCCCCGAGGCCTCGAGCACCTCTGAATCGAGGGATCCCGATGGAACCCGAGACCCACCTCCTGGTCTCGATGTCGAATCGAACCGCCAGGTTGCAGCAGCCACTCTCGTTGTCCACTAAGAGATGGCCCGCATTGTCGATGCTCGCTGGAAACCACGGTTACTCCCAGGGAACTCGCGTACCAGATATCTCGGCACGCGAGGTGCGTGCAGGACGTGGAGGCCGAACAGCCTCTGACCTGATGGCCTCGCATGCGAGCTTTCACTCCGAGCAACTACCAAGGCCGCCGTGACCGCGAGCGGAAGCACGATCGAAAGCACGATCGTCCTCACGCGCATCCACGTTACCTCACGGCATTCTAACCGCCTTGGCTCGTGCCTGCTCTCTGGCCCCCCGCACGACATGGCCGGGAAAATTGTATCTCGGTGTGTGGAGGAGTAAGGTGAGGGGGCAATGAGTGCGAAAAATACTCCCTGGCGACTCCACGGTCCTTGGTGCACGTCGGCGGAGCGCCAACGGTAAGAGCAGGTAGATCAAGGAGGATGCAGTGAAGATCCTAATCGCTCCCATCATGCTTGCCGTTATCTTCTGCTCTTCAACCGAGGTGCAGGCCCGGCAGATTATTAGGCAGAACTTGAACTTGAACTTGCGCATTCACCCCAACCCTGTTCAAGTGGGCTCTAAGTTGAGAGTGGATATCCGCACGCACCCCCACGCCGACTGTATTGGAGGGCTGGCTTTCCCGGGTGAGACCATGATCACCGATGAGCGCGACGGTTTCGCCAATCGTCGGGGCTTCGTCTCCTGGTCGTTTCGGATACCGTCCGGTTATCGGAGTGCGCACGTCTACGGGGGCTGCTTCTGGAGCAATAAGGAGTCATGGGGGGGGAAGCGGGTTACCATTGTGCCCCGGAAGCACCGGTCGTGAGATTGAGGCGGTGCGGCGCCATCCGGGAAATGGGAGTTAAGTCCGGATTGACCCGGCGACGCGGCTCCGGTTGCAAATTGGCAGCCCTTATCACGATCGCCCTGGTCGGTGTCATATCCGTAGCTTGCGTCGGCAAGGCCTCCGGGAGCGGCTCCTCCCATCCCTCTGGCCGCCAGATCCTCCTCAACGCCTTTCGGATATCTGCCAACCGCGGCACATTCGAGGTGTCTCTCGTCGGCTCCGGCGGTGGTACGCTGGACCCTCCAGCAAAGTCGGGCAGGGGCTCTGAGCAAGCTCACGGAATCTATGCCGTAGGCCGGGCAGAGCAAACGTCCTGCCGTGGATGCTCCCGACCGCAGGTAGACCTCGATTTGGAGACGAGAGGGAAGGCCGTTGGAAACGCTGTCTGGCGCATTCTTGGAGTGGGTGAAAGCTTCGACACCAAAATCCCGCCAGACATCGGCCTTGCGGTTGGGTCAGGCGCGAGCATCAGGGACGGCTGGTTGTGCGGTTCCAGCTATTCCCTTCTTCCTCCATCTCACCAGCCCCCATCGCCTCTAACCCTCCTCGGTCAGCCCACTATTTCACTACCGATTCTTCCTGTCGGCAACCCAGCCGTCGTCAGCATGCTGCGGGCTCTTCCCCACCTGCGAATCCGGCTGCTCCGCTTGGTCACTTGGCATCAATCTCCCACCTGGCTGGTTCGCCTCACGGCTCGTGGAAAAACGACCCCACTCGGTAACGAGCCCGCCCTCAGTAGCGAGGCCGAGTACTGGATTAGCCGCTCGAGTCGGACTCTCCGTCAAGTAGTTGTGAAGGATTTAGTGATCGGATCGGGCGGAGGCGTCCAGCATGCTGTTGGAAAGGCGACGGACCAGTTACGCGCGCGAGCCTCTCCGGTTACGGGAAGCCGGTTCACGTCACCCTGCCCAAGTCATGTGCCGGAGTTAAGGGATAACGGCGGTGCGATTCCGCCTCCGGTCCGGCAGGATCTCCATTGCAGCCTATGTCGCTCTAGGGCTTCTGGCCTGTGTGCTGCTGCTCGGGGGCTGTGGGACCAGCACGATGGCCGGCCTCTTTGCCAACAACGCGGCCCGACATGCCCTCGTGGCCGGGATCAGACGAGAGACTCGTCCATGCCCCGATTGTCGGCTGGTCTACCAGGGTTTCTGGAGTCCGAATTTTTGGCGTGGAGGTCGGTTTTATCGCAGGCCCGCAACCGCAATCGTGCGCAACTCTCAAGGGACACCTGTAGGTCGGATCACCTCCGAGTTCCGGTGGAGGCCTACCATCTGGAAGAGTCTCAGCTTTGGCTGGTTCATTACCGTTCCAGGCGTCGAATGGCTCCAGTACGGGCCGATAAAGCATCGAACGGCATCAACCCCGGCTCGATTCCGGATGACGGTCGCCTTTACGAGCTGCCCGGGCAGCGGTTCGACCTCGCGGTGCAGCCCCAACTCCTTTGGCCGTACCATCGATTACCGTATGACCACCCACAGGAACAAGGCCGTTGGGTGGAGCACCGACGGAGTAGAGGAGCTAGAGGGCGTTCCGGGGGTTCCCGGATACTCCTATTTGGTGGCGGGGTTGGCTATTCGCGTCGCCACCCCGACGGGATGGGTGCACGTCAAGCTCAGCTTGAAGACGGGACTTGAAAGCTGCCGCCTCCGCTGGCTAACCCCGGAGCGCGACAAGCTCCACGTCTGCGTAGTTGGCCGCAAGGTCTTTCGACCAAGACGTAGGTACGTTGCCAGGGGTGCCGGGAGCTCGAGAGGTTAGCTCGGCGTCGTTTAGCTCGGCGTCGTAAAGGGCGGCTGGGCGCGAACGGGGATTCGAACCCCATTTACGCCAGCGATGCAGATAGACTGCCCGCCGCTCCTTCACCCTTGTGGCGCCACGAGGGCTTCAGCGAACGCGCCCAGCACGACAATCTATCATTGCGTCTCGTTTGTACAAAGCAATACAACGCATAACTATTCCTGGCTATCAACCCCCAATTGCCGATGCTCACCGAAATGCAGACAGGCGCATCCCTGCCGTCGGCTAATAATTGGTGACGCGTGCGATGACAAACCAGACATAACGTAGACTGAGCACCTGGGGCGCGCGACCGCCTCGCGGGTCCAACCATGAGGCATGGATCGATAAGAGTTGTGAACGTGGGTTCGAATCCCACCGCCCCCGCCCTTGCTATGCCGGAAAAGTTTGTCAAAGAGGACGTTACCAATAATTCACGCCTCCTGGCACGCGGCGGGCTGGTGAGTCCACTCTGGAGGTCCGGCGAGAAATTTCACAGAGACGCACAATAAGTCGGGTCAATGAGAGTCATCGCCAAAACTGACGCTGTACCAGTTCGGACGGGTTCAACCCCGTTCATGAGCAAAGGGAATCAGAAGTTGAATGACGTTGGCCTAAATATGGGTGACGCTAATCCAAGTTCGAAGAATGGCGCTTTCGACGCTCCTGACCCGGCTGAGCAAGCGGCGCCGCACTGTCTACGGGAGATGGCTGGTCCCTCATTGATGATCTACCTCACTCTTTGGACATAGAGGGCGATACCCTCGTTGAGACCCAGCCCAGGAACGCGTGACTCAGGTCTGATTCACTGGCGAGGCGCTGGATTAGCCGTCATCGTCTCGATCTTGCTGCTCATTACCATCGAGGGATGTGCGAGTGTGGCTTCAAACGCAACCAGCGACTCGGCACCTACCCCCAAAAGGCTCATCCACAAAGCAATAGACAAGATATTTGATGCCCGAGGACTAACCTTATCCGGGAACCAGCAACAACTGTTTTGCCGGCGAGTTGGTCCTTGTCATTGGCATCCCTACATCTCCATGCGGTTCTCGGCCACGAGTTCTTTCGTGAGAGATCCCGCCGGCAGCATGCGAGTTACCTACCGAGGTGAATTCCCTGGTAATGAGTACCTCGTCCGAATAGGCAAGAACGGAGCCGACAGGCTCGGGGGATCGAAGAAGTGGATCTGTATGTCGTCCTCGCAACTCTCTCCGGAACTCGTTCCATTCACGAATCCACTCCTTCTAAAGCCCTCCGATGTCCTCGCACCCCACGTGAAGTGGACCTACCAAAACGTGGGCCAGAGATTGTACGACGGTACCAGCGTTTGGATAGTCAAGACCCGTGGTGCTAAACGGTTTGTCGTGGGCGACCGAGGCCCCGATAACGTTAAACATCCCGTGCCGATCTATACCAGAGATCGCAGTACAGCCGCATTTCTCATAGGCGAACAGAATTTTCGGCTACTTCGAGCCGTTTATAAAAATGTGGTGCACATCCCCGGCCCCTTCAATCAATTTGGTCCAAAGCAGGGCGGCCAGTTCAGGATCGATTCGGTCATGACATTCCGATACGGCAAAGCGGTAAGGGTAAACCTGCCGCGCAGTTGCCGTTAGGCCGACCACGGCCGCCCCCAAAGTTTCGTCCGGCGTACGTATTCGGTCTAGTGCAATTTGCGCGCGACGTAGCCCGGCCCTTGTGTGGCCGGGCTTCGCGCGAAACGCAGAGGAAGACTGCTCGACCATGTAGACGACGAAGAAACATTGGAAGGGAAGTCGCTCAGAGGCGTACGACGGGGTCATCTCTGGTGTACGTTATTCGATGTCCGGCGGGCAGCCCACCCATCGCTGCTGGACCACCAAATCCCGCGTCCCCACTGACTATCGACTTGTGCAATTCTTCTTGGCTTGTGATGTGATATCCCAAGGATTGCATGCGCCGGATGTCGCTCTTCTGGACTCGTCTACTCGTGTAGGTGCGCACTACAGAGTCCGGGAATCGAGCGGAGCTCGTCCACTCTCTCACCTCATCGCGATAGCGGTGATCGGGAGAGAAGAAATCTAGCAAGGAGGTCAACAGTCGCACTTTGTATCCTGTCCTCTACCGTACGAGCCAGCTCGACGCCTGGAACCGCTGGCTGGCTAGAGAGGCTGCAGCTTCGCAAGCAGCTCTTCCTCCGTCATGACTTGGATGATGAGCGGATCCCGCCCCTCCTTATGGTGATGGTAAGTGGAAAGGATGCCGGCATCGGCCGATGTTCAGGTCGATGCCGTCGAAGATGGGTAGCTCGTAGCCCTGTCGGAGCCAAAGTTCTACCCACTCGCCGACCTGCCGACCCAACGCAAGGCGGCAGCTCCGCAAATCAGTTCCGTGAGCTCGAATGCCAGGATAGCCCTCGACGTGAGCGACAACGAAGCCTTCGTCGTCGCGCCAGACCTCGGCGTGCCGGATTGCGGCCAGGATGTAATCGTCGACGATAGTGAGGAGGCTGCTGCTCATAACTCCATACTATCTGCCAGGCCTGGCACTCGCGGCTATCTCAGAAGCTGCGCCTACACACCTACACTTCCCGTCGACGTCTCTATTCGCTTGTGAAAATCTAAGCCCTTCTGCCCCTCCCAGTCAGGTTTCTTGCCTGCTTATGGCTAGAACTGCTCTCCGGAACCCGAGTTGGTCGCCTGATTCACCTGACTGATGCCACTCGCGAGGACCAGACTGAAGGCGTTCGCCAAGTTTTGCTCCCGGGTGCTGCCCTTTGGAGCATCCGACGCCTTGCACGTCGCAAGCACCTCGACCACGGCGTTCTGCTCCGCCATGATTCCGTAGAACGCCTTCGAACCGTTCGCCAGAGTAAGCGGCCCGAAGTAGGAGCAGTCCACGGGTGCACCTGGAAAGTCGTCATTGCCTGGCAGACCATGGTCGTCGAGACAGCTGTTGCCCGTCGTTTTGGACGCACTGAACTTGTGGAGGACGTCGCTCACCAGTGCTACGGCTTGGGTGTTGGTCTTGACGGGCGTGGCCAGGTAGTCGATCGTTCCCGTCTTGGCGAAGGAGCCGTCTCCGTTGAGGTCGAACGTGTCCGTCTGCAGGATGCTGCCTCCAGCTCCATGGCTCGTGTAGGCGGAGCCGTGGAATATGTGCATGGGATTCGAGGAAGAGTTTGCCCAGGTGGCAGCCTCATTCACCGCCTTCTCGTTCTCGCTGTACACGGGCCACGCTAGGAAGCCGTCCCAGGGATCCATGAGCTGATTCGCCTTTGTGACGGACGTACAGTAGGGGAACGTTCGTTTAACCGGGGTGACGGTAACACCGGCGACACCTCGGGCGAAATTGAACCAGTCCATGGAGCCGAATCCGGAAGCCTGATCCCAACCCACCTGGGCTGGAGCGCCGTCGAAGCCGCAGCGGACGTCGTGGAAGTAGGTGTTGTACAGCTTCGAAGAGTTACCCAGCTGGTAGATCGCGGGACCGGCGAAGCCGGGAAGCTTTCCATGAACTTTGAAATAGTAGGCCTGCGTCAGGACGGCCATCCCGGCGACGAGCGGCGAGGCCAGGCTGGTACCTCCAACGGTGCCGTGCTGGCCCTTGTTGGTGAACACGTTTGCTCCCGTCTCGGGATCGCCGTCAGCTGCAATGTCCGGCTCGGCCCGGCCGCTGCAGGTGGCTGCGGCTGCCACCCCCACCTGCCACTTGGGACGGCTGAATCCCTGTGCGCACCCGGTGCCGCCGCCGGCGTCGCCGTTGTTGGGATCACTGTTCCAGGCCGACTCCCACGTCCATGTGATATTCGTGTTGACCTGCAGGTTCGTGCCTCCGACGCTGACGACGTAGGGGCTGCTGGCCGGATAGCTCGGGTCGCCGCAGTTGGTGTGCTGCTGCGAGGCGTTCAGCGGGCAGCCGGAGTTTTGGGAGGTGTCACCACTGGAGAAGTAGAAGGTCTTTCCGAGCGCAACTGCCTTCTCGAAAATGGGGGTGGTCGCCTTGACAAAGGGGTCAGCGGTCGAGATGTTCGGGCCTCCACCCCAGCTGTCGGTGATGACGCGAACGGCAGGATCGCTGGCCACGGCGCTCAAAGCGTCGACGAGTTGGGAATCCCGCGCCGACGGCGCCAGATAGAAGTGTAGCCGGCTGCCGGGCGCCATGCCGTGGCTGAACTCGGCGTCCATGGATGCCTCAGTCACGTCCGCGCTGCCGGCTGGGTCCAATTGCTTCGAGTCGACCGGAATCCAGCTCACGCTGTCCGACGGGCACGTGCTCAGCGTCTTGGTTTGGCAGCTGCGCAACAGCGGATCGCTGATCCCGGTGTCCTGCTTCGCGGCGCTCCGTTGCGCGGCGAAGTCGGAGTCGTAGGCAGCAGGTCCCCAGAGCGTCAGACCGATCGTCTGTCCTGTGCCGGTGACGCCGTGTCCTGCCACGTCGTAGGCCTTACGGAAGTCCGACGGGTAGTACCCGCCGTCGCGGACGCAGTATGGAGGACACGAAAAGTCGTCACTGCTAGCGCCATTTGGCCTCGCCAGCCGACGTGCCAGAGAGTGGAACCGATCATAGTTGTTCAGGCCGACGATCGTCGAGACGTGAAGCGAGCTTGAGATCACCGGATTGGTCTGAGGAGCGAAGACCCGTCGTGCACCATCCTGGTACCAGACGAGCCGCGTCGACAATGCCTGTGCAACTCTGCCCTCGGTTCCTTGGAGCCCGAATACGAGTCCATCGGGGCTGGCATACGTCACGCTGAGGTGATGCTGTGCGGCCCAGGCCCGGAAGCGCCGTTCTTGGGCAGACGTGGCACCGAAGAAGCGCTTGAATTGGGCCGCGCTCATGTACCGGCCTTGAGCAGCTTGCGTGGTTATGAAGCGGTGCAGCAGGCCTGGATTGCGCATCGCCAAGGACACGCTCAATGAAAGGGGCATTGAAGGCGCCACCGCTGAGAGACGAGGCGCGCGGCCGGCGGCGATGGGAGCCGGAATAGTACCTGTGACCGGCACCCTCTCCACAGCACCCTGTGAGGCTGCGACCGTTGCGGCCCCAGGTATAGCAGTAAGTGTCAACGATAGGCCAATCAGACCTATGCTCAGTCGCGACCAGGAATGGCGGAACATATAAAACACTCCCAATGGATTCGACTCGTTTTGACGCAATGCTCGAATTTACCATGAACGGACACGTCAAGTAGAGTGCAGTTCCGGCTTCTGTAACTTGCGTTCGCCAGTCTCGGAAGCTGAGACCACCTCGATGTTGGTGGTTCGTGTGGGGCGGAGTATGCCCTCGGCCGCGCCTGGGATTCCTGGGGGCACCCCGCTCCGGTGGTTCCGCCATCGCTGAGCCAGGACATGGTGGTTATTGATGGGGCCATAGGTGGCGTTGTAAGGAGACCGAGGGAGATCGCCGCGGGCCCCGCCCGTAGTGACCCGTGAAGCCGAATAGTCTTAGCACACGCGTGATACCGAGGCCCTTGAGCGGGCCGGTACTGGCGGCCAAGTAAGATGGGGAAGATTCGTCGCCGGTCCAGGTTGGCATCGCGGCGTTCATGAACATGCTCCAACCGGCCGCCCGGGCGAGGTTCGACCCCAGGCGAATTTAGCCAGGAGAACGATCCATGGGACAAACCAAACCGGCCGGCGCAAAGCGACAGGGTGCTCCGCGGCGGGACTTGCTTGGCTCTAGTGTTGGCCGCAGAATCAGAGCCCGACGAACGGAGCTGGGTCTATCGCTGGCTCAGCTGGGCGGCGAGGAGCTTTCGCGGTCGTTCCTCAGCCTGGTCGAGTCCGGCCGCAGCCGGATCTCCCTTCGGGCTCTGGCCATCGTGGCCGAACGGCTCGAGTCTCCACTGAGTTACTTCCTCGAGGACGAGGAAGGCGCCCGTGTCACCGACCTCATGCGTGACTACGCGGAGATCGAGCTGGAGCGGGACAGGCCGGACGAAGCGATTAAGATTCTTGAGACGAAACCGGCGCGTTATGGGTCCGATGCAACGGGCCAGTGGCTCCTGGGGCGAGCGTATCTGCAGAAGCAGGACCACCAGCAGGCTGCTAAAGCCCTCGAGCGTGCCCTGGCGTTGGCGGAAGCGCGTCACGACAACGACCTTGCGGGTGAGATTTCCTACTCGCTGGGGATGTGTCACTACACCGCCAACAACTATGAAGCCGCTTTGGCCATTTGTCGCTCCGGTCTTGAGAAGGCGCTCAATGGAGAGAACAGCGGGCTTCAGGTCCGGCTCTTCATCGCCATCGGGCACTGTCTCTACGTGCTCAACCGCTCGCCCGAGGCGATCTCGCATTATGAACGGGCGCAGGAGCTCTTGGATGGTGTTTATGACCTGGCGAAGATCGGGGCGGTCTTCTCAGCCATGAGTCTCACGGCCCGCAAGATGGGAGATCTCGACGCGGCTTTGCGGTACTCGAAGCGAAGCGTGGCGACGTACAGGTTGAGGCGGGATTGGAAGCTCGTTGCCAACGAGCTCAACAATATGGCGATGCGCTACAAGGAGCGAGGAGAGCTCGATGTGGCGATCAAGCGCGGCCGGGAGGCCGTCCAGCGAGCTGTGCAGGCCGGTTCTCCCAGGTTGAGGCATTTGCCCACGCCACGCTCGCAGCGGTCTACCTCCAACAACGGGATCTGGACGAAGCCGAGCGGGAAGCAGCGCTGGCTGAGAGTCTCGCCGGGGGGAAACGGGCTGCCGGCAATCGACGCCTGGCTCGTCCGAGCAGAGATTTCCGCAGAACGAGACGACTGGGATACAGCCTCATCCCTCTATCGACAGGCTCTCCAAGAGCTGTCGAATCTGAAGCACCGGACCCGGCTGAACGATTCGGCCCTGCGCTACAGCGAGCTTCTCAGACAACGCGGTGATCTCGAGGGCGCGCTCGAGATGGCGGTGGCAGCGGCAACGGGCGTTCTTCAAGGCGACTAGCCTTCTCGGAAGG
>CAWCYJ010000015.1:0-377336 GCA_963799725.1 uncultured Pseudomonadota bacterium
GATACTCGTCCGCGTGGGCCGGGAATATATGGGATTCCAGGTGCGCACCTCGGACTTGCTATAGAGGAAGATCGTGTCGTGCACATTCCCCGGCCGGCCGGGATCATTGTGCGAAGACGTTCGTTTCCAGATCACCTCACTGACGAACGCGCCTCTGCCCAAGACCCCGTCCAACATCGTCTTGACATAGTGGCTCAAATGCCAATCAAGGTGGACGTAGAGCGATCCGTGCGCTGCCAATAGGTCTCGCAAAACAACGAGAATCCGCCCAAACCACTCAAGGTATCCGTCGAGCCCTCGGCCCCAGGTGTCTCGGTAGGCTTTCACCTCCAGCGCCGATGGCTCCTTGGTCAGCTGCTCCCCTTCAATACCAACCCTGTGGGAGAAGTCCTGCCCACTGCCGAACGGCGGATCGATGTAGATCAGGTCGACCTTGCCAGCGAAGCGATCCAAGAGCGACGACATGACGGGCAAGTTGTCGCCCCAGATCAGCTTGTTCTTCCAGCCCTCCTCGAAGGTCTCGCCCTCGTTACCCTTCCAGACATCGAAAAGACTCGCTTGCTGCGGCTTCGCGGCTGCCTCGCGGCTTGCGCGGCTCTCGTTGATCGTCTCTACGACCTGAAAGGGCAGGTTCACTCGCGGAGGCTCGACCAGGCGACCGTCGTCGTCGTACTTTCCCGGCCACACTAGTTCGGTCTTGGTTATCTCGAGTTTTGGCAATGGCTCGTCGCCTCGGCTCCCTGTTACGATGCTATTGGGATTGTAGACCTCCCGGCCGCCGACGTGCGTGGGGACATAGGGCTCTAGCTGCCGACCCGGGACGTAGGCATCGGGTAGGCCGAAGTCCGGCCGACGCAGAGCGGAGAAAAGCTAGGTGTCCCCCAGCATCATTCGTGACCAACCGATCGCTGACTTCCAGCTGACCATCGCTAAGAGGTGGCGGAGCAGGGGCCAGAACAGCCAGGACCCCTACGCAAAATTTCTGTACTTCTTCATGGGCTTCAACGCGCTCTATTTTCTTTGGGATCAGGTCGACGGGGAAGGCGGCGGCGAGGTTAAGCAAATAGGGAACTTGCTCAGTAGGATCGACTGCAAGGTTGCATCGGCTGGGTTGGAAAGGGCTGCTGCTTCGACCAATTTCTTCCTAGGACGGGCCCATTCCATCGAGCGCATGGACAAGCGTAGCGTTTCCCACCCCGGTCGTGGCAACGCTGACGAAGGGCGTAAGTGGTCTCGACAGTTGCTGGCGAGCAACCCAGTCGAGCGTCTGGTGGCGCTGGGTCAGATCCTTTATATCGTCAGGTGATCCGCTCACGGGAGCAAGATGGACTCCGGCGATGACGAGGAAGTGATCGAGAACTCTGTACCGGGGGTCGGAGCCCTTCTCACGACATGCATAGAGTTCACGTCAAGCGCGATGGGCAGATCCTGAGTTGCTGTATTTCGCCTACGGGTCCAACCTCGATAAAGGAAGGATGGAGTGTCGGTGCCCCGGATGCGTCTCTCACGCAGTGGGACGACTGTCCGGCTATGCTCTCGGGTTCACCGTCTACTCGTCCGGATGGTCCGGAGCTGCGGCTGACATCGTGCCCGCGCCGACGGAGGGCGGTGGGGCCTCCTTTACAGAGTCTCTCCCAGCGACTTGGATGGCCTAGACCGTTACGAAGGCAGCCGGTACGAGCGCTCGTTGGTGGCCGTCGATGCGCGCGGGGCGGGCATCGAGGACGCCTGGACTTACCAGGTCATCGAAAAGCGGTCCGGCCTGCTGCCCACGTCAGCCTACATGGATATCCTAAGGTCCGCTGCTGTACGCTACGAGTTTCCGGAGGACTACATCGCGATGCTTGAAACGATCCCGGTCGTTGAGCCTGACTAGAGTTCAGGTGGGGGATCAGCGGCTGGCACCCAAAGGTCGCGACAAGGGATTTGCCAGAGGAGTCGCGAACACGAAATCGTGCCTGGTCGGTGGGAGATCAGCATGAGCAGACTAACGGGCCAGGCTCCCCAGCGTCCGTTCCTTGGCCAACTCAAGCCGGCGTTCAGAATATTAGGGGGCGCGATTTATTTCGGGAGCACAAGCGGAAGGCGGTGGGGCCCACCTACTTTGACTGGCTCTGATATTCGCGCTTACCAAGACGGAATCCGCTACCGGACGTTCCGAACAGATCGAGGTACGGTCCCCTGAGCCATGCAGTCCAATGGATAGCCGCGCTGTCTCCATAACCTGAAAGGCAAGCTCAGCTGCGGGGGCTCGACCAGGCGGCCGTTGTCGTCGTACTTTCCCGGCCACACCAGCTCGGTCTTCGTTATTTCGATTTTCGCCACGCTTGTCTCCTAGCCCTCACAGACCTCGCCCTCCCGCCGGGCTACGATATGTGCGCCACGCTCGCCTTAAACTGTTTGGCTCACTCATTGTGCTCCAAGACAGTCTTTCCAGGGCACAAGGGACAAATGTGCTAATAGTTAAATGGTCTCTCATTGCCAATAGCGGGACGGGATTTGCAATAGCAAGAATACCGAGGGGGCGTGGGATGACAGCTCAGTTCATTCAGAGAAAGGGCCACGGGAAGCCGTATAAGCGCCCGCGCAAGTGAAGTAGACGTGGTTTCGCTTGAAGAGATCGCCGCCCGGCCGGACGAGCTCCTCGTGCGAATGGTGGAGTCCGTTAAGCAGTACGGGACCAGCCATAACTTCATGCTTTTGAGCGTGGCGGACCAGCCTACACCCCATCTTTACCACTACATCACCGCTATCCCGGTTGATGAGGCGACCCTCAGTGAACTGTCCTCTCGTGACCACATCCGTCTGGTCGGCTCGGGCACGGTGACACAGTACGCGGTGACAGCATATGGCTACGATCGATACCGGGAACTCAAAGAGGCTGAAGGTTCTGGGGTACAGAGGCTACAGACGGAGATACAGTACTTTCTACAAAGCGACGAGTTCCGAACGCTGTCCCCTTCAGCTCACGCGAAGTGGCTCTCGCCGGAGGGCCGCCTCTGGGCGAAAGCGAGTGAGTACACGGTGATCGGTCACTTGGTTCGAGAATCAATGATCCTGTTCACCAACGACGTGATCGCAAGGTTTTCGGTGTCGGCGGTCGACCCAGACACGGCAAAGGTGATCAACCGGCTCGGTGCTGCCGTTAAGAGCCAGCAGGGCAGCCTGGGCGCCACCGAATATAAGTACCTGATCTCGCTCGTGGACCTTTGGCGACCCGTGAACGACCTCACCCAGCGGCAGGAGCACGGCGCGGCTCGGGAAGCGACGCCTCTGACGTGGAGGACGCACGCCGGGTAGTAGCTTCTACGGGATTCGTGATGAGCGAGATCGCGCGTGCTCTTCTCAGACCGTTGCCGCCTCTGGGAGGAGCGGGGGGCCGGGTGACCCTCGCAAATACCTAGGCGCGGGTTCGCCGCCGCTATTGGGCGATGGACTGACACGTCCTGAAAAGGATTGGTCTACGCCAAGTCCGCACATGCTGGCCCAACTGGGAGGCTAAACCCTGGGTCCCGGCCTCTCATACGGGCTGGACCCGAGTGGCGGACCGAGCCGGACCAGCGTGAAGCCGTAGCCCGGAATGCCGTCTTCTACGCAGCGGCCTCCACGGCTCTCTTGACCTGGTCGGCTAGCTGGCTGCCGTTGAAAAAGTATCTGCTGTGGGTCCGTTTGAGCACATCGAGAGAGTCAGCTTCGAGTAGCACAATCTCACGCTCGCTGTGCCCGCCGGCAATAGCCGCATGTTGAGCCTCGGCACGCCTCTCGGCAGCACGTCCGTAGTCAGCTCCGAAAGACTCGACTGCCAGGAGCTGGTGCGCACCTCTGTCATAAATAACGAGAAAAAGATTCACCCGACACGCTCCTCGATCTCCTGCCGTATGGTCGCTATTATCTCCAGCATACCGTCCTGAAGTCGCCCGACGTCGCGCCGGGCGTCCCCCTCCTCGCGCCCCGTTTCAATCTGAAGATCCTCCAGCTCGCGGATCTGTTCGCTCAGAAGCTTGAGCGTCTGCACCGCTCGCCCGCCGAGACCGTACTTTACGCCTGGCTCAAACTCGTCGAAGAACTCGCTCAACTGTGCCCATTCGTGCTGCATTCTCGTGCGGATTTGAGCTTCCACTGGACCGGCCGCATGCTGAAACACTAGGTGCACCGCCCGGTAGCCGGTTGCTGATTCGCGATCCCTGCGGTCGATTACCCTCCACCGCAACTCCCTGGGAAACCGCGCGATCAGGTCGTTCTGCTCGACGATGCTATCCAGCGTCACTCGAAAGCCCACAATATCCTGCATCTGAGACAGCTTCGTCGTTTCACGATGCAATTTAGCGATGACCGACCCTAGCCGCTTCTCTCGTCTGCCAACAGCCTGCTCGTAGGGCTCATCCGGAAATGCCATCTTATATGCACCGTGCGTCACCTGAACAGCCTCTTCGAGCGCTGGGCGTAAGGAGCGTTGATAGGCAAACAGGAGATCGATGTCAGCGCTGTCCGGCCAACTGCTCGCCCGAAGTCTCTTCCCAAGCTTGTCGAGCTGGCTACGAGAAAGCGTCGGAGTGCTTGACTGATCCGCCACTGTCAGCCCAAGTGCAGGACAGATCGAGGGATGGTGCCCTGAGCTATGCAATACGATCGAAAGTCGCAGTCGTGGCAGACGTGGGCTTCCGGCGGCTGAACGAGCGTGAAGTCCTTGTCGAGGATCTTCGTGACGACCGCGTCGAAGTGGTCGGCGGCGCCTTCAACCCTTTCAGGCTCGTATGGGAAGGTCATGAGGGCGGCCTCCTTCGTCGGTTCGCCCGTCCAGTACAGAAGTAGGCGATCCGGCTGCTTGCCGTACCTGCGCTCCAGGATGTGGGCGTAGATGCAGAGCTGCCGGTAATAGCCGTCGATGCGCGGATCATCGGGAGCCGGCCGGCGTTGCGCCTTGAAGTCGAGAAGCTCCAGCTTGTCGTCGTCTCCGAGAAGGAGATCGACCTTGCCGGAGAGGATGTAATCCTCCTTCTCCAGCGACACGTCGACCTCGGCGTCCTGGATGCGCTTCATGTCGGGCTGATTCTGGTTGTAGTAGTTCATGACCTGTTGGAACGCGGCGTCGCGCTGCACCGGGTTGATGGGGCGGAGGCCGGTACTGACGAGGTTGCGGAAGGTGTCGTCAAAGAGGCCGGGGATCGCGGCGCGGATGAGGCGGAAGGATTGACCGGCGAGGACCCAGCGATGGATCTCCTCGATGGTTCCATGAACGAGGCTGCCGAAGAACATCTCGGCCGAGCGGGCCGGAGAGAACTCGTAGTGGCGGAACATCTCGTACTGACGCGGGCAGGTCTCGTAGGCGCGAAGGTCCATGGTGAAACTGAAGCTCTTCTTGACCGGCATCCGATTTCGGAGCTTGAACTCCTTGCCTTGGATCAGATCGAGCTTCACGTATGGCCACTGATCGAGGTTGGTCCAGATCGGGTCGAAGTGGTCGGCCGGCGGCTCGGAGGCGCTGAGGACCAGCAGCTTCTCGGCGCGGGAGAACGCTACGTAGAAAAGCCGCATGCGGTCGAACTGGCGTGATTCGGTTCTCGGGCTCGAAGGCAGGGCCGGTGGTAGTACGGTCCGAGCCTGCGGTCCACGTCCTTCGGTGAGCCGAGCTGCTTGGACAGTGAGTCCACAACGACGACCGGAAACTCAAGGCCTTTGGACTGGTGGATGGTCATGATCTGCACGTAACCGCGGGGGAAGGGCTGATCCGGGATCTTCGTACTCATCCATGCCGCCTTGCTTGAGGTGGCGGAGGAAGCTGGTGAAGAACTGGTAGCGGAGCCGAACTCGATTGGCGGCGTGGATCACGCCCTGGTGGTAGTAGTTCTGGAACGTCGTCACCAGCTGCGAGAAGCGGGCCAGATTCCGAGCGGAGTTTTCGTCTTGCAGATAGTCGGCGAACGGCTCCTGGGCGACACCCGGTAGAGGAAGTCGGCCAGCCGCCAGTCGAGGCTCTCGCCTTCCCTTAACGAGGACACTGGCTGCTGGCTGGTGGCCAGCTCCAGCTGCAGGCCGTCGAGGTGAGCTCTGCCGGCCAGAGATCGGATCGAGTCGTCGACGTAGTCCGCTAGCTCGGTGAGCGACATGCCTGGATGTCGCCGCGGCCGGCGCCGTGCCAACCCAGCAGGACCGCGAAGCAGGCGACAAGGTCGCGAACCTCGGGGTTGTCGAAGTAGGCTCGGGCACGGGGACAGAAGGCAGGGACGCCACGTCGCTTCAGCGCCTCGATGTACCGGCCGCTGTGCTCAAGCCGGACGCTGTGGAGGAGCAGGGCGATCTGGCTGTAGTCCTCGACGATCCGCTCTTCCTTGAGGTACACGACGAGGTCGGCGAACCGGCTCGCCTCGTCGCGCTCGTGCTCGCCCCAGATGCAGCACACCGCCGGATAGTCCGGGAACTCGCCGTCGGGATCGTGGACGATCTCCTTGGGGAAGCGGAAGTCGTCACCGTGCTGATTGCTCCAGTCGGCGGCGCCCATGAAGCGGTTGTAGCGGTCGATGATGTGCCCGTGGGAGCGATAGTTGACGGTCAGCTTGATGCGAGGGCAGTCATCGAAGTGGTCGGGGAACTGGAGGATGTTGCGGACGGTGGCTCCGCGGAAGCGATACAGGCTCTGATCCTCGTCGCCCACCACGCAGACGTTCTGGTCGTTCCCGGCCAGGCGCAGCACGAGCTGCTCCTGAACGTAGTTCGTGTCCTGGTACTCGTCGACCATGACGTACTTCACGCGGTTACAAATGGCGGGGCCGGCATCGGGGTCGTCGAGCAGCTGCAGGAAGACCTTCTGCTGATGCGAGAAGTCGATCCGGTTGGACTCGAAGAGCAGCTCTTCGTATCGCTGGTATGCCTGACCCGACGAGGCGCACGAACGGGTCGGTGTCCTTTGCGACAGCGGCCGGGATCACCAGCTCTTCCGTCATCTTGTTGAAGAACTCGGTCACGCCCTTGATGGCCGTCCACTTGGTGCGCGTAGTGCCCGAGATACTGGCCGCTGTCAGTCTTCCGGCCCGAAGATATCCTCGAACTTGTCGAATAGGAACAGCGATTGAGTCAGCTCGTCGAGGACCTCGTAGCCTTGCTTCAGGTCGGTGAGGTGACGGTGTTGCTGGATGAACTGGTTGCAGACGCCGTGGATTGTTCCAACGAGAAGCTCGGAGAGATCGCCGGTATAACCGACGTCGCGCATGGCTTCCGCGACTCGATCGCGAAGCTCGCCCGCGGCCTTCTCGGTATAGGTGCAGAGCAGAACCTCACGGGGTTGCGCGAGACGTCGAAGAAGAATGTTGGCGGTGCGGGCGACAAGGGTCGCCGTTTTTCCCGAACCCGGGCCGGCGATGATGAGCAGCGGGCCCTCCGTGTGGTTTACGGCCTCGAGCTGCCGCTCATTAAGCCGGTTGAATACGCGGCTCTGCTGCCAGGTTTCGGCAATCGGTTTGGTCAGCGCCATGTTGGAGTTCGAGCTAGCCTGCCCTGGGTTTTGGTTGTCGGGAGTGGTTCGGCTTCTAGTGGAGATGTGATCGCACGCCAGCGGAGCCGCCTTTTGAGGTCCCGCGGACTTTCTGCCACCGTAGGATTAACATAGTTATGCCACAACCGGCGCAGCTCGATGAGGCCCAGGTCCGGCTAGAGATGTTCAGCCATCTGGATCGACTCCTGCGCCTGGCCCCCGACGGCTGCCTTCGTTCAGCCGATATCAATACGTTTCGGTTTCAAGGGCACGAAATCCAGCTGATCGGGCAGCAGGGAATCCGCAAACCGGCTGGTCTCGCCGGAGCGCTCACCATTCGCACAGCGTTTACACCGCCGGACCGAAGCCCTCCCTACTCCGACGAGGTTGCCACAGACGGCCTTGTTCGGTACAAGTATCGGGGCCTCGATCCTGAGCACTCGGACAATCGGGCACTTCGGACGGCTATGCTGCTTCGCCTACCTCTGGCTTATTTCGTCGGTGTAGACAGAGGCGTTTACCATCCCGTTTACCCCGTCTGGGTAGTGAGCGAAGACAGCAGTCGCTTCGAGTTCTCGGTCTCGCTGACGGAGCAACGACCTGCGGGCGAAACAAGACTGGAGGTCGCCGAAGAACAACGAGAGCTTGTGCTTCGCCTCGTACGCGCTCGGCTCGACCAGAACGTCTTTAGGGCGCGAGTGCCGCATGCCTACGAGGGCGCCTGCGCTATGTGCCGGCTTAGGCACAGCGAGCTCCTGGACGCAGCTCATATCCTGGCCGGGAGGCAGTCCGTCGTCCCCAACGGTCTGGCGTTGTGCAAGATTCACCACGCCGCCTTCGACGCCAACATTATTGGGGTGCGTCCGGATCGGGTGATTCAGGTGCGTGGTGACATTCTCCACGAGCAGGACGGCCCGATGCTTCGACACGGACTGCAGGATCTTCATGGAGAGGCACTCCAGACGCCACGGCAGAGGCTTGCCCAGCCCGACGAACGGCTTCTTGCTACCCGATACGAGCACTTTCAGGCGGCCTAGCTTTCGGGGACTGCCTTATCAGGGCACGTTTTGCCCATGGCCGACAGCCGAGCCGACGGTTTGAGCCTTTGTCAACCTGGCAGTCGGACCAGCCAACCTCGAGTCACAGCAATCCGTGAGAGCGGAAGCTAAATACGTCATCCGCTGCAACGATGAGGTGATCGTGGACCTTAAGATCCACGGTGGTTGCGGCCAAAGCGAGAGCTCGGGTCAAAAGCTTGTCGTGCTCTGATGGGGATGAGTCGCCGGAGGGGTGGTTGTGGGCGACGATTACGCCCGCGGCGTTCCGCCGCAGGGCAGCATTCACCACCTCCCGCGGAAAGACGCTTGCCTTATCCACAGTTCCCTGGCTGAACAGGACATCATCGATGATTCTGATCGTCGTATCCAGGTAGAAGACCCGAAACTCCTCGGTCGCGAGATGGCCCATACGGGACCGGCAGTACTCGTAGAGGGCTGTGGGATCAGGAAGGGCCTGGCGGACTGTGGCCTGTTGCTTGAGGTAGTGGTCACCCGCCAGCCGCACGAGCTTCAAATTTGCGGCGGTGGTCGGGCCAATCCCCTCGATCTCGGCTAACTCCCGCTCGTCGGCGTCAACGACTCCCCGGAACGATCCGAACCGAGTGACAGCGAGCTTTGCCGTCTGCTTCACGTCCCGCCTTGGAACGAAGAACGTCAGGAGGAGTTCGATTGCCTCATAGTCGTCGAGCCCGTCGAAGCCTACGCGCAGGAAGCGGTCTCGGAGCCGCTGGCGATGTCCAACATAGTGGCTCGGGGCAATCTCCTTGCCGTTCTTGTCGTCGGTGCTACCCACAGCACGTTCCGCCGAACGATGTTAATGCAGCTATCACGCGTCACTCCAAGGTGGGTTAGGCTAGCCGCCATCGGACGCGCGACATCGGGTGGAACCGCCGGCGAGGGCCGACATCTGGATGCCCTACACTATAGTCCTCTGTTTTTGTCCGATTCGGCTCCTCGTCGCTCGAACTCTAACCCGCCCCCGTTGAACCCCACCTTTCCTGCAGGGGCAACCGATCTGGCGTCTGGCCCGCTGATAGACTGCTACATTCGTTCAAATCAACAGGAACACCACATGTCGGATGCAGCAGCGAGACCCACAAACAGAACCGCCGCGCTAACATCTGCGACTGAGACCATCTGCAGTCTCGCGCTGCTCAAGGTGCAGTGGGACAGAAACCGGTCGGACTATGTTGAGAATTTTCTGCCGTTTCTGGCTGATGCGTTGCGCCACCAGACTGGCGATCTAATATCGCTACACGTGGTCCAGGAAGCATTACTGAACCTGCACGGGCTTCGCCTTCCGCAGAGCGCAATCAGCGTGCTCCTCCGACGTGCGGCTAAGAAGGGCTACGTCGTTCTTCGTGATCATCGCTATTACCGCCAACTGGGCACACTTGAACAACTTAACTTCTCGGAAGCGCTATCGGATCTTCGCTCAGATCACGCCCAACTGCTGACAAGCATGGTGGACTTCGCGAAGCAAAACCACAACCTCGATTGGACAGAGGCCGACGCGTCATCTGGCCTAAGCGACCTACTTCGAGAACTCGAGGCGGGATTCCTTCTATCCCCGAGACGCACCCTGATCATCCCAGAAGTCGGCTCCACGGAACAAAACGTCTTTGTTGCTGCCCAATTCGCGAAGAGCTGCATTGCGAACCAAAACGCGGATAGTGTTCGACTTGAACGAATCTTTCAAGGATTTATCCTTGCCCACGCATTATTCCTCCCGAACGCCGGAGAAACGCAACGGAAATTCAAGTCGACGGCCGTCTTTTTAGACACGACTTTACTACTTGACCTACTTGGCTATCGAGGCCCATCCCTCGCATCTCCCCGACTGGAGTTGATCAACCTGCTCCGCGGAACCGGTGCAGAACTCAAGTGTTTTATGGAAACCATTGATGAGGTAGAAGGGGCGCTTCGAGCTTGCGCACGCGCGATGCGATCGCCCGAGTTACACGCGTTTGGGCCTGGGGCGGTTACTGTAGAACACTTTACGAGTCTCGGCATGACTGCGTCGGACGTCGAGCTGCTGGCTGCCACGGCCCGACAGAAGCTGGCTTACGAGCAGATAACCATAGTTCCTCGACCCGAGTACGCCAATCACGCTCACGTCATTGACGAAGCGGGCCTTGAGCAAGTCATCAAAGATCACATGCCTAACCAGCACGACCCGGCGACGGTTCATGACGTTCACGCTGTGGCGAGTGTAATGCGCATGCGAAACGGTTATAGAACACGTTCACCGGAGGACTGCAGAGCAATATTTGTGACAACGAATGCAAAGCTTGTCCGGGTGGTTCGGGCATTTCTTAGGCAGGACCTACGGAATGCTCTTCCTCCCTGTATGACTGATACGACGCTTACCTACCTCTTGTGGTTGAAGGCGCCAACGGTTGCCCCGCAGCTGCCGCTTCATGAGTTGGCGGCCGCGTGCTTTGCTGCAGTCCAGCCTGATAGCGCCCTGTGGGGACAATTCATCTCCCAGACGGATCGTCTTAAGGATTCTGGCGGCATTTCACAGAATGATTACTTCCTTCTACGGTTTGACCTTGGCGCTCGGGAGGCTGTTGCGGGCAAGGTTCTCGGAGATGGGGAAGCGATCACTGAGGGAACAATTCTCGACGTGCTGCGCATGGCTAAAGAGGCGGCCACTAGAGAAGAGCACGACAAACGCCGGGAAGCCGAGCAACGATTGGATGACCACCGATCCCGTCAGGCGGAACGAGTATTCGAGTGGCGGCATCGCACGGAGACGCATGCCAAACTGTTGTCCTGGGCCGGTTTTGTTTTGATCGGCATTCTCATCACCGGAGTTGCGTTAGCCTCGCTCCTCAACGCCGTAGCCCTCTGGGCGTATCTGATCCTTTGCGTCGTGACACTTATCTTCGGGACCTCGGTGATCACGCTCCGGGCCCGGTTGGAAGTGCTACTCGGGCGCTTCCTGAGAACCCTGTACTCCCGAATCAGCATGCTCGACCTCTAGTTCTTCTCCTGGGTCCCTCCGGAGGGCCAATTGCTTGGTCCGTTCAGGGCCATTTCCCAAGGAGCGCAAAGTCCAACACGAGACCCTCTCCCCTGAGTCCTGCTGTCATTGGTAAAGGCGGGTTTCAGTGCCGAGTGTTGGGACCAGCCTTGCCTTGCTGCTCACAGCCCCAAACCATCCTCCTATGCTTCTGCCGGCGGCGGCTAATACGGCGTTCAGTGTCGCATTGGATGAAGGGCGAACCTCGCGTGTCTTCTCGGCTGAGCCGAGTCATCCTACAAGATGGAGCGCCATGTTGATCCTGCCGAGACGTCGGCGGAAGTGATCATCTTCCCGACGTCGACGAAACGGTCATCGCGGAGCTGAGCCCTCGTCCCATGCCCCCGGCAGCCGACGTCGCGATGGTGTTAGCCACGACCGCTGAAGCCTTGTGCCCGAGTCCGGTTGCACTCGTACTGAACGGCGGGCCGGCTGCGCTGACTTTCCACGCCGCTTTCTTCGCCGAAGCTTGTGCTGAAATGCCGGCTTCGCCTAGAGTTAGGTGCGCGATTCATCAAGTCGCGATGTAACTAAACGAGGTTCTACGTCTCCTTTGAGAACTTTTGCGTCGCGGTCCCTGGTACGAGGGGTAGTTGTCGCCGCAATTGTCGGTATTATGGGTGTTCTGGCACCCACCGCTTCAGCTAGTCTTGGTACGTTGCCGTCTCCAGCGGAGCTCACGGCGCCGGCTCAGCGCGGATACACAGCGGGGCTCGTTCCCGGTATGCCGGCCGCTGAACCGAATCGCTCAGGCGCGCTGAACGGCGGTACGGATGCGCGAGTCCGGGCTTGATCCGGCCTCCTTCGGTCTGCCTTCGCCTGGAGCTCCGGTAAGATCCACACGTTTGCGAGCGGTTTGGAAGCACGGAAGGCTGTGGTATCTGCCCGCCAGACGGTCGCTCGCGACTGAAGGCATCGTTACCAGCCCTCAGAGGGCACCCGACAACGAGTCGCTTCCCGGCGCAATCAGCACAAGCCGATTATGGACAGCGACGGAGCCGCGGCGCCCGACGTTGCCGCGAGATCCCGAGGTTACGATGACGGCTTTAGCCTGTCCTCGGGCCGGCCGGTGTGAAGCAGCGGGGTCCTACGCAGATGACAGAGGCGACACTCCCGCCTTGCTGCTCTCGCAGGGGCCCGGAGGGTGGCGGGCAGCAAGGGCACCGGTGCCCGGAGGCTCCCGGTCACCAGGTTTCGCCGATATCGAGGCTTTGTCCTGTACCTCCGTAGGCACCTGCATCGCAGTCGGAGACTATTCTGACAGCCCGGGCACATCCAGCGAGGGCGCCGACACCCAGGCACTGATCGAGGTGCTCAGGAATGGGCGCTGGAGCGCAATTCGGGCGCCTCTGCCAAGGAACGCCGACCACCAACCCGAGGCCGACCTGGGCGCCATCGCCTGTCCCCGCAGAGGCTCATGCATTGCCGTGGGATCCTACCTGTCAGATGGAAACGATAGGCCCCTGGTGAGCAGGCAGACGGCAAGCGGCTGGGTAGCCCAACACGTCCGGCTACCCAAGGACACCTTCCAGGATGATGACGCCTTTCTGAATGATGTGGCGTGCTGGAAGCCGCAGCATTGCGTCGCCGTGGGCGCGTACCCCGGTCGCACGGGCCAAGACGGTCTAGTCCTCCGCGTATCTCCACACCACTGGCGGACTCGCGAAATCAATCGAGGCCGGCTCTCGACGGATCTCGACCTCGTGCGCTGTCCACGGAGGAAACGCTGCACGGCCGTAGGGACCGCGTGGAATGGCAGCCTGAACAGACCGACGCGTGGACTCGCCACGTCCTTGGTCGCGAACGGCGCTTGGAAGACCTCCCTGACGCCCGTACCGAAAGCGGCCCACATCAAGACCGTCACCGACTTAAGCTTCGACGATCTGAGTTGCACCGCACCGGGCTCCTGTACGGCGGTGGGAAGCTATTACAACGATGTACCTGCCGGCGACGGCTTCGATGTCCCCCTGGTTGTAGATGAGAGATCGGGCAGGTGGGTCGCGCCGGCGCTACCAATACAGACCAGGCTCGGGGCACAGGGTGACCTCTACGCCATTTCCTGCGGCGGTCGAGGTGCCTGCGTCGCCGTCGGTGACTTCCAGCTGGGAGGCCGCCCTGCACAGGCGCTGGTACTGACAAATTCGGGCGGGACGTGGCGGCAACTTCGCGCCCCGCTCATCCGGGGCGCCGGTTCACAGTCTCTTAGCTCGGTAGTCTGCCACTCCGTGCATTACTGCCTAGCGCTGGGAACATTCATGGATACGGCAGGAAGCACCTGGCCGCTCCTGCTCTCTCGAGCCGGCTCTACCTGGGAACCCCAACACCTGCCGCTGCCGGTGGGAGCGGGCACGACCCAAGACGTGGTCCTGGGCAATGTCTCCTGCAGCCAGCCGCAGGCCTGCGTCGCTCTCGGTTCGAACAGCAACCATTCGGTTATCGCCGAAACCAGAGCCGGCGGCAGGTGGTTGCCCTCGGTGCTGCCGCTTCCCCGGAATATCAGCCCAGTGCCGGCCGTCTCCATCGGTTCGCTGCAGTGTCCAATGCCTGGCTACTGCGTAGCAGGGGGGGCATATTCCGATACCGAGGGCGATCAGTTAGCGCTACTGCTCACGGAGACGCACGGCAAGTGGCGACCAGTCGTGCCTCGACTTCCTGCAGGGGCCGCTCTCCGCGGGCAAGATGCCGTGATAACAGGCCTATCCTGCACCGAGAGAGCAAGCTGCACTGCTTCGGGAAACTACGTCGACTCAAACGGCAACCCCCGAGGAATGATCCTAACAACCTCGGGCGGTTCATGGCGTGCGATTGTGGCGCCCGTTCCGAAGACGGCGAACAAGCGGCCATGGGACTATGCAACAGATGCGAGCTGTGAGCCCACCGGCTATTGCGTCGTCGTCGGCTACTACCGAGCGGGCAAGAACATCGCCGCGCTGGTGGATGCGGAAGCCACAGGTGGCCACTGGAAGACGGTGGCACTCGCCTTGCCCCGAGATGCGATCGGCAAATTCCGGCACTTTGTGGCCCTTACCCGAGTCGCCTGCACGCTTGGGGCCTGCGTAGCGGTGGGAGGATATGTCGATAAGAGCATTAGATTTGACGGCCTCATAGCATCGAACCAAGGCGATGAATGGACCTCAGTCAACGCGCCACTCCCACAGAAGTCCGACCAGCCGATAGGCTTTTTCATTGGCGGTCTGTCCGACGTCGCGTGTCAGTCAGCTAAGCTGTGCACTGCCGTGGGAGGGTATGATACCAGCCAGGCGTCCATAGGCCCTTGGATACTTAGCGGACACGGGCGGTCGTGGCATGTCGTACAGGGTCTGCCTACTTCTCCCGAGAACTCGTACGCCTTCGGATTCCTTACCGTTGCGTGTACGGCCGAATCTTGTCAGGCGCTGGGCGAGCTTCCAGGCCCTCACGGAGACACCTTGCCCGTGGTCGCTTCTGGATCCGGCCTGCGATGGCTCATGTCCTGGCTTCCGCTCCCGCCCAATGCGCTTCCAAGCCAGGGAAGCCAAGACGCGTACCTTCCGGACGTGTCCTGCCCGGCGGCCGCATCATGCGTTGCCGTAGGAGCCTACCTCGATTCAGGGCTTGCTTTCCAGCCCCTCATTGAGACCCAGCGGAAGTAGGTTTCAAGGTTGAGCGTGAGCCCCGGCCGCTAACGACCTAACACTCGGCGTCCACCTTCGGTAGCCCTGCCGCTAAGCCGGGCGTATTATGAAACACTGCGATGAACGTCAAATCCCAGGAGCCGCATACAAGGAGCGAATGATGGTTAAGACCTTGACGGCATGTCTTCTTATTGCTTTCGCGACGGCCGGCTTTGCGGCTCGTCAGGCAGCAGCTGCCGGCTCGGGGTCTGCATCCTATTCAGTCGCTACAATCCCTGTTCCATCCGTCGCTTACACGGTCGAGGGTATTACCGACGGAGGAGTGGCCGTCGGCATCATGCAGGACAGCAGTACACAGCGGTTCCACGCCTTCGAAACCTATAAGGGTCGGACCCGGAAGCTGCCTGATCCTCACGGGGCCGAGATCGAGCAGGTTTGGGCCGGAGGCAATACCGTGGCCGCTTGGGCTATGACGCATCATGGTTCCGTCTGGTGGTCGATCCCGCTTGCCGGCTCCTTTGCTGGAACCGTGTTCTCCGGATGGACCGTCCTGCCCACAACGGATGGCCAACCGTGGGGCACCTCGGGGACCCGTTCTGCATCCACTACCGGCGTGTCGCCCACCGGTATCATCGTCGGAAACGAAACGCTTGGCTCCTCGGCCTCCGCTGTCGTGTGGCTCCCTTCGGCAGGACATTATGTCGCAGCTGTTCTTCCACATAAGACTGGCGTTGGTATGACTGCGATAACCTCCGATGCTGCCGGAGATGTGCTGGCCAAGACCGCATCGACCTCGAGTCCGATGCCCCTCGTCTGGCTCCGGACGTCAGGAAAGTACTCCCGGTCGCATCTCGTGCGCTGTGGTAGCCATGGCTCACCGAGCGCTCGGGCCATCTTCTCGTCTGCGCCAACCGCCAAGGGGACTAGAACGATCACCGTTGGCGGCGAGTGCGGAAACAATGCCACCATCTGGACTCTTCGAGTCAGCAGAGCCGGGAGGATTACGCGCTCCAAACGGACCATTCTCGAACGATCGCGACCGCAGCCGCCGAACACCGGCTCCGCCCAGCCAAGCTCGATCCAGGCGTTTACGAGCAAGGGCTGGCCGGTCGGTCAGATATGGCACCCGAAGCACGACATCTTCCGGGTGGAGGTTTGGACGTCCCTCAAGCATGCCCCCGTTGATTTGAACAAGATCGCCCACCTCGATTTATCCTTCTGGAATGCGGCTGTCGCGACCAATCGTGCCGGAGACATCCTGATCGCTTCCTACGCCGAGGATGGGACCGAGCTTTGGGCAGGGATTGCCAAACCTAAGGGATAGCCGAATTTCGTCGCCGTTCGCAGTCCCGGACCAACCCCGAACTGCTTCTGAGGCCGCCAGCTAGTACGGCGGTTCAGGGTCGTATTGGATGTAGCGCCGAACCTCGCGGGCTTTGTCCGGTGAGCCGAGGCGTCCTACAAGGTGGAGGGCCATGTCGATCCCTGCGGAGACGCCGGCGGAAGTGATCACGTTCCCGACGTCGACGAACCGGTCATCCGGTCGAGGGATGATTCCGCGTCCCAGAGGTAGTAGCTCGTCGAACGAGCTCCAGTACGTCGTCGCCGGCTGCCCGTCGAGGAGGCCGGCATCGGCATAAACAAGCGCTCCGGTGCAGACGCTGGTCATCAACGTCCCTTGCGCCTGCAGGTCCCGAAGTCGCGTGCGGATCCGGTCATCGCCTAGCTGCGCTCTCGTCCCACGGCCTCCCGGATAGACGAGCACGTCCACCGGTCCTATTGCGTCCCAGGTGCGATCTGCCAGGACACGCAGGCCCTTGGCGCAGGTTATAGGCTCGTCACCGTCACCCACCAAGAAGACCTCGACATCCTCCGGATGCACGAAGTGCCAAGCGGCCAGCACCTCCCATGGCCCGACGAAGTCAAGCTCCTCGGCGCCGTCAAAGACGGCAATCGCGATCTGGATGGGTGGCAATTCTCGTTACCTCATCAGCTGTTGGAGATCGTTATGGTCGATGGGCCTGCACGCCGGTCATGACGGTATTGTACTGTCCAAGCCGGCTCATCCTTGCAGGCCGGGAGGAGGAGAGCCGGCTTCTCCAGGCAAACGAATGGCCGCCAGCCTCGCTAGGAGAGCTGGCGGCCTTTCTCCGGCCTTCTTCAACCGAGGCGGTCTGCCTCGTGCGACTTGCGTCGCTGGTTAGCTATGGTTTCGGCGTCGGTGGCTGTTGCCGTTGTCCTCGTCGTTCCGGCTGGACATGTACGCCCATGCCGAGAAGACCAGCACCGCGATACCGGTAATGATGTCGCTATTCCTCGGTCGTGCATGGCTAGCGTAATTGAGCACGTAGGGGGCAGCGATCAGCCAGATTCCCGGGAGTGCCGTGAGCCCGCTGATGATCTGATTGAGCCGGCCCGATCGGTAATTCCCGAAGACCCGGGTCGCTCCCATGCTGGCGACGACGATCCCGAGGACCAGGTCGTTGGCCCGCGCTTTGGGCGTATTACCGGCAAAGGTAAGCACCCATGGGGCAACGATCAGCCAAAGGCCTGCGACAAGCGTCGCCCAGCTGGCCAGGATGAACTGCTCGCCGCGTGCCCCGACATCTCGCGATTTGTCGTTGCCCGATCGCGTACTTGCAAAGACGCGAGGATCGGTAGCCACAGCGGTACCTTCATTCGAATCGCGGTCGGCCACCGCCGACCCGCCGTTCCTTCTGTTATTCGCCACGTTTCGACTCCTTATGTCTGATAACTTCCTCGGCGGGCCTAATGCAACTTGCATGCCATGGAGACATTAGTCCTTGTCGCGACGACGAAAACCCTGTTGGAGGATGGAGAATGCCGTCACGCATGTCGGAGGGTGGAGAAGCGCGGCTCGCCCGGCCACACAGGGGCCGGGCTACGCCCGCGAGGGGCGTCGAGCCGGGGACTTCGAGGGTCTCGTGCAATTGGTGCCCGCCGAAGACAGCCTTGCCCAACCCTGCCTCTCCTGACGACGGATCACGAACGCCGAACGGGGACCCTCGTCCGGCAAAACAATCCCTTTGCGCACCCGATTCTCGAGCTTGCATTCCAAGACTTCGCGGTTCGGGTCCAAGCGGGTACGTAGCCCGGCCCCTGTGTGGCCGGGCGTCCCGCTTCGCACAAAACCGCATCCGAGATCAAGAGCGGCCGGGTGCGGATAATCCTAGAGCCGCTCTAATGTGGTCGTAGAACCGAGCCTGTCATGGGTCCTCCGTCAGGCATGTCGGAGGGTGGAGAAGCGCGGCTCGCCCGGCCACACAGGGGCCGGGCTACGGCTCGCGAGGGCGACGTGCCGGGACGTCGAGAGACGATCCAATTTGTACCTGCCGAAGACAGAGCGGCAAGGACGGGTCGGACCGATCCCCGGATTACCGGGAGCGGGATGCAGCCCGGCCCTTGTGTGGCCGGGCGTCCCGCTTCGCACAACGTGCATCCGGGATCAAGAACGCCCGAATGCGGAGAATTGAGACCTCCCACCATGTGGCCGTAGAACCGAGCCTGTCATCGGTACTTCCTCAGGCATGTCGGAGGGTGGGAATTGCGGCGGCTCGCCCGGCCACACAGGGGCCGGGCTACGGCCGCGAGGGCGACGTGCCGGGACGTCGAGAGACATCCAATTTGTAGCTGCCGAAGACAGAGCGGCAAGGACGGGTGGACCGATCCCCGGATTACCGGGAGCGGGATGCAGCCCGGCCCTTGTGTGGCCGGGCGTCCCGCTTCGCACGCCTGCATCCGGGATCAAGACGCCCCAATGCGGAGAATTGAGACCTCCCACCATGTGGCCGTAGAACCGAGCCTGTCATCGGTACTTCCTCAGGCATGTCGGAGGGTGGAGAATTGCGGCTCGCCCGGCCACACAGGGGCCGGGCTACGGCCGCGAGGGTCGACGTGCCGGGACGTCGAGAGACATCAATTTGTACTTGCCGAGAACAGCACGGCAGGGAAGGGTATCAGCAGCTTTAGCCTCGCACCTGCCCGGGCGCCGTTCACCTCGACGTCAGATACAGAGGCAGATGTATCGGGAAGGTTCATGCGACCAGCTCAAGCGGGAGGACGAGGGACTTCACTGTCCATGGAGGGCTCGCAACCGGCGTAGCCCGTCGGACGTGAGGCGCCACCGGGCAGGTAGCTTCTCGACCAGTCCTGAGCGCGTTGCCTCTCGGTGCGCGCCTTCCTGAGCAGGCTTATCCAGGACGGCAGCAAGCAGTTGATCGACTGTCTCCGAGGGGCTGTGGCGTTGGCATGTGCGTCGGCGACGGCGCCGATGGTGATGAGGAGCTTGTCGATCGCTGGCCAATCAACGACGTGGGCCTGCCCTTCCAGCACCGCTCGGCGCAGGACCACTGCCTCGTTCTTTCCCGATCACGAGCGCCATACACGAGCGTAATCGGCGGTGTATCATTGCTCCCTGAAGCTCCGCGATCAGAAGCTGCCGCAGAGGCTGGAGCAGCTCGTCGCGATACCGCTTGCGAACTCGTCCCATCTTTCCGAACGGTGCCCGAACCAGCGTCGGAGGGCGTGTGAGGGGCCGATCGCCTTCATCCAAACATCAAGGCGGACGGCTTCCTTCGATAACCCGCGCACCCATAAATGATCGACGAGCACGCGCAGCCCATCCCCCGGCTCGACGGGATCGTAAGCGCGTCTAAGCCGACCGCCTCGGGAGAACCCGGAATCTTGCTCAATATGTGTCTCTTCAATTCTCGCCGACGAAAAAAAAAAAAAAAAAAAAAAAAAAAAAAAAAAAAAAAAAAAAAAAAAAAAAAAAAAAAAAAAAAAAAAAAAAAAAAAAAAAAAAAAAAAAAAAAAAAAAAAAAAAAAAAAAATTTTTTTTTTTTTTTTTTTTTTTTTTTTTTTTTTTTTTTTTTTTTTTTTTTTTTTTTCCGGACTATCCTTGGGTGATGTGACGGGATCACGATCGCTGTAAGACGTCCGTGACTCCTGCCGCCGTAGTGGAGGCGGACTCTCCCGAGATTGGGTTAGGCGGCTAATAAGGAAAGGAGTTGAGCATGCACCAACGTTTCGATGCGCGCGAAGCGGCCCCGGAAGCATATCGGGCGATGGCAGGACTTCAGCGCTACGTCGAGCAGTCGTCGCTTCCTCGGGAGCTGCTGGAGCTGGTGCGCATGCGGGCGTCCCAGCTCAACGGCTGCGCCTACTGCCTCGACATGCACAGCAAAGACGCGACGGCCATCGGATTGCCGGCCCAGAAGCTGTTCGTCCTCGACGCCTGGCGTGAGGCGCCCTTCTATGAGGAACGCGAACGCGCGGCTCTCGAATGGACGGAGGCGCTAACGTTGATCGCGGAGAATCAGGTGCCCGATTCGGTGTTCGAGGCGGTTCGGCCTCACTTCTCCGATCGCCAGCTGGTCGAGCTGACCATCGCGGTCGTTACCATTAACGGCTCGAAACGTCTGGCCATCAGTTCCCGGCAGGAGGCCGGTACGTACCAGCCCCCACCGGCAGCCGGAAGGCGCGACCCGAACTGAGCGGGGGTATTGGTTAGGCTCGGCGTCCCAACTCTTGGAAGAACGCCGGAGTGCAGGACAAATTCGACGAGACCGATAATCCAGCCAAGGACTCATCATCCAAGTTGCGAAGCTTGGCCATTGAATGCTTCGCGGATACCCGGAGGAGGACGGTCCGGGCTACGCTCCACATGGTTTCCGACTGGTAAAACGGCATAGGGCCTATCGCCGAAGCGGGGAAATCATGCGAGTCCGAGATATCGTCGTAGTCATTACGGGGGCTGTGGTCCTGCTGTCGGCTGCGGCTTGCGGTCAGCTTCGAGCCGCAACCTCTGCTCATCCCAGCCGCCCCAATTGCACGTGCGGGGCAACCAACTGGTGAACGCGCGCGGGAAACCCGTTCTGCTACACGGCGTGAACCGTTCTGGAACCGAGTACGCCTGCATTCAGGGGTACGGCATCTTCGACGGTCCCAGTAACGCCGCTTCCGTTCGCGCCATGGCCGCTTGGCATATCAACGCCGTGCGGCTGCCCCTGAACGAAGACTGCTGGCTCAATGTGAACACCAAGGGCATCAGCCGTAAGTACGTCGGTCCCGCCTACCGCAGGGCGGTCATGCGCTACGTTCGCCTCCTTAACCGGTACGGCATGGATGTGCTGTTGAATCTTCACTGGAACGGTCCCGGAAAATTGCAGGCACTGGGTCAGCAGCCAATGCCAGACGCCGATCACACCCCTGCGTTCTGGCGCAGCCTCGCTCGGACCTTCAAGAACAACCCGTACGTCCTCTTTGACCTCTACGATGAGCCCTATCCGGATGACGACCGGAATACAGCGGCTGCCTGGACATGCTGGCTGCGCGGCGGTCAGGGACACGAGCCGGGCAGTCACAAGCGGTGCCCGGGCGTGACCTACTACGACGCCAAGGGGCGCGACACCCACAGGGTCTTCCGGGCCGCGGGGATGCAGGAGCTCGTCAATGTTGTGCGGGGCACCGGCGCCAAACAGGTCATCGTCATGGACGGCGTGGCCTACTCGGATTACCTCAATGGTTGGCTCTCACACGAGCCGCACGATCCCCTCCACAATCTCGCAGCGTCCTGGCATCCCTACCATTTCAATCCGTGCGGGAATTCCCGCCGCTGCTGGAACCGGCACATCGCTCCGGTCGCCCGAAGGGTTCCTCTCATCGCCGGCGAGACGGGTGAGGACGACTGCAGCGGGCAGTATCTCAACCGCCTTCTCCCCTGGCTGGATGCCCACCACGCGAGCTACTTGGCCTGGACGTGGGACGTTTGGTACGGAACGAATGCCACGTCCATCGGGGACCCAACGGCGAGATTTCGGTCATCGCCAGCTACAAAGGCACGCCATTCCCAGGCATGGGCGTGGAGTACAAACGGCACCTGGCAGCGTTGGCCCGATGAGGATGATCCGCTAGGCGGCGGAGGCTGGTCGTGGCGGAATCAATCACCCGCAACAGACCCGTCCAGCCCAGTCGAGCTGCTCGTCTACAAAGCTACTGCCCAGAAATAGCTGATTACGCCAGAAAACTGGTGGGCCCGGCTGGATTCGAACCAGCGACCAAGGGATTATGAGAACGCTGGTGCCATGTCCAGCAGCATCTTCCGTCGTCCACATTCAGCATCAAACGAAACGGCTACCGGGCAGGGGATGGGGACCAAACGTAGCTGATTTGGCCGTCGGGACTCTGGAACAGCTGCCGCCGTGTTCGCGCAGCTTGTACGTCCGGCCCGTCGATGGGGAGAACACCAGGGGATGGCCGTGTCGACCGGTAAGCCAGAGATTGCCCGATGCGCCCACGATCAGAGGCTCGAGGCCTCGCCATCGACGGTAGGTCGTGAAGTGGCCGTCCCGGAAGCGCATCAGGACATATCCCTTCCCCGCCTGCAGGTCGATCCAGATCGACCCACCTCGCGAAGCCGTCATGGGGGTGCTAAGATACTCCGCCACCTCTCTCTTTGAAGCCTCCACGACGGGGAATCGCGAAGCGCTGAAAGCGTCCGGAAGCCGGATCGTAGCTGATGAGCAGCGGAGGCCTGCAGTGCTTATTGCCCTTCCTACCCAGACAGACCCTATATGGATCGACGGCCCAGACACTGCCGTCGCCACTGACTGCGACTCCGGTCAGCGGGGCCGGGGCAGGCGCGCTGACGATTCGGAATCGAGTCGCAGCGGGCGCTGCATAGAAGAGCGAGGCATGACCACGAGGAATAATCGACGGAAGCCCGGGCGCGTGCCCCCCTCCCCCGACGAGAGTGATAGCCGTACGGATAGTGTGAATTCCAACCGGCCACCCATGCCGCCCCAGCGTGGTCAAAGGCAAGAGATCCGTATATACCCTCCCCTCCGAAGCGCTTATGCGTACGTTCTATGGTGACGGGCTTCTTGCCGAAGGAACCGCGGGTGATCCACATGCCGCCCATGTAGCCAGTGTCGCTCCACACGGCGCCGTCCCGTGAGATGAAGTCAGGACCCCAGCCGACGTAGGCGAGTCCGGGAACGAGCCGGCGGGACCGGGGATCATAGCGTGCTGCGATCGAGGTCTCAGCCCCCAGAGCCGCGCCTACGACGACCTGCCCATTGTTCTCGACGCCGACCGGGCTAAGGCCGAGGTTGATTCTGTCCCCGGGGTTATGCCGACAGGTCCCGTGTGGAGCAAGGCAATGGATCGTAACGCGAGGAATGCCGATTGTGCGGAGGCCAAACGAACGGGAAGCATCGTGACGGCTTGCGGCGGCCGGGGTTGATGGCTGAGCAGTGGCAAAAGAGACCAAGGCCAGAGCTGCGGCGGCCACGCGCAGACCAATTCGAGTCTCCGCTATCCGTCCCACACCGTCTATTCCGATCTCCTCCCCTACGCGTCAGGCATGGGCTTTGTAGGCATTGCCTCAGCCTAGCGCACGGCTCTTCGATCATCGGGTTCTTGACGGGAAAACGGTGTCGAGAGCAGGATTCAGGCGGAGGCGACTCGATCATTTCCATTTGTGTTGGAATGCGTAGGACCGGAGGAGCAAGGGGATTCGGTGGCTACAAAGAGCACTTCCCGCACGTCGACCGGCGACACTACCGTCCCAACGCTCTACGTAACGGTAGGGCTACCCGCGGTAGGCAAGACGCATCGAGCGAAGCAGATCGAGGCATCCGTCGGCGCGTTGCGTCTCACCAAGGATGAGTGGATGCTGCCGCTGTTCGGAAACCTTGAGGACGACAACCATCGAGCCGTGGTTGAGGGACGCCTCATTTGGCTCGCGGTACGCGCGCTTCAACTCGGGACCAATGTCGTGCTGGACTTCGGCCTATGGAGCCGGGTGGAACGATCAGCATTACGTCATCTCGCCAAGGATGTCGGAGCGAAGGTTGAGCTGGTCTACATAGAGCTGGACAAGGGAGTACAGCAACGCCAGCGAGACCAACGTCAAGTGAACAGCCCCCACACAACTATCCCGATGAGCGACGAGCTCCTCCTCACGTATCGATCGAAGTTCGAAGTCCCAACCGAAGACGAGCTAGCCGGCACAGCCGATGATCCGCCGCCAGCTGGCTTTCCCACATGGAAAGCATGGATTGCCGATTGGTGGCCGAGCTCCATGGATGAAGGTCAGCGGAGAGCAGCTCAAGGATGCGGCTGATCGGATCGGCCACGCATTTCGCACGTCACGGTCAGAGCGGGAACTGGAGTAGAGGCAGTTCCAGCACTCACGTTCCGTGTGCGGCACTCGAACTCGGGCCCTAGGACGTAGGATCTCTTGGGCGGATTCGAAACGTTCTGAGAAATGTTTGCAGTACTTTTGCAACACACGCCTCAAATCGATCTGCTTGTCTACAAAGCTAGTGTCCAGAAATGGCGTCGTCACGCCAGAAAACATGGTGGGCCCGGCTGGATTCGAACCAGCGACCAAGGGATTATGAGTCCCCTGCTCTAACCGCTGAGCTACGGGCCCCTGTTTCTCTGCCGATATGTCGATGAGCGTGTATAGCCACGACGGCGAGAAATCCGGTTACTCATTATCTACGAGCACGGGTCCGACGCCAATCCCGTCGTCCATTGCCTGCCGTTCCGGGCCGCCCGTCACCACCGCCAATCTGATCCCGTCGCTCATCTCCTGCCCCGCGCCGCAGACACAATTGGCCCGACTATCGTAGGGGCAGGATTCATCCTGCTACCGGCCTACGTGTACTGACCGGTGGGCCGAACCCCGATCACACCTCCCGATCGGCGCCGTGTGCTCACGGCTCCTCATCCGGGGCCGCTACACCGCTCTCACCTCCGTCGGATTCGCGCGATCATCTGCCCATGGACTGACTTTGCAAGCGGAATAGGGTCGGACGCCCTTGTGAGAGGTTAGTCGGGAGGTGGCTGAGCCGTCGAGGCCGCTCGGTTGGAGCTAGCCGGTAGCAGAATGAATTCTGCCCCTACGTTCGCTCACGTCATTTCGTCTGCTGTCAATCGGCCTCATGTACCCGACTGACCCCGTCATCCATCGACCGGCCGACGCAGCAGGCACCACCCCGACTGATCCCGTCGCTCATCTCCTGCCCCGCGCCGCAGACACAATCGGTCCGCATATCGTAGGGGCAGGATTCATCCTGCTACCGGCCTACTTGTACTGGCCAGATACGAACCCCGATCAGGTGTCCCGATCGGGGCCGTGTGCTCACGGCTCCTCATCCGCTCGATTGAACCTTCGACATGGGCATTCGATCTTGCTCCAACAACATCATCTCCCGTTCCAAGGGTGGCGCCCCCGCGTAGACGTGACGCCGGTGGTCCATGCCACGGCAGGCACGGGGGCACTGCCGCTCTCACCGCAGGCAATGTAGCGCGGGGTTTATCCTCGTCGTGGCCCAGGACGGTTGACATCCATCGCCGCCGACGGGCGGCTATTCGACCGTCGGCGCTGCATATGCACGATTCGCGCATACCACTAGGCGGCAAGACGGGCCTCGCCGTCTGCGGCACGGGCGATCAGATGCGCGATGTCGAAGGCAGCGTTCGGTTGTGCCGCTCGTCGGGCTGCTGCGCGCATTCTGGCGAGGGTGCTTGACCGGGGAGATGCTAGCTCACTCAACGCCTGGATGAGGTCGTCGGATTCGGGAACGGAGAGACCGGCACCTGTATCGACCACCCACTCGACGTTTGCCGTCTCCTGACCGGGAAGATGCCAGGTGAGCAGAAGGGGGACGGAGCAGCAGAGCGCCTCAGCTATCGTGGCAGGCCCGGCCTTCGTGACGACGACATCGGCAGCCTGCATAAACTCCGCCATGTTGTCGACGAATCCATGAATCTTTGGCGGACGACCGTTCGAGCTATTCATCCTCTCCAATTCAGCCCGCGCACGCCGATTGCGACCACAGACCACGACCAGCTGCAGGTCGATGCCGGAGCGTTGAATGGCTCTCGCGGTCTGCACGATTGGCCCCGAGCCGTCTGCGCCGCTGCACAAGAGTACGCAAAACGCTCGCGGGTCAAGCCCCAGTCGCCTCCGGATCTCAGCCCTTGCCCTGACGCTGCGACATGGCGTGAACTCGGGACTCACCGGCAATCCCATCGAGCTGACTCGGTGCGCCGCCATGCCTGCGTGCAGGCACCTATCGCGTGCTTCGGGTGTGGGAGCGACGATGTGATCGACCTCGGGACAGATCCAGGAGGAGTGCACGGACACGAGATCGGTGATGACGGTGACGATGGGAGCATCAACACCCGGCATCTCCCGCACGGCATCGACCGCCGGGTGATTCAACAACGGATGAAAGGACACGACCAATGCTGGAGGATCCCCAGCCAGCGCCGCTCGTATGGCCGGCATTGCCGTACGCAGCACGCTCGCCCTGAGCAGCCGCACCATGGCTGCCGAGTCCGAGGCATGGTACAGCACTGCCCACATCCATCCTGCGCTCCGGCTCAGCGGGCCGTACAGCCTGGCCGTCGCGCCAAGAATTCGAGGACTGGTTCGAGCGAAAGGGTCAAGGATCTCTACCTTATACAGACCGGGGTAGGACGTCTCCAGACATTCGGCGACAGCCGTCGCGGCCGCTCGATGACCGCCTCCGGTGTCGGAGATGAGGAAGAGAAGGCGGCGAGGCAGCATCACGATTCCGCCAGCACGCGCGAAACTGCTGCCAGATAGCTGCCGTCTCCCTGCCGCTGCCGCAGGACCCAATACTCGGCGCCCCAAAAGAGGTAGGCGTACAGATCCGCACCCCGGCGGTTCCACTGCAGGCACTGGCTGTAGTTCGCAATGAGCCGCTCCGGCGGGCAGCTGTACATCACTCGATCGCGCGGGCTGGGTGGAGTCGTCACCGTCTCCCATGGCTCCGCCTGCCCCTCGGCGATCATGAGCCGCTTCCCCTGCTCGCGGGACCGTTCGACGAGGTGCTTCATCCTGGATTGCTGCCAGGGAAGTCTGCTGCCGTCCAGATAGACCGACCACTTGCCGGCTCCGACCAAACCGTTGACGGGATAGAAGTCGATGCCGACGATGTCCGAGAGTCGAGATGCGACGGCCAGGGAGTCGCCCTGATCTCTCGTCCGCCACCACTGTTGGAGGCGAACGGCGGATGAGGTGGGCAGGAACCCATTCATTACGATTGGCCGGCCCGAGTCGGCTATTCGTGCGGCGTCGACCTCCTGCCGAACGAAGTCTTCCGACAGACGCCACGAGTGCTCCACGCCAAGCGGATCGACTGCCTCATGCTCCACCTGCCAGGCGACAATCGATTCGCGATCGCGGTACCGCTCTACAACTCGCGTGACGAAAGCGGTTGAAGCATCGAGGAGGGATTGAAACTCCTCACCCCCGATCACTCTGCCCTCCGGCAGAGGGCGCTCCAGAAGGTGATCGGGAACGAAGTACTCGGGATAGCCGAAGCTCTTGACCGGCCCCACGCAGAGGATGATCCGTTTGCCTGCCCGTTCCACCGCGTCGATCTGCCTGTCGAGATCATCAAACTGAAACACGTTGGCTCGCGGCTGGATCTGATTCCAGTAGGCACTTAGACGCAGCAGCTGGATGGGGAGGGCGAGGAGGGTCGAAAGCGTCTCCCAAGGATCGAGGCCAAGCTCGACGGCTTGAAGCGGTCTGAAGCTGGTGCCCAGCAGGGTCGAGCCGCGGGACTCCACGGGCTGGTGGCGCCACATGTCGGAAGCCGGCTGTGCCGCTCGCCTGACCCGTACCTCCGAAAGCAGGGGAACACCGAGCACGCCTGCCAGCAGCCCGGAAGTCTTCAAGAGACGGTGACTCATCGCCGCCGCTCCCGATACTCGAAGATCGCAGCGCCTACCACCATCAGCCCGCAGAAGAGGGCGGCCATCACCGCCAGATCCACGAGCGGGCTCTCGACGACGACCTTGCCGTAGCTGGAGGTTCCGGCATAAAAGGCGGCCCGTGTCAGGTTGACGCCATAGCGAAGTGGCATGAGCCAGGACAGAACATTCAGATATCCGGGAAGCCCGTGCAGCGGCGCGACGACTCCCGACAGGAAGTACTGCGGCAGAATCACGAAGGCCATGATCTGCAGGGCGGCTCGCTGGTTGGGCAGGGCGGCCAGCGTGGCGAGCCCGAATGCCGCGCCGAGCAGGCAGCAGGCAATGCAAGGCGGGATGATGCTGACGACCTGCCGCAGGCTCAAGCGAAGACCGAACGGTAGCGCTAGGAGGAGAACACCCGCTCCCTGACAGAGCGCCACCAGAGACTCCCCCATCACCTTCCCGGCGACAATGGCCAGTCGAGATACGGGAGCCACGAACAGCTCCTGGGCGAAATCCGTCTCGCGATCCTCGACAATCGACATCATGCCGGCGGCAGCGGACTGAAACATCGTGGCCGCCAGCACTCCCGTGAATGCCAGCGTCACCGTGTCGAGGCCCGTGACTTTGCCGACCGTCGGCCGCAGGATGCTGCCAAGTCCCACGATCAGCATGATGGGGAAGGCCAGACTGATGGCCAGCCTCGTGCGATCGCGCAGAAGCTTGATGACGTCGCGTTGACCGATGGTGAGTACGCAGGATAGCTCACGCGAGATGGAGGTGCTCTGCCGGTGGAGGGTCGACTCGGAGGAGAGATTCATGCCGCGGGTCTCTCGATCAGGGTCAGGTAGGCATCCTCCAGGGTCGGCTGCAGGGTGTGCAACGTTGTTAGCTCACAGCTGAGCCCCCGGATGATGCTTTGGGCGCTGTTCTCCTTCAGCGATACGCTCAGCGGACCCGAGCCCTCCCAGCTCACGTCCATCGCGCTCAGCTCTCGGCGTAGCTGCTCTCGATCTCGTGCGTCGAGCAGGAGCTTCGGACGAGTCAGCCTCGACTTGATGTCTGCCGGCCTGCCTCGCTCGAGGATCACGCCGTTCGACATGATGCAAACGTTGTCGGCTTCCTCAGCTTCCTCCAGGTAGTGCGTGGTGAGGAAGATGGTCGTCTCGTGAGCTCCGCGCGCCTCCCGAAGGTAAGACCATAGGCTACGCCTGGTCTCGGGCGCGAGGCCTGCTGTGGGCTCGTCGAGAAACAGAACACGCGGATGGTGCATTAACGCTCGCACGATCTCGAGCTTTCTGCGCGTGCCCCCTGATAGCAGTCGCACTCGCTTGCCCAGGATGTCATCGACGCCGAGAACCGAGGCAAGGTCTAGCACCGCCGTCCTGTACTCCCGCGGCATCATTCGATAGAGCGGACGCCAGGGGTAGACGCCATAAATGACGGCATGCAGCCGGATGTTCTCTTCCGCCGTCAAATTCAGGTCGAGCGAGGGACCTTGGAATACGATTCCCAGCTGCCGTCTCACTGCCGACTGATCGCCGACGACATCGTGACCTCCGATCCGCACCATCCCAGAGGTTGGGAGAAGCGTGGTGGTGAGGATGGAGACGGTGGTCGTCTTTCCGGCAGCGTTCGGCCCAAGCAGGCAGAAGAGCTGACCGGCGCCGACCTCGAAGGAGATCCCGTCCACGGCTCGGGTCAGACTTCCCCGGTACTGCTTGGTGAGGTCGCGCACCTCGATGGCGTTCAGCACGACGCGTTCATCCTTCCACCACGACCGGGGTCCACGCAGTCACGCCAGATCCACACGGTGGAGGCCAGAGCGTCAATGATCAGACTCCCGTCCGGTAGCGGGCATCGCGACCTCGCCACACAGCCAGCCAGGTGAGCGGCCTCATGAGGAGGCGGATAACCCCGGCAGGCAGGTAAGGGACTCGAACCTCATGCTTGAAGCGCTCGAGAAACAGGGCCAAATCCAGCGGTCGCGGGAAGCGACGACGAGCGACGAAATCCTCGCGAGCCAGCGACGCCGCATGCGTCAGCATCTCCTCCATATTCAAGGCAGGGCGCGTGACAACGGTCAGGCGAGCCGGCTCGGAACCGGCATTGGCAAAGTGGTGAACGCGTCCTGGCGGTACGGTCACCGTCTCCCCGCTCCTGACAATCCTCGAGCGAAGGCCTACCCGAAATCTCATCGTCCCTTCCAGAACCGTGAAGCTCTCCTCCTGCTCGGGATGCACGTGACTGCTGGGCACATGCCCTCCTGGCCTGAGCACCAGCTCGAAGGCCAGGAACCTGCCTCCCGTTTCGGCTGCCGTTTGCAGGATGGTGATGCGCTCGCCGCTGAGCGGGTTCTCGATGACCTCAGCGGCAGGCGGGGGTTCATGAGGTACGGCGGTTGTTCTGCTCGGCGGGCCTACGACCTTATGTGCGGACAAGGATCTACTGTTCGCGACCGGGACATCGCCTCCCCAAGCGATCTGCCCACTCATGAAAGGACTTCCATTCTGCTGCGATAGTCGTCGACGTCGATCTCGCCCCGGGCGAACCGCTCGGCCAGGATGTTCTTTGCCGACGAGCCGATCGGACGTCCCCGTCCTGCACAACGCCAGACGGCAAAGATGATGAGACCAACCAGGGCGAGCCAGAAGAGGGGAATGAGCGGCCACCAAAACCATCCTCCGCCGTGCCAATACGTTGCTCCGATATAGGTGAGTCCAAGAGTTATCGCCTGCATGATCATTCCTCTCTATGGCGTAATCCGCTATCCAGCCACGTTCGCCGTGCCATCCGGACGCAGCTCATGATCCCGCCACGGTGTCACCAACCAATGCTCGAAACAGTCACGAATTGGTCAATGAAATCTTGGTCACAAATCAATCAACATTTGGGACCAATCCAGGCGTGCAGGGCCGTCTAAAGGCGTCGACACTGACATGATGATGGTGAGGCGGCTGATCGCATCGCGCGGTCACATCCGCCGGCATGGAGCTGTTTCCAGGAATGATTCAAGACACTCGTCGCATCCTCGTCGTCGACGACGATCCGGCGATCACCGCACTGATGAGCGACTTCCTCGTGGCGGAGGGCTTTGGCGTGGAAACGGCGGCGACTGCCAGCCAGGCTCAGGCGCTCATCGCTCGGTCCGTTCCCGACTGCGTCATCCTGGACGTCATGCTACCGGGTGAAAGCGGTTTCGAGCTGTGCCGGCGAGTCCGCGAACATAGCGACGTTCCCATCCTGTTCCTCAGCGCGCGGCAGGAGGATGCCGACAAGATTCGTGGCCTCGGACTGGGTGGCGACGATTACATCGTAAAGTCGGCCACGCCATCCGAGGTGGTTGCGCGGGTCAAGGCGGTTCTACGGCGGGCAGGCAAGGAGCGGGTCCAGCGAGCGACGTTGAATTTCGACAACCTGATCATCGATGTCGCGGCTCGAGAGGTGTGGTGCGACGGTCGTCAGGTTCAGCTCACACCCAAGGAATTCGAGCTGCTGTGGCTGCTGGCAGAGCATCCTCGTCAGGTCTTCACCCATGAGGCGTTGCTGGCGCGCTTGTGGGATAACGTCGGCGACCGGCACACCGTTACGGTGCATGTCGGCCGGATTCGCGATAAGATCGAGCCCGATCCCACGACCCCGAGGTACATCTCGACGGTCTGGGGAGTGGGGTACCGATTCGAGGGGAAAGCGACGTGACATCCAAGGCCGCAGGCCTGTCGGTTCGCCCTCGACTTGCCCTGGCGGTTCTGCTCATCTTTGCCGTACCGGCGCTGACGCTAGCGGTGGTGGGCATTTTCGCGTACCACAACACCATGAGCAGCACGCCAAACGCGGCAGCACTGGTTCGCTCCGGAGCCAAGCAGTGGAACACGCCAGGTTGGCGAGCCCGCACCAGTAAGGCTTTGGCGGCATCCGGTTATGGTTTCACGCTGACCCGGGGCACGAAAATCCTCTATGCCGGTCGCACCTCGATCTTCACCGGTGGACACCCCGCCGGCCCTCCGCGGCAGCAGGTTCAGGTGCAGCGCGTCAGCGCCTCCGGTGCCCCCTCAGGCGAGGTCGCCTATGTCTACGGTGGGGGATCGCCCTGGAGTGGAAGCGGAATGTTGTGGATTGTGCCACTGGCCGGGATCGTGGCCCTTCTCATCACGCTGGCCACGCTGTCGTGGTACTTCGGTCGCACGCTTGTCCGTCCTTTGACTGCCGCTGGGATGGCCGCACGGCAGATCGCGGCCGGCGATCTTGATGTGCACATCCCGCCCTCCAAGATTCGGGAGGTCGCCGAGCTTAGATCCGCCTTCTCGGTCATGAGCTCGGAGCTTCGAGCTTCCGTCATCCAGCAGGCGAAGCTGGAGGAGGAGCGACGGATGTTCATCGGCGCCATTGCCCACGATCTCCGCACTCCGCTCTTCTCGCTGCGCGGTTACCTCGAAGGGCTCGAGGAGGGGTTGGCAGCAACACCTGAGAAGCGGAGCGAGTACGTCAGGGTATGCCGCGAGAAGGCAGATGCTTTGGAACGGCTGGTTGGAGATCTATTCGCCTACGCCAGAGTGGAGTACCTCGAGGAGTCACTTCGGCGAGAGCCGGTGGATGTGGGCGAGCTGGTGAGTGACATCGTTCAGACGCACTGCTCGGGAGGCTCAAGCATCTGGGATCGTGGTGGCAGCGGAAGGACCCTCGCAACCGGCGGTGGTTCTCGGCGACCGCCGGCTGCTGGAGCGAGCACTCGAGAACATGGTGGACAACGCGCTCCGCTACACGCCTCCAAGCGGTCGCATCTTCGTCGGCGCCTCCTCCGACAACGGCAGCGTCACCCTCAAAGTTGCAGACTCCGGACCAGGAATCCAGCCGTCCGACCTGGAGCACGTATTTGAGCCCATGTTTCGAGGCGCTCCAAACGGAGCCGATCCATCATCGGGCGCGGGTCTCGGCTTGGCAATTTCACGACGCATCTTCCGCGCCCACGGCGGCGATCTCGCAGCCTCGAATTCCCCCGAGGGAGGAGCAATCCTCGCCGGCACTCTTCCCCGCTCAGCCGACCCTCCAGATCAGTAGGAACTCTGCCGCGGAACGTGAGCCTATCCGTTTCCAGTCCTGCCCGCCGCTCGATTACCGCATTCCCTGATCGGTGGTGCCTGCCATCACAGGCACGGGCCCCTGTGCCTGTGCCGTCATGGGTGACACGGCCCCCAATCGGATCCGTCGTCCGTTCCCTGCCGTCTCACTCGACTGGCCGACCGCCAATCCGATCTCCTCGCCCATCTCCTGCCCCCACGTCGCAGACGCAAACGGTCCGTCTATGGTAGGGGCAGGATTCATCCTGCTACCGGCCAACGTGTACTGCCCATAGCCCGAACCCCGATCATCCGTGCCGATCGGGGCCATGGGCTCACGCTCCTCATCCGCTCGATCGAACCCTCGACGTATGCCGCTCGATCTTGCTCAGCAACAACATCATCATCTCCCGTTCCAAGGGTGGCGCCCCTGCGTAGACGTGGCACCGGTGGTCCATGCCACGGCAGGCACGGGGGCACTGCCGCTCTCACCGCAGGCCAATGTAGCGCGGTTCATCCCCGCTGTGGGCCAGATGGCTGACACACAACAGCCCTCCCGATCGGCCGTCATCGTGAATGGCTCTGATTCCCGCTCGGTCTCCCTGTTACCGTGAAGGTAGCGATCGAGGGAGGAGTGCCGGTATGCCCAGAACAGCCATCATCGACCACATCGGCATTGGCGTTCCTGATCTGGCGGCGGCCAAGGCATATTACGACGAGTTGATGCCTATCCTCGGGATGAAAGCTTGGTTCCCCACCACGCCGTCTGGTGAGTTCAATTACGGACCTGATGGTGCGGTCGGCTCGCAGATCTTTTTCTACCAGGCGCTCGAACCGGCCGGTCACTCGCGCCACGGTACTGGGTTGCAGCATCTGGCTTTCATGGTGTCAAGCCGCGAGATCGTGCGCGAAGCCCACGAGTGGGCGGTCTCAAAGGGCGCTGAGATTGTCCACGAACCGCGTGACTTCCCGGAGTATGGCGTCCACTATGCCACGTTCTTTCTTGATCCGCACGGCATCATGCTTGAGGCGGTCTGCCACGAGGCGGAGTAGCTACTAGAGCTGCAGCGCCCACATACGTACCTTTAGCCGTCACGATCTTCGTAACGATTCTTGGACGGAAAGTCTCTAAGCTATCGGTATGAACACTGTGATCAGGCGACGACTCAACGGATCTGGGCAAGGCAACGTGCGGCCTCTAACGAGCATACGAAATTTGGGGATTCTCTTGGTCGCCATTATGCTCGCCGCCACGGAATTTGTGGTCAGCCTCCAGGATACGCAGATGTCCGCCCACCACCTGTCTTTGGTCGACTGGCTAGTCGCGATCGCGGTCTTGATGCCCTCGCTGTCGTTCTCGGCTGTCGGCGTGTTTGTCGTGACGCGCCGGCCGGGTAATCGTGTGGGGTGGCTCATGATCCTTATCGGTGTAGGGTATTGTCTTGGGTCGTTAACCGCCGACTACCCCGGGTTCGCTCCCGTCACTCAGACGCCCACCCGACCTTTTGGCTTGCTCATTGCTTGGGTCTCCACCTGGATCTGGGTGCTCTATCTATTGGACCTGTTTTGGTTGTTCCTACTCTTCCCCAACGGTCGACTCGCCAGCCCTCGGTGGAAGCCGATACTGTTCGCCGGAACAACTCTATGGATCCTTGCAGCCCTGATGCAAGCGTTCACGAAGGGACCAATCGATGAGCAATCGTGGAGCTATAGCGGAGGGGCCAGTAATATCGTTTCCAACCCAGTCGGCGTCTTGCCGTTCTCCCAGGACCTGGCAAACGCTTTCATCGCCCCGGGTTTCGCCGTCCTTGCGGCAGCGATGCTCTCTCTTATCTTGAGGTTTCGGCGGTCAAGGGGTGACGAGCGTCAGCAGCTGAAGTGGTTCACATACGCCACTGCCATCGCCTTCGCTTTCGTCCTGCTGGCATTTGGGACAGGCTGGAGTAATGTCTTCGCGATATTCGCGGTGCTCGCGCTGACCGGGGTTCCCGTATTTATTTGCATCGCCATCTTGAAATACCGGTTGTATGACATCGACGTCCTCGTACGCCGGACCCTCGTCTACACGACACTCTCGGTTGCGCTGGTTCTCGTCTACGTCGTGCAGGTGTTCGTGCTGCAAGAGGCCTTTCGCCTGGTTATCCACCAGCAGTCGGGGATCGTCGTAGCGATCGCGACTCTCGGCATGGTGGCCGCCTTCCAGCCTTTGCGACACCGTATCCAGAGGCTTATCGATAAACGGTTCTACCGAAGGCGGTATGATGCAGCCCGGGTGATCCAGGAGTTTCAGACCCGGCTAGGAAGTCAAGTGACGCACGAGACGATAACGAACGAGCTGACCTCGGTCGTTCAGGAAACGTTGCAGCCAATTAGCGTCCAAGTTTGGGACCGCCGGCAAGGTCTCATAGAAAGATGAGGGGAGGACGGGAGAACTCCGCAGCTCTTTGCGAGCGCTCGACAAAGCGCAGTGAGTAGTCCTCACGGTCTTCGTGACGATTCTCGGAAGGGATTCTCTAAGCCATCCATATGAACCCTGTGACCAGACGTCAACTCAGCGGAGCTGGGGAGGACAGATTCAGGCCCCTCATGAACGTGGGGAAGTGGGCACTGCTGCTGGTTGTCTTCTTGCTCGCGGTGGCGAATTTTGTCGTCAGCCTGCAAAATACGCAGATGTCGGCGCACCACCTGTTTTTAATCGATTGGCTGGTCGCCGCAGCCGTCTTGATGCCCTCCATGTCGTTCTCGGTCGTGGGCGTGTTCGTCGTGACGCGCCGGCCGGGGAATCGTATCGGATGGATCATGATCGTCATTGGTCTGGGGTATTGTCTGGGGTCGTTCACTTCTGACTACCCTGGATTTGCGTCTATCACTCACATGCCCACGCGACCTCTTGGCTTACTCATTGCCTGGGTCTCCACCTGGATCTGGGTGTTGTATGTATTGGGACTGTTTTGGTTGCTCCTGATCTTTCCCACAGGCCGCCTCTCCAGCCTTCGGTGGAAGCCGGTACTCATTGTCGGCACGGCTGTTTGGAGTCTCTCAGCCGCGGTCGGAGCCTTCACCAAGGGGCCACTTGCATCAGACCAGCCGGTATCAAACCCGGCTGGCTTCCTGCCGTTCTCTCAGACCGGTGAAAACGCTTTGCTTGCGGGCGGTGTCGTCGCCCTTGCGGCTGCCCTGGTGTCCCTTATCGTGAGGTTCCGGCGGTCAAGGGGTGAGGAGCGTCAGCAGCTAAAGTGGTTCACATACGGAACTGCTGTAGGGGTCGCCTTCCTTCTGTTGGCCTTTGTCACGAGCTGGAGCAATGTACTGGCGATCTTCGCAGTGCTCGCGATAGCCGTCGTTCCCGGGTTCATGAGTATCGCCATCTTGAAATACCGGTTGTATGACATCGACGTACTCGTACGCCGGACTCTCGTCTACACCACACTCTCGGTTGCGCTGGTTCTCGTCTACGTCGTGCAGGTGTTCGTGCTGCAAGAGGCCTTTCGCCTGGTTATCCACCAGCAGTCGGGGATCGTCGTAGCGATCGCGACTCTCGGCATGGTGGCCGCCTTCCAGCCTTTGCGGCATCGTATCCAGAGGCTTATCGATAAACGGTTCTACCGAAGGCGGTATGATGCAGCCCGGGTGATCCAGGAGTTTCAGAGCCGGCTAGGAAGTCAAGTGACGCACGAGACGATAACGAACGAGCTGACCTCGGTCGTTCAGGAAACGTTGCAGCCAATTAGCGTCCAAGTTTGGGACCGCCGGCAAGGTCTCGTAGAAAGATGAGGGGAGGACGGGAATCCTTCGCGGCGCTTTGCGAGCCGCTCGATCCAGACTCCGGTAGATAAGGAGCAGTGAGTGGGAGCGCTCCCGAGGCTTCTGTCGGGGCTAATCCGTAGGGCCTAAAGGCCGTAGAGCCTAAAAGCGTACACTACAGAGTCCATGGACCGACAGGATCTCTTAAGTGAAAACGGCAAGCACACGTGTACGGTCCTCCTGTTCGGGTCCCCTCAAATTGCCCGTGATGGCTTGCCCGTCCGGCTTGACACTCGCAAGGCCCTGGCCCTACTGGCTGTGCTTGCAGTATCAGAAGCTCGAACAGCCCGAGACGAGCTGGCGGCTCTTGTGTGGCCGGAAGCTGACGCGAATTCAGCACGGGGCACACTCAGGCGCACCCTATCCACGCTTAAGAGGGCTATCGGCAGCGATTCCCTGTCCGTCGATCGGCAGGCTATCGGCTTAAACTCCGATCGTCTCGAGGTAGACGTAACGCGCTTTTCGTCACTGCTTGCGACGGCACGTGCCCACGGGCACCGTTTGACGCAGGAGTGCCATTCCTGTCTTCCTGTTCTCCGGAAGGCCATCCAGCTCCATCGAGGCGACTTCCTGGCTGGATTCTCAATCCGGGATGCTCCCGAATTCGAGGACTGGCAGGTTACGCGCTGCGAAGCATACCGGCGAGAGCTGGCCGCAGCCCTCGAGGGCGCCAGCCGTACACTCGCGGCGCAGGGGGATCTCGACGGCGCTACTGCCTTTGCCGAACGGCTGCTGGCGCTCGACTCGCTCAACGAGACCGCTCACCAGCTGCTCATGCGCATTTATAGCCAGGCCGGCGATCGGCCCGCAGCCATCAGGCAATACAAGGAATGCCTGCGATTGCTCCATGAGGAGCTGGCGGTGGCCCCGGTTGAGGAGACCGTCAGGCTGTTCGAGTCAATCGCCAACGGAGACGGGGTCAGCTCCCAAATTTCCCCCTCCGCCACACGGCCGGTTAGTCCATCGTCAAGCCAGCTGCCACTCGTCGGACGTGAAGCTGAGTGGGAAACCTTGGCATCGGTGTTCGACCGGATATCGGCTGGGCCGGAGGTCGTCGTAGTAGAAGGCGAGGCGGGAATTGGGAAGACTCGATTGCTCGAGGACCTGCTGGAGCTGGCGCGAGCGAGAGGCGCCGTCATCCTCTCGTCGCGGTGCTACGAGGGGGAGGCGAACCTGGCTTATGCACCATTGATGCAGTTCCTCCGGCGGGCGGTTGACTTCCTGGACAAATCGGGGAGGCTCGGGGAGATCATGGCCACCGACCTCGCCGAGGTGGGACGCCTCGTCCCGGATCTCAATACACACGGCGCCGACCCGCTAGCTTCCACCGACACGGGACCAGTGAGCCGGGCGGCGGCCCAAACGCACTTCCTCGATGCTGTCTGCCGGGTCTTGCTGGCGTGCGGTCTGGGCTCACGACTCCTGATAACGGTGGACGATCTTCAGTGGGCCGACGAAGCGTCCCTGGACTGGCTTGCCTATCTCATCCGCCGGCTGACCGGCCGTCGGGTGGGAGTGATCTTCGCCTGGCGGAGCCACGAGCGGCCCATGCCGGAGGCCTTTCGGCGGCTGGTCTCAGATGCTCGCCGCTCGGGCTTTCTGACCACGATAGCCCTAGAACGTCTGGACCGGGAAAACGTCGCCGAGCTGCTGGAGAAGGCAAGCGGGAATGGTCTCAACGGGGAGGACGAGCCGGCCGCAGACGTCGGCACCTGGCTTTTCGACGAGAGTGAAGGCCTGCCGCTGCTACTAGCCGAATATTTGGAGGCCTTTCGGGAAGGCATCCTCGACCGGACACTGCACTCCGCGGGTCGCGATCTGCTCGCATCTCGTGTGAGCGCGGTCAGCGAAGGTGCCGGCCAGATCCTTACCGCTGCAGCAGTCATCGGAAGATCGTTCGACTTCGACACTCTGAGGCAAAGCAGCGGCCGGGATGAAGAGATGGTCGTGGCTGCGCTGGAGGAGCTCCAGGCGCGCGGGTTGGTGCGCGAGCTACCGAGCGAGCCAGCGGGTGGCGTAAGTTACGACTTTGCTCATGAGAAGCTGCGTGCCGTGGTGCTGGACCGGACCACTGCGGCTCGCCGCCGCCTCCTTCACCGAAGGACGGCGGATGCCATGGCCTCGCCACGGCACGAACGAGTCGAGGTGGCATCCGCACAGATCGCTCATCACTACCGCGAGGCTGGAATGGTCGAACAGGCGGCCGTGTTCTACCGGCGGGCGGGCGAGCACGCGGCGGAGCTCTTCGCCACACGGGAGGCGCTGGCTCACTTCCAGAACGCGCTCGCCCTGACAGATGTCGATGCCCCAGCGCTCCAGGAATCAATCGGCGATCTTCACATGGCGCTTGGCGGGTATGTGGCAGCGATTGAGAGTTATCAGAGCGCGGCCGCGAGGACTGAAGGTTTGGCGCTGGCAAGGATCGAGCAGAAGTTAGGAAGCGCCTGCGACCGGTGGGGAGAGATCGGTGCCGCCCAGCGGCACTACGCGGCGGCTCTGGAGATCCTGCGTCGACGCTGGTCCGGCTGAGAAGGCCCGGGCATACGCCGGCCAAAGCTTGGCGGCGTATCACTCGGGCGATATTCCAAGGGCTCGCAACCTCGCGATCCAAGCCTTCGACCTGGCCCAAGAGGCGGGTGACGGGAGCGCGCTGACGGTGGTTCACAACATACTGGGCATCTTGGAAGGCAGTCTCGACCGGCCCTCTGAGGCGCTCAAGCACCTGAACGAGAGCCTGCGCTTGGCGGAAGATATGGGCAATCCCGACGCCCGGCTCGCCGCGCTCCAGAACCTCGCCGCCCTTCACCGTCGGCTGGGGGAAATCGAGGCGGCTCGCGAACTGACGGCTCAGGCCTTGGTGCTTAGCCGAACCTACGGTGAACGGCACCGGGAAGCAGCGCTGAACAATGCTATGGCGGATCTGATGCACGACGCGGGCGATGCGGGGGAGGCGATGCGTTATCTCAAACAAGCCGTTGCCATCTATGCCGAGATCGGCGTCGACTCGGGCGAGCTACGCCCAGAGGTATGGAAGCTAACCGAGTGGTGAGATCGGGCCCCCGAATAGGCGGTGACATGGCATCGCCATGTTGACGCCACACCAATCTCACCAGTAGCTTCGACCAGGCGCTCCAAGACGTTGGTGATGGCTTTGTTCATCAGTCACGCAGCCAGAGGGAGACGTGTTCCGGGTGCAGAGCATCTGAAACGACCATCGTCATGTCCTGGGAGAGCTGACCAAGGTCAAGCTCCGAGCGAAGTCGCTCACTGAATGCCGTCAGAGTCTTGCCGGCATCGTATTTGGATCGATAGAAACGCCGGTCAATAACGATCTGGGTGCGCCGGCGTAGCGGTCCAAAGAGGGCCACGATGGCCAGGGTGGAGAGCGCAATAGCCGGCGCAGGGGCGGCGCCGATCAAAAGACGGAAGAGCGCCTGGAGTCCTATCACGCCACTGACGTAGATGCTAGCCAGCATAACCGTGAGGGCCGCGTAAACCAGGGCTCGGCTGATGATCCGGTCGATGTCCCAGAGGCGGTTCCGGAGAACTGAGATTCCGATCGTCACGGGAATCGCTGACGCCAGCAGGGCGGAGATCGGGCTGTTGACGAGTGCGTAATAGAGGGAACCCATTCCGCTTGGGATGGGAAGCAGCACGCCGCCAGTCCAGACGGCAATGAGACCCACAATCGCGGTAGATAGTCCCAGCACCGCCCACTTCATCTGCTGACGCTCGGACCAGCTCGACAGGACGCGAAAGCGGTAAACCAAATTCCCGGCTACAGCAAGGAATAACGCGAGCAGGATGGGGGTTCCCGCGAACTGCAGGAACCCGAGGAATGGCAGCTCCGAAGCGGCAGAGAACAGGACGATGGCCAGTCCAACCCATCGCATTGCCCTGGGCTCGAAACGGCCATTCGGAAACAAGAGGCCGTAGAGGAGCAAGGTCGCCAGGAACACAGGCTGCAGGTCGTTTGCGACATTTCCCGGCAGCCACTGTCCAGCCGCCAAGCCGGGAAGGAAGACAAAGAAGAATGCGGAAAGAAGCGCTCCTCGATCATTCGGCTTGCGTATTACGATGAGTGCACTCAACCCGAACCAAACAGCCCAGAGTGCGGTAAAAACGACAACAATTCCGACAGCATAGGCTGACATCGAGATCGTGTGGTGACTCAGATCTCGAGCCGCTCCCACGTCGAGCTGAAAACCGAGGCATTTGGCGTCGGGATTGCAGGGAGTCTGCAGCGCGCTCCAGCGGAGTATGGGGCCCGACAACCACGCGACACTACCCGCTACGGCCGTAACCACCCAGGCGATATGCACCCCACGTGTTCCATTGGACCCGCGGGTTAGGCCAGCCGAGCCTCCGGGCGTTTCGTCCGTCATGGGGCAGTCACGGACGCCAGGCACATGCGAGCCGCGACCTCGTTCGCATAGCCACGGTGACAGATGCGATGGCAGTTATGTCCGAGAGATGCGTCGGTCAGGGCGAGGTCACCGCAGTGCGCTGAGCACCCGACGAGGCGACGGCCTGAGCGGCCCCGAAAGGCCAGTAGGGCCTCGTTCGAATCAGCAGCCCGATGGCTAGACCAGTGAGCAGGAGCGCATTGACCCCGTGGAGAGCGGCGATCCACCTTGTAGAAGCTGCGTCATTAAAGCCGGGTAGGAGAAGCTGGATCACCATCAAACCAAAGAGTCCGATGCTCATGCCCAAGAGCCGGCCCGGCGGCCGGCTGGCTAGAGCGGCAAGCAGTATCAAGAGAGATACCAGCAGCATGAGCGTACCGAAGGCCATGTGGGGATCCCATCCGGTCTTCATTGGAGCAATTGCTTTGTCTGCGGCGTGCGCCCCTTCCATTGCTCCGTGGCCTGCCAGGTAGAACTGCACAGGAATCATAATCACGAAAAGCCAGATCAATGCCGCCCACACGGTTCGTAGAATGCTCATCAGATAGTCTCCTCGTTCATGGGAACTGACAAACTGTCGAAGATCATTACGACGGCCTATGAACTGCGGGCGCGTCCGCCGCGAACCGCTCGGAACGGAGCTCCCATCATGTACATCCCCGATCGAATGCCGGCGTTGTGCCAGATGTTGCCCGCTCGCCTCCATTGGGGCTTTCTATCGACGCATTGACAATTGGTCTCCACCTGTGTCGTCACCCCGAAGTGCTGAGCCAGGGAGGTGAGGGTGCACTCCCAGATCTTGTCCTCCTGCCTGTGTCCACCAAACCGCATTCCCACGGCATAGATTGGGTCGTTGGCTCGCATCAGCACCTGGGCTTGAGCGATCGTGCAGCTTGAGCCATCACTCTGGGGTTCCGAGCTGGCGCTGAAGGTGACCCATCCCGAGAAGGGATGGCCCTGGGTCGTCATGAGGGTGAAGGACTCGTCGTCGGCATAGAGCACCAACACGCCGGTCGAAAGCGGCATGCCGCCTGGCAGCGATGAGTTGATCAGAGCTGCTTCGCCCGGGGCGATGCCCGTGAGAGGGGCATAGAAGGTATTGTTGGCTGGCCAGAACTTGGCGAAGTTTTCCTTCCAGGCCGCGATGACATCTCTCGGTGTGGCCGCGGTTCCCGCCAGTCGACCTCGGTAGGTTTTCTGCCACATCGGACCGAACCCCTGAAGTGGTCCCACCGCCTGCTTGCCCTCGACATTGAGATTTCGGGCTCCGGCCGGCACCCCCGACAGCTTCACGGCATCGGTCTGCTGGGCCCAGTTCGCGGCGTCTCGTGGAGTTCCGGGAGTCGTTGTGGTGGTGGAGTTATCTGACATGCTGGGACCTTTCATGGATGTATTGTTCAGTCGTTCGTGATTGACGATTCATGCGTGACCAGGCAGTGGGCGAATTGAGCAACCATATGAACGCTAGGAAACTACATGTTGTGCCGCTTGGACACGTGAGCTGGTTCATACCGCCTCCGGCTGTCCGATTGCCTGGTGTTCCGTGTCGTAGATTGTCATTGCGTCGTCGAGACGGGTGATTTGAAAGATATGCCGGTAGTGTTCGGACAGTCCGCAGATGACAAGCCTCTTTTTTTGGCGGTTGGCGCGGATAAGCAGTGTAACCAGCAGGCCGATGCCTGAGCTGTTCATATAGTCGAGACCGGAAAAGTTCAGGACAACTAGATCCCCCATCTGCGAGGCTCTCTCATAGGCATCTGAAAGGGCCGCGTCGGCTGAGGAGTTCAGCTCTCCGCGGATGTCGATGATTCCGGCGCCGTCGGCCGTCCGAACGTCAAGTGCTTGGGTTTGAGCCATGGTGTCCTCCTGCCTATTGGTTCTGCTTGGAGTGAATAGTCGGGGCCGCGTGATTCAAAGTGGAGCATTAGGCTCGATCACCCGTGTGATGCAGTCTGTGTCTCTTCCATTGCTGCCGATTCATCGGGGAAAACCGCCATAAAGTCCGCCAGCCGAGTAATGTTGAAGATTTCGACGTAGTGCTCGCTCAGTCCGCAGGACAATAGCTTCCGACCGCTCGCCCGGGCCCGTCCGAGAAGACTCACGATAAGGGCAATGCCGGTGCTGTTGATGTACTCCACTTTGGAGAAGTTGAGTAATACGGGCTGTCCTTGGGCTCCTTCGGCCTGGCTGTAGCCCTCATTCAACTTCGTCTCAGCGGCGGCATTGATTTCGCCTTCGAGATCCAGTATCGTCAGGCCGGGAAGCTTACGAATGGTCAAGTCAAAGGTTGGGCTGGCCATCGCTGTCTCCTTTCCGTTGAATCATCAGCTGCAGCGTATGACCCGCCGCGTCGTCCACCACCTGCATCTCATCCACCATGTTCTTGATGAGAAACATGCCCCAGCCGCGCGGACTTTGCATGCCGGCCAGCTTGAGCTCTATATCAGGCTGTTCCGACTCGAGCGGTATGGGGTCACCTTGATCCGTGATCCCCACTCGGATTGCGCCGTTCGAGACCTCGGCCCGAATTACAACCGGCACGTCGGGCTGGTACTTGTTCCCATGCTCCATGGCATTCATTACTCCCTCCCCCACTGCGGTCTGCAGCCGCTCGATGCTTGATGGAGGAAGGCCAAGCGGCTCAATCGCCTCGATCACTTGCTGAATGGCAACGCGCTCGTTGCCTGGCTGGCTCGGAAGCGAGAAGGCCGTGACGGTAGACCAAGCAACTCTTTCCGGATCCGATGACGGATCTCCCTCGACTGGTTGAGAGGAATCGGCTTCTTCGTTCACCATCTGGTTGGCGAAAGAAGTCAAGCCAGCAACATTTTCGACACGCTGTAGTGTGACCAGAGTTATGTCGTCCTCCTGCTCCCATTCGGGGCCCGTGAAGTCGGATAGCTCTTGAAGCAAGAAGTCAACGAGGTCTTCCGGCCTGGAACCCTCATGTTGCCCCATCAGGTCACGCAGACGGGGGAAGCTGAACATCTCCCGCTTCGAGTTGTGGGCCTCCACCAGGCCATCGCTATAGAAGAGCAAGGCGTCTCCCGGCGCCAACGCGGTCTCCAGCTCCTCGTACTCCATTCCGGGCATCAGCCCCAGGGGCATGCCGCGAGCACGAAGCTCAGTGACACCACTCGGAACTTCGCTGGTAAGGCGCATCGTGTCCGGCGTTGGCATACACGAGCTTCCCGTTGACTGGATCGAGGACCGCAAACATGCAGGTGACGAACATGTTCGGCGGAATGTCGGGACAAAGTTTGTTGTTGACCTGAGCGAGCACGGCGCCGGGATCGACGAGGTTCGCGGCGGCTCCGCGAAGGATGCTCCGCGTCGTGGCCATGACTAGGGCTGCCGGCACCCCCTTGTCGGTGACATCACCCACGACGAGACCAATGCGACCGTCCTCGAGATCCAGGAAGTCGTAGAAGTCGCCGCCCACAGCTCTGGCGGGTCGATAGTGGGCAGCCAAATGCCAACCTTCGACTTGCGGCAGGCTCTTTGGAAGCAATGTGTGCTGGATGAGCCGCGCAACCTGGAGTTCCTGCTCGATGCGCTGTCGCTCCTCCGCCTCGGCTTGCTGCTGCCGCACGAGCTGAGCCACCCTTAGGGCCGGCGTAGCCTGCGAGGCGAGGTTGTTCAGTAATGCATGGTCGTCGGCGGAATACTCCTGCTCGCTCATACGGGGACCGAGATTGAGGATCCCGATCAATTCGCCCTGGGAAACAAGAGGCACCGCCAGGCAAACTCCAGCCGTCTTCATTGAGCGAAGTGCGGGTGAGTCAAGCTCCAACCCTTGGATATCCACCGTACCGGATGCCGCTTGCAGATAAGCCAGCAGCGGATCGTTGGGCGCGATGTCGATCGGAGCGATCTTTCGCTTGTTGGGCTCTTGTAGCCCCACGATGGGCGCGGTCGAGGTTTGAGAACGTCGCCGCCTGAACCGAAGCCACGATGCCAGCTGAGCCGGTGACCGTCTTCTCGTATTGGTTCGTGTTTCCACTGTCATTTCACCGTCAGTTTATCCATCTGACGTCCAGAAATCGTTACGGAAAACGTTACGGCCGGCTACTGCCTGGAGGGGGCGAGTCGCGACCCAGCACTGCATATCGGGAACTGTGAGATCAGGCGAGCGAAGCATTGCTGCTCGTCCGGGTCAGTCCGGTTGTTCGCGCCGTCAACTATCTTGTTAATGCCAGGTACGCCCGAAGTATTCGGCGAAGGGGACGCCAGCCTCATCGTCTCGGCTGGCGGTTGTTTCCATTTGTATGGACGGACGTAGCGCCTGTGGTGCATGTCGGAGCCGGCCCAGGGGCAGTGCCATCCCACCGAAGCGAATGTTGCTCTCCGTCGGCACATCAATGCTGTGAAGTGCCGGGCAACGTACGCTACATATCCCCGGAAGGGTCCAGATGATGGAGAGACGTGGTCAGGAATGGGGTGGGGTGCCAGCGCTTAGATCGCCCCGGCACCCCGCCTCTAATTCGAAAGAAACGGCTGCCCGCTAGCTAAGTGCCTGAGGAGATTTCCGAAAACTGGAGAGTGTTTACTTTGATCACCGAGAGGGAGCTGGGACCTACCGCATCGTCCGTGTAGTCGGTGCCTGTTGTGCTGGAGCAGTTGAGTGCGATCCGTCCCGGCTGGGTGAGATATACCTGATCGGTTACGACCATTTCCGTACCTGACGGGGCGGGCGGCGAGTAGTAGGCTCCGGCGTTGATGTGGCACTGAAGGGTATCTCCGTGAGTAGCTTCGGACGTGGTGGTCCCGTTCACGATGTAGTGACCTGCGGGAACATCGACATAATCGACGGCGTCCTCCCCGGTCTTCGGCACGTCCCAGTACTGACTCGGGTTCCAGGCATACCAAGCCTTTGATATCCCCGAGGGCCCTTGCTTGTTCCAGCTCACGGCTGTCGTGCTCTTGGGACACTTGGCGACCGTCGCTGTATTGATCACCTGAAGGGAGTGGGAGATGTGTTCGCATAGCAACCGTGAATCACCCCACTCGAATCAGGAACACTTGCTATTGCATAGCCGCTGGCCGTAAACACAAGCGCGCCAGCAAGCACCGCTGCCCCGACCCAGCCCACTCCAAATCGCCTTCGCCTTCCCTTTTCGAGATACTTGACCCGGGCCGACAACGTCGAAATTCTATCCTCAAGCACTTCTGTTGTGATCGCCTCGTCAGCTGTCATATCCTCACTTCCTTGGATTTAGTTGGTTCGTGATTCCACTGTCATTTCGCAGTTAGCTTATCCATCCGACGTCCAGAAATCGTTACGGGAAACGTTGCAGGGGACGACCGTGTACCTGTGGGCCGCGATCGAACCTTCAATGTAGTTGCTGCATCTCGCTGAGACGCTGACCTCTTCATCTCGCCGGCTGGAGGCGGTATCCATGGTGCTGTAGACGTTGCGCCGGCAGTCCATGCCACGGCAGGCACGGGGGCACTGCCCCTCTCACCGTGGGCCAATGTAGCCCGGGATCTATCCCCGCCGTGACCGGAACGGCTTTTAACCAGCGCTTTCTGCTTGTTCTTCCAAAATTGCCCCTTGACTATTACTTAGAAGTTATATAAACTGTGAGTAATGGACAAAGATGATGCACTCAACCGCACGTTCGCCGCACTTGCCGACCCCACTCGTCGGACCATCCTCAGGCGTCTCGCCTCAGGCGAGGCCGGTGTCGTGGAGCTGGCACAGGCTTCCACTCTGACTCAGCCCGCCATCACCAAACACCTGAAGGTTCTGGAATCGGCCGGATTGATCGTTCGAAGTCGAGACCGACAACGGAGGCCGGCACGACCTCAATCCCGACGGCTTGGAGCCCGTCGACGAATGGCTCCGCCGGGCACACGAGGAATGGTCGGATCGCCTCGATCGCCTTGAAGCTCACCTCGCCACGCAGTCAGAAACAACCGGCAGCTCAGAAGCAACCAACAACAAACAGGAGAACCAGAATGCCTAACACCCGTACCCCCGTTGATGTCCGATCAGCAGCTCCCGCGAAGGAGCTCGTCATCGAGCGAACCTTCAAGGCCTCGCCCGAGCGAGTTTTCGATGCGTTCACCGACCCAGAACAGCTAAAAGAATGGTGGTGGCCCAACGGCTTCTCCTGTCCGGCGGCGGAGGTGGATCTTCGAGTCGGCGGAACATATAGGATCGCGATGAAATGGCCTGGCTCATTCCCCGCAGAAAACCAGTTCTCCCATGCCTTGGCCGGCGAGTACTACGAAATCGACCGGCCGCGCCGCCTCGTCATGAGCGGCAGGGCCGTCAATGATGAAGAGGGAGAGCTATTCGCCACGTTGATAGAGATCACGCTTGAGCCACGTGAAGGAAGCACAGCGTTGACGATGCGTCAGTTATACTTCGAGCCAATGCCGCCCGCCGAAGCACTCGCAGGCGCTGAGCAGGGATGGTCAGAGCAGCTCGACAAACTGGAACGACTTCTCTCGAAGTAAGGAGAACCGATGGAGACACGTACGCTCGAAACCCCTGGGGTTGACATCGTCTACGACGTGCAAGGCCCTCTGCCGGCTGCTGACGGTCGCCCTCCTCTCTTCATGATCGGGCAACCGATGGACGCCGGCGGGTTTCGAGCGTTGGCGTCGTACTTCCCCGACCGCACGGTGATCACCTACGACCCGCGTGGGCTTGGACGGAGCGTCCGAAAGGATGGACAGCTGCAGCACGTGCCCGCCATTCAGGCGGAGGACGTCCACGCCATCATCGAGGAGCTGGGAGCCGGACCCGTCGAGATGTTTGCCAGCAGTGGTGGCGCAGTCACCGCGCTGGCACTCGTCGCGGCGCATCCCGACGATGTCACCACGCTTGTCGCACACGAGCCACCGCTGTTCACCGTACTGCCGGACGCAGAGGCAGCAGCGCGCGCTGAGGATCGGTTCCGCCAGGCATATTTCATGAGGGGATCCGGTGCAGGCATGGCGGCATTCATCGCCCTGACATCGTGGAAGGGCGAATTCACTGATGAGTTTTTCGCACAACCACCTCCGGATCCTGCTCAGTTTGGCTTCCCAAGTGAGGATGACGGCCGTCGAGATGACCCAGTGCTCTCTGACGCCTCCGCGCCGGTGACCGGTTATCGCGCCGATTTCGCTGCATTGGCGGCTGCGCCGACACGAATCGTCATTGGTGTAGGCGAAGAGTCAGCCGGTACCGTCACCGCCCGCACGTCCGAGGCAGTCGCTCAACGTCTTGGGCAGGAACCGACGGTCTTTCCCAGCCATCATGGCGGCTTCATGGGCGGCGACTCTCCCTATGCCGGCAAGCCTGAGGCGTTCGCAGAGACCCTGCGTCGGGTTCTCGAATGACCGGGCAAGGCAACGATTCAATGAACGACGATTCAGCATCTCAGGAAATCGACGCCATCATCGAATCGGTTGACGACTGGCGTGGCACAACCCTGTCTCGGCTGCGGGCGACGATCAAGGAAGCAGACCCGTCGGTGGTTGAAGAGATCAAATGGAGGAAGCCCACCCGGCCGCAGGGAGTCCCGGTGTGGTCGCATGACGGAATCATCTGCGTTGCGGACGTTCTCAAGCGTGCGGTGAGACTGACGTTCCCGAACGGCCCCCGCATGAAGGACCCGAATCATCTCTTCAACACGCGGTTGGATAGCAAGGTCGTGCGCGCGATCGACGTGCATGAGGGCGAATCCGTGGATGAAGGCGCCCTCAAAGCACTGATCCGTGAAGCAGTCGAGCTTAGGGCGTCATGACCACCTTGATGCAGCCGTCTTCCTTCTCCTTGAACATCGAGTAACCCTGAGGCGCCTCGTCGAGCTTGAGCCGGTGCGTGATGATGTAGCTGGGATCGATCGTGCCGTCTTGGATCCTCTCTAGAAGCGGAGCAAGGTACCGCTGCACGTGCGTCTGGCCGGTCTTGACCGTCAGCGAGCGGTTCATCAGCGAACCCATAGGGAATTTGTCGACGAATCCGCCGTACACACCAGGGATCGAGACGCTCCCGCCGTTCCTCACCGCCATGATGACCTGCCGGAGAACGGTCGGGCGATCCGTTTCCATCCTGGCCGCCTGCTTGACCCGATCGTAGACGCCGGCGATGCCCAGGTCGTGTGCCTCCATGCCCACCGCGTCCACGCAGGAGTCGGGTCCGCGCCCCTCCGTCATCTCCTTCAGCTCATCCAGCACGTCGGCCTTCTCGTAATTGATGACCTCCGCACCGCCCTTATCCCTTGCCATGTCGAGACGCTCTTGAAATCTGTCAATGGCGATGACTCGACCCGCGCCCAGCAGGAAGGCGCAGCGGATGACGAACTGTCCCACCGGTCCGCAGCCCCAGACGGCGACGGTATCTCCAGGCTGGATCTGTGCATTTTCCGCTGCCATATACCCCGTGGGTAGGACGTCGGAGAGAAAGAGGACCTGCTCGTCTGTCAAGCCGGAATCGACCTTGATCGGTCCGACATCGGCGAAGGGAACGCGCACATACTCGGCCTGGCCGCCTGAATACCCGCCCGTGAGATGCGAGTAGCCGTAGATTCCGGACGGCGCGTGGCCCCACATCTCCGCCGCCATGGCGGCGTTGGGGTTCGACCGCTCACAGAGCGAGAAGAGCGAGCGCTCGCAGAAGAAGCACTGGCCGCAGGAGATGGGAAACGGTACCACCACCCTGTCGCCGATCGATAGATTCGTGACGTCCTTTCCCAGCTCCACGACCTCACCCATGAACTCGTGGCCAAGGATGTCGCCCTCTTCCATGGTCGGGACGTAGTTGTCGTAGAGGTGCACATCCGACCCGCAGATTGCGGTCAGCGTCACCTTGACGATGGCGTCCCGAGGGTCCTCGATCGCCGGCGCCGGCACCTCCTCCACACGAACGTCTCCCTTGCCATACCAGCGCAGTGCTCTCATCGGATCTCCCCCTAACGCAGTTGATGCTCATCGACGATGGACCTCGGGATCCACTGGCTCCACTCAATGCAGGACCGGTGCCAGCCGTCTCCGATCCGATCCGAAAGGCTCAGACACTGTCAATCAGGGATACTGAAAAGGTGATACGAGGTTGCCGCCAAGGAGGCGCGTATGAAGTTTCTCTCCGGATTGGCGATGGGACTGATTGGATACGCCGTGTGGACGCTGTCGGAGCCGGCCCCCGGTCAGAGTGGCGATCCTTCTGCCAGGCTCGACCGGCTGAAGGAGGAGTGGCAGCGGGCACGTCAGCACGGCAAGGTTGCGGGCGAGGAGAAGCGGCAGGAGATGGAGCGGGAGTTCGAGGGAATCTTCCGCAACCAATCGTCGTAACGACTCCTCCGGGAACAGTCAGGTGATGGCGTCTGCTGCGAATCTTGATGTGACGGCTCGAACCTAACATCCGCCGGCAAGCTCTGCCCTCCGACCCCACCCGCAGCCGCATCCTCAACTGGGAGAACTGCTTCAACGCCAGGGATCTCGGCGGGTATACCGCTGAGGATGGAGCGACAACGCGCTGGGGCGTGATCGTCCGCTGCGACGATCCCTCGAGGCTTACACCCGCCAGTCTGCTGTCAGTGGTCGACCACGGCATCCGGACAGTGATCGATCTGCGGAAGCCACAGGAAGTAGCGGAAAACCCCAATCCTTTCACGGATCATGATCCGCGCCTGCGTTACATCAATATCTCCATGGTGGATCCCGCTGCTCCGGAACGGCCAGAAGTGTTCCGGCTTGTCGACAACTACACCGACAGCGTCGACAGTTATGGCGACCGGATCGCACAGGTGATGACGGAGATCGCGACGGCGCATCCAGGCGGCGTGTTGATTCACTGCGTGGCCGGCAAGGATCGGACGGGTCTGATATCGGCCCTCCTATTAAGGCTGGTCGGAGTCTCCATCGATATAGCGGCCGAGGATTACGCCATCTCACAGGTGCAGCTCCGTCCATTCGACGAGCGGTGGCTTGCTAATGGGCCCTGGCACGCGAGAGGAGCGCGAGGCGCGATATGCACGCTCGGCTCCCACCGTCGAGGTGATGCGTGAGGTGTTGGAGTACGTCGATCGCAAGTATGGCGACGTTGAGTGCTATCTCCTCCAAGCCGGAGTCAGCCCGCAGGACATCAATCGGATCCGCGATCGCCTCCGCGAGCCACCGAGGCCAATTAGCGCTCGGGCGTGACATTGCCGGCCTGCGGGCCTTGTGGCCCTTCGTGGGCGGTCCGGTAGAATTGACTTGACAAATTGGTGCAAGCGAGGTCCTGCACATTGACCGGAGATGAGATCCGGGCGTCTTTCGTGCGCTTTTTCGAGGAGCGCGGGCACGTCTATCTGCCAAGCCTGCCGCTGATCCCGCGGGATGATCCCTCTGTGCTGTTCGTCATCGCCGGCATGCAGCAGATGATCCCGTTCTTCCTAGGCCAGGCGACGCCTCCATCCAAACGCCTCGTGAGCATCCAGAAGTGCCTGCGCACCGTCGATATCGAGGAGGTGGGCGACGACCCTTCTCACCTGACGTACTTCGAGATGATGGGCAACTTTTCGGTGGGCGATTACTTCGTACCCGAGGCCCTCCGCTTCAGCTGGGATTACCTGACGGAGACGCTTGGCCTGGATCCCCAACGGCTGCGAGCGACCATCTACCCAGGCGATGAGCTTGCGAGGAAATCCTGGCTGGAGCTTGGAATGCCAGCCGAGTGGATCTATGAAGATCCCGGCAACTGGTGGGCCCGTCCCGGCATGGCCGGTCCGGCCGGACCGGATTCCGAGTTCTACTACGACCGGGGAGAGCAGTACGGCTGCGGCGAGCCCGATTGCGGCCCGCTTTGTGAGCGCTGCGATCGATTCGTCGAGATCTGGAACAACGTGTTCATGCAGTCGCTGGTAGACGAGAAGGGTGAGGTCCAGCGGCCCCTCGCCTCGAAGAACATCGACACGGGCCAGGGCTTCGAGCGTCTGCTGATGGTTGTCCAAGACGTCGAGTCGGTGTACGAGACGGATGCCTTCACCCCCATCATCGAGACGGTGTCTCGCGTCATCGGCAAGAGCTACAAATCAGATCACGCTGCCGACACCTCCATGCGGATCATTGCGGACCACTCCAGGGCCATCACCATGGCGATTGCAGACGGAGCCGTTCCCGGTAACGAGGGAAGGGGATACGTCCTCAGGCGGCTGCTTCGACGGTCTGTCCTGCGAGCCCGGATGCTTGGAATCGATCGCGCCTTCCTACACGAGCCCGTGGAGGCGGTGATCGAGGCCATGAAGGCGCACTATCCAGAGGTCGAACGGCGGCGGGAGATCATCCTGCGCACGGTCAGGCAGGAGGAGCAGCGGTTTGACGACACGCTGGCTCGCGGCCTGCCTATGGTCCAGCGCCTGGTGGACGAAGCGAAGCATGACCATGGCGTCATCCCCGGCGACGACGCCTTCCTCCTCCACGACACCTTCGGCCTGCCCTTGGAGCTGATCGAGGAGATCGCAGCCGACAACGAGCTGAAGGTGGACCGGGCCGGCTTCGAGAAGGCGCTTGACGAGCAGAAGACCCGAGGGCGAATGGGCCGCTCGACGGTGGCCCATCCGGAGCATCTGGAGAACCTTGTCACGCTGTCCGAGCGAATCGCTCCCACCGTCTTCACCGGCTATACCGAGGCGGAGACCGACGGCACGGTCGTGGGATTGATCTCGAAGGGCCGCCTCGAGGAGCGAGCGGTGGCCGGAGACGAGGTCGAGATTGTCCTCGACCGAACGCCCTTCTACGCGGAGTCCGGTGGCCAGGTCGGAGACCGCGGAATCATTACCGGTCCTCGGGGACGCGTCGAGGTAACCGACACTCAGCGGCCGTACGGAGGCATCAGCGTCCATTTCGGTCGCGTGGCGGAAGGGGAGATTCAGCTGGGCGATGAGGTGCAGTCCCGCGTCGACGTCAGACGTCGGGGCGACATCCGGCCTCACCACTCCGCCACCCACCTGCTGCACTTAGCTCTGCATGAAACGCTTGGCCCGGAGGCCACGCAAGCTGGATCGCTCGTCGCGCCCGACCGGCTGCGTTTCGACTTCCGCTGGAGTGAGCCCGTGACTGAAGTGCAGCTCGAGCGCATCCAGGATCGCATCAACCAGCTGGTCTTTGAGGATGAGCCGGTGACCACGCGAGAGCTGAGCTACGACGACGCCGTGGCGGAGGGAGCCATGGCGTTGTTCGGTGAGAAGTACGGCGACGTCGTTCGGGTGGTGTCGATGGGTCCCAGCAAGGAGCTGTGCGGCGGAACCCACGTGTCGGAGACACTCGAGATTGGCCCCGTTGTCATCCTTTCCGAGTCGGGCATCGGCGCAGGCATCCGGCGGATTGAAGCGCTGGCCGGGAGAGCGGCGTACCGTCACTTCCAGGAGTCTGAGCAGGCACTCAAGCAAGCGGCCACAGCTCTGGGAACCTCACCTCAGCGGTTGGTGGAGCGAGCGGCCGAGGTTTCGGATCAGCTCAAGACGGCCGAGCGCCGCGTTACCCAGCTCTCTCGCAGATTGATTGGCAAGCAGGCGGCGGAGATCGCCGGGAGGGCCGAGAACCTTGACGGCGCCGAGACCCCCGGGCGGCTGATCGTGCAACGGGTCGACGTGGATTCGGCAGATGACCTGCGTCAGCTGACGGCCACAACGCTGCAGTCGCTGGCTTCGGGAGTTGTCGTCATGGGATCTGTCGTGGAGGGGAAACCTCAATTTGCCGCGGCGGTAAGCAGGGATCTCACGGCTCTGGGATACAGCGCTCGGTCGATTGCCCAGAAGGTGGGTCAGGCGGTCGGCGGTGGAGCAGGAGGCGGCGAGGAGTTCGCGCAGGGCGGGGGTCGCAACGCCTCCGGTCTCGACGACGGACTGACGAAGGCGGCCGAGTTCATCAGGACGAGGAGCTAGTTTCTCTCGAACGTGGCGGCCCAGGAGGACGGCGTGCGGTTTGGTCTGCAACCGCCGCATCTTTCACGCGCATTGTGGCGTTAGAGGGAGCAGGGAACTTCGAACGGAAGGACAGCTGGCGGTGAGGGCATGAAGCAGGAATCGAGCGACGGAAGTGCCGAGATGCCCTACAGTAACTCCGACCCGGCTCCAGATGTGCTGGAATGGAGGGCAGGTTTACGGACCAGCATTTTGGCACTCGACGTCGGCGACCGTCGCATCGGCCTGGCAAGCAGCGATCCGACAGGATTGCTCGCCAGCCCGGCCGGCGTTATCCAGCGAACCACTTTGGAGCGCGATGTCGAGCTGGTGATGGCAGCGGTCGAGGAGCATGAGGCGGGGAGGGTTGTCGTCGGCCTACCGGTCAATATGAGCGGCTCGGAAGGGCCTCAGGCGCTGAAGACGAGAGAGTTTGCCGAGGCCGTGGCCGAGCGGGGATTGCAGGTCGAGATGTGGGACGAGCGGCTGACAACTGTGGAGGCCACTCGGATGTTGGAGGAGCGCGGTATGAAGCGGAAGCGGATCGGGCGTCACATCGACGAGATGGCCGCGACCCTCATCTTGGAGGGGTACCTTTTGAGCATGCGGGCACGAAAGCGGAATTCCCGTGGAGACCAACCCTGATGGCGGACCGCCCGGTGAGACGAGTCGAGCGGCCCTACAACTGGCGCCCAGTCGAGAGGCCTAAGACGAGGCGTACGGTGGAAAAGCCCTCCAAGGGAAGGTCTCGTCGCACGACCAGGATCCTGCTGCTGATTCCCGCGATCATCATCTTGGGGATCGTTGGAAGCATCCTCTACGTTCAGTACAAGGTCAACCAGCCCCAGAATGCCAGTGCCGGGCCCGTTCTCTTCGCGGTTCACTCGGGCGACACCGATGCCACCGTCGCCAGCCGTCTCGCGCAGCGGGGAATCCTTCACGACACTATGCTCTTTCAGCTCGAGGCTCGGCTCAATGGGCTCACCGGAAAGCTGCAGGTGGGCGTTTACTCGCTGCGGCCGAACATGAGCATCAACTCCATGGTCGCCGCCCTCTCCAGCGGAAAGATCAAATTGATCAGCGTGACGATTCCGGAGGGTCTGAGGCCTGAAGAGATCGCTCAGATCCTAAAGAGCAAGGGGATCAACGGGGCGCAGTTCCTCCAAGCCGTCCACCGTCATCCTCGGCTTGGGTTCTCGGCCGGCATCCCTCCCAACCAGGACGCGGAGGGCTTCCTCTTTCCCGACACCTATGCCGTTGCGCCCGGGACAAGCGGCTCGGCATTCGAGGCGCAGATGGTGGCGCAGTTCGCCCGCGTCTTCACTCCGGCGATGCGCGCCGTTGCACAGAGTGAGCAGCGCTCGGTCTTCCGGATCGTCAAGATGGCTTCCATCATCGAGCGTGAGGCCCGTTTCCCCTCAGACCGTCCAAAGATCGCCAGCGTGTACTATAACCGGCTGCATGCTCACTACTACCTGCAGTCGGATCCAACCGTCCAGTACGCCTTGGGAAAGCCGGGCGATTGGTGGCCGCTGATCGGAACATCCGACTATCAGACGACCAACTCGCCTTACAATACCTTCAAGCACCTCGGCCTGCCTCCCGGGCCGATCTGCAACCCTGGCTTAGCCAGCATCCTGGCGGCCCTCCATCCGGCCCATACAAGCTACTTCTACTTTTCGGGAAAGGGCAACGGCGGGCACCTCGTTTTTGCCACAACCTACGCCCAGTTCCTGGCAAACGTTCGAAGGGAGGAAGGAAGGTAACAGCATGATTTCGACAGGAGATCTACGCCGAGGGCTCACGATCGAGATCGATGGCGAGCTGTGGTCCGTTCTCGAATACCACCACCTGAAGTTGGGACGTGGGAGTGCTCAGGTCCGGATCAAGATGCGCAATCTGCGCAGCGGCACCACCATCGAGCGCTCTGTCCAGGCGGGCGAGAAGTTCCGGCGCGCCACTCTCGATCGTCACACCGTCCAATACCTGTACCGCGAGGATGACCTTTTCCACTTCATGGACTCTGACTCCTTTGAACAGATCGCCATGAATTCTGAGAAGCTGGGCGATGCGGTTGACTACCTGAAGGACAGCATGGAGCTGGATCTGATGATGTTCCAAGGAGAACCTCTCAGCCTCGAGCTTCCGAACAGCGTCGAGCTGCAGATCGTGGAGACGGACCCTGGCTTCCGGGGAGACACGGCCGCCGGAGGAACGAAGCCGGCCAAGCTGGAGACAGGGAAGGTGGTACAGGTGCCGCTCTTTGTCGAGGAGGGAGAGCGGATCCGCGTGGATACCAGAACCGGCCAGTACCTGGAGCGGGTATGACGTCAGATCAAGAGGATCTTCAGCGCTACGTTTCGGAGGAGCTTCGGGCGCTTGTCCGGCTCTTCTCCCAGTCGCGAGCAACAGAACTGGAGGTCACCTCAGGAGATCTCCAGATCAGCGTGAAGCGCGGAAGAACTCCAACTAGCGAAACGGGAGTACAGCTGGGCGGAGAGGCCAGCATCATCCAGTCCGAGAGCCTGCTTCCGGGAGTGGCAGTCATCTCATCCCCCATGGTGGGGCGTTTCTTCCACTCTGAGCAACCTGGCCGAGCGCCTCTTATCGAGCCCGGCTCACGAGTCGAGCCGGGCGCTCTCATCGGTGTCATTGAGGCACTCGAGGTCCTCACCGAAGTCGAGGCCGATGGTCGAGGGGTCGTGCAGAAGATGCTCGTGGGAGACGGTGACGCGGTCGAGTATGGCCAGCCTTTAGTTGAGGTTCTGCTTGACGTCTGATCCGTCAGGCCGGTTCTCGGCCAGACCGGCTCCGGTGCCGAATCCGCCGCGAAAGGTCGTGCGGGTAGGCGATGTCGCTCGCTACGTCAAGCGACTGATCGAGGATGATAAGCTTCTCGCCGAGATATCGGTAGGCGGTGAGGTCACGAACTTCACCAAAGCCGGCTCCGGACACATCTACTTCAATCTGAAGGACAACACAAGCCTGTTGAAGTGCATTCTCTGGCGAACGGAGGCGCAGCAGCAGGTGGCGGAGCTGGTGAATCTGAGGGACGGCGTCAACGTCATCGCCGATGGCCGGCTCTCGACATACGAGCTTCAGAGCACGTATCAGCTCCAGGTGGAGCGGGTTCGCGTCCAGGGTGCGGGAGCTGAAAAGCAGCGCGTCGAGCGACTGCGCCGGAAGCTTGAGGCCGAGGGCCTGTTTGATTCCGGCTCGCAAGCGGCCTTTGCCTAGATCCCCCAGGTCAATCGCTGTGGTCACCTCGCCCGATTCCAGGGCCTTCCACGACGTGATCGCCCGGCTCAAGCTTCAATGGCCCCTGGTCAAGGTCATCGTGGCCGGGACATCCGTTCAGGGCGAGGGGTGTGCAGACGAGATTGTGTTTGCGCTGGATATCGTCAATCGCATGACCGACGCCGATGTCATTCTCTTGGTTCGAGGCGGTGGTTCCGTGGAGGAGCTGGCCGGCTTTAACGACGAGCGCCTGGCCAGGGCAGTGTTTGCCTCACGGATACCCGTCATCACCGGTATCGGACATGAGCTGGACTATACGATCGTCGAGTTCGTTGCCGATCACCGGGCAGCGACCCCAACGGCAGCCGCCGCGGAAGCCGTTCCCAACGGCCCGGCCATCGTTTCCCGAAATCGTGACCTGGCTCGGGAGATGGTGAAGGCCATCCGAACCAAGGTGGCCGTAAAGCGCCAAACAGTTCGAGCGGCCGAGCGAGCCCTCTTACGGGATAGTCCCACCCATCGAGTCCGTACCCGTCGGCAGCGCCTGGACGAGCTGTTTGATCGCTTGGAGAAGTCGACGAATGCAGAGCTGGTGGTCAGGCGACGCCGCCTCGATGCCTTGAGCCGGCATCTTGTCGCACTCGATCCGGTCGCCATCTTGAGTCGTGGTTATGCCCTGTTGACCGACGCCGACTCGGGCCAGCTCGTGACCTCCGTGTCCCAAGCTCACGCCGGCAGGGAGCTGAAGGCCAGGGTCAAGGATGGCGTGTTTCGCGCAACCGTGAGGACGGAAGGATGACGGATCCTCAGCCTCTCCCCTTCGAGCAAGCCTTGGAGCGCCTCGAGAAGATCGTCGAGCGGCTCCAGCGAGACGATGTCCCTCTCGAGGAGGCGGTGGCGCTCTTCGATGAGGGGACCCGCCTGACGGCCCAATGCGACGAGATGCTGACGTCCGCTGAGCTGCGTGTCCAACAGCTAACCGAAACCGTCCGCGAGCGATTCGCCGGCTACAAGGCCGACTCAACCTCCGTCGACATGACCGTCGAGCCCGAATAGCCTGAAGACCTCGCCTCGTGGTGCATGCGGGAGCAGGCACGGGGGCACTGCTCCTGTCATCGCTGTCGGAACGGCTGTCCGTCCTACTGCCGGTTGATGGATTCGTTCCTGCGGTGGGCCACAGATGTCTGAGCCCCCTTCCTGGCCGTCTGTCGCGCCGTAGGCACGATCATCCGTCAAACGTAGGGGCAGAATTCATTCTGCTACCGGCCTACGGGCACTCCCGGCGCGAACCCCGCTCACACCTTCCGATTGGGGCCATGGGCTTACCCGCTCCTCATCCGCGATCGACCAGCCACGTATGAGCAGGATCTCGCGCAAAAACCCACCTCGTCATCTCGCTCCGGTGGTTGTATCCACTGGTGCTGTGGATGTAGCCTCGTGGTGCATGCCGGAGCAGGCACGGGGCTCTGCTCCTGTCATCGCTGTCGGAACGGCTCGTCGTCCTATTGCCGGTTGATGGATCGTTGGCGGAGCAGGGACAGCCCCCTGTGGCTGTCCTGCCGTGGGCCACGGGCATTCCTGGCGTCTATCACGCCGTCAGGCAATGATCATCCGTCGAGGGGCAGAATTCATTCTGCTACCGGCCTACGGGCACTACCGGCGGCACGAACCCGCGCTCACACCTTCCGATTGGGGCCATGGGCTTACCCGCTCCTCATCCGCGATCGACCTTCGATTCGAGGGCGGTAGCCGAGGCCGCCTGGGATGCATTCCTTGCTGGCAATTAACTCTTGACAACGTCGCAACGGTGATATAATCGCCTACCATGTCTGAGGATCGAGAACCATCGACTGGAGGGCTTGTAGACTCCCTCCCGGGAGAGCGCGCCATTGAGGAGGCGACCTTTGAGGTGCTGCCGAATCCGTCGCGGGGACGGGATTACGTCATCCACTTCTCGTATCCGGAGTTCACCTGCAAATGTCCGCGAACGGGTTACCCTGACTTCGCCACCATCAATCTCTGGATGGTTCCAGACGAATCCATCGTCGAGCTGAAGTCACTCAAGCTGTACCTCAATCGGTATCGTGATACCTACGCCTTTCACGAGGCGGTCACGAATCGAATCCTGGATGAGCTTGTCGAAGCACTGCAGCCAAAGTGGGCAAGAATCGTCGCCGATTGGAACCCACGTGGCAACCTCTCGACGGTGATCGCCACGGAGCATCAGCCCGAAAGACGACCTTCTTGGGCCTCTGACAGTCTCGGCGAGCGCAAGTCGGACTGAAACGCCGCCGGTTCAATCCCGCAATGGTGCTGGCGGCGAAACTCTACCCGACCACCGCGCTGACCTTCTCGAGGTCGTCCGCGGCGATGACCATCCGGGTTCGGCTGGCGAAGTAGGCCAGCTCGAGGCTCACTCCGGCAGCGGCCAGGCCGCGAAGAAGCTCACCAGCGGCGCCTGGCTGGTCAGGGATCTCGATCAAGGCAACCGGCCGCTCCTCATAGACGCGAAGGCCAATCTGCTGCGCTTCCCTCCTGGCGGCTGAAGCATCCTCGACGGCGATGTGCACAATGGCGATGCCCTGGGAAACGAAGCAGCACAGACCCTCGATGTTGACACCTGCATGACCCATGGCTTCAGCCACATCAGCCAGAGCACCCGGCTGATTGTCGACGACAAGCGAGAGATCCGTTGTCATGAGGTACTTCAAAATACAACGGGGAGTGTCGTGGACTAGAAAAGCTGACGGAGGAACGTTGGAGCTGGAAGGAAAGATCGCGCTCGTAACCGGCGCCAGTCGTGGCCTTGGGAAGGGAATCGCCCTAGTCCTCGCGGAAACGGGAGCCACCGTTTACCTCACAGGCCGGTCCGAGCGGGAGGGCGATGGTCCTGAAGGACTGCCAGGATCGATACAGAGCACGGCCAGGGAGATTGAGGCAAAGGGTGGAAAGGCCATTGGCCTGAGGTGCGATCACCGTGACGACGATCAGACCCGCCAGGTCTTCGATGCGATCTCGGAACGAGATGGACGGCTCGACATCCTCGTAAACAATGTCTGGGGCGGCTACGAGAATCTGACGATCGACGGTCGCTACATCGACAGCCTTCCCTTCTGGCAGCAGCCCATCAGGCGTTGGGACTCGATGTTTGCGGCTGGGGTTCGAGCTCACTATGTGGCAAGTGTTCTAGCCGCTCCCATCATGGTTGCCCAGGAAGTGGCCTGATGGTTACCATCTCGTTTTGGGCGGCTCGGACCTTCGTCGGAAGCCCAGCCTACGGGGCGGCAAAGGCAGCAGACGACAAGCTGGTGACGGACATGGCCAAGCAGCTGACCGAGCACGGTGTCGGAGTGGTCGGCCTCTATCCCGGGCTGGTTCGGACGGAGAACGTCATGCGTTTCGCGGACTACATGAACATGGAAAACTCCGAATCACCTGAGTTCACTGGCCGGGCTGTGGCCGCTCTTGCCGCCGACCCGGAAGCCATTCGAAAGTCGGGACAGGTCCTTGTGGTGGCCGACTTAGCCGCCGAGTATGGGTTCGTTGACATCGATGGTAAGTCTCCGCGGCCGTTGAAGCTAAGCGACTTCTAACCGCACCGTCGTTGAGGCAGGGCAGAAGCCGTGGGAGAATGCGCCATCGTGCCAGACCAGGAAATCGTCGAGGTTGACGGCCACGAGCTGAAGGTCAGCAATCCGGCAAAGGTGTTCTTCCCGGAGTGCGGGGTCACCAAGCTGGATCTCGTCCGCTACTACCTGAGCGTCGGGCCGGGAGCGCTTCTGGGCTGCCGCGACCGGCCCTCGCTCCTGAAGCGTTACCCGCATGGGGCCGCAGGAGACTTCTTCTTTCAGAAGCGGGTTCCGGAAAGCCGGCCCGATTGGTTGGAGACGGCGACCGTACATTTCCCCAGCGGAAGAAGTGCGAACTTTCTGGTGATGCACGACGTGGCTCACATCATCTGGTCTGTCAACCTCGGCTGCATCGATATCAACCCCTGGCCGGTCCGAAAGACGGACGTCGACCATCCGGATGAGCTGCGGATCGATTTGGATCCGTCTCCAGGGGTTCCGTTCTCGAAGGTGCGGGAAACGGCGCTCGTAGTCCGGGAAGTTCTTGAGCGCCACAACATCACGGCATTCCCCAAAACATCAGGCTCTCGTGGCATTCATATCAACGCTCGAATTGAGCCGGAATGGGGTTTCTCGGAGGTCCGTCGTGCGGCCCTCGCTTTTGCCAGAGCCGTCGAAGCTCAGGCTCCCAAATTGGCAACGAGCAAGTGGTGGAAGGAGGAGCGTCACGGCGTTTTCTTGGACTATAACCAGAACGCCCGCGATCGTACCGTCGCCTCGGCTTACTCCGTGCGACCTGTGCCTGATGCCAGAGTTTCCTGTCCCATCACCTGGGATGAGGTGGCCAGAGTCGAGCCGCAGGAGCTGCGGATCGATACGGTGCCCGAACGATTCGAGAAAATGGGCGATCCCGGAGCCTTGATCGACGAAACGGTAAACCGCCTCGACGACCTGCTCGAGCTGGCCGAGCGGCAGGAACATGAGGGATTGGGTGATGCACCCTGGCCTCCGCACTTCGCCAAACAGGCTGACGAACCCAGGCGCGTGCAGCCATCAAAGGCGCGCACGGATCCCTAGCGAGGGCCAGGCGACAGCCGAGACCAGGACTCCCAGCCGGCTAAGAGGATATCGGCCGCATTCCGGCGTTCCTGATCCGGGTGTGAGGGCGACGGGGTGAGGGTGAGGCATGACGGCCGGCCACAGAGGGGCCGGGCTACGTCCCGCTCCGACGGGAATCCGGAAAATGTTGGAGTACATGCTCAAGAGTCCGGTGCGCAAGCGGATTATTGCGCGTGCTGAGGATTATCCATGTGGCTCCGTCAGACCGGTGGTACGAGCTCGAAGTAGCGATCAAGCAGAGAAGCGTCGCCGTCTACATTCAGAGCGTCTGCCGGAATCCGGTGCCAGAGAAAGAGGCAGAGGTTCGATGCCGTCCCGCTTACCGTGACTCCCGGAGCTCCTGAAGTCGCGTCATCGTCGAGAACGATCTCATTCCCTGAGAACAGCAATCCTCCACGTATGGTCAGAGCCCGTGGCTATCCACTTGAAGGACTCTCCATTCCCGGGCGGTGCCTTGGCCAGATCTCTTCGATACGGCACCATGACCTCAAGGGTGTGTGCGATTGCCTCGAGAGCGAGATCCTCCTTGATCGGCTCCGGGACGCCGGCTGCGGCTTGGGCGTCCCATCGATGAATTGAAGTTTCGATGGGCAGAAGACGCAAGTAGTGGTTGACCGACTGGTCGGCTGACCAGCTCCACATCGGATCCTCAGGATCCGCTGCATCCAATGCCCTGACGAGATCTTCCGCACCCTCATGGAACCAAAGGTCAAGGCCACGGGGAGTCGATTGTAGGTCCGAGGTTCCTCCAAAGAGCGTTGATGCTTCCAACCACTCGAGTAAACCTGGAACCGGGGTGAACATTTCCCGCCTGATCCCCATTGGCTCCTGCGATCGGGCTGTAATGAGGGAAGTCTGAGCCCGCTGGACGGCGCCCACGTGGACGAGCAGATCCACCATGTACCATCCGGGGCAGGATGGAATGGGAATCGTGAGGTCCTCTTTAGCCGTAGCCGCCAGTTTCCGGGAGTCGTCCCCGAGAACCTCCAAAGCTGCCTGCTTGGAGAGGAACAGCATCTTTGCCGTCTACCTGGACTTCCTCTGTAGCGACTCTGATCCCATCATCAAAGCACTCATCCCCTGCCCATCTGCACAATGTCTGCCAGGTCGAAGTGCTCCGGTGCCTGGAGCTGATCGTACTTGCAGTCGGCGGGAGCCTTATCTTCCCGCCAGCGGAGGAAGCGCGCTGCATGACGAAACCTGTCGCCTTCGAGCTTCTCGAAACCCACCTCACATACCAGCTCGGGTCTGACGGAGACCCAGCTCATATCCCTGCCCTGTGACCAACGGCTTGGTCCGCCGGGAGTCCTTCCGTGGCCGAAGCTCTCACCTCCCTCGTAGGGCTTGAGACGGTCGAGAAGCTCCCTCCGCTCTCGGGCATTGAATGAGGATGTGTGGCCCACGTGGTGAAGCACGCCCTCGTCGTCATAGAGCCCGAGGAGGAGGGATCCCAATCCTTTACCGTCAGAGCTTAACCGGTATCCACCGACGACGCAGTCGACGGTTCGCTGGTGTTTGATCTTGACCCACTCCCGTTTTCCTGCGAGGTATGCGCCGTCATCTTGCTTGGCCACCACCCCATCCAGCCCGGCCCCCTCGTAATCCGTGAACCATGACCTGGCATCCTCACGGTCGGAAGTTTGGGGCGTCAGCGAGAGGGATGGAACCGCAGCGATGGAGTGCAGCAGATCCGAGCGCCGTTCCGATAGCGGCTTGCCACGGAGGTCGCTATCGTCGCGCGCGAGAATGTCGAACGCGACGAAACAGGCGGGGATCTCCTTGGAGAGCTTCGCCACGCGAGACGCGGCCGGATGAAGTCTGAGCTGTAAGGTGTCGAACTCCAGACCTCTCGGGCCGGCATAGACAATCTCTCCGTCGATGACAGAGCGGGACGGGAGTCCCTGGCGAAACGTCTCGACCAGCTCGGGGAAGTAGCGGTTTAGTGTGGTGTTCTTCCGGCTCATGATTCGAATGTCATCGTCATCCCGAAAGATCAAGGCTCGAAAGCCATCCCACTTTGGCTCGTACACCCACTCAGGGCCGGACGGAATCTCCGTCGCGGTCTTCGCCAGCATGGGCTCGAGTGGTGGCTCGACAGGCAACATTATGGCGTCCCTTCCCTTCTCATGTTCGTTCTTGACCCGGCTCAACCTGAGGCTTGACGGTGACGGTCTTCCCGCCCGTTCCCCGACCCTTGGTCATCGACTCCGAGCGATGTTTGGAGCCTCTGCGCCACCGGAGCAGCGCAAGTCCCAAACGCCGGCCTGCTATCCATTCCGGGATCATCATCGAGAGACAGATCGGGCAGGCAGGGTTTCGAAATGGTCCTCCCAGCTCCTTCCTATCTTCCGGCACGCCGTAGCCATGCCCCGATCGATGCCATACGATGAGTGCCATGAGGAGGGCGCTGACGGCCACGATGATGCTGATGATGGTGACGTGGGTGCTGCCGTTCCAGTAATGCAGCCACAGTTTTGTGGCGGCGAAGCCAATTGTGAACTGGAATATCAGGTAAGCCGCCGTACCTGTGAACAGACCGAGCACAAACCTGCGGATGGGAATGGCGGCAATACCGCAGGCAGGAATGGCTGCCGTGCGGAGGCCGGGGGTGATGACCGCCACGCCCACCCCGATGAAGTTGACATTTTCGACGCGAGCAAAAGCGGAGTCGAGTCGGTCTGGAGTCAAGCCAATATGGCGTCCATATCGGTAGAGAATGTTTCGACCGGGTCCGCGGGCCAGTGAGTATTGGATGATCGCACCACCCACCATGGCGACGAGAAGGACGAGAAACGCTTGCCAGAGGACGAACTTTCCTCCCGCCGATCCGCCTGCGGCTGCCAGAACAACCAAGTCCGCAGGAATCGGGATTGGAATGCCAATCGCCTTAATGAACGCCAGCAGAAACAAAGCTAGAAGGCCGTACTGGGCCAGAAAGAGGTTTACGCCGTGCCCCACAGGCATCAAGCTCCTTGGCCTGAGTCAGCGATAAAGGTAGGGCGGCCGCATGTGCGGCCAACGCCTAATCCTACATCTGAGGGCCTCTTGACTCCCCAGCGCCGGGAGCCGCACGGAGTAGTGAATCCGCGTCTGGAACAGGTGAAACAAGCCGGTGACTGAGGTCAGCCGCCGTGGTTCGGACAAAGGGTGGGCTAGAGAATTTGTCCGATCCCAAACGTCGATACAATCTCTTCCCCTCTTGCCGGAGATGAGGCTGCACCTGGCGGGTGAGGTATTCGCTCTATGGAAGCAAAGCCAGGAGGCTATGCACGTCGACGAGGCTCCGATGCCCTTCTGGGCATTCGCTTGGTCTGGAGGCCAGGCCCTGGCAAGGTACCTTCTCGACCATCCAGAGCTTGTCGAGGGCCGGGAGGTCTTGGATGTGGGATCCGGATCAGGAGTCGTGGCAATCGCCGCCTTGCTGGCTGGAGCAAGCAGGGCCACGGTCGTAGAGCAGGACGTTATTGCCCGCTCGGCGATTCAGCTAAACGCTGAGATCAACGGCGTGATGGTGGAGACGATCCTCGACGAGCTACCGCCCCTAAGCTCCGTAAAAGGGGTGATTCTCGCGGGAGATGTCTTCTATGACCAGGAGAGCGCCTCGAGTTTCGGACCGTACCTGCTTTCGGCTGCGCGGGAAGGCCGCTCCGTTTTGATCGGAGATCCAGGCCGTTCCTTCCTTCCGGTTGAGAATCTCGAGCGCCTTGCCATCTACGAAGTGCCGGTCATGAAGGTTGTCGAAGCCGGAGAGACCAGAGCAGGAGAAATCTGGACGGTCCGGGTTTAGACGGTCACGCCGCGTATCGAAGAGGTCCGCTTCGACTGCGACCGGTTTCATCGGAACCATGATCGGAGATTCGGTGGATCCCATGGTAGACGTGCGAGAGGGCTCTGCCAATCCATCCCGAGCCTTCCACCATGGAGACGTAGGTCGAGTCGCCTTGAAGGATCCGGCAGCCGGTTTGCCATACCGCCGGCACCCTCACTACTTCGGCAAATAGCCAGGGAGCAAGGTGGAAGAGGTCATACATCCGCCGGCCGAGCCTCAGCTCCGGCTCAAGCTCCTCCTCGATGTCTCTTCGATATGCCTCGAGGGCGTGGACATCTCCGGCCAGCAGCTCAACCAGTCTCCGCGCTGCGGCTTTGGCGCTCCAGATCGCCGAGAATATCCCCTCCCCGGTAAAGGGGTCGAGTAGACCCGCAGCATCTCCAATGGCAAGTGCGCGCTCAGCGAACAGGTCAGAACCGGGCTGACGGACGGGCAAGGGATGGCCTCGCAATCCCCACAGAGAGCTGGGATCAAAGCCGTAGGATCGAACAAGCTCATCCAACCGAGTCCGAAGCTTGCGCCCCCCTAAGTCGGTACCGGCCAGACCAAAGTTGAGATGATCATCCTTGGGAAATACCCAGCCGTAGCCGCCGCGCACTCCGGCGAAGTCGATCCCCATGACGTCGCTCCAACTATCAGGGAATGATTTCGGATCAGACGATGCATTCGCTTCGAGTCCGACGATTGTCCAGCGCCGAATCTCTATGCCGGCCAGGCGGGCCGTGGGACCATTTGCCCCATCGGCAGCGACAACCGCAGACGCTTCGAAGGCTCGGCCATTCGAACGAATGACGACACCATCCGACTCCCTTTCCACATGGGAAACGGCGGATCTCTCAAAGAGCTTGGCTCCTGCCTCGACTGCCTTTTCGACGAGGTATGCGTCGAGTCGCTTTCGCTGGGTAAGCAGCGTCAGGGGGGTGGCGCTTCGCTTCACGTAAGAGGAGCCGGCGCGGACCTTGATCCGCATCCCGTAGATTTTCCGCTCGGTTACCTCAGATAGATCGAAGGGAAGCATTTTGGTTGTCCGGATGTTGACGCCTCCGCCACACGGTTTGTCCCGAGGGAACTCCGCCTTCTCGAGAAGGGCGACTCGAAGACCCGCCCGCGAGCATTCGCGTGCCGCCGTACTTCCCGCCGGGCCGGCGCCAACAACCACCACGTCAAATCGCATAGATCCGCTCCACGCTTCAATCTAACGGCAGTCAACCGTCCACGGATTCCCCAAACTTGGTGTCATCACGTTGCGGTCTAGACGACCGCCGGCGGCTTGGATCCTGGATACCGTCCGGCTTAGAACTAGAGCCGCTCTCCATGCTCGTTCGACTGAGCTGCCATAGGCTGCTTATTCTTCAGGGTGAGTCTTGTACAAGAACGCGACCGCTGCGTCGTGGTGCTTATATCGGACGCGGACCCTCTCCCGCCCATCCTTCGACTTGTTGGGTAAGGTCTTCGTGTCCATGAGCACATAGCCAGCCGCTAGCATCCTGGCGGTGTCCTTGTCTTGTAGCCACTTCGCCGTGTACTCGCGCACAACGAGAGGGTCAAAGTTGCCCGATGTTTGCCACCTCGAAGCCTCGCGCTGGTACTTGCGGTCCGCGCGCCGGTTCGGTGAGAGAGCTTCGAGAATACCCATGCGGGCGATTCTAGATTATCTCCCTAGTCAACGGCAATTCATCGAATAATCGGCGAGCTGCAGCCTTGGCTGAGGTGTACTCCTATCAAAGCCGCCGGATGTTGAACGGCTAAATCTTGGTTTGTGGCTGCAGGGAGTCGAGCAGGTCATAGCGGCGAATCTTGTACACGAGAATCGAGGCAAGCCAGGCGCATACGAAGATCCCGATAATCAGAAATCCAAGCTCGTTGAACGGGATATTGCCGGCGAGGGCGAAGACACCGCCTTTGGCTCCGGTCTCGCTTGCGATCACCTGCACGGCTTCCAAGCCACCGATGAGCAGGGCGACGACCACGGAGACCAGGGTGATATTGAGGTTGTAGTACAGCTTGCGCACCGGCTTCACGTAGGCCCAACCGTAAGCGCCCAACATCAGCACTCCATCGCAGGTATCCACGAGGGCCATGCCCGCCGTGAACAGCAGGGGCAGCAGGAGGATGTACCAAATGGGCATCCCGCTGGCGGCAGTGGCACCTGAGATCGCCAGCAATCCCACCTCGCTGGCCGTGTCGAATCCCAATCCGAATAGGATCCCGATCGGGTACATGTTCCAGCTATTTCCGACTGTTTTCAGGAGTGGCTTGAAGATCCGCGCCAGGAGCCCTCGATTGTCTAGGTAACCCTGAAGGGACTCATCGTACGACCCTCCGGCCTTCACCCGGCGCCAGGTCTTCAATACCTGAATCAGAACCAGCAGATTGATGCTTCCGATGATCAAGAGGAAGGCACTGGAGATGGATGTGCCGAGAAGAGAACCGAAGCCCTCCATCTGTGGAAGGTTGTGATGCACGAAGGCCGTGGAGAGGGCAACCATGGCTGAGAGGCCAATAACAACCGTCGAGTGACCGAGAGAGAAGAAGAAACCGACTCCAACCGGTCGCTTGCCTTCTTGCATCAGCTTGCGGGTGGTGTTGTCGATCGCCGCAATGTGGTCTGGGTCGACGGCATGTCGGAGGCCAAAGCCGAAGGCCAAGGTTGCTAGGCCGAGTAGGACGGGGTAGCGCCGAGCGGAAAGTAGCAGTACAACCCAGACGGCCACGTTGAAGCCGATCAGGAGCCCATACGTGAGCGTGAGCCGCTTACGAAGGTTTGGGTCTGCCTGGCTCCACGTGTCCCGAAATCGGCGGATCATCGGAGGCTTCCGGTACAGCGCATCATCAACCTATCTTCCTCTGGATTCAGTGCGCCAGTCGATAGTGGCTATCTTTCCACCCTCTACGGTAACGGTGTCTGCAGGCAGCTCATCCTCGCCCCATACGTCGTAGTTGCCCTCCTGTAGCTCGGGAAATGCGGCGGCGAACTCCTGACGGCCATTGGTCAGTCGCTCCAGCACTTCGACGTGGACTCTCTTTGTGATGCCTCTTGGGCTGACTTCAATCTCCCTACCGCGCAGGATCTGATCGGTGTAGATGATGAGGGCGCCGACATCGTCCCCAATGTCGAGGACGATACTTTCAGGATGTACTCGATCGACATGATGCTCGTGCATCGATTTCCTCCTCCTGTTTCGAATTGAGCTGAAGGAGGGCCGGCAGCGATCCGGCCCTCCTTACGGATTTGGTTTATGCGGCCTTCGGAACGTTGTAGCCGCTGAGGGGATCGGCCAGGTAGGGGAAGTGCGACATGTACCGGCTGGCAGGCGGCGGGGTCACATCGTAGATCGAGACCAGCTGCGCCATCCGGCTTGTACTTTGGATCGACAAGCGCATACGTCAGGCCGGCGATAGCGCGGAGCTCGATCGTCACGACATCATCGAAGACCCGGCGCCCGTTGGGGAACCCTGCTGGGTCTCCACCGAGAAGACCGTAGGCGCTTGGATCCTTGGTCGTTGGCTTGATGGCCATATTCAGACGAAGCTGGTCCGACATGGTCGAGCCGGTGTAGTTCTGGAATCCTTTGACGATGCCGCTGGGAAGCCCGGTCAAGAGAATCGCAACGAGGTCGGCGCGGGCGGCTTTCAGCTTGGCCAGGTTCGGGAAGACATCTGGGTAGAGGTAGGGCAACAGCCCCCCGACCTCAGGGTGCTGGTAGTACTTGAGGAACTTCTTGTCCTTGGAGGGAGAAGTGGCGTTCCAGGCATCCTTCAGACCCATGGGGATGATGACTTCATTGATCAGAGGGTTGCCTAATCGCGAAACCTGAACGAACGGGCCGGCGTGTGCGAGCGTGCCGTTTGCCTCGCGAATCGTCGACTTGCGTCGGTCGGCAGAGGCCCATACCCCGATAACAGAACGCGGGCTCGCGGCGTTGGTCGGGTTTGAACCATCGCTCGTCAACGTCTTCTTGGGTATCCGTATGGCGATCGAGTGGACGTTGACCGAGGTGAGTGAGTCGACGCCGGGCTCCGCCTTTGAAGGGAAGCGATGAAGGTTCTCGAACGGACGGAGCGTGGCCAGGTCGAAGATTGCTCCCAGATCCACGTAGAAACCCTCCCGTCTCTGGCCGGCGAAGACGGACTCGCCTGTCGAGAGATGGTGAACTGCCTCTTCTGCGAGCTTCGAATAGTTGGGTGTCGAGCGGGGACCGATGTTGCAGGGCGGGCAGGTGAGGTGCTGACCGATGACCTCAGACTTGCCTCGCGCTATGCGGGTGAGCGAGTACCACTGGTACCGGTTCCAATTCGGGTCAGAGTCGGACTTGATTGGCCCGACGTTGTAGAGAAAGGTCTCTGGATTTCGAACGTGGGTGTGGAATCGGAACTGGTAGGTCACATCCGGCAGGCCATCTCCATCGTTGTCGACGTAGATGTTGTACATCACGTCATCGCCAAACTCGAAGAAGTTCGGCCCAGCGTCCGGGCCTTCGAGTGGAATGTAGTTGGCGATGATGGTAACGGTTTCCGGGTCGTCCGGACTTACAAAGGCATAGACATCGGTGTTGTCGGCGACGGGATCCTTGGAGATTTCAGGGGCTTCGCGATGTGAAGACATCTTACTCCTCTTCTTCCTTTCGGCGATTAGGTATGGTTGATCAACCGGCGGCTTTCAAGAGCCGCAGAACAAGCTGGGAGTCACGGATGATGAACTCCCTGGCACCCGACATGATCGAAAGCTCGCCAGTGGCGGCATTTCGAACCTGTGCCACCAACGGCTCAGCCATGACTGCCGGATCGACTTCCGAAGAATCGACTTCAGCATTGGTGGCCGTTGAGGTAAAGGCGGGAGCCGATGTGCCCAGCACGCCAACCGTGGCGGCTCCCACCGAAGCTTTCGTCAGGAAGCCGCGACGTGTGAGTGATGCCATTTGAACTCCTTTCTCGGGATCAATGTCCCGTGTTTTCTGATTCGGCCGCCTCTATATCCGTGACCGAGTCGGATGGCGGCCCGTTGGTTATACCCGGTCCCGGTTCCTAGTCTTGTACGGAGATCAGAGCGAATCGGATCACGAAGTCCGCCAAGCTGCCATTGGGTGCTATGTTACTGCAGGTCTAGCGGACGCTAAAATCGCGGCTTTTGGGAGGTATCGAGGCATGACATCTGACAGCACCGAACCCAGTGCAGCTGATCCCGAAGCTCGCACCAATGTGCCGGTTAAGGCAGATCTGCCCTGGCAAACGACCCACAAAGCTCTGCTCGGCGCGGTGAATCTTGGCACAACGAAGAGCATCAAACACATCCAGGGCGTCGAGGGATTGACGGTCGGTGAGCTGCAGGCCGAAATCGACAAGGGCGGCAAATTTGTCATCTATCTGTGGGACGTGTCATTGCTTGTGATCACTCTGCGCCGCACTTCAGCCATCACCCTGGTGAAGGCAGGTCAGAACCGAGTGCTAAAGGGTTTGCCGTATGCCGGACTGTCCTTCGTGGCAGGTTGGTGGGGTATTCCCTGGGGGTTGATCTACACTCCAACCTGCATCATCGCCGACCTCAAAGGCGGGCGAGACGTCACGGCGGGGATTCTCGGGCCCCTGATCCAGCACAGCCTGGCTGCACAGAGCTAAGCCAGCTGGTCCGCTTGCTCTCCTCGATCTGAGCCGGTTTCTGGGGTCGCACCGATCCCTCAGGCTCGTAACCGCCGGTCTTGCCGTTCGCGCTGTCTCACCCGGCTTGCCTCTCCCACCCGTTGGAGTGACATCTTGACTGGTTGCTTAGCGGAGGCGCACTTTATCGGTAATCCCATATTGGGCGAGCTAAATAGTTGACACGTCAACTGTTTAGTGCTAAACTGAAAGTATGAAAGGCGGAGGACCCGCCACCATTAACGAGTAAAGAGGGACAGTATGTCAGTTGCAACAGCACCACAGGGCGTAAAGACTGTTTGGAAGATCGATCCGAGCCATTCGCTTGTCGAGTTCTCGGTCAAACACATGATGATCTCGACGGTCAAGGGCCGATTTGAGGGCGTCACCGGAACCATCGAGACGATCGACGAGGAGATTGGGAAGGCCACCGTGGACGTCGAGATCGACGTGTCGACGATCGACACCAGAGCAGCTCAGAGAGACACCCATCTCAAGTCACCGGACTTTCTCGATTCTGAGACGCATCCCAAGATCACCTTCAAAAGCAAGAAAATCACAGACCGTGGTGACGGTACCTTCGACATGGTTGGCGACCTAACGGTTCGCAACGTCTCCAAGGAGCTCACCATCCGCTGCACGGATAACGGACGCGGGACTACCCCGTTCGGCACCTACATCGCGGCATTCAGCGGTGAGACATCCTTCAACCGGCACGACTTCGGTGCCAAGTGGAATGTCGCGCTTGAGGCCGGCGGATTCCTGGTCGGCGACGAGGTAAAAGTCAATCTCGAGATCGAGGCAGTGAAAGAGCAGGCTTCATAGTCCCCACATTCGAAGCGGCTCTCAGGAAAGCGGTCCTCCCGGGCCGCTTTCTTGCACTGTGTCGACTCGCAGCTAGCCAGGAGTAAGAGATGACCGCAACTCAGGGGCAGAAACCGGACACGCTGCAATACGTAGCTTTATCGGCCCGCTCGGGGGCACCTCCCCATCCAGGGCTGCTTCTTCTGCATGGAAGAGGGAGCAATGAGCAGGATCTCCTGTCGCTGGGCTCTTACATCGATCCAAGGTTTGTCGTCATCAGTGCCAGAGGGCCGTTCACCTTCGGTCCAGACTCTTACTACTGGTACGATCTTGACGCATCGCTGGCCGGACAGCCTAGCCCCGAATCAATCGAGTTCAGTCTGAGCCTCGTCACTCAATTCATCGACCAAATTATTCCTGCGCATTCAATCGATCCGGAGAAGATGCTGGTTGGGGGCTTCAGCATGGGTGGGGCAATGGCGGCCGCTTCTGCATTGATGTTTCCTGATCGGGTTGCCGGGGCAGTCATCCTGAGTGGCTACGTTCCGATTCACACGGATCTTCCCTACCGTGCCGACGAATGTGCCGGACACCCCATCTTTCAGGGCCATGGGACGTTGGACGAGGTCCTCCCTGTAGACCTCGGGAGAATGACGCGGGACTACCTGTCGCGAACTCCAGTAGAGCTGACCTACCGCGAGTATCCAATTGCGCACGAGGTTTCACCCCAGGAGCTCGAGGATGTCGCTAAGTGGACACGAGAAGTTCTCGACGGCCCGCTAAAGTAGCTCCTTCCGTGGCCTTACTAACTCCTCCGTGGGCTGTTCCCTCGCCAGGTTGCGGAAATGCAAGAGACGTCCGAGGGAGGGTGGGCAGCGTGGGCGGTGAGCAGCTTCTTCACGTTCGGCCATTCTCACGGAGCAAGCTCGATATGTACCATGGGCTAAACGTTGGAGGGCAAATGGCAGAGGACGTCTCTCCAGGCACGACTTCGAAGACCGACCTGGCAAGTCAGGACATCAGAAAAGATCTGATGGCGACCGTGGGCGCCCGAAGGGAGCTTGGCACAGACCTGGATGACCATCTCATCGGCGCGTTCCTCGATCGAATCGAGACGCAAATTGATGCGCGAGTCGACCAAAGAATTGCTGCCAGGCGTCCCGCCGGTCAGGTGAGTAAGAGTGATGACAACCCCATCGCCGTTGTGGGAGCGAGTCTCGCTCTCGCCATCCCGCTGGTTGCCATAGCTGGTGGGCTTGCCGGCGGAATTGGAGTCGCTGCCGTTATGGTGGCAGTCCTCGCCATTAACCTGATGTACTTCCTCCATGAAGCCGATGTACGCCGCAGGGGCTAGTACTCCAATTCACGTCGAGGTTGGTGAGGGAAGGCGGGAACCAAGGGTTCGCCTGGCAGCGAGGCTTTCACGACCGCATCATTCGGGACAACGCGGAGCTGAGCAATGTCCGGCAATACGTCGAAGGCAACCCCGGTGAATGGCACCTTGACCACGAGAATCCGGATCGGAATACGGGTACCACCTCGCGTCACCGATGACGTGCGGCATTGCCTATGCCATGCCGCAGGCACAATGGTCCGCCTTTCGTAGGGGCAGAATTCATTCTGCTACCGGCCCACGTGTGCTGCCCAAAACCGAACCACGATCATACGTCCCGATCGGGGCCGTGTGCTTACTGCTCCGTATCCGCGATCGACCCCTTGGCGGCGGCCGATCCGATCCCGCCGGCCTTCGCCTGCCCAGGCCGCAGACACAAACACTCCGTCTGTGCCTGACGTGTGGGCCAATCCGTTGACGGGGAATCAGATTGTGGAATGGGACGGAAGTAGTCGGGCCACACAAGCGCCGGGGTACGTTCTGCCGGCGGGAATTGCACTAGACTTGCTGAGCATATCCGCTACACAAAGCGGACCGCAGAAGGCGCAAAGACTCCTGATAATCCGTCTCGACCGCTCTCGGAGATCCTAAATGCTCGTTGGCGTTTGTCAGTTCACGTCGGATCGAGATGTCCAAACCAATCTCGCCAAGGCCACCCGGTTCATTGAAGAGGGAGCCGAGAGTGGAGCGGCCATGATGATATTCCCGGAATACACGATGTATTGGGATTCGGATGATCACGGCGCAGAAGCTTTTCGAAGAGTGGCAGAGCCTCTCTCAGGTCCATTTGTTGCCGGCCTCGCTCAGGCGGCTCGAGATGCCGAAATCCCAGTCATTGCCGGAGTGATTGAGGCTTCAGAGGAACCTGACGGTCTCGCCTACAACACATCCGTGGTTCTCGATGCCGATGGTCAGCTTCTCAGCTCCTACCGGAAGTCGCACCTATTTGACGCGTTCGGGCATCGGGAGTCTAGCGAGCTAGCGTCCGGCGAGCAGCTTCATGTGCCGATGGTTACCCCCATCGGGATGGTCGGGCTCATGGTTTGTTACGAGCTTCGATTTCCGGAAGGTTGCCCGTCAGCTGGCCCTTATGGGAGCCGAGATCCTCATCGTCCCAAGCGCCTGGGTGTCCGGGCCTCTCAAGGAGCATCACTGGCGCACTCTCATCAATGCCCGAGCTGTCGAGAATGGTTGTTATGTAGTGGCCGCCGCGCAGACTGGAAATGGATTTACCGGATGCAGCATGGTGGTGGATCCCATGGGCCAGGTGGTTGCCGAGCGAGCAGAGGACGGGGAAGGCCTTCTCCTGGCTCAGGTCGACACCTCAGTGGTCCACGAAGCAAGGCAAACGATACCATCCCTGGAGCAGCGGAGGCCGGAACTTTACGTCGGGGACTGAGGGACAAGGTCTAGCGCCGTGGCCGCTAGGCGAGGAGACCTGAGGCGCTCGTCATTCACGAATCCTCCGCCGTGCGCGACGCAGCCCGACGCCGCTTCTACGCTCGGTCGCGCGGACGCCACCCGGTCTCCAGGAGGTGGACGAGCATGGTGTCATTCATGGTTTGCCAGATGGATAGCTCCCGCTGCTCCGGAGTCAGGTCACCCACTCGCCAGGACCGCTTACCTTCGTTAAACCACCAGGGTGCACGACCTCCATCCTGGGGCCAATGCCTTCCTCCCGCATAGTCGGGAATCGCCGCGCCTCCTCTGGTACCTCGAGATGGGCCACCTTCTCGAATAGACTGGCGTCTCCGTTTCATCCACCGCCCTCTTGACCCCGGTGCCGCCAAGATCGGCCACGTCGGCACTGACGGCGGCCGTCAAGCGAAAGGCTGACCCCACGCCGGGTCACGGACCACGCGCCTCCTCGATAGCAAGTACAGTCGCCCGGGCCACCCTGTGGCGGCCCTCAGCAAGGCCGGCCCCGTTCCGCTAGGGCCGCCCCTGCCAGAATCCTCACGGAAGGCTCCGGCGAGGCCCCCCGAACACGTTCGTTCTGTGCTGGCTCGAGATTCACGGGCCGTCCGGCTTAGGCCACACTAGGCGCGGGTCGCCACCGCCCGGCGGCGAGGCGAGAATCAGCGGACCCGGCCCTGACACTTCCCAATTCTCATAGCTCGGGTCGGTGCCTGCTGTGAGAGAGGAGCTGTCTGCAAGGCCGAGGAACAGGCGTCCGTGCGCGTCGGCATGCGCCTCTGCTATGCGCACGTGTCTTAGCTCGAGGAGGGGAATCAAAGCTGACCAGGGACCCTCACCGTCCAATTCGTACACGGCACCGTTTCCGCTCGGTAGGTGAAACTGCCACCAAGCCTGATCTGTGTGCGCATGCTTGGTTGGCTTGGGAGGTCGTGTTGCCGCGTCGGCCCGTGGGCAATGAGAAATAGCTGCGCGCTGAACCAAACCTCCGTGAAATGAAAGCCCACAATTGGCAGTTCCCAGACGCCAGCGGGCGAGTGTTCGTCGTGCATCCTACGTGGCCGGTCCAGGGGCGGGGGAAGGCTGGCTAGGTTCCAATCGTTGCGCCCCGGCATAGTCCGGGCGCTCCGGAGATCCGCTGCTGGCTGACCGGCGGGACTGGATGTTACTCATTCCGATTTTATTTCGAAAGTCCCAGTAGCCGCCCGCCATTGCGCAAGCTGCCAGCAAACAGGCCATGAGTCCAACAAAAAGATCGTGGGCATTCACGGCTACCACCCGGCCCTGTGACGTTGCCGTCGTAGCCGCACCGGCTCGAACGCCGAAATTCGCCGGGCCCCGGCGCGCGTATAAGCCGGTATCTAGGCACGCCGAACTTGCCGCCCCCAGCGGACGCACTACAAGCTCGTGCCGTGGCAGGGCCGCCTGGCGTAGCCAGCCAATCACGCTGTCCGGGGGCCGCCGCCACCCAACGGAGAGACAAGACTGAGGTCGCCGGGGCCTGAAAGCTCCCAGTTCTCAAAGTTCGGATGAGGATCCGCCACCAGGCGGGAGCCATTGTCGAAGAGCACCTCGAGGCGCCCGCCCTCATCGGCGTGCGCACCCACAATCCGGGCTCGCCTGAGCTCGAATAGCGGCCGCAGGTCGAGCCATGAGCCGCCCCCCTCGAGATGGTGCAGGCTGCCCTCCGAAGACCGGTACTCGAAAGGCCCTCCCACGGAAATTCTAGTGCTCGGCGCCGCGTGGTCCGGGCCAATTCGCCAACTGCCGACTGGCCTTTCTCCGTATGCCACGAGGCTCAGCCGGTCGCCGAGCCACACCTCCAGAATCTGGAAGTTGGCGAGCGGTAGATCCGTCCGGCCGCGAGCTATGAAGAAGGCCATGATCTAGGTTGGCGGCCACTTGAAGAATGCGTACACGATCGTGAGAATGCCAAGGACAAGTGCCAACGTCGCAAGCAGAAAACCAAAGACCAGGGCCGCTCGGGCCGACGCCGCGCGAGTGGCAATTTGTTCGTCGGACGACGCCTGATCGTCTTGTAGTAGCTCCGCATGATGGCCTCGCGGTACTTCTTGTTCCGAAAGGCCCAGTAGGTATAGGCCATGAAGGAAGCTCCCAGCAAGGAGGTCATGAGTCCGACAAAAAGCCAGTGTGCACTCACGGCTACCACCCGGTCCGATCAATTGAGTACCTCGCCCTGGTGTCGCAGCCGAGGCTCATCCAGAGGTTGGGATAATTTCTACCTTGTTACGTAGTCCATTACTCGGCTCCGGTCAATGCCCCTCTTGGCGCATCTGTATGCGCCTTCACTCTCGACCATCGTCACGGGCCTGTCGCCTCTGGCTCTCTGGCAGGAGTGGCTAGGGGAACCGGCGGTCACCGGCGCTATGCTAGACCGTCTCCTGCGCTCGACGCTCACCGAGTGGAGATGAGTGGTGAGTCAATGCGCAAGCTCGAGTCGGCCGTCATCTGTTCTGTCCCGAAATAGCCAACAACAGCTGAGTGAGAATGCTGAAGGTCGAAGTTGTGCGGATGGAGGAAGCCATGCCCTTACCAGAGAACAGAAGAGATTCAGCGCCGTACTTTATGTACGAGGAGATTCAGGTCCAACCGTCGGCCGTAAGCACGGCAATCGAGCGTGGACGGTCAGCCCCTGACATCGCCGAGTTATTGGAGAGAAGCAGGCGCGTGTATTTGGTGGGTAACGGCACTTCGCTTCATGCCGCGCAGGCGGCCGCCGTCGTGCTTGACCACGTGAACCCGGGACGACAGGTCCAGGCTGTCCAGGCCTACGAATTTGTCACTAATCCCAGACCTCTCGACGACGGTGACCTGGTGTTCGTCGTATCCCACGCGGGAGAAAGCCGAATGGCACTGGAGGCCAACGCCACGGCTCGCGCCGGCGGAGCCACGACGGTGGCTGTGACAGGATTCCCTCGAGGGAGCGTCGCCGGTAAGGCAGAGCACGTCCTTCTCACGGGCTACGACAAGGAGCTCTCTTGGGCCCATACCGTCAGCTACACGGGGGCGATTGCAGCATTGAGCTCGCTTGCCGCGGTGTCTGCCAGATCTTCAAGTGCCGGCCGCGAAGTTGCAGAAGCCCTCGACGGGATCTCCGAGAAGATGACTGACGCTCTGGCACTCGAGTCCTCCATACAGAAGCTCATAGATGACGTAAACGAGGTTCGCAACATCTGGTTTGTGGGAGCTGGGCCGGACGAGATCACGGCCCGCGAGGCGGCTCTCAAGATGATCGAAACGAACAGTACGCCCTCCATCGGCATGGAGCTAGAGCAGATGCTGCACGGCTATCTACCGGCGATCGACAGCCGGGACCTCATCTGGCAAATCGTTCCAGGGGAGGTTTATGAGGGACGGTCTCAAGATCTACTGCGCGCCGCCAGCATCGTAGGCATACCTACGATACTGCAGAAGGCACAAGCAGAGGGTCAGGCTGCGGGTGGTCCGGAATCGACGCAACAGGCCTCCGGACGGCAGAACCAACTCGCCGAGCTCGTCCTTCCGACGGCTCTGCCCGTGCTCACCCCCCTGCTTCACATCATTCCGGTTCAGCTTCTAAGTTACGTCGTCACTTTGAAACGGAACCTGAACCCCGGCCTCATTGGTCGTGCTGCCAGCGCTTACCGGCAAGCCGCTGACAGTTACACGTAGCGGCGAAGGGCAGACCAAGCCAGCCATCTGGGCATCCGTAAGAGATGCTGCTAGCGAAGACCTCCGCGTCGATGCGAAGAGCCGGCAATCCTGCGCGTGGAAATAGGTCGTAGAGGTGAACATGATTTACCATGCGCTTAACGGCCGCCACATCGCCATCGAACTTCTCGAACCACGTGTCCAAGGACGCGGCCGTGAAGCCTCCCTCAAGCAGAGTGCAGCCCCGGACCTTGACCACGCGGGGCCACAAGATTTCGCCGAGACCCTCCAAGTCGAACTGCGAGACGGGAACTACACGCACCTTCTGGCTCCGCTCAAATGATCGGCATTCCTAGCCACGGCCGGACGGGCCATTCCGGTTCGGCAGGTCTGCAAGTATCTGTTGAGCGGCACCACGAATCGCCGCCCCCCTCAGCGTACCGTCGGCCACCAGGCTGCGCAGGCCGTTCAGGGTGCACCCCTCGTCCAGCAGAGGCACGATCTGCTCGCTTAGCACCCGCACGATCTCGCTAGCTCGGCCCTCCTCGGGAATGTCCTCGTCAAGGTCGAACAACCGAGCGACTCGGCGCCTCTCCGAGGCCAGGAGCACCTCAAGGCGGACGGAGATGTGGCACCTTTCCCGTCTAAGGTAGACCTCGTCCCCGAGCTGTCGCAGCCAGAACCCGAGGTTCACATAATACTGCGGGCCATACTGCGACTTCTGCAGATCGACCACTGCTATAACCTCATCGCAGAGCCGATACCAGGCGCCCGAGCGCTTCTGTAGGCCGGTCGTCCGGCCGAATCGATCGAAACCGCTTTGAACCGCGTTGAGTTGGGTCACGGTCGTTCGTAGGTCTCGACGCGATAGCTGAACGGCACACCTGGGTATTCCTCCCCCAGACTGGCGCGCGTACTCTGCGACTTGGCGTAGGCCGCTCGCGATGGCACCGGCGGTGTTTGGTTTCAGCTCGACGACTTCCCGCGTGGCCAGGTTTACCGCGTCCGGACGTAGGCCACTCTGCCCATGCTCGCAATTGTGCACGGGTTGGCTCTATAGGAAGATTTGGCTAGCCCATCTGGGCTACCGGCACCTGACCGCTTGCGTAGCCCGACGGTCCACCCGCTCCCTGCAAGCAGGCCATGAGTCGGACGAATAGGCAGTGTGCACTCACGACCACCAGCCGGGCGCCTTCAAGCCAATCACCAGGGTAGCTCGTATAGAGGCCGAACTTGTGCCTTCGTCACCGAATCGAGCCACCGGGTATGTCAATACGTAAGCTCGCGCCGGCCACAATGTTCGGTCCGGACATAGCGAAGAACAACTGGGTGAGAATGCTGAAGGTCGAAGTTGTGCCGATGGAGGAAGCCATGCCCTTACCAGCAGAAGATCAAGGATTCAGCGCCGTACTACATGTACGAGGAGATTCAGGTTCAACCCTCGGCCGTGAGCCAGGCCATTGAGCGCGGTCGCGCGGCATCCACGATTGCGGAGTTATTGGAGCGAAGCAAGCGCGTCTACCTGGTGGGTAATGGTACATCGCTGCATGCCGCGCAGGCGGCGGCCGTCGTGCTTGACTACGTGAACCGCGGACGTGGCAGGTGCTAGACCGTCCAAGCGTATGAGTTTGTCACAAACACACCTCCTCTCGACGACAGTGACGTGGTGTTCGTCGTCTCTCACGCCGGCGAAAGCAGGATGGCGCTGGAAGCCATCGCTGCTGCTCGCGTGAACGGCGCCACGACGGTCGCGGTGACGGGGTTTCCTGAAGGGAGCGTGGCCGGGAAGGCAGAGCACGTTCTGCTTACGGGATATGACAGGGAGCTTTCTTGGGCTCATACCGTCAGCTACACGGCTGCCATAGCGGCGCTGAGTGCCACCGCGGCGATGGCGGCTAGAGGTTCGATTGCCGGCGCAGAGGTTGATGAGGCTCTCGACGGCATCGCTGGAGAAAATGTCTGACAGTTCTCGGTCAGGAGGCTTCGATTCAAGAGCTTGTCGACGAGGTTGACGTGGCCCGCAACCTCTGGTTTGTGGGAGCCGGCCCTGATGAGATTACAGCCCGAGAGGCGGCTCTCAAGATGATAGAGACGAACAGCACGCCATGCATTTGGCATGGAGCTTGAGCAGATGCTCCACGGCTATCTACCGGCGATCGACAGCCGGGACCTCATCTGGCAAATCGTTCCAGGGGAGGTTTATGAGGGACGGTCTCAAGATCTACTGCGCGCCGCCGGCATCGTAGGCATACCTACGATACTGCAAGAAGGCACAAGCAGAGGGTCAGGCTGCGGGTGGTCCGGAATCGACGCAACAGGCCTCCGGACGGCAGAACCAACTCGCCGAGCTCGTCCTTCCGACGGCTCTGCCCGGGCTCACCCCCCTGCTTCACATCATTCCGCTTCAGCTTCTAAGTTACTTCGTCGCTTTGAAGCGCAACCTGAACCCCGACCTCATTGGTCGTGCTGTCAGCGCTTACCTGCAAGCCGCTGACAGTTACTCGTAGCGTCGAAGGGCACACCCAGCCAGCCATCTGGGCATCCGTAAGAGATGCTGCTAGCGAAGACCTCCGCGTCGACTGCGAAGAGCCGAGACAACCCTTCCTGGCGCCTTTGCATTTGGCGGCAGGGCCGGGCCCTCTTGGAAAAGCCCTGCGGGCGGAGGCCCGATCAATCTCAACCTTAAACTGGCAGGAATCGCCACGTAGGTGGGAGTCTGGATTGTCGTGGTGGCATCGGTTGGGCTACCTTGACCCACCGCGAAGAGGTGGGCCAAATGGACCGTTCCATAACTCTGGCCCTGTGTGGGGCTCTCAATGCTGGCGACAAGATCGTAGGTCCCCGGATTCGCCGTGGCTGGAACCTGAAATTGCCTGGTGTAGGTATGCGTTCCAGGAGTGACCGTAACAACCGCGGCGTCTGCATTGTCTGTAAGCGTTACCGGTGGCTTTGTATCGCTAACCCAGGTGGCCGCCAGAGCCACCTGAAACGATTCGCTTGAACGATCGACGATCGTGTAGATGAGGTTTGTGCCAGATCCGGGAGGCACATTGATGTTGTCGGTGTGGATGTAGGTCAGGGTTAGGGAGGAGGTGGCGGGCAGCGCCACTGTGGTCTTCGATGGAACGACGGCCGGAGGTTTGGGTGGGGATTTGACCGGCGCTTTGTGATGGCCTGACTTCTGACCGGAGGTTGCCGTCGACCCCTTCTTTCCGGTCGCCGCGTGTTGTGGGTGACCAGCCACAAGGGCGGAAATTTTGTCGTAGCTTGCAACTCCGCCTGCTGTGCAGACGAACAAGACAAGGCAGGTCGCAAGAACCCCCACCGCGTGTGAGCGCCACCATCCTCTCGGCTTGATCGGACGCATGAAGCTCGTATCCTGGACAGCACGGGGCCGCTGGAGCGCCTCCCGAAACTCGGCTGCCGTGGCATACCGTCGCTTTGGGTCTTTGGCGAGCGCCTTGAGAACGACCGGATCGACAGAGGGAGGTAACTTGGGATTGTATTGGCTCGGCGAGGGTGGAGTTTCGCGGATGTGCTTCATTGCCAGGGCAATCGTATTATCGGCGTCAAACGGGAGGCGGCCCGTCAACATCTCAAACAGCACAACGCCGAGCGCGTAGACATCAGACCCCGGCCCAGCCGGCCGTCCGTGTGCCTGCTCTGGCGATAGGTAGTGGGCCGTACCCATGACTACTCCGGCCTTGGTGACCTGAGCCGTTCCGACGGTGTAGGCAATTCCAAAGTCCGTAACTTTGACCACACCATCCCGTGAGATGATGATGTTCTGAGGTTTGACGTCTCGATGCACCAAGCCGTGCCGGTGTGCGAAGTCCAGTGCAGAGGCAATTTCGGCGGCGATGTGAAAGGCCCGGTCGACACTCATGGGGCTGTACGCGGAAATGGCAGCCTTCAAGTTTTCGCCCTCGACCATCTCCATCACCATGTAATGAAGATCGCCGTCCCGTCCGACATCGTAGACCGAGACGATGTTTGGGTGAGCGGAAAGCCCAGCGGCAAACTCCGCCTCTCGTTGGAATCTGTCGAGGAAGTCGCTATCCGTGGCGTACTGTGGACGTAACACCTTGACGGCAACGGTTCGTCCGAGGCGCCGGTCTCGTGCGCGGTACATGGTTGCCATGCCGCCTGAGCCGATGGCGGCGAACAATTCGTAGCGCTCATCGAGCACCCGGCCGTTGATAGGATCCGACCCTTCGTCGGAGTGAGGTAGGTCCACGTTGTTCACGTCCATCGCCACGGCAAAATCCAGACCGCTTACTCTAGTTTGACGCAAAAGTATTGGCTGGGAATTAGGATTGACGTTTCCAGAAAGTAGGAATGATTGCGAGTGTTGCGGAGACGGCCCGAAGCGTTCTCGCCGATGAGGGTCAGATGGGCAAGCTTAACAGTAGTGGCGGCACAAAAAAGGGGGGCGCGACCAAAGGCCGCGCCCCCCTGTCATGTCGAGGTTAGCTTATCGAGACGTTGGACCAATCGTTGTTCTTGGGAACGAGAATGCCGAATGCCTCGCTTCCTACGAGCCCGTGAACCCGCGGATTGAGCAGCGTCGCAGCTTCTTGTTCACCAATCGAGATCCAAGCTCCCTGGGTTAGAGCTATGTGCTGGGCTTTGATGTACATCTGGGCACGAACTGTGGGGTTCGATTCGACGGCGGCTTGGTCGACAAGCGAATTGTACTTGGGATTGTTGAACCCGCCGATGTCGTAGTTCTGACCGGCCCGCAGCAGTAGCGAAGCGTAATCGTATGGGTCGGGATAATCCTCGATCCACAGATTCTCTGTGATGGCGGTCTTATTCTGCTGCAGGGGCTTCCCAACGATGTTCAGCCATGTATTGAACGGCATGGCGTCAAGCTTGATACCGATGCCGACGCTAGTGAGCATGTGCTGCACAGCGCTGTACTCGTTATCCACGTCGATTGACGTGTGCTGATAATCCATCGTCACGCCGTGAATCCCGCCTGGGCACTGCCGCAGCTCTGCTTTGGCCTTGGCCACGCTGTAGTGGGGGTTGTTGGCGCCGTTGTAGTAGCCAAGCAAGCCGTGCGGAACTACATCGTAGATGGGGGTCTGCAAACCCCGCCATATACCGTTGTCGATGGCGTTTCGGTTGATTGCATAAGCGACGGCCAACCTGCAGTGGACGTTGTTGAAGGGCGAGGATTGCTCGTTTGGCGTGATGTAATCAACTGCTGACGTTGGGAACTTGAGGAAGCCCTTCTGGCTCTTAGCGGCACTTAGATTTGCACTCGGTACGACGGACGCGTCGATGCTTCCCGACTGATAGTCAGCGTAGTTGGTTTGCGCATTGGCTATGACCGGCATCACCACCTCGATGTGAGGCTTAGCACCATGGTAGTACGGGTTGGGAACCAAGGTCATCTGATGCGTCTGGCCATTGTGATAGAAGGACGTTTGGTTTGAGCTGTTGTTCAGACACTTGAACTTGAAGGGGCCAGCCCCGACATTGGCAGAACATGTGCTTGTCAGGTAGCTCTGAGCCTTCTTGCCTGCCATGATCCTGGGATCCAGCACATCAGCTGTGGGATATGTCAGCGTCCGGAGGAAGAAAGCAATCGGCTGGTCGAGTGTGATTTGAATCGTTCGAGCGTTGAGGACTTTCACACCCGAAAGCGTGTTCGTCTTTCCGCTGTTCAAGGCTGCGGCGCCTTGGATATGGCCCAAGTAAGAAAGGCCTACCGGCGAAACCGTTGCCTTCGACAGGGTTCGCGTTAGCGACCACGCCACATCCTGAGCCGTGAGCTTGTCGCCGTTGTTGAACTTTAGGTTGGGCAGCAGTTTGAACGTATAGACCTTCCGGTTCCCATTCACCGTCCAGGTCGCCAAATCTGGCGCTACATTCCCGTTCGGCAGAAGCTTCACGAGACCGGCGTCCACCATGTTCAAGACGTTGTATGAAATGGAGTCGGTCACCTGAGACGGGTCCAGGGTGTTTACCCACGTGGGAGTGGCCTCGAGGCCGTACCAGTGGAGGACGGCGAGGCCGTTGACCTTTGTGACTCCTTTATTCTTGGGAGCATTGGAAGCCTGTCCGCCACCTCCCGAGCCGCAGCCAGCTACGGCGATGATGAGCGCGGCAGCCATCGCCACAGCTGTGGCCGCCCCGCGAAACGAAGTGATTGGGTTATTCACCGCATCCTCCTAAGGAGAAATGATTAGGGCCTGGTTATTACCGTTGACACGGGGCCGGGCTGGAGTATGTGACGCAAGTTGTGTGCCGGATGTCCGCAAACCTTGCGAATTGGGCTGCCACATAAACACTTACCCGGCATCGATCACGGTGTGATGCGACCCTTACTTTCAGCCTACGTTCTTAGGCTGAAAACTCCCTGAGACCGTCGTTAATCAATGGTGAACGACGCCGGACTCTTTCTGAGCTGAGTGAGCATCCAGCTCCGACGCGGTGGGATAGGTATCTGATTGTTTGTTTGGCTTGGAATGCTCGTTAGGAGGGGTCTCTTCTACAGCCGGCCTTGGCTGCGGATGTTGATCGTATGCTTGTCAATCGTGCCAATGGAAAAGGGGTAGGCCCATCGGGCCTACCCCTTTAGTTCGCGAAGGTGAGAAGTCGGTTACGACATGCTGAACGGAGGATACTCGTCCGTCATGAGGTAGGTATAAGCGTAGATCCGCATGATTGAGCGCAAACACCCTTGGACGGTGTTCTGCATTCCCTCGGGGTAGCGTCCGGTGACGACGATCGTGACCCAGGCCACGATCGTTAGGACCTCAGCCACGAGGAACGCAATCATTCCATAGATCAAGGCCGGGATCGCCAGGAGGAATCTGAACAAGCCGGTGACTCGATTGCTGCTCTGAGGGTACGAGATCGAGTACTGAGCCGGATATGCTGAGGCCTTCTCATCGCTGCCCGAGAATGGCGGGTATTCGTCAGTGAGCAGGAACAGGTAAGCCCAGACGTCGGTCATCAACCGCTGAGTGTTGCTACTGAACTGAAAGAGCGACTCCGGATATTTGCCCGTAAAGATAATCGCCAGCCAAGCGACGAAGGATACAATCTCGAATCCAATGAGGTAGATATAGAGCACGATAAAGGCCGGAATCGCCACGATCGTCCGAAAGAAGGTAGTTACCCTGTTTCTCTCGGTCGTCTCGCCCCGAAACGTAACCTCAGCCGGATAAGTTCCGGCTACTCCGATACTTCCCGCGGTTGCTGCCAAAACATCACCCCTGGTATTTAGTTGATTCGGAACAAGATTGGACCGGGAGGCGAGCGGAGTACGCCACCCCTGACATCAAGCCTGTTCTCAAGACAAGCCTAGCAACTGGGCGTCCCCCCGTCAAGCCCTCGCAATGACACATAGGGAATCTTACCCAAGTCCAATTCGCGAAGCTCCTCGTCTTCTCTCCATCCTTCGTTCCAGGTCGGCCCGGCAGCCGGGGAGTCAGTAAGCCGGGACCGAAGCACCTGATGGCGAGCCCTGGTACTGGTCAGAGCCAAAGCCGAGGATCGGGAAAAAGATTATACCCAAGAGGACCAACCCGACGGCGAATCCACCTCCGTGGCCGAAGGCCCTGGATATTTCGATGCAAAGGATGATAAAGAAGACGAACGCGATCAGCCAGCCTATATAGGGGATAAACCCAACAGGATACCAAAAAACGATCCACCACCAAGGCCTTCCCGCGACCCTTAGGAGGCCCAGTGTTTGTAGGACGGGAACGATTGACCACCAAGCCGGTACCTGGGCCTTAGCAAATACCGCCCAAAACATGAAGGATCCGAGAATTGCATTGATAATTATGCTGATAAGCAACGCAACGAAATATCGGCCGACCGGGCTTATAGAAGATGCCGCCACGACATTTGTCATCATCGAGTTAAACCCCTCCCACTAAGAGTTTGCTTCTGATAGTCGAACTCGTCATAAAGGTCCGCCTTCCTAGGCGCTGGCCTTCTTCTGGCGCTGACGGCGTGCCCGGTCGTACTCCCGCTTGTCTTCCTTGGCCTTTTCGCGAGCTTCAGCAGCGTTCTTGGCCACTCTCCCGTGGGCCGTTGGTGCCTTGTCGGGGTCGGTTGACTTCTTCTTGGACGTGACACTTCTGGCTGCCTGAGGGTCAGACGGGCCTTTGTGGTCTTTCTTGACCCACTTATCACCCTTCTTCTCGTAGGAGTGCTTCAGCGAAGCATAGGCGACCATGTGTGCCCGGCGGCCCTCGCCGTAGGTTTCGACCGCACTGTCGTGAGTTTCTGCCCAGATGTCTTGGGCGTGCCTGTCTGAGCGCATGATGGTCGCAGGGATTTCTGCACCCGCGCCCGTCCGGTTACCTTTGGGCTTCTGTGGCTCGTCCTTCTTGGCCAAGCTGCACCTCCCGAGCTACGACCGTACGTCGTACTACAAGATGTCAAGGGCAAGAAACGTGCCGCCTGAGGCTTCAGATTGTGGCAGTCACCACGTCCGTCAGCGCGGCGATGAGGAGCGGATCATCGTTTAGCGAGGCCATCCGTTCCAAACGCAATCCTTTTTCCCTGGCGCGGGACTTGGCTTCATAATCGATGTCGTAGAAGATCTCGAGATGATCGGCAATGAAACCGATCGGAGCGACCAAGATATTGCGCACTCCCTCGTCAGCCAGGCGGTCGACGGTTTCTAGGATATCTGGTCCAAGCCATGGATCCGAGGTGCGACCAGCGCTCTGGAAGCTGAACGTCCAGCGATTAGTCGGGATCGCCAGCTTCGCCGCGAGAGCACGACTCGTCTCCAGCAACTGCTCCTTATAGGGATCTCCATCGGCGACCGCCCGTTGAGGAAGACTGTGGGCCGTAAAGATGACGGTGACCGCGTCGGGATCTTCGAATCCCTTGAGTGCCTGCCGAGCATGTTCCGATACTGCTTCCAGGTAGTGAGGGTTGAGATGCCAGCTCTCGACAGTCTGGATTTCCACGTCGTAGCTCAGCTCCAGCTTGGCCTTCTCGACACGCTCCCTGTACTCGCCGATGCTGCCTCGGGAGTAGTGAGGCGCCAGCACAATACCCACTGCCCTCTCGATTCCAGCCGCCTGCATGTCCCTCAACGCCTCCAGGATGTAAGGATGCCAGTGCTTCATGCCCAGGAACACTCGGAAACCTTCACCAAGGTTCTTCTGCAGCCCGGCAGCTTGGGCTTGGGAGATCTCCAGCAGGGGAGTTCGGCCGCCGACTACGCGGTATCGTTCCTTTAGCTCGGATAACAGCTCGGCTGAAGGCGGTCTCCCTCGACGGATGTCTGTATAGTACGGTTCGACCTCATCGAGGTTTCGCGGAGTGCCATAGGCCATGAGCAGCACTCCAAGGGGCTGCGAGCCGGTCAATCCTGTCTTCCTTGGGAAATACGCCTCACAGCTGCGCTTCGACCAGGATCGATTGCCCGCTCAGCGTGGGTAGGATTCCAGTTGTGTACGAGATCGACAAGCCTTTGAAGGTTCTCCACGGGCGTGCTTGGATGAACCCCATGTCCAAGGTTGAAGATGTGGCCCGAGCGCCCTTCCACGCTGGCCAAGAGATGAAGCGCCTGCTCCTCCATTGCCTCGATAGGTCCGGCCACGACCATCGGGTCGAGATTGCCCTGAACTGCTCGATCGTGGCCGATTCGGGACCAGGACTCGGCCAATGAGGATCGCCAGTCGATACCGACAGCCTGGCCACCAGCTTCGGCGACAGCCTCGACGTACGCGGATGTTCCAGTGCTGAAGTTGATGGATGGGATACCGCGGGCACTCAGGTGATCCAGAACGGTGCGAGAGTACGGCTGAGCGTACCGAATATAGTCCGATGGCGAAAGGATGCCCGCCCAGCTGTCGAAGATTTGCACGACCTGAGCGCCAGCGCCGACCTGAGCTAGAAGATAAAGGCTGACCAAGCCGGCCAGCCTCTCCATCAGATCCTTCCAAAGCTCAGGAAAGCCGATACATGAGCTGTTTCGTCTTGGCGAACTCGCGGCTGGATCGGCCTTCGATCAGGTAGGACGCCAGAGTAAAAGGGGCGCCGGCGAATCCGATGAGAGGCCGTCCCTGGTGCGACCGATCCAGCTCAGCTCTGACGGCGGCGATAGCCTCGAGCTGCGGCTTCACATCGGAATCCGGCTCGATCGTTCTAGCTGCCTGAGGTCCTGTTCCGTCTGAAATGGCTGCGACACCACCGGACCGACTCCATCGACGATGTCGATATCGATCCCGATGCCGATCAGAGGAGTCATGATGTCGGCGAAGATGATGGCGGCGTCCACGCCAAGAAGTTCAACCGGCTGCAGTGTCACCTCTGCGCACAGCTCTGGATTGGCACAGATGTCGAGGAGGCTATGCTTCTCGCGGACCTTCCGATAAGCAGGAATCGCCCGTCCGGCCTGGCGCATGAACCAAACGGGAGTGGCGTCAACCGGCTCGAGATCGAGTGCCTTCAGAAGTCGCGGCTTCGGTATTTCCGGCGGCGCGGTCATCCCGCGACGAGGTGCAGTGTCTCTTCCAGAGTTCGATGCACCGCCGTAAACACCGGCGTATCGCTCAAGGTGTAGGGCCGGCCATCTGTCGATCGGAGATCCATCACGAGGCTTTGGAAGGCGAGCAGGTCCTCCATTTCGTAAGCCACCACGAACTCCTGATCATCGAGGCCGAACGAGTGGACAAGCACCTGACGGATGGTCGAATACTCGTGACCGATCTTGATGTGCTCGTTCATCATCCCCTGGCGAGTCGCCTTGCTCAGCAGATACCAATCTGAAGTCTTGGTAAATGGATAGATGACGAGGTAGCGGCTGCGCTCCTTCTCGAGTGCTGCTTGCTCCTGCGGCGCCTGACGTCGCACGTAGGTGCTCGGCCGGATCAACCCAATGTACGAATAGGGAATAGAAAGGTAGGCGCCAAGCCGGGTCTTCAAGAGGCAGCTCGTGGCTGCCTGAAGCTCTGAGAGATCCGTTCCCGTGCGCCAGAGCATGAAATCGGTACCCACCTTGAGGCCCGCCGTCGTGTAGCTGTAGGTGTCGATTGAGCTCTGACCATTGATGGTCGACCGAAGCTCGGTCGTTGCACACTCTCGCGCCTGAGGCTCGAGCCGGCGCCACATCGGGTCAAGAGAGAAGAAAGCGTACTGTACGAAGGTTACATCTTCCATTACAGGCGGGTCCTCATCGCGGCAGCGGGGCCTTAAATTGCGAACCGGAAGAGTCAAGGTGTGATGCGATTGCAATTCCGGGTCGGCTTCATTTTCCCACAGTACCGGTTATGGCAAGCCACGCTGCGAGGCGATCGTCGAAGCTGTGATTTCGGGCGAAGCTGATTGACAATGAGGAAGAGAGCGAGAAACGAGAGATGAGGGGAATCAGATGACGAAGACGATGGTACGACCGCAATTCGAAGCCGAAACCGGTTCCAAGGGCGAGTTCGTGCGGCAGGAGTACAGCATACGAGATCGGATCACGGCCGATGGCTCATCCGGTTTCAAGGCAGAACCGGGACGGTACCAACTCTACGTATCTCTGGCCTGTCCCTGGGCGCACCGATCCATCATCGTGCGCAAACTCTTGGGGCTCGAGGATGTCATTGGCATGACCGTTGTCGATCCCATTCGAGATGAGAAGGGCTGGGCATTTAGGGATGTTCCCGGGGCGAGCCGTGATCCAGTCGAGGGGTTCACCTTCCTCTCCGAGGCGTATCTCAGGACGGATCCGAATTACACGGGCAGATATACCGTCCCCTGCATCTGGGACCGGAAAACCAGACGGCTGGTCACAAATAACTATCCCGATATCACCATCGACTTCGAGACGGAATTCAAGAATCTCTGCAGGCACTACGTCGACCTCTATCCCTTGGAGCTACGATCAGAGATCGACGAGATTAGTGAGATGGTGTACCAGGACGTCAACAACGGCGTCTATAAGTGCGGCTTTGCCACCACTCAGGAGGCGTACGATGCCGCTTTCGATGCGCTATTTAATCGACTTGACTGGCTGGAGCAGCGACTCTCGCAGCAGAGATTTTTGGTGGGTGACCGGATCACAGAAGCCGACATCCGGCTCTTCACGACGTTGGTGCGCTTCGACGCGGTGTACTACGGGCACTTCAAATGCAACCTGCGCCGGTTGATCGACTATCCGAATCTCTGGGGTTACGCGCGCGATTTGTATCAGCGTCCCGAGTTTGGCGAGACCGTGAACTTCGATCACATCAAGCGGCACTACTACATGACTCATGAGGCCATCAATCCCTCTCGAATCGTGCCGAAAGGCCCCGAAATGGACTGGATGGAGCCACATGACCGGAGCCGGTTTACTTCCGTCTGATGCCGCGTGACTGCAGTGGCGCATGAAGCTGATGCACCTGCATTCAAGGGAAACACGTGACGATGGTAAAATTCAGCAGATAAGTCCATAAACGTTTGCCTTCGGGGCAGGGTGAGGCGCTTCGCGCCAATTCCCGATCGGCGGTAGAGCCCGCGAGCGCAACTTGCGCAGGACCTGGTGAGATTCCAGGGCCGACGGTACAGTCCGGATGAGAGAAGGCCATCACCGACGCCTGGTTGCGTCATGCCTCGAAGCGTTTACTTCGAGGTTTTTTTGTCCGTTGCATCTGATTCGTCTCCACACCCGCAGAAGGGCATCGGCTCCGGTCGCTTACTTTCGCGTCGATCTTCTAGCCCGGATCCCGACTCAACGGCGACCCAGCCCGGTACAAGAAGCGGGTCTAGAAGCATCAAGAGCAGATTTGCTGAGCGGCTTATGCCTCTCATCTTCCTGCCACTCGGACTTGGCATCTGGTGCGCAATGGCATCGCGCTTTCCCTCGTCCGTCGTGCCCTGGCCGCTCCAGGTCTGGGAGAGCTTTGTCCTCGCAATCCGGGATGGTGTTCTCCTTCCGGATTTGGGTACGACCTTCGAAGAGGCGTTTCTCGGGTGGCTGATCGGATCGGCGATTGCTCTGCCTCTGGGGTACGTCGTCGGACGGTGGAGTGGGTTGGAGCGGGGTCTGGCTCCTTACCTCGCCGCCAGTCAGGCGATTCCCGTCATCGCGGTCGCGCCTCTCTTGGTGCAGTGGGCAGGGTTCGGCTTGACGGCCAAGGTTTGCGTAGCTGCCCTGATCGTGTTCTTTCCCGTTGTGGCCACCTCCGCTTCCGGAATGCGAGGAGTGGAGCGAGACCTCAGAGATGTGGCCAGGGTGTTCGGCGCGAGCTGGTATCAGACGCTGATCCATCTGGAGCTGCCCCGAGCGGCCCGGTCGATTTTTGCCGGGGAGAAGATTTCGGCTGCATTGGCGGTTACCGGAGCCGTCGTCGGTGAGTACGTAAGTGGAGGCGCTGGTCTTGGATATCGGGTTCAGTTCGCCCTACAGAATTTCGACATGCCGCTCGCGTTCGCGGCGGTGCTAACGCTCATGGCCCTGGGAGCCGTTGCCTATGGCTCAATCAGTTTGATCGAAAGGATGGTTCTCAATTGGATCGAATAAGGACGTTTGGATCCGCCGCTGTGATGCTGGCCCTGGGCGTTTCTGCATGCGCTTTTGTCGGAACGCCACACCGGCAGCAAGCTCGCGCAACGCTCACTTCGGTACACGTCGCTATGGGGTTCACTCAGAATGTGCAGTTCGCGCCGTTCTACGTGGCGCAGAAGCTTGGTTACTACCGCTCCGCTGGGCTTAAGGTCGATTTCAACTACACTTCTGAGCCGAACGCCCTGACTCTTCTGTCGCAAGGCAAGATCGATTTCGTCGATTCCGGTGGCGATGAAGTGCTGGCGGCAGGCGCGAGCGGCCTCCACGTGCGCTACGTCCTGACGCAGTACTCTCGGTTCCCGTCTGCCCTCTTCTTCCTGAAGAGCAGTCATATCGCCAAGGTGAGTGATCTGGCAGGAAAGACGGTTGGTGTTCCAGCAACGTACGGGGCATCCTACTACGGTTTGCTGGCCCTGCTCCGTTCGAATCACGTGAACGCCTCTCGTGTCCACATCGATAACATCGGCTACACACAGGTGACTTCGGTGGCCGGGGGAAAGGTCTCGGCGGCGATGGGATACGCACCGAACGAGCCGGTTGAGCTGGCGTCCGAGGGCAAGTCCGTTGGCGAATTCGACGTTTACAAGTGGGACAACCTTGCCGGCGCCGGAATCGCTGCCTCCGACAAGGAGATTTCGAATCAGCCGAAACGCGTGAAGGGGTTCGTTCGAGCCACGCTGAAAGGCCTCAAATTCGCCATCAAGCATCCCGCTCGCGCGTTCACGATCAGCAAGGAGGCGATCCCTGGACTGGAGAATCCAGCGCTTCAGCGAAAGGTCTTGCAGCGGGCAATCATATTTTGGAAGCCGGCAGGAGTCCCGCTGGGTCATATGGATCCCAAGGTCTGGAGCCGGACGGCCACCGCCCTCTACGAGTTCAAACAGATCACCCGCAAGGTCAGACCCTCGCTCTACTTCACGAATCAATTTCTCCCGAAGAACGGCTAGAACGTCGTCCTTCAGGACAGCTTCGTAGGTTTGCCGCGGTAGCCGTACGCTCATAGGGACGTTCGGAAGTCGGTGAGACGAGAAGCGCCACCGGCCATCCGCTAGAATCGCGGCAGTAGATTCGGAGGGGGTGGGCGTGGAACAAGGACACTACGATGCGATCATCATCGGATCCGGTCAGGGGGGCGGTCCTCTTGCAACCGCATTTACCGCCGCCGGCCGTCGAACCGCACTGATCGAGCGAGAGCACATCGGCGGAGTCTGCATCAATGAAGGATGCACACCGACGAAGACGATGATTGCCAGCGCTCGAGTCGCCGCCTTAGCCCGGCGGGGAGAGGACTACGGGATCGATACCGGCAAGGTCAGCGTCGATATGGAGGCGGTTCGGGCTAGGAAGCGCAAGATCGTGGAGGAGTTTCGGTCGGGAAGCCTTGAGCAGATCGAGGCAGGTGGTGTCGACGTTCTGATGGGCGAAGCATCATTTACCGGACCCAGGTCGTTGTTCGTGAAGCTTCGAAATGGCGAGACGCGCTCCCTGGACGCCGACATTGTTGTCATTGATACAGGTTCGCGGCCATCAAGTCCTCCCATCCCTGGCCTCGATTCCGTGCCGGCTCTCAATTCGACGACGGTGATGGAGCTGAGCGAGGTACCGGAACACCTCCTGATCATTGGAGGCGGATACGTTGGTGTCGAGTTTGGACAGATGTTCCGACGTTTCGGAAGTCGAGTGACGATCATTCAGAATGGCCCCGGTCTCCTGGCTCGTGAGGACCCTGAGATTGCCGAAGCGGTTGCCGAGATCCTACGAGGGGATGGTATCGACCTCCTACTAAGCACCAACACGCGAGAACATTCGAGCGTTAGGCGGACGGTCAGGTCGGTCTGCAGGTTGAGACGCCGCAAGGCCAGAGGGAGCTATCCGGGCTCTCACCTACTGGTGGCCGCCGGTCGAACTCCAAATACCGATGCCCTTGATTTAGACAAGGCCAGTGTGCGGGTTTCGGAGCGAGGAGTCATCGAAGTAGACGATCACCTAAAGACAAGCGCCGAAGGCATTTACGCCATCGGCGAGGTGGCAGGGACACCCGCATTTACCCACATGTCGTACGATGACTTCCGGATCCTAAAAGCAAATCTCCTGGAAGGCGAGTCGAGGTCCACCCGAGGCCGGTTGGTGCCCTACACGGTATTCATCGACCCTCAGCTGGGGAGGGTAGGTTTGACGGAGCAGGAGGCCAAGGACAAAGGCCTGAACTTCGCCGTTTTCACCATGCCCATGAGTCATGTCGCCCGAGCATTGGAGGTGGCTGAGTCCCTTGGGACGATGAAGGTCATCGTAGATCGCGACACAAAGAGGATTGTAGGCTGTGCCGTGCTAGGGCTCGAGGGCGGAGAGATGATGGCAATGGTGGAAATCGCGATGATGGGCGACCTGCCGTTCACAGCTCTGAGGGATGGGATATTCGCCCACCCGACGCTAGCCGAAGCCTTCAACAACCTCTTCTCAAGCGAGCCAGCCTGATGTAGATGCGTTCCTGCCTTCAGGACGGATTAGGAACGCCTGAATGCGGATGTCGACGATGGAGAATTCGACTCGCCCGGCCACACAGGGGCCGGGCTACGTACGGTTGGCAGGTACGGCGACAGTTGTACTCGCTCAAGCCTGCCTCCCACACGGCGGATCAGGAACGCCTGAATGCGGATGTCGCGATGGAGAACGACACTCGCCGGCCACACAGAGGCCAGGCTACGTTCGTGGGCAACCATAAGCTGAATAGGATGACTGGCTGAAGCCTTCAACAACCTCTTATCGAGTGAGCCAGCGTGATCCTGCGCTTGGGTTGGCGAAGCAAGGGACAGATGCGGGGTTCTTATTCGCCGATTTCAGGCGTGAGGGATCTCGAGCTCGAGCCTTACCGTATCGCTATCGGTCTCGGTGACGACGTAGCCAAGGCTTTCGCACATTCGCAGGGAAGCAGCGTTGTCGCTCCCGACGAGGCAGTAGAGCTGGCGCAATCCATTCTCCCGCGCCCAGGAGATGGCGTACTCCCCTGTCCACTTGCCGATTCCTCGCCTCCAGTAGTTGCGGTCTCCGACGTAGGTGAAGAATTCGGCTGACACGATCCTTCATATGGCGGAGACCAAATGCACCGACGGGGACGCCGTCAAATTCGGTACCCCAGAGCCGGTAGTCCTGACGAAGGGGTAGAGATTCAAAGAACCGGATCTGATCGTCTTTAGAGAACGCGGAAACCCTTGCGAGTTTCCGGACATCGGGATCATTGAGCCACTGCCAGGACAGATCGAGGAACCGGCGATCGTAACTCACGGCATTGATGATTCCCCGGTCTGTCGGGATCATAGATCCAGCTCATAGGTGTGATGGACCAATCCGCCGGCTCCAAATCCGAGCTTAAAGGCGTGTAAGCCGGCGTTGAGCTGCTTTCCGACGTTACTAATGCCGAAGCTGAAGAAGCGTTTCCCGGCGACAGTCGCGTCTGAAATAAGCGTTTCGAGCAGGAGGTCGAGGGCTCCGTCAGCGCCTCCCCTCATCGTTTGAGGCGATGTATTGCGTGTGGTCCACCTGCGAGCTCCGAAAGACCAGGACTCCGGCCACAACCCGGCTCTCCAAGATCGCGAGGCTGAGCTGGATCTCACTCGTGGAAAACGACGGCGAAGTTCGGTAATCTCATCCAGGCTGTGCGTCGGTCGCACGTCGTACCTCTGCTGTAAGTTGTCGCAAAGCAGACGCCAGAACTCTGGTAGGCGATCGCTGTCCGATTGGACCTTCACCTCCGCGGCTTCTGCCAGGCGCAATGATCGTCTCCGCCGCTGCGAGACCTTACCTCTGTCATGCAGATCGATTACGGATGCCAGGTCGCAGCCGCAATTTGTAGCGCCGAGGCTATTGAGAGCAAACAGATCATCGTCTGAATGGACGTGATGATAAATCGGCGGGACGGCTTTGTACCTTAGGAGCTTGACCCCGAGGCTCGAGTAGTAGACCTTTAGCTCACTGAGCACGCATCTCATCGCTTGCCCCGACAGCCTGCCGTCGTGCACGACTCCGCCATAGGTGCTGCCTGGATGACTGACTACAACCTCGGGATTGACTGGATCGAGGGCAGCCGGAATCACTCCGATGACCCGTCCTTTGGCGTCGTTTACGATAACCGAGCGGTCAATGAAACGGTCGCCGTGGTACGAAAGAAAGCGACGCGAATGCAGGAAGGTCCCATTTTGGGAGCGCTTTACGAGATCGTCCCAAACCTCAGCATCATCCGGCTCGAAACGCCTTAGAGGTAAATTGCGGCTGGATCGGTCATCCCGGAACACCGATGTTGACTGCGAAGCGTCCTGGCCAAGATGCGGCTACGGAGTCGCTAACCCCACCAACGGGTCCACCATCGGCCGGCGAGATCGCCTTCGACCTTGCTCTCATACTGTTCGATCGGGTCATCGCTGCCAAGATACTTGCGCCCCTTTCTAGCCGCCTTTCCGGACGCAAACACGACGTATCCAGCAACGCCTCCCACCAATCCGATCGCGAGAGCGATATACGGGAGGTCGCTCATGCCCACAGTCTAATGGGTCGACCCGAATGCGACGCCTGGACGGTCGCTCTAGAAGTTCAAAGGCAAGCTACGTGGAAGTGAGAAGACCGGTGGACGGCCATCGACGCGCACTACGTGATGCAATAGCTCGACCTGCGAGCCATCGTCGAAACGGTAGAAGTTTGGGTGGTAGCCTCTTGGAACCGGAGCCCGATTCGCGTCCGTTCCCGATCAATCGTCAGGACCTGTCGATACCGAGCGAGGGATTGCTTCGAGAGAAAGTACTGGCTGGGAGTCATACCCGCGGAATGCGCGTCTCCGCCCGAACCCGCGATGAAGTCTCATAGGTCGAGAGGGCATGTCGGGCCATCGAGCGAGCTTCAGAAATGGGAGGGCGGATATGGTCCTTGGCAGCCTCCAAACTCAGAAGCCGGCTGGCGACGGCCTCCGCGACAGCGGCGTGCCTCCAATAAAACGAGCTGAAGACGTTTGGACGCCAGATCGGTGCCTTGGCCGAGCCGGTGGCGAAGCTCACCAAGGCGGCTGATGACCGCCAAATTTGTGACTGGATGGCCATCGACTGTCACCCAAGGGACGCAGACTCGGTATCCGGCGAGCTTCGCGCATCCTCGCGGGAGAAATCCCGTGCCATGGAAGGATGATGCTTTAGCGTGCGAAGGCGTTCGATAGCGCTCGTCCGGTGAGATGGCCCGGAATTACAAAGGGCTGCCGTGTTGTGGTCGGAGTGTTCAGGTATCCCTGCAACAACAGGCCGCTCTCTCACATAGAGCGTAGCTACCGCGGCAGCCGCGACCAGGATCGCAACCAGGACGCAGATTTGTAGCAGCTGCCGCCGCATGACACTCCTAGCCGCTATGCGGCCGCCGGTTTGTTTGCGTTCTCTGCGGGGTGCCTACCAAAGAGCCGGCCAACGGCTCGACCAACCTCGTTGTTGTGCCACACCACCAAGATCGGGCTCGCGTTAAAGATCGAGCTGTAGGTTCCGGAGATAATTCCGATCAGCATGGCCAGCACGAAGTAGCGTATGGACTCACCGGTGAATAGGAAGATGGCTCCCAATGTCAGGACGACAGTGAAGGACGTGTTGATGGATCGGACAAAGGACTGCATGATGCTGTGGTTGACGACCCGTTCGAATGGTTCGCCGGTTCGCCGGCTGACATTTTCCCTAATTCGGTCAAAGATGACGATGGTGTCGTGTACGGAGAATCCAATGATCGTCAGCATGGCCGTGACGAAGGTGGCATCGATTTCGACGTTGAGCACTTTGCCGAGAATGGCAAAGATTCCCACGACCACCAGCACGTCGTGCAGCATGGCAATAACCGCGGCGGTGCCGAATCGTATGGGGTGGGTCATCTTACGGAAGGCAAAGGTGATGTAGAGGAGGATGGCGATCGCTGCCGCAATCACAGCCTCAATGGCGTTCTGGGTTGTCGAGCTGGCGACCGTCCCACCAACGCTGGTGTTGGTCAGAACCTTTCCACCGGGATATTTCTTGGTCAGATCCTTTTGCAGTTTCACGCGATTGCGCCTGAGACAGCAGCTTCGAGCGAATGATGTAGCGGCAATCCGTCGGACAGTGCGTCGCCAGTACCGGCTGCACGAACGAGACCGTCGTCTTGAGGCCGGTAACCATGTTGTTGAGCTGCACAGTTTGATTGGCCGCCGGTATCCTGACCTCGACTTCGGTGCCGCCGGTGAAGTCGGGTCCAAGCCTGAGATGCCAGACACCGAGAGCGACGACACCTGGAATGATGACCAAGGCTGAGAGCAGGAAGTACCAATAACGCTTCCCAATAATGTCAAGCAACGGAGCCTCCAGGGAGGGCAGCTTCTGTAGTCGAGCCACGACCGGCTTCAGGGAGGCCCCAGAGAGAAAGCGGCCACCGACCTGCACCCCAGGTCACAAGTATTCGTAGGAACGTGCGCGTCACCATAATCGCCGTGAACATGCTGATGGCCACGCCGATGAAGAGAGTAGTGGCGAAGCCGGTAATGATGGTCGTCCCAAAGTGCTGGCCAAACCAGTACAGGATCGCTGTCGTGATCATGGTGGAGATATTCGAGTCCCGAATGGATGTCCAGGCACGGTTAAAACCGGAGTCGATGGCGGCTCCAAGCGTTTTACCGGCGCGCAGCTCCTCTTTGAGCCGTTCAAAGATCAGAACATTGGCGTCGACCGCCATACCAATGGAGAGGATGAAGCCGGCGATTCCGGGTAGCGTCAGCGTGACGGGTACGAGCTTGAAGACGGCGAAAACAACTAGGGCATAGATGACAAGTGCCACATCGGCAACCAAACCCGGGAGCCGGTAGTAGAAGAGCATGAACAGGGCAACCAGGATCAAGCCGATGATGCCGGCGATCAAGGCCTTGTGCACATACTCTGGGCCGAGGGTGGCGCTTACGGTCTCAACTCCCTCACGATGCAGAGTGACAGGCAGGGCCCCATAGTTGAGCAGGGTTTTCAAGGTATTCGCCTCAGACAAGGCTCAGTCCCGAAACCTGAGTCTGGCCGCACGGATCGCCTGCTGAATGGCCGGATCGTCTATGACCTTTTTGTCGAGAATGACGGGCGAGAAGTAGTTGACATGGCTCGGTGGTGAAATTACACCAAGCCGTCGATGCCCGGCTCCGTTCAGACTGTAGTTGACGAGCGGCTTGCCGGTGGAATCGAAGGTGATATTGGCGCTGTTTGGTACCACATCCGTTCCCGGGACAATAACCTTGACCTTCTGAGGATTGGAGGAGGAGTCGGGAGAACCCTTCGTGATGAGCTTGACTTTTTGCCCCGGCGCAGGGGGTGTCCCGCCGATTGTCGTGTTCCCGAGCCGGACTGGATATTCGTTCCACCAAGCACCAGCTTCCCCGTCTGGCCGATGAGAGCAATGGCCTGGTTCTGATTCTTCACGCCAGGCAGCTCCGCGTCGATACAGTTGCCGCTCACGACAGATATCTGGGGTGCGCTGAGCCCGCTAAATCCGCTGGCCCGATTTTCGATGACGTCGCGGGCTGAACTCATCTGGGATGAGGTGGCGCTCTTCTTGGCACAGAGGAGCACCCGAACTCCGCCCTTGAGATCCAGTCCTTGCTGGACAGTCACATTTCGATCTAGCCCAAGAATGTGAAACCCACCGCTGTTGGGTAGGTCGGTGTAGACGGCGATAAGCAGCAGGATGATGATGCCGAAAAAGATCCAGCCGGTACGGCGCATTGAGAAATCTCCCACAAAGGCGTTAGGCGATTCGAGCCGTCACGCCTACTGGTCTATCAGAGAAAGAACGCCAGGCATTCTGAATACCTGGCATCCCATAAGTCTACGTCGGTATTTCCAGATCCGTCAACCCATTGTATGGAGTGGTGAACCGCCGAAGGCCTCCGGCGCCCTCGGTTCATCGTCGTCGGGTGGGGTGAGCTTTCGACTCTTGGGGCCTTGAGCCAAGGCGTACATCCACCGTCTTGATGGCGTGGATCTCGACCAGATTGGTGTCGCCGATGCGAGATCGGAGCCGGGGGTCCATGTCCTCCAAATCGAGGTTCGAAGTAATGGCAGTCTCCAGACGTCTGTTGTAGCGCTCATTGATGATCTGATAAAGCTTCTCTTGGGCCCATGGTGTGGAGCTTTGAGCGCCCAGGTCATCGAGAACCAGCAGGGGTGTCGTGCGTGCCGTTTCGAACAGCTCATCGTAGGTAATATCACTGCTCGGATGGAAGGTCGCCCGCAGCTTGTCAAGCAGATCCGGTACAACGAGAAAGACGGCGGGTCGCCTCTGACGGAGCCGTTCATTCGCTATGGCTGCCGCCAGATGTGTCTTGCCGCTTCCGTGTGCTCCAATAAAAACCAGCCACTCCACCTTCGGCTGCTGGAGGCGCATGTCTTCAGAACGATCAGGACGGGTCGCGAACGATTTAGCGGCCTTGAATGCCGCCTCAGGGCTCGACCGGGGTGGTCGTGGTAGCAGAGAGGGATCGACCGTGAAGCTCTCGAATGTCTTCCCACGAAGCGGTCCAAGGTTGCTGCGTTCGATCAGCAGCTTGGTTTGACGCTCCTGCTGCCGCTCGATCGTGCATTGGCAGGCGACGAGGGTACCAAACCGCGGATCGTCCACGGTGACGTCGTAGCGAAGATAACCGGCGCCATTACATATCGGGCAGTCGGTCTCAGCGGTAGAGGTGCTGGTACCGGCTCTTGAAGTAGCGGTCGGGATCTTCGTCTTCTTCAGCAACTCTCCGATTGGTTCCACTATCCTTGCCTTCGGCCTCCCATCTCTGTAGGATTGCCTCCACGTAACGCCAGTTGCGCCTATTGTATTCAACGGCCAGCTGAATCCCCTCCTCCAGCCAGCTCGCCGGGTAGGATGCTTCGGCTGCTCTCAGTCTCTCGGCCATCATTGCTGTCAAGGGGCCAATGTTTTGCTCATAGAGAGAAAAGATGTTGGGACGGTAAACCACGACCTCTTCTATCGGTTCCGGTCCCAGTGCCGCTATATCCGGCTGGTCCTCTGGCTGGAGGGCCGACACCGTCTGGCGGTTTGCTGACGTGTTGAGAAGAAACCACGTCTGGCGACCGGAGGGCCGTTGCAGACTCATCCGTAACACGGAGCCACGAATTACTGCCAGCTCCAGCCCTTCGCGCAGGTAGTCCTGCGCCGGACGTGGCCCCTCATCGATCTTCATGCTGGCTAGAAGTTGAGCGTCTCTTGCCAGCTCGGAGTACTCGACACACCGCGGTCTGCCTGTCCGTTGTGACAGGATCCACATGAGGTGTAGGGTCGCTTTTAGCTCGAGGGGCGAGCGGATATGGGGCAGCAGTCTTAGGAAAAAGCCCTCAGGCACCGAGACATGGTGCTGGACTTCGGAGTCGAAGCCCTCAAAGCGTTCCAAATCAATCCTCCTCCATCAAGGACAGATCCAGGAACCTTGTTTGGGAGTCCTTGAACAGGAGATGAATCTCTCCGGTGGGCCCGTTGCGGTGCTTGGCGACGATGATGTCAGCCACTTTCGGCTGCTCGGTCTCCTTGTTGTAGACGACGTCCCGATAGATGAAGAGGACCACGTCGGCATCCTGCTCGATGCTTCCACTCTCGCGTAGGTCAGAAAGCATGGGAACGTGGTTTGGCCGCTGATCCGGGGCCCGGGACAACTGCGAAATTGCCAACACGGGAACATTGAGCTCCCGAGCAAGGGCCTTGAGTGAGCGCGAGATCTCCGAGATCTCCTGAACCCGGTTCTCCTGACCACTTCCCTGCATCAGCTGGAGGTAGTCGATAACAATGAGCCCCAGCCCCTGTTCCATGTGCAACCGTCGCGCCTTACTGCGCATCTCGCTCAATGAGATGTTGGCTGAATCCTCAAGGAACATCGGGATATCGGAAAGCTGCCCGACGGCCTCTCCCAGCCTGTCCCATTCGTCGTCTGTAATGTAGCCCGTGCGAAGGTGCTGAGAGTCTATCTGAGCTTCCATGGCCAGCAGGCGCTGCACCAGCTGCTCCGCTGACATTTCCAGGCTGAACAGACCCACAGCCAGCTTGCTCCTCACGGCGGCCGCGTGCGCAATGTTCAGTGCAAGGCTGGTCTTACCCATCGAGGGTCTTGCCGCCAGAATGACCAGGTCAGACGCCTGCAGCCCGCCGGTTATCCGGTCGAGGTCGACGAAGCCAGTGGGAACGCCGGTGACATGACCGCGATGATCATGAATGTAGTCGAGCTTGCTGTAGTACTCGGAAAGGACAGATCGAACCGATTGAAAGTCGCGCCCAGCGCGCCCCTGGACGACGCGGAAGAGAAGCTCCTCCGCTTTTTCAATGGCCTGCTCACCCGAGTTGACTGGATCGTACCCGATGCTCGCAATCTGAGAGCCGGCGTCGATTAACCTCCGAAGGACCGCCAGCCGTTCGACGATCCTCCCGTAGTATTCGACGTTGATGGATGTGGGAACAACCGAGGCCAGCTGGCTGAGAAAGGCGAGCCCGCCCACCTCGTCAAGCTTGCCGAGCTGCTCGAGGTGGTCGCTGAGGGTGACGAGATCGGAGGGCGAGTTGTCTCGATAGAGGTCGAGCATGGCGGCGTAGATGTCGCCATGAATTGGGAGGTAAAAATCCTGCGGATGAAGAAAGGTGGCAACTCGCGCGACCGCCACTCGATCGATCAGCAGGCCGCCAAGGATCGCCTGCTCTGCCTCGACATTCTGAGGAAGCAGCCGATCCTGAATGGCTACAGGCTCACCGATCACCCCAACCCCACAACCGCGTGATCAAGCCGGCCGGACCTTTGCTTCCCAGGTCTCGCAACCGGCACTCGTAGTGTCTATTATCCGGCCTCACCAGACTCGGGTACAAGGTCCACTGTGAGATTCGCCTCGACGCCGTGATCCAGCTTGATCGTCACCGTATGCTCACCCGCGGAGCGCAGAGGCTCGGACAGCACAATCTTGTGACGATCGACCGAGACTTGGGCCGATTGCTCCAGGCTCTCTGCCACGTCCCTTGCCGTCACAGAACCGTACATCCTGCCTTGGTCTCCGACCTTGACGGGGAACGTCAGGCGGACGGTTCCGATCTGCTCGGCGAGCCGCTTGGTTTGGTCGACGGCTTTGGCTTCCTTTGAGCTCATTTGAGTCGCTCGCAGGTTCTGGCTGACGACCCGACCCGATGTAGCCTCTACGGCAAGGCCTCTTGGTTGAAGGAAATTGCGGAAGTATCCGGCCGAAACCTCGTGAGCCGCTCCCCGCTTGCCAACATTCGGCACATCCTGCTGCAAAATTACTTTCATCTCTATTCGTCCCCATGCAAGTTCTTTCCGCCCATTGTCAACCCTAGAAGCCATGACAAGAGGCCGTCACTTCGCGAGTCTTACTCTTCATCATTTGTTCACACGCGAACAGGCATGATTGGGAGGATGCAGAGAATGCCTGCATGGAAACACGGAGCCCACAGCCCAAGAACAGTCGCCGTTATGGGCATACAGTTTCAGGGGCTGGCCCCGGACAAGAGGTTTTCTAGCAACAGGAGGTGAGTATTCAGAGACGCCTGCAAGCCGCTTCGGCGGGGATAACATCTTGTTCATTAATTAAGGAGAACGGAGTTCATATGAAGAAGTTTCGTTTCGCGATAGCCGGACTTGCGAGCGTGAGTCTTATCGGCACCAGCCTGTTTATGGCCGGTCCAATCAGCGCTCGCACAATTTCTCATCACCCCGCCGCTAAGAAGACGATTACGGTTGGCCTGGTCACCGACAAAGGTGGCTTGAATGACAAGTCGTTCAACCACCTCGCTGACGTTGGTTTGACAAAGGCCGAGAGTCAGTTAAAGGTCAAAGGATCGGTACTTCAGTCCCACACCACGAACGACTATTATCCCAACCTGAGGGAGTTCGCTCAACAGAAGAAGAGCCTCATCATCGCCGTGGGCTTCTTGATGGAGAATGCTCTTTACAACGTAGCTAAGCAGTTCCCGAAGGAGAAGTTCGCGATCGTCGACGGTGCGCCCGCCAACAGCAAGGGCGCCAACGTCAATCTACCGAACGTTGCCAACCTCTTCTTCAAGCCGGAGCAATCGGGATACCTCGTGGGTGTCATCGCCGGCCTACTCGAGAAGGACAAGAAGGGCCCTCCCGGCAAGGATCACAACACGGTCGGCAGCATCGCCGGCGCAAACTTCCTGGCTGTGACCGCCTACAACTGCGGCTACCAGGAAGGCGTGTGGTCGGTCGATCCGAAGGCGAAAGTCTTGATCAACTTCGACGACGGTACGTTCCAGAACAGTGCCAACGCGAAGGCCATCGGTCAGAAGCAGATCTCAGAGGGCGCCGACATCCTCTTCCAGGTTGACGGTGGCGCGGGTCTCGGGTATCTGCAGGCGGCCGAGGCAGCCCACAAGTACGGCATCGGCGTCGACGCCGATCAGGACTACCTCAGCAAGTGGATCATCACCAGCGCCCTCAAGAAGGTTGACCAAGCGGTCTTCGTCACGATCAAGCGACTCGTCGGTGGTCACTTCACCGCCGGCAACAACACGTTTGATCTGAAGAACAAGGCCACCGGTTATGCGACGGACACGAATCACGTGCCGAGCAACATCAAAGCCAAGGCCAAGTCTATTGCTAAAGAGATCAAGTCGGGCAAGATCAAGGTCAGCCCGACCTGCACGCTCGGCAAGAAGTAACGTCTTAGCCGTAAGGCAAGCGAGAGGGGCAGACCTGGTGGTCTGCCCCTCTTTCTGTCTCCGAACTTGCTCGGCGACCGTCCTGGCCGCTTGCCTCGACTCTTACGTCTCCAGAGCCGGAGCGTGAAGGTCGATGGCCTGCTCCTCTCTCTTCTCCTCGCCGCCTGTCATAAGGAGCCCAAGCCGGTTCTCATCCACAGTTCCGGCGTCGAAGATCCCCATGATCTGGCCCTCGTAGAGAACGGCAATCCGGTCGGACAGCTCCATGATCTCGTCCAGCTCCGCCGATACCAGCAGAACAGCGGCTCCGTCATCTCTCTTCTCGACCAGACCCTTGTGCACAAACTCCGCGGCACCGATGTCGAGCCCACGAGTCGGTTGAGCAGCGATGAGTAACCTCGGAGTCTCCGAAAACTCGCGAGCCAGAACCACCTTCTGCTGGTTGCCTCCACTGAGAGTTCCCACGGCCACGTCGTCACGAGGCGGTCTGATGTCGAACTCAGGGATGAGCCTGCGAGCATTTTCCCTGATTTTGGGAGGATCCAGTACCCCAGCATGGGAGTATGGCGGTTTGTCCTCGATTCCCAGGATAAGGTTGTCCGCCACGCTGTAGGTCAGTACCAATCCTCGTTCGCGTCGATCTTCGGGGATATAACCAACTCCGAGCTGTCGAATGGTCTTTGGCGAGCGATTGGTCAGTGACTGTGCGCTCCCCTGAGGTGGATGCATGATGATTCGTCCGGAGGTCACAGGGCGTAGGCCCGTCAGGACCTCCACAAGCTCCGTTTGGCCGTTGCCCTCAACGCCCGCCACGCCGAATATTTCACCGCCGCGCACCTCAAACGTCACTCCACGCAAGCCCTCGATTCCTCTGTCAGATAAAGCGTGAACATCTTCGATCTCAACCACCGGATCTCCAAGATTCGGAGAATCCTTGTGAATGCTGGGTAACACGTCCCGCCCAATCATGGCCTTGGTGATCTCGTCGGGTGTCGTGTTCTTCGTGGTCAGATTTCCCACAACCTTCCCGAGACGCAGCACCGTGACACGATCGGAGAGGGCCATGACCTCCTTGAGCTTGTGAGTGATGAAGATGATGGTCTTGCCCTGGGCCGCAAGGTCACGCAGAACGGTGAACAGCTCTCGACTCTCCTGGGGAGTCAAAACAGCGGTTGGCTCATCAAAAATGAGGATGTCGGAGCCCCGATACAGAACCTTCAGAATCTCTACCCTTTGCTGAAGGCCCACCGGAAGTGTGGCGACCTTATCGTCGGGATTTAGTTTCAGGCCGTACTGGTCCGAGAGCCTTCCGACCTCTTTTTTGGCCTCCCGCGCCGTTGAAGACAACCGGGCTGTTGGGCTCGAGTCCCAGCACAACGTTCTCTGCGACCGTGAATACCGGGATGAGCATGAAGTGCTGATGGACCATGCCAATGTGAGCTTCAATCGAGTCACGCGGGCTTTTGAATTGGACAGGATTGCCGTCAAGCAGAATCTGGCCTTCGTCCGGTCGAAGCATCCCCGACAGGATGTTCATTAACGTCGATTTCCCCGCGCCGTTTTCGCCGACAAGCGCCAAAACTTCGCCGCGAAAAGCCTCAATGTTGATCCTGTCGTTGGCCACCAGCGATCCGAAGCGCTTCGTGATGTTTCGTGCGGCTATCGCAGGCGTTTGGGAGGCCATTGGTTAAGCCGCCTCCGCCGGGTCATACGGGATTCCATCAGCCGCTGGCGGCGTGGATCGCCCAATGAGGCCACCCACGGCAACGATGGTGATGAGATACGGCAGCATGTTCACCAGGTAAACCGAGAGCTGAAAATTGCCCAGGGAAGTACCCGAGACTTGGATAGCAAGAGACTCCCCAAACCCAAAGAGCAAGCATGCCGCCATGGCACCGTATGGCGTCCATTTTCCAACGATCATTGCTGCTAGGGCGATGAATCCGCGACCGCCCGTCATGTCGTCTGTGAATAAGCCGTGAGGCCCATTGAGGGCCAGATAGGCGCCGGCAAGACCCGAGAGGGCGCCGGAGAGAATCACGGCGAGGTACCTCAGTTGTTGGACGTTTATCCCCGCCGCGTCCGCCGCTCGAGGGTGTTCGCCGACGGAGCGAATCCGAAGGCCGAGCGTCGTATGAAAGAGGAAGAAGTGGGCGAGGATCACGGAGGCGAACGCCAGGTAAACGATGGGGTTCTGCTGGAATATGATCGAGCCCAAGGACAGGAACTTTATACCCCCGAGCACGGGAATGTTGACGTTTGGAATCCCGGCGAGGTTGCCCGGCGTTCCGTTTGACCCATAGAGCGTGTAATAGAGATAACTGGTTAGGCCAAGCGCCAGTAAGTTAATCGCCATACCGCTAACCACCTGATTGGCCTGAAAACGAATACAGGCCCAAGCATGCAGCCAGGCTATGAGGCTTCCGGATACGATAGCCGCGACGACTCCCAAGAGAGCCGCCTCGGGCGCCGAGAACCCCCAAAGGGTGGCGGCTTTATCAGCCACATAGGCGCTGAAGAAGGCCGCCACGAGCATCATGCCTTCCATGGCGATGTTTACGACCCCTGACCGCTCGGAGATCGTGCCGCCGACCGCGGCCAGCATCAGGGGACAGGCGAATGCCAGTGTTGTTTGCCACAGGAGAGGCTGTTCCAGGGTATTCCAGACGCCCAGGCTTCCGAATCCTCCCCCTACGATCAGAAGGTGAGCGATTGTGATCACACGGCTGCTCGTTCAGCCGGCACATCAACCTCGGGGTGACGGGGGCGGAATCTTGTGATCGTGAAGCCACGGCCGCCGAGGAACCTCACGAGTGCCTCGGCACCAACGAAGAAGATGATCAATCCCTGGATGATCGAGATGATGTGGGTGTCGATATTCGCACTCGCTTGCATCGTCGTGCCGCCATGATCCAAAGCCCCGAACAGGATGGCAGCGAGGATCGCTCCGAATGCAGTGTTCTTGCCCAACAGGGCAACCGCAATCGCATCGAATCCGTAGGTAAAGTTATCGAACGTGTCAGCCATTTGACCGCCGCCCACGCCGAATACGTACGACACACCTGCCAGCCCGGCGAATGCTCCCGAGATGACCATGGTGAGCACAATGGTCCGACTGACGTTCATTCCGGCGTATCGTGCAGCCTTGATGTTGAATCCAACAGCGCGAACCGCATAGCCGAGCGTCGTTCTGAACAGTAGAAACGTGAAGAGGAGGCCGGCGACAATCGCCAGGATCAACGACAGGTTTAGCTGAGCATTCGAGACCCAAGAGCTGGGCACGATGATGGGGAACGTTGTATTTGTCGTCTTTGAAATGGGGTTCCCCGGCAGGTTGCCCTGCATGGCGCCGGGCGCCCCTGTAATTGAGTTGATCAACAGGTAGTGCATGAGGTTGAGGGCCACGTAGTTCAGCATCATGGTGGTGATCACCTCGTGAGCTCCCCGGTAGGCTTTGAGAAGTCCGGGAATAAGAGCCCAGAAAGCGCCGGCGAGGATGCCCACCACGATACAGACAGGCAGCAGAATCCAACCGGGCCACGTTAGGGTGTATCCGACGAAAGTGGAAGCAATGGCCGCGGCGTACAGCTGGCCTTCTGCACCAATATTGAAGAGCCCTCCACGGAAGGCAAAGGCCACCGCGAACGCTGCAAACATAAGAGGCGTGGCGTAGACGAGGGTCTCTTGGATGTCATACGGGGTTCCGAATGCACCAATGAGAAGTTCCCAGTAAGCGTTTAAAGGGATGGCGATAGGCTTTGGGACGCCTGAGGAGCAGATGCCGGTTCCCTGGCACGACTGAACCGCGATCCCCATAACAACGCCACCGATGATGATGGCCAAGGCTACCGCACCAAGGGGCACAGCCAGCTGGCCGAGGGGCGAGTACCAAGGTCGCGAGGTCTTTTCAGAGCTTGGAGGGGGAGTCGGCGCCGTGGGCCGAGCCTCCGTGGCTTCGATCAACGTCGTGCTCCGTACGAGCGGTTTGAGTGAACCCAGTGCCGTCTTATGCACTCTATCTTATCGAAGCTGGGTCCCCTTTATGGGGCAGGACTCGACATTATTGGGGCTTACCTCCCGATCCTGCAAGAGGATTCCCCCAATCTGCGTTGTGTGGGCGTTGTCGACAGTCATAATGCAGTACGAGCTATGGAGCCACGAGACATGATCATCGTTATGCGGCGCAATGCCACCCATCAGCACGTGGAGAACGTTGTTGGCCACGTGCATGAGATGGGATACCGTGCCCACGTATCCACAGGTGAGGAGACCGTGATCATCGGCGTGATCGGCCACAGCCGGCCTGACCAGCTCGAGTCGCTGGCTGACCTTCCAGGCGTCGATCACATGATGCCGGTCACCAAGCCTTACAAGCTGGCAAGCCGAGACTTCAGCCCTCTCGATAGCCTCATCCAAGTCGGGGACGTCACGTTCGGTACAGGTGACGTCATCGTGATGGCAGGCCCCTGTGCCGTCGAGACCGAGGATCAGCTTTGGCAGACGGCGAAGGCGGTGAAGGGGGAAGGCGTCAGGATCATGCGCGGGGGAGCTTTTAAACCCCGCTCATCACCGTATAGCTTCCAGGGTTTGGGCGAACAGGGTCTCGAAATGCTTGACGCTGTCCGCAAGGAGTTCGGGCTCCTGGTTGTTTCTGAGGTTCTGTCAGAGGACCAGGTTGATCTGGTTTGCCGGCATGTCGACATCTTGCAGATTGGCACCCGGAACATGCAGAACTTCGCGCTTCTTCAGGCCGCCGGCCGTAGTGGGCACCCCGTGCTGCTCAAGCGTGGAATGAGCGCAACTCTTGAGGAGTTCCTTCAAGCGGCGGAATATATTCTGGCCAACAACAATCCAAACGTGATCCTCTGTGAGCGGGGAATCCGAACGTTCGAAACCGCGACCCGTAACACGCTGGACATCAGTGCTGTTCCGGTTCTCAAGACTCTGACCCACCTGCCAATCGTCGTGGATCCGAGTCAGGCGACCGGCCGCTGGTCGTTCGTCGGACCTGTCGCCAGGGCATCCGTGGCCGCAGGCGCGGACGGATTGCTCATCGAGGTCCATCCGAATCCCACAGAGGCCCTTTCAGATGGTGCCCAATCGCTGAGACTTGATCGCTTCCACGATCTTATGGTCGAGCTTCGTCTCATTGCGAGTGCCATCGGTCGTAGCGTTCCTGAGGCTCCGTGCGCATCGGTATCGTCGGCCTCGGGCTGATTGGCGGCTCGCTGGGAGCGGCCCTTTGCTCCTGCGGCCATTTCGTGGCAGGCTATGACTCTAACGAGGAGCATGCTGCCGATGCGCGTCGGCGCGGACTTGTCGACGATGTTTACGCAACTCTAGCCGCCTGTGTCGGACCCGCTGATGTCGTCGTCCTGGCAACTCCCTTGGATTCGATTGTGTCGTTACTACCGGAGGTCGCCGGATCGCTGAAGCCGGGAGCGGTTATTACCGATGTGTCCAGCGTCAAGCAGCCGGTCATCGAGGCGATGGACCAGCTCCCGGAAAGGGTGAGGGCAGTAGGAGGCCATCCCATTGCCGGGAAAGAGAGCAGTGGTCCCCGGTCATCCGATGCAGCCATCTTCGAGGGAGCCACATACGCCGTGGTTCCGAGCGCACGGTCTGACTCTAGGTCTATTGCCACGGTCACATCCCTTGCTCGTCAGCTTGGTTCGAAACCCGTTCGCCTTTCTGCCGCGGAACATGATGCCCTGGTAGCGCGAACAAGCCACCTGCCTCAAGTGGTCTCCAGTGCACTCGCGGAGTTCCTAGGTGCTGACGCCCACTCGTCGCTTACCGGACCTGGCCTTCGTGGTATGACTCGCTTGGCGGATAGCAACCCAAATCTCTGGCGGCAGATCCTCGTCGCCAACGGTTCGAACGTGGCTCCCGAGGTCAGAGGGTTCGCGGAGTTACTGTCGCGTTGGGCGACAGCTATCGAAGATGCAGATGGGACGTGGGTCGAGCAGGAAATGGCTGCGGCCAAGAGGATCAAGGAAACGGAACGAAGAGGTCGGCGTCCAGGGCCATGATTTGGACCGTCTCAGAATCCGCACTCTCCGGGACAGCGGAGGTGCCGGGTGACAAGTCCCTCGCCCATAGGGGGTTGATGATCGGCGCCATCGCAGCAGGGAGTTAGCACTGTCAAGAACCTGCCCAAGGGTGCGGATGTCCTCAGCACCATGGGATGCCTTCGATCACTCGGCACCAAGATCGAAGTGCGCGGGGAATCGACCGTGATCGAGGGTGGCACGTGGAAAGCTCCAACCGGCGTACTTGATGCGGGAAACTCTGGGACTTCCATGCGGTTGCTGTCGGGCCTCCTCGCCGGCCAACCGTTTGAGTCGGTGCTCGATGGAGACGAGTCTCTCCGGAAGCGGCCCATGAAACGCGTGACCGAGCCGCTCTGTTCCATGGGAGCGACGATAGAGTCTTCAGATGGGCATGCGCCTTTGCGAATCCGCGGTGGGAATCTACATGGCATCCGGTACCAGCTGCCCGTCCCCAGTGCTCAGGTCAAGAGCTGCGTGCTCCTGGCTGGACTCTTCGCCTCCGGTACGACCACAATCCTTGAGCCGATACCTTCCCGCGACCATACCGAAAGGATTCTGGCAGCGACTGGAGTTGATATCCAGGTGGAGGGAAACGGAGTCAGGGAGATCTCAGTCAGTGGCAAGCGGTTACCTTCCTCGTTTGAGCTCGACATTCCGGGCGATCTATCCTCCGCGGCGTTCCTTTTTACCGCCGCGGCCATTTTGGATACCTCGGTTGAGGTACGCCGCGTGGGGATTAATCCGTCACGTACGGGCTTTTTGGATGTGCTCGGTCGCATGGGCTGCGACATTCGCATTGAAAACGAGCACATCAGCGGAGGCGAACCTGTAGCAGACGTGCGGGTTTCGGGGGCAGCTCACCGTCCGATTACCGTCCAGGCCGAAGACGTGCCGCGTTTGGTGGATGAGATCCCCCTAGTGGCACTTCTGGCAACGGCCGCAGAAGGTCTGTCAGTTGTACGTGGAGCCAGTGAGCTGCGAGTTAAGGAGTCAGACCGAATCTCCACATTGGTCGCACAGCTCGGACGCCTAGGCGCGACAATCGAGGAACATCCTGACGGTTTTTCGGTGCAGGGGCCGCAGCGACTTGCCGGCGCGTCTTGCAGTTCGAAGGGAGATCACCGAATGGCAATGCTGTTGGCTATCGCTGCGCTCCGAGCTTCAGGTACAACAACAATTGAGGGAGCCGAAGCCGCGGACGTCTCCTTTCCCGGCTTCGCGCAGACGATCTTCAAATTGGGCGGTTCGATTGAGGAGACGTAGATTCAAGCTTGCCGTCATCGGCGATCCAATTGCCCACAGCCTCTCCCCTGCCATTCATGCCGGGGCTCTCAGGGCTGCCGGCTTGGAGGGCTCCTATGAGGCAATTCTGGTTCGCCCAATGGATCTCGAGTCTACCGTTAGGCGTTTGGCCTTTGAGGGCTACGATGGATTTAACGTCACGATTCCCCACAAGGGAGCGATCGGAGCATTCCTGGATGGTCTCGACGAGGTGGCAAGTCACGTCGGAGCTGTCAATACAGTCGTGATCGAGGAGGGAACGACCGAGGGGTTTAATACCGACGTATCCGGATTCCGGACGGTCTTGGAGACGGCGTCTCCAACCAAACCCTTGAGGGATTCCCTGGCCATTGTTCTGGGTGCGGGAGGAGCGGCGAGAGCGGCAGTTGAGGCACTGACTCTGCTGAAGGCTCGGGTGGTGGTGGCGAACCGCAACGAGGCAAGAGCACAGACCGCGTTTGCAGGGCAAGTGGGAACAATTCTGCCGCTGGAAGATTCTGATGATCTGAAATCGAGTCTAGAGCAAGCGGATGTCTTGATTAATGCCACCTCTGCGGGTATGGGCCAGCCGGACCAGGGGCCCCTCCCGAGTGGCTGCAGGCTTCACCCGGATCTGCTTGTATGCGACCTTGTCTATGCGCCTCTGAACACTTTCCTGCTTCGAGAGGCCGCCGCCGAGGGATGCAGAACCGTAGATGGGCTGGAGTTTCTCGTTGCTCAGGCCGCGGACTCATTCCGCCTCTGGACGGGACTCGAACCGGATAGGCTAGCCATGCGGCGTGCCTGTTCGTTCACCGTGGATCCAGTAGCAACAGGAGCCGCCTAGGTGCTGACGGTATTGCGTTTCTTGACTGCGGGTGAATCACACGGCCCATCTCTCACGGGTATCCTCGACGGCATGCCGGCCGGGCTCGAGATTTCGCAGGAGGATATCGATTCCGAGCTGCGACGCCGTCAAGGCGGCCATGGCCGGTCGGGACGTCAGGTTATTGAGAAGGACCACGCACAGCTGACAGGTGGTCTTAGTCAAGGGAGAACGACCGGCGGCCCCATCGGCATGATCATTGAAAACCTCGACTGGAAGAACTGGCAGAACAAGGTAGTACCGACAATGAATATCCCGCGGCCTGGACACGCCGACCTTGCCGGGGCGATCAAGTATCGGCACGACGATTTCCGGCTGGTTCTCGAACGGGCTAGCGCAAGGGAGACGGCGATGCGCGTGGCTATCGGAGCGATTGCCAAGCGATTGTTGGCGGAGTTTGGCATCGTTGTGGCCAGTCAGGTCGTCTCCATCGGTGAGGTGGAAGGACCGGCGGAGGATCTTTCAGACCAGTCGATGCGGGAGCGTGTCGAAGCCTCACCGGTTCGAACGGCTGATCCCGCGGCCGAGAAGGCATTCATTGGCCGCATCGACGAGGCGCGAAAGGCACGAGATACCGTTGGAGGAGTCTGTTCCGTCGAGGCCTACGGCGTACCGGCAGGGCTCGGTAGCCACGTCCAATGGGACCGTAAGCTGGATGGCCGCCTTGCACAGGCAGCCATGAGCATTCAGGCGATCAAGGGTGTTGAGATCGGCGCCGGATTCCGTGGGTCGCGGACGCCAGGGAGTGACTTGCACGATCCGATACTTGCGAGCACCCAGAACGGAGGGTTGGAGGCCCTTCGTCGTGGAGGGAATAATGCCGGTGGCCTCGAGGGCGGTGTTACGAATGGGCAGCCTGTCCTTGTGCGCATTGCCATGAAGCCCATCTCGACGCTGCTATCCGGTCTGCCCTCAGTCGATGTTTCCACCGGAGAGGCGACTCGCGCGAAGTACGAGCGGTCGGACATTTCTGCGGTGCCCGCGGCGGGTGTGGTGGGCGAAGCGATGGTGGCTCTGGTGATCGCCGATGCCTTTTTGGAAAAGTTCGGGGGCGACAGCATCGCGGAGATTCGAGAGCGATACCCGACTCATCAACTCTCCTGAAACCTCCCATGACGAGCTCAGGGGTGAGAGCTTGAAGCACCTCGTTCTTTGCGGCTTCATGGGGACGGGAAAGAGCACAGTAGGCGTCATGGCTGCCCCGATGCTTGGTCTTCCCTTTGTGGATACGGATGCGCTCATTGAGAATCGCCTGGGGGCCACCGTTGCGACAATATTCTCCGAGAAGGGCGAGCAGCACTTCCGGCAGGTAGAGGCGGAGGTTGTGCAGACGGTCCTCAGTGGACCAGCTTCGGTGATCGCTCTTGGAGGAGGCGCTCTTCTCAACGAAAGCACGAGGGAGCAAGCCGAAAGAGATGCCGTCATTATGAATTTGACCTGTTCTCCCGCCGAGATCGAGCGGCGACTTGGTCACGACGGCGTCAGACCGTTGCTTGCCTCGGATCCTTCTGATGCGTGGCGACCGGCTGGCAAGGATTCAGAGCCTGATGGCATCGCGTTCGGAGCTCTATGGCCGCTATCCTGGCGTGCAAACGGAAGAACGAACCGCCGAGGAGGTAGCAAGGGAGGTGGTAGATCGATTCACCGCCCAGATTGACGCTGAGGGAACAGCCGGCGGTTCCGAGACATTGCGGTTTTCCCAAGAGAGGCAATCAACCGTCATCTTTGACGGATTGGAGGCGTGTGCTCGAGGAGGCCATTCAGATCCGCTCTGGAGGCGTCGAGCTCGATTGTTCTCGTAACCGATACGGCAGTTTTAGGTCTTCACGGGAAGGCCATCCAAACTGCACTTGGCGCGTCTCGTCCGCTGATCCAGATCGCACTCGAACCGGGAGAGAGTCACAAGAATCTGGATACGGTGCGCGAGGCCTATGCACGCCTGCAGGAGGAGGGGATCGATCGACAGGCAGTGGTGGTGGCTGCGGGCGGAGGCGTGGTGACAGATGTCGGCGGATTCATTGCCGCAACCTATCTTCGGGGTCTGTCGTTACTTCTCATTCCAACCACGCTTCTCTGTCAGGTTGATGCGGCGATCGGTGGCAAAACAGGTGTAGATCTCGGCCAAGCCAAGAATGCCGTCGGCGCCTTCCATCCTGCCGAACTTATCCTCGTGGACCCGACGTTTCTCACCACTCTTCCTGTGGCCCAGCTTTCCGATGGGCTCGCCGAAATGATCAAGATCGGTATGGTTTGGGACCCAGCGCTCTTTTTCGAGATGGAGCGTCTCCTGAATCCATCGGATATTTTGGGTCAAGACAGCCTGATTCAAAGATCGGTTAGAGCAAAGATCGATGTGGTGCAGCGGGACCCACTCGAGCGGGACCTGAGGGCGATCTTGAACTTTGGTCACACCGTGGGCCACGCCCTGGAGGCAGCCTCCGGCTTTCAGCTTAGCCACGGAATGGCAATCGCGGTGGGCATGATGGTGGAGACGGACATCAGTATCGGACTGGAATTATGCGAGCCCGCACTTCGAAAGCGGCTCGCAGTGGCTATGGAGCGGTGCGGTCTGCCGGCACATCATGAAGGCGTTGATGTCGAATTGGTGGTGGACAGACTGCGATTCGACAAGAAGCGGATTGGAGCCAGCATTCGAATGGTCCTTCCGCGAGAGATTGGAGCTGCCGAAGTTCACAGCGTCGGAGAAGAAGCCATCAGGTCAGCACTGGAAATCCGGCTCAGACCGTTGCCGGCATGAAGGAAAGGCGTTACCATCTCAGAGGCTACGATAGGCCTGACGCTTGCCGGTCGGGGACTCTGCCTAGCAAGATGAAGGAGCAACGCTTGGCCTCTGCTGCGACCTGCCTGCTGAATGTCAGATCGGAACTTGAGGCTTAAGATGACATCGCATCGGATTCTGGTATTGCACGGCCCAAACCTCAATCTGTTAGGCCGACGTGAGCCTGAAGTCTACGGCAGCCTCACCTTGGCCGAGATCGAGGAGCGGCTAGCTCAGCAGGCGACAGCTCTCGGAGCCGAGCTCCGATGTCTTCAATCCAATCATGAGGGCGCCCTTGTCGATGCCCTCCACGATGGCATCGACTGGGCAACAGGGGCGATTATTAATCCCGGCGCCTACGGGCACACCAGCGTTGCGATCCGAGACGCCATAGCCGCGGTCTCCTATCCGGTCGTCGAGGTCCACCTGTCCAATGTCCATGCTCGCGAGCCGTTCCGACACCGGTCATTACTCGCAGCTGAGTGCGCGGGCCAGATCCTTGGGTTTGGGTGGAGAAGCTATACGTTGGGGCTTCAAGCGCTGATAGAAGATCAATGAGATGAAGGCAATTAGAGGGGCAATTACAGCCGGTGAAAACACGAGAGATGCAATCGAGGATGCCACTTGCCGTCTGCTTAAGGAGCTGGAACGGGTGAACGGAATTGGTCCAAAAGATGTTGTCAGTGCTTTCTTCAGCATGACGCCGGATCTCAATGCCACCTTTCCAGCCAGAGCGGCTCGAGCGATCGGCTGGAGCTCCGTCCCAATGCTTGATACCGTGGAAGTCGATGTTCCGGGCGCCTTGCCACGAACAGTCAGGGTGCTACTCCACGTGGAGACATCCGGCCCCGTAAGACACGCCTATATGGACGACGCCCAGTCACTTCGACCCGATCTGGTGGCTCAGTAATGGCTCTGTCGTCCAAGGCCGCAGGGTCAGCCTACTACCCACCCTGGGAGGAGGTTCGCGAGCTTCCGCCCACCAAGGGAATGGTGGGTGTTCGGCGAGACATTCTGGCTGATCTCGACACTCCCGTCTCCGCCTTTCTCAAGATCCGGGCTGGCTCTCAATCTTTCCTGCTCGAAAGTGTTGAAGGAGGGGAACGAGTTGGGCGCTTCTCCTTCATCGGAAACGGTAGCTGGCGTTGGGAGCTACCGCAAGGGGATGCTGCCGGTCCTCCCAATGTGGCTCCCGGGAGACTGAGCCCTCCTGCCTTCTTCCCCCTGCGTCAGAAACTCGATGGAATGCGATCGCTTCTTCCTTCTTCCGATACTCGCTTCGATGGGGGAGCCATCGGCTACCTCGGGTACGAGGCCATGCACTATTCAGAGAACATCCCGCCGGCAGGTCGTGATGTCCTCAATCTTCCGGATGGCGTGTTCATGGGCGTACAAACACTGCTGGTATTCGATCACCTGAGACACACCATAAGCATCATTGCGCATATGCCCATGGAGGAGCCACGAGAAGCAGCCTATCAAGCGGCCATTGACGAGATCGAGCAGGTGGTCGCTCGGCTGCGTGGTCCCATCCCAGAGGGCTCGTATTCAGGATCGCCCGCCTCTGCCGTTACAGGAATTGCCCAACCACGGTCAAACGTCTCTCCGAAAGAGTTCGCCGATATGGTGCTCAAGGCGCAGGAGTACATCCGCGCCGGCGACATCTATCAGGTGGTGCTGTCACAACGGCTGACGATTCCTCTGGTGGGAGAGCCTTTCACTCTCTATCGTGCCCTTAGGACAGTCAGTCCGTCGCCCTACATGTACTTCCTCGATTTCGGTGACCATCAGGTCGTTGGAGCATCGCCCGAGCTTCTTTTGGAGGTTGAGGGCTCTACCGTGACGACTCGACCTATCGCCGGGACCCGCCATCGGGGGCGAAACGAGGAGGAGGACGAGGCACTGGCGGCAGAGCTACTGGCGGATGAGAAGGAGCGTGCTGAGCACATCATGCTTGTGGATCTGGCGCGCAACGACATCGGAAGGGTCAGCTCTCCAGGATCCGTTCAGGTGGGGAAACTTATGGAAGTAGAGCGGTTCTCGCACGTCATGCATATCGTTTCAGACGTGTCGGGGACGCTTGGCACGGATATAACGCCTGACGATGCCCTGTGGTCCACGTTCCCCGCAGGAACTCTTTCCGGAGCCCCGAAGATTCGCGCTATGGAGATCATTGCCGAGCTTGAAAAGGATCGACGAGGCCCTTATGGAGGGGCGGTCGGGTTCCTGACCCCCAGTGGCGATCTCGAGTTCGCCATCACTATCCGCACCGCAGTGATCAAGGATGGGTTGGTGCATGTTCAGTCAGGTGCTGGCATTGTTGCCGACTCGACGCCTGAGCGAGAGTATGAGGAGTCGATGAACAAGGCTAGGGCGATGTTGCTAGCGGCCAAGGCCTCGCAGCGGTTTGGTCGTGGATAGCGAGTTTGTAGGCTCTTGACGAAGGTGATTCTCCTGCATTCGATGCCCAATACCGGCACTGCAATCTCTACATGCTGACTCTGTAATGATCCTTCTGATCGATAACTACGATAGCTTCACGTTCAACCTCTACCAGCTGATTACCCAGCTGGGTGGCGACGTCCAGGTCGTGCGTAACGATGCTACGACCGTCGAAGCCGTGGTTGAAATGGACCCCGCTGCTCTCGTAATTTCTCCGGGTCCCGGCACTCCATCAGACGCCGGCATCTCAAGTGATATTGTCCGGGAGTTTGCGGGGAAGGCTCCCGTCTTTGGCGTATGCCTTGGCCACGAGTGCATTGCAGAGGTCTACGGGGGACGTATCGTTCAAGCACCCGAGCTGATGCACGGAAAGAGCTCAGATGTCTACCACGCGGGGCAGGGCGTCTTCGAGGGAATATCTAACCCGCTCGAGGCAATTCGGTACCATTCCCTGGCTCTCGATCCCACGACCCTTCCTGACTGTCTTGACGTCACGGCGCGCACGGCAAACGGTACGGTTATGGGCCTTCGGCATAGGGAGTTCGACGTGGAAGGCGTGCAGTTCCACCCAGAGTCGGTCATGACCCCGCAGGGACCGGCCTTGGTTCGAAACTGGCTCCAGCGATCGCGTCTAATCTAAGCTCGTCTGACTTGCGGACGGTGCCGGCTGCCGCCCCGTTTGAGCTCCCTTTTGCTAGCTTATGGCTTCTCGATCGTCTTTAGGTCCTTGACCAGCTGGGCGCTTTGAGGATGCGTCCAGGACTTATCAAGGATGCTGTTAACCGAGTGCGAGTCGGCCGAGTTCGTACCGTTGATCGGGAAGAAAGACCAATTGATATACGGGTGAGACTTCAGAAACGAGATGATCGCCTCCCACCACTGACCCTGAGTACCGTGCTTGGACGATCGTAGACAGGGCGTGCCTGTATTACAGGTTCCGAACTCCCCGATCCACACCGGCGCCTCCTGCTTCTTTAGGATGAATCCCCAGTTGAAGTTAAAGGTGTTGATCAGCGAAGTTCGCGTGGTTTTCGAGTTGAAAGTCGATGTGGCATGGAGCTTTCGTGGACCGTATTCATGCGGTGAGTAGACCAGCTGGTGAGGAACGTTGAGATAGACAGGGTAAGAGCCAACTCCGCGCAGGATACCTCCCCACCAGTAGCTCTCCACGCCACTCTTCATTTTCTTGTCGGGATATAGCTGGACGCCCTCGACAAAGATCAAGAGGTGTGGATTGACCTTAAGAATTGCGTCCCCACCCCGCTCGGCAGCCAGTCTCCAGTCGGTCTTCTTGTTGTCCTGCCCCTTATAGGGGCCCCAGGTGGCTCCCTGTTTTAGATAGGTCTTGAGTGTCCAGGGACCAGGACCGTTGGTGTGAGGCTCGTTCCGTAAATCAACTCCAAGGACTGCGGGGTTGTTCTTATAACGACCTGCCAGCTTCACCCAATCGGCGATCCAAACCTTTTCGGAATATTGCGCGTTGTACCAGAGTGGATCCTTGAGAAGCTCGAGATGGTGTTGCGGTCTCGCCGCGGAATTTTCGTCGTCAAGGATGATTCGTATGCCCATCTGTCCTGCATCGTTGATGATCTTGTCCAGCACCTGCAGGGCATGCAGTCCAATTAGGGACTTGTTGGCTGCCAATCCGAGATGAACGACCGGGTTGTACCGCACCAGCTGATCGGAGAGCGGCAGTCTAATCGAGTTGAAGCCCATGTTCTTGATCTCCTTCAGGATGGAGTCAAGAGGGCGAATGTCGAGGCCGGCTGGGACGTATTGATAGGTCTCCATGCCGTACCATGTCACGCCGACAAGGCGTACATGATGTCCGGCTGAATTCTCGACCCACACACCATTCGTATGCAGCCAGCTAAAGGATGACTGATGTGGTGTAGTTGCCGTTACTGACGAAATAGGAAGGAGTGGGGCCAGACCGCAGACGATTAGGAGGGCAAGGGTTGCAAGTAGGGGACGCCGAGACATCATCACTTCTTTCATATCGAGTGCTTAGAGGGGTGGTTGCTTAGATTGCGCCGGAAGGGGACTCGAAAATCAGCTCAGGAGCTCGACTTCGATGTCTTGCCGGCTGAGGACTGAGAGCCGGAGGCTGAGGTACCTTGGCTTGGCTGCGCTGTTTTCACCTTGATCTGGCGAGTACGCATCAGCGCGGCCTTTGGAAGTGTTAGCGTCAGGATGCCGTTGTAAAAAGACGCATCAGCTTTTTCGAGGTCTACCTCGCCTCCGAGATCGAATGTTCGAGAAAAGCGACCCGTCTCAATTTCCTGAAGGTGGACTCGTCCCTGATCACGCTGCCAAAGACGCTCAATTTCTCCGGCAACCACAACTGTGCTTCCCTGACCGGAGATGTTGATCTTGTCAGGTTCCACCCCAGGTAGGGCCATGTTTACGACGTAGTAATTCTCAGTCTCATGGGCGTCCACGGCTGGCGTCCAAGACTGAGGTCCGGCAACGTTTCCCGGCCGCTGCGAGACCATGCTTCCTTCGAACAGATCGTTCATCGCATCTCGAAGCGAGATATAGCCGGGGACGGAACGGTACGAACGGCCCATCAGGTTACTCCATCACCTAGAGTTTTGAGCAGAAGAGGGGCGGCTTCAGCGCGGCTGAGTTTCAATCGTCTGAAGCGACTTCATCATCCCAGGCAGGCTAGGATTCGTCCAACTTCTGTCTAAGATTCCATTGTTTGCTGGCTGATTATAAGAGTTGGTGCCGTTGACGGCCCAAAATGCCCAGCCAATCTCCGGGTGCAGCTGGAGGTATTTGATAAAGAGCTGCCACCACTCACCCTGACTGCCCTTCTTGGTGTTGCTCACGCATTTAGGCTTGCCGCTGCAGGTGTTGAACTCCCCGATCCAAATCGGAGCCTGTATTGTCGCCTTATTCGATTGGAGGATGAATCCCCAGTTCGCATTCCAAATCTTCGACATGGCAGCGTAGGGGTCCTTGGCCTTGAGCGGGTTGCCTTTGATCGTCATGTTGAATGCCGTTAGGCAGCACTTCCATGGCCCCCACTCATGAGGCGAATAGACAAGCTGATGGGGGACATGGAACTTGATCGGGTCTGTTGCAACCCCTCGCAAAATGGCTCCCCACCAGTAGCTCTCTACGCCTCGAGGCTGGGTCTTGTCGGGGTAAAGCTGCACTCCTTCCACAAAGAGAAGGAGGTGTGGGTTGACCTTCTGGATGGCGTTGCCACACTTCTCGGCGGCGGCCGGCCAGTTACTACTTTTCTTCCATTTCTTACTGGGATACTTGCCCCAGGTTGCTCCCTGAGTCAGGTACGTCTTGAGTGACCATGGACCAGGCCCGTCTGTGTGCGGCTCATTTCGTATGTCGAAGCCGATGACCGTGGGATCTTTGAGATATCGGTGGGTGAGCAGCAGCCAATCCTTGATCCATTGCGAAGAGGGGTACTGCTTCGTGTGCCAGGTCGCCTCATCCGTTCGAATCCCCTTTGGGCCGACCGACGCCTTCTTCCCATAAGTGCCAGGAATGGTGGCTGACGAGCTGTGATTGTCCAGGATGATCAGCAGCCCGAGCTGGTGTGCTGTTTGCACAATCGTGTCCAGGATGGTCAAGGGGTGCTGACCGTGAAACGTGTTCCAGTTGGTCTTCCCCTGTTCGCCGATATGCTGGGTGATCGTGATTCTCGCGTTGTCTTTGACCAATTCGTCTGACAGCGGCACTCGGATGGAGTTGAACCCGAGAGCCTTGATCCGCTGCATGATCTCAAAGTACGGAAGGATATCCAGACCTGCCGGAACGAAGTAGTCGGTCTGCATTCCATACCACGTAACGGACGCAAGCCGGACCTTGCAGCCCTTGTCATCAACAATCCATACCCCGGATGTGTGCAGCCAGCCATAGTTGGGTGCGTGAGCGCATACATTCGGTGTGGTCGATGCATTCTCCCGAGATGTACCCGATGCCTGAAATCGGCTCAGTGGCACCAGCGATCCGGGATTCGTTCCCATGGAGCTATCGGAGCCGAGGATCTCGGAAAGCTGACCCAGAGCTTGTCCTCTCTGAGCCACCGCGGGTTGTTGGCCGGCGTTTGGGGAGACGGCGCTGACGCCAAGGGAAAGACCAGAAACAGCTCTTGGTGCGAGTCCTGGCAGCGCCAGGGCCGCAACGAGGATCAGTCCAAATAGACCGGCAAAGCGACCGGCGAGGGGGTGTGCGCGCAATTCGTCATCTCCCAGCTTTTTACTTCGTCCAGAGCTTCCTCCCATCCTTCCCAGTCCGTCGCCGGGAGTGGACGCTCGCATTTTAACTCCATGCTCATCTTTCTATAAACCCCATCTACTCGACTGACTTGATCTCGCACAGACTAGCGACATACCCTCCAGTGTCGACGACAGGATTATCGGTCAGCGAGAGGATCAAGCCGCCGTAGGGGGCGAAAAACTCTTCCGCAATAGAAAAATCTGCAGGTCGATAGAGATATCCGATCCGCTGGCCGGCTTGCACCACCGAACCCGGTTGTGTGTCGGACACAAACATTCCGGCTCCTGAGGCAGTGATGCTGTCGAGGTGGCTTCCGCTGAGTGTCGTACGTCTTTTCGGGCTGGGCTGACCAGAGCTGAACATTCCCAGGTAATCCAAGACACCATAGAGCCCGGCGACTCCCGATCGAATCGGGCCCTCCTGGAATGTCTTACTTCCACCCAGCTCTGGAGTAATGGCTGGGGTGCCACGGTCGGTCATGATACTTCGCAGCTTCCCCTGGAACCTCGCCCTCTCCCATTTCTCATCCCTGCGCTCCTCCAACAAGAGATCCGAGCCAAACGCCAATGCAAGGTTCCGACTTGCCAAGTCACCCTCGGCATACACAACGTGAACCGCCATGTTCGTGGCTCCCGTGTGCAGATCAACTGCTGCGTCAGCGTGGGTCACGGCCTCATTGAAGACCGCGTAAGCGATCCTTTCCGAGACCTTCCCCTGCTGTTTGCCTGGCCATACCCTATTCATGTCCTCCTTGTCTTGAGGCGCCCATCGATTGCGGTCTTGAAGGGCCAGCGGATTTACGACGGTTACAGCGGCAATCGTTCCCCGCAGCCGGTAGGGATCGATAGCTGGAATCACGCGACGAAGCACTTCGATGGGATTGACCTCGTCTCCGTGAACCGCTGCCCCGACGTAGAGCCAGGGACCCGGCAGATTTCCCTGGATGACGGCGACGGGGACATCGATTGATGAGCCGGCAGCGAGTTTGCCTGCCTTGATAACGCCGTATGCTCGTTCCCCTGGACCGGCGCATGCCGTTCCCACCCTCGCCGTCGCCATACTTCTCCACGTGCCGAAAGATACGGAAGTCAGTTATGAGGTCCGGCGCCATTGTAGTCCGATCCTCCTGGATTTCCATCCAGACTTGACGGGTTGGCAACGGAGGTGAAACAGCGGAGATGGTCATTTGCGTGAGTGATGGGTTGCAGGCCCACAAAGGAGCTTGTCGAGAGACAACCTCCTGCTCTTTTTCCAGTCCCCACGGGCTCAGTTCTCTAGGATGGAATAGCGCGCGTTGAGATGTACGCGCGCCAGGAGAGCAAATGGGCCGAATGCACATGGGCCGGGTCGGTGTGAGCCGAGAGGACATTGGTCCGGTTAGGCCGGGCACCGCGCGTCGAGTGGCGGGCTACTTCAGACCGTATCGACCGCAGGTGATCCTGGTTCTCGTAGCGATTTTGATCATCGCCATTTTTGGCCTTGCCAATCCGCTGCTCCTAAAGCTGATCATTGACGATGCCCTTCTGCATCGCAGCCTCAGCAAACTGACTCTTTACGTGGCGCTGATGATTGGCATTCCCGTCTTCACCGGTTTGATTGGGGTTGGCCAGACCTATCTGAACAATCTCGTCGGCCTTCGCGTGATGCGAGATCTTCGCAACAACCTCTACGAGCACCTCCAGGCCCAGAGTCTCAGGTTCTTCAGCAACACAAGGACTGGAGAGATTCAGTCCCGACTCTCCAACGACGTTAACGGCGTGCAGGACGTCATCACCAACACGGCAACCAGCGTGGTGTCCAACATTACGACGACCCTCACGACGGTTGTCGCCATGTTCTTCCTTTCCTGGCAGCTCAGCTTGCTGTCACTTGGCCTTCTGCCCATCTTCCTCTACATCACTTACCGAGTTGGCAAGCTTCGTCGGGAGATCAGCAAGAACACCCAGAGAAGCATGGCGGATATGAGTGCTCTCGTTGAAGAGAGCTTATCGGTGTCCGGTGTTCTGCTTACGAAGGTGTTTGGTCGTCAGGAAAGGGCCACGGGCAGATTCCGAACCGAGAACCAACGGCTGGCCGATTTGGAGCTTAGGCAGCAGATGATCGGTCGCTGGTTCTTCATGATGATCTCCACCTTCTTCTCGATCTCTCCGGCACTCGTTTACTATGTTGCCGGTCGAATGATGCTGACCACTCCACCAGGCACCGGCTCTGCTGTGACCATTGGTACGATCGTGGCATTCACGACCCTTCAAAGCCGGCTATTCTTCCCGATTGGTCAGCTGCTACAGGTGCAGGTCCAGATCCAGGGCTCGCTTGCTCTCTTCGATAGGATTTTCGAGTATCTCGACCTGCCGATTGATATCAAGAGCAAACCGGAAGCAGTGGCGCTTGACCCCAAGCGAACAGAGGGACGCATTACCTTCGATCACGTCGACTTTGCCTATGAGCCGTCGAGCCCCAAACTTGCCTTGGAGGATGTCAGCTTCGAAGCGCAACCAGGACAGCTGGTGGCGCTCGTCGGCCCAAGCGGTGCGGGAAAGACAACCATTACCTACTTAACCGCGCGTCTCTACGACGTCACGCATGGAGCGGTCAAGATCGATGGCAGGGATGTGCGAGACATCGAGCTTGGCTCCCTGGCCGACATCATCTCCACAGTCACTCAGGAAACATTTCTTTTCCACTCGACCATTCGAGAGAACCTTCTATTCGCCAAGCCGGACGCCACCGGTTCAGAGCTGGAGATGGCTATTCAGGCAGCCAATCTATACGATCGCGTTTCCGAGCTAGCGGATGGATTGGATACCGTCGTGGGCGAGCGGGGCTACCGGCTGTCGGGAGGAGAGAAGCAGCGCCTCGCCATAGCGAGAGTCGTGCTCAAGAACCCGCGAATACTGATACTCGACGAAGCCACAAGCGCACTGGATACGCACTCGGAGCGATTGATCCAGGCAGCATTGGAACCGCTGCTCGCTGGGCGCACAACCCTGGCCATTGCGCATAGGCTATCGACCATTCTTCGGGCGGACCAAATCCTCATGGTGCAGGGGGGCAGGATTGTCGAGCGCGGAACCCATCTCGAGCTACTCAGCATGAGAGGAGCATATGCCACTCTCTACCACGAACAGTTCGCGGATGGGAGGATCGAGGCCGAGTGCGAGGATGGAGTGGTCGCGGTTGCGGAGTAACGCCGCACTATTGGTATCTAGCCAGGGCCGCCCTTCGAACCTTGGCCGCCTGAGACTCGCCTAACCTAGCTTCATCGGCTCGCGGCTTCATTAGCCGATAGTTTAGACATCTGACGGCTGGAGTAGAACGATGCAGCATCGCCGTGTCATTAAGGAAGGGCCGATTGTTCTGGCCGCCATGGAGGATGGCTCCATGGACCCTGACTCAGCTTCGAGTCAGGGCCTGTTCCTCGCCGATACTCGCTTCCTCAGCCGGTTCCAAATCTGGATCGATGGCACCGAGCCAGTGCTACTGGGCTCGAGTGAGGAGAAGCTGTTTCAAGCATCCTTCTTGTTAACCAATCGGGGAAGTGATTCGGTACCCGCGAGAACCGTCGGTATCCTCCAGCGGAATAGCTTAAGAGAACGATCTTCGGGGTTAGCCGACGTTGTTATCGAAATGTCTGTGGTGAATTGGTGCATGAAGCCCGTGGCGTTCGAGTTATCGATCGAGATGGAATCCGACTTCTTCGACTCGTTTGAGGCCAGGGGTGTGAAACGCCTGAAGCGAGGGCAGCTGATGGAGCCAAAGGTAGAGAAATCTTCAGTGGAGCTGGCGTACATCGGCCTCGATGGGGTGCGTGACTCGACCCACATCGACGTTAAGCCGGATATGGACCGGTTCGAGGATGGAAAAGCGTACTTCCCGATCTCTCTTGACGTCAATAGCCGGTGCACCGTCTCCCTGGAGCTAACTCTCCGCTCTGAGGGAGCCAATAAGGCAGAGGTTGCGGCGCAGCCCGAGGTCACGGGTAAGCAGACCCCCGACTGGTTTGATGACCGGAGCACCGTCTTGACAAGTGATGCAACCTTCAACAACATCCTCCGGCGTAGCGTCGAGGACATCGAGATGCTGCTGACGGAGTTTTCGGACGCCTGGGCTCCGGCAGCGGGACTGCCTCGATTTGCCGTCCCATTCGGGCGGGATTCGTTGATCACGGGCATCCAGACGCTGTCCTGGAATCCTGCACTTTCTCGAGACGCCCTTCGATTCCTCGCTGACCGTCAAGGTAAGGAAGTGAATCCCTGGAACGACGAACAGCCGGGAAAAATCATGCATGAGATGCATACGGGGGAGCTTGCCCGGCTTCGGGAAGTTCCCTTCGGGCTGTTCTATGGATCAGTAGACGCTACGCCGTTATTCCTCGTCCTGGCCGCAGAATACCTTCGGTGGACTGGAGACATCACCTGGTTCCGGGATATGAAACCGCACCTGGATGCCGCATGGAAATGGATTGACGAGTACGGTTCTATCGACGGTTCAGGTTATATCCAATATCAGGCGCACACCCCACCCAAGGCTTCATCTGCCGCTCTGACGGTGGGCCTCTTTAATCAAGGTTGGAAGGACAGCTCGACCGCCGTCGTGTACTCCGACGGAAAGATTTGCACCGACCATCCCGTGGCACTTTCCGAAGTACAGGGATATCTGTATCGGGCCCTCGACCTTTGGGGTCAGCTGTTCAAGGCGATGCCGGAGTCAGAGGGCCTGAGCCACGAGGGAGCCGCACTGCTGAAGAGGGCTGCGGACTTGAAGGCGAAGTTCAACAAAGACTTTTGGATGGAGGACAAAGGCTACTTTGCCATGGCATTGGATGGGCACCACCGCCATGTGGATTCAATAACGTCGAATCCTGGCCATTGCCTTTGGGCCCGTCTGATTGAGGACGAGTATGCTCAGGCCGTAGCTGAGAAGTTGGCCTCTCCTGAGGTGCTGTCGAGCTGGGGTATTCGTACCATGGCGACAGACGAGAAGGCGTTCAATGCCTTCAGCTATCACAACGGCTCCATCTGGCCCTTCGAGAACTCGCTCATCGCCACTGGACTCAAGAAGTATGGGTTCGTTCGAGAAACGCAGCAGGTGCACGAGGCGATGATTGATGCCTCGCGCTACTTTGAGTACTATCGATGGCCGGAAGTGTACTGTGGCGTCACGAGAGAGACCGCCGGCGTCCTGGCCCGCCAGCCAGACGCTTCGCGGCCTCAGGCTTGGTCGGCTGGGGCCAGTTTCTTGCTTATGCAGACGTGGCTGGGTGTCGCCCCTCGTCCCTTCTCGAGCCATGTAGATATTACGCCCGTGATGCCGAGTCATATTACGGAGATGGTGGTTCGCGATATGAGGATTCTAGGCACGCGGCTATCGCTGCGTCTGGTTAAAGAGAGGAACGCGGTTCTGCTCGACATAGCCGATAATCCGGGAAATCTAGACATCATGATCCATCCGGCCAGCCATACACAGCGTCAGCTGGTAGGCGAGAACATGCCGGCTCAGTTTCGATAGCCGAGCTGGACGATTTGGACAGATGGACCCGAGCAAGAATCGTATCCTGCCAGTGAGCGAAAGGGCAATCCGCATAGATCGCCGGCGACAAGTGGAGGCGCTAGTGTTGCCGAGTCTAGGATTCGCCTGCTTAAGAAGTTGGAGCTAGTGTGAGTAGCATGCTGCTATCGGAACGACGTCTGAGGCAGATCCTTGGGGTCATGTGGATCATCGACGGATTGTTGCAGCTTCAGCCCCAGATGTTCAGCATGAACATGATCAACGGCGTAATGGTGCCAATGACGCAAGGTCAGCCTTGGCTGATCGGTCGAAATCTGGCCTGGATTACGAGTGTGACCACTCAGAATCTGGCCTTCGTGAATGTATTGATTGCCACTGTTCAGGTCGGCATAGGATTGCTACTCGTCACAGGCTTCTGGGTTCGCGGAGCGGTCATCTTCTCGGCCGCCTGGGCCATCCTTATCTGGTACGGCGGAGAAGGTATGAGCATGATGCTGACAGGCCAATCAGGGGTCTTGACCGGTGCGCCGGGAGCCGTGCTCCTGTATGCACTTATTGGGTTGGCCGTGCTTCCTGCAAAAGACCCAGGCGAACGATTGACGGCAGATCGATACTCCACCTTGCTACCTAGAGATACCCTGCGGTCGGTTTTAGGATGCCTCTGGATCCTGTTCGCTTTTCTCCAGCTCCAGCCGTTTTGGTGGCAGCGGGGGCAGATAAGCGGAGCCCTAATCAGCATGGTCGGCGGCGGCGGATGGGACGTGTTCTTATTTGATCCGGGCCTTCGCGCTCTGGCATCTGCTACGTCTCAGGGAGAGGTGGTTCTGAATCGCTTTTGTAGCGGCGATCTGCTTTGCGCTTGGGGCCTGCTCTGTTGACGGCAACAAAGCATGCTCGGATAGTACTCACGGTAACCATCATCGCCAGTCTGATGGTGTGGTTCACTCAGGCCTTTGGGATGATCTTCACCGGGATGTCTACTGACTTCAACTCCGGGCTGCTCCTGGTTGTGCTTGCGTTTGCCTGCTGGCCGCGTGGGTCCTGGGCATTAGCCGCCAATGCATGGTTTGAAAGGCGATACGGTTGGGACCCTCACCTGGGCGGGTAGGAAGTGCGGCAGCGCAACCGGCGCTGGCTCGGTCCACGTCACAGAGCGCTCGGCCGGCTCCAGGTTTGAAACGCTGGTGAAGGGTGTGCTCGGGGCCGGTGTGCTGGCCGTTATTGCCGTTGGAATTTTCAGCATCTACCCGGGTTTACCTGCGACCGGGGAGCGTCCCTCAGCCGCCTCACCACCTCCTCCTGTCTCGCTGACCAAGAGAGTGGGACCGTATCGAGTGTCACTTCAATTGAGTCCCGGCACACCTGGGGCCAACCGGGCGCTTGTTCACATAACGAGGAATGGTACTCCCCTGCGGCCAACGGGAATAGATCTCGTCGCCGCGATGCTCAATATGAACATGGGCAGCCAGTATGTAATGCTCCATAGAGCCAACAACTCGACCTACCGAGGCAAGGTGTTGGTTGCGATGGCAGGGACCTGGCAGATCGCCGCCTTGGTTCAATTGCCGAATGGGAACAAGGTTCGGGCAGTCTTTCGACCGAATCTTTAGACTCTTTTTCAGGCTGATCGTGATCCAAAACGACTAGCGCTATCCACTCTCGGAAGGTGGCGCGGGGAATCACGCACGGCTTGAGGCTTGAACTTTCTGCCGCATGGAAGAGAGCCTAGACGCAGCAGCCTCCAAGGTCTGCATCCGCTTCGGGAAGGCAAAACGAACCTGCTGAGAACCTGCCTCTGGATTGCTATAGAAGCTCGAGCCAGGAACGACGGCGATACCCACCTCCCTCACAAGCCAATCGGCGAATGCCACGTCATCCGGGAAGCCGAAAGCGGAAATGTCCGTCATCGCGTAGTATGCTCCTCTCGGCTCAAACACCCCAAATCCGGCATTCCGCAGCTCCTGGACCATGAAGTCGCGCCGTTCCTGGTAGTCCTTCGCGATCTGCGAGTAGTAGGAGCCAGGTAGTCTCAAGGCAACAACGCCTCCCTCCTGGAGTGGGGCCGGAGCGCCGACGGTTAGGAAGTCATGGACCTTTCGAATTGCTGCCGTGATATCCGGCGGAGCGATGGTGTAGCCAATCCTCCATCCCGTAACTGAGTAGGTCTTGGACATCCCATTGATGACCACAGTCCGATCCCTCATGCCTTCGACCGTGGCCATGGAGACATGCTCCAACCCGTCGTAGATGATATGTTCATAGATCTCGTCCGTGATGGCGATGACGTCTCGCATTTGACACAGATCGGCGATGAGATTGAGCTCTTCTCGTGAAAAGACCTTCCCCGTGGGATTGTTGGGCGAGTTGAGGATAATTGCCCGCGTTCTGGACGAAAAGGCGGCCGAGAGCTGGTCTAAGTCGAAAGACCAGTTCGGTGGCTTGAGCGGGACATAAACGGGCTTAGCTCCCGAGAGTATGGCGTCAGGGCCGTAGTTTTCGTAGAACGGTTCGAAAATCACCACCTCATCACCGGGGTTCACGATGCCGAGCAGCGTCGAGATCATCGCCTCAGTGGCCCCGCAGCAAACAGTTATTTCTCTTTCTGGGTCGGGACGGAAACCAAGAAAGGCCAACGTCTTATCTGCGATGGCTTCGCGGAAGTCTCTGGCTCCCCAGGTGATGGCGTACTGATTTATGTCGGCCTCGATCGCTTCACAGGCGGCCCGTTTCACCTCGGCTGGAGCCGGAAAGTCGGGGAAGCCTTGGGCCAGATTTATTCCGTCATCAGGATGATATTTATTGATCAGTCGAGTCATCTCGCGAATGACCGACTCCGTGAAGTTCTGAGTTCTGTCAGAGACGTGCATCGTATCCCCCATCCAAGTAGGCTTGGCTTCGCCCTGTAGCGAGCCGGGACGACTTACGCCCGGCCGATTTGATTCACTTTGCTTCTCCCTGCCACAAGCGCTGAGATGCCTCACGATAGACGTTGCGTACCCAACCCGGTCGTGTCATGGAGCGGCGTCGCGTGAATGAACGCTCCCCGGCTTTCATTGTTGTTGAAGTTCCGGCGAAGGGTGTTGTCGAGCCATCGCGAAGTGCCTGAATGTAGTCGTGGCGATTTCTGCCGGGAAACGTCGTATAAGAAGAGCCGATGGCTCCGAGGTGGTGAGCATCACTGTTGCCGACGAGCGCGACCCGGCCCTCAAGCACTGCCTGCAGCTCCGCCAGGCGGCTCTGGGCACGAGGACTGAGGCCGCTGTTGGCGACTTCCACAGCCTCAACGTGTTCGAGACTAGCCTGCCGCCCTCTGAGGTCTCGATTCAGCCACGGTGGATAGACAGGATGAGCTAAGACGCAGAATCCTCCGTGTTCATGAACGAACTGAGATGTCCATGCCAGTGACCGCAGTGATGGGACGTCGAAGACTTCGTCCGGAAAGTAACAGAGCACGTGCCCGGAGGTTGTCGTTACCTCCGTGCCTGGAAGAAAGTCAAATCGGAAGCTGCCTCGTGAATGCAGCTCTTGACCCGCCCTAGCACCCGCTGTGCTGTCGTGATCGCTAATTCCGAATAGACAGAGATCGGTGTGTGTCTCTACGAAGTCGAACAGTTGGGCAACAGATGCATTCCCATCTCCCCACGCATCCTGGCAGCTGTGGGCATGGAGGTCCGCCTTTCCCGCTGAAATGGCACCGATTGCTTGTCGGTTCTCGGGATTGATTGCGGTTTGCACATCCAAGCGTATCCCGGCACGAGGAGTGAGCTGGGGCAGCTTCGAGGGCGCCGGCGTCTGGCAAAGACAACCGATACAAAGTTTCGGTTTAGGGTTGCAGTACGCAAGGCTCGGGCATTCGTACATCCTTTGACAAAGTGGGTAGCTGGGCATACAATGTTGCGGAACGCTGGCTGAGGCCTCACGAGTCCCGCGGGAGACGGAACCCACCCATGAACATCCCTACGCGCAATGTCGCCATGCGCAAAGCTGATCCCGAGGAGGTCATCGAGCGTTACCGGCAGCTCCGTAATTTGGAACGGACGGGCCGAGAGTTCGGGATCACGCGCGAACGCGTTCGGCAGATCGTGAATCGCGCCGGGATCACTACCGGCAGACAGCTCAAACCTCGTACCGAAAGGAAGCCCAGACGGTGCAAGGAGTGCGGCGACCCGGTTGCATCACCGCACAGCCTCTACTGCCCCACTCACAGGCTTGAAAAACACAAGCGGCGTTACAGGGCGATCAAAGCCGACCCGGTTAAGTACGCTCATTGGCGGGAGCTACTCAAGAAGTACGACCGCCGGCGAAGAGATCGGATGCAGGAGCCAAGCGAAGCTGCATCCGTTTAGATCTACCCTTCCCGTTTCCGGATCTACCGCCTATTCCTATTGGCAAGTATCGGGAATCAACACGAGCTTTCTGCACACTGCACGTTATTGCTAGCGACGTCTTGAGAATTGACCCTCTTTGACCCCGTTTTGGACTGGTCAATACATGCCCAGACAGGCGAAAATAAAGAGATGAAATAGACGTGTGTTGTCTGGCATTGGAATTGCCCGAGTGGGCACTACCGATGTTTGTTTAGGCCCTTCTGACTTAAAGGAGTCTTGTGAATGCCGGAAGTGATGAGCATTGCGGTATCGGATGATGACCAATGGCTTGTCGTAAATGGGCGCCCGGTCGAGTACTACGCGAGCGACACTGCGTTCGTTGACGGCAAGAAGGTGTGGGCCTCAGAAAGGGCTGCTCTACGGCTCTCCGAGGCTCTCGCGGCGGAGCCCCAGATCGTCGATTTTGTGACGGGCGGCTTTCCCGATGCGATCGTCCAGCTCCCGTCAGGTGAGAGAGTTGTCGTCCACGGTGCCGCTTCTCTGCGGGATCTGGGTCTTACAGCTCTTGATCCCACTGAGATACAAGAGGATGAGCTCATTATCCTGGCTCGCGAGCTGATCGAGCGCGCACGTGCCGGCGGTCAGGATGTGGAGCCGCTCGAGGAGCCGCTGGCCGCAGGAGTATAACCATCGATTCCGTCGACCATGGCCTGAAAGTGAAATGCCTGACGGGGCATCCGGTGACTGATTTGCAGGATCAGACGGAGGTCAAGGTTCTCGACGGAGGAGCAGTTCTCCGTTTGTGCGTGGAACACGGCGCACCCCTGCAAATCGAAAAGGCTGAGACCAAATCTCACCCCGTTCGCCTCTAAGTGGTGGCTAGAACGCTCTAGTCGCCAGGCTTGTGGAGCAGACCCACGAAGTAGGGCCAGCCAAGCGGAACGCTCGCCGCGAAGAAGATCACTGAATCGAATTTCGGTATGTCCCATCTGCCTGTCAGGATGAAGACTCCGATCAGGATAAAGACTGTCGCGGCGATAAAGAGCACAGCGGTGATGGGTTGCGAGCCAGGCGAGGTTGATGATGGGTGCTCTGGCTCCCGTTCCCGTTGCTCTCCACTCTCAGGATTGGTCATACGCCCATTTCATCCATCAGAGTCTGTGACCAGAAGAACCTGCCACATCCCTGCTATTCCACGTAGCACGCTCTGATATTTCTAACGTGGAAGTAGACAGAAGTCGCCATACACTAACAACATCGCGACCAGGGAGAGCCTTGTGAAGACAATCATACGCCGCGCCACGCTTGTTGATGGGACTGGAAACGAGCCGAGGCATAACACGACATTGGTGGTGGAAAACGGCCGAATCGTATCCATCGGCTCCGAAGCAGAAACCTCCAGCGGCGTGATTATTGAGGCAGATGATCTTACCGTCTTGCCCGGTCTCATCGATACGCACGTGCATGCCACCTTCAACGGCATCGATATGATGGCCGATCTGATGACTCCTCCATCTTTGGCGCTCTATCGAGCAATACGCAATCTCGCTGCCACCCTTGACGCCGGCATTACCACCGTTCGTGATGCGGGAGGCGCACCAGCAGGCCTTCGAATGGCTGTCGAGGAGCGTCTCTTTCCCGGGCCAAGAATGAAAGTCGCGATCACGATCCTGTCTCAGACCGGCGGTCACGCGGATCCGATGTCACCAAGTACATGTTGCTTGCGGTTCAAGATGCCGGACATTCCTGCGCTCTGTGGTAGATGGGGTCGAGCCGATGCGCCAAAGGGTGAGGGAGATCCTGCGGGCTGGGGCCGACTGGATTAAGGTCTGTTCAACGGGCGGAGTTCTCTCAACTGCGGATGCTCCTTCCGCCTCCCAATTCACGGTGGAAGAGATCGGGGCCGCCGTGGAGGAAGGTAAGGCCCACGGCGGAGTGAGGGTAATGGCTCATGCTCAGGGAACTCAAGGCATCAAGAACGCTATTCTTGCCGGATGTGCTTCCATCGAACACGGTATCTGGCTCGACGATGATGCCATAGACATGATGATTCGACGCAATGTCTTTTTGGTTCCCACCCTTGCGGCTCCGCTTCAGGTCGTGCGCCAGCTGGAAGCCAATCCAGGTAAGGCTCCCGCGGTCTACTTGGAGAAGGCACGAAACGTCGTGGACGACCATCGCGCATCGTTTGCCCGTGCAGTCGCCGCGGGGGTGAGGGTAGCGATGGGAACCGATTCGGGGGTCGGTCCTCATGGGGAGAACGGCGAGGAGCTGGCGCTCATGGTGCAAGGAGGGATGTCTCCCATGGACGCCGTCGTGGCCACCACCAGGAGCGCGGCGCAGCTACTCGGCCTTGACGGTGAGCTTGGCACACTCGAGGTTGGAAAGATGGCGGACCTAATACTCGTTCTTGGGAATCCGTTGGATGACATAAAGATTCTGCAGGATCCGGATCGTGTGGCAGTCGTGATGCAGGATGGTCGAGTGTTGAAGAATCGTGTACCGGAGCGTCTTTCGGCCGCCTAACCGACGCCAATGAGATGCCGGGCCCGTTCGGCCTTGGGCATAGGATGAAGGCATGAACAGCGACAGCTCCTCAACGGGCATCCCTCTCGACTCAGCCAGCGGTCGGTGGATTATCGCCGCAACGGCCCTCGGTTCGGGAATGGTGTTTCTCGACGGCACGGTTGTGAACGTTGCTCTGCCGCGGATACAGACAGAGCTCGCGGTGCCCCTTTCCGGTCTGCAATGGATCATCGATGCCTATGCCTTATTTCTGGCGGCTCTTTTGCTGGTTGGTGGATCGTTGGGAGACGTTTTCGGTCGAAAGAAGGCCTTCCTGTTTGGTCTTGTGCTCTTTACTCTGTCGTCCATTGGCTGCGGACTAGCGCCAAACGCCAGTACTTTGATCGCCGCACGGGCGATCCAAGGGATTGGAGGCGCGCTTCTCGTTCCAGGCAGTCTGGCTATGATCAAGGCCGTCATAGCCCCAGAGGACAGCGGCCGCGCCATCGGGCTCTGGGCCGGCTTATCAGGCGTAACGACGGCTCTGGGCCCTCTTCTTGGCGGTTACTTGGTCTCGGCAGTCAGCTGGCGATTGATTTTCTTCATCAATGTGCCGCTTGCGGCTCTAACTCTGCTTGCCACGATCCGGCACGTACCGGAGAACAGAGATGCTGACGCTTCCCGACAACTGGATTGGATGGGCTCACTGGCAACAGTTGTGGGACTTGGTGGGGTGACATTCGGACTGATCGAAGGCCCAGGTATCGGATGGTTGAGCCCTTGGGTTCTGGCCTCCCTCGTCATAGGCTCGATTTGCCTGATCGCCTTCCCTTTTATCGAACGAGTTAGTCCCCATCCGATTGTTCCGCTTTCACTCTTCCGGTCGTCCGACTTCACCGGATCCAATCTGGCGACGCTCGGCGTGTACTTCGCATTCAGCGGTGGCTTTCTCTTTGTCGTGCTCAAGCTGCAACAAGTTCAGCACTACACTCCACTCGAAGCCGGCGCCGCGTTCCTTCCTACAACGATCCTTCTCCTGGTACTGTCGGCAAGGGTTGGTGGGTTAATTGGGCGATTTGGGGCGAGGCTTCTGATGATGACGGGTTCGGCCGTGATTGCTTTGGCCTTCGGTCTGTTGGCCATACAGGGCCGCGACGTGTCGTACTGGACTCAGCTCCTTCCAGCTATCGTCGTCTTGGGTCTTGGCATGTCCATCTTCATCACGCCCTTAACTGCGACCGTTATGGGAAGTGTGCCTGGGAAACTGGTCGGCGCTGCTTCCGGCATCAACAACGCTGTATCTCGAGTCGCTTCGCTACTCGCCGTTGCGGTTCTTGGAGTGGTGGTGGTGAGTGCCTTCCAGTCGTCGCTAGCGTCCCGCTCCCGGCATCTTGGGCTTGGGCCCTCAGCAAGGGCGTCCCTTTCGCAGCACGCCGACCGTCTTGCTGACGATCCGCTGCCGGCAGCACTGAGTCCCAAGGAGCGGGCTGCCGTTCGTGAGAGCCATCGCTGATTCCTATGTCGATGGGTTCCGGTGGGCAATGGGAACATGCGCAGCTCTGTGTGTTCTGAGCTGCGGAATGTGCGCCATCTTCATTAGGCCGAAACCTTCGCCCGTGCTTGCCAAAGCGCAGCCGGAAGCAGCCTAGTGGTGGGAGTCTCGATAGCTTCACTTTCTCAGCAGACCTACGCGAGAGCGCAGCTTTGCAGTGTGCCCTCCATCCAACATCCTCCATCCCGCCGAGTCGTTCGCCTGTGAGAATGTGCCATGCGTAGCATCTTTGCGTTGATTCTCGGTGCCCTGATAGGATTCGGCGTAGCGCTCTGGTTTCAGGGCGAGCCGCCGTTTGCCGGCAGATCTGAGGGAAGCGGCGGGATCACCCTGATTCTTTCCGACTCCTACTTGACGGCCCAGGCTTCATCCGCCATCGCCAGCCAAAGTGGAGGAGCCGTTCACAACATCGTTGTCAGCTCTTCATCCGGTGACATTGCCTACGTCGAGGGCCAGGCGACTGTTTCAGGCGTCTCCGCACCCGTAGGTGTTTCGTTGAAGCCTGAAGTGGCGAACGGCGCGGTTGCCCTGTCTATCAAGAGTGCTCATCTTGGACCGCTGCCGGTGCCCGATGTTGTAACAGCGCCTCTTCTGGCCACCATCAACGCTCGGATAGCAGCCATTACCTCAGGTAATACCTACAGAGTCACGGGGGTAGGGACAACGGCGAGCGGGATCGAGATATTTCTGACCCCGTAGTGAAGCATCGCCAGGAGCGCCGTAGAGGCTCGATGCCCGGTCTTCAAGAACGCGAGTTCCGCCTCTCTTTTGGAGGGCGAGACTTCGTGATTGCGACTCAGCCTGGCGTCTTCTCGTACGGTGAGCCCGATGAGGGATCGCTTCTGCTTCTTGACACGCGTACTTCCCAGTCGTCAAGCCGCACGCTCGCATCTTGGATTTGGGGGCGGGAGCCGGCTTGCTTGGTCTGCTGGTTGCTCCGTTGCTGACGCGCGGGGAGGTATGGATGGTCGATCCTGATATCCGCGCGGTTCGACTTAGCCAGCGGAACCTGGAGGTAAATCGAATTGAGAACGGTCACGTTGTTCTGAGCGACGGTTTGCGGGACCTACCAAAGGGCCTCAAATTCGACCTCATCCTGTCGAACCCGCCGACACACGAGGGCAAGCTCTTACTGGAGCGGCTTACGTCAGAATCGCACTCAGCCCTGCGGCCGGGCGGATCTATGTGGATCGTAGTCAACCGGCTGCTCTCGGTCCGGGACGTGATGGCAAGCTGCTTTGGTGGTGCCGAAGTCGTGGCCCGTCACCATGGATTTATTGTGATTCGGTCCCAGAAGCCGAGACTGACCCGGACCTACATCGGAAGATGATCTCGCCTAAGAATCAGGTGGAATTGATGCAGACCGAGGTTTGAGTCAGGTACGCCAGGATTAGATGGCGAAGCCTCGTTGAACCGCGCCGACGAGGTCTTCGACCTCAAATGGCTTAGTGAGATAGTCGTACGCGCCAACAGAGGCTGCTTTTGTCGGGGCATGACCATCCGCGGTTACCAGGAGAATTGGCACTTCGTCGAATTGCTGCCGAAGATGGTCAGCGACTCGTGAGCCTCCTAAAACCGGCATCGTTAGATCGAGGACGAGAAGATCTGGACGGCCCTCGTCCAACTTCTGTATAGCTTCCCGTCCGTCTGCTGCCGTCTTTACTTTGAAGCCCTGTTCCTCCAGAGCCCATTGAACCACGAATCGCACACCTGCGTCGTCGTCCACAACCAGAATCTCTCGGCTGGCTTGTGGCGTGCCAATTTCGGTTTCAGACATGATCCCCCCCTGCTTCCACCTTCTTCACACCAAGAGGTAAGCGGATGGTAAATGTGGACCCGTCATTCTCTCGGCTCACAACGGTGATCCCGCCACCATGTTGTTCTACGATCTGCTTCACTCCTGGCAACCCCAGGCCTGTCCCGGCGATGCGCCCAGCGACGTTATTGGCGCGACCGAAGTGTTGGAAGATGTACTCCTGATCAGCCTGAGGTATACCCAGCCCCGAGTCCGAAATCGACAGGATCGCCCAGGTCCCATCCGCGTCCTCTTCCTGACTCACACGGATATTGATGTCGCCACCATCAGGGCTGAACTTAACGGCATTCGACAGTAGGTTCGCGACCACGCGCTCGAGTCTTCCGGCATCCCATTGGCCCACGCAGTGTTCCACTTCCGTCGAGAAGAGGAGGGTGTGCTGGGTCGCAAATACCTCCTGATCTGCCGCCACGCTTCTCACCAGCTCTACAAGGTCAACGGGGGTAGGTTCGAGGCTGATAGGACGCCCGATTTCCATTCGGCTGACATCCAAAAGATTGTTGATCATGTCCGACATGCGCTTCACGGTTGCATCGATACGTTCTAGTCCATCCGTTATGCGAAGATCGTTTTCACTCTCTCCCAGCGCTACTCGGCGTAACAACATCTGGGCGACGCCCTTAACCAGCGTGAGTGGATTCTTGAGGTCGTGAGATACGGAGAGGAAGAATTCGTCCTTATAGCGTTCAAAGTCGTGCTGAGCCGTGATATCTCGGGATACGGTTACGGCGCCGACGACATTTCCCTCGTCGTCATGTAGCGGAACAGCGTTTGTCTGCGCCACGATATCCGGTCTGTTGGCCGACCTGATGATCCAGCGAAAGTTACTGATGTATTCTCCTTTCCCAGCTCTGGATAAAGGGAATGATTGCGGTTCCACCGGGCTGCCATCGAGTGCCCGCACCTCGACGTTAGGCCTAGCCTCGCGCGCGTTGGCTCCGATCGTGATGCCGCCCATCATCGCGTGTGCCGCATCATTAGCAAATGTCACGACTCCATCAGCATTCGCGATCATCACGGCATCCGACATCTGCTGCAGGACTTGACGCAGCTCCTTGGATGACCGTTCGGCCTCTTGATAGAGGTGAGCATTATCGACAGCAAGCGCGGCTCTTGAGGCCAGGTCGAGCGCAAGATTGAGGTCGCGGTCACCGAAGGTCCTTCCCGACTCGGCCGAAACTAGCGTGATCGCTCCTAGGATCCGTCCACGGGCGGTGAGTGGAACGACCATTGACGATGTGAGACCCAGGGCCCTCAGCGTCTCGAGAACGAGGGGATTCGGAGAACCTTCGACGAGCATTTCGTCTGTTATCGTAGGAGTCAGCTCCGGCTGTCCTGTACGGAGCACATACGGGGCACCCATTGGGGCATCGGGATCGAACGGAACGTACTCTCCCATGTTCAGGGCCAGCTGGACCTTTTCCGGATCGACATGGGCAACGGCAAGAGTTCGTACAGATCCAGATGGTTCCACCATCTGGATCGAACACCAATCAGCAATCCTCGGTACGGCCAGCTCAGCGAGGCTGGCTAGCGTTGCATCGTAGTCAAGGGAGCTGGCGAGGAGAGGGCCGGCGTCTGACAGGAAACTCCTCTCCTCCGCGATGCGTCTCTCCTCCGTAATGTCGCGAAAGATGTTGACGGCGAGGACCACTTCGACCAGTTTCATCGGCTATTGGCGTAGCGTGGACCAAAGTCCATCGTTCCACTGGGTCGCCCGGATTATGGAAGCTGAATATTGCGCTGGTTGCCGGTTCGCCTCTGAGGACACGGCGCCCGGGAAGATCCTGGGGCAACGCCACATTGCCCTCTTCGTCCCGAACTTCTAGTCGGGCAAAGTCGCCTCTAGCAGCACCATCCAGCATCTCCCGGGTAGATGCGAAGCCAACCAGTCGGGCTGCCGCATCATTCGCGTAGATAATGCGGTCAGTCTGATCCTGAACCGTGATGGCTTCGGGGACTGTCTGCAGTACGACATCGAGGATGCTTGCCGGGAGGGCAGGTTGTTGCCCGACTCTAGTCAATGTCCTATCCGAGTGCTTTGTCGCCCACGGTGCCGGCGGAGTCCCCAGTTGGATTGTGGATGCGGGCACCACCTAGACAAGCTCATTGGAGCCCGTCTCCTGAAACAGTGAGTGACCTACACGGTGGTGCTTCGGAACACGGTGTCCGCTGCGGATTCGAAGGTCCCTGAATTCTAATGGATGAACTTCAACGAAATGAAACGGTGCAGGTCCATTCCGCCGCTTCAACCTGTCGGAGGGTATATTTCTTGCGACCCACCGCTAGCCGACTCGACCGGAGGGCAACGTGGCGAAAATCGGATGGAAAGCAGGCCCAGAACAGTACCAACCCGATGACTTGCTAAAGCAGGCCATCGTCGCTGAAGAGGTTGGGTTTGATTCCATTGATGTCAGCGACCACTTCCATCCCTGGTCCGAAGCCGGCCATGCTTGTTTTTCCTGGACATGGCTCGGCGCAGCGGCAGTTAGCACCACACACATCCAACTGGGCACGGGAGTGACCTGTCCGATCTTGCGATACCATCCTTCGGTCATTGCCCAAGCGGCTGCCACGCTTGAGTTCATGGCGCCTGGGCGGACGTACCTCGGAGTGGGTACCGGTGAGGCTCTCAACGAGTATGCGGCGGTTGGTACATGGCCGGAATACCATGAGCGTCAGCAGAGGCTGGCAGAGGCGATCAGCTTGATTCGCCAATTGTGGTCGGGTGAAGAAGTCTCATTTGATGGCGAGTACTACCAGACCAAGAAGGCCCGTCTTTACACCAGGTCCGATCGCCCAATTCCGATTCTTGTCTCCAGCCTCGTGCCCGACAGCGCACGATTCGCCGGTCAGCATGGCGACGGCCTCATAACGGTCGGCGGCAAGGAGCCCCAAGTTTATGAGGAGCTTCTTGGGGCCTTCGAGGAGGCTGCTCGGCAGGCCGGAAAGGACCCGAGCCAGATGCCCAAAGCGGTGGAAGTGAATGTCGCCTACACCGAAGATACGGAGCCAGCGATCCAAGAAATGCTGAAGTACTGGGCCGGCACTTTCGTCCCTGCGCTCTTCGACCAAAAGATCTACACGCCGCAGATGTCAGCACAGAATGGAGAGGTGGTGGGACCGGATACGGTTAAGAAGATGTGCTGCATCTCAGGAAACAAAGAGGAACAGCTCGAATTCGTCAGGAAATATCTGGATGCCGGTTTCGATATGATCTATATCCATTCGGCAGGTCCGGATCAGATCCAATTTCTCCGCGATTACGGTCGAGATGTGCTGCCCGAACTTAGCCAATTAGCCAGGGCAGCCGCATGAGAGCCGGTAGCGCAATGCATCTATTGAAAGCAAGGAGACACGGCAATGGCCCGGGAGCCTGAATCTCGTAACTACGGCGGCACGACGGACTCCACAGCCTACGGTGGGTCGCTGGCCGCAGGTCCGGTCCTCAGATACGATTTGTCCCAGGAGGCCGACCTCCTTGCGCAAGGAGCTCAGTACGCGAGAGGTGAGCCGAATGGCAAGACCCTACTGAAGGAGCCCGACCTCCGCGTGGTACTTCTAACCCTCCAATCCGGCGGGCGGATGATGGAGCACTCTGCCTCCGGGCCAAGCTCGATCTTGGTAGTGCGGGGGAGATGCCAGGTGAAGGCGGGAGGTTCCACCTACGACCTTACAGCTGAGCAGCTTTTGACGATAGAACCTGAGCTTCCCCACGAAATTGCGGCAGAAGAGGATTCGGTTATCCTTCTCACCATCGGCCGAACACGATATCGCGTCGAAGAGACAGAGACCGCGAGCCGGCACTAACCTCAGGTCGATGGCGATTGAACCGCCATCTTTAGAACCTCCGCGATATGCAGAGGTTCGCGGCCCGTTAGGTGTCGTATCTGCTCTCTGCAGCTGAAGCCGTCTGCCACGATCAAGGCATTGTCATCAACGCGCCGAAGGTTCGGCCCCAAGCCCCGCTCCGCCACTGCCATGGAAACGTCGTAGTGGTCCCGGGAGAAGCCAAAGGCTCCAGCCATGCCACAGCACCCAGAGCTTAGCCTTGTTACCTCGACACCCGCTTTATTGAGTGCGCTCGTTTCGTCGTCGGTGCCGCTGAGTGCCCTCTGATGACAGTGGGTTTGGACGTGAGCTGTGCGGTTGAGTCTCTGCCAGGGCTGGTCGGAGGCGTAGCGCTCCAGGAACTCGTCCAGAAGGAATGTCTGAGCGGCCAGGCGTCGCGCGTCGCCGTCGTCGGGAAACAGCTGAAGGAGCTCGTCTTTAAATACAGAAGCACAGCTGGGCTCCAGAACTACGAGGGGAATGCCTACGCGAATTTCGCGCCGAAGATCGCCGAGAATCTGTGCGAGGAGCCGCTTGGCCAAGGCCAACATGCCGAAGTCATATAACGGCCTTCCACAGCACAGATTCCGATGAGGAATGTGAACGGCAAAACCAACGGACTCGAGCACTTCCGTCGCAGCGGAAAGTGTTTGAGGCAAGAAGTGATTGTTAAAGGTGTCGGGCCAAAGGAGGATATGTCCCCTCTTCTTGCGTGGCTCTGCTTCTTTCCGTCCACCGTTCTGCTGGCTTGCCGACGATTGGGCGGCACGGTGCTGCGCCTTGAAGGTGGAGGGTGCGAGTCGAGGCACATCCCTTTTGGATGAGATTCCGCCGGCGAGGTGTAAGGCTCCAGAGGTCAGAGGGCCATTTGCCAGAGCGTTCGCGATCCCTGGTGCTCTTGCCGCGATGCCGGCCCACCAGTAGATTAGGCCCATCGAGTACGCTTGCGGCGGGCGGATTCGCCCCGAATAGTAGTGGGATAGGAATTCGGCTTTGTAGCTCGCCATATCCACGTTGACTGGGCACTCGGATTTGCATCCCTTACAGGCAAGACATAGGTCGAGAGCATCATGAACGGCCTTCTCGCGCCACGCTTGGTTCAGCGGTTTGCCTTCCAACATTTCAAAAAGGAGCCTGGCACGTCCGCGTGTGGAGTGCTCCTCTTCTCGCGTCGCCATATAGCTCGGACACATGAGGCCACCATCATGGCGCCGGCATTTGCCGACCCCGATACAACGAAGGGTGGCGTTGGCGAAGCTTCCGCCGTCTTCTCTAAAGGCGAAGTGCGTCTGTACTGGAATGGGATCGTAAGCTTTCCCGAGTCTTAGATCGGTGTCGATAGGATTCGCCTCGATCAGCTTTCCCGGGTTCATCTTCCCGGCCGGGTCCCACGCCTCCTTGAACTCCCGAAAGGCTGTCATTAGCTCGGGTCCAAACATCTTGGATAACAAGGCCCCACGCGCCTGTCCATCGCCGTGTTCCCCAGACATCGAGCCACCGAAGCTCAACACCAGATCTGCCGCTGCCTCAATGAACTCGTGAAAACGTGAGATCCCTTCTGCCGTACGAAGGTCGAAGTCGAATCGGCCGTGCAGACAGCCCTGCCCGAAGTGACCGTAAAAGGCCCCATCGTAGCCGAAGGAGTCGAGGAGGCGCCTCAGCTCACGTAGGTAACCGCCCATCGCTTCCGGCGGAACCGCGGAATCCTCCCAGCCGGGCCAGAACTCTTGTTTTCCCGGGACGAACGCGATCGCTCCAAGTGCGGACTCTCTGACCTCCCACATCCGAGCGGCCTGCTCTGGGCCGGAACACAGTAGAGAGGACGGCGAGCCGGGAAGCTTTTTAAGGTGGGCCTGAAGATTCCTAGCCAGTCCTTGCGCTTCCTCTTGCGAATCGGCTCCAAACTCCACAAGCAGCCAGCCGCCTCCCTTCGGCAGCGCTTCCATATCAGAGAGGTGCATTTTACGGAGGCGCATGTCTCGGATCAGCCGATCGTCCATGCCTTCGAGTCCAATGGGTCCGAATTGAGCAATTTCGGGTACCGCATCCGCGGCTAGATAGACATCAGGGAATCCCAGTATCAAGAGCGAGCGCGCTTGAGGGCTGTGCACAAGCCTTACTTTGGCCCTCAACACCGTGGCGCAAGTGCCTTCCGAACCCACGAGAGCTCTTGCAACATTGAACTGATTCTCATCAAGGAGGTACTTCAGGTTGTAGCCAGAGACGCAACGCGGTATGTCGGGAAAACCTTCTGCTATTGCCCTCGAATACTGGTCCCGGATCCTGCGTAGAGCTCCATATAGCTGACTACGTCGATCGCCGACCCCGCATATTCGATCAAGCTCTTCCCTTGAAGTTGGCCCCACGGTGGTCTGAAGGCCGTCGTACGTGAGCACATCCAAAGATTCAATATTGACATCGGTCTTTCCCGCCATCACAGAGTGAACTCCGCAGGAATTGTTGCCGATCATGCCACCGAGCGTGCAACGATTATGGGTAGCGGGATCCGGCCCGTATGTCAGGTTGTGCAATTCCGCTTGGTCGCGCAGGTCGTCCAACACGACGCCGGGTTCCACCACCGCATACTTTTCGTCCGGGTCAAGCGACAACACTCGATTCATGTACTTGGAGAAGTCGATTACCACAGCCTCGTTACAGGTTTGACCGGCCAAGCTGGTGCCGCCGCCGCGATTTAGAAGTGGTGCCCCAAACTGGCGACAGGCGTCGACCGTCGCAACTACGTCATCGACGGTTCGAGGTAGTACCAGCCCCAGAGGAATCTGACGATAGTTGGAGGAATCTGTGGAGTACAGGGCACGACTGCCGTCATCGAACCGGACCTCGCCCGCAAGGTTTTTCTCCAGCATTCGAGTCAAGGCTGAAATGTTTACGCTGAAATCTCTGTTCATGCCACCCGAGAACCATGAGTCGATGCAATGGAGTCGGCATAATTCGTTCCCTCGTTCCTCCGGGACGTAAGATAGAACGACAAATGCCGGGTGGGGAATAGAAATTCAAAGTGCAGGTAACCTTCGTGCCATCGCGTTAGCAGGCGCACTGATCGCTCTTCTGAGTGGATGTAACCTCAACGTCAGCTTCGGGGGCGGTAACGGGGGAGCGATTGAGTTTGGGACCAGTTTTCAAAAGACCTCGAGCGCTCGCATCGACATTGTCAATCCCAGGTCGACCTTCCACCTCGGACAAAACGTTGCGTGGGTGGCTCATCTCAGCCAGCCCGCCAAGACGCGCACGCTGTATCTTTCCATTCTCCGAGCTGACTCGAACCATGATTCGCAGCTCGGCTCGAGAATACCCATAAAGAACGTGAATCCGAGCTGGACCTTTATAGCCAGTGCAGTACCTGTGAGCTACTTCGTAGCTCTTCACGCCTCTGTACCCGGAAAGTACATGCTTAGGTACACAAGTGGCGCGAAGGAGCTGGCCGAAGGGTCCTTCAAGCTGATCCGCTGAGCGGCGACGTTCTTGGTCTCTCGACTCGCCACTCGCCAATATTTCCTCTGCTTGCGCGATCAATATCATGCTAGGAGGTTAGTGTGAGGAAGGTCATGACATGACGTGGCCCGACCTTTGCACGCATTTGACGTCACGATTGCTATACTCTGCTTATCCACAGTCCGACTTCAGGAGCATGAATGGCCCATCGATTCTCAGGAGAAGTGGCCCGCAAGCTTGACTACAAAGGCCGCTTGACGATTCCGGGGGATGTGGTGCTCGACCCCGAAGGCCCAGACCTGAGGCACATCTTGGTGATCCGGGGTGCGACCGAGGGCAAGCTCGTGAACGGGGAGCCTTCGCCTTTCCTAAACCTCTATGAGCTGGAGAACTGGTTGGCGATTGTGGAGTCGGCGAATCGCACGTTGCAGGATCCTGATGAAATGCGATTGTTCATGCACCATCACGCCGCGGACGCCCAGCGGCTTGATGTGGATAGCATGCATAGGGTCACTCTCCCGGCACCACTTTTGCAGTACGCGAAAATTGATAAATCCGAAGAGGTGAAGGTCGTGGGCTTTTGGGACCACATCGAGGTGTGGTCTAGTAAAGAACATGATGCTTATGTTGGTATGCTTGATGAGGAGAGGGTACCGTTTCCCTCTTTGGCAGATCTTGCTCGATCAAGGATACGAGAAGTATCGTGAGTCGAGCTTTTCAATACCTGAAGCGTTACCGAGTGGAGGAGACTGAGATCGGCACGCCCCGCGCCTTGGCGGGGGATTGACAGATAGTCCACGTCGTGGTAAGCTGGTGCCACCTGGGGAAAAACCTTAGGTGTGTTTTTAAGTCGGTCGACCAATAGAAGTTTGGGGGTTTTTGTATGAAGAAGATAGTGGCGGCCCTAGTTCTCGGCATGGCGCTCATCGTTCCGATGGGTGCTCTTGGCGCGAGTTCAGTTTTTGCACAGAGTGGAGACAGCTGTAGTCTCTCGTACTCACCTGGTGGTGTCTGTGTAGCAGGTAATGGCAATGTCGTCGTTAGTGTTAACGGCTCGACGGCTGTCCTTGCTGGCACGGCAACACCGAACACAGGTGTCTACCTGACTCAGTTGCCTCTCTATTACACTCCTACCTGTGCCAACCAGTCCGCAGTTTCGTTCCGCGTTTCGGGCAATGGCCTCGGCCTCACGTCCAGCAACGGACAGCTGTGGTGGTACAACCCTGCCAACGGGCAGAGTTATGCTGTCAGCTCGGTTAGCGGCAGCGGTGGAGTCTACACGTTGGTCTTCGGTAACTGCGCTGCAACGATTCTGCCAACCACTGGTGGTGGAGCTGGACAGCCGAGCAGCCCGTCTGCTCCCGTCCTCCCGTTCGCAGTCGGCCTCATGCTAGTCCTGGCCGGCGCAGCCGTAACCATTCGTAATCGAGCACATCAGGTCTGACCGACCGAGACCAAAGGCCCCCGCTCCTTGTGAGCGGGGGCCTTTGTCGTATCTAAATACTTAGCTTTCGGCGCCTTACCTCCCGGAATATCCCTCCGGGTGGGTAGACTGCCATCTCCACGAAGATTGGACGATGAAGTCTAGGTCGCTGTAGAGCGGCTTCCAGCCAAGCTCTTTTTGCAGTCTTGCGGCGCTCGCGACGAGCTTCGGCGGGTCGCCGGGCCGTCTGCTCCCTTTCACGACCTCAAAGTCGACACCGCTAACCTGTTTGACCTTCTCGATCGCCTCCAGGTTGGTGTGTCCCTTACCGGTGCCGACGTTATAGACCCCGCTCGAGCCCCCGGATAGAAGATGTCCCAGAGCGACAACGTGAGCTCGTGCGATATCAATCACGTGGATGTAGTCGCGGATACAGGTGCCGTCCGGGGTATCGTAGTCGGTTCCGAAGAGCGTGAAGGCACGTTGTCCCAGCGCTGCCTTGATGGCGTTTGTGATCAAGTGGACTGCCGGCTCGTGGTCTTCGCCAATCGAGCCGTCCTCAGCAGCGCCCGCTGCGTTGAAGTAGCGCAGTCGAATACAACGAAGCCCGTGGGCCTCCTCATACCACGGCAGGGACATCTCCGTTAAAAGCTTGGATGCGCCATACGGGCTGTCAGGCCGAGTTGGTGACTCTTCCGTGATGGGCAGATGCTCTGGCGAACCGTACACCGCCGCAGTGGAAGAGAAGACAAGGTAGGGAACTCCGTGCCTCGCCATGACTTCAAGCAGGATAGATGTGTTGGCCGTGTTGTTGCGGAAGTATTTCGCCGGATCTCTTACAGACTCATTCACTTCAATCGAGGCTGCTAGATGCATCACAGCCTCCGGTCTGAACCCGCGAACCACGGAGTCTAGAGCGACCGCGTCTGAGAGATCGATCTCCTCGATGGGCACCTCAACCGCCCCTCGATGGCCATACGACATGTTGTCGACGATGATGAGGTCGTGGCCCTCTGCTTTGAGCTGACGGCAAACAAAGCTGCCGATATAGCCGGCGCCGCCCGTAACCATGATCTTCACCCGGATCTCCTTCACTTTGCTGATATGCTTGCCAGAACAGACTAACCTAACCTGGTTGCCGGAACAGATCCCGTGCCTGTCCTGAGATTATCGCGGTGGATTCCTATAATCCACATATGGCGCGAACTCAAAAGCATCGAATTCGCGGTCGGGAGCTGGCAGGGCTTGGCCTAATCCTGGCTGCCGAGATACTCCTCGCGGTCGGAAAGGGTCCCGAGTCGGACTACTATTTCCCTGTCGTTTGGTACGGGTACATCTTGACGCTGGATGGAGCGCTTGAGCGCCTCACAGGGGATTCCATTTTCGCCCGGTCTCCTCGGATCTTCTGGCTTATGATCCCGATTTCCGCGATTTTCTGGTGGATTTTCGAGGCCTTTGATGTAGCAGTCAATAGCTGGCACTACCTGGGCACCCAGGGATTTTCGGGCTTCGGATACGTTGCACTCGCCTCCATTTCGTTCAGTACCGTTCTACTAGCGGTTTGGGAAACGGCGATGTGCGTTCGGCCTTTGCTGAAGGGAAGCCCTCGTTTGTCCTGGAAGGGGAGCCCTCGTAACACCAATGATTCCCTCACCTTGGTCCTAACTATGAGCTCGTTTGTACTCGGTATCGCCAGCCTCATTCTTCCCATCCTGTTCCCGAGTTTCGCCTTCGGTTTGATCTGGGTCTCGCTCTTCCTCCTACTTGACCCAGTCAATCACTGGTTGGGCCGCCCCTCATTGCTTGCTCAAGTCAGGCAAGGCATACTTGGACCAGCTCTTTGCTTCGGTGCCGGAGCGTTGGTCTGCGGGTTCTTCTGGGAGTCGTGGAACTATTGGGCACCCGTCAAGTGGGCGTACAGTGTGCCCTACGTATCACAGTGGCACCTCTTTGAGATGCCGGTGCCTGGTTATGCAGGTTACATCCCATTCGGCCTCGAGCTGTACGCGATGGCCGTGTTTGTGCTCTGGCCTTTAGCTCGGCTCCTCAAGCTTGAGGTGGATTGGGTAGCCTTTGTGGAAACCTCGCCTGACTGGTCGGAGCAGGTGCCGACCTACGCGTCTGTCTCGATTGAGCGAGCAGCGAATAGCGGACTCAGCTGACCTATCTGCTGCTTACGCTTTCACTATTGGTCCTGGCGCCAGGGAACAAGGACGCGTTCAGCTACAACAACGATAGCGAAGAATGTCATGCTGGAGATCGATACCGCCATCGTGGCTGCCCACAGCGCCTGTTTGTCGATCGTCAGCGTATACAGGTTGATCAGCCCACCAATGCCGGAATTATTTGCCAGCATCCACTCTCCCACGATGGCCCCGACGAAGCAGAGAGTTGAAGTGATCTTGAACGATGAGAACAGATAGGGGAGCGAAGAAGGCAGTCGGAGCCTACGAAGTATCGTCCACCTAGAGGCGTTGATCAGGCGCATGAAGTCGTAGAGATTTTGATCGATTGCCCGCAGGCCAACCGTCATATTGACAAGGGTTGGAAAAAATGTGATCAGGATGGTGACGCAGAGCACCGGCTTGGTTCCCATTCCGACAAGCGGAAGCGGGTCATTCGGACCGAGATTTAGAACCGTAAAAACGATGAGAAACAGCGGCGCGACGATGATGATCGGGATGGTCTGGATAAGGATTGCTAGAGGGAAGAAGGCCCATTCGATCAACTTCGATTGTGTAAAGAGAATAGCGCCGAGAACAGCCAGCAGGTTTCCCACGATAAACCCAGCCAGCGCGTCGACGATGGTTATCTCGAGATTAGGGCCAATGACGCTCCAATTAGAAAACAAGGCTCTGACATCCTCAGAGAACGTAGGGACCTCATAGGAGTGGAATCCCATCCAAACGGGCAGATAGTTCCATAGGTAGAGGAAGGCAGCAAGGGCAAGCAGGGGCAGAATTACCCTTCCAGCCGTTGGCAGGACGCTAGAGGCTCGACCAACCCCATATAAAGTCCTGTTTCGTGCAAGAACGATCTCGTCTGGAGTTAGCGGCCCCTGGGCATCAGCGAGAACATCAGCTGGACCTCGTGTTCCTCCAATCAAACATCTGCTCCTTCCAGGGCCTGCAAAAGTCGCGTCTCCAATTCAAAAAATGATGGGTCACGCTTTAGCTCGGGGGTTCGGGGACGAGGCAGGCGAATGTCTATGGACGCCGTGACCGTTCCTGGTCTAGGGCTCATTACCAGAACTCGATCGCTTAAATAGACGGCTTCCGCGATCGAGTGGGTTACGAAGACCAAGGTTGCACGGTTGGCATCCCAAATTCGTAGAAGCTCCTGGTTCATTTCGTCGCGCGTAATCTGATCCAGCGCTCCGAAAGGCTCGTCCATGAGGAGTACGCTGGGTGAATATGTCAAGGCCCTGGCTATCGACACCCGCTGGCGCATCCCTCCCGAGAGCTCGTTCGGGCGCTTATCGACGAAGTCCTCCAGCCCAACGAGCTTCAGCATCTCATTGGCCTTAGCCTTCCCGTCTTTACCTGCTTTGTGCATCACTTGAAGAGGTAGCATTACGTTACTTTGAGCCGAGCGCCAGGGCATGAGAGCAGCGTCCTGAAACACGAATCCCACCTGTCGGCTGCGACGCATCCTTTCCGGCGACTCACCACCTATGGTGATGCGGCCAGTGGAAGGTTTAAGCAGGTCGGCTATGAGTCTCAACATGGTCGATTTGCCGCAGCCGGACGGCCCAATGAGGGAGACGAACTCTCCTTCCCTTACGTCGAGTGTCGCGTTTCTGATCGCCAGCAGCGGCGTCTTGCCGGGGTAATAGTACGAAAGATCATCGACCCGGATAGTTGTCGGGTTGAATGAGGAAAGGGGAGGCACAAGTGCCTCCCCTCCCTTAGCTACTGAGTTCAAGATCTGCCTGCGCCTACTTTGCACCCTTTGGCGCAAACTCGTCAGTAAAGCAATCCTTGGCCTTGATGTTGGCGGTTAGCAGGGGCTTTCCACCGAGGCTACCAGGGAACTTCTTCAGATCGCGGATGATTCCATTCCATCTGGTGAGCGTCATCTGGGCGTCGACCTTGCCGGCACTGTCGCGTGACAGCGTCTTTGCGAATTGATTGATCTCAATGTCCTGTTGCTTTAGGCTGCCGGGTCCGCCTCCTAGGCTTGCCGGGAAGTAGTGGTCGGCAATCAGCTTCGCCGTGCTCTTCGGGTGGTGCATGGCGTACTTCCAGCCTTTGTCAACAAGAGCCACAAACGTCTTGAGCTGCTTTTTGTACTTCGAGATCTCGGTATTCCGTACAAACATCACATCGGCGTAGAAGTCCTTCATTCCATACTTGTACGCAGGAATGACGTTTGTCTTGACGCCCTTCAGCTTGAGAGTGATGGGCTCATTGTTGACGAACACAAGATGGGCGTCTGTGGCGCCGGTCGTGAGATCGGACGTGTCGAAGGTCACCTTCACAGGTGTTACATCGCTCAAGCTCAGGCCCACGCTTCCCAGCATGATCTCTGGCACGTAGAGCTCGTCCTGCTGATAGCCAATCTTCAGATGGCGCCACTGTTTCGGCGAAGTGATGTTCTTTCCGGTGGTCGACTTGCATCCCTTATTGACCTTGGGCTTCTTCGGTACGAAGCAGGTCATAAACCCGAATGGAGTTTTTTGGGAGCCGGCCCAAACTCCCACATTCAGCTCGCCGGCCTGGCGAGACAGCGGAATCTGCGAAGAATCGTCAAATCCTACGCACAATGCCCCTCCCTGACGGAGGCACGCATCGCTCTCGGTCTCAGGAGTATTCGTGAAGTCATAGGAGCGCACGCAGGCTGCACTTGGGCTTGCATGCGACGAGCAAAGACCATTAATCTTTAGCCCTGCGGCTTTGAACCATCCCTTAGACATGGCTACCCATACACCACTAAACTCGACGTTTGGGACCCAGTTCAAATCCACGTGGATCGATGTCATCTTTTTCGCTGCCTTGTGCGCAGGTGGAGCGCCGGCTGGAGCCCCAGACGTCGTGCCACATCCCGCCACGACGAATGCCAACAAAACAGCGGCGGACAAGAGCCAGGCGGATCGCTTCCCAAGGTGCCAGAAACTTCCGGTCATTTCCCGCGTCTCCTTTCAGTCCCCATAAGTAGGTTTCATTCTAAGTCCGAACAAAAAGTTCCGGACGCTTCATGCTAGAGGAAGGATGGGTCCATGTCAAAAGCACCCGTGACCTCCGGATTACGATTAGGCCGTCCAGTTCTGTCTACCGCCTGGAGGGTTGAGACCTGCCCATAAGTCTTGTTAAGCAAGTCCTGCCCGCTTGAGGAGGCGGTTGGAGGCATCATTTTGCTGCTTTGCAAGCTGGCGGACATCTACTGAAGTGAGATTCCCGTCTCGGATGACGAAGGAGCCATCTACCAGAACATGCTCGGCACGAGCTGGACTACACAGGACGATGGCACCCGCTGGGTCTCGAAGGCCACCCGCGTACGGCAGCGCATCTAACCGGAACATCGAGATGTCGGCGCACTTCCCGACAGCCAGCTGGCCGATGTCGTCGCGTCCCAGGGCAGCCGCTCCTCCGCGAGTTGCCAGGCGTAAGGCTTGGCGTGCGGAGAGCGAGGCGACACCATCGCGAGTTCTTGCCATGAGAAGTGCTTGCTTGACCTCTCCCAGGAAGTATCCGCTGTCGTTGGAGGCACTTCCATCAACACCGAGACCGACCCCAACGTCTGCGCGGAGTAGATCCACGATTCGAGCCATTCCCGAACCCAACAGCATGTTTGATGTCGGACAGTGCGCCACGGCTGTTCCGGAGCTGGCGAGTACAGAGATGTCGTCATCACTCAGATGGACGCAGTGCGCAAGCCAAACATCTTCGCCCAGCCACTGCATCTGCTCGAGTAATTCGACGGGGCGGCAGTGAAAGGTGGCTTGACAGTAGGTGTCCTCATCGATCGTTTCAGCAATGTGTGTGTGAAGACGCACCCCTAGGCGTCGAGCCAAGTCTGCGGACTCGGTCATCAGCTCCTTCGTGACTGAGAAGGGTGAGCAGGGAGCCAATCCGATCCTCGTCATGGCTCCCGGCTTCGGGATCGTGATACAGCTGAACAAGGCGCTCGGAATCAGCAAGAATCGTGTCGAGCTGTTGCACGACTGAAGCCGGCGGAAGGCCTCCGTCTTCGACGCTGAGATCCATGCTTCCACGAGTCGCGTGGAATCGAAAGCCAAGATCCCGAGCAGCCGTGACTTCAACATCAATAAAGTTGGATTGGCCACGCGGGAAGAGGTACAGATGGTCAGACGAAGTCGTGCAGCCGCTGAGCAGTAGCTCCGCCAGCCCTACTTGGGTGGAAGCTCGAATGCATTCCTCATCGAGACCAGCCCAGATGGGGTAGAGCATCGTCAGCCAAGGAAAGAGAGTCAGACCCTCCGATTCGGGGAATCCCCGCGTCAGTGATTGATAAAGGTGGTGATGCACGTTGACGAAGCCGGGCAAAACCAGCAAATCGGAGGCATCTATAACCTCATCAAATTCAACATCCGGCTCATTCGGGCCCACGGACTCGATCCAGCCATCTCGAATGGCAATGCATCCGCCCGCCAGCTCGGTTTCTGCGTCATCCATCGTGATGATGTACGCGGCATTGCGTACGAGAGTCGTCGTCATGTGGCTTTGGAGGCCATATAAACCCGATTGCGGAGCGACTGCTTATGAATGATGCCTTGGTCTTGTGCTTCTTTCTGCATCGCTGACTAAGGAGGTGAGACCGGTGCCACGATCTCGAATCGGCTAACGTCGACGATGCCCTGATCGGTAACACGTAACTCCGGTATCACCGACAACGCCAGGAAGCTGACGTACATAAAGGGAGTTCCGATGGTGACACCAAGCTCGCCAAGCTTGCTTTCCAGCTCCCTGATCGCGATATCAACCTCCTCCGCTGGTCGGTCGCTCATTAGGCCGGCGATGGGGAGGGCCAGCTCACCTAGGATCCGACCATTCTCCACCACAACGAGCCCACCTCCCATCGTTCCCAACCGACGGACGGCCTCCCGCATGTCGTCGTCGTTGATACCCACCACCACGACGTTATGGGCATCATGTGCAACCGTGGAAGCGAAGGCGCCGCGTTTTAGCCCGAACCCCCGAACGAACCCCAACCCGATTGCACCTGAAGCATGATGCCGCTCTACGACAGCCAGTTTGGCGATATCCTGATCGGCTTGCGCGACAACATAGCCATTCGACGTGGTCACCTCCGCCGATCCAGCCTTCGTCGCTACCTGATCGGGGATCAGCTCCACCAAAGGTATGTTGACGTGTTTCGCCGACGCTTTCACCGCGAAATTGAGAGACTCAACGTCCGGGATTCGGACCGAGTCTCTAACCTGATGGCGAGAAGTCGGTCTCTTGAACTCGGCTACTCTGCCATCCTCCATGACTACCAATCCCTTCTTCAGTACGATCACGGGATCGAATCTCTCGAGATCGGGTAGGACCGATATATCGGCCATGTATCCCGGAGCGATGGCTCCGAGGTTGGCAAGGCGATGACAGCGGGCGACATTGAGAGAGGCCAGTCTCACAGCGGCAGGAGCCGGCAGTCCGCTCGAAACTGCCGTTCGCACCATTGAGTTGATGTGCCCCTCGTGCAGGAGGGTGTCTGCCTCTCGATCGTCGGTGACGAATAGCGTGTTCTCGGTGCCATGACGTTTCACCAGCGGTAGCAGGTCTTCTAGGTTTCGGATCATGGATGCTTCGCGAATCATCACCCACATCCCGAGGCGCCGTTTCTCGAGAGCTTCCTCATAGGTGATGCACTCATGGTCGGTGTTTGGTCCTGCGACCACGTACCCGTTGAGGTTGTGACCGCTCAAGCCAGGAGCGTGCCCGTCGATTCGCTCCCAGGCGGTCAAAGCTAATTTCTCCAGTGCGGAGGGGTCGGCTGCGATTACCGCCGGATAGTTCATCATCTCGGCGATGCCGATAACCCTCGGATGCGTGAGCGGTTCGGTGAAGTCCGAGGCGTCCAAGGGCGTGAGACACGTTTCGAACCGGCTGGCGGGGACACAGGAAGGCATCATGACAAACACATCGAGCGGAATGCCTTCGCTGCAGTCGAGGATGTACTCCACTCCCGGTATTCCAAGAACATTGGCCATCTCGTGAGGGTCCACGATAACCGTAGTGGTGCCATTCTTCAGCACAACCTTTGCGAACTCAGCCACATCGAGCTTTGAGCTTTCAATGTGACAGTGCCCATCGATGAAGCCAGGTACAAGGAAATGATCCGATACATCAATTTCTTGAACCCCGTGGTAGTCGCCCACTCCCACGACGTGTCCCCCGGCAATCGCTATATCAGCCGGGAAGACCTCATCGGTGAAGACAGAGACTACATGACCATCCTTTAGGACCAGGTCGGCTGGACAGTCACCTCTGGCGATCTCGATCCATCTGGCGCGTTCCGAGAGCGAAATCATGGATCTGGTTCCCGGCTCCTCTTGAAGCGATGACGAGTCAAGGGGCAATGGGACATAGACCAGCGAAGCCGGTGCTCCTCACGAAGCGAGACCTGTTTCGCAGTTCACTGTGTCGCAAAGAATCACCTTCCACCCATCGTCAAGGCCATGATTGCTTTGGCGGTGTGCAACCGGTTCTCGGCTTCGTCAAAAACGACTGATTGCTTGCCGTCGATAACGGCGTCAGTCACTTCGTATCCGCGGTCCGCAGGAAGGCAGTGCATGTAGATCGCGTGCGGTTTGGCGAGTTTCATTCGCTCTTCGTTGCAAATCCAGTCTGTGTACTTCTTGTTGACGGCCAGTGCTCTTTCCGGGTCTCCAAATAGGGATTCGACACCCCAGCTCTTTGGATACACCACATCCGCATCCTGGAAGGCCTCATCCATGTTGTTGACAATCTCAAACGTGCCACCGGAGAGCCGAGCGTTCTCCCTGGCGTCCTCTACGATGTTCGACATGAGCGAGTATTCCGGTGGGTGTGCAAGCGAAACATGCATGCCGTAGCGAGTGAGGAGCCAGATAAGACCCTGTGGCACCGACATCGGCTTGGCGTACGAGGGCGCATAAGCCCACGAGACGGCGACCTTCCGTCCGCGAAGCCCTTCGGGAACTTTTCACGCATCGTCATCAAGTCGGCAAGAGTCTGAGTTGGGTGGTCGACATCCGACTGTAGATTGATCACCGGGACGTCGGCGTGCAACGCGACCTCGCGGATGTAGCTATCACCTGCCCCTGGCTCGAGATCATGCCGGATGGCGATGCCATGTCCATATCGAGACAGAATAATGCCTGTATCTCTCGGGCTTTCACCGTGAGAGATCTGCATGACGTCGGGGTTCAGATCATGGGCGTGGCCACCAAGTTGGGTCATTCCGGCTTCAAAGGCATTCCGAGTTCGCGTTGACTTATCGAAGAAGATCATAAAAAGGGTTTTGTCCATCAAGAGACGTGTCGGCTCCCCAAGGGCAAAGCGCCGTTTCAGATCTGATGCCACCTCGAGCAGGCTCTCGATTTCGTCCGCCGTCCAATCCTGGGTAGCTATGTAGTCCTTGCCTCGCAGCGTTGTGATCATTGGCTCTCTCCTTCAGACTGATCCCAATAGGTTCGACTCGGACGCTCGACTGTCGAGGCTCTGTTATCCATACGACCGTATTTCCGGGTCAACGGATCACTTGCAGCGGATGGGCTGCAAGGGTGTTCTTGTCCGCCTCGGAAATATCATGCTCACGTACCGGAACATCAAGCTCTGCCGTCTGCCCAGTTAGCTCCGTCGAAAGGTACCGAAGCCCATTGTCATTGACCATGGTGCAGATGGATTTCAGCTCGGGTTTAGCTTTTGAGAGCTTCTTGGCTGCAACGACATTACACCCGGACGATATGCCACAAAAGATGCCTTCCTCTCTCGCCAACCGCTGGGCCATCTCGATCGCCTCTTCTGATGCAACCTCGATCACCCCATCGAGAACGTCAAGATGGAGATTGCCGGGAATGAACCCGTCTCCGATTCCCTCGATGAGATGAGGCCCCCACCCGCCGCCGGCAAGGATTGGGCACTCTGAAGGCTCGACTGCATAGGCGAGAACATCCGGCTTCCTCTCTCTTAGGTAGCGGGACACCCCGGTCAATGTTCCACCCGTTCCCTGGGAGGCAACGAAAGCGTCTACACTACCGCTCGACTGCTCCCAAAGCTCTGGGCCTGTGGTTCGGTAATGCGCTTCTATGTTGTCAGGGTTCTCGAACTGATCGACCTGCCAGTACCTTCCGGGATCTTGTGCTTTCAGCTCCTGCACCTTTGTCAGAACCAGATCAACATCACTCTCTCCACCAGGTGTCAGGATGAGCTCCGCTCCGTAAGCCTTGATCGTTTTCTGGCGCTCTTCACTCATTCCGGAGGGCATGACAATGACAACAGGATACCCGAGAGCCGCTCCAACCATAGAGGTAGCGATTCCGGTATTGCCCGTGGTTCCCTCGATGATGGTCATGCCCGGCTTCAACTGACCTTGGGCCTCCGCTGATCGCACCAAAGAGGGAAGAATCCGGTCCTTGACGCTTCCACTCGGGCCAAAGTATTCCACTTTGACCCAAATTGTGGCTGCTATGTCGTCAGCCACCCTTCGGAGCCTTACCAATGGGGTTAACCCGGCCGCGTCGACGATGTTCTCAAAGGAGCCTCTTCGTCGGCTCCAATCAACGTCCTTCGGATCCATACCGTCTTCTCCCTTCTACCGGCTTGGGTTCATACTCCCACGGTATCGAGTACGCCTAGATCGAATTGATTCCGAGGAACAAATCTTCCGCGTCCGGAAACTGCACCCGTGGTTGGCCGGCCCTCTGACACAACGACGTCTCCGCGAGCAATCACCGTGTCAGGCCAGCCCTTCACCGTATGGCCCTCGTATGGAGTGTAGTCCACATTCTCCATCAAAAGGCTGGACTCGTGGGGAGAACGACTCAATGTCACTTGTCGAGCTTCGTCGAAGATCACCAGGTCGGCGTCTGAGCCCTCAGCAATCTCGCCTTTCTTGGGATACAGCCCGAAGATCCGGGCGGCGTTCGTTGATGAGAGCTCCACAAACCGCTGAAGGCGAGATCCTATTCTTGCCAACACCTTCTGAGAAGAGAAGACTGAACATTGGTTGAATCGTAGGAATGCCGTTTGGAATGGCAGAGAAATTCCCAACGCCCAGCTCCTTTTGTGGATGCAAGAAGAACGGGCAATGATCCGAGGCTACAAGTTGAATGTCGCCGTATTCGACGGCCTCCCACAAGCTGCTTACGTCGGCGTCGCCTCGAAGAGGAGGCGAGCAAACGAACTTTGCTGCTTCGAACCCCGGACGGTCGTATTCTCTTTCCGTGAGGGTCAGGTACTGGGGGCAAGTCTCCGTCAGTACCAAGCGACCTGACTCCCGGCATCGCTTGATCGTTTCCAAACCCGCTCGGCTCGAGAGGTGAACGATGTAGATGGGCATCTCGGCGAGCGAAGCCAGAACAGAGGCGCGATTTATGGCCTCGGCTTCGAGGATAGCCGGCCGGCTCTTTGGGTGCCATTGAGGTTCGGTGTGGCCTTCAGCCAGAAGGCGGTCTACCGATACGTCGATCGCATCCCCGTTCTCTGCGTGGACCATTGGCAGAGCACCCGTCTCGCGCGCCTTCCACAACACCCGCAGGAGATTGGCGTCCCCTGAGCCCTGCGGTCCTCGCTTGTAGGCCATCATGCATTTGATGCTGGTGATCCCTGATTCGACAAGTGACGGGATCTCTTCGAGCTGCCAGGGCTCCAGCTCCGGCACAATCATGTGCAAGCCATAGTCAATCACAACTTTGGGGTCGGCTCTCTCACGCCATATGTTCATTGCCTCAAGGAGACTCTGACCTCGAACCGCCCCGGCAAAATCTACGATCGTCGTGATTCCTCCGCAAGCCGCGGCCACCGTTCCGGTATGGAAGTCGTCGCTGCTCGTAGTCCCCGAAACAGGCAGCTCCATGTGAGTGTGAGGATCGATGAATCCCGGAAACACTCGCTTCCCTTCGGCGTCGACAGTCCCACTAGCCTCTGTATCTGAGAGGTCTTGGTTGAGTACGGCGATTTGGCCTTCGACGATACCGATGTCGAGCTGCACCTCTCCGCGACTTGTCGTGACCAAACCGTTCGACACGACTAGGTCGAGTGTCAGCGCCGGCCCCTGAAGCATGAGGAAGGGCACCGCCTGCGCAGCTGCCCAGGCACACCCTCGCCAGCTGAAGGCGACGAAGTCACATTTTGCCCAGGCCCTTGAGCACCTTCTCAGGTGTCATGGGAAGGCTGCGCAGCCGGATTCCAATCGCGTCGTAGACGGCATTGGCGATAGCGGGCGCCGGTCCATTGATGGCCACTTCGGCCACGCTCTTGGCTCCGAAGGGCCCGGTCGGCTCGTGGTCTTCGACCAGGATCGTCGTGAGCTTGGGCATGTCGTCCGCACAGAAGATCTTGTAGTCCATGAAGCTGGGATTCAGCACTTTGCCCTTCGGGCGAGATAACGATCTCCTCGGTTAGTGCGTATCCCAGCGACTGAGTGACCGCACCCTCGACCTGGCCCTCGCAGATCGCTGGATTCAGAGCCTTACCGACGTCGATGGCCGTGACGACGTGGATTGGCCGAACTATGCCCATCTCGATGTCGACCTCGACCTCAGCGAACATGGCCACGAAGGGCGGAGGGCTCTCCTTGGTGGCATGCGTGCCGCGACCCATGATCAGGGTCTTCTCCTCGCCGTACAGAGACTCCATGATGATTTCCTGCAGGCGACTCTGCTGCCGTCGAGGGCCGATGCTGTGCCATCTCGAACCAGCAGCCCCTCCGGATCTTCCTGCAGCATCCGTCCGGCTATGGCGGCGATCTGCTGCCTCGCATCTTCGGCCGCCTTCAGCACCGATTGCCCCGTTATGTAGGCCGTGCTGCTGGCGTAGGCGCCATAGTCGAAGGTGACGTGGTCGGTGTCGCCAGACTGCACCAGGATCTTTTCGAGTGGAACGCCCAGCACTTCGGCGGCGACCTGCGCCAGAGTCGTGTCGCTGCCTGTTCCGATATCGGCGGAGCCCAGCTGGAGCGTGAAGGAGGCGTCCTCGTTCATCTTGATGGTGGCCGCGGCCAGCTCATCGCCGGCCACGCCGCTGCCCTGCATCAGGCAGCACATGCCCACTCCGCGAACCGGTGGGCCTTCGTCCGGACGTAGCGGCATTCCACCGCGGCGCTTCGTTGACCAGCCGATGGCCGCAGAACCCCGCTCCAGGCACTCGGGCAGCCCATTGCTGTGCATCACGCGAGCCTTTTTCGCGCTACCCTCGGCCAGCGCCGCGCTGACGGGATCGGTATCGCCCTTCCGGATGTGGTTTGCCCGCCGGAACTCGAGCGGATCGATGCCCAAGCTTGTGCGCCAACTCGTCGATGGCGAACTCCAGGGCGAAGAAACCTTGTGGCGCGCCATAGCCCCGAAAGGCGCCGGAAATGGGCAGATTGGTGTACACGATGTCGGCATCGAACCGGATGTTGGGGGAGCGGTATAGCGGCAGTGGCTTCGAGCCGGTGTTGCCGGTCACGGTCAGCGCGTGGGTGCCGTAGGGACCGGTGTTGGTCAGAACTTTCATATGCGTCGCGGTGAGAGATCCGCTCCGACTTGCCCCAAGCCGCACGGTCAGGTGCTGAGGATGCCTCATGCGAGCGATGGTGAACTCGTCCCGGCGCGTGTATTCGAGCTTGACGGGGCGGCCTGTCTTCATAGCTAGGACGGCGGCCAGAGGCTCGGTGACAACCTCTTGCTTGTTGCCGAAACCGCCGCCCACGCGCGGTTTGATCACGTGCACGTCCTTGACCGGCATAGCCGAGAGCGAACGCCACCATCCGCCGGCAGTGGTAGGGGATCTGGGTGCTCGTGCGGAGAACCAACCGGCCGTCCTCGTCCATCCAGGCGATGGTCACATGCGGCTCGAGGCAGGTATGCTGCTGATACTGGACGAAGTACTCCTCGGTTACGACGACTTCCGCCTCGTCCGAGCCCTCCGTCGACGTTGCCAACCTCGACCTCGATGTGGGCGGCGAGGTTCCGGTCGGCGTCGAACATGCCGTGACTCTCGGGCTCGTCGTGGATCGTTGGAGCGCCCGGCTTCATCGAGTCATGCATGTCGAGAACAGCCGGTAGGAGCTCGTACTCGACCTCGATCAGCTCAGTGGCAGCTTCAGCCATCTCGGGCGTCTCTGCCGCGACGGCGGCTACATAGTCGCCGACGAACCGCACCTTGTTGTCGAGGATGTACTGGTCGTAGGGCGACGGCTCGGGCCACGATTGCCCGGCGGAGGTATAAGGAATCCGTTTGACGTCCTGGTATGAGATGGCGGCGTGCACGCCGGGTAGGGCGGGAGCGTGCGACGTGTCGATCTGCGTGATCCGGGCATGGGCATGGGGGCTCGTCAGGATCTTGGCGTGCAGCATGCCGCGGATGAAGATGTCGTCGGTGAACGTTCCGCGCCCAGTCACTAGCTTGGCGGCATCGACCTTCCGTTTCGGCTTGCCGACGACCTGGAGATCAGTCGCCATTAGCTGTCCTTCATCACTCGGGCGGCCGCAAGAACGGCCTCCACTGGTTTGACATAGCCGGTGCAGCGGCAGAGGTTACCAATAAAAACGTGCCGAACCTCTTCTTCTGACGGATTGGGATTTTCCCTGAGGAAGTTTTCGGCGGTCACGATCATTCCCGGAATACAGAAGCCGCACTGGATCGCCCCATTGTCGGCAAACGCTTCCTGCAGAGGAGACAAGCGCTCTGAATCGCCCATTCCTTCAATCGTGGTGACACTTCGACCATCGGCTTGCGCCGCCAGGAGAATGCAGGAATCCACGGCTCGACCATCGAGGATAACGGCGCATGCCCCACACTCTCCCGACTCACACACTCTTTTCGCACCGGTGTATCCTTCCCGACGGAGAACGCTGAGCAGGCTTTCGTATACAGCTATTTCGATAGCTCGAGTCTCTCCATTGATCGCCAGCGAGATCTTCATATAGCCTCCCCGGAAAGGCTTTGATGTCTGGCCTGTCTCACTAGGTCCTCCACAGCTCGCTTGACTAGAACTCCAGCCGCCACTGTCCGGTAATCCGCGTGTTGCTCTCCAATCCGTGATCGCTCGGATCTCACTGCGAACCGAATCGACCAGATCGTCGAGAATCCCCTCCGTCACTTCTTGACCCTCCAGAAGCTTCTCACTTTCTCTTGCACGAATTGGTGTTGGCGCCACGCAACCGAGGGCAATCCTAACGTTGACGAAACCGCCGTTCTCGGGTGTCCCCGACACGGCAAGGTTCACCAATGCAATGTCACTCTTGCTTCTGGCGTGTTTGTGAAAGTGGGCGACTCGAGCTTTGGGAAACACGCGAATCGCGGTTAAGATTTCATCATTCAAAATCGTTTGGTGCGGACCAAGGAAGAATTGGTCCAGATCGATGTTGCGGCCGTCGGAAAGTGTTACTTGAGCATCGAGTGCCAACAGCATGGGAGCGCTGTCGGCGGAAGGCGACGCGTTGCAGAGGTTCCCCGCAAGCGTGGCCGCGTTTCTAATGAGCCATGGACCCGTCTCTCGAATCGCATCACACAAAGCTCCTCCTACCAGCCCCTTCACAGCCGGGTGTCGCTCGATGTCTCTCAAGAGAGCGGTTGCGCCAATCACGGTGGTCCCGTCTTCCTGGGCAATACCATTCAATCCCAGACTCATGAGATCGACCGCGGTGGTCACGCCTCTGGGGCGCAAAACGAGAAGATCGGTTCCACCCGCAAGATAGGCGGCTTCCTCGCCACGATCTCGCTTGACCGCCAGGGCCTCGTCCAAGGAGGCTGGTCTCAGGTATTCGTTAAGCTCCCGCATCAGGCGAGATCCTGCATTCGAGACCATAGCTTTTCGGCTTGATGCCTTGCCTCGGCACGCAAAGCTTCCTCATCCACATTGAGGACGGCTCGATCCATCACCACCCACTTACCCCCGACCATGACGTCCCGCACCATTTGTGCTCCGAACGCAAATGTCCAGTGCCAAGCCAGATTCTCGCTCGTTAGCGGTGTGGGTGGCACGTAGTCGAGAACAAGGAGATCCGCGCACGAGCCTGCTTGCAGCGCTCCAATAGGTCTCCCGAAAGACTGACTCGCCAGGCGTCCTCCCGAGCTCAACATATCGGTTACCTGCTCAGAATAGGCGTCCAGAGAGTCTTCCCTGAGCCGGAAGTAGGCCGATCGGCTCTCCGAAAACATATCCTCATCAATTCCATCCGTGCCGAGCACCACGTGATCACCCAGGCTCCTAAGAAACTCCATCACCGGCGCGCGTCCTACCGAATTATTGAGGTTTGAGCGGCAATTGTGCGCTACCCATGCCCCTTGGCGTTGGATGAGGGAAGTCTCGCTGCTGTCGAAGTGGACGCCGTGAGCCAGCAGGGTCTTCGTTCCAACTATGCCATGGCCATCCAGTCGAAATGCGACGCGGCTCCCAGACCGTTGCAGCGAGTCCAGCTCATCACATTCATCCTCAGCGGCGTGGATGTGTACGCCAATGCCGAGGTCTGCTGCCTCACCCGAGATCGCCTCCAATGACTCATCATTCAAGGTAAAGCTGGCGTGTGCTCCGAAGAGTGCGCGCATGGTGGGCCATCGGTCTTTGACCTCTTCCGCGAATCGTCGGTTCTCGCGGATTCCCGAGTTGCGCCCTTCTTCACCGTTTCGATCGGTCACCTCGTAGCAAAGCACTCCCCGAACGCCAACCTGGGTCATCTCTGAAGCCAGGATGTCGAGTGAGCCGTCAATGCATTCCGGCGATGCATGATGGTCGATTAATGTTGTCGTGCCGGACCTCAGGGCATCGATAGCGCCAATGGCGGCGGAGGAGCGAATGGATTCCTCATCAAGTGCGCGATCCAAGCGCCACCATATTAACTCCAGAATCTCCCGAAAGTTCCGGGGATTTCGGGGCGGCGCGGGCATTCCTCTCGCCAGTGCGGAATAGATGTGGGTGTGGGCGCAGACATTTCCTGGCATGACCACCCGGCCACCCGCATCGAATGTCTCGTACTGCCCCTCGGGACGTTGCTCCGTGACCGACTTTATCTCGTCATCCTCTATGAGTATGTACGCCTCTCGAACGTCTCGGGGAGTAAGCGACAGGGTGGTTGCGTGCTCGATCAAAAGGGACACGGCTGCCTCTCAACCCCAAACCAGATTTCTTGCTTCACCCTTATATCACTGCACCTGTGGAGCTGGACCGCTAGCTGGGTTCAGGTCGTTGGTAGTAGGTTGAAGACGTGGATACCGTGGAAGAGGTCAAGACGCGCCTGAGCATCGAGGATGTGGTCGGCGAGTACGTCGATCTCAAACGCTCTGGCGCCGGTCTGAAGGGGCTTTGTCCCTTTCATCAAGAGAAGACCCCCTCGTTCTATGTGTCGCCCAGTCGTGGGACCTTCCACTGCTTCGGCTGTGGCCAGGGCGGCGACATTCTCAGCTTCGTGCAGGCCTATGACAAGCTCGACTTCCGTGACGCACTGCGAACGCTGGCGGAGAAAGCTGGAGTCGAGGTTCCTGATGAGTCGGCACGCAGAGAACAGGCATCAATTCACGAGCGGTTGTATCTGGCCAACGACGCCGCTGCCGAGTTCTATCGAGACCAGCTGAAGAACGCTTCGGGCCGACCCGTGGTGGAATACCTAGTCCATCGAAGAATTTCCGCCCAGGTGCAACATGCCTTCAGCCTTGGCTGGGCCCCGGACTCTCGTGGCGATCTCCATGCGGCCTTAAATGCGCGAGGGTTTACCGACGATGAGCTGCTGCGGGCCGGACTGATTCGTGCCAGCTCGTCTTCGGACGGCACTCATCGGGACCAATTTCACGCTCGTCTAATGTTTCCGATTCGGGACGGCCGTGGCCGCATTACCGGATTTGGCGGAAGGATCGTGGGTTCAGGCGAGCCCAAGTATTTGAATACGCCGGCCACCGCCATATTCGATAAAAGTAAGACCCTGTACGGAATCGACCAGGCGCTAAACACGATGCGTGAGAGCCGGATGGCGGTGGTGGTCGAGGGGTATATCGACGCCATCCGCGCCCACTCTGCCGGCTTTAGAGACGTGGTTGCCTCCCTGGGTACGGCCATAACGTCAGACCAGCTACAGGCCTGTGCGCGACATGCCACAACCGTTGTTCTGGCTTTAGATCCCGACCCCGCGGGACAGATGGCGGCGGTTAGGACCGCCTTGTCCGCCTTGGCATCTCTGCCGAGGCGGCAACAACAACTGCCGGATTCTCAGGGTCGGCGGATGGTAGATGTCGGCCTTGGCGTTGACCTGCGAATCGCTTCAATCCCACCGGGTGCCGGCGACCCTGACGAGCTAATTGAGCGAGATCCTGCTGCTTGGAAGGCAACCATTGCGGAATCTGTCCCCGCATTCGAATACTACTTCGATGTGGTCACGCGCTCGGTCAATCGATCGGAGCCGAGCTGGCGACAGGACGTCATCAGCCGAGTGCTGCCTGTGATCCAGGACTTTCCCTTCGCGCTTGGAACTCAGGCCGCTTGGATCGAGCGCCTGGGAAGTCTTACAGGCATTCGGGCAAGCCTCCTTCAAACCTCCCTCAGATCGGACCAGGCCCGAAGTGACAACCGAACAAAGAGAGCGTTGACGAATCGATTGCCGACCATGACGCCACCCGCTCCAAAAGGTGGTGATCCCGAGGTAGAGGCACAGCGCTCGCTACTGCAGATTCTGCTTCAGGTCCCTTTGAGCCAAACACTTGCGCCGGCTGTGTCAGCTGTCGAACCTTCAAACCGAGAGCTCAAGCAACTGTTCGAATTGGTGGTAGCTCAAGCCGGGAGCCGACGAAAACCGAACCTTTCGGAGGTGACGGGGGAAACGCGGCGAATCGCTGAGGAGCTCATCAGTTTGCCCTTGGACGAGCTTCCAGAGGCAAGGATCGAGCCCGCGGTCCGCCTACACCTTGCCAGCATCCGGCTAGGTCGTATCAAGCGGAGGCTGGAGGCGGCGCAGCAGTTCTTCTCGGAAGTCGGTGAAGATGACCGCCCAACCGCCAAGCGGCAGCTATCGCTGTTGCTGGAGGAGCGACTTGACATCGAACAGCAGATGGACCGGCTGCAACGTGAGGTGATTGCCGGTATTTGAGGACTAGAGCGACTGCCAGCTTGTACCGACTGTGCAGGCGTTACGGAACGATATTCCAGGTATCGGGAAGCTCATAGGAGACGGTCTGCCTTGAGTAGTGGTGGCCGTTATGCAGGTGTGCTTCGCCTCGGGCAATATCGAAGAAGAGATTCTGGCCCTGGACGATCCGTTGTTCCTTCAGGTTGAAGATAACGAAGCCCGTCCGTGTCGGCCTGTGGCTCTCGGCGCGCGTGGTCTCGTCAATCACGCGCACGACTGGTCCATCATCGCTGCGCATGGACTGTAGCTGGCTCTGAATCGCACGAGGATTCTCCGGCGTGTTGTGCTCGTCAAAGACGGCGAGCCCGCAGAGTACGTGTTCACGGATGCGCTTGTCGATGCTGTCCGCTGCCCAGAGCAGCTCCGACAACGTCTTTGGACCGGTCGCACAGGCGGCCAGTAGCGGTTGCAGAAAGAAGCTGTCACCGACAAAGCTGACAGTGCCGTCGACATCGACGACGGTGAAGCGAATGAATTCTCGACGATGATTTCTAGGGGTCACGATTCAAGAATACCAAGGCATGAATGGGCATTCAGGAGCCGAAAAGTATAATGGTCTAGATGCAGCAAACGACATCCGCCCCTCCTCGCGACCTCGATCCCAGTGCACTTGCCCACCGCATTGCTGAAGTCGCTTCCGATCGCAAGGCTTCGGATGTCCACATCCTCGACATCCATAACATTACGACCTTTACTGACTACTTCGTGATCATTACAGGCACGAGTACTGTTCAGATCAGGGCTCTCGCCGGCAACATCGAGGACTTATTGGCCGTTGAGGGAATTCAGCCTTTGCACCAAGAGGGAAGCGCCGAGGATGGATGGGTGTTGCTGGATTATGCCCACGTTGTCGTGCATATCTTTAGTCCCACTCAGAGAGAGTTCTACGGGCTCGAACGTCTCTGGAGTGAAGGGACGACCATAGTTCGTATACAGTAGAGGGCAGACAGTAGGCCGGATTTGGGGAGCTGTCTGAGTAGGAGCTGAAGTGGATTCCACAACCATACAACACTGGCGCTACTTCATCCTGGGCACCCTGCTTGGTGTCCTCATTGGCAGTTTCAGCGTCTCGCTGATGACGCAATGGGTCGAGCACGGAGATGTCCTTTACCCGGCGCGAATTCGACTATCCCGAAAGGGACGTCGAATCCGGTATGACTTGCTCTAGCGGGCGATAAGAGCTCAGCTTTCCCGCGAGCCCGTTATACGATTCCTCGTCGCAAGCTGGATGATGAGGGTGCAAAGTCCTGCACCGCAAGTCAAGGAAGCGGCCGCTGAGCCAATCGACAAGAGATCGTAGATGTTGCCACGTGGGTAGGCCAGGTGGAGCGTATCCATAACCTGGGAAACCAGGATAGTGCAGAGAAATGCCGCCATCAGGATGCCAAGAAGGAAGCTCAGCCTGGATGCCTGCGCTTCCTTGGATGGAGGGACCGCAGCCTTTCCTGTCCACTTTCCTCTCATCAAGGCCAGAGGGATGAAAATGCCAATCGCTATGAAGGTTGCATCTCCGCCCACCAGCTCCCGATGAAACACTTGGGACACCGCATTGGGGATCTGTAGCAGAACGAAGGAAGCATAGATCACCTGCATCCGGACATCCCTCCAGGAAGGCATTGTGGGGAATGTCGGTTCCGAGAAGGCAGGAATCTGCTCAATCCATGCGGTCTGGAAAGCGAGCACGACAAAGAGTGGAAGGTACGGCAGGACGGCCGATACTACGCGCGTTACGATCACGCGAGGATACAAGCAAAAAGCGTACCCGAGGGGACGCTTAGCTAGGAGGAAAGCGTGACAATCGTAACGCCTTCGCCGCCCTGCTCCTTGTTTCCAGGAGCCAGGCCGGAAACCAGCGGATGTGCTTGAAGCTGCTCACGGATTGCCCGCCGGAGAGCTCCAGTTCCGTGTCCGTGAATCACACGAAGTGTATTCATTCCACTCATGTATCCATCATTGATGTAGCGTTCCAGCTCGGGTTCGACCTCCGACGGTCGCTTCCCACGAATATCAATTTCCATTGAGGGTGTCACGGACTTTGTGGCCACACTTACCTTGGATTTGCGGGACGTGCCAGACTGCTTCGAGAGGAGCTCGACGTCATCTTTTGGGAGCCGCATCTTGAAATTTCCCACCTGTACCTCGAATCCGTCCCCGACAGCGGAAGTCACCGTTCCCTGTTGATCTAGACTCAGCACTCGAACCTGGTCTCCCGTTTCGATGACCCCCGACATCGCTTCCGGAGCTTTACTCCGCGGCGCAGTCGGTGACTCCGAGCTTGGGATCAGCTCTCGCCTGGCCTTTTCGGCCTGTTCGCGGATAGAGCGTACACCGGCGACTCTTTCTCTTGAAGCCCCAGAGCTCGCGCTTGACTCGAGTTCCTGGAGCCGTTTTCGAAAGGCTATTAGCGCCTGGGCTCCTTCTTCGCGGCTTGCATCCAGAATCTTCTCACGCTCCCTGCGCGTTGTCTCCACTTCCTCTTGAACGCGTCCTCGTAGCTTAGCGAGGTCTTCATTGAGCTCCTTGGCTCGCTCGTAAAGGTTCCCAATGGCCCGTCGTTCCTGCTGGATCTGGCTGAGTAGCTTCTCGACCCTAACGCCGCCCCGCGAAAGGAACGAGCGAGCGCGTTCGATGATGTCGGGAGGTAGGCCCAGACGTTTCGCTATCGCTAGGGCTTGACTCCGTCCCGGAACGCCGATCGTGAGCCGGTACGTTGGAGAAAGCGTTCTGACGTCGAATTCAACGCTTGCGTTCTCGACCCCCTCTTGGTCGTAGGCAAATGACTTCAGCTCGCTGAAGTGAGTTGTAACCACCGCCCGAGCGCCTCGGTCCAGAAGCTCGCGGATGATTGCTCGAGCCAACCCAGACCCTTCTGCTGGATCGGTGCCGGCTCCCAGCTCATCGAGTAGCACGAGACTCTGGCCGTCAGTCTGTCGGAGTATTTCGACGATATTCCGCATATGTGAGCTAAACGTGCTCAGGCTTTGTTCGATACTCTGCTCATCTCCGATATCTGCCCATATCTGCGAGAAGACGGATATCTCGCTGCCTTCTGCTGCGGGAATATGAAGCCCTGACTGTGCCATCAACGTGAGGAGGCCGACGGTCTTCAGGGCTACCGTCTTCCCACCCGTATTGGGTCCTGTAATCACCAGGACACTGAAGTCTCCGCCAAGATTCAGGCTCAAGGGGACGACTTGACCGGTAAGGAGGGGATGCCTGGCCTCTATGAGGTTCAGATAGCCGCCAGAGTTGAGCTTGGGTCGTGAGGCGGTGATGGCCTCGGCATACTTCGCTCGGGCGAACGCGCAGTCGAGTGTCGCCAGTCCGTCGACCGTCGTCACGATGCCTTCACCCACCACACCGACGGACCGTGAAAGCTCCTCCAGTATCCGTTCCACCTCCCGGTGCTCCGCGATCTGAAGCTCTGTCCATCGATTGTTCAGCTCTGTTACGGCTGTAGGCTCGACAAACGAGGTGTGCCCCGTTGCAGACTGGTCATGTACGATTCCGGGCACCTTGGATCGAGAGTCACTTCTGACTGGGATGACATAGCGGCCATTCCTCATCGTGACGATGGGCTCTTGCAGAGCTGAGCGGTACTCAGGAGACGCGATCATGCTGTTCAGCCGCTCCAGTACTCGGCCATGAGCCGCCCTGATCTCGCTCCTGAGGCTCCGAAGCTTTGGGCTTGCCGCATCCAGAACTTCTCCATCCTGATCGAGAGATCGATTGATGCGGCCAATGACATCTGGATAACTGTTGAGAGACGTCATGATGGAGCGGATCCAAGGAATCTCGAGCTCCACGCGCCCAATCACAGTCTTCAGGTCGCGACACGACTCCAAGGTTCCGGCGATGGCCAGTAGCTCCTCGCCTCGGAGAACGGCACCGATTGCAGCTCGTCTTGCCGGCTCGCGAACATCTCGGGCGCCTCCGAGGGTGATGCTGGGACGTGTGTCTAAGAGCATTCTCGATTCGGAAACCTGACTGAGCAGATGCTCAATTGGCGCCATTTCGGTTAGTGGCTCAAGGCCGGCGACCTGAGCCTTACCCGCGGAGAAACTGGCATAGCTTGAGAGCCGCTCCAGGATCTTATGGAACTCGAGGGTTGTCAGGGAGTCTTGCGCAATCATGAGGTCTCGCTAACCGCGCAGCTCTCCCCCGAACGTCTGCTCAAGGGCGTTGATGATAGCGTCCTGAAGGGCGCTGATCTCGGATTGTGTCAGCGTCGCCGAATCCGATTGAAACTCAATGCTCATGGCGATGCTCTTCTTACCTGGCTCGAGTGCGCCGCCGTGGAATACATCGACGATCCGCATGTCCTTCAACAACTCACCGCCTACCTCCCGCACCGCTACCTCGATGCGCTCCGCTTCCAGGTCTTCGGGAAAGATCATGGAGATATCACGACGAACAACCGGATAGCGGGCGATGGGTCTGAAACTCGGCTGAGGTCCCGCTCGTAGTACGACTGAATCCAGATCTAGTTCGGCAACCAGTGCGCGGATGGGAGCTGATATCTCAAATCCTTCCGCGACGGTAGGGTGCAGCTCTCCGAGAAATCCTATGACGGAATCTCGCAGATGTATTTCTCCACTTCTTCCCGGATGTAGAGCCGGATGTTGCTTTCCTTCTGGGAAGGGCTCAACACGCCAGCCAGATGATTTGCCGGCTTCGATCCGGAACGTCTGAAGCACCTGGCTCAGAATTCCTTTAAGGTCAAAGAAGTCATAATCCCTCGGCTCGACCTTCCAAGATCGGGGAAGCCGAGATCCGGCTACGGCCATCGCCAGGGTCCGTCTCTCGTAGGGGAGATCATCCCGTTTGGGGAAGAATGTTCTTGCCAGCTCGAAGAAGGCTAGACCAGACCTCGTGTGTTTAAGGTTTCTGGCAATAACATCAAGCAAAGAGGGGACTAACGTGAGACGCAAGACGCTACGATCAACCGTTTGAGGATTAACCAGAGCTAGCAGGTGAGCGTCCGCGCCATTCTCTCTGACACCATTGGGATTAGCCACCACCCGGTTCCAATCCAAACCGGCTTCAGACTGCTGGCCACCATTGCCCAAACTTTCACCAAAGAGACGAGCCAAAGCCTGCGGGCTCGTGAGGGTGTCGTTCCAGGTTTCTGATAGGCCAAGGCCCCGAAGAGTCTGGCGTATCACGCGCTCATGTTGGAGATCTGACGGCAGCCCGACTGGCTCTGTCTGCTGGATTGGCAAAGTTTCCGGAATCCGGTCGTACCCGATGCTCCTAGCCACCTCTTCAGCGACGTCGGCAGGCCCTTCCACGTCTGGTCGCCAGAACGGCGGCCTCACCAAGACCGCGTCGTTCCTGATCTCCACTGAGAAGCCAAGCTTCGTCAATGTTTCGGCCGCATCCGCCAGCTGGACATCGATTCCAAGCAGCCGGCCGAACTCGCTGCGTGGCACCTGTATCACTTCTCGGCCTTCGAGCAGACGGTGAGCGTCAACATGACTGGCCACCTCAAGTTGACTCTCATTTGTTGAGGCGATGAGATGGAGGCATCGTTTCAGTGCAATGTCTGCCAGCTCGGGAGGCACTCCGCGCTCGAATCGTGCAGAGGCCTCGGATCGCAGTCCCAGGGTCCGGGAGGTTCGACGGATGCTTGGGCCACTGAATGTCGCAGATTCGAGAAGGATCGTCTTGGTGTTACCGGAGACCTCAGTTTCCGAGCCGCCCATCACTCCCGCGATTGCTACAGGTCCCTGCTCATCTGTGATCAGTAGCGCTCCCTCAGGAATCTGACGGTCGACTCGATCAAGCGTTTCCAGATGCTCGTCCGAGTATGCTTGGCGGACGATGATGTGGCCACCGGCAAGTCGGTCGTAGTCGAAAGCGTGGAGAGGCTGGCCAAGCTCGAGCATCACGAAGTTCGTGGCATCCACGATGTTGTTGATGGAGCGGAGGCCTGCGGCCTCGACTCTAGCGGAGAGCCATGCGGGAGAATCTCCTACCGTAACTCCACTGATCCGTAAAGCCGCGTAACGCTGGCATAGACCGAAGTCCATGACCTCGACTTGCGCGCTCGGCTCATCGACATGTTGGACATTTCTTGGTTCGTCGAGAGCCGGTTCTCGGAGGGCTACGTTTGTGGCTGCAGCAACTTCTCGGGCGATACCGAGAAGGGACATTTGGTCACCTCTGTTGGCTTGGACAGCTACGTCCAGCACCGCTTGTCCCATGAGGAGTGACAGAGGTTTGCCCAAGGGTGCGTCCTCCGGTAGCACGAGGATGCCGGCATGCGCTTCCGAGAGACCCAGCTCGCGTTCAGACAGAATCATGGCCTCGCCTGTGATCCCGAACATCGGCTTTGGCTGGAGAACATACGGCTCCCCTTCTGGACCTCGCGGCACAACTCCAGGGACCCGAACAAATGGCACCCTTTGGCCCACAGCAATATTCGGTGCGGCAGTCATGGCCACGATGGTGTGCTCGCCGATATCAAGCATTGCTTTTTGTACCCGTTCGGATCCCTTCGGCTTTTCGAGACTCGTGACTCTGGCGATGAAGACGTCCTGCCAGTCCTTACTGGGAGTCACGATACTATCGACCTCTGTTCCGGTCATGATCAAGCGATAGGCAAGATCTTCAATCGACTCCGGAAGGTCGACGTAATCCGATAGCCAGCTGAGTGGAACCTTCATGAGAACTGCTCCAGAAACCTGAGGTCGTTCTCCCGGAATAGGCGTAGGTCGGTGATTCCGTACTTCTGGATGCAGAGACGATCCGGACCCATGCCGAAGGCAAACCCGGAGTAGATATCAGGATCGTAACCGACCGCTCTCAGGACGTTCGGGTGCACCATCCCCGAGCCAAGCATCTCAAGCCAACCTTTGAAGCCACAGCTCCGGCATCCCTGACCGTTGCAGACTCGACATGCCACGTCAACCTCGGCACTCGGCTCCGTGAAGGGGAAGTACGAGGGCCGAAAGCGGAGCGCTCTATCGGCTCCGAAGTATGCCCGACAGAATGCGTGCAACGTTCCCTTGAGGTCGGCAAGAGTGATGTTGGTATCGACGACCAACCCTTCTACCTGCAGGAATTGAATGCCATGAGTCGCATCTTCGGCTTCGTTCCGATAGCAGCGGCCAGGAACAATCACTCGAATAGGCGGCTTCCGTGCCTCCATGATGCGGGCCTGAGCCGGCGATGTGTGGGTGCGAAGAAGCATGTTTTCCGAAAGGTAGAGGGTGTCCCACATGTCGCGGGCGGGATGGTCGGTCGGTATGTTCAGCTTGCTGAAGTTGTACTCATCCCACTCCACCTCACGACCTTCCACGACCTCGTAGCCCATTCGAACGAAGATTTCCACGATCTCGTCGAGCGTCGCGAGCAACGGATGCTTGTAGCCGATCGTCTGGGGCGTGCCGGGGAGAGAAACATCAATCCTCTCCCGCTTTAGCTGTTCATCCAATGCCGCCTCGGCGGCCCGGCTCTTCTGGAGATCCAACGTTGACTCAATCGAACGCTTGACGGCATTCGCTGCCTTGCCGGCCGCAGGTTTGTCGCTGGCTGGAAGCCTCGCCATCTCGCCCAGAGCGTTCGTCAGCATCCCCTTCCGGCCGAGGTACCTAATTCGAGCCGCTTCGATCTCCTCAACGGTCGCTGCAGAGCGGATCTCACTCTCTGCCTGAGTCCGAATCGCTTCGATGTCTTCAAGCAGTGTCTCGACGTTGCTCATGCTGGTAGGACCTCAATTTGAGAAATACAAAAGCCAGTCCATCACAGGGACGAACTGGCGGTTCGCGGTACCACCCCGCTTGCCCCCACCAAGGAGGTAGGGGCCTCTCGAGCCGGATAACGGCGGCTGATCCGTTTATTGGATTCGCAAGTGGTAGGTCCGGAAAGTGAAATTCGAGCGAGGCACCTTACTGCCTCGTGCGGGTCGCGACAAGAGCGCTTGCAGTCTGCGGCGCTCTCTCCCTTCGACGCGATGTCCGGCTCTACTGTCTCCCCGGATGTCGTGGCTCCCCCAAGGATACAAAACCGCTCCAGAAGGAATGCAGGACGCGGAGGCTTGGACGTCCTTAGGTATTCCATCGTGCGAGACGTAGCATCGGACATGGAGTGTGAAGGCACGCTCGTGGGGGACGTCCCTGTATTGTTCTGGTGGCCTCGGACTGAGGTTCGTGGCATCGCCGTGTCGCTTCACGGACTTGGAGGCCGCAAGGAAGATATTCGACCCGAGTGGGTGACGTCAGTGTCGTCGAGAGGATTCCTGATCGTGACGATGGATGCGTTCCTCCACGGCGAGCGAGCACCTCGAGGTTTCGACTTACGAAGTGAGGATGATTACCGACCAGAACTCCTTCTCGAAACGATAGATCGAACGGCGCATGACGTTCTTACCGTCGTCGAATCGCTTCGGTCTGGACCGAATGGGAAGCTGCCGATAGGTTTGCGGGGTGGATCGATGGGAGGGATGATCGCCCTGGCGGCGGTCGGTCTCGGAGCTGATGTGGATTCGCTGCTGTCCATCTGCGGCTGCGCAGACTATCGCAAATCCTTTCCGAAGCTATACGGTACGTCCCTATCGAATCAGGATGACTCGAGGATTGCAGACATTGACCCAATCTTGCGTGCTGATCGCTTTTTCCCAAGATCGATTGCCATGATCCACGGTGAATACGATCCGGTCGTTCCCATCTCTGGCCAGAGAGCCCTCTATCGCAAGCTTTCACGCTTTTATGAGGATACGGCCGGCAAGTGCCTGTTCCTGACGCATGCCGGAGGCCACGAGACTCCCTCCGAGATCGAGTTGTGGGGCTGGAAGTGGCTCGAAGGGCAGCTGTTGGGCAGCCGTAAGCAAAGGACATAGTGAGAGGAGCCGGAAGCTAAGCTTCCGGCTCCTGATTATCTTCTTTGGATGCCGAGAATCCGGCAATCCCTTGGCGCTATTGCGCCGTTACTTCTTCTTCGGGACGAAGACATCTACTCTCGACGCGATCCAGCTGTTGTCCGTGTACTCCCGAGCCAACACAACCACGTGGGTGCTGTGGGCATAGTCGGGCGCGGTTGTAGCTTTGCCATTCTGGAAGTACTTGGTGTCGGTGGTCAGCTTGAATGAGTGGCTTCTCTTACCACTCGTGATCGTTAGGGTTGTCGCGTTGGCCGATGGGGCCCACTTTCCCTCGAAGCGCAGCACGCGAGTGATGGCGAAGGCAACGTTGTCGTAGCGTACCGTATAGGCGGTTACCGTTCCGTCATGGACGCGTCCAAGAGCTTCCACGTTGTCGTTGTCTAGCAAACCTTGGGCGGCGGCTGCCTGGTCACTCGTGACGTATCGAGTCGAGGGCAGCAATTTGACGGTGATATCTCCGTTCGCTGTGCTAATCACGGCGCTGGAGGACGTGTACGAAACAAGGCTTCCCCACACAGCGGCATTAACAGGCTTCTTCGGGTGGACAACCTTACCCGGGTGTGCGGCAAAGGCAGCAGTCGAAGCAACTGCAAGAGCCAATACCATCGTCAGGCTAACGCCGGCAAGCTTGAATCTGTTCATTCTTTCCTCTATCTCCTTGAATTTCGAAATATTACGGGGGTATTTCGTTCCCCAAGATCAGCCTATTGAAAAGACCTGTCCGTATCTTTGCCAAAACCTGAACACTCTGTTAACTCCTGGAAGTTTGTGATTTGGAGTAAAGTGCTTCTCTGGCCCGCATGAGCCGTCGCCCCAACGCCGATCGCCGGTCCTTCCCTGGCGGGTTGGATCGGAATCTGCCAGTAGACTCGACTATGGAACACGACGGGAATGTCGATTTGTACGAGGAGAAATCGCTCGGCGACCTTCAGGAGGCGTTAGCTGTGCGTAACACGGACTACGCCACACTGCGAGACGCAGTAGAAACGATCCTAGGTGTCATTGATGGCGCTCGCATTGGACAGCTGCGGGAAACGCCCGATCGAGTGGCTCGTATGCTCTTGGAGCTTTCTCGGAAAGACGAGCTGGCAGTGACACGCTTCCCAAATGAAGGCTACGACCAGATGATCGTTCAGGATCACATCGCCTTCTTCTCGCTATGCGAGCATCACCTCGTTCCGTTCTTTGGTACGGCAAAGGTTGCCTACATCCCTGGAGATTACATCGCCGGTCTCTCGAAGCTGGCAAGATCCGTTGAGTACTTCGCCAAGGGTCTGCAGACGCAGGAACGCATTACGAACCAGGTGGCGGACTTTCTTTTTCAGGAGCTCGAGCCGAAGGGAGTGGGCGTGACCCTCCGCGCGGAGCATCTCTGCATGTCGATGCGCGGCGTCCGGCAACCGGAGGCGAGGACGCTGACTGTAGCCCTTAGGGGAGTCTTTAAGGACAGCCCGACACGCGACGAATTCCTTGGCTAGAGGTAGTTAGGGAGCGCGTGATTGCACTGGCTCCTAAGGCCGGATGGCTCGAGTAGAGCTGTCACACGTTAAACCTGAAGTAGACCACGTCGCCTTCTTTCATGACGTAATCCTTCCCTTCGAGCCGGGTACTTCCACCCCGCTTAGCTGCTTCGGGGCTTCCGGCAGCAATCAGGTCTTCCCAGGATGTTACTTCGGCTCTAATGAATCCGCGTTCAATGTCACTGTGGATCCTGCCGGCTGCTTCAGGAGCTTTCGCCCCTGCCCTCACCGTCCAAGCTCGCACTTCGGGTTCCCCGGCAGTAAAGAACGTGAGCCAGTCGAGAAGACCGTAGGCGGTGTGGGCGAATCTACCTATACCCGTCTCCCTGACCCCAAGGGAATCTAAGTAGTCACGTGCGTCCTCCGGAGTAAGCTCCGCAAGCTCGGCCTCCGTCTGAGCGCTCACAATCGCAACCTGTGCTGATCGAGACTCCGCAAACGTCTTCAGCGCGTCCAGCTGTTCGCGAACGCCGTTTGGATCTGGGAGCGTCTCATCGGTCGCCGGTCCCAGATCCTCCTCCGCGACGTTGGCGACGTACATCATTGGCTTTAGTGTCAGTAGCCCGAGATCCTTGAGGGACTCGGTATCGGAGGAGCTGAGGCCAAGCGTATTCGCGGGCAATCCCTCATCCAGTGTGGCTTGGATGCGATTCAGCGTTTCCTCTTCTTGCTTCGCCGCTAGGTCTCCACCACGAGCAGCCTTGGACGTTCGCTCCAGTCGCTTCTGAACCCTCCCAAGGTCCGAGAGGCTGAGCTCTAATAGAACGCTCTCCAGGTCTTCGATGGGATTTGCCACTTCCGCGCCAAACCCGATGTCGGGTCTTTGATAAAACCGGATGACAATAGCCAGCGCGTCGATCCCCTGGAGGGCGCTCAGGAATTGCGGCCCCAGTCCACCACTTTGGCTTCCGCCCCGGCTCACGCCTCCGACATCGACTACCTGAACGCCCGTTGGCACCACTCGCTTTGGATGCACCATTGAAGCGAGAACTTCGAGTCGTTCATCGGGGACGGGTATCGTCGCCATTCCTGACCGTCCCGAAGCCCGCACACCTTGCGTTAACGCTTGGAACAAGGAGGTCTTGCCGGAGTTTTCCAGACCGATGATTCCGACAGCTAGATTCATTCGGTCTGATCAGTCCGAATCAGGCGCCGTACACCTTCGATGGCGGTTTGGATCAGCGGTTCTAGGGATAAGGAGACCACCTGACCTGTCTCGACCGGCTGCTCTGTGGCATTCACTACGGCCATGATCCCACCGGCCCGAACCCGACGGAGCGATGCGACTACAAACAATGCCGACGACTCCATCTCCGATGCCAGAACGCCTGCCTTTTGCCATACCGACATGGGAACGGCCGGGGTTGCCATGGTTTCCGGCGCGATATCCGAGTAGAAGGCGTCGGATGAGCGAATGATGCCCGAGTGGTACGTCTCTCCCGATGCAGCCGCCGCCTCTTTTAGGGCGGTCACCACTGCGTGATCGGCGATCGCCGGGAAAATTGGGGGCGCATAGACTGCGCTTGTGCCCTCATCTCGCACCGCGGCCCGAGCCACTACCAGGTCGCCCGTACGCAAATCCTTGGCGATGCTACCTGCGGTTCCCACTCTGATGAGCGTGTCTACTCCCAGTGCAATCAGCTCCTCTGCCGCAATCGCAGTGGACGGAGCTCCTATGCCTGTCGACGTGACCGAAACCTTGATGCCGTCTAGAGATCCCGTATAGGTCAGGTATTCACGATTCCTCATCACCTCGCGTGCCCCGTCCAAGTGCTGGGCAATGAGAGGAACACGGCCGGGATCGCCCGGGAGGAGCACATAACGACCCACGTCGCCCGTGCGCAGGCGTATATGGAACTGGGGCTCCTCGTTAGACATACGTACCCATTATGCGGAAGCTGCAAGAGCTGGACGGTTCCTCCGTGCGACGACAACCTGTTCTTGGCGGTGAGCAGACGGAGTGGAGGCCATTCGAGGGATGACCCGCGTCAAGAGGTACGGAGGATTGGTGAAACCCTATCGTCCTGCTGTCGCGAGCTTGACACCGAACCCAAGCAGTGCCGTTCCGGTGAGACCCTCGACGGTACGCCTGAGCCACAATCCCCTGACGACCCTACCCACACGTCCCGCGATAACGGAGTAGAGCGAGAGCCAGAGGGTAACGAGGACAACAAATGTGAGCCCAAACACCGCCAGCTGCAAATCCGCGGAGCCACCGGAAACCACAAATTGAGGGATCAAGCTTGTGAAGATGGCTGCGGCCTTCGGATTCAACAGATTGCACAGAAGCCCTTGTCGGTACGCCAAGCCGCGCGAATGGCGCTCCTCGGCTCCGTTGCCGGTTATCTGGGTCATCCCCGACTTCCGAGCAGGTAAGTTCGAATCGTTCAGCGCTTGGGTATGTGGTTCCGACCTCTCGGCCGAGGGGCGCACCGCAGCGAAGAGAGCTTTCGCACCGAGATAGATCAGGTAGCCGGCACCTGCAAGTCTGACGAAGGCGAATGCGGTCGTTGACATGCGGAGAAGACTCTCAAGTCCAATGACGGTGAGCAAAGTCCAGACAAGCATGCCGGTGGCGACACCGAGACTTGTCGTACAACCGGCCCTCGATCCTCCGCGAAGCACGTTTCGAGTAACGACAGCAAAGTCAGGTCCAGGCACGACCACCAGGACGATGGCAACGGCCAGAAAAGGTAGGAATCGGGCTGCTAGATCCATCGAGGGAAGTGTTCGAGTTGGTATTGAATGTCGCGACTCCGATCTCGGATCTTCTTGGCGGGTACTCCGCCGACCAAGGTGTAAGGCTCGACATCTCGATTCACCAAGGCACAGGCCGCCACATAGGCACCCTCCCCAATCGTGACTCCGGGTAGGATCGTCGCCCGCATGGCCACCCACGCGTTGTCTTCAATGACAACCTTACCGAGAATTCCTTCAGCCGTCGGGGAGTCAACGGCGTGATGACCTCCAATGGTGAGCACCTCTCCCGCAAGGTTCACGTTCCGGCCGATGGTTAACGTCGCTCTGCCATCCAGGGTCGAGAACGGGCCAATGATACAGTTCGGTCCGATCTTGATCTGTCTCGCCTCGAGCACGAACGCGTGCATCATGATGTTCGTGCTGGGATGAACATCAAGGCCGGCCTGCCGGTAGAGGGTCATGCGAAGCTCTGGAAATGGAATCTTGTTGACGAATGTATTGAGCAGATAGTCGAGCACCATGGGGTCCTCGATCCGGGGTAACTTCTCGGCCAGAGTTTCAAATGCGGCATCGAGGCTTCCCGTGTTGAGCTTTCCCATCGCGGAAACCATACCGGCTAATCCCAAATTCATCGCCGCGTTTATCGCCCTCTGCTTCGACACGTACCACCTCCGTAATCATCGAGGATCTACAGTCTCACTCAGTATGGTGGGAATTGGTCCAGGGCAGACTGGATATTGCGGGACAAACCACCTGTACCGCAATTTCCGCCAGCTACTACAATTCCAGGGAATTGGAGGAGGCGGCGTGGAGACGAAGAAGAACTCTGTTCAGACCATTCAGCATCCCTTGATGGAGGACTCTCTTGTAAGGCTTCGTAACCGGGATACGGATACGGATGCCTTTCGACGTCACGCCCGGCTCCTCACGCTGGTGCTAGCACTCGAAGTCTTGCGAGATCTGCCGCTTCGGAACGTCACCGTGGACTCTCCGTTGGAAGAGGTTCAAGGGTCAATGCTCGCCAAAAGCGTAATCTTCGTCCCGGTTCTGAGGGCTGGCCTCGCGATGCTCGATGCAATGAGTGGATTTGTCCCCGGCAGCAAGGTCGGATTCGTCGGCCTGGAGCGCGACGAGGAGACCGCGATCGCCCACAGCTATTACGAGAAGCTTCCCGCGCAGCTGGAGGCGGCGGAAACAGTGATCCTTGATCCGATGCTGGCCACGGGAGGATCTGCCCTGGCGGCCATCGATTCACTCGTTAGGCACAATGCCAGCTCCATCAGGCTTGCCTGCATCGTCGCCGCTCCAGAAGGGATCGCTGCGGTACATAACGAGCATCCCAATGTCCCTGTTTTTACCTGTGCGGTCGATCGTAGCCTGAACGAACGGAAGTTCATCCTTCCCGGATTGGGTGACTTCGGCGATCGCTACTTTGGAACGGTCTGATCATATCGCGATGACTGACCCCATCATTCAGCAGATCGACGACTGGTACTCCAAGGCGCCAGCCGGTTCCTCCGAGTCCGAGGTAGTCGAGTGGGTGCAGTACAACTCCGAGATTCCCTGTCCCCTTTGCGGCGACTGGCTCTTTGTGATCCGGACTTCTAATGCCGGCGATCGTGGAATGTCGTATCTCGCGCTCTGTCAAAACCCGGAGTGCAACTTCCAGCTGTCCATGTAGACGTAGCCGTAGCCGTACGGGAGGTTGATGCGGGGAGCTTACGCTACCTCGTTCGAGCTGAGCATCGTGGTGTCATCCTCGGACAACGGTGATGCCGGCGTGGTACCGCCGGTAGACTCTCCACCCGTCCCGCTGGAGATCGGCGACGGCCTGTTCGAGGATGGAGGCATCCGGTGTCGCTTGCCATCGTCGCATAACCGAACCGCTAACCGAGAGAGTAACGCCGTCATGTTCCGTTTCTCGAAGGGTTCCAAAGACAGGAAGTGAGGCTCCTGCCGCATACGGCACCCGAGCCAGAACGATTCCCTTGTCCTCTTCACCCTGGTGACTAATCGGACGCCAGCCTTCAGCCGTCAGCTCGATCATGCAGACCTGGAGTAGCTCTTCTATGGTCTCGATCCTGCCGCTGATAGCCCAGGTTCGTTGTACTCTACCGTCGATTGCGAAATCAACGGTGTCGTCGGAAGCGCGAGCCAGGATCGCGTACTTTGGCTCCCTCATGTCATCAATTGTAGAAATGTGAGGCGGCACTCTGGGTGCATGCCCTAGCTCGGGAAGCCGGTCTTCTGCAAAAGAACGTCGGCGCCGGGGCAAGCTCACCTCAGCAGCGGGTTGTACACCTGCCTTCTTCTACGGTGTCGTCCTTGTTCCAAACTTTCCCTGCTGGATCCCGTCTGTTCGGGGTTATGCTCGGTCAAGATCCGTTTCATGGGTCACGGAGATGTCCACGGAAGATAAAGAATCGCTGTCAGGGAATCAACGGCAGGAGCAGATCTCTCCTCGTTGGGTCGCGCCGTTGTTCCTTGTGCTGTCGATTGGTCTCCTGCCGTGGATCGTGTATCTCGCGTTCTCCCTTCCGACCAGGGAGGTGGCGAACCACTACCGCACCTCGTGGGTAGGATTTGATGTCTTCCTGGTGATTGTGATGGCACGGACCGCATGGCTTGGCTTCAAAGGCCGCAGACAGGTGGAGCTAACTGCCGTTGTTACCGCAACGCTGCTGATCGTGGATGCCTGGTTCGACGTCACCACGGCTCAGCCCGGCTGGCCTCGAGCTGAAGCTCTGCTCCTCGCCGGGTTTGTGGAACTGCCAACCGCTCTGCTTGCCTTGTACATATCCAGGCGTGTGGATCGCTTAACGGACTGGGGTGCTCAATTGAGTTCCAAGACGAAAGACGGCTCGGCAGAGCAGTCTGGAGGGGCCTGACAAGGTGAAGTTGATCGACGATTGATCCCAAACAAAAAGGCGGCTCATTTGCAGAGCCGCCTTTGAAGCTTGAAAGCTGGGGGATTAGTCGACGTAATCGCGAATTCGTCGAGTCACGGTTGGATGGCGCAGTTTTCGCAGGGCCTCGATCTCGATCTGCCGGATCCGCTCTCTGGTAAGACCAAAGTGACCACCGACCTCTTCGAGAGTTTGCGGCCGCCTGCCGGAGAGACCATATCGAAGGCGAATGATTCCTGCCTCCCGATCACTAAGCTTGGCTAGCGCATCGTCAATCGAATCTCGCAGCAGGCTCTTGGTTGCCAGCTCCTCCAGATCGTGTGAGCCATCCTCGATGAAATCTCCAAGCAGGCTATCCTCATCGTCACCTACTGGTTTCTCCAAAGAGATCGGGAAGCGTACCGCGCTCTTGATCTCTTCGACCTTCTCGGGGCTGACTTCCATGACCGTAGAGATTTCTGCCACAGTTGGCTCGCGACCCAACTCCTGAGATAGCTGCATCACAGCTCGGTTGTACCGGCTGATCCGCTCATTCATGTGGACCGGAACCCTGATGGTCCTGGACTGATCCGCGATGCAGCGGGTCACCGCTTGCCGAATCCACCATGTTGCGTAGGTGGAGAACTTGAAGCCGCGGCGCCAGTCGAACTTCTCGACCGCCCTCATCAGTCCGGTATTGCCTTCCTGAATCAGATCGAGCAGCGACATACCGTGGCCAAGGTACTTCTTGGCAACCGAAACCACCAGCCGGAGATTCGCCTCGATCATCTGACGTCGAGACTCCTCGCCCTTGCGGTAGTAACGACGGAGAGTGAAGGGCTCCCAGGTCAGGACATCCTTGACTTCCGCTTCGTTCAGACCGTAGTCATCCTCCCGGTCAAGCAGCCGCTTGGTCGCTTCTTCTCGACCGGCTTCACTCTCTTGCGCCATGTCGATGCAGCCGCTGTAGCTCAATCGACTTGGCAAGCCGGACTTCATCGGCCTTCTTGAGCAGGGGAACTCGACCGATTTCGCGCAAATACAGGCGAACCGCGTCGTCAGCTTGCTCACGCTCGAGCTCGGCATGATCCTCGTCCGTCACCTGCCATTCGTGAGATTCTTCCTCGATCAGAGCCTCGTCCGGAACCATATCGTCTACTGGTGCGTACATTTGAACCTTCTTTCACATAACGCCGCAAAGGCCACAGAGGCATCTGGCATCCTCTATGGCCCGAACGACTTCAACGTCTACAACAAATTTCGTCTGGCTCGTACCGCTATACCTCTATAATAGCAGCTTTATGACAAGTTGGCAAGCTACTATTATACATCTCTAGCTCTCGTCTGCAAGTAGCTTGCCAACACTGGAAGCATGGGCCGCCGGTTGCTTCGTATCATTGATTCCAGTCTTACACTCCTATATTGGACCGGCATGAGAGGAATTGGGAGTGCGCCAGCGCACACCAAATACCGGCACTTCCGATGTAGCATGATCTACAGTGGAATCGGGAAAGCCGGCTAGCTCAGACCGCTTGCGGGAACTATCCTCCAGCGCGCAGCGCCTCCAGGACAACCTCGAGCGGGTCATCTATGGCAAGGGCTCGATCATTGAGCTTTTGCTCGTTGGTTTGCTTTCCAATGGACACATACTCTTGGAGGACGTGCCAGGGACGGGCAAGACAACCCTAGCCCGCGCACTCGCCCGCTCCCTCGATTGCTCGTTCAAGCGTATCCAGTTCGCTCCCGATCTTCTTCCCTCCGATGTGACGGGCACAAACGTCTTCAGCATGAAGACGAGTGAGTTCGAGTTTCGACCCGGGCCGGTGATGACCAATGTGTTGCTGGCTGATGAGATAAACCGGGCGACTCCGAGAACACAAGCGAGCCTCCTGGAGGCGATGGAAGAGCGGCAGGTCTCCGTCGATGGGGTAACGAGACCGCTCCCCACGCCCTTCATCGTCCTTGCTACAGAAAACCCAATCGAGCTCGAGGGCACGTTTCAGCTCCCTGAGGCCCAGATCGACAGGTTTCTAATGCGGCTGGAAGTGGGTTATCCCGATGAGAAGGCTGAGGATCAGATGCTGCTTTCTCAGGAACAGCACCATCCCATAAGTTCAATTGAGCCAGTCCTGACTGGCGAGGACCTGGTTCGTCTTCAAGAGAGAGTTCGCCAGACAAGGGTCCATGAAGACATCAGGCGTTACATGCTCTCGATTGTCCGAGCGACACGCTCACAGCCCGATCTCTCCCTTGGAGCAAGCCCTCGCGGCTCGCTCGCCCTGTACCGTGCTTCCCAGGCACTTGCGGCCATAAGAGGTAGGGACTTCGTCATTCCGGACGACCCGAAGTATCTGGCCCCCTATGTATTGAGCCACCGTCTGCTCGCCTCCTCGCAGGGGCGCTTAAAGCGAGTTGACACTACGGTCTTGGTACACCAGATCCTGACCGAAGTGGAGGCACCTGTCGAACCGCTGGCTTCATGATCGGGGCCACGATGCTAGACGTCCTCTTTGGCTTCGGTCTCTTTGTGCTCATCATCTTTGCCCCGATTCTGATCATGCTGTGGATGTGGTCAGAGGGCGGTCTGACCACTGCTCGCTGGATCTGGCTGGTGGTCGCCATGCTGGTGGCCGGATTGTTCATGAGGGTGCCGGTGATCACTGTCTTAACAAGCCTGGTGTTGATCGTGATCGGTGTCGCCTGGATTTGGCACCAGCTCATGCTCTCCGATGTCACGTATGACCGATCCTTCGATCACAGTCACCTGTTTCCAGGCGAGGAGCTGACAATCACCTGGACCATTCGCAATGAAAAACCACTGCCGATCAGCTGGCTTCGCTGGCAAGAAGCAATGCCTTTGCGGCCATTTGGTGGATCCCGATCGGAGCCAGGGATCGCCACGGATGATGTGGTGACAAAGGCCATATTCGATGGCTCTACGGAAGGTATCGACGAGCTGACTTCGGTAGGCGCTTTCGAGACCCTGATAAGGACGGCGAAGGTGCGTGGTGTTCGGCGGGGCTATTACGAGTTCGGGCCTGTGGAGTGGGTGGCTAGCGACCCCCTGGGGCTTTATCACCAGACAAGACGATTTGAGGGTCAATCGGGGTTTGCCGTGTACCCAAGCACGTTCGATCTCGATGATTTGCAGATATCCTCCCAAGCGCTTCTCGGCGACTTTCGCCGCCGGCAGAGTCTGATCGAAGATCCTAGCTGGTATCGCGGCAGCAGAGAGTATGCGTTGACAGATCCCATGCGTTCAATCGATTGGCGTGCCAGCGCCCGGACTCAGCAGCTGCAGGTGAAGATGTTTGAGCCGACTGTCCACCTCAAGCTCATGCTGCTGTTGAATCTGCACTCCTTCGAGCGAATCTCGGAAGGCATGATTACTGAGTATATGGAGGACGTTATCTCCACCGGTGGGTCTCTCGCGAAGTGGGCCCTGGATGCCGGATACGAGGTGGGTATTCACTCGAACGGTGCCCTTCCTCAGAATCGTGCGCCTACACGAATATTGCCGTCTGCCGGTGAGGAGCAGATTTTCCTCATCCTCGACTACCTCGCCCGCATCATGTTGGTCGTTGACCGACCAATCGCTGAGATCGTCGCGACCGAGATGAGCGAGCTGCCCCACGGCACGACCCTACTCGTCTGTAGCAGTGTTGTCACGGGAGCGCTCAGGATCGCTCTGGCCGACGCGGCCCGTAGGAGAAGCGTCGTGCTCGTTCTCGTCGACAATGACGCTCAGTTCACAATCCCCAATGTCACAGTGATTCACGCCCAGAGTCGTGAGAAAGCGGCTGCCTGATGGAGGGCTTTGTGTCTGCCCTGCGGTTTCTCACCAAGGTCGGTTGGATTATCCCTTTGGTCTGGATTCTTGGAGGTGGTTGGCCGGCTACACTTGGGCATTTGACGTCGGCATATCTGCTGGTTGGCATTGGTCTCGTCCAGTTTCCTCTGAGATCCTTCTATGCTCGTGTCTCGCAACGACGGGTTCCCCTTGTCCTTTATGGGCTGGCTATGGTCCCGTGGCTCATCGTTACGGGTGGGCTCGTCGCGTTCTACCAACTGACGAATAACCGGGTTGGTGTTTCGGCGCTGGTGGTCGACGCTGTCCTCATGCTGGCGTCGTCCGTTCTGGCTCTTAGGGTCGTGCAGGGCGAACCGAACTACGCCGGCATCCTTGAAGACTTTCGGATGGGGCTACTCCTTCTCGTCTTCCTCATCGGTGTCGCCTTCGTGACCACCGGGCGGCAGCATTTAAGCTTCCAGCCGCTGTCATATGCAGGAATCGTTTGCTATGTCCTGCTCGGCGCCTTTGGATTAGCTTTTGCTCGACGATTTGCCATCGACGAGACGGTCAAAGATGACCGCGAATCGGCTCTTGATCCAGAGTGGCTCCTCACGGTCGCGGGGCTCCTGGGAGGTCTGGCTGTCGTCGGTCTTATCTTCATCCAGCTGTTCTCCTTCGATCTGGTGACGGCGGCCGCCAACCTGCTCCGCCCTGAGGGGAACCTCATCGGGTGGGTTGGAACGGGAATCGCCAATCTGACTGTCGGCGTGCTGGGATTCATCCTACGTGTCCTGGGACTACATCAGCTGTCCCCCAAGGCCCACGGTCTCACGCACGTAAAGTCTCCAGGCAAGAAGCACCCCATCAATCAGAAGCCGATCAAAGTGCGACCTCTTCCGGGCTGGACTGAGATGCTCCTTAAGGTGATTGGCCTCGGCGTCGCGGGCTTGGTCGCCCTCATCGCGCTGACGGCTGTAATCAGGCGGCTGAGCGGAATCGAGCTGCGTGGATTGAGGGGTGGAGAGCGACGAGTTCGCGAATGGTCGTGGAAGCGGCTTTTTCGCTGGGGAACGAACTCCGCTAAAGACGCCGTTTCCGGAGCAACGTCGGGTCTACGCTGGCCAATCCACCGCTCTCGAAGGCCCCGCACCGTCCGAGAGGTGTATCGCGCCTTCCTCTCACTGGGAAATGAGAGGGATCGGGCGAAGGAGCTTGGTGAAACGGGGCTGGAGTACAGCCTGCATCTGAAGGAGGCTTGGACTGATTCGTCTGGCGCTCTCGACGATCTCAACCGCCTCTACAACGTGGAGCGTTATGGGTCAGAGCCTTCCGAGGCATCTCAGGTCCAGGAGGCAATGTTGGACCTCGAGGTTCTGCAACGGGTCGCGGTCCGAGAGTAGATCACCGAAGGCCGTCGCTCTGCATATCGGTTGCCTGCTACACCTCCCGAGAGGCGAAGCTCCGAACGGTTAAAGCCAGAATCAGTGCGACCCACACGAAGGCCCAAATCACGTAGGCAGTGGTGGGAGGAGAAGATACCGAGAACGGATTGGCTGAGCCTTCCCGGGAGGCGCCCGTAGCCGCGATTAGCGCCACGGGTTCGAGGTTGAATAGAGCACCTCGCCAGAGTCCGTCAGTGGGCAGGATGAGACTCATCGCCGTGCCGATGTCGGCGATGACCGAATTCCCAAAAGCGCTACCGATTTGTCCAGCAATGCCCACAATCCAGGTGATTCCGAAGAGGATAACCGAAACGATCCCACAGGTAATGGGAGCCAGCCGGGTGCTGCCCAAGAGAGCAAGGGTCATGAGGGTAATGCCTTCACCAGCGATGAAAAGGATGGTGAGGACTGGATGAGGAGGCGAGTAACCCACGGCGACTCGAATCGCAACGAATTGCAGTCCCGCCGTCAGAATCGTGTAGCCGCCGACCAGGACGGCCAGCCCCAGCCATTTACCTAAAACCACTTCGCTCCGGCGAATGGGCCGGGGAAGGATGGCGAGGATTACGTGTGATTCCACGTCCCCCGCTATGGCCGGGGCGGCAATGAAGGGGGCTGCTACCGCGATGACGAAACTGAACATGTACGCCACGAGAACGAGTAGACCGGCTTCTACGCCTCGTAGCGTACCGGGACCGCAGGAGCCGTGACACGGCAATGTCGGGATACGGGAAAACCCCCATCCGATGAAGATGATGGCGGCTAGAGTCAGACATCCAACGGCTACAAGCAGCTTTCTACGGGACGCCTCAAGCAGCGTCAGGGCTGCGATGGTCAGTATTCCCATGATTTCCTCCCAACATTTGCAGAAAACTGTCTTCGAGAGAGTCACCCGCCGAGCTAACCTCGTAGATACCGAAGCCGGCCCGGACAAGATCGGCGACGATTTCCGGCACACGATCGAGGTCAACATTCCGAACAGTGGCTAGTTCGGCCTCTCTCTCTGCATCCCCATATCTTGCGAGTAGGCTCATTGCCCGCTCGTCGAGTCCGTGGGCTCGAATTCGCAAGCTCCTTGCAGCTCCTCTAAGCTGGTCGAGGGTGCCCTGGGCGATGACCCTCCCCTTGTCCACCACCGCTACGCGATCACACACCTGTTCAACTTCCGAAAGTAGGTGAGAGTTGAGGAAGACGGTAGTTCCACGATCCTTCAGCGTGCGAATAATCTCTCTGACGTCGTGACGACCAACCGGGTCGAGGGCTGAGGTCGGCTCATCTAGAAACACGACGGCAGGCTGTCCGAGCAGACTAACTCCCAGGCCGAGCCTCTGCTGCATCCCCTTTGAGTACGTTCCGACTTTGTCGTTGGCGCGGTCCGCAATCCCGGCCAGATCCAGGGCGTGGTCTATCTCGTCCGTACGACGAGCCTTTTCAATGCCCGCTAGCCGGCAGTGGAAGGCGAGCACCTCCCGAGCCGAAAGCCAATCCTGATAGCGGAACAGCTCGGGGAGATACCCGATCCGCTTACGAACAGAGCGATCACCGATCGGCGCTCCGAGGAGCCATGCTTCACCGTCGGTAGGCTGAGTGATCCCTACAAGCACCTTTACTGCCGTTGTTTTTCCCGCGCCGTTCGGTCCCAAGAAACCAAATACCTCTCCCCGCTGGACCGTCATGGAGAGATCAGCCAGGGCCAGGGTAGAGCCGTAGCGTTTGCTCAACGCTACGGCATGGATGGCCGGTGATTCGACAGGTTCGCTCACGGTATCGACGTTCGGGCTTTCTTTGACCGCGACTTCCGGCATGTCTGCCTCCTCGGAGTTTCAGTCCAGCTCGTCGATTCCAACCTCTAAAGACCGGTACTCCCGCTCCCTCGCCGGTTGGGCTTGGAGTTTAGTGAAGAGAATTGGCGATCCGCAGTACCTGCGACTGTGTCAGCTGCCCTCCGACGCCATAAACGATTCCGTGCTTCTGCCAGATCACCAGGCTAGCAACTCCGGTATTGTCCCCCACGGCAAGCCCTGATTCGCCCTGGACGGTTACCTGCTGAGAGAACGCCCGGTTGATCGGAACGGGAATCGGGAGGGTGCTTGAGGGTTGCCCGATGGACCGGATCTCCTTCACAAGTTGTTTTGATATGCCCGGTAGGTCAAGCAGATAGTCCTCGATGGCTTTAAAGGAAGCACCCGTCGCGGTAACGGAAGGCATGGGAGTCTGTCCGATCACCAGCTGCGGAATATCCCCGTTGGGTCCATAGATTGTCAGAGCCGCTGCCTTTGTGGTCAGCCGAACGGTAGATCCATTCACGTTAGCGGGCATTGGCGGCAGCTTAGCATCATGGGTGCTGGCATAGGCTTTGGCCTTTGCCGCATCGAATGTGAAAGTGCTGACCTCACTCGGCTCAACTTGGATCGTACGTTTGGTCGGAGTGCCTGTAGGCACATAGCTCGGGACTACAATATGCTGCCCTGCGGCGGCATCTGCTTGAGAGATGCTGCTAAACGCCTCGCTGTTCGTGTCCTGGGGCAGGGTCAACGTTCCGTAGTGGGAAAGGTTGGGGAGCGTTCTGAGCTCTCCGGTATTGACGGGCAATGCTACGAATTGCTTAGGTTGAAAGATGCTGAAGACACCGCTCGCCCAAGATCCGGCAGGTGTTGCCACCATGGCGATCGCCAGCACAGCTGTCGCGACAACCATGCCAACTGCCCGATTCCCCAGCAGGGAAGAGCGCAAACGGGGAAGCGGTGGCGAGGCTTGAGATGCCTTGCCTTGCGTGGAAAGCTTCCTGAACCTTCCAAGTGCCGTGCTCGCGTCCACCCGCATGGGGTCCAGCGCCATCACCACCGCGACGTCCTCGCCGATATGCCGTATTGCCGTCAACTTCGCCTGGCAGCGAGCGCAGGACTGGTAGTGATGTCTCTGTTTGTCCGATATGGAGAATGGCTCGTCGATCACTCGACGCAAGATTCCGTCGGGTACGTGTCTTGTCACTTTGAAAACTCCTTTCTGAATGCCTCTTCGGCTCGTTTGAGCCGAGTTCCAACTTGCCCGGTTCGGCAGCCCAACGCCGCTGCGATCTCGGCGTAGCTCAGACCGCTATAGCGGAGGGCAAGCACCGTTGCACTGGCTCTCGGTAGCCGTGCCAACACACCTTGGACCTCTCGTTGCTGTTCCATCAGGGTCACCGAGTCGGCCGGATCGGCTCCGAAGGACCCCGACAATTGCTGGAGGTTGTCGCGGCCCATCTCCTCCCGCTTCGTTCGTCGCCCTCGGTCTCGGATGCTGTTTAAGGCCAGATGCGATGCCGCTCGATGGAGCCAAGGGGCCGCGAAATCAACAGAGGGTCTGTAGCGACGATGGAAGGCGAGGAATGCCTCTTGACCAACATCCTCGGCTGCCTGCCGTTCTCCGATGATCCGGTAGGCGATATTAACGACTCGCGGGTATTCAGCCAGGAAGAGCTGCTCAAATTCGCGCTCGTCGTCACTCGAAGTTACCTTCATCCACTCGACAGCAGGCAGGGCCATGGGGATATCGTACTCCTTTGATTCCAGCCTCTATACAAAGAGCACCACCCAGTGACTTCTTGTGACATCCAGTGACGGGACCCGAGTGGACAATATCCCTCTCGTTGTCCCTCTTGTTTCACCCTTAATACGCATGCAATCCTGCAATGGTTTCATGGTTCGTGTGGGCGGCTGATTACAACTCCGGACTTAGGCAGCAGACAGTTCGGCTACCCTCCGCTGATTCTCAGAGCAGCACTGCCGCAGCCGCCTTACTGTGGAAGGAGACCAGGCGGTAAAGCTAGTAGCTCGGCCAGGGGGCCGCCGAAGCCCTAAGGGGGTAGCCTACCGGAGTGGGGAGGCGGACCGACCGATTAAGCGATATTGGTAACTTTCAAGTTGTTGCGATAGCAAAATAGCCAGCCGAAGGAATCGAGTTGTTCCTTCGGCTGGCTTCTAGAAGAATCGTGATCTAGCTAACTGTGACGCTCTTGGTTGCACTGCCCGCGGCATAGAAGTTACTCGAACCGGTTGTGTCACCCGCGAACGACACCTTGACCGTCTGCGATCCCTTGGCAACGGTTACTTTCGTGATGTTGCAGCTACCAGAACCAGCGCTGTTGGTGGCCGCGATGATGCAGCTCTGAGCACCACTGCCCGATCCCAGAGTGATTGTCAGTTTGCGTCCGTTTATCCCCGTGCCGGATGACGTTTTTAGCGTCGCCGACAGGGTGGCCGCCTTGCCCTGTGTGATAGTCGTCGGCCCGGCGTAGGCCACGACTGCCGACGCCGCTTTAACGGTCAGTGTACCGGCGCTGTAGGCGAGGGTATAGTTCGCATCCGCGACGGCTGCTGAGCACGTGATTGGATAAGAGCCCGCCGCGCTCTTGATCTTCCCAGAGCTGCTCTGAGCCGTCGTCTTACAGGTTGGCTGCGTCGTGAGCGCTGTGGTCTTTGTATCGCCATTGACGAAGTTAGCGGTCCAGGTCAGGCTTGGCATGGTCCCGCCGTAGGTGCCCGACTGGTTACTCGCCTTGATGGTAAGTGCCGCTTTCTTGACGGTCTGAGTAAGCGATCCTGAGCTGTTCCCGTCGCCGCTGCCAGAGGCGGCGGTGAACGTGGCCTTGAGGCTGTGGGTACCAGCCTTGAGACTGCTCGTCGAGAAGGTGGCCTTGTCTGAGGACAAAGTCACGGTACTCAGGGTCTGGGAACCGTCAGTGAAAGCGATCTTGCCTGAGGCGGTCCCGTATCCCGGTGTTACGCTTGCCGTTAGTTTTACAGTTTGGCCGTAGGTGGATGGATTCAGCGAGGAGGTCAGCTTCGTGGTTGTTGCAATGAGGCCAGCCGCCAGGATGACGTTAGAGCTGCGAAGCTGCGAGAGCTTCGGGCTGGTGCTGGTTCCAAGAGTTGCGCTCACACATCCGCTCGCTGTGGTTTGGCCGCTCACCGGTTGCCATGCCGTCCCGTTCCAGAACAGGAGGATTAGACCGCCCGCTACAGCGCAGTCCTTAATCGTTCCTGAGGTGAAAGTGCTTTGGCTCCAGAGCCTCATGTCGAAGTACGTGATCGAGGTCCCGGAAGGCGCTGTGCTTTCCGGATTCACATCAAGCTCGTTGAGGTAGATGGCACCAGTGCCACCCGTCACTTGAGCTCCCACGCTTCCGCTTGCGCCGTAGCTGCCGAGGACGGCTGCCGTGGCGGGAGTGCTCGAAGAGCTGCTCGTACCGCTGCTCATCTTGGAGTACCAGGGCTTGGTTGTAACGTGCCCGCTCGTGCTGGTCCCGGGCCCGGTCGGTGAACCCCAGTAGTCGTAACTGGCCTGAGCGGTACCGCCGTCAGTATTGTCGATGGAGTAATTACCTCCGGTCGCGAGCCCGAACGTGTCGTGCTTAAAGACAGGACTGCCGCTATTCACTTGAACGTCGTTGGTCGAGGAGTCGGCCAATGTCGAATCTGTGACAGATAACGGGGAGCTGGTTGCGCCGACAACAAGGTCTCCTGAGCCGCCTTGCGGGCCGGAGCCACCACCATATTTGATCGTCGTGTATGAAATGCTGCCGCTGCTTCCGTTTACGTACTCGATCCCGCCCCAGTCACCGGGTACCGGAACGTTCTCCGACTGGGGGAAGTCGTTGATGCTGGTGAAGACCACCGGGGCGAGGGGGGTTCCTGAGACGGTCAACTTCCCTCCGTTATCGGCGAATAGGCTTCCGTTCATGAGGAACTTGTCGCCGGAGGTTATTGAGAGCTTGGCACCATTTGTGACATGAACATCGCCTGCGATGTAGTACGGAAGACTCGGATTTGGCCAAGCACCGGTTCCGGTATATGTTCCCGTGCCACCACTCGTGCCGGTGATGTAAACATCATTCTGATTGTTGGTGGAGCCGAACCCTGCGGCGGTTAAACCCTGAAGAGCAGGAGCACCGGTTCCGCCGGCTACGAGGTTAGGTTAGTGGGCAAGAAATCATAACGAACGGGATAACCGCTCGTTGTGTTTCCTGTGGTTGTGTCGAAGGAGAAGGAGTCGGTGGTGAGTCCCACGCTTCCCTTGTTCGTCACCTCGACGCCGTTGGTGTACGGGTTCACGAAACTTGTATTGCTGACCGGGATGTTGGAAGTGGTCTCCACCAGGAGCTCGGCCTCAAAGGACCCCGTGGCTCCCGAGAACGAGTAGCCGCCGTCCTTGATCTTTGCGTGGGTCACCGACCCGGTACTGTTCGGTTGATAGTCGATCCCGTTCCAGTCTCCAGGGGCATGCTGGACTGGAGGATCCTGGGAGCTCGTTGTGGCTTGCGATCGTCACGGGAGACGATGCGGTACCGGCAATAACAAGCTTGCCCAGATTGAAGAGCGATACTTCGTCACCCATCAGCAGCTCGACTCCCGCCGGAATTGTCAGGCTTGAAGAGGCGGTGATGTCCACGTTTCGATCGACGAGGTAGGGGATCCCTGCCTGCGGCCATGAACCGGTTCCGGAATATATTCCCGCATTCATTCCATTTAGAGAGCTTGGATCAATATGCACAACGTTATTGCCGTAGCCGCTTGAGGTCAGGCCGCTGATAGAGCCGGCCAGATCACCGGGTACAGTGTCATACTGTACGGCGTACCCGGTATTTGAGCAGTTGTTACAGCCCCCAAATGTGAAATTGTCGGCTGTCAACGTCGGGTTTCCATTTTGCGTGATCTCTATGCCGTTGGCATAGCTGTTGGCGACCGCCGAGTGCGAGATGGGGATATCAACACCCTCGACCACGATAGTGGCCTGAATAGTGTCTCCGTTGCCATCCGTCCCGTTATAGCCACCGTCCTTGAAGTGGGTGTAAGCGATGCTGCCGGAGCTTCCCTTCTGGTAGTCGATCATCTCCCAGTTGCCGGGAACGTCCGTAGCGCTTCCCACGGAGATGCCGGCACCTTGCGTCGAAGCCCCTGAGAACGTCAGGGAACCTCCGTTCAGGACCAGGATAGAGGTGTTGTTGGACATAAAGATGGTATCGCTTGGAGCGATACTGAGGCTCGCACCTGACGAAATACTGAGGGGACTTCCACCGGTACCCAGCAGATAGGGGATCCCGGCATTCGGCCAGGCTCCCGTTCCCTTGTAGGTCCCGGGATCAATCTGAATGTCGTTGTTGCCGTATCCGCTCGAGGTCAGCCCGCTCACCAAATCGGTTGTGGTCGAGTTGACCGTCTGAGTAAGAACCGGGACAAAGTTGTACTGAACGGCCACACCGTTGTTGGTGTTTCCAGAAGTCATTGTGAACTTGTCGTTCGTCAGACTTGGGGCGATGTTACCCGTCGACGACAGGCCGCCGGTTGTGACGTCGATTCCGTCGGCGTAGGCGTCGGCGATCTGCGTGTTGCTAATGGAAACATTGACGCCCTCGATCACGATGCTGGCTTGAACATTCTCTCCATAGTTGTCGGTTGAAGAGTAGCCCCCATCCTTCACGACGGCGTAAGTGATGCTACCTGTGCTGCCCTTCTCGAAGTCGATCGCGTTCCAGCTACCCGGAGTGGGCGAAGCAGATGAGGTGCCGACCGTGACCAGGTCATTTGTTCCCGTTCCGTCGAGATTGAGCGAATGTCCGGACGTCACACGAATGCTCTGGCTGTTTAGGAGGAGGGTCGCGCCGGCTGCTACGGTCAGGTTTCCGTTAATTGCGATGTCACCACCGTCGAACTGGTAGGGGAGCCCTGCGTTGGGCCACGTCCCACTGGAGGCGGTAAACGAGAGATTTCCAGGAAGGCTGATGGAAGGGGCTGCTGTAACTGTGGGCGGTAAGTCCCGAAATCGCACTGCTTAGGTCGCCCGGAATGAAGTCGTAGCGAATTGGGAAGCCGCTGCCGGTTACACTTGACTGACCGTAGCCGTAGTTGAAGTCAACGGACTGAATGGTCGGATCGGCGCAGACGTCATTGTGGCAGTCGACCTCGATGCCGTTTCCCGCTGAACCGCCGATCGTGCCGCCGGTAATCGAGACGGCGGCCGAGCCCTCGACAGCTACGCTGGCATCGCACCCACCCGAGCAGCTGGCGTCTTGCGGGCTGCCGAAGCCGCTGCCGGCGCTATAGATATTAGTGCTGGAAAGTGTTCCCGTGCTGCCAGAGTAGAAGTCGAGCCCTTCCCATGTTCCGGGGCTAACCGCTTGTGCCGACGGCCCGCGGAGCGTAGCCCCAGAGGCGGTAAAAGAACCACCATTTTCTACGTAGATTGCATGTCCCGACATGAACACAGACGAGCCGCTGGAAACGCTCATTGAGCCGTAGACCAGGATGTCCTGTGGATTCGTTGCATCGTCCAGATTTCCCGTTATGGTAAGAGTTCCACCGGACTTGACGGTCAGCGTGTCATTGACGGTCGCCGTCGTACCGCCGGGAACAGTCACCGAAGACGGATTCCCACTCGCGTTGATGGTCAGCGCAAGGTCCTGGGTCTCACAATTATTTACGATTGGGCCGCTTCCATTGGGATTGTCATAGAAGAGGTTGATGTCTTTGTTGCCACCGCTGAATCCCACCCAGGTGTTGTTAGCCTCGGTGCAGGTGGTGTCGGGAGGGATGCGGCGGGATGAAGACAATCGCGCCGTTGCTCCGGAGGTATGGTGCTTGGCTACAGCCATCCGGTGACTGCTCGCGAGCACTTTGGCCGACCAGAAATGGGCACCATTTGGCGCGGCATGCAGCTTCCCAAGTACCACCCGCTGACCACTTGACTTCTGGGGATGGGCGGCGGCGCGCCCGCTCAACCGGTGGGATTGTACTACCCGAGTCGAGGGCTGCTGCGCTCTCGGTGCGAGACGATGCTCATTGAGGCCAGGCCGTGTAATCCCGTGAGCTGACGGTCGAGCTTGTTGAGTTCTGGTCGAGGCCGAGCTAATCGACGGCGCGCCAGCGGCGAATGAAGCTGCCGGCAAGCCGAAGGCCATGGTACCGCCGATAAAGGCGGTTGCCAGAAGTGCAAGTTTGGACGGACGGCGATTTTCCATTTAGACATCCCTTCCTGTTGTTAGTTGCAGATCTGCTCGTGATTAGATACGGGTTTTTGCGTAATCGCGCCCCGAGTCTCATCCAGCTGGGGTAGAGGATTCCCGTAGCGAGCTAAGTTGCTGTGTCTTACCTCCCGATCAGGTCCCTAGACGAAACTTCCAGCGAAGCCAAAGGGTGACGTGAAGGTATAGCACGCTTGAATACAGGCCGTCAAACTTACTTTACGCGTCAGTAAGTTGCAGTGAGATCTAGTAAGCCATAGAAGAAAACCGGAGGAAAGGCGTCTAAGCTTCTAACGGAGAAGTGGAGACGTCAGCGCAGGCGAGGCGATGATACCCCGCTCAACCAGTTTGTTCTTCAGGAAGCCGATGGCGGCCGCATTCTTGGAGCCGACCCCGCGCGCTCGTTCCGACTCCGACTCCAGCTCCACGATGAGGGTCTGGGCTCTGTTGGCCCCCCCGAAGTCACCCGCGATTGATTTCTCGTAGACCTCGACGCACAATTCCGGATAGGCGTTCGCGATGCTCGGAATGGCGCCGACTGCGCCTGCCAACACGGCGGCATCAATCAGGTGGCGCGTACCGGCGAAGGCCGGGAATGGAATTGTGGCTTTGGCCATGGCGAGAGTGAGCTGCCTAAACCACTCGAGGTCGTTCTGGCTATCCTTGATACCGCAGGCGATGCCATCCTTGGCCAGTCTTACGGCGGTTTCCAGGTCAACGCTAACTCGTACCGTCTGGGGGATGTTGTAGATGAACAGGGGTAGCGGGCTTGCCGCGTGAACCTTGCTGAAGTGATCCAGCACCTCGGCCTGGGTGTGCGGATAGTAGTAAGGAGGTGTTACGGCCACGGCATCGGCCCCCGCCGATTCCGCCCGTCGAAGGTGCCTTAGGACCAGTCGAGTCGAGGCGTCGCTAATGTTGGCGATGACGGGAACCCTCCCCTTCGCTCGCTGAACCACGACTCGAACCGCTTCGGCCCGCTCGTCCTCGTCGAAGGCGGCAAATTCCCCCGTGGTACCCATCACCCATAGCCCTGCGACCCTCTGATCGATCTGAAAGTCGACAAGGTTGATCAGGGAATTGAAATCGAGCTCCTCGGATGCATTGATGGGCGATACCAAGGGAGTCACGATGCCTCGAAAACGAGCCAGCTCCACTATCCGGCCACTCCCGCGGGAGTCTCGGTGGCGAGCCTCGGGAACAGTGGAACCGGAGTCTCCAATCTTGTTCCAGGAGCAATTCCGCCCCACTCCCGACCCCCGGGCTCTGTTAGCCCAAGCTGCTGAGCCATCTGCAGCGCGGTCTCGGGTAAGAACGGTTCGAGATGAACCGCGACGAGACGAAGGGTTTCCACAAGCGTATACAGCACGGAATCGAGCTTGGCGCCTGCCTCATCTGCCTCAAGGCTCTCACCCGTTGCCACCTTATTCAGCTTCCATGGCGCCTGCTGTTCGATGTACCGATTCGCCGTACCGACGACATGCCAGATGCAGGCCATGGCGGATTGGAAGTCGTAGCCGTCCATGCAGTCGCGGATATGTCCGTCGAGAGCGACGGCCTCACTGCGCAGGTCGGTATCAGACTGATTGGACTCCGACAGTGTTGGAACCTCTCCAGAGCGATACCGCTGGACCATTGTGATGCTTCGATTGAGCAGGTTACCCAGATCGTTGGCGAGATCCGCCCCGTAGCGCGCCTCCAAGGTGTCTGTCGAGAAGTCGGTGTCACCGGTCGGTGGCGTCGCTGCTAGGAAGAAGTACCTGACCGCCTCACCACCATAGCCTTCAATCAAGGGGGTGGGGTTGATCGTATTCCCAAGCGACTTGCTCATCTTTCGTCCTTCGACCGTGTAGTAGCCGTGGACGAAGAGGACGTGAGGCAGTGGAACTCCCGCGGAAAGCAGCATGGCAGGCCAGTACACGGCATGAAATCGAATGATGCCCTTTCCGATGACATGCACCCTGCACTCATTCTCGGTCCAATACTTCTGGAAGAGCGGGCCTTCATGCGCGTAGTCGAGCGCCGTAATGTAGTTGCTGAGAGCGTCGAACCAGACGTACATTACCTGGCTGTCGTCGCCAGGCACGGGAATGCCCCAGCCCCGAGCACGTTCGTTCGAGCGGGAGATGCTGAAGTCACGGAGACCGGAGCGGACGAAGCTCAGAACCTCATTCTTTCGGTGGTCCGGAATAACGCGGTACCGATCGGATGACACGATTTCCTCGAGCTGACTCTGGTAGCGTGACAGCCGGAAGAAGTAGTTGGTCTCCCGCACCGGCTCCGGCCGGATGAGGTGCTCGGGGCAGAGACCCTCGACCAGCTCGTTCTCGTCGTAGAAGAGCTCGCAGTTCGGACAGTAGAGACCGAAGTACTCCTTGCTGTAGATGTCGCCCGCTGCTTCCACCGCCCTCCACAGCTTCTGAGCGCCCAGCCGGTGTCTCTCGTCGACGCTCGTTCGGATGTACTGATCGTAGGAGATGTTCAGTGCCTTGTCGAGCGCCATGAAGGCTTGGGTGTTGCGCTCGATGAGGCGCTCAACCGGGATCCCTTCCTGTTCGGCCGCCCGAACGTTGGTCAAGCTGTTGTCGTCGCTACCGGTCAGGAAGTAGGTGTCGTCCCCGGCAGCTCGATGGTAGCGGGCTAAGGCGTCCGTTTGAACAGACTCCAGGCCATGGCCTACGTGAGGTGGCCCGTTGACGTAGGGGATCGCGGTGGTGATATAGAACCGCTTGTCTGCCATGAGAAAAGCCTTTGTAGGTAGCGAAAATCCCCCGCTGGGAGGCGAGGGATTGTGCCTCATCCTATCACGGAGGCACTCGATTCCTACACGCAGCCCCTAGACGGCAGCTAATCGAAGCCACGATCGAGTAGGCTAAGAGTCTTCCTCCGTACAAGCTCATCCGCCGCGACTCCTCGAGCGCGCGGATGCCCCTCAGCCCTCACAGATAGGACCATGCACTAGCGGGCGGTACCGTGTTGGCCGCAAGCAGACAGCACACCGACCGGTGCGCGGTCACCATTTGCTGCACCGGTCGAGTGGCCAGGCAAGTCAAAGCCACAACTGAAATTCAGAATAAAAGATGGCGGGCGGGATGGTCTCCCTTTCACCATCCCGCCCACACGGCAATCCCCCACCTCAAAGATTGCCAAGAAAAGTATAGAGACTGAGCCTATTTCGTCAAGGCTCAAATGGTGACCCACATCTACAGATATGCGGTTATGACAAGGGAGGTTTTTGGCGGGAAAAAGCCAAGGACAGGGTGCGACCGCGAGTGCTTTCCACTCGGAGCGCTCTATTGCAAAGAGCCACCCACAGCTTCATCCACACTCTTATCCACTACCCGCAGAAGGCCAAGGCCGAGGTTCGGCCACGATAATCTCCGTGGTGGTGACGCGCGCAGGTGGGCTCAATGCAGCGCCTCGTCTGCCGCCTGACGGGCTACTGGTTGCCTGCGACCTGCTTACCGGAAGGGGCTGAAACTACTCAGCCGCCTCTCGATCCAACCAACGTCGCAGTTCCGGACCACTCTCGAACGAGGTGATGAGCGCGTACCGCGGATTGGGGCCAGGGTGCCAAGTCGCATGCCATAGCCGCTCAGAGTCGATGACCATCTGCCGGTTCCTCGGCATCGGGATCCGAGATTCGGTCGATGGATCGTTCTTGTCTTCCCTCAGGATCATGAAGGAATTTGGATCGTCCGTTAGCTGCAGCCAGGCGCGTACCACCCAACCCTCGTTCTCCGGGTTCAACCGGTTGTTGTCGTCGAGGTGCAGATTGCCGACGGCTTCTTCATAGGTGTTGGGATTGAGCTTGATGATGCGCACGCGTCCAAAGCGGATGCCTGCATCTTCCACGTAGGCCTTCAAGGTCGGACATCGCTCCGCGTTGGCCGTCCAGATTCCATCCTTATCTGGCTTTCCATGGTCCCAAAAACCGGCGCACTCCATCTCACCCTTGGCCGACGCAATCGGGGCGAAATTGGTGTCGCCTCCACTCTTCCAATCCATGTAATCGAGCCCAATCCACTCCGATTCAGGGATCGGCGGGCCCTGGTAATCTCGCAATACGGCGAAACCCTGCGCCTGCAGCGCGTCAAGCTTAACGTGCATGGCCTTTCCTCCCGTGCAGACCGCTCACCACGGCCAATTTTCGGCTTGATCGAGAGCCACCCTGGCACTCAAACTCATGTTAGTTGATGGGCGAGTTAGGGGTGGGTCGATCAACCATCTCGCAGGGTGTCAGTATATTGTCCTCGGGATCAGCCGGTCATGTCACGAAGGTCGCTATTCGGGTCGGGGTGGGTGGCGGCTCTTGCTGAGTGAATAGCAGAGTGCTATGCGGCAACCCCATTCGTACTCGAAGAGCAGGATCCTAGCCCGAGACTTTCATGATGGTGAGGGAGCCAACCTCCAGGGGTGTGTCCAGAAAATTTGCAGGTTGAGAGGGGTCTCGGGATTAACCGACGAAGATGGGAACATGAGTAAAAGGGGGGCTGATATGGCTAAAGAGCATCCCGTGCGAAGGCTACAGGTCACCTCCAATGGAACGACAACGGCGTACCAGGATGTCGGCGACGGGCCGCCAATCGTCCTCCTGCACGGAGCCATGGTCAGTGGCTGGATGTGGGATCGGGTAGCAGCACTGCTCGCTGAGCGATTCCGGCTGCTCATCCTCGACCTGCGAGGCCACGGCTTTAGTGACAATCCCACCGGTGAGATGACGTACCCGTTACTGGCAGCGGACGTGGCCGCGTTCGTTGTGGCGTTGCAGCTGGAGGCACCAGTTATTGCCGGTTGGAGCATGGGCGGCTTCTTGGCGATCGAAGTGGGGATCCGATATCCTGGCGCCTCACGTGCCCTCATCGCCGGGGGCGCTGCTATGGCCTTCTCGCAGGAGTGTGACGCGGTCCAGCGAGACCTGTACGCCATTGATGCGGCGGGCGAGATCGACCTAGACCGTTTTGCTCGTGAGCGAGCGGAGTTAGTCGAGATGATGGAGCAATCCCACGGACCGGGACGATGGCGGTCCCTGCTGTGTCTGTATGCCGCAATGGATGCCGCCTATCGTCTGCCGGGCGGAGGGCAGCGCATGTGGACGCCGGACCAGATGCGACAAATTGAGCAGCCGGTGTTGGTGATGGCATCGGATAGCGATGAGTTTATACCTCCGGAGGCGGCGGTGGATACCTTTCGGCAGCTGCGACACGGTGCTCTGCTCTGCCGAACAAGAAAGAAAGTCCGCTGTTGCCGTCCCTTCACGTGCACGCTGGAGCATCAATCAGAATGATACGGACGCCGCATTCTCGTTGGATCGAGGCTTCCTGGAGGGTTTGATTGGCAACCAGCACGACATCTACGGGACGACCATCCACGCGACGCTGGCTTGGCGTCGCGGCTGGGAAGGCCACCCGCCAAGCGGTTCGTAGCCTGGGACGTGGAGGCGGTACAAGCCTTCCCGGGCTGATCGCTCAAAAGATCGACCCGCGGATCGTTAGCGAGATGACCGCCGAGATCCCCGGCGGCGTTGTGGTCGTTAGTGGGACCAACGGAAAAACCACCACTGCCCGCATGATCCAAGCGATGCTGAGCGCTGCTGGGCTGATGCCGATTCACAACAGAGAGGGATCAAACCTCGAGCGCGGGCTCGCCACAACGCTTCTCGCCAACAGTGACTATCGAGGTCGCCTGAGAGGTGGTGCTCGTAGTATCGGCCTCTTTGAGATCGACGAGGGTATCCTTCCTCCCTTCCTGGATCAGGTGACCCCCAAGGTCATCGTGCTGACCAACATTCTCCGAGATCAGCTTGATCGCTACCTCGAGCTGGACTATCTGGCAGAGCTGTGGCGACGGAGGCTCGTCAAACTTCCCCCTAAGACGGTCGTGGTCCTCAATGCCGACGACCCTCTGATCGCCGAGCTTGGATCGCAGCTCGACTCGGTTCGCCGGGTTTACTTCGGCCTCGCGGATGTTTCCGTCGCGCAGACGGAGCTCGAGCATGCCTCCGACTCTCGCCGATGTCTTCGCTGCTCCACCGACTTCGAGTACACCGAAACCTTCTACGGCCACCTGGGCCACTATCGCTGTCCCGGCTGTGGATGGACCCGGCCAGAGCCGGATATCAAAGCCATCTCGATGACACTGAACGGCCTGGAATCCAGTACCGTTGACATCGAGACTCCCACGGAAAGCCTTACGGTGGAAGTTCCGCTGCCGGGCCTCTTCAACATCTACAATGCGGTCGCCGCCATTGCGGCAGTAACGGCCATGGATTTGTCTCCCAGTGTGCTCGCTCCTGCCATCTCGAGAGTTGCTGGCGCGTTTGGCAGAGTCGAACGTGTGCAGGTGGACGGCCGGGAGCTGATCATCATGCTGGTCAAGAACCCGAGTGGCTACAACCAGGTGCTACGGGTGGTCAAAGGGAGCAGCGGCCCAAAAACTCTGATGCTGGCCTTGAACGACAACCAGATGGATGGCCGGGATGTTTCCTGGATTTGGGATGTCGACTTCGAAATGCTTGAGGTGCCGGACCGTACAGTCGTTGTAAGTGGGCTCAGGGCCTACGATCTCGCACTGAGGTTGAAGCATGCCGGCTGGTTCCCGCATCAGGAGTCGAAGCCCGAGGATTGCCTAATCGAGACCGACGTCATCCGAGCACTCGATCTGGCGATCCAACGCACACCGGTGGGAGAAAGCGTTTACCTGCTTACTACCTACACCCCGATGTGGGAGCTGCGCGAGCACCTCCGCAAGCGCGGACTGGTCGGAAACTTCTATGAGTAATCGGCGGCCGGCTCCGTCAAGGAGCCAATCCCAGTGCCGCCTTCAGGTCAGACCTTTATGGCCGATCGAGCAGCGAGTGAGAGAGGATCAATGAAGATCACCATTGGCTACCTTTACGACAACGTTATGAGCGTCTACGGCGACCGTGGAAATCTCATTTGTCTGCAGAATCGATGCGGCTGGAGGGGAATCGATACGGAGGTGAGAAACCTTCGAGTCGGCGACACGATCGATCCCGATGACATCGATATCTTTTTCATCGGCGGAGGAGCCGATTCGCAGCAGCAGCTCATAGGAGACGACCTGGCTAACCTCAAGGGGCCGGCGATCCGAGAGGCGATCGAGCAAGGCGCTGCCGCGCTTGCTGTATGCGCTGGGTACCAGCAGTTTGGTGAGTACTACAAGCCGATTCGCGGTCCAGAGCTCAGAGGCCTCGGCCTTTTCGATGCTCATACCGTCCACCATGGAGCGGAGCTGGGGATTAGCGTGAACACTCTGGCTGAGGCCGGAAACATCCGAAGCATTGGAAACCTTGCGGTGCAGTGGGGTGACGACGTGCTGCTTGGGTTCGAGAGCCACGGCGGCCGCACCTATCTTGGCTCGAGCGCCAAACCGCTGGGCTCGGTGATCTTTGGTCAGGGAAATAACAGTGTCGATGGCACAGAGGGAATTGTCTACAGGAACGCGGTGGGCACCTATCTCCACGGCCCCTGCCTACCCAAGAATCCACATCTGGCCGATTACCTGATTCGAGGCGCCCTCTCCCGGCGTTATGGGGACGTGGAGCTTTCCCCCCTGGATGACTCGCTCGAGTTGCAAGCGCATGATCAAGTGCTGACGCATGTACGTCAGATCAAGCCAGGGAAGATGATGACGACTCACCACGGCTGATTGCCGTGCTGTGATCGAGAGGTCGCCTCTCTTTAGGAGCTTAGGACACCACTCGATCGATCAGTATCCGGAGCACGACGCGCTGCTCTTGAATCATGGCCCGATCGAACTCCTCCCAATTCGGATGCGGAGTGCCGGCGATGGTTTCGTAGACCTGGCGCAGCCGTGGGCCTGCCTCAGGTAGGTCCACAATCTGGGCTCGTCCGTAGGCCACCCGGTACTGGTACCAATTGTCCGATTGAATGGAAACGGTGGCCCGAGGGTCTCGCCGTAGGTTCTTGATCTTGGCCGAATTCTCTCTCGTTGATATCTCGATAGCCCCGTCCAGGTAGGCCTGGCTGATATTTGAGAGCTGAGGCGTTCCGTCACGGCGGATCGTCGCCAGCACCGCTTTGTGGTTTGCTCGAATAAAGTCTTCCGCGTCTCTTTCGATGCTCATGTGCCTTCTCCCTTCCACAACGTCTCTCACTGCCAGCATACTGTTGCGTCCATCAACCCTCGTTCAGCGCCTCGGCCTGCGGTCGTCACATCAACACGTGGGGAATAGAGCCGGCTGCTACAGCCGCTGCCGCCGATCCCATGAGGTACGTCAGAGCTCCCACAATCCACAGGAGTCGTGGCCGAACGTTGGCCAGACGAACGTAATTCCATTGCGCAACGGGCAATTTGGGGGATGGAGCCATGGCCCTTCTAGCCTCACGGTACGGCTGTAGCGACGGGTTCCGGAGGGGTAGTGGATTTGACATCTCGAGCTCAACCGACGTATCCTTTGGTACCGAGCGGGTATAGCTCAGTGGATAGAGCATCGGTCTTCGGAACCGAGTGTCGGGGGTTCGAGTCCCTCTACCCGCGCTTGAGATCAATTGGTGAACCGGGTCTACCGACTGGCAGAGAGACAGTCCGAAGTCTTCTCGCTGCTGCTAGATTCGCCGATTGGCACGCTATTTGCCCCATACCCGGGGTGGTTAAACCGCAATATTGACTGCCGGCGCGAGCCGGCGAGAGGAGATGTAGTACACCGTCCCTAGCCGCGTCCCAGCTTGGGAAGGGGTGAGCCGTCATCTGACGGAGCGCCCAATGGGAACCGTTCGACCCATGCCAACCCCAAGCACGAGACACGGAGGGATTATGAATCCAAATATGCCCGTGGCCTCTGCCGGAGGTCATGTTTAGACGAAGCGTGTGCTCTTTGCTACTCCTGATGCTCGTTTCCAGCATCGCCGTAGAGAGTGCACAGGCAGCGTCCTCACCAACGACATCGAGGACACCCAGCAGCCATGCGAAGGGCTGCTCACGCAGGAAAACGGAGCAGGGTCGACAAAGGGAACGTCACCTGACGAAATGCAGCGTCAGCGCATTTCATAAGGTCAAACAGCCCCGCCATCGGTCCGGCTCTCATCAAAATCAACGACACAACCAGTCGGCGGCGCCGACGGCCTTTATGGGCTTGCCTCAGCTCCCAAGCGGAATGAGGCCTGGATGTCAGAAGAGATACCTGCGCGCGGCAATAAAGGACGGTGTACGGCACTACTACAGAAGCTGCAAACCGAATAGAAAACGGCGGAAACCGAAAAAACAGCAACCGCGCGGCTATTGGGCCACCTACGAGACGACGGCATACTGCCAAGCAGGAGTCACCGCGTCGGGAGCTTACACCAGTTACGGAACGGTCGCAGCGACCCTTCCGTTCGGAACCCGGCTCTATATACCGGGCTACGGAAATGGTGACGTTCTCGATCGTGGAGGTGCGGTCGGCCCAGGACACGTCGATCTATTCATGCCAGACTGCAACCAGGCAATCGACTGGGGCGTTCGGTACGAGAAAATCGAAATCTTCTACTAGCCACGCACGGGGTTGGCGCCGCCTACGGGCGATGTAATCGGACGGTGAAGGGCCGGGGAGTGATCCCCGGCCTTTCTTCTTCAACGACAATGATGCGGGCCAGGCTCGCTGAGCTTCTCGCATTTTGCGGATCGGCACTTGCCGGCTCTCGATACGAACTCCCAGCTTCGACTCCTCACAGGAGGGGCACCAACCAGAAGGTGAAATGAGAACATCAGAATCCTCTGCGAATCCCAAGCGACAATCACTGTGACTGACGATTTCGTAGACGAGGTACGGATCTTTGTCGCCGGAGGGCAGGGTGGCGACGGCTTCGTCCACTTCCGCCGGGAGAAATACGTTCCTCTTGGTGGCCCAGATGGTGGAGATGGCGGAAATGGTGGCAATGTCATCGTGATCGCCGACCGCTCTCTCAATACGCTGCACAACTTCCGGCACAAGCGGCGATTTGTCGCTTCTGCGGGTGAGCAGGGAGGCCCCAGTCGCCGCCACGGCAAGCGTGCAGAAGATATTGAGGTTAAGGTTCCAATCGGCACCCGCATTCGTGATGCCGACACAGGTGAAATGCTCTCCGACTTGGACCACGATGGAGCATCCTATTTGGTTGCCAAGGGAGGCAAGGGAGGGCTCGGCAATGCCCACTTCACCAGCTCGACCCGGCAGGCACCGTCTTTTGCCGAAAAGGGTCAACCAGGCCAGGAACGGTGGCTTGATCTTGACTTAAGACTCCTCGCGGATGTCGGAATCGTTGGTCTGCCCAATGCCGGAAAATCCACCCTGTTGGCCAGCCTGTCGTCCGCCAGGCCCAAGATCGCCGACTACCCGTTCACGACTCTCTCCCCAAATCTTGGGGTGGTGAGCTTTGATGACTTCTCTTTCGTGGCGGCCGATATTCCAGGCCTGATCGAGGGTGCCCATGAGGGACGAGGCCTCGGTGACAAGTTTCTTCGACATATAGAGCGAACTGCCGTTCTCATCCACGTTTTAGATGCCTCTGCTTCCAATCCGCTGGCTGATCTGGAGCAAGTGTCGCGTGAGCTAGCCTCCTACGCCCCGGCTCTCCTCGAGCGCCCTCGAATTGTCGCGCTCAACAAGATCGATTTGCCGATCAGCCCAAGAGAGCGTGCCGGCTTTGGAGAAGGCCCTATCGGCCAAAGACCTCTCGGTATTTCCGATCTCTGGCGTGACGCATCAGGGTACCGATAAGCTCATGGGGGCAATCCGGGTCTTGCTCGAGGAGCGGGCAATCAAGGAGCGGGAACAAGAAGCGGAGCCAGAGGTCTACGTGTTTCGTGCAGTTGACGACCCCGACGCCGTCTCAGTGGAACGCAAGCGGGGAAGTTTTCGCGTGCATGGAGAGACGGTGGAGCGGATCGTGAGCATGACGAATCTCGAGTCGGAGGAGGCGATCGACCACCTTCAACGCCGGCTCAAGCGCCTGGGAGTTTTCTCAGCGCTGCAGCGGAATGGTATTCGTCCCGGTAACCGGGTGGTGATTGGACCGATCGAGCTCGTATGGGAAGGGGAGATGGAGCCGGTGGTCAAACGCGCGGCGCAAACAACTCCGCGAAGTCGCCGTCAAAGCGGGCGAGGAACTGGTGCATATCGAGAACATCGTCAGAAGTGATGGGCGGTAAGGCTTCAAGGCGCTTCCGCTCAGTGGGTGAAATCTCAGCAGGAGTCGCTTGCACGCCATTCTTAAGGGACACCCAGAACATCTGTTGAGTGTGGCAGGCCGAGCACCGAGCCGATACAACCCACAACTTCTCGTGTCGCGCTACGAAACTAAACCCATCCCGCCGGAAGCGCTGGCGGCAGGTGGTGCATCGATGAGTGCTGAGCAACTGGCGTAGCAGGCGTTCGTGCGGAGTTTCCATCCTTAGGCGTCTGGATGACGCTCACCCTCCTGAAAAAGCTGGTTAACGAAATCTCGGTAGACTTCGAGCTTGTCATCGGTTTCGTTCGGAAGCGTGTGAGCCGCCGCCTCCAACACGTCCTCATCGACGAAGATCGGAGCCTTTGCCCGAACCGCTAAACCGATGGCATCGCTTGGCCGCGCGTCGATATCAACTCGTGCGCCGTCGGCTCGCAGAACGCCGATTTTTGCGTAATACACATCGTCGCTCAATTCGGTGATATTGATGTCAACAATAGATGCGCCGAGCTCGTCCAATGTGGACTTCAGTAGATCCACGGTGAGGGGCCGCCTCGGCTTTTGATCTTGCAGCTCGAGTGCAATGGCGTTTGACTCCTGCATGCCCACCCAGATCAAAAGGTACCTGTCGATCTTGGCATCTTTGAGTATCACCACTCTCTGACCATTGGCCAGATTGATACGGACACTCTCTACTACAACGGGAATCATCATAGATCGGTTTCCTCGAACCCAGGTGGATTCAGGCCCCATTGTACAGCCTGCCTCCTCCGGTCCATGCCGAATAGGCCTAAGAGGAAGATGTCCGGAGGCATGAGATCTTGGGCTCAACGGGAATGTTTGCGAGTGCAAAATGCCCACGTCTGCGTGGTGGAAACCGGCCAAACTGCACCCAGCCGGGTCCATGGCCTCACGGTATTTCGATAGGAGACCGGCGCGCGGATTCGTATGGAGACGGGCCGCAGAAACAACAACGTGCCCAAAAGTGGCCGTTTTACTTGACAACTGGGCTCTTCCGTTGCTAGTTTTATGTGCGGCTCGATAAGGGCCGCTATTTTACGTCTGCGCCGATACCGTGCGACGCGGATAGGAGATTGGCCCACATTATGCCTTACGCGATCATGCGAACAGGTGGAAAGCAGCTTAGGGTCGAGCCAGGGCAGACGGTTGACGTTGAGCTGCTCGAAGCCAATCCTGGCGACCAGGTGGAATTCCGAGACGTTCTCCTTCTAGGCCTTGACGATGGCGTTCAGTTTGGCCGTCCATTCGTCGAGGGCGCGAGAGTCGTCGCCCAGGTCGTCGGTGAGACAAAGGGCCCCAAACTCATCGTTTTCAAGTACAAGTCCAAGACACGCTACCGTCGAAAAACAGGGCACAGACAGAAGTTCACCAGAGTGGCAATCCAGGATATTCTCTCTTAGCACTGAAGGGGATCTATGGCTCACAAAAAGGGCGTTGGCTCATCCAAGAATGGTCGCGACAGTAACCCGCAATATCTCGGCATCAAGCGCGGGGATGGTTGCACGGTCAGGGCGGGCACGATTCTGGTTCGCCAGCATGGAACAAAGATTCGACCGGGGCTAAACGTAGGCTTGGGCAATGACTTCACCATCTTTGCGAAGCTGGATGGCACCGTCCGCTATCGATCTACAGCTGGCCGGCCGTCGACAGTGAGTGTTTTGCCTGAAGGCGTATCCATCGGTGGTGGTCAAGCCGCCGAGTAGGCAGCCGGCCGATCCTTCCATCGTCGTAACCAGTACTTGAGCCCGGGGCTGTAGCTCAGTTGGAAGAGCGCTTGAATCGCACTCAAGAGGTCAGGGGTTCGAGTCCCCTCAGCTCCACCACCTGATTCGCTGCCTCACTTACTGCGCTTTAAACCTGCACTCGTGCATGACCGTTTGACGGTGGACAAAAGTGTGCTTGCTCAGTGAGAGGCATGCCGCACATCGAGCATCTCGGCCGTCCGCCCGCGATGATCTGTTCGATCTCATCGGCCGCGGATATTAGCTGTTCACGATCCAGGAGAAGGTTGAGCGACTCTACGTGGAGCGTAGCTTCGAATAAATCGCCGGCTCGGAGGACAAAGCCGTCTTGGGACTCTTCAAACGACAGTGAGAGCGAGGCGGCCTTCGCCGACATTTCCCCTGAGATGGTAGCCGTGGATCCAGCACTGCTCGGGTTCAAACCTTGCGAGTCTGGTACGCGTTCCAGGATTTGCTCAATCGCCTCTCCCAGGGCTGCCAGCTGCTCCTTCTCTAGCCAGATGCTCACTTCTCCCGATTCTGTTGTGGCGAGTAGTCGGAACGTCCTCTGTCCCGGCTCCCCAAAAGATTGAGCCACAAAGGAATCCACGACGCCAACATGCAGCGATCTCTCGTTCATTCCACCTCTCTGCTCCCGCTGATTCTAGACGTAGGCTTCGGATGATCTTGAACCATGTTTCAGGCTGGGGCAGCGAGGGTCCAGCTTCTGTAGGAGCTCGACCGCTGATAGAGGAGGCTGAGAGGTCGTTCGCTAAGCTTGCAGCCCTTCGACTCTTGCCAGAAGCGTATCCCAATCGAACGGCTTAGGGATTGTTCCTGAGAAGAATGGCAGCGATTCGGCCCTTGCAAGCAGGGCATGGGATGCCGACATGGCGATGATGGCAACCGAAAAGCGCTGCTTTATCATCTCGGCCAGCTCCACGCCTTCCATACCCGGTAACATAAGGTCCAACAATACGATGTCGGGCCGATCCCTTTCCAACGACTCCAGTGCCGCGTCCGGCGTGCCTGCTGTGAGAACAGTGAAGCCCTCGTCGGTCAGACCTTCTCGAAGAAGTTTACGAATGCTCTGCTCATCGTCAACAATCAAGATTGATCGAGCAGCAGAATATGTCATACTGCGAGCTTCCATTGTTACCCCAAGTCCAATCATCCTGCAGGGCAAGACCCATGCCGAAGCTGACATTTGCCTCAAAAGGAGAGGAGGCGGCTTTTGCATAGCGGGCCGATGAATCTCATTTTTGATGCCGATGACACTCTCTGGCAGAACAACGTCTACTTCATCGAGGCCACGGAGGCCTTTCTCGATGCCATGGAGAAGTGGCGACCGGACCGCGATGCTGTCAGGGCCTATCTATCGGATGTAGAGAGGCAGGCCGTGAAGATACATGGATACGGGACCAGTGCATTCACTCGCTGTCTGATTGAGACTGCGACCACGTTGGCTCCCGACATCGAGGAACAGACCATAGCGGACATTGAGGCACTTGGTCACGCCATCACCAATCGCGACGCCTTGGAGCTCATGCCCGGAGTCGAAGAGGCACTGACCCACCTGGCGGGTACCCATCGCCTGTTCCTCCTGACAAAGGGCGAGGACCGTGAACAGCGAGCCAAGCTCGAGCAGTCCAGATTGGCCACCTTCTTCGAGGACGTTGCGGTTGTTCCCGAGAAGGATGTCGCGGCGTATCGAGCGCTCATTAAACGCCTAGACCTTGATCCAAAAATCTCTTGGATGATTGGGAATAGTCCAAAATCCGATATTAATCCGGCACTGGCAGCCGGCCTCAATGCCGTGCTCATTCCTCATCCGCAAACTTGGGAGCTGGAGATCGAGGACGTTACTGATGAGTCGTCGGGACGTCTCCATACGGTCGAAAGCATGGTGGACCTGATAGATCTTTTCACTCACCCTCAGTAGGCTCTGCCGCAGCCGGCGTCGTGGTCAGAGAACGGACTGATCGGATCAGAGGTGCAAGTCCTCCTGACTCCGAACGTTCTCGGCGGCTGCCTTACAGAGCTTCACCCCTTGACCAGTCAGGACACCCTCTTTGCCCACCAAGAGCGACGCCAGCACGCACAGAGGCAGACCTACAACATTCAAGTAGCACCCCTCAATGGACTTCACGAACTTTGCGGCGCCGCCCTGAACGGCATATGCTCCTGCCTTATCCATCGGCTCTCCTGTCGCTACATAAGCCCGCAGCTCTTCATCCGATACTGTTCGCATCGTCACCGTGGTTGTCATGCTGGAGGTGGAGGTGCGGCCTTCCGTGTGCACGGCGATCCCGGTTATGACTCGATGTTGTTGACCCGCAAGCTCACGAAGCATCTGGAGAGCTCCCTCCGCATCACCCGGTTTGCCCAGCGACCGGCCACCTAATTCCACCACCGTATCCGCACCGACTACAGTGGACTGTGCAAACCGCGAGGCTACAGCTTGCGCCTTAGCGATCGCGAGTGTGACCGCTAGATCCGCTGGAGGGAGAGAATCGAAACGTGACTCGTCGACGCTGCTGGGAACAACTGTGAATGGAAGGCCCAGCCACGGCATCAGCTGCTGCCGCCGCGGCGATGAAGAAGCCAACACCAGGTTTGGTTTGGCGGGGAATTCGTTCATTTCCAATTCTGGCTCAGCTAACGAGTCGGTAATGGTTCTGGCTGAGCCCGGAGTCTCTACGATTATTCCACTCAAGTCCACCGACGCTTACAGACGTTTGGCATGCGCGGAATTCATGAGCTTTTCAGGCGGAAACCCTCAGAATAGAAGTGAACGCTCTAGACGGGCCATATCGGGAGGGAGTTGGGAGTGGAGATTAGAAGATACTGCATTGCGATCATTCCCATAGTTGCCCTGCTAGGGATGTGGCTTACTTTTGGGCCCCCAGGCGCTGGCGCATCTGAGTCACCCGCCCATGTAGCCAAGAGCCTGCCGCCTCATTTACAGCAGTTGCTCGACTCGAAGATTCAGCATGTCGTCATTATTGACAAGGAGAATCGCTCTTTCGACTCCATGTTCGGGCGGTTCCCAGGAGCGGACGGGGCGACCACTGGCAGGCTTCCCAACGGTAAAGTTGTGCCCTTGGTTCGTCAGCCTGATCACCTCCTAATGGACATCGATCACAGCTACGTGGCGGCGACGGCTGCGGTGAACGGCGGTGCCATGAACGGATTCAGCCGTCTCGTTGGGGCGAACCAGGGAGGACGGGACATGGCCCTCTCTGAGTTCTGGCCGCAGGATATTCCCGGCTACTGGGAGTACGCTAAGCGTTTCACTCTCGACGACCACTTTTTCGCCACGGTCATGGGGCCGAGCTTCTCCAACCACCTGGTGACGGTGGCGGCCTCAAGCGCGAACACCGTGGACAATCCGATCAATAATTCCGTTCACTCCTGGGGATGCGACGCTGGACCCAACGCGGTAGTAAAGGCCATCAATCTCCAAACCGGCAAGCCGTACTACGTTCGCCCGTGCTTTGACATGGCATCACTGCCGCAGAGCCTTCAGCGGGCTGGTGTCTCTTGGAAGTACTTCGCTCCCCCGGCCTTTAGCTCCGGATATATCTGGTCCGCGCTCGATGCAATCCGTAGCGTACGGTATTCGCGGTTATGGTCGACGAATGTGGTGCCCACCAAGGACTTCTATGCAACGGCGGCGTCAGGAAGTCTACCGAGCGTCAGCTGGGTGGTGACCTCTGCGAACCAAAGCGATCACCCGCCGTACAGTATCTGTGTTGGGGAAAATTGGGCTGAGCATACGATCAACTCCGTCATGCGAGGGCGGGACTGGGCGAGCACGGTCATTGTTCTTACGTGGGATGACTTCGGAGGCTTCTACGACCACGTGGCCCCTCCCAAAGGCAGCCTCATAGGCCCGGGGCCTCGAGTTCCCGCAATCATCATATCGCCGTACTCCCGGGCAGGGACCGTTGATCACAGTATCTATGACTTCGATTCCATCCTCCGTTTCATCGAGCAGCGGTTCAACATCGCTCCGCTGACGCTTGGCGATGCTCAGGCAACGAGCATTCTCAATAGTCTGGATTTGTACCAAAAGCCCCTACGCCCACTCGTAATCAAGCCTCAGCGTTGTCCACAAGCTGACTACAAAGTGAACAATCAGCTTTCTGGTGACGTTGTGAAGGTGACTCGTGCTCCCGGACAAACTGACATTTTGATGCGGCAGGGCAAGGGGGGCCCACCGGTTACCATCGAAGCTGAGCCAGGCGTTCGCGTCCAAACAATAACAGGACATAAGGCCCAACTTGGTGACGTTGCCAAGCAGGATTATCTGAACGTGAGCGCCTCGGCGTCCCAGGACCACGCGCTTTACTACAACGCTCAGCTGCTCGTCGACTATGGAATCATGGCCGTGAAGAAACGATGGGCCCACGTCCTTGCCTACCAGCCGGGCAAGCGGATCTTGCTCCGCCTCGGCCGCAGCGGAGGCCACTTTCTCATCGAACTAGGCCCTGGGCGGAAGTCATTGCTCGAGGGCCGAAGCGTCGTGTTGCACCGCAAGCTTCACAAGGGCCAGTGGATTACCCTTTCTGGAGTCGCGAATCGGAATCTGCAGGCGTTTCTCCAAATCACGGCACTTCATGTTGTGCACAGCCATAGCTACTCCGGCGTCTGTAAGAAAGGAAGCGAAGGACCTTGTCCACAAGTCGGCAACGTCCCGTATTCGCCTTCGCCTTCGACGGGCTTGGGAGACTAAGCTCCACCACTCATAGCCATTGATCGGGACCGAGAAAGCCCTGAACTAGCTGCCCGTATGCCTAGTGGCTACTCTCCATATGGTGTCCATATATTTTTGACCTGGGTAGCCTCACGCAAAAACTCTCCTGTTTCGCTTGATCCTGAGCGCTCCCAGTCAAACCTGCCGTGATGCACCCAAGTGCGCTTCATATTTCCGGCCGACTCGAATTCCACGCTAGAGCACTCTTCCCTGGTTCCCCAGCACCACATGGCATCCACATCGTCGTGTTGTGATAAGGCAGGAAGCAGACTGCCGTGATCGCCAGTCACGATGTTTACCACCCCGGGCGGAAGATCGGAAGTATCGAAGACCTGGTACAGATCCGTCGCGCTGAGGGGGTGCCGGGCCGAAGGGAGTGCAACCACGGTGTTCCCCATGGAGATAGCTGCGGCCAGCGCTGTGGTGAAGGCCAGGAGTGGGTAATCGTCTGGAGCCGCAAACCCTATGACTCCAATCGGTTCATTGACCGCTATCGTCATGTTCCGAAATGGCGTCTGATGTACGTAGCCGTCGTATTTGTCCGTCCAGGCGGCGAACGTAAAGAGTCGCTCGATCGTCTGGTCGACCTCCCGAACGGATGAGAGATACGTATCAGCCTCCCCGATTGAACCGTGAACCTGATCTCTAATGCGCCTGGCGAACTCATCCCGTCTGGCCGAGAGATTTTCGGCGATGTAATACAGGATTTGCGCCCGAGTGTGGGCCGAGGCTGAACCCCAGCTACTCGCCTTGTGAGCCGCCTCCACAGCATCGCGGATGTCCTTTCGGTTGCCGGCTCCAACCTCTCCGAGTGGTAGCCCGGTCGGGTTTGTAATCTGTAAGCTGTAGCCGGAATCAGCCCGGACCTGCTTGCCGCCGATGTACTGCTTCGGCGTTCTGTCGATTTGGATCATGCCATCGTCGTCGCTTGAGTATGGATCTTCGAGGGAGTCGGTGGCAGGTTGCGGCATGGAGTCGCTGGAGTCGACTGAGAAAGACCGAGAAAGTGATTTCGGTTTGAGGTACTCGTACAGACCCTCGACTCCGCCTTCTCTCCCGAACCCGCTCTCGCGATAGCCGCCAAAACCTGAGGCAGCGTCGAACATGTTGGTGCAATTAATCCAGATCGTTCCCGCCTTGACCTGTCGAGCGACGTCGAGCGCCAGATTGATATTCTCCGACCAGACCGAGGCTGCGAGGCCGTAGGTCGTGTTGTTCGCGAGCTCGACTGCTTCTGCTGGAGTCCTGAACGTCATGCTGACCAGCACTGGTCCGAAGATCTCCACCTGGGCTATGGTTGCTGAAGGGGAGACATCGGTGAAGAGCGTCGGAGGATAGAAGTAACCCTCAGTTGGGCATGCCCAGGAAGGCTGCCACATCTTGGCTCCCTCTTCGACTCCCTGCTCGACGAGGTGTTGAATTCTCTGGAGCTGGACGGGAGCCACGATCGCACCGATATCCATCGCCTTATCCAGCGGGTCTCCTATCCTGAGGGTTTCCATCCTTCGCCGGACCCGCTCGAGGAAAGCATCGGCAATATCCTCCTGAACCAGGAGTCGTGACCCCGCGCAGCAGACCTGGCCTTGGTTGAACCAGATGGCGTCGACAATCCCTTCGACTGCACTGTCGAGATCGGCGTCGTCAAAGACGACGAAGGGCGACTTGCCACCGAGCTCAAGCGAGAGGCGTTTCCCGCTCCCCGCCGTTGCCCTGCGAATGGCTCGACCCACCTCGGTCGATCCCGTAAAGGCGATTTTGTCGACCGGGCTGTTGACAAGCATTTCGCCGGTTGCACCGTCTCCGGTGATGACGTTCACTACGCCTGGAGGCAGGCCCACCGCATCGACGATCTCAGCAAAGGCCAGTGCAGTTAGCGAAGTAAATTCTGCCGGCTTGAGGACAACGGTATTGCCCATCGCGAGGGCGGGGGCGATCTTCCAAGCAAGCATGAGCAGTGGAAAGTTCCAGGGGATGATCTGGGCGGCGACACCCACGGGCTCGAAATCTGGAAACTCCTCCTCAAAGAGCTGCGCCCAGCCGGCGTGGTAATAGAAGTGTCGGGCAACCAACGGCACATCGATATCGCGGGTTTCGCGGATGGTCTTGCCGTTGTCGAGCGTCTCGAGAACCGCCAGTAGGCGCGAGTTTTTCTGAATTTGACGAGCGATGGCGTAGAGGAATCGCGCTCGGCGATGTCCTGGAAGGGAGGACCAGTTTGGGCCAGCGCGTCTTGCAGCCTCCACGGCAGCGCTCACGTCATCCTGGCCCGACTGAGCCAGAGAGCCGAGCGACTCGCCGGAAGCTGGGTTGAATGTCTCAAACCGCTCGGAGCTTTGTGGCTCGGTCCAACGTCCGTCGATAAAGTTACCGAAGGTCCGATGATGGGCCTCCAGCCACTCCAACGCCTGTTGGGACGATTCAGGGGCAGGACCATAGTCAAGTGAGTCAAAAATTTCCGCAACCGTCACGGTGGAATATGCCTCCCAAGGCGGCTCTCAGATTTGGCTAATTGTACTTATGGCTTGGTTACTGCCATCCGTCACTTGCAATAAAGGGAGGAAGACAGGCTCAAATACAAAGCCCCAGCTAGGGTTTTATACAAAGCGAGATACTTCGCTCCAGTGCCGTTTATCTGGGCCATGGTTAGGGCATGTGCTAGGCACAAAGTATGCTGTTGTGACAGAATCGAGTAGAAGCTGGAGCGATCCGGTGAGCAGACGATTTCAAATCCTAAACACCCGAATTAGCGAGCATCCAGTCGCCGGCCCAACCAGGGTCGGGGCGAACGGAGGTGCTTTCGAATGATGAAGAAGTGTCCCCGTTGTCGATCCTCTATGGTGGCCGATCTCGAGAGCATGCCCGGTAGCGAGCGAAGAATCTGGAAGTGCATCGGCTGCGGTCGGGAGCTACTTCAGGATGATGAGGAGCAGGCGGAGGACGATCGCCTGCAGGATCAGATCTCGAAGTACGAAAGACCGGCCTATCAACGGCGCTCGGCGTAGCAGCCTCTACGGCATCGCGAAGTAATGTTCCGAGGCGTAGTGGCCGGTGAGGAAGTGGGATAGCTGCCGTTCTAGATCAGTCAGAAGACTGCTGGCACCGATTCTAAAAAGTCCCGGCTTCATCCACTCCACGCCCAGCTCTTCCTTCATCAGGATCAGCCACTGCATGGCTTGTTTTGCAGTGCGGATCCCTCCGGCAGGTTTGAATCCTACGTGGTACTCGCCACCAGTGCGATCGAGGTAGTCACGGATTGATCGCACCATAACTTCGCCGACAGGTAGGGTGGCATTTGAGGTTTCCTTCCCCGTCGATGTCTTGATAAAGTCTGCGCCGGCCATCATGCACACGACGCTTGCCTGAGCAACATTCCTGAGGGTCGCCAGGTCCCCGCTTGCCACAATAGCCTTCATCAGGGTCGGACCACAGGCTTCTCGAAACGCTCGCACTTCCTCGTAAAGCTCTCTCCACCGAGCACCAAGCACATAGGCTCGGGTGATTACAATGTCGATCTCAGAAGCCCCGGCATCAGTCGATGCGCGAATTTCCTCCAGCTTGGTCCTCAAGGACACTTGGCCAGCGGGGAATCCAGTCGATACGGCCGCCACCGGTATCCCGGTGCCCTTTAATGCGTCAACTGCCACCTCGACCATGTTGTGATAGACGCAAACGGCGCCGACGTGGACTTCGGGGACACCCAATGCCAGAGCCATGTCCTGTCGGATGGGGCGGATTCCCTTTGCACAAAGCCGGCGAACGTTGCTCGGTGTGTCATCTCCAGCCAGCGTCGTGAGGTCGAGATCGGATACGGCTCGGAGTAGCCAGGCAGCCTGCCATTCCTTCTTCACCGTTCGTCGTGTCACCAATGTCAGGGCACGGCGCTCGACAGCGCTTCGATTGATGCGGACGCTTCGAACCCAGCCGAGATCGAGCGGCATGCCTGGGTTCCAAGGGCGAAGCCCTGTTGAAACCGGCAATGCCGACTCCGCTCCATTGAAGGTGATATCAGAAGTCGTCGCGGTAGTCAAGCTTCGACCTAGCCTTTGTGCTTGTTCAAGCGGCTGATAGCCATGAATTATATCGCCGGGCCAATGCTACCGACGAAGCTCTCTGTCAACACTTGGCCCCGATGATGCTACAGTCTATGAGGAGTTTAGGCACATGAACACAAGCGACGCCCGACACCGGCTACTCGATCTAACACTGCAAGCCAGAGATATTGTGCAGAAGCTGGCGGAAGGCCAGCGAGCAACCGGAGAAGATCGGGCCACCATGCGTGAGCTGATTAGAGAAGCGAGGGAAGCCGCATATGATGCGGGCTTCCCCGGAGATGCCGCTTGGAGAGCTTTGCTTCGCGCGGGGATGACTGTCACCAACCCTCAGGAGGAGCCCGACCAGGAGACCTGGACTGAGATCCTGGAAGGCCTGGCGGAAGGGCAGGACAGGCTTAGCTTGGTCACTGGAATGGCGGTCGAAAACTAGTCCTGCTGAGCGGCGCTATTTGCACGATTGAGCTCGTCGCTTCGGGAACGCAGCTCGTGAACCTGCCGCTTTCCTCCAATGACCTGCGGACGTCGTTCGCTGGTCGTCAATGATGACATCCAAGATCGAGCCTTCGTCCAGAACCGTCCTCATCACCGGAGCGGGAGGCTTTCTGGGGGGATTCTTGGTTGAACGCTACGTGGAGCTGGGTTGGACGGTTCACGGTACAGTGCGAAGCGCTTCTCCGGGCCACGTAAATCCCGCCGCGACACTTCACCCTATGGACCTCGAGCAGCCGGATGCCGTTCGTGGGCTGATTGCCACGATTCGACCGGATCTGGTGCACCACTTGGCTGCCCAAAGCTCGGTTCGTATCTCCTCCCAAGAGCCGTTGAAGACTCTCCTCTCAAATTTGGTGATGCAGCGGAATGTGCTCGACGGGGTGCTGCAGAACGGCATCACTGCAAGAGTTGTGGTGGTTGGTAGCGCTGACGAATACGGCTGTGTCGATCCCGCGGACAACCCGATCAGTGAGAGCTTCCGCCTGCTTCCCGTCAACGCCTATGGCCTGAGCAAGGTGGGGCAGGATTTGATGGGCTACGAATACTTTGCGGCACGGGGAATGGCAGTAGTTCGAGTGCGCCCGTTTCTACAAATTGGACCCAGAAGACCCGATAGTTTTGCTGCGGGTAGCTTCGCTCGCCAGGTGGCTGAGATCGAATTGGGTCGTCGCCCCCCGGTCATTCACACGGGTAACATCGACCAGGTGCGAGACATGTGCGATGTCCGGGATGTTTCCGTTGCCATGTCTCTGGTGGCTGAGATGGGCCAGCCTGGTGATGTCTACAATGTCGCATCCGGGACCGGTCACACGCACCGGGAGATCATCGATCGAATGCTCCAGCTGTCTGGGATGAACGTTAAGGTGCAAGAGGATAGATCTCTTCTGAGATCCATCGAGCCGGCAGCAATCGTTGGTGACTCCACCCGGTTGAGGCAAGCTACTGGCTGGGTTCCGCAGATCTCGTTCGAGCGCTCGGTTGCCGACACGCTCCAATACTGGCGAGACCGGCTGAGGAGCATAGAACCAGACGCTACGCACCAAGAATCAGCGAAGGCAGCCACGGAGAAAGTCGAAAACGCAACGGGAGAGTGTGATTGAAAACGGCAGTGATCACCGGAATCACAGGGCAGGATGGCTCCTACTTAGCGGAATTTCTCCTTGCGCAAGGTTACAGAGTCGTCGGGATGCTTCGACGTCTCTCGCTCGAAAACTACGGGCGAATCGAGCATCTTACTGGGCGAATCGAGGTGGTGCAGGGGGACCTTCTGGACCCGACTTCCCTTGAGGCGATCCTGCGAGAGCACCGGCCGCAGGAGGTTTACAATCTCGCAGCCATGAGCTTCGTGCCTACGTCATGGAACCAACCAGTACTTACTGGGGAGTTTACCGGGCTTGGGGTCACAAGAGTACTGGAGGCTATTCGAACAGTCGACCCATCCATCCGCTTTTATCAGGCGTCGAGCTCTGAGATGTTCGGAAGCGTACCCGAGACACCTCAAAACGAAAGCACCAGGTTTCATCCTCGGTCGCCATATGGGGTGGCAAAAGTCTACGGGCACCACATCACTGTGAATTACAGGGAGAGTTATGGGATATTTGCCGTCAGCGGTATCCTCTTCAACCACGAGTCTCCCCGGCGCGGGCTCGAATTCTTTCCCCGCAAGGTCAGTGACGGAGTTGCACGAATCCATCTCGGTCTCTCACAGTCAATCTCCCTCGGCAATCTGGAGGCGCGACGAGACTGGGGCTACGCCGGAGACTACGTCCGAGCCATGTGGATGATGCTGCAGCAGGAGACTCCAAGGGACTATGTGATCGCTTCGGGGGAAAGCCACACCGGTCGTGAATTCGTTGATCTTGCTTTCAGGCACGTTGACCTGGATCCAGAAGAGCATGTGCGATTCGATCCCTCTCTGCTCCGTCCGGCAGATGTGGATCACCTGGTGGGCGATGCTTCGCTAGCAAGATCCGAGCTTGGCTGGAGCCCCGAGATAGGGTTCGAGGATCTGGTCAAGATGATGGTTGACGCGGATGTCAAGCGCCTTTCATCGAGGGTCTAAAGCGCTCTCCGAGCTTCAGCCCATTTAACCCAAAGTCCGGGTTGCCATCCTAAACTTCCAGTAGCTGTGACTGGCGCGCAATGGCCGTCTTAGTACTATTGCTTGGCAGAATGTCCAGCAAAGGCGACGGGAAAGGCCCGCACCTTCTTCCGTTCGAATTCAAGACGTGAGAGGCACCGATGGAAGTCTCCGCGACGCGACTCCGTCCAATGAGTTTCACGGACATCGTCGACACGGCAGTGTCGCTGTACCGGCAAAACTTTGTGCTTTTCGCGGGAGTCGCTGCTGTTCTAGCAGTACCTGAGGCAATTATCAACACGCTGATTACTGCTACTTCCGGAGGAGCGAACCCAATCACGACCACGAACGGCAGCAGTTCGATTCACTTCAACTCCGCCTATCCGGCTGCCACCAGTGGAACGGCGGTTATAGGGTACATTTTCGGAATCGTGATTACCGGGGCTCTGGCTCGCGTCATCTCAGCCCGCTATCTCGGCGCGCGGATCACGGTTGGGGAAGCCTACACATCGGTAGGTTTGGGAAGATTTATCCTGCTTTTCTTGGCTTCGATACTTGAAGGCATCGTGGCGGTCGTTCCGGTTATCGTAGCCATTCTGCTCTTCGTTCTGACGATCGTACTCCACGCCGCTGTCGGCGTTGCCGTCTTGGCCGGCATCGTTTTATTCCCTGCCGCGCTGATCTCGTTGATTTATATTCTCTTGCACCTGGAGTTCGTCTCCCAAGCCATCGTTATCGAGCGATTGGGAGTCATCCAAGGGTTCAAACGGAGCTGGCAATTGGTCAGTGGCTCCTTTTGGCGTGTATTTGGAATCGTGCTTCTGATTACCATCATCATTGGGATGGTGCAGCTTATTGTGGGTGGCGTGATAACAGGACTGCTTGCTGTGATCAACCGCCCTGCGGCTGTTCTGATCTCTGGCTTGATCAATGTACTCTTCCTTCCCGCACAATATGGCGCCTTTACCCTCCTGTATTACGACCTGCGGGTTCGGAAGGAAGGGTTTGACCTCGAGCACCTGGCGAGCAACATTGAGGACATCTCTCCTCAGACGTGAAATATCTTGCACTGGCCGCGCTGGTCTCGGCTTCGCTGGTTACGACTGCGGGGATTCGCGGCTCGTCCGCTCCCAACAGTGGGGAGTACAGGGCTAAGGTTCACCTCCTACGACTCAAGATCGATCGCTTAACATCACCTGTTGCCGGCAAGAGGTTGCGAAGCCTCCGGAGCGCTATGTTTCCTCTCGGGCGAGTACGCCTTCCCGACGGGACCGAGATGGCCACGGGGATATTGCCGGGAGCCTTTCTCCCAAGTAGCGCCATCACTTCGGCCCGTCTGCGGCTGCTCAAAGAGCGATTCGATCAGCTCGACGATAGTCTCCGTTCGCCGGAGCCGGGAGCTTTGACCCACCGGCAGCTTTCGACGTTACATGGGATCCTTCAGTCAGCCGAATTTCATCCTCAGCCATCGGTATGGGACATCGTCGGAGGTTGGGTTGGTAGGTTCCTCACCTGGCTGATGTCTGGCCTTTCCGGCAGCTCCCAGCCTGTGTACATCCTTGGCGCGGCTGTTTTGGCTCTTGCCATTCTGGTGGCGCTCTTTCTCATCATCTCGAGATTGCGGGCCGGTCGGTTTAACAGCGTGCTGGCGACGAGGAGCAGGCAGCGGCTGACGTCGTCGGTGGCCAGAGAGCAAGCATCCGCACTAGCAGCGAAAGGGGAGTTTCGGCAGGCCCTCCACATGCTTCTGATGGCGGTCCTGATGGCTTTGAGAGAAGAGGATCTCTTGGATCCTCACCCCGGATTGACAAATCGGGAGTACCTGCTCACCTTGGAAGGCGTTCTTGGATCGGCGGGCTCGACTACCGTACTATCTCCCGATCGGTTGCATGCCATCAAGCGCCTCATCGTGTTGTTTGACGACGTTTGGTACGGAGATGTCCCCGTTGACCTCGGTCTGTATCAAGACGCCGAAGACCTGACCAACCTCGTACTCCTGGCTCGATCGTCCGCAAAGGTGGCCTAGCCGGATGTTTGCACGTCTCCGCATCAGCTCCGACTGGCTGTGGCTGGTGGCAGCCCTCGGAGTAATAGGAGTCGTGACCACGGTCGAGGCAAGAGGCTCCGCGACCAACCGAACACCCCTAAGCGTCGCCAACCCTTTGCCAAACGGGGCCCTCGGTGCGTATCGATGGCTCACCGATCTCGGATATCACACTCAGCGCGTCTCCTCGTTGCAGCTCTCAGCCTTCGACCCCAGAACGACGACCTTGTTCTTCTTGACGGAAAGCGCTCCGATTCCTGAGAGTGAAGCGCCTCAGCTCTTCCAGTGGATCCGCCGGGGAGGCAGAGTGGTGGTATCGGCAGGAAAAACCAGCAGTCGTGTTCTTCGTACAGTTGGCATAACTACCCGGCCGGGTACCGTGCAGCAGGTGAGGATGGTCGAGCCACTTCTCGGTCCCGGTCCGTCGAAGTTGAGCAGCTCGGAGCCTCTGGTGCTGCACTTGGGACGAGGAGCGACGGTCGCGAGAACCGCCGACGGCCCTATCGTTGTCCGCACGCAGCTGGGACGCGGCGATCTATGGAGCCTCAGCTCCCCTCTCTTGCTCAGCAACCGAGCTGTGGCGAAGGCGGGCGATCCCTGGTTGTTGCACGAGTTGGTGGGTAGGCGCCCACGAGCCGTGATATTTGTAGAAATGACACTCCCAGCAAGCCATGCCAGTGCAACCGGTAACTGGCTCACGGGAATGCCATGGGGCATCGCCACCCTCTTTGCTCTGGCCACCGTTCTCTTCTACCGCTTCCTGTCCGGCTGGCGGCTCGGCCCACCAATTCGCGATGCGATGAATAGCTCCCGGCCGGCGACGGAGTATGTCATTGCCATCGCCGGCCTGCTTCAAAGGGGCAGGAAGCGGCAGGAAGTAGTGAAGATGTATCAAGAGCAGGCGCGGAGGCGGCTGGAAAGGTCGGAAGCCGGCCGTTCCCAGCTTGAAGCTAGGGACTTCGAAGAGCTCGGGCCGGCTTTCCGATGAGGAATTCGTCCGGCGCTGCCGATATCTGTCCGAAGTGGCTCAGAGGGGGACCAGCCCGTTGAACTCCGAGACCACCACGAGACTTAGGAGCTTAACTTGACGGACGTGGACGATGTCAAAGCCACTCAGGAAACACTTGCGCGCCTCATGGAGCAAGCACGGACGGTCCTGGTAGCTCAGGACGATGTGTTCGAGATGCTGTGCGTTGCTCTCGTCGCCCAGGGGCACGTGCTGTTGGAGGGCGTCCCGGGAACTGCCAAGACCCTCATGGCCAAGCTGTTGTCACACCTCATCAACGCAAGCTTCCGTCGCATCCAGTTCACAGCCGATCTCATGCCCTCTGACATCGTCGGGACCTCCGTCTTCGACCTCGAATCGGGTAAGTTTTTTATCAAGCGAGGTCCGGTGTTCACCCAGGTGCTCTTGGCTGATGAGATCAACAGGGCACCTGCCAAGACGCAGTCGGCACTCCTCGAGGCCATGGAGGAGGGCCAGGTAACCATCGAGGGCGAGCGACAAGGTCTCGACTTTCCCTTTTTCGTGGTGGCAACGCAGAATCCGATTGAGTATCAGGGCACATATCCACTACCCGAAGCTCAGCTTGATCGCTTCTTGTTCAAACTCCTCGTGACCTATCCAGGCATTGATGCTGAGCGGACGCTGCTGGAAAACTACGGAAGAGGATTCAACGCCCACGACCTCGATTCCATGGGGCTGGTTCCACTTCTGGATCCTGATGGGCTGAGGGTCATGCAGCGAGCGGCAGCCGCGATGACAGTCGAAGAGTCGATCCTGACCTACATCACGACAATCGTCGAGGAAACGCGCCAGTCGCCTGACCTCCTTCTTGGAGCCAGCCCCAGAGCCTCGATCGCGCTCTTCTTGAGTGCCAGGGTCTTGGCGCTGTTCCGGGGGCGTGGCTACGTGCTTCCAGACGATGTTAAGGAGCTTGCCAAACCTGTACTCCGACACAGAGTCATCCTGAAAACGGAAGCAGAGATCGAAGGAGTCACGCCTGACGCCGTCATAGACAGGTTGCTAGCTCGTGTCGAGGTCCCGCGCTAGAGGCCGTGTTCCTTCCGACACGGCGGCTTCTGATCGGTGCCTTACTTGGCATTATTCCCGTTGCCATCTCTGGTTCGACGGCGATCTCAATCACTGTAGCGGTGATCTGGGCCGCCGCCGCCGTTTTCATCGGCGCTCACCGATGGACTGCTGACACCGGGACGAACGGAAGTGACATGGCACCGCACACACGATTCAAAGCTCTCACTGGGTGTTAGCAACCTGATCACCCTGTCCATGCGAAACAGATCGAAGCGAGAGGCGGTCTTTCAGATGAGAGATGCGACACCACCGCTCCTGGTGCCCAGAGGTAATCGGCGGGACGGCAGGTGCGGTCCTGGAGAGGATTGGAGCATCCAGTATCGAGTCTGGCCCCTGCATCGAGGCGAGTACCGGCTCGGGCCGGTCACTGCCCGCTTTCGAGGCCCCCTCGGACTTGCCTTCCGTCAGCGGAAGTGGGAGCTGGCCGAGGACGTCAAGGTCTACCCAAACCTGCTTGCGGTGAGGTCTTATGAGACGCTTGTGCGACGGGGTCAGCTCGAAGAAATCGGGGTGAAGAGCGCTCGCCGTTTCGGCACGGGGACGGAGTTTGAGCAGCTCCGTGACTACACCTCCGATGACGGCTTTCGCGCCATCAATTGGAAAGCCACCGCACGAACCGGCCACCTGATCTCCACCGACTACCGAACGGAACGAAGTCAGAACGTCCTTCTCGTGCTCGATGCAGGTCGGGTTATGTCCACGCCGATTCCCCTAAAGATGGGGTTCGAGTTTGAAGCAGGACGAGCACCGGCAGCCCTGACTAGATTCGACTACGCGGTGAATGCGGCTCTGCTTCTATCCTTTGTGGCTCAGCAATCCGGCGACCGAGTCGGGCTGCTCGCCTTTGGCGAAGGTATCTCCCGATATCTCCCCCCGAAGCCGGGGCGCACGGGATTTTCCCAGATAGTCGAAGGGCTCCATGCGCTTGAGCCTCAGCCAGTTGAGCCGGACTATCGTTTGGGACTTGGCTACCTTACCAGGCGCCAGGGACCGCGTTCCTTGGTGATACTGTTCACAGACATCATGGAGTCGGATGCCTCAGGAATGATGACGTCGGCACTCCTCCAGCTCGCGCGCCGGCATCTGTGTCTGACGGTCACCCTTCGCGATCCAGATCTTGAGGGCATGGCCAAGACCATCCCCAACAACTCCACGGAGGTATATCGACGTGCGGTCGCAACCATGGTCATGGCGGACCGGCAGAAGGCACTCCAGACGCTTCGAGATAGAGGAGTGCTGACCCTAGACGTGGGAGCGGATGCGGTGTCGGCAGAGGCGGTGAATCGTTACCTGGAGGTCAAGGCGAGGCGACTGCTCTAGAAGCAGCACTTCCTGATGAGGAGCCACGGTTGGAGGCCAAGGCTTCGGCTTTGACCCGCCTCTATCCGACAAGAGCCACATGTGTTTGGCTGAAGCCTCCTCAGGATGGAGCCGAACGAGTTGAACGCCGGGAGGTCAGGAGGTAGGTGTAGAGGAGAGTGCCGGAGACCAGTCCGACCGCCACTTTCAGGAATGCCGGGGAGTTGGAGGCGGAGTAAAAGCCTTCAATGGTTCCAGCGATCATTAACAGTGGAATGCATCCTAGGATGATCAACGCAGCGGTGCGGGCGGCGTCAACTAGCGCCTTTCCCCTTGGTCTGAGTCCTGGTCGCAGAAGAGCATCGCCGAAAACGAGCCCAGCTCCGCCGGCCATGAAGATAACGGACATCTCAAGGACTCCGTGGGGTAAGACAAAGGTCCAAAACTGGCGGCTGAGTCCGTATTCTGCCACCATCGCGCCGATGGCCCCGATCATGATTCCGTTCTCCACCATGACTGCAATAGTTCCGAGACCGACGGCGATGCCTCCCACGAAGGCAAGAAAGGCCACCCGGATGTTATTCAGCATGATGAAGTTGGCCGCGACGGAGTGATCGGCAGTATTCTGTCCCATCCATAAGTGGTGCTGAGACATAATCCCTCGCAGCTGGCTGGCCTGTGAATGGCCCAACAGGAGGTCCGCATTTGATTGATGAGTGATAACCGCGACGGCTGCCAGTACAGCCGAGACGAGGCAAATGCCAAACGATGCTGCAGTGTAGGCTCCGATTCGCCTGTAGGACTCTGGGAAGCCGAATCGAACAAAGTCCAGGACCCCAGACCCCGAAGATGGGCGAGACATATAGACGACGGAGTGGGACCTACGCACGAGCGAGTTGAGGTAGATGGTGGTCCGATCGTCTGGGAAGTATTTCAGGGCTAGCGCCAAATCGACAGCGGTGGCTCGATAAAGCTTTCCTAGCTCTATAAGCTGGTTGGTGCTTAGCCCTGACCTGCGGCGGGATGCCCTCGAGACCAGCTTCTCGAGGGCGCCCCATCGAGCCTCTCGTTGGCTAATAAAGAGTGAACGATTCATATGAGAAGCGGGCTCCTAGCATCCTGAAGACTCGTATTGGCGAGAGAAACTGAGACTTCGACTATTTTAGGTCAGGAAGGTTCAATGGCTGACCAGTACCATGTGATTACGCCGGAGGCGGTCCCGCTTTCTTTCGACTTGGCGGGAGTCGGGACGCGCTTTCTCGCTGCTTTCCTAGATCTCCTCATCGTAATCGGGCTATTTATCGTCATCGGCTTAATGACGATAGGTTTGTCGGCTCTCGAAGGTGGTTTCGGTGACGTTGCGGCCGTCTTCTTCTTCACCGGCACTTTCGTTATCTTCTGGGGCTACTACATCGTCTTCGAAGCCTGGTGGGGAGGACAAAGTCCTGGGAAGCGAGCGTGTGGCGCCCGAGTCGTTAGGACCGACGGTCTCCCAATCGGTTTCATGGAGTCTTTGATCCGAAATCTGGTTCGTCTAGTAGACTTCTTGCCGTCATTCTACGGAGTGGGGGTCATCGTCATGTTTGTTGGAACAAAGCCCAGGCGGTTGGGAGATTACGCTGCGGGTACCATTGTGGTCAAGGAGCGGGGCAGGATAAACCTCCAAAACGTCAGCTTGGAGAGTGGCATATCGTTGGCAGAATCCGTCAAGTTTGGCGGCGAGAACGTATGGTCTGTCGAAGCTCTGTCGCTAGACGATGCCCACCAGATCCGTCAGTTTCTGAGCCGACCTGCCCCACGGTTTAGACGTAGACGTCGGCGTCGCCAGCTCCGGAGGCTCGCAAACGGCATCGCCCAAAGAGTCGGTGCCGAGAGTGTGAATCTTGACCCCGAGAACTTCCTTCGTCGCGTCCTCGCTCTATACGACAGTCCCTCAGCCGGCAAGAGATTTACAGGTTCCGATAGTGGCTCTCCCGAGCAAGCATGGGACACACGAGCTCTCGGCCCAGTGGAGGCTCACATGGTCGATGAGTTCTTGGGACGGGCGCCGACATTGGAGCCGAAGGCCAGACGGCGATTGGCTGACACACTTGCCAGGCGAATCTCCGCAGAGATTGGAGCAGGAGACTCGCAAGAAGACCCAGAGGAATTCCTCCATCGTGTGGCCGTACTTCGATCATCCTCCAGCGAACAAGACGACCAGTGAAAGCACCCCCTGTCCTCGCTGTCGCCCCACTTTTGTTCGTCACCGTCGGGTCTGCTCGGATATGAGTTCTACGCCTCGGTTCATCATTCATGCCGACGTGGACGCTTTCTACGCCTCCATCGAACAGCGCGACAACCCGGAGCTAAGAGGTCGCGCCATTGCCGTAGGTGGCTCGCCGGATCGCCGCGGCGTGGTAATGACCGCTAGCTATGAGGCCAGACGGTTCGGAGTTCACTCCGCCATGCCCAGTCGAACGGCTAGAAGGCTTTGTCCGCAGTTGCTGATCGTGCCTGCTCGATTTACCGCCTACAAGGACGCATCCCGTGCCATCATGAATGTCTTTAAACGGCACGCCGGAGTCGTGGAGCCGCTCTCTCTCGACGAGGCGTTTCTCGACGTCGGTGATCGGGTCAAACAGATGGATCAAGCTGTGGAGCTGGCGAAATCAATCAAGCAGGAAGTCGCCGACGCTACTTCGCTGACCGTGTCCCTCGGAATCGGTCACACAAAGCTGGTTGCCAAGGTGGCATCAGACTTTGAGAAGCCAGATGGGTTGACCGCCGTCCCCGAGGAGAAGGCTATAGAGTTTTTGGCTCCGATGCCTGTCCGGCGCCTCTGGGGGGTCGGGCCCAAATCGGAGGACTCCCTGAAGAAGGCCGGGATCGAGCGCATTGCTCAGTTGCAGCAGGCCAGCGACCATTGGATCCTTGAAAACCTGGGACCCTGGGGGCTGAGGTGGAGGAGCCTGGCCCTTTGCGAGGACGATCGAGCGGTTTCTGTCCCAGGCAAGACGAAGCAAACAAGTCGAGAAGTCACCTTTCCTCGAGACGTGGCCGACCGAGATGAGATCCAGAGGACACTTGCCGAGATGGCGGACGGATTGTCGGCATCTTTGAAGGAAACTGGCCCAGCTCGGACGGTTCACATCAAGATCCGCTATCGGAACTTTCGGACGATCACTCGACAGATAACTCCCGGGACCTCCATTCGGACAGCTTCGGACATCGTCTCGGGAGTGTCTGCTCTTCTAGACGGGTCATGGGACGGAACGCCTGTGCGGCTGGTCGGCTTGGGGCTCTCAAACTTTATTGATGAGCCATCAAACCAGCTATCCCTCTTCGACGTTTAATACGTCTCGCAGTCCCGCCCTTCAACCTCACAAGGATCGCCACTCTCGTCGCTTCCTAAACGGTTAAGGCTAGCGGGGATACGCCGTTGAGACACCACCGTCCACCGTTATCACGCATCCGGTGGTCTTCGCGCTTCGCTTTGATGCCAGCCATAAAATTGCTTCGGCCACATCCTCGGCTTGAACATTCACCTTCAGCGCATTGCGGGAGCGGTAGAACTCCTCGATATCCTCTACCTCAAAGCCATACGTGCGTGCCCGCTCCCGGTTCCATTGGTCATTCCAGAGTCCGGATCCACGAATGACGGCATCGGGGGCGACGGCATTAACTCGAATGCCGTGCTCTCCGCCCTCCTCTGCCAGACAGCGGCACATATGTAACTCCGCCGCCTTCGCGGTCGCATAGGCGATGGCGTTCTTGCCCGGAGCCAGACCATTCTTCGAGGAGTTGAGAACGAGCGCGCCGCCTGTGCCTTGGCGCTTGAACAAACAAAAGGCCTGCCTGCAGGCCAGGAAGTAACCTCGCGTCAGAATGTCGTAGACGGCCGTCCACTCCGCCACGGATGTTTCCTCGATTGGACTGGCGCTCGCCATCCCTGCGTTGGGAACAACGATGTCGCACCCGCCATACTCCAGAACTGTCTCTTCGAATGCCCGTATTACCTCGACTTCGACTGTCGCGTCCGATGCTACGGCGTAAACACGTTGGGGATTGTCTTTGCCCAGATCGGTCGCCACGTCAATTGCTCGCTGACCGTCAATATCGGTAACGACGACATGGGCATCCTCCTGCAGGAATCGGCGCGCTGTAGCCCGACCGATTCCTCCCGCACCACCTGTGATCATGGCGACGTGGCCACCGAGATCCCTGTCAGGTGGTCGCAGAGAGAGCTTGTACAGCTCCAGCGGCCAGTACTCGATGTTCCAGGCTTCCTTCGGCGTGAGGGAGGTGTATGTGCCGGCAGCAGAAGCCCAGCGCATCACTCCAATTGCTGTTCGGTAGAGAGAAGCGGTATTTGTCGCCGCCCATTTATCCCGCCCAGCGGTAACGAGCCCGAGGCCAGGGATGAGGATCACCCTTGGACCCGGGTCGAGCATCTCGACGCCATCCTCCTGGTATTCCTCGAACCATGCTTGGTACTCCTCGCAGTAGCGCCGAATCGCCTGGCGAATGTTCTCCGCAAGCGAATCGGTCTGTTCGAGCAAAGCCAGCCGAAAGCTCTCCTGATCGAGTACCAGAGGCACGAATTTGGTGTACATAACGTGGTCAGGACAGGCTGCGCCCGTCTCCGCAAGCTTCCAGACATCACGCGAGTTAACGAACTCTAGTACCTCCGGGGAGTTGTCCCAATGAAGGATCCATCGCCTGTCGCCACCGCTTGCCTCAGATAGCGCTCCTCTAATGACAGGAAGAACGTTTACCATGACCTCCCGAGAGCAAGCTTCGCGTGGCGACTCGGCAACTTGACCGCCGAAAGCTTCTCCTGACCGGAGTTGGTCATTCAGAACCGACTCAGCCCGCCGGAGAATATCGATGGTTCGCGTGTAGCTCTCCTGGCCACTTTCCCCCCATGTGACCAGTCCGTGCTTGGCCAGAAACATTCCGCTGGCACGCGGATTTGACTTTAATGCTTCGATTGCCAGCTTGGCAAGACCAAACCCCGGGCGCACGTAGGGGATCCATACCACGTCTTCGCCAAAAAGCTCTCGAGAGACGCCGTTCACCCTCCTCCATACAGCAGAGAGCTATCCCCGCCGTTGGATGCGTGTGATCGACGTGGGGGAAGGGTAGGAAGGCATGCAACATCGTCTCGATGGAGGGCCGAGGAGCTTGGGGATTCAGGGAGCAGTGGGAGAGGTAGGCAACCATCTCCTCATCGCTCATGTGTCTCCTCTCCCTGACGCCTTCGACGTCGTCTAGCCGCAGTGGAGTGAACCCAGAACGTCCAATGGTGGCCAGATCGGAGCCGCTGCCCTTGATCCACATGACACGGGTGGGCCTTCCCGCGTGGTCCGTGCCCGTTGTCTTGACGGAGGTGTTGCCGCCCCCATAGTTGACCAGGCTGCGGTCGCTTCCGATTAAGTTCGATCGGTAAACCAGCTCGTCCAGTTCGTCGCCTGCCGGTTTCGACTGGTCCGACCAGCGGTTATCCGGCATGAATACCTATAGGAGTGCTCTGCTGAAACCGTGCTCGGGTGAAACGGGACTTGAACTCAATGTCCCTTCCTTCCACCAGATCGGCTACAAGACTTCCCACTGCCGGACCGAACTTAAAGCCATGACCACCGAATCCAACCGCTAGGATCACGGGGCCCGACCTGTCGATGATAAAGTCATCGTCAGGCGTGCTGGCGTAGAGGCATGTCTCAGCAAGCTCGGCCCCCGGCCTGAGTCCGGGTAGAGAGGTGGCAACAAATTCGTCAAGCTCACGAATCCGTTCCGGATCGAGGTGCCCGTCGCCGCCAGGGTCAACCTCTGGACCGGCTCCGTGCTGGCCCAACTTTACGGTGGCTTCTCGCAGATTCGGCAGTCCGTAGTATTCGATACCACCCTCTTCCGGATGCCAGATGAACGGCAGGACATTGTCAGTCTCGGGGCGGCCATAGTAGGCCACATGCTCCCGCGTGACGGTTATGGGAACGGATAGATCAATCGGATCAAGCAGATCCTTTGCCCATCCACCGGCTGACACCACGACTTGACTTGCCTGAATGACTCCCTCATCGGTTTCCACCCCGATTCCTTCCGGAAGCTCCACAAGTGCAACCGCCCGTGTGTTTGGATAGACCTGCGCTCCATGCCTTTGTGCCAGGTCGAGCAGCGACTTAACGGTTCGCCGTGCGCGGATTACTCCGGCATCAGGCTGCAAAAGCCCTTCCCAATCAGCCGGCAGTGCCATCCACGAGTAGCGTTCGGACATCTCCTTGCCGTTGACCCACTGATGTGATGCACCGGCGGCAGACAGAGTCGAGGCGATGGGCTCCAAGGCAGAGCGCGGTCCAACGTCGAGACCCCCTGTCGTACTCAAGAGATCCGTCCCTGATTCCTGTTCAATCTGCCTCCACAGCGGGAGGGCCTTTTGGGCAAGAAGCGAGTAGTCAAGCTCCTCGTACGCGAGACGGAAGATGCGCGAGCGCCCATGCGAGCTTCCGTACACATGATCGAGCTCGAACTGTTCGCACAGAACCACGCTGCGTCCCCGTCGAGCTAGCTCATATGCGCTTGCCGCCCCGACAATTCCTGCGCCGATGACCACGGTATCGGCGGATGATTCTCTCCGCATACCCTCTCCTCCAAGAGTCGGTATTCTCGCTCATTCTATGTTCGACCCTCCCGCACTTCGATCGATTTGGTTAGTGCGATGCCAAGGTCTTGGGAGGGGAGTGGCCAGTTGGCCTCCATAGCCTCACGTACCTAGCCGCTCACTGAGGCGAAGGACGAATACCAGGCAGTTGCAGACCTGTAACCGCCGCAACCCTATCGCAACTGCCCCTCATGGTGTGTCTCGGTACTATGTCGATAGCTCGGATGGGCCAGCCGCATATTCGATGAACGCGTTATCACGAGTGTAGGGTACTGGAGCCGCGACATGTTGCACAAGATAGTTCAGGTTGAGGTCGGAAGGAGCCAAGCAAGCCTTGGGCGGAGGCAGCCTGGCGTCTTAATGCGAACGCCGTATTGAAGCGAAGATCTCAGCTCTGGGAGAGGTGATCCTGCGTTGAGCATATTCGGTTCGACGGTGGCTCTTGTTAACATCCCTCCACTGAGTGGAATCGAGGTCGCTTTGCAAGGCCTAATCCTCCTCGCCGCCATTCTCGCGGTTGCGTCTCGCTTCGTCGGCGCAAACACTTCAACCTCTGGGCGGCCTGGCGAGCGCCGTGAAAAACGCCTTCCGGATTTCTGCCTTCTGATGCTGATGGCACTGTGCACCATGGGAGCTGCTAGATTGCTCCTCGCCTTACATCCAACGCCTCTGAATTCGGTTTCGGGGTCCCTGACTCATTTGCTGCTGCTCGTCAGCTATCCTCTGTTCATGCTGGCCGCTCTCAAGTTTCCGACACCGTGAGGAAAGGGACGGCACTTCGTCCCCGTTCCGTGTGCTTCTGGACGGAGCCATCATTTTTGTCGCGGCCACGACGTTTAGCTGGTCCTTCACCCTCGGACCGATCGCGACCTCCCTACACGCCGCTTCCCTCGGTGGCCTCATCAGAGCCACGTCTCCGGCGATGGACCTACTCCTCGTAGCTGCGCTACTCGTTCTCTCAGCCCGAGGTGACGCATTTGCGCCTCGCCGCGAGTGGATCGCCGCAGCTGGCGGCCTGAGCGCGCTTCTAGTCTCCGACACTGTCCTTCAGTACGAGGCTATCCAGAATTCGCAGCAATTTTCGGGCGCCGGCAATGTGGTGGGCTTGATTGGATATATCTTGCTTGCCACCTCACTGGTTTTGGCACTGAGGAGCTTCTCCTCTCGCTCCGTCAAGACTCGCTCAGCGAACAGCCCAGCTGAAGCGAGCCCCCCGCGACCCTCCCACGTTTGGGATTCCATGCTGCCATATGCACTTGTACCAGCGTCTGCATTCCTGGCCGTCAGGGCCTGGCAGGCTCACAGCAGTGATCTATCTCTCCTAGGATCGGTGATTGGTGCGTTACTGCTGATGGGGCTAGCGTCCGCGCGGCAGCTTCTCGCTATCCGAGAAAACCTGAAACTCTACCAGAGAGTGGATCAGGCGTACCGTGAGTCGTTGACATATGCCCAGAGAATGCGGGCACTGAATGAGGAGCTCCAGCGGACACGTGACAAGCTGCAAATGAACTTCGAGTCCCTGGCAGGCGACAATCTCCGCCTGCAGGCTCAAGCGAGCACCGATCCTCTCACCGGACTTCCGAATCACAAATCAATGATCCTGGCTCTTGATCGCGAGCTCGAACGGGCGACGCGCTACGGCCGCGCCTGCTCGGTGCTCTTCCTGGATCTCGATCACTTCAAGGCCATGAACGACAGCTGTGGGCACCTCGCTGGAGACACAGCTCTACGGGAGCTTACGCTGCCTGTTATGGCTGCGCTCAGAAACGTAGACATTCTGGGCAGGTGGGGCGGTGAGGAGTTCCTCGTGATCATGCCTGAAACAGAAGTCGCCGACGCACTGAGCGCAGCGCAACGAGTGTGTGAGTCGGTCCGCTCGTTCAACTTCTCGATCGCAGGGGGCACCCGGCTTACTTGCTCAATCGGCGTCGCGACGTATCCCTATGATGCGGGAGATCGAGACGAATTGGTGGAATCAGCGGACAGAGCAATGTACGCGGCCAAGCGCCTCGGACGCGACCAGGTGCGTACCGCTGTGGATCCCTCCGCAGTCGGATTCATTTCTGAGCTGCGGCGGAAGGGCGGCCGTGAGGAAGCGTCCATGTGGGGGGTCGTCGAAGCATTGACCACCATTTTGAGAGTGTACGATGCCGGTGCTGACGACCATCTGCAGAATGTCTCGAGTTTGTCTATGAAGCTTGCCATGGCCGTTGGTTTAAACGCATCGGAGACCCGTGCCGTAGGCTTAGCAGCTCGGCTGCATGACATTGGAAAGATCTCAGTTCCCCAAGATGTCCTCCAAAAAGACAAGGGTCTCACTGTGGAAGACTGGGAGTTGGTCAAAGGCCATCCGGGGATCGGCGCGGAGGTAGTCACCACGATACCTTCGCTGGTCATGCTGGCTCCGGCTATTCGATCACATCACGAACGTTGGGATGGAAGTGGTTATCCTGATGGGCTCAGTGGGAATGACATCCCCATTGGAGGCCGGATCATAGCCGTTGCGGATGCCTACGAGACGATGATTCAGGGCCGTCCATATGCGCCTCCCCGCTCGGTTCCGGGGGCGCTTCAAGAACTCGAGCGGTGCGCCGGAAAACAGTTTGATCCTGTGATAACGGAATACTTCTGCGGCATGATCAGGACCGAAGCTCTTGCCGAGAAGCAGGCGGTGTAGATCCCGTACACCTGAGTTATCGTGGAATGCGATGGCCAGATCCAGTCCCTCGGCAGCGTCAGCGGAGCCTGAAAGATCGAACCACGTGAATAACGGTCCATGGTGGGAGCGTGAGCTGCCTGGGATCTTCCTGTGGCTCACCGTAGCCTCTGGGGCGGTCGGAATTTACGCCCACTTGCCCGTGCTTTGGACGCTACTTCTCGTGATGCTCACGTCCCTTTTCTTAGGCCTGTTTGCCTTTGCGCTGCTAACAGACCCGTTCTATGAATCGGAAGAAGAAGCAGCCGAGAGCAGGCTCAGTGCTGAAAAGGGGAGATCGGCGGCGACCCCCGAGTGAGTGGAGGCTTGATCGGGTGATCATCCTCCTCTTATCACTGGGGCGCAGACACGAATCTCAACGCCGGTTATGAGGTGCGAGAACTAAGCGATGAGGCTTAGTGGTGACCTCCACAACCGCATCCACCACCGCCTCCCGAGCCTCCGTTCGCGGTTTTGACTCGGAAACCGCTGTTCATCAGCTCGTCGGAGTAGTCAAGCTCTGCGCCTTCCAAGTAGCTGACGGAGTCGCCATCAACGAGAAAGTTGATGCCATCCACAACCAGAACGGTGTCCCCTTCCTGCTGTTCGTCCAGGGACATCCCGAAATGAGCATTGCCACAGCCACAGGCGCCTTGCACCCCAATTCGTACGTTCGAAGGCGCACCGAGATCGCCATGCTCTACGATCACTTGCTTGAGGGCCTCGGCGGCGGGCGGGGAAACTGTTAATTCCATCGTTTGTTTACCTCCATATATAGTCATTTTCTCACAGGAGCCAGTGTCAAGCCACATGTCGAGCACGGAGACGAAGATCCTGAGCGCGATCGGCTCCTAATTGGAGGCATCTGCAGTGAAGGCCAACAGCTCCTCATCCGCCATATGCCAGGTCTGGGCCTCGTCTGGAAACCTAGAGGCTCTTACATCATCGGTGTAGGCAGTTGCGGCCGCGATCATTGCATCGCCCAGCTCGGCATACTGCTTCACGTGACGCCCATATGCGCCTGAAATGCCCAGCATGTCATGCCATACCAGCACCTGGCCGTCACACTCAATTCCAGAACCAATGCCGATGGTCGGGATGGAAAGGCGCCGAGTGATGGCTTCAGCCACCTCAACTGGGACGGTTTCGAGAACGATAGCGAATGCACCTGCCTCCTGAAGTGCATAAGCATCCTCGGCGAGCGTTTTTGCCTGTTCAGCCCGCCGTCCTTGAACCTTGAAGCCACCATGCGCTCCGCTGGTTTGGGGAGTCAGCCCGATATGTCCCATCACGGGGATCCCCGTCTTTACGATGGCACGAACAACTTCGCAAACGTTGGATCCGCCCTCGAGCTTAACGGCGTCCATGCCCCCTTCCTTAATGATTCGCCCACTCGATTCAATCGCTTGAGACGGCGTTAGGTAAGAGCCAAACGGCAGGTCACCAAGCAACAACGGGCTCGAAGCCCCACGGGCTACCGCCTTCATAAAGACCAGCATCTCATCAAGAGTGACCGGAACTGTGGAATCATACCCCAACACCAGCATGGCGAGCGAGTCGCCGACAAATGCGATATCGATGTCGGCAGTTTCGGCGATGCGAGCGGAAGGGTAGTCGTATGTGGTCAGCATGACAATCTTTTGCCGCTTCCGCTTCATGCTTTGGAGCTTCTCGATGGATACCTTCTTTGAGACCAAGCTACTGACCTACCTCGAGACCGTCAATTTGATTCCGACACCCACCAAGCGAGCCTCGAGCCGGCACCCATGTGCTCATGTGCCGTTCATTGTCCGGTGGAAGGAGCGTAACCATTACCAAATGGTAAACTCGATTCAGGTGGTGAGCGAGAAATCGCACGCCTACCAGGGGAGGATTCCAGATTGCGCGAGTTGGGCGTCGGGATCACCCGGGGCCCAAGCAGCGCTTTGAGTCTGCTATGGTAATGACCCTTTTTCGCCGCCTTAATCATGCGGCAACCCGCATTGTCTCCAACTTCGTTTTGGTGATTCGCGTGCTGCTGTCTAGAAATGGCGAAGAAGTGTCCTCCCAGGCTACATCCGTGATTTGGATGCGCCTAACAACCTATCGAGGGAGGCAGATATGGCAAAGAAACAAAGCCCGAGCGCCCTGCTCTGGTTTATCCGTCGTAAAGCGTACATACCCCTCTGTGAGATTCGCCGCCGATTCGACATAGATGGTGAGGAAGGGACGTTCCTAGATGGCGAGCATGGTCTACGAATATATGTAGGCCTTCCAGCCACAACGTCCGCATCACTCGAGAAACTCTGGCACCAAGGCAAGATCGGCTTGGAGATGTCCGTCGAATTCGACTGCCAGGTACTGATCGGGGTTTATCCCATGGTTCCCATCCGAGAGCAGATCGATGCCGATGGCCATCCAGTAATTCGAGACAATCGCCAGCGCCCACAGATCGTTCACATCCCGCAGTCCGTGCCCTATGAAGAGAGCGCGAGTCTTCCAAGCGTAGCCGCTGGAGAGTAGCTAGGACGGAACGGCAGTCGGGTGAGACTTGGCCGCACGAACGTGAGGATTGAAGCTGGTGATAGCGGCTAGGGCAATCTCGAATCCGCCAAATGCCAGCACAGCCGGCACGGCGCCAACTGTTTGGATGAGGACGCCCGGCAGCGCTAGTCCAAGCGGCATGCCGCCAAAGGCAATCAGCCGAACCGCGCTGTTTACACGCCCCTGTAGTTCATCAGGGATGATTGAGATCCGGTAGCTGAACTGGACCGCGTTGTAGATCGGCCCCGTAACGAAAACCACCGCGCCGAGAGCACCCAGCACGAAGATATTTGGAGCAATGGCAAACGCCGGAATGATAAGCGCTTGGAGCCAGGTGGCAGAGATGATTACCTGAGCGTACCCAAATCGCTTCTGAAACCGAGGCGCCACGATGGAACCGAGAAGAGCGCCAATGGATGTGATGGCGAACATGACTCCGATTAGAGCCGGAGACGCACCCCTCTCTTTGGCGAGGATCAGCAGAATCAGAAATGTGGCGTTGCTGGCAAAGTTGAGCCCTCCCGTGAGGAAGCTCATGTACAAGATCAGAGGCTGCCTCCAGAGCCATGTCACCCCTTCACCGATCTCCACCAAGATATGCCTGTGGTCAGCTGTTCGATCAAGCTGGAACTCTGTCTTGATGAATAGAAGGGAGAAAACCGAGACCGCATACGAGATTCCATCGGCGAGGAATGGAACTCCTCGACCCAAGCTCTGATAGAGGAGGCCACCGAGTGGTGGGGACACCAACAAGCCTGCCGCCTGCGCAGCCTGGTTTTGAGATGAGGCATCGGCAATTTGCGATTTGTCCACAACTCTAGGTAGCGCCGCAACCTCCGCAACGTTGAAAAAGACGAACGCAGTCCCATCGATGGCGGCTGCCAGGTATAGCTGGACAATGGAGAGATGACCCGCCAACACAGCCAGGGGTATGGACGAGATGTTTAGAGCGCGTACGGTGTCGCAAATAATCATTACCCGCTTGCGATCCCAACGATCGACGTAGGCTCCGGCCGGTAGGCTGAACACGATGTAGGGAAGGCCGAATACCGCTCCAACCAACCCCGCCTGAGCCGGCGAGTGAGTGAGTGCCAGGGTGATGAGGGGGAAGGCCAGTGACGACACGCCGCTGCCAAGCACGGAAATGCCCTGCCCACTCCACAGGAGCAAATAATCCCGATTTCGCCATAAAGAGACGACTTTACCGCCAGTTGTTTCTCCGGTCAATGTCCCCGCCGAACTGTGAGATCACTCCAATCATATTGGCGCGACTTGCCGGTTAGCCGTGGGTTACATCACACTTTTGCGGTCGTAGATGCCTTTTGCAGCACAAGACGAGGACTGCGAACCGCTTTTTGTTCGCTACGGCCATCCCTATGGAGCTTGTTGGATCTCGTCTCGCTGCGTGGATCCGATGAAGGTAGATGCATCGCGCCAGGCTGAACGGCCACCGCTTCCAAAGACCTCGGCAAACTCCACGGCGACTACATCGGCAACAGCCCTGACCGTGGGGGCACTCCTGACCTGTTGAGCCATCGACGTTACGCCCTTGCCACGTATTCCGCAGGGAATGATGTGGTCGAAGTAGGACATGTCAGTTGTGACGTTCAGAGCGAATCCGTGAGAGGTCACGCGTCCCATCTTCACGCCAATTGCGGCGATCTTCTCGGTCCCTATCCATACACCCGAGAGCCCAGCGATCCTGCCACCGCTGATGTCAAAGTGAGCCAACGTTCGAATGATCGCCTCCTCCAGTCTCCGAATGTACTGCAGAAGGTCTCGACGATCGCTCACCCGCATGATCGGGATACCCCACAAGCTGTCCCGGCCCGTGATAGGTGACGTCTCCCCCGCGATCGACCTCCAAGACCTCGACGCCGAGATCCTCTAGCTGTTTGGGAGACAGCAGGATATTGTCCGGATCTCCAGTGCGACCCAGAGTGTACGTCGGAGGGTGCTCGAGCAGGAGCAACGTATCCGGAATCTCCTCCAGGTCACGCAGCCGGGCCAAACGACGCTGAAGGTCCCAAGCCACCTGATACGGGACTCGCCCTAGGAAGGAGATGTCGAGCGAGGAGTCCTCAAGTGAGGAAGCTTGCTCTGAGGATGGGACCGTTGGAGAAAACAATGAGCTGTGGCCCGCCTGCTTTCTAGCCGTACTTGTACTGAACCCCGAAGCCGCCGCGCGGCATGACGCAGCAGATATTGTCGTAGGGACAGATCATCCGGCAGGCGCCGCACTCGATGCAGTTCTCGTAGGACACGACGATATGGTCGCCCTCCCAGTGGTAGACGTCCGCCGGACAGGTATGCGTGCACCAGTTTTTCTCGCACTGATTCAGCGCAGACACACGTCGTTCAGAGGATCTCGATGTGGGAATGCTCGTCGGGCTTGAACTTGAGAAGGAAGAGCTTGTCCTCGAGCTTGGTTGGCATACGCTATCACTCATTCCTGTCTCTCCTTGATTCGGGCTCTGTACCGCCGTCCGATCTGCTCATGAGCGTGATACGAGCTGCGGACGAGCGGCCCTGACTCGACGTGCGAGAAGCCGATATTCAGGGCCGTAGGACTTTAAATCTGCGAATTCGTCTGGGTGAACATATCGATCGATTGCAACATGCTTGGCTGTGGGGCGCAAGTACTGGCCGATCGTCAGGATATCGACATCGTTTTCCCGCAGGTCGTCCAGTGTAGTTTTGACCTCATCGAGCGTCTCCCCAAGGCCAACCATCAATCCCGATTTGGTCAACACTCCGCCGTCCAGCTCCTTGGCTCGTTTCAGAACACGCAAGCGACTTTCGATAGTCGGATCGCCCGGGACGGACCCGCCGGAAGACGCGCTCGACGGTTTCGATGTTGTGGTTGAAGATGTCCGGTCGGCTTCAAGCACCGCTTCAAAGCACTGTCGCTTCGCCTGGAAGTCGGGCGTGAGCACTTCGACGGCGCAGTCCGGATTCAGTTCCTGAATTTGCCTAATGGTCTCCGCGAAGTGCGTCGCGCCAAAATCTGCCAGATCGTCGCGATCGACGGACGTCACCACGGCGTGCTTGAGGCCCATCTGCCGAACAGCCTCGGCCACGTGAAGTGGCTCGGTTAGATCCAGCTCATGCGGCTTGCCCGAGGTGACGGCACAGTAGCGGCAGGCGCGAGTGCAGACGTCGCCCAGAATCATGAACGTCGCGGTGCGGTTTCCCCAGCATTCACCGATGTTTGGGCAGCGAGCCTCTTCACATACGGTGTGCAGTTTCAGGCCCCGCATGATCTCCTTGAGCTCGGCGTAGTTGGGGCCACTCGGGAGCCGGACCTTGAGCCAGTCCGGCCTGGCCGGCGGGTGGCCCCGGGATCAGTTCAATGGGTGCCGTAGTCAATAGGAATCCTCTTAGTACAGAGTGGCGTCGGCGGGCCAGCTCTCCAGACGGCGACGAATGAATTGCAGGAAATCCGAGACCGTAGCGCCGTCAAGCGTTCGATGATCGAACGACATGCAGAGATTCATCATGTGCCGAATGGCGATGGAATCGTCCTCCATGACGCGAACGCGTTTGACGATGGCATCGGCACTGAGGATGCCGGCCTGAGGATAGTTGATGATGGAGACGGACCACACTGAGCCGATGGCGCCGGTGTTGTTGAGGGTGAAGGTACCACCGGACACGTCGTCTGGTGTCAGCTTCCGGTTGCGGGCCCGCACTGTTAGGTCTGATTGATGGCATGAGCAAGGCCCCCGAGGCTCAGCCGGTCGGCATTCTTGACGTTGGGGACGATGAGACCATCCTGAGCGGCAACCGCCAGTCCAAGGTTGATATTTTTCTTGAGCATGATCTTGTCGCCGCCCCATTCGCTGTTGACAAGCGGAAACTCCCGCAGTGACTCGACCGTTGCCATGGCAACAAAGGCCATGAAGGACAGGGAGATCCCCTCGCGTCGCTGCCACTCCGCTTTATGTGCTTCGCGGTACTTCACCACCGGTGTCATGTCGACTTCGATCATGGAAGTGGCATGAGGGATAGTGAACTTGCTCTTCACCATGTGCTCGGCGATCATGCGGCGGACGCGGAGAGAGGTACTTCCTCCTCGTCCTCCCGTGCAGCCCGGAACTCTGGCTGCCGGCCACGGGCGGAGACGGCGCCTGAGGTGGAACGCGGCATGGACACTGCGGGAGAAGGAGCCGCGGCGGGCTCGGGCTCAGGGGATACGGTGGCAGGACTCGTCGCAGGAGCCGTCACGGGACTCGTCGCCTGTCCCCCTTGGATGTACTGAAGGATGTCTTTCTTGCTGACTCGTCCTCCGATTCCCGTGCCGGGAACCTGAGCAAGATCGACATTATGTTCTGCCGCTAACCGCTGAACCAGCGGTGAAGAACGGACCACCCGACTGGTCCTGCCGTTGGACGGCTGGCCGCCATTGGGCTGGTCGCTTGTGCTCGAGGATTGAGGCGTAATTTCAACGGCAGCAGATTGAGGCGCAGCCTGCTCTGGGCTGGATGTTGCTGTTGGTACAGCTGAAGGAGTGAGTGTTGTGCTTGCCTCCGGGGCAGCCCCGGCTCCCGCATTCGCGGATTCAGCTCCCGTGTCAGCTCCGTCACCAATGACAGCGATCTCCTCCCCTACGGCGACAGTGGCTCCCTCGGCGGCGGTGATCTTCTGCAGGGTTCCACCCACGGGAGACGGAATCTCGGCGTTTACCTTATCGGTAACGACTTCGACAATCGGCTCATCCTTCTCGATAGGATCGCCCTCTTGCTTCAGCCACTTGCCGATTACTCCCTCAGCGACGGATTCGCCCAGCTGCGGCATTACGATTTGCGTTGCCATCAGTACTCCTTACTTCTGTCGGTGCCTCTCGGCACCTCTCGTACTTCGCTTATGCGACCACGGTTGTCGCAGCTCGACCGCTTGCAAGTCAGCCAGGTGCAGACGGTCCATGAAGTGCTCAATATGCAGCCAGCTCTCGAGCCGCCGCCGCGATCTTCGTAGCGTTGGGTAGAAATGCCTCCTCCAAGGAGGGCGCATATGGCACCGGGGTGTCAGGTGCCGCCACCCGAGTGACCGGGCCGTCCAGATTCTCGAACGCGTTCTCGCTGATGATTGCCGCGACTTCTGCACCAATGCCGAAGGACATGGTGTCCTCCGTCACGACGAGAGCTTTGCTCGTCTTCTTGACGGAATCCAGGATGGCGGCTCTGTCTAGAGGCAGGATCGTTCTTAGATCTAGAACCTCGACATCGATGTCTTCCTTCGCCAGCTCTTCCGCCGCAGTCAGTGACTGGTGGACCATCGCCCCGTAGGTAATGATGGACATGTCCTCTCCGTACCGCTTGATGTCTGCCTTTCCCAGAGGCACCAGGAACTCTTCGTCTGGCACCTCGCTCTTGATCCGTCGATACAGAAACTTGTGCTCAAAGTAGATCACGGGATCGTTGTCCCGAATCGAGGACTTGATCAATCCCTTTGCGTCGTATGCCGTAGACGGTACGACGACCTTGAGGCCAGGTGTGTGAGCGAACCAGGCTTCAGGGCTCTGAGAGTGGAAAGGTCCTCCATGGGTTCCGGCTCCTGAAGGTCCGCGAATAACGATAGGCACGGCCATTCCATTGCGATAGTAAAGCTTCGCGGCCATGTTAACGATCTGGTCGAACGCGCAAGCGATAAAATCTGCGAACTGCATCTCCGCGATTGGGCGTTGGCCCATAAGCGCTGAGCCGATGGCCGCGCCCACGATTGCCGACTCCGACAGGGGCGTATCGATCACTCGGTCTTCGCCGAACTCTTCCTGGAACCCAGCCGTGACTTTAAAGGCTCCCCCATAAACTCCGATATCTTCGCCGAGGAGGTAAACGGAGGGGTCTCGCTGCATCTCCTCACGCATGCCCTGCCTTACGCCCTCGAGATAAGTGATTTCAGCCATCCGTGGTGTCTTCCCCTCCTATCAATTGTCGAAACACAGGTCGGTCCAAAATTTCGAATCCAATCTCCGCGCCTTCAGCCCAGTAATCCTTTGACCCCTTGGGCCTCCGACTCGAGGATGGGATTCTTAGGCATCCTCCACGGAATGTGAACCGGCCGACGTGGCAAAAACACCCCGGTGGGTCGATTCTAATGGGGCTTCGCCGGCGTCCTTCCACTTAGAGTCGGAACCAGGGTTCTCTTGTAAGCTGCGCCCGAGCTCCAACTGCTCTTCCTCACCCATGATACCGTTCTGAGCCAGAAACCGGCCAAAGCGCGCGATAGAGTCGACCTCAAACGCCTCATTCCCCGCAGTCTCCGGATCTCCATCCTTGAGAACTTGATCCGACGTTGCATGGATGATTTCAAGCATGTATGGACCGCCGCCGGAGCGCACAAACGCAGCTCCTTCACCGACTGCGAAACAGGCGCCCATAATGTCATCACCTCTGAGTTTTTGGCTCGGGATACCGTATGCCTTAAAACGACGAGAGGCGCTGTTCCGGCCACTCGCCTCTTTGCTGCTCCGAACGACAAGCAGCAGTGGAACTTTGGCGACGGCCGCAAAGTTCAGCCCTTCGTGAACGTCACCCGAGTCCAACGTCCCTGACTCGATGAAGGCAAGGGTAATGGCGTCGCCACTCTGCATTCGCTGGGCTAGTGCGATACCGACGGACGCCGAAAGGCTTAAACCTTGGAAGCAGCGTCGGGACACATTCGCGCTTTCCCTTTCATCCGAGGTAGCGTAGGCGAGATGCGCGAGCAGGTTCCTGTCGTCGGTTACAACAACGTCTTCGGAGCGTAGTGGGAAAACAGCTCCGATCAGGAAAGCCGGGTCGAGAGGGATTGGATCATGTAGTCGGCGTTGGTCTCCACGCGAGTCATCCTGGCTCGGTCCCGTCCATCCTGGTGGCTGGAGAAGGACACGTCGGTAGAGCTCTCGAAGTTGGGTGTCCGAGAGCTCGATGCGGTTGGACTTGGTTGGCTCCTCGGCGATCACAGTCCATTATCCGGAACGTGGAGCCTGAACTAGATCGTGGGCGGAGCAGTAACCAAGACGACCAAGGTAGCGCGACTATACGGATAAAAGAAGAAGGCCCGGCAGATGCCGGGCCTTCTTCCAATGAGTTCGTGTCCTGATTGTCTAGGCGCTAGGTCCGGGAGGCAGTGGACTGAACGGTGGATGCCGTGGACTGCGCATCCTGCTTGGCGGATTCCGCCAGCTCCTGCCCGTGAGTCTGTGCGCTCTCCTGAGCCGTTTGGGAAGCTGACTGCACCACATCCTGAGCCACTTGCTTGCCATGCTCGAGAGCTTGCTGTGCGGTGTCCTGCGCCTGTGACTTCACCTGATCGGCCATCGGGCCGAGTCGCTCGTCCTCGATCCGTGTAGCCGGAATCAACATGCCGGCCAGGAAGCCGAGGGCTACTGCACCGATGCCGAGACCAAGCGGATTCTGCTGAGCTACGCTGACCGCCTGCCGGGCGTTGCCTTTAAGTGCTTCGGGGTCAGGGGCTGCGCCCGCTACGCGGTTCACGAGCTCATCCTTCTTGCCCAGAATTGCATCCCGCTTGTCGGTGATGGCATCGCCAACTCGTGCTTTGACATCCGTCTTGTAGCTAAGAGCTTCAACTGTGTCCCCCATTCGCTGTCGTGTTTCCTCTATGTTCTGCCGGATTTCGCTTGGGTCTTGGCCCATTGCACATCCTCCTTGACTGTCGTGATAGTTTCATCTGGTTTGGGCGGCATTCCCTGCTTCAGTCGCTCCTTGCCCACGAGGGCCACAACCCCGGCGATCGCACCGTAGACAACGGCGACAATTAGGGCTGCGATCCACACCTGCATGACGAGAGACAGGACGGCGATGAAGCAGCATGTCAGTGCTCCGAGGGCAAACAGACCGACGATTCCGGCGGCGCCGAACATGCCGATCCCAACGCCTGCATCCTTGCCCTTCTGGGTCATCTCGGCCTTGGCAAGGTCGAGCTCCTGGCGCACAAGTGTTGTCGTTTCCTCGGCCAGCTGCCGCATCAGTTCGGGAATGGACTTCTCGTGCAGCTCGTGGTCGTCAAGCGGCCGCGTATCGACCCCCTGAGTCATTTAGATCCCTCCTCTCCCATATGGCTCAATCGTTTCTGCCTCGAACACCACATCCCGCTCGTAGCCGTTCGAGGGGTATCCCCCAGTGCTGCGACGATACGACGGCGGCGAGCTGTACTGCTGGCTGTAGCGCCGGCTGCTCGAGGACTTCAAGAAGCGAGCACCAAGAAAGCCAAGGGCGATTCCACCGGCGATGACTACCCAAGGTTGTTCCCGACAGAAATCCTCAACGTCAGAGAGGATCTGATTGGGATCGGATGTCGACAGGTACTGACCGAGCTGGTCGGCTCGATCAGCCGCCATGTTGACGACGTTTGCCGGCGCGGTTTCGCCCTGCTCTTGAAGCTGCTGGCCACTTGAGCGGAGAGCACTCGCAATACTCGTGGCTGAGGATCCGATCTGGCCGGCTCGAGCCCCCACCTGGGACGTAATTTGCCCACTCACCTGAGAGGTGACCTCGCCTGCCTTTTCGCTTATCTGCTGTTTCTGCTCCTCTGATATCGGAAGCGACTGTGTGATGGTACCGACGGCATCTGTCATAGACGATTTCTCCTTTTAGATATTTCCTGCGGTCTTTGCAGCATCCGTGCCAGTAGTCCTGTCTTGCTAAGAAACACTCGTATGGCTTCTCACGTTCGGGCCGGTTCTCGTGTCTGGTTATCGGCGGTGCTGGTCCCACCGTCGCGCAGTACTTCGTGCTGCGGTACCGTCCCCTGTGGGCGGGACCCAAGCGACTCGCGATCCTCCTTCGACTGATCAATCGCCCCAATCGCGACAAGCTCTGCTCCGATGCAGATGATCAGAGAGAAGAAGTAAAGCCAAGCGGTCAACATAAGGATTGGAAAGAGAACCGCTCCATAGCGGCTGAAGTGTGCGAAGTGGGCGTAGATCGGCCAGATATAGGAAAGGGCGGTAAACAGAATGGCGGCAACAATCGCGCCTTTCCAAACGTTTCCGATTCGAAATCGCACTTTGACATTCGGAAATGCCAGGTAGATGACTGCGAACAGGATAAACGCCGCCAGAATTCCGATTACAGTTCCCAAGACCAGCGAGATGCCGCCTGAGAGTGGGAACCCTGAAAAGAGCTTCGTGACCAGCGTTGCCGCGGTCGTTCCCGCAATGATGACGATCATCAGGATAGCCATGACGAAGATCATCACGATATCGAGAAGTTTTTCCTTGATGAAGTTGCGGCTACCGGTCTCAAAGATAGCCTGGAAGGAAGTTGAGATCGCCCCGCCGACATTCGCACCGCTCCATAGAACGCCGAGGAACCCAACGATGCCCAGGAGGCCGCTGTGTTGTATCGCCGCTTTAAGTAGTGAGCGTAGATCTGCGGGCGTTAGAACGCCTTGGAGTGCGGCGCTAAGGTGCGTAACCACCGATCGTTGAGTCGACGGCTGCCCATGGAGCACTGCCCCGGTGATGGCCAGCAGGCCAACCATGATGGGAACGATCGACGTCAGAGTATTCCAGGCGATGACCGACGCCAGCATGCCGACGTTGTCCTTGCCCCACTTCTTGAAAAAGGTTTTAATAAAGCCCATCACGTTGCAAGCTCCCCCATCGCATCGCCGCTTTGTCTCTAGGTGCACAAACTGTGCCTGTACAGGTACAAGAACCGCGACCATCAGGTAATCAGCAACTGAGTGGGTGCTCTTGCCGGAGGCCCTTACTGCCCTTCCGGCATGACTCGGCTGCTCTATGAGGCCGTCGCTGGACACTGAGGCGGGTGCTTCGCCGTCAACTGCAATGGCGCGTCTATCGTCGGGGCAGAATTCATTCTGCTACCGGCCCACGTGCACTGCCCCATCACGAACCCCGATCATGCCTCCCGATTGGGGCCGTGCGCTTCCCATCCTCATCCGCAGACGATCCCTCGACCTGGGGGGTATTCCAAAATCCGTGAGGAAATCAGGACTGAAACGCGACCGCCGTCTACCGAGCTGACTCGGCAGAACTACATGTGAATTGCTGCGCCTTCCGCTGCATGAGCCGCTTCACCCACGGCCTCTGAAAGGGTTGGATGGGGGTGGATGTTGTATGCCATCTCCCAGGGTGTTCCCTCCAGGAACCGAGCCAGCGCCGCCTCTGAAATCAGCTCAGTCACGTTCGGCCCGATCATGTGGACGCCGAGAATATCGCCGGTCTGCTTGTCGCCGATAACCTTGACCCAGCCCTGGGTTTCATTGAGGATGGGAGCCTTGGAGTTGGCGCTGAAGGGGAACTTTCCAATCTCCAGCTCGTGTCCCTGCTCCTTGGCGTCCGCCTCTCTGAGGCCGATCGACGCTACCTGTGGCAAAGAAAAGACAGGCTGAGGAACCCGATGCAGGTCGACGCGATCAAACTTATTGACTTTGGCAAGAGTTTCCACCGCCAGGATGCCCTCGGCGTAGGCCTCGTGCGCGAGTCCGTAACCTCCTGTAACGTCCCCTACCGCCAGGACACCCGGCACATTGGTTCGCTGATTGTCTGAGATCTTGATGTAACCGCGGTCCATCTCTAGATCGAGCATTTCGAGTCCGTCAACCACCGCCTCACGCCCCACGGCGACGAGGAGCCGTTCTGCCTCCAGCGTCTGCGTCTCCTTTCCCTTTTGCGACACCTTGAGACGGACAGAGCCACCACTGCTCTTAATGCTCTTGAGATCGGCGGTCGTCTCGACCATCACCTTCATCTTTTGACGTTCGAAGATGCGCCCAAGCTCCTTGCCCAGCTCGGCATCCATCAGTGGGATGAGCGTTGGAAGAATCTCCACGATCGTCACGTCAACACCGAAGGCATGGTAGTAGGATGCGAACTCGACGGAAATAACTCCGCCTCCCAGAATGATCAGTGACTTGGGCATCGCATCGAGATTGACGGCGTGGTTGCTGGTGTAGATATCGTGTCCGTCTATTGGGATACCGAAGGTGCGAGGACGGGATCCGGTGGCAACGATTAAGGTCTTGCCTTCTACGACGACCTCACCATCCTTCGTCTTCACCCGAACCTTCGAAGGGGATTCGGCGACTCCGTCGCCAATGATCACGTCGATCTTGTTCTTTTTCATCAGGAACTGGACACCCTTCCAGTTCTTGTCGACGACGCCGTTCTTGAAAGCGAGGATTTTGCCGTAGTCGTATCCGATGTTCTCCGCGGTGATGCCGAATCGATCACGGTCCTGAAGCTGTTTGTAGACGTGCGCACTCTCGAGGAAGGCCTTCGTCGGGATGCAGCCGTAGTGAAGGCAGGTACCGCCCAGCTTGTCGCGCTCGATCACGGCCGTCTTAAATCCAAGCTGAGCAGCCCGAATAGCGGCCACGTAACCGCCGGAGCCGCCGCCAAGAATCACGATATCGTAAGGGTTCGATGCCATTGATGCCTCTTGGGAAGAAAGTGTAGGAGTCAGATCACGATCAGTACAGGATGCTCCAGCGTGCGTCGTAGCTCGCCAAGGAACTCTGCCGCCGCGGCCCCGTAGATAACGCGATGGTCAGAGGATAACGTCACTCGCATCCGATCTCGAACAACGACCTCACCATCGATAACGACCGGCTTCTTTATGATGGCTCCCACGGCCAGAATTGCACTCTCTGGTGGATTGATGATGGCCGTGAACTGGTCGATGCCGTGCATCCCAAGATTTGAGACTGTGAAGGTGCCGCCCTCGAAATCCTCGGGCCGCCCCTTTCCCTCGCGAGCTCTCGCCACCAGTTGTTTTGTCTCGAGCGTCACTTCGCGCAAGCCTTTGGTATCGACATCCTTGAGGACAGGGACGATCAGACCATCAGGGAGGTCAACCGCGATTCCGACATTCACGCTTCCATGTCGAATAATCTTGCCGTCGGCCCAGCTTGCATTGATGTTGGGAAACCTGGCGAGTACCGTGCCGCAAGCCTTGACGATCAGATCGTTGAAGCTGACCTTAAGCTCCGGCTCGGCATCGTTGATCTGCTGACGGAATCTGACAGCGTGACTCATATCGATCTCAGACGTCACATAGAAGTGAGGAGCAGTGACGACGCTTTCGGTGAGCCGCCTCCCCACGGTTCTCTGCATTCGAGATAGCTCGATCTCTTCGTCTCCCGCCCCACGGGAGACGGAAGCTCTGCTCTCGGGTGCTTCCGACGTACCAGTCGCTTGAGACCCCGAAGGGGAAGCCTCGGCCGAAAATGCCTCGACGTCGTCTCGCGTGATTCGGCCTCCCGGACCGGTCCCCACGACGTTGCTTAGATCGATTCCCCGCTCCGATGCCATTCGTTTGGCTAGGGGCGATGCTTTGATGCGCCCTGTCGCGTCGCCGGTTCGCGCCGATGCCGTTGCTTTTTCCGAAGGGGGTGATTTCGCCTCCGGCGCCTTGGATTGGGAGCTTGCACTTGACTCGACCTTTGTCGCTCCACTGCCGGATACCGCGGATTGCGAGTCGCTCTCCAGCTGCTGCAGCTCCGTCTCGTCTGCCGCCACGATGCCGATGGGAGCGCCGACTGGAGCAGTCTCACCTTCCTTGACCATAATCCTGGCCAGGATTCCATCGGCGTAGGACTCAAGCTCCATGTTCGCTTTGTCGGTTTCAATCTCGAGAAGCACATCGCCCCGTTTAACAGCCTCTCCCGACTGTTTGTTCCAGCGGGCTACCGTGCCTTTATCCATGGTGTCGGACAGTCTCGGCATCACAATCTCAACGGACATGGAGTCTCCGGGAGTTTTAAGGTTTACTACCAAGCATCAAATAGGTTCCAGCTCCAAGCTGCCTGCCCAACTTTGACATGGCAATGCTTACGAGCTGGTCCGAGTCAGGCAGCGCTGCGCTCGCGCCGTCCAAGCATAGCCCTCACCCTCTCAACGATGTCGGAGGAGCTCGGTGTTGCCGCAGCTTCCAGATTGGTTGCGTAGGGCAACGGAACCTCTTTGCCGGCGATGCGCTCAACCGGGTGATCGAGATCGTCGAAGGCAAGCTCTTGAATTTCGGCGGCAATCTCTGCCCCGATGCCGTAAGAACGCCAGCCCTCTTCGATGAAGACCATGCGATGCGTCTTGCGGACCGACTCAACCACAGGATCTATGTCAAGGGGACGAAGTGATCGGAGATCAATTACCTCCGCCTCGATCCCATCCTCGGCTAGCTGTTCTGCCGCTTGAAGGGTAACGGTCACCATCCGCGAGTACGTGGCCAAAGTGACATCCGACCCCTCACGCTTAACGTCGGAACGTCCAAGTGGAACCAGGTGCTCGCCATCCGGGACCTCGCCCTTCTCGTTGTAGAGAAGAACATTCTCGACGAAGAGGACCGGATTGTTGTCTCGGATGGCCGACTTCAGCATTCCCTTGGCATCGGCAGGCGTGCCCGGGGCTGCTACGTAGAGACCGGGTACATACGCACAGAGTACTTCAAGAACCTGCGAGTGTTGGCATGACAACTGGTGCCCTGCACCGCTTGGTGTCCTGACGACCAATGGAACGGTCGACTGGCCGTTGAACATATAGGGGATCTTGGCAGCGTTGTTGATGAGCTGATCGATCCCCACGAGCAGGAAATTGATCGTCATGATCTCGCACACCGGCCGGAGCCCCGTCATCGCAGCTCCGATTCCCGCACCGATAATGCCCTCTTCGGCGATGGGGGTGTCGATGATCCGCTTATCGCCGAACTCTCCAACCAGCCCCTCGCTGACTTTGTACGAGCCGCCAAATATGCCGACTTCCTCTCCCAAGAGGACGACACTCTCGTCTCGCTCCATCTCTTCGCGCAAAGCCTCTCGCAAGGCTTCGCGGTAAGTCATCTCCATGTAAGCTCCAGATCCAAAGGTGAGTGCAGCTCGAAAAGTCCTTGTCGATGAGGAGTCGAGCCAGCAGCTTCCGTGTTGTTACGTTTCATGAACAGTGCTTTCAGACTACACATACAGGTGATCGAAAAGGGTTGACAGCTCGGGTTGGGCGCTGTCGTCGGCGAAGGCGACCGCCTCTTCGACGACTCGATCGACCTCCAGCTCGGTCTCGTGGAAGTCATCCTCAGAGAGGAGCCCAGCCGCCAGAACCTGCCGCTCGAAAATTCCGATTGGATCTCTCTCTCGCCACGACTGGATCTCTTCCGGAGTTCGGTAGCTGCGGCCCGCATCAGCCACGGAATGGCCCCGATAGCGATAGGTGTAGGCCTCGATCAGTGTTGGGCCTTCGCCGGATCGGGCTCGCTCCAGAGCACGCTCCATTGCCTGTTTGACGACGAAGAAATCCATTCCATCTACCCGTTCGGCCGGAACTCCATAGGCGTCGGCCTTCTTGTAGAGATCGGTGATGGCAGAAGCCCTTGAAACAGCCGTTCCCATTCCGTACTGATTGTTGACCAGGTACATGATGACTGGGAGCTTCCACAGGCCGATCATGTTCATCGACTCATGGAAGGAGCCGATGTTTGAGGCGCCGTCCGCCGTGAAGCAGAGCGTGACCTCCTTCGTGTCCCGGTACTTAGACGAAAGTCCGGTGCCGATGGCGAGAGGCATCTGGCCTCCGACAATGCCATAGCCGCCCATGAATCTCCGGTTGCGGTCGAAGAGATGCATTGAGCCGCCCCGACCTCCGGCAACTCCGGTCGCCTTGCCAAACAGCTCGGCCATGATGAATTTCGGTTCCGTACCGCGCGCCAGAATATGCCCGTGCTCTCGGTAGTAGCTCACGATCCAGTCTTCCGGCCCCATCGGGTGCACGGCGCCGACGACTGCCGCTTCCTCCCCGATATTGACGTGACAGTACCCGCCGATCTTGGCGCGCGTGTACATCTCGAAAGCTTTGTCTTCGAATCGACGAATCAGCACCATCAGGTAGTGGATGTGCTTGAGCTCGTCAGGGCTCTCTTGTATCTCCACGCCATCCGTGTGGGCGCCGGCGTTGGCTTCCGCGGTTTTTTGAGTCATGGTTTGTCCAATCGATTGTTCTAATCAGTCGCCTGGCCGAGCACATAAGACGACCCGGACCTGTTTCGGGGTTCGGTTCTCTAGAAACAGCCGGTGAAAAATGTAACTCGGAGTGAGGCGCATAAGGTGGCCGCGGCCCTTTGGAACTCGAACCGAGCTATTATATGACTTGCTTTGGGTAAGTATTCGTCCTGCTTATACCAACTGCTTTGCCCGGCAGGCGCATCGTCCCCCTGACGCCCGGACGAATGCAACAGGAGGGTAGCATGCGTAGGGGCTGCCCTTGTGCCTGCCCACGATGTTGCTGACACCACGACAGGTCGAGACGCGGAAACGGTCGCTGCTGATGCCACAGCCGGTTGTACGTCGACATCCGGGGTTTGAGGACAACTAGTGGCGCCATTCATCCTTTGGAATCGGCGATCCCATCTTCCGCGTTTCACGGTGCGTGCCAACACTACCGGCCGCCGCCCTTGGAGATCGTGGGCAGGCACAAGGGCAGCCCCTACGACGGCTCCGTTCCAAGTCGAATGTTCCAGGTGCACGGGCAAGTGCACGGTGCGACGGATGAATGTTCTGTCACCTCAATCGGTCAGGCGACTTCAGTTCGACCTGTCCATCGGCAGCAGTACGCCCCGGGTACGTCCACTGTGCGATCCCAACGCACCCCGACGCCGTATCAGGTCGGCACTCGGACTAGGCCTAGCCAGCTGTTGACCACGATCCACGCAGCGAAGCCGCAAATCGTGAGCCAGGGAACGGCACGAGGCGCCCACCGCCAGCGAGTGCGACGCAGCCTGGCCGTTAGAGTGCCGGCCACGAGGCCGGCAGCCAACCACACTCCGCCAGCGACCACCGTGTAGGCCGTGACCGGTCGCAAGACCACGTACCCAAGGACCGCCGAGCCGCCGAAGACCACCGCGAGCCGCAGAAGCCCCATGGGGCGGGTTTCCATTCGACGCCCTCTTGCTTTCTCTTCCAACACGTCCACCTGAGGCTGAGCTCGGGGATCACGCATGGCCCCACTGGGGTCACGCACCCGCCCCAGTGTATGGCGTAGTGCAGGCAGGCGCCCCTTCTTACATTTGAACGCGTGAGCGTCGATCTGGTCTCTGAGCCACCACGAGCCAAGAGTAATGAGAGCGCTAATGACTATGCCAGGGACGTTCGCTGTCGAGCGCAAAGATATCCAGGCGGATCTCCTCGGCCACATCGGTTGCCAGCCCGACGTGCTTCGCCACTTGCCAAATGTTCGCTCCAAAGAAAGCGGTCGGCGCCACCCAGTACAGAATTGCGGACCACGCCTTCCACAGGCTACTTTTCATGCACCAGTAGCCCTTACCGACGCCTCTGCACGGCGCGGGATGCCGCCCGGGGCGCCACGGAGGAGGTTCGGCGCTAGAGGGCGTTTACCACGTTCTGAAATAGCGTCAGAACTTGCGGCTGCAGAACCTGGGCCGCCGCGATGGCCGAAACCGAGACCAAGCCCACGAGCAGCCCGTACTCAATCATGGCCTGTCCCGACTGTTTCCGTGATTTCTTCAGGAAGCTGCTGACACGAATCATTAGTTGTCCCCTATTTGGATGTGAGCTAGGTCAGAAGTTCTTTCCGCGGCGTTCGTGTTCGTTTGCGTGCCCATCGCCCGTGTGCGCGGGCTAAGCCAAGTGGGCTAGTACCTTTGTACCGTAGAGTACCAACTTGTCTCTGTACGATGCAAATTGTGTCACGGTTCAGCACCTGGGATTCAGTCCTCATGCGGCCACCCTTTCGCGAGTCAAGATGCTCCAACGGGGTGAGGTAGTCCGAGTCAGTATCGAGACTGTGATGTGCGACTGGATTTCGCTTCGCTCCGCAGCGCACCTCTCGCGGGCGCGTGCTACGCCGTCGCCGGCAGGTTCGTTACATCCACGAGCCAAGCTGCCACGCGAGCCAGGTCCCCTCGATACGGCTGCTCTAGCTCGGCCGAATCCAGCGCCTGGCCTGCCTTGTCGAGGTGGGACTGTAGGCGTCGTTCAACATCGTCACGAATCTGCAGCCTGTCGATGATGGACACGACTTCGTCCGTCGAGACCTCGTTGCTGCCTCGATAGTAGGAGTGCAGCACCTTCCCATCTTCCCCGGAGGCCCGTTCTAGGGCCAGCACCACGGGTAGCGACTTCTTTCGGTTGGCGATGTCCTTGGCCTGCGGTTTTCCGGTTCTGGCGCTGGGCGCCCAAACTCCGAGGATGTCGTCATAGATCTGAAAGGCGAGTCCGAAGTGTTCACCGAATCGCCTCAAGGCCTCGATCTGAGACTCCGACCCACCTCCCAAGACCCCTCCTGCCTCGCAGCTGTAGGTGATGAGAGCTCCGGTCTTTAGCCGAATCATCGTGCGGTACTCGTCGACAGAGACATCAACCCGATCCTCAAAGCTCATATCCAGATACTGGCCTTCGGTCAAGGCCAGCGCGGTTTCATGGAGCTTTCTAGAGATCTCCGGCGCTTGCACCGCAGATAGAGCGGCTAAACCGGAGAGCGCCAGCATGGCGTCACCCGCATTGATGGCGAGGGGCTCGCCGGAGAGGGCCCAAAGCGCGGGGCGATGGTGACGTGTCTCATCATGATCTTCGATGTCGTCGTGAATCAGCGAGAAGTTATGCAGAAACTCGATGGCTGCAGCCACCGGCAAGGCGTCCTTCCTGTCTGCCCCCACCGCTTCGCAGGACAAAAGACAGAGCAGTGGGCGGAATCTCTTGCCGCCGGCCCGAGCGGATGCCTCGAAGGCTTCGTCTAGCCATCCCATGTGGTAGCAAAGGAGATCGTAATGACGGCCGATCGGCTCCCTTACTTGGAGCCATCGCCGCAGCTCGTCCTCGATCTCGTTAGCGTACCGACCCACGATGTCGGTTGGCGTACTGCTTCCAGAGCCAGTGTTAATAGTCAATTACCTGCCTTTAGGAATCACAGTCTAAGAATCTGGCTCTCGAACGGGGATAGCTCAGACTTTACGAGCCTCGAACGATCGCGTCGGCCACCTTTGCCGCGCGAACCACAGCCTCGACGTCGTGGACCCGGATGATGTCGACCCCACGGGCGATTGCCAGTACTGCTGTGGCGATCGTTCCCTCGACACGCTGATCGACGGGCAGGTCGAGCAGCCTTCCTATTGTCATCTTCCTTGATGTCCCAAGGAGGGTCGGGAAACCGAGAGCGCGTATCCTGTCGAATTCGCGGATTAGTCGCAAATTCTCCTCAGGAACCTTGGCGAATCCGAACCCAGGGTCGACGACAATCGAGCTCCGATCGACACCTGCCGAGAGGGCGTTGGAGACCGCGGAGTCTAGAAAGTCGAGGACATCATCCAGCACATCTGAATGCCGGCGCTCTCGTCTGCTGTGCATGATGACGACGCCGGCACCGAAATCGGCTACCACGCCCGTCATGGCAGGGTCCTGAAGGCCGGAGATGTCGTTCACGATGGCGGCTCCGGCTTCAAGTGCTTGCCGGGCGACTTCCGCCTTTGAAGTGTCGACGGAGATGGGAACCCGAATTCCGCTGTTCCTGATCCCTTCGATTGCGGGAATGACGCGTCGCAGCTCCACTTCGGCGTCCACCGCCGTGAAACCGGGACGGGTAGATTCTCCGCCGACATCCAGGATCTCCGCACCCGCGCTCTCATGCGACCGAGCCACGTCAACCACTCCTGCAATGTCACCCGCGAGCCCATCGCCCGAGAAGCTATCCGGTGTGACATTGACGATGCCCATCACAACCGTGCGCTCTCCCCATCGGAAGGGCCACCCGCCAGGACTGCTCATCTGGTCTTGTATGTCAGCTCCCTCCAGCTTTCAGGTCGAGACGCTTCGTCAACAGAAAGACCGACAGCCCTGACCCATCACTGCCGAGTCGATGCTCGGACCTTGGCCGCATCGACCACTCGTCTGAGGAGCACGAGGTTGGTGAGTGGACCAACGCCTCCAGGCACCGGAGTGATGATTCCGGCGACCTCCGAGACGGCATCGAAGTCCACATCTCCCACAATTCCACCGTCAACCGGATTGATTCCCGCATCGATTACGAGGGCTCCGGGTTTGATCATGCCGGCAGTAATGAGCCCCGCTCGTCCGGCGGCCACCACAACAATATCCGCGTTCTGTGAGTGAGCCGAGATCTCCGCAGTCCGGGTATGGGCGAGCGTTACAGTTGCATTCAGCAGCAGCAGGAGATGCGCGACCGGCTTACCCACGACCGGGCTCCGTCCAACCACCAAGGCGTTGGAGCCCTCAATGGGTACTCCGCTCGCCTTGATCAAATCGATGATGGCGGAAGCCGTGGACGGTGCGACTGCGTCGTTCCCGAGATACAGCCTTCCAGCATTGACCACGGTTATGCCGTCGACATCCTTGTCAGGATCCATGAGCCGGGAAACAGGCCTGCTGTCAAGTGGCGAGGGCAGAGGCATAGGGACGAGGATGCCGTCTATCTCAGGATCCTCGCTGGCCTTTACGACAGCCTGATTTAACGCGTCCTGTTGGGTAGCCAGCTCTTGGACCTCAACTCGGATGCCCAGCTCTCCGCCGTTTCTTTCAAGCCGCTTGACGTAGAGACGGGAATCGGGGTCGTCTCCAACGAGTAGGACCTTGAGTGCTGATGTGATCTGCTGACTCGTTAGATGCTGTACTTCCTTGGCTAGCTCCGCCTTCTGCTCACGCGCGAGGGGCTTGCCTTCCAGGATCCGGGCGGTCATGCCGATCCGCCAATGACTTCGGTTACCGCCTCCTCCACTTCGGCCACCCGACTCTCGATAGCTCCGATTTGAGCGACTACCTCTCTGCACTCACGAACGAAAGCCTCATCTTTGATCGAGGCCAGATTGATCTCCACATTGAGTCGTGCCGAGCTGAAACCGGCGGCGAATGCTAGCGCGGCGCTCCCGACATCGCTGACGGCAGATTTATTTCCGAAGAGCACCAGGGCACCGGCCAGGCCAATCCCTTTCGAAGCTTCCCTCATCGTCGATAAAGGTGGCTGTACGGCTTCGTGGAGGGCCTTCTGCACCGCCTCGCGCCGTTGGGCCTTCTCCTCTTCTGACACTCGGGGAAGTTTCATGGCCTGGGATACCAGCTCGAAGGCCATTTCATCCTCGTCAACAAGCCGCCTCGCTCTCTCCCGACCTTTTGTGGCCGCTTCACGGATGGCCATCAGCTCGTCCTCGAACTTGGCGTAAGCCGGCTTCCCGAATGTCAGATCACACACCATGGTCAGGAGGGCGTACCCCAGTGCCACCTCCAATGCCGCTACACTACCGCCGCCAGGGACCGGCGCCTTCGAAGCTAGCCGGTCGAGAAACTCATCCAGATCAGGCATGTCTCCTCCCTGTGTCAATCATTCTAAGAAGGGGCTGGTCTGCTAGAGGTTTTCGCCGTCTGCCAGGTTAGACTTTATCTGTGTGCCGAGGTAGCTCAGTGGTAGAGCACGCGACTGAAAATCGCGGTGTCGGGAGTTCAATTCTCCCCCTCGGCACCATCTTCTTAAGCCCAGGGTGTGCAGCCACGCGGTAGAGCTTGACCTTACTGGGCCTCGATGGTACAAGATAGGTGTAGCGGCGTTGGCCGCCGAGCGGAAGTGGCGCAGTGGTAGCGCGTCTCCTTGCCAAGGAGAAGGTCGCGAGTTCGAACCTCGTCTTCCGCTCCATTTTTATTTCTGAGCTTCGGTTGATGGGGGCTGAGCGAAGGCTCCGAGCTGGAGCCCTCGCCCTGCCAGTGGCCGTGCGTCAGCGGTTGGTGTAGTAGGGGATTCCTACTCCAGGACTGACTGCGTCAACGCGAAGACTTGACTTGCCGGGGCATGCCCCGAAAGCCACAAGCGAAAAGCTCCTCTGGTGGGTGCTGCCAGGTGGCCGGATGGATAGCCCGTTGGTTGGCCGGGGGTGTCCGCAGCATGGCGCCCGCGTCCGAGATCGTCAACACGGCGTGAGCCGTGGCCCCTGGCTTGAGCTTGACGGTCTTGACCGCAATCAGTGAGTCGTGTCCCGACTTTCGCCCGACCTGCCGGCCGTTCTCGGTCAGCTCTGCCGTGGGGTAACCCTTGACCGTGCACGTGGACTTGCCGATATTGCTGAACTCTACGACGTACACGGCTCCGCCGGCGTAGCCGTTGCCCTCGGGAGAGAACCATGGCTCAAGCGTCCCTCGACAGGTTGCCCGCGCTACTGATGCCGGGCTGGCTGCGCGGGCGCCGCCGCTCCATACCAAGATGAGTGCCGACATTGCTAGTACTGCTGCAGTCCTCACGCTAGCCTCCTAAGCTTGTTGGCGCGGGTACCCACTAGATCAGCTGCAGGTGCCCTGGACACCGGATGTTCAAATGGCCGTTCAGAAACTCGCACATGCATGGCATGTGCTGCATTCTATTTCTCGAGGTGAGGTTCCACGCTTGAAGGGCGGCCGGGTTGAGGCCGACTGATCACGCTGGCGGGCGGATGTATGCCGAGGGAACCGGAAATCCTGAATAGCGCAACGTACAATTGTCACGGAGTAGGTGGCGAGTCCGTTTCTAGCCTGCCCTCCGCGCCTTGTTCTGGCGACGTGGCCAAGTGGTTAAGGCGGGGGTCTGCAAAACCCCTATCGCCGGTTCGATTCCGGCCGTCGCCTCCATCTTCTCTTTGCGTCTAGAGAGGCTTCTCTCCGCGCCAGATCACCGTATTCATGGTGCCGTCACACCATTGATCTGCGCCCACTCCGATCTGAGCGGGATTGGGATGTTCTCCGTTGTCTGATGTCTTCGGTCCTTCACAAACGACCGTGACCCCAACCTTGCCCTTGATCGCCGCTATGATGGCCATTCTCTCGGTCTGACTCTGGCCCTGCAGTGGCGTCCACTGGCCCTCGTAGACCTCGCCCGCGCCAGGCACATACCCAACTTCGGCGCCCGCTACGGCGTACACAGGCTGAAACTGAGAGAAGCTGCCGCGGTGCACGCTCTCGACGAGCTGATCCGGCGATTGACCCGCCGCCTTCGTTCCACGAAACTGGGCGTTGAAGTATCCGCCGCGCTTTAGGGGCCACTGCCAGGCGACAGATGTGCCGCTCTGACTGCTGGGTGAGCCGGTGACACCCTTGTCATAAGAGAGGCTGTATCCAAAGGCGGTGCTGCGAAATGTCGATGGTGCGGCAGCCGGTGGAGAGGTTGGAGGTGGTGGAATTCGGCAATTGTGCTTGCAGGTATTGGGCGTCTGCGACAGCGAGCCAAGAATCGTAAGGAAGACGATGAATCCGACCAGGATGCCGCCCGCCGTTAACCAGATGTGATGGCGATGCGGCTTATGTGCAGCCACCTGTCCTGCGGCAGGGGCGTAGGCCATACTCGTCACTTGTCTCGTTTCCTCTTCATCATTCGCTAAATCCTGACTCTTCCTATCGGTACGCTCGCTCGAGCTTGCCGGCGCCCGACTTCGGAGTCGCCCGCGTCGCCACACCGCAGTGCGGGCAGAAGGCCATGCGCGGCACCGTGTAGTGACAGTGGAAACAGACGTTTTCCGGTCCAATCCTGGTATCGACCGCTTCGGCTAGGAGCATGTGATGGAGTGCAACCCGCACGACGAGGAGTAGTGCCACCGCGACCGCGGCATAGATAGCAACCTCGACGACAATCGACGTCACGAGAACGTTGACCAACCCGAGGATGATCCAAACACAGATCACGGTCAGGATGACGGTTGGAACTTGCGTGGTCCATCCCAGAGACGTCAGTGGGCGGCTCTTTCCTCGATGAAGCCAGAGTGATCCTCCGATCAGACCCGTCGTGCTGGCTGCAATGAAGGGGATGAGTAGTCCTCGCGCCACAATCGCAAGGGTGTTGTCAACCGTCGGCGCCATGCTGGTCGACACCTGCACTCAGCTGGGGCCAAAGCTCCACAAGCGTGACTGAGAGGGTGAATCCCAAAGCGCCGGCTGCCCCAAAGACGAAGCCGTCGAGAACTTCGTCGTAGCGATTCCGGCTGTAGATGACGGCGCATCCAATCAGCATGAGAACCTGCGCGGCGAGCGAGAGGCCGACACCGTACGACAGATCCTTCCAAGGCGGCGCACCCGAAGTCGCGTTCTGGATGAGAGTGTCGGTGACGAAATGACCGGTGTAGATCGCCCAGGGAATGCCGACGAGAAGTCCGGCGACGAAGGTACCACCGATGATGAGGACCGGCTCGTCCTCATACACGTCGACCTCGTACAGATAGATCAGATAGAGAAGCGGAATCACCAGCGCTGCAGTCGCGATACCGGGCCCCGTCAATCCCAGAAGACCGAACAAGACCAAGAGTAAGGCACCCACCAGAAGACCGATTCTGAATGGAGCGGCATGTCGCCGTGGCAGATGCGGGAAAATCGTCGAGACGACGCCTGGATGGAACAGGTGCTCCTCCGGATGCGCGGCGAAGGCATGCCTGCGCCCTGCACTACCCGTGGTGAGGTGTGCGCCGCAAGCTCCGCAGTACTCACCTGCCGGTACTGTGTCATGGCAGACAGGGCACTCGATGGTGTTCAAGCCGGAATTCTCAGAATCCGTCACCGGCGCGCTCCCGGCTGAGAGGTCGCCAGATCGCGGGCGATGTTATAGGCGTCGGGCGAGCCGAGGCCTGTGGCCATGTCATATCCCTTGCTGGCCGGGTAATTCAGATTGCTCCCCAGGGTAATGTCGTGGAAGGGTGGAAATGCCTGTGTGCTGGATGCCATTCGATAAAGCACAGGGTTCATCCACCCTGCCGGATTGTGATGATGCTTGACCAGATACTCGTCGATCAGGGCGGTGATCGCCGCCCAAATCGGTGCGGCTTGACTCGTGCCGCCGCCCTCGCTGCGTCCTCCCGTTAGGTCGATATCCATGCCACTCGCTGGGTCGGCATCGGCCGATACGTCTGGGACCATGCGGCCATGATGCGGGTTGTTCAGCGCATCTTGAGTGCTGACGCCCGGAGCTTTTTGCCAGGTGGGCTGAGAGAAGAATACGCTCGGGCCTCCGCCTGTGCCTGCCGTCTCGATCGGATCATCCCAGGTGGTCTCGTCGTACCAGCTGCCATTCGTCCGAACACTGAGCCGCGTGCCCCCGACGGCAGTGATGCCGGGACAGCCGGCGGGTACCTGGATACCGAGATTTGAGTTTGATGGCGTCTGGCCATTTTGGATGCAGCCGAAGGCGCCGTTGTCTCCGGTGGAGGCAAACGGCGCCTCGCCGAGCCGGTCGGCTCTGGCGTACGCATCCTGGAGGGCGGTGAGGTCCGCATTGCCCCACGCGGCTTCACAGAGGCCAACACTCTCGCTGATGACATCTCCGGCGGAGTGTGAAATCATGTTCGCTGTCTTGCTATCCCAATCCGCGTTGCTCGTATTCCCCGGAAAGTTGTAGACAACCAGCTTCGCCTTTGGAGCAATGGCGTGAACGGCCTCCACGTCCATCGTCGCCTCATCACCAGGGCTGAAGGAAGGGCCATGGGTCGTGATCTTGAAGGGAGGCAGGTGAAATCTGGCGGCGTAGGTTTTAAGGGCAGAGGTATCCACGCCGTCGATCTCCACGAAAACTACGGTTTCGCCGCTCCCGTCGATCCCCTGATTGGCTAATGGAGTGACATCGTACGCGTCTCGAATGCCTGTCGGGCTGAGGCCATTGGCCGGCACGTCGTCCATCCGGATTGGCATGGTTGAGACACGCCCGGCGGCAGAGATGAAAGCCCGTAGCGGAGCCGGCACCACACCCTCCGTAGGGCTGGCAATGAACCGCTTCCGCTTGCCCCTACCGTAGACACGAACGTCCATGCTGAACACGCGATCGACAGTGTGCACCGGTCCTCGCGCCAGGAGCCACGCGCCTTGAAGCTCCGACCTCGTTTGGATGCCACGGTTCGGAGGTACAGCCGTACATCGCGAAGTGTGACTGGACGAGAAGATGTGGACCGTGTATTTCCGGACCCTCGAGCGGTGTGGGACCTGGATGGCCCAGCGCTTTGGGACCCTCGAAGCGTCAATACCAGGGAAACGGTCCCGGAACGGTCAGATCCAAGATCCCTGTAGCCAGACAACATTCCGGCAAACGTCGATGCGGGTCCGCCAGTGAGGATGGCTCCCTGGCTAGGAGGAGCCGCAGAGAATGGTGCCGCTGTGGGTGCGCAGGAACCCACTAACAGCAAGATCGGGATCGCCAGTAGAAACAGCCGGCTTTGCCTGCACCTCATCCGCTGCCCTCCCTCTCAGACGCTCTAAAGTAGCAGGACTCCCGAATAGCGTCAAGGCCTCAGCCCAATTCCCGCTCCAAGCTAGATCTCGTACCGACCTGCTATGGATGGAGATTGCTCGGACGTCGGGAAAATAGCTCCCCTGTCAGCGACGCCATGCCCTAGGAGTGCCGTGACCAGAAGGATGGCGATGATGGCAATGCGAGCCGCCAGAGAAAGTGGGACTGGGTTCGGCGTGATCCACTGGTAGCGGTCGTTCAGCCAGATGGGGCTGACGCTGTTCAGTGGCCGGCAGGAAACGCCTCCCAGCTGACCGGGATTGAGCCGGTCGGAGCGACACGCTGGCGCCGGTGGGATAACCGGCTTCCGGTCTCCAAAGCCGATCTGTAAGACGTCTGTGACGTTGACGAATTGATACAGCTCTGGCGAGTCGGAGACGTTCCAGTAGTAGTTGTACTTCGAGGGGCTCCAAACCCAGGTCTGGCCTGCCGCCTGTCGCTGTTGAACCAGGTGGTACCAAAAACGCCAGGGATCGGCTCCGACCGATGCCAGCTGCAGCACGAGACTGAGACCAAGGATTCCCACCGAGGCCCCCTTGAGCAGGGTTGGGCGGCTCGGCCACCGCTCGAACAGCTCTCCAAGAGGGAGGACCAGGAACGGCACAACGGGAAACAGGTACCGAGGTCCCCATGCCGGGTCACCGTGCCAGTAGACGACGTTGGCATAGAAGACGACCGCCGTTACGACCAGCGCTACAGACAACCAGAAGAAGGGGCGAGACCTTCGAAGGAAAGGAGCTGCCACGAACGGCAGCAGCCACAACGCCGGCACGTACCAGATGAGTCCCTTGCCAGGACTGACCAGCAGGTTTGGGATCCCCTGCCAGATCGGAAACCCAAAGGGAGACGACACGGCTTCTCCAACCCTGACCGGAGACCCGAATCGCGCCGTGTTCCAGACCGCAACAGCCAGCAGAAACGGCAAGAAGCCAGCACCGAACGACACGGCCGCCTTTCGGCCAAAACCCCTGGCGGCACTCTCCTTTCGACCTTCACCCGCCCTCGATAGAGATTGAACCAGAAAGATGAAGACGACTGCAGCCGGGATTAGAAAGTCGTAGCGGGTAAAGATGCCGAATCCAGCCGCCGCTCCGCACAGAAGGGCCCATCCCTGAACGGGCTCCATGCCGAGCATTGGGGTAGGCCGGCCTCCCGCCGCACGCGTCCTCGCCGCCTCAACCGTCTTTATGGCGGCGTAAACGGCTGCCAGGAGAGCCAGCGTGACCTGCGTTTGCTCCTGACCGCTCTGCACATCAGGCCAGACCGATGTCGCGAAGGCAAGGATGAGGGAGATACAGATCGCTGCCCGACGGCTGTACCCGAGATTCGAAGCCAGCAGGAAGAAGAGGACGATTGCGATGGCCCCGAGAATCGGATCGAGCGACCTCACCGCTAAGGCGATGAGGAAGGACTCGGAGGCACCAGAGGCGGCTGCCACAGCCTTCCCGATCAAATAGAGCGGCATCATCAGGACCGATTGGCCTGGCCCATAAATGGCGTAGAGACAGTGATGACGCCCGAAGGCAAGCCGGGTGTCGGTGTTCTTCACCACCCCACAAGCAACACTGAGGTGGCCGTGAATCAGGCTACGCGTCACAAAGAAGCGGTCGACCGTATCGGCGTTGTTCCGTAGGTCTGCGGGAAGCGTCAGAAGGTAGATGGCGAAGCTGACAAGGCCAAGCGCGAGCCAGACCGGAAGATGGACTGACCGTTTTATCGAGGTTTTAACCTGCAACCTTCCAGCCCTGCGCCTTGCGCCGTCATGAGGCAGGAATGAGCGATTTGGAAGCAAAGCTGCCGTTCGCCGCGGCGCTACCCGACTCGATGATCTCGCCGTCCAATTCAAGCTCCTGCCTGACAGCCATCCAAAGCGCCACGATACTTTGCCATCGTACCGCGTAAGGGCGGTAGCTCTCTCCACATTGAGGGCTGGATGTCTCCTCGTATAATGGCGCGGCGTTGGCCACGGGAAGGGGATGTGCGCCGGCCCTGTCCCGGCGTCTCGATGGGAGGCTTCGGGAACATGATAGCGGCACGATCGACCGACGCGGTGCGCTCGGAAGCCGGCTGGCGGTCATGGCTGCTCGGGCCCGCTCCCGCTGCCTTCCTGGTTCTGGCGGCAAGCCTCGGCATCCTGGCCTTCTACGAGATTGCGCACCTTACGGGATTCGCCTTCGGCGGCACAAGCGTGAGCGACTACGACGAGGGCGTGTACATGGCCACGGGTGCCTTGATGGCGCACGGCTACGGGCTCTACACCCAGATCTACAACGCCCAGCCTCCCCTATTTGTTGGAGCTATCGCCGTGGCCTATCGAGTGCTGGGCCAGGGGATCTGGCAGGCAAGGGTTGTTGTCTTGATCTTTGGATTCCTTGCTGTTGCCGCCGTCTTTGGCGTGGGGGCCCTAGCTCGGGGTTGGGCTGCTGCAGCCGTCGGCGCTCTCCTCCTGACGATTTCGCCGGAGTTCCTGGTATATGGCCACGCCATTGAGGAGGAGGTGCCGATGATGGCCCTCTCGGTGGCGAGCATGGCATTTCTCCTCCTCTGGATCCGGAAGGGGAGCGTTTGGGCAGCCGGGGCTGCCGGTCTGCTCTTGGGTCTGGCGGTCCTCACCAAGTTCTTTGCCTTTGCCCTCCTGGTTCCGGTCGTCGTGGCGGCGGCCATCTATCTCTGGGATTCCAAGAGCCGGCGATCGGATGTTGTTCGGTTCGTCAAATCGGGGGCCGCATTCGTGGTGGCTGCGCTTCTGCCTGTGGCCGCCTCCTTCCTTCTATTCGGGAAGGATGAGTGGTCTCAGATGGTTTCGGACAGGGTGAAGGCCAGCAGCCAGTCTGCCGGACTGCAGTCGGCTTCCAACGCCCACATGGTCCTCAGCTTCCTGTCGCCTGATATCGGGTTGGTGCTGCTGGCCGTGGCGGGCGGCCTGCTGTTGCTGCTCTGGGATTGGCGGCTCGGCTTGGTCCTCGACGGTTGGGCCGTGGCCAACCTCATCCTCCTCGCCGGCTATCACCCGCTGATGGGCCATCACCCTGTGATCCTTCTCGCTCCTGCCGCGGTTCTCGCCGGGATTGGGGTGTCCTTCATCTGGCCCAGTGGCTCGATGGCAGCAGATCGACCGTTCTCCCGTGGAGAGCAGGACCACGAAGGCCAGGCGGCGCCTAGCTCGGATCCCAATACCCCGTTCGCGCGCAGATCGATCCTCTCACCGGGCTGGGTTAGGGGTATCGCCGTCGCCGCCGTCCTCGCCTACATCATCCTCCTGCCTCGACTCTTTGGCTCGTACGGTGGTCTGCTGGTCAAGCCGGGGTTCGACGACCGCGTCCTTGCCGCCGCGGTGGTCAAGGCGCACACGCCACCCAACGGGTTGGTTGCCTCGGCCGATCCGCTCATCTGCATGGATGCCGACCGGCTCTGCGTTCCCAATCTGGTCGATACTTCCTACGTTCGGATTGAAACCGGAAAGCTCACCGCGGCTGAGGCAATCAGCAGCGTCAAGCGGTACCGGCCGGAGACGGTTGCCATGTGGCAGAGATTCCGAGCCGTCCAGATGGCTCCCTTTGCCCGATGGGTGCAGCGCCATTACAGGCCACTTAAGAGCTACGATTGCTCTGGCGGCTCGGTAGAGAGCTGCGACACCGTGTACATCAGACGATGATTCGGCGGGCCAGCGATCACCGACCCGACATCGCCATCGACTTTGGCTACGTGCTCTTGGCGCCAGTGCTTGTCCTGGCCGCCTTTCTCCGCTTCTGGCGCATCGACTCGATGTTCCATTTCATGGGGGACGAGGGCCGCGAAAGCATGGCGGAATGGAACCTCATCCATGGGAAGCTGCCGCTGCTCGGTCCGAGCCTCTCGATCGGCCGCACCCTTCACCTCGGCCCGTTTTTCTACTACCTCGAGGCCATCCCCATCTGGCTCTCGAATGGCTCGCCGGTCGGTCCCACCATCCTGGTTGGCCTCTTCGGAGTAGCCACCCCAATCGTTCTGTTCCTCTACCTACGACGCTGCTGCGGGTCGGTGCCGGCCGCCGCGGCAGCCTTGGTCATGGCCGCCTCGTTCTTGATGGTCGAGTACTCTCGACGGCCGTGGAACCCAACGGTGACGCCGTTCTTCACTCTGATGTTTTTGTGGTCGCTGGTCTCATGGAAGCGGGGCAATCCCGCCTGGCTGCTTGTGACCAGCGCGTCGCTGGCCTGCCTCCTCCAGCTTCAGCCGGTGAATCTCTTCCTGGTTCCTGTGGCTGTCATCTTTGTCATTTGGGCGCGACCTGGGCGGCCGTCAGCCGCCGTGATCTGTGGAGCGGTGATCGCATTTGTCGTCATCTCCTCCCCACTCCTCATCTACGATGGTGGCCACAATCTCTCCAACCTCAGGGGCTGGCTGGCGGTGCTTACCCACGGGAAGAGCAACGCTCCACCGAGGAACGCGTCGAGCTTGAAGCTGCTCTTCAATCTCTTCTACCGAGCGTTTGGTCTACCGATCGTTGCCCTGACTGCGGTGATCACAGTTGCGGTGGTACTGGCCGGGTTGCTTCGGTCGCTCTTCGATGGTCCGGACGGCGAGACTGTCTGGGAGACGCGGCTGGCGATCATCCTGCTGATCGTGGCGGCGATCGGACTGGAAGTTTACCGCAAACAGGTCTTCGAGCAGTACATGGTCTGTCTGTTCGTGGTGCCGTTCATACTCTTGGCGGCCCTGCTGTGGCTCCTGGGAAAACATCCCGTCGGGGCGGTCGCCGGCGTTGTCTTGGTGGCGGCGCTTGTGGGCGTAGGGGCCCGCGAGAGCTGGACCTACAGCTTCGTTACTCCGAAGGTCACGGTGGCGGATGCATCCATCACCCATAACGACCTTCAAAGGGATGACACCTACGGCCACGTGATGAAGGTGGATCGCATCCTCGTCTCCTGGGCCAACGGCAGGCAATTCCAGATTCAGATGGCGTCCTACCTCAACTACCCTGCGGCCTACGAGTATGTCCTCAGACGTGATGGCCACACCCCAAGCGGTAAGGCCAAGCTCACCTTCCTCCTTGTCGAGCCGGCCGGCTGGCCGAAACACGATTGGCCGCAGGCTGATCGCCGTCTTGCCGCAAAAGCCACTCGATCGAAGACCATCGGATTGACGAAACTGTACGAAGTTCCTTAGCCAAAGTGGATCCAAGTCCAGGGCGATTTAAGGTGATGCTCACAGGTGGCCAGGACGTGTCAGGCAGCGGTATTCAAGGAATGGGACGTATTATTTCGGAGAGGTGAGGGGATAGATGAGCATGAATGACGAGGAGCGGGAGTTTTGGGGCAGGGTCAGCGAATACGAATCACGTTTTCGCCAGAACGACTATGTCGGATCGGCAATCACCATGGCCTTGGCGCTCCGTAGGGAGAGCCAGGATGTGTTCAGCGATCTGGCCGAGAACGCGGACTACGCGGCGGACACCGACGACACGGCAGACTACATACGGTGGCTGCAGAGGGCGGAAGAGGACGTTGCCTATCGCATTACCCAGGCGACGGCAACAGCCCTGACGGACGAGGTGGCCGAGGCGAATCTCTCCTTCGCCTACGGCATCCTTCGAGAGGTCTGCACCGACGCCCTAACCCGCCGCCCCCTGACCTAGTTGAGGGCGAGGCTAATGTAGCCGCGAGGGTTATCCCCGACGAGCTTGCCTCGATGTAATTCGGAGGATGGTTTGTACCCGAGGATGAAGTAAGCTACATGGGGATGCGTAGGCTGAATGCGAAGATAGCCTCCAGGTTGCTCGGGAAGCTCCAATTTCGATGATGGCTGCCGTCGGAGGACCCAACCGATATCTCTGGTCTGTCAGCAGCGGCTTCCTCCCCGACGCTAGTTGTCTGAGCGTAGTGGCGGTGTGAAGCTTAGTGTCGCCCACGGTGAACCAAATGGCACAGGCCGCGGCGAGGTCGAAGCCTGGCCTTCATTCCTCGTGGTAAAGAGCACATTGGTGAACGGGCGACCGAACTGCCCTTTACAGACGAGCTGGTCGGTATACGAGCACGCCAACGTCCAGATTGGCCTTGAGGCGCGCCTAGGCGGACCGGCGTCGAGTGCGAGCGTTTTGGCGTGAGTGGATTCCGGCGGTGGTCTCGCCAGGATGTCATCGTGGAATGTGGCCGATACATGGCAGGCGATGGTTGGCGTGCCGATGTCAGTGCGCCAACCCCGCGAGGCGGAGCTCAATGTAGCGCGGGGTTTACCCCGCAAGGACGCGCGCGACAGATGGGGTCTTGCTAATCTCCCTATCTGGTCACGGCTAAGATGGGACGGTCCATTTGCAAGCTCTGCAAGCGCGGAGTCCACGGCACATGCCTTTGTGTCGGAGGTACGCGAACTCTCACAGCGACATAGCTGTTTCGTGGGCAGCGTGCTGTCGTTCGAAAGTGAGATGTTAGGCCCGAGCGCCGGCGCCCCAGATGGTTCATCAGCGGGCCACCTCAGCCGGGACAGTGTCATCCTGCCGCCGGGCGTGTTGGAGTCGATCGAGGAGCACGTCATCGGGATCGGCAAACACCGGGAGAAGCTGAGAGCAAGCGGGCAACGCCTGAAGAGAGGCCTTCTGCTGCATGGGCCTCCGGGGACCGGGAAGACGCATACTGTTCGCTACTTAGTGTGTGGAAGCTTGCACGACGTCACGGCATCCGGCTCCGGCGGCGCTCTTGTGCGCTGCGAGCGGGATGCTCCTTGTCGATCACTACAGCCCACGATGGTCTTTGGAGGACGTGACTTGATTGCCTTCAAAGAAACATGGGGCCGGTCGAGCCGCTCCTGTTTTCTCTTGAACGAGATGGACGGCCTCGGGGATGATGTTGACACAGCCTTCATTCTCACAACCAACCGAGCGGACCTGCTCGAGCCGGCGCTGGCGCAGCGACCCGGCAGGATTGACAAGGCAGTTCTAATAGACCTTCCGGCTGCTGAAGCTCGGAGGTGCCTATTCGATCTGTACAAGGGCTCGCTCGAAATGCAGGACGTCAATGTCGACCTTGTGTCTCGCGAACGGAAGGGACGACGGCTTCATTCATCAAGGAGCTGATTCGCAAAGCTGCTGTTACCACTGCAGGTCGAGGCGCGGGGAAAACGATGGTATCGACACCATGCACCGCTGACACCCCCCTCGCGCGCTCCTCCGTCAACGGACCGAGTTGACCCACACGCTTGAAGGCTCGAGCTACAGAAACGGTGAACTGGGCAACATCCGTCCATCTTGCCGGGCGCGCTAGTCTACGAATATGACCACCACAACGGAGACCACCGAGCTGGCATTCGATCCATGGGACATGCGATTCATCGCGGATCCGTATCCCGTGTACGACAGGCTGCGTCAGACCGGGAGAGCGCACTACTTCGAGCCCACGCAGCAGTGGCTGATCCCGCACTACGCCGACGTCAACGGCCTCCTGCGCGACAGACGCCTTGGCCGAACGTATCTGCACCGTTTCACTCACGAGGAGTTCGGCCGTACGCCACCTCCGCCGGAGCATGAGCCGTTTCATACCCTCAACTCGAATGGGCTGCTGGATCTCGAGGCGCCAGACCACACGCGCATCAGGCGTCTTGTCGGTTCGGCGTTCACGCCGAGGATGGTCGAAGCGCTTGCTCCTACCGTCGAGCGCCTCGCGTCGGAGCTTATCGATGGACTCGTCGAGGCAGGAGGTGGTGATCTTCTGTCCATGGTGGCGGAGCCGCTGCCGGTTGCGGTAATCGCCGAGATGCTCGGCGTGCCGGAGCAGGACCGAGGTCTGCTGCGACCATGGTCTGCCGCCATCTGCGGGATGTTCGAGCTTGGTCCAGACGAGGAGATGGCGCGTGCGGCGGTCCGTGCGAGCCTCGAGTTCTCCGCCTATCTCAGGGACCTGATCGAGGAGCGGCGGGGTTCGCCCGGCGATGATCTCATCAGTGCACTCATCGCGGCTCGGGATGAGGGAGACCGCCTCACCGAACAGGAGATGATCTCCACCTGCGTCCTGCTTCTCAATGCCGGCCACGAGGCGACGGTCAACTCCACGACGACGGGCTGGTGGTCCTTGTTTCGGCATCCCGACCAGCTCGCATTACTGCGCGAATCACCTTCGGTGCTTCCCACGGCCATCGACGAGCTTTTGCGTTTCGACACGCCCCTTCAAATGTTCGAGCGATGGGTGCTCGAGGACATCGATGTCGGCGGCACCACGATTCCCCGCGGGAGCGAGGTTGCTCTGCTCTTCGGATCGGCCAACCGCGACCCAGCCAGATTTACCGATCCGGACACGCTCGACATCACTCGGTCGGACAACCGGCATATCAGTTTCGGCGCCGGAATCCACTACTGCCTCGGCGCCGCCCTGGCTCGCGTCGAGCTGACGGCATCCTTCGGCAATCTGCTCCGCCGGGCACCCAACCTCAGGCTCGTTCGAGAACCAGAGTGGAAGCCCGGCTACATCATCCGTGGCCTCAAGGAGCTGCTCGTAGAGGTTTAGCCCCTGCGGTTGGAGACTCCGATTTTCGGCCGTCACCGCTAAAATTGAGGCGTGATACGTAGCTCGCTGGCGATGACGGCTCTCATTGTCGCCCTGTTTGCCGTGGCTCCGTCGCCAAGTCCTGCGGGGTCGATAGCCGGTTCCCGTGCGCTCAACTCCTATCAGCAATGCCTCAAGAAGATGCCCGCCCCACTCCGTCAGCTTCTAAGTAGCAACCGGCCCGGGCATCTAATAACGGGCCCCCCGACGAGCAACCTTCCCTCAACTCCTCTTTTCGGGGTCGGCAAGTCAGGACGTGGCAGCAAGGGAGGCAGCCACGAGACGGACCCCTTGGAGACAGTGCCCAACGGGAGCGCAATCCTCATCACCTGCACGAAACCGCGGCGGCGCTAAGTTTCCAGGGTCCGGTTCTCGTCCTTCAGACGAGCGCATGCTAACCGATAGAAGCCTGCACTCGAAGAGCCTGCTTAGCCGGCTCGATGGAGCAAGCGCATCTGGGCCTTCACGATTGGAACGATAGCCGATCGTGGATTTGGGGGAGGAAGACCGATGCCAGCGGTGATAGAGGGGGAGTGGAGCCCGGCTACATCAGTCGTGGCTCGAGGATCTGCTCGTAGAGGTTTAGCCACTTACATCCTGGATGCAAACAGATGTTTGTCCTGAGACCAAAGCCGATGCTAGTCTTGCATTGTTATCGACCGTCAAGCGTTCGCCAGAGAAGGAGCAAATACGCCGGATGAAGAGAGCACTTTCAGTGCTGGTGGCAGCTGCCTGCCTCTGCCTTGCCGTTTCCCCAATCGCGATTGCGCCCTCATTGGCCTCCGCGTCCCCATCCGGGATTGCGCTCCGGTCCTTCCAGTCGGCGGCCTTTACCGAGGTATCGATCTCGTCGACCTCAGACATACCCTGTGCACTCGACACTCGTCACACCGTCGTCTGTTGGGGACCCGACTACGTAGGCGAGACGGAGGCTCCTGCAGGCAGTTTCAACGAGGTATCGGCGGGAAGTGGCTTTGCTTGCGCCCTCCGGAGCTCGAACGGCTCCCTCGATTGTTGGGGCGGCGAGATTCCCGGCAAGCCGGTCCCGGCGGGTGCCTTCGTTCAGCTGAGTGCTGGGGCACTTATGGGTTGCGGCCTCCGAGCCGGCGGGTCGGTTGTTTGTTGGAATCAGTCTGGAGTCAACGACAACGCGGCGTACTTTTCCCCACCGGGGCTCTTCACGCAGGTCAGCACCGGTGATGATTACGCGTGCGGCCTTAAAGAGGACGGCTCGCTCGCGTGCTGGGGAGTTGGCGCGGCAACCTCCCCATCCGGTACCTTTATCGATGTCAGCAGTGGGGACCATTTTGCGTGCGGCGTCAGGGCATCCGGCGCTATCGCCTGTTGGGGTCACACGCTCCGAGGTGGCTTGACGGGGCGCTTCGACCAAGCGCAGCGGCGAGACGATGGAGTGCGGTCTCCGAGTCGATGGCAGTGCTGCCTGCTGGGGCGGTGCGCCGACTCAGCCGGCTAAGGGTCTCAGATTCTCGCAGCTGTCCGTCGGGTCGACCGGAGATGGCTTTGCTTGCGGACTGAGGTCGGGAGGCCGCATCAGCTGCTGGGGCGATAATTCCAAGGCCGATCTTGAGTCGCCGCCAGAGAGATTCGTCCAGTTCGGCCCAGAGATGTACGGCGCCTGCGGGCTTCGAGCGAGCGGGCATATTGACTGCTGGGGGCTGGATCAAGCCTTCGCCGGCGTTCCCAAAGGACGCTTCAAGTCGATGTCCGTTGGAGGCGTGTTTGCATGCGGGCTGCTCCGAAGCGGCCGGCTCAAGTGCTGGGGATACCCAAGTTCCAGCGCAGTAAAGAAGGCGCCGACAGGAAGATTCAAAGATATCTCGGCCGGCTATTCAAAGGCCTGCGCAATTCGCACCGATGGCGCCTTGGCATGCTGGGGAAGCGGTGTGAACCGTCACAGGCAGCCTCCCACGGGCAAATTCAAACAGGTGAGCACCGGTGACAACTCGGCATGTGCCCTTGCACAGACGGGAAGGCTTGCCTGCTGGGCCGAAGGCCCGTACAAAGTGGCCAAGCCACCGGCCGGCGTCTTTCGTCAGTTGTCGGCTGGCGGAGGAGGGGCAGGGTGTGCCCTCGAGACCGATCTCAAGATCCGCTGCTGGGGCGGCAAACCCTTTGGTACTCAGAAGATCTCGGGTAAATTCAGGCAGGTTGCTGTCGGCGGTTTGGCCTGCGCTCTGCGCATCACGGGCTCAATACTCTGTTATGGAGGCTACCCACCTCCTGCGCCGGTGGAAAGCGGTAAGTTTTCAAGGCTCGCGATTGGCGATGATCTCTTGTGCGCTCTCTCGCACGGCGGCGGGTTCTGTGCTGGAAATGGCGTCGCCTGGATCTTTCCGACCACAACCCAGGGCACCCGACGTAGGCAACAACGAGAGCGGCAGGATTGGTTGAACGTCGACCCTTTAGGACGCTTAGTCCGTTTTGGTCCGGGCCGATGACTGCGGGTGCGGGGTTTCGCCGCGGGCGAGCATGGCGACATACTTCTCTATCTTCCGCTGGCGGGTTTCAGCTCGTTTGGCGTTGTGGATGTTCCAGAGGACGGCGTAGCGGTTGGCCCTGGTCAATATCTCGAACATCGCGAGGGCGTCTGGATTCGCCGCCAGAGCTTCGGCCAAGTCCGGAGGGACTTCCATGTCGCGAGAGCCGCCATAGGCCGTCTCCCAGCGCCCATCCGCCTGTGCCCTCTCGATCTCTCTGATGCCGGAAGGCTGGAGTCTCCCCTCCCGCCTCAGCCGTTCGACCATGCCGACATTGCGCTTGGACCAGAGGCTCCGTGGCCGGCGTGGCGTGAAACGCTGCATGTAGGTCGCGTCATCACGCCTCTGAAGCTTGCCGTCGATCCAGCCCCAGCAGATTGCCTCCTCCAGAGCCTGATCGTAGGTGAGGCTCGTCGGCTCGACCGTCCCTTTCTTGGCCAGAACGAGCCACGTACCCTCCTGTTTGGTGTGGTGTTCCGAGAGCCAGGAACGCCAAGCGGTCACATCCTTTACGACCAGCTCATCCCCAGTAGTCGTCGTGGTCTGATCACCGGAAACGGCGTCTGGCGACGCGGATGGGGGGTTAGTGGTTGAGGTCATGCTGAACGGCCCCCAGATGTCCGTTGATAACGGCATAGTCGCCGCGGGCCACGAGTAGCTGCGAAGCATGGCCAATTTTAGTAGTGCCGGCCGAAGTTGAAAGCCGCCTAGAAGCCGTACTACGACAGATCGAGACCTCGCGCACTCAGTGGCGATGATTGATCGCAGTATTTTTGATCCTCAAAGCCGTGTTGCTTGTTATTTTGTTATTTTGTTGCTTCTGGCTGAATCATTGACCTCAGAGGGAGGGGTGTTATTTTCGTGTTATTTTGGTGTTATTTTCGCGGCCCCTGTTCTCTCCTCGTTACCTTTTTTCAAGACAGCCTTGCCCTAGGTACCTCGTATAAAGAGGGCTCCCGGCCTTCAAAATAACAAAATAACAAAATAACAAAATAACAGCACCCCTGGCTGTTATTTTGTTGTTGCTTTCGCGATCTACATGTCATCCTCCAGGCAACTGGCCATAGCTCTGGACACTGACATTCCCCTCTTTCTGGCATCTCAACCTGCAACGCAGCATGTTACAGGCGAATTACGCCTTGTCAAGGGGCACAAGAAGAAGGCGGTCCAATCACCTCTAGAAAAGGGGGAAGGCGATAGTTATCGTACGGCCCGACGGGAAAGACGAGCCCTCGGCCGCAGGTCCATCACTCGCCCGGCCACACAGGGGCCGGGCTACGTTCGTATGGAACCGTCAACACGGAGCCTGCCGGGGTCAGTATTTGTATGAAAGCAGACGGGAACGACCCGGGCTAACGGTACAGGCCGCGCTCCCGGATATAGTCCTCAACGGCGGGTTGGACCAGATAGCGAATAGAGCGTCCCTCCCGCACCCTTCGCCGGATATCGGCCCCGGATATGGCCAGCTGAGGGACGTGAAGCCTCTGAATCTGAGCGTGAATCTCCGGGAATCGCTGCTCGATTTCTCGCCATCGATCCGGATACCTATCCGCCTCCTCGCCGTCCTCTGGAGGCCGATCCATCACCGTCAAACCGAACTCCGCCAGGATGGCATCCGGCTCGTGCCACTCGTGCAGGTCCTTCAGCGCATCGAAACCGACGATGAAGTCGATCTTGACGTCCTCGCCGTACCTCTGACGAAGAGCGCGCAGGGTATCAAGCGAGTAAGACGGGCCCTCCCGTTCGTGCTCGATTGGGTCAAGCCGGAAGGCATCGTTTGAGGCAACGGCCAGACGCACCATGGCCATCCGGTCGCGCGCCTCCGAGACATGTCGATCTCGTTTGTGCGGCGGTGTTTGATTTGGGATGAAGAGAACCCGTTCGAGTCCGAGCTGGTCGCGAACGTCGTCGATGGCTGCCAGATGCCCGATGTGGATCGGATCGAAGGTGCCACCGAAGATGCCGATGTGCGGAACGGAATTCCCTTTCTCAGGCAAGCGGCTGACCAATAGTGGCTTCCGGGATGGCCTTCCCGAGGGCCAGAATCACTTGAGAGATGCTGCTTCCCGGCTTCAGCCAGACGTGGAGGGCCCACTTGACGGTATCCGGTGTCATGGTGACCGTTTCAAGTCGTGGCGGAGGGTTGGTTGCCACGTCCGTCGCTTCCGATACGGCCTCCAAGACTCTTTTGCTCACATCGTCCGCATTGATCGACCGCGGCGCCTCCACCTGAATGCAGGCCGACTGCACACCAAGGGAGGTGGTGTTGACGACCATTTGAGTGAAGACCAGCTGGTTGGGAATGACAACTCGCTCTCCCTGTTCCGTCCTCAAGAAGGTGACCCGCATCTGAATATCCTCGATCAGTCCGGTTGTGCCTTGGACTGTGATGACGTCCCCGATGTGAAAGGGACGCTCGGCGAGCATGTAGATACCGGCGATCAAGTTCTTCAGGAGATCCTGGAGCGAAAGGCTGAGAGCCAGGGCAGCCACTCCCACCACCGCGGCCAGCGCCGTGAAGGGCACGCTGAAGATGGCCAGCACCCATAACAGGCCAAGAAACCAGATGCAGAACCGAACGATCCTGGCCAGGAGCACGGAGGGATTCGCGCCAAGCGTCGCCACATGGGCGCTGTGACGCATCCGGGACTCGGCGAACCGACCAACCACCAGGCTCAAGGCGATGATGACGACAGAGCCACCGGCCCGCCAGACGTACAATCCCGGCTCCTGGCTGAGGTTGTGCCAGACGCTCGAAAAGGAGTTCGCCGCAGTCGTTATCGCGAGAAAGGCTGCCACTAGCCTGACTCCGCGCTGTGACTGACCTGACGCCGAAACATGAGGGGAGCCAGCAGCGCTCCGAGGATTCCCGGTAGGGCCGTGTTGAGGAAGAACATGGCGAATGCCGCAATAGCCGCCACTGCGGCGGCCACGTGGAACTGGCCAAGCAGCAGCACGGCTGCCCCTTCTCGAATCCCAAGCCCGGCAATGGTCAGCGGGAGCACGTTGGTCAGAATCACGAGAGGAAAGGTGAGAAGCGCGACATCGGGCGAGACGTTCGTGCTCCCATGAATGATGATCCCGAATTGCAGGATGACGACCGCGAAGGCGGCCACCGTCAATAGAAGGTACAGGATGGTAGCGCCGAACGACAGGCTCTCCAGCGAGCTGAGGATCTCCCGGGTCCTTCCTCGCCAGGGGAATCGAGCCTCGAGCCGCCCAAGTGGTCCAGTGAAGCGTTTTAGGAAAGAGGGTCACTACAAGTCCCAAGCATCCCACCACGGCGAAGGCCAGGCCCGCAGGCCAGCCGATGATCCGCCAGGCACCTGCAACGGATAGTAGGACCAACACGATCACGTCAAATAGCTTGTCGAGCATGACGAGGGCCGAGAGCCGCAGCTTGCGCGAGTCGCGGAGATAGGCCACCCTTGCCACCTCGCCGAGGCGCGCCGGCGTCAGTAACGCCAATCCCATTCCGCCGACGAGCGAGAGCGCTGCCTCGGAGAAGGACGCATCCGACCCGGCATAGCGGAGCATATACATCCATCTGAGCGACTTGAAATAGAGAAATGGAATGGTCAGCAGCAGTGCCAGCAGCAGGGCTTGGAGCCCGAATTTGCCGGAATCCGAGAGCAGTTTCTGGGGCTGACTGCGCCACAGAACCAGGATCAGGAGAACGATCGTTGCGCCAACTCGGAAGGCCGTGTTTCGTACGAGCCGTCCGAGAATTTCGATCATAAATTCGAGGTGTGACGGGACACCGCCGGCTGATGGCACCTGTCCCCACAACCAAGGCTCATTACCTTATCAGCTCGAGCTTGGAAAACAGCTCGACGTGGTAGGTCTGAGGATAGAAGTCGAAGGCATCCACCCGTGAGGCCCGGTATCCGAAGCGGGACAGATCGACGATGTCGCGCGCCAGCGACCGAGCCAGGCAGGAGACGTACAGGATTCGCTGCGGACGAAGCCGTCCAATTGCCTCGACGACCTTGGGCGTAAGCCCGGAACGTGGTGGATCGACGATGACCGTATCGGCGATTTCGATCCCCGACATGATCGACTCGGCCGTTCCCGCGTGGAATCGGACATTATCGAGATTCTGCCATTTAGCCGAAAGCTCGGCCGCTTCGATAGCCACCGGGTCGATCTCGATTTCAATCACCGTTCCGGCACGTTCCGCCTGCAGCAGACCGAACAGTCCAACGCCCCCATAGATGTCGACGACAACATCGTCCGGACCGGCCTGATGCGGCCTTCTCCATGGTGTCGAGCAGAAGGGGAAGCATTCGCATGTTGGTCTGGAAAAACGTGGCTCCGCTGACCGCAAATGCCCGGCCAGCCACGGTAGTGCGTGCGAATGGTTCTCCGTACAGCAGCTCCGCTCGGCTCTGACGGTGCCGGTAGACGATCCCGGTGACCTCTGGGATCTTCGCAATCGTCGTAGCCAGGGGGAGGGTCGCTTCGATGCTCGCATCCCGTGAGCCGGGACTCGGAACGATGGCGGTATGCAGCGAGTCGTTTGTTCCATCTGTGACGACTCGCAGCCTCGACAACCATATCGCCGCGAAAGTTCGGCAGCCGGCCGTCCTCGATCGCTTGATTGAGGTGTGCGGCCAGATGTCCGATGAGGGGATGGGAGATCGGGCAGTCGTCGAGCCTGACGATGGTCTGGCTGCCATGCCGCCGGAATCCGGCCTGGTAGCCGAGGGAGAGCCCGGCGGTGACGCGATAGCGCCAGGGGTCTTCCATCGGGAACATCTCAGATAGCTCGAAGCCCACACCGGCCGATCTGAATTCGGCGTCGACGCGCTGCCTCTTGCGCTCGAGCTGACTTCTGTAGTCGAGCATCTGCCACTGGCAGCCGCCACATCCCTCATGAAAGTGCGGGCAAGGCGCGTCGACCCTGGAGGAGGAGGCCTCCTCGATATCGACGATCTTGGCCCACCGCCTGCGGCGTCCGTGGACCAGGGCATGGACCCGCTCCCCTGGAATGCCGTGCTCGACCTCGACGGTCTTGTTCTCGAAAACGGCTCTAGCCGTCCCATGATCGTCGAACTCCTGCACGTCCAGAATTGCGTCCTTCGGCTCTCGGGGCGGCTTGCGCATTGTGGGTGCAACCAGCGTGGGATCCATACATCGATTATGAACGTGCCCAGCCGTGCCTTCTGGCTGCCCCCGAATCTGACCTCCTGAGCCAGGCCCTGGGATGTCGCCACACCCTGTCGCAGTCCTGGATGGGGAATGGTGTGCGTCAGGGCCAATCGGCAGACTAGAAGCACGGGGTGCGCCTCAGCGCAGGCACAGGGGCCTGCGCCTCTGCTCCAAGGGTTGTGCTCGGGTGCTCCCGCGGCGCAGGGACAGCCCCCTGTGGCTGTCCTGCCATGGGCTACGACCGTCATGCAGGCGTACGATCTCAGCCAGTTTGGTGTTGCTAGGCCTGTTGCCACGTCGCAGACACATGCCGTCCGTCCACCGTAGGGGCAGGATTCATCCTGTGCCCGGCCCACGTGTACTGCAATCGTCCGAACCCGGATCACACGTCCCGATTGGGGCTCTCACGTGGTCGAACACATTCGCGTCGCCGTAGTCGAAGCGCGGGGGTGCGCCTCAGCGCAGGCACAGAGGCCTGCGCCTCTGCTCCAAGGGTTGTGCTCGGGTGCTCCCGCGGCGCAGGGACAGCCCCCTGTGGCTGTCCTGCCATGGCCTACGACCGTCGTGTCCCCTAGATTGGTGGCCAGTTCAGGCGGGAGTAGAGGCGAAGAGCAGGACCGAGGAGCTGGACCCACTGATCGGTAATGAGCAGGACTCCCATGAGCATGAGGATCGAGCCACCTGCGACGTTGAGGGTTCGATAGTGGCGTTGGAGCCACTTGGCCGCGTGCAGGCCCCGCTCCACGAACAGACCCGTCGCCACAAAAGGCAGGCCGAGGCCAAGCGCGTAGACGAACAGCAGGGCCGCTCCCGAACGTACCGATCCAGTTGCTCCCGCCGCCGTGAGGATGGCGGCGAGAACCGGTCCGACGCAGGGCGTCCAGGCGAAGGCAAAGGCCATTCCAAGTGGAACGGCACCCCACATCCCCAGTCCGGGCTTGAGATGGAACTTGCGCTCGACGTACAGGGCGGGAATCTTGAAGATCCCAAGCGTTACCAGCCCCATGAAAATGATGAAGAATCCTGAGAGTCGAAGCAGAACCGATCGATGAAGCAGGACGACCGATCCGAGCACGCTTGCGCTGGCTCCCAACGCTACGAAGACGAGCGAGAATCCGGCGACAAAGAGAAGTGAGGCAGCCGTCAAGCGGCCGCGGTTTCCGGCCAGCTCGTCGCCAGACAAACCGGAAATGAACGAGAGATATCCCGGCAGTAGCGGCAGGCAGCACGGTGAGGTAAAGGAAAGGGTACCGGCGGCGAAAGCCAGAGGCCAGAAGAGAGGATTGCCCACGTTCATAGCTGGTTGTTCCGCTTAGCCTCTATGGAATCAGCCGGCCCTTTTGCAGCTGGCCTAGCCAAAGTCGAAGCTCTTCGGCGATTCCCGGAGAAGGCTTGAGACGTAAAGCCTCTTGGATGTCAGCCTTCGCTTTCGCAAGCTGGCCGGGTTGATGTCCGTAGGCCAGTCCCTCGAGCATCCATACCCGCGAGGAAGCAGGTGCCTTTCGCATCGGATACTTCAGAAGGTTCAGGGCCCTGGTGTCATGTCCCTGGCCGATCTCGACGAAGGCAAGGCCCAGACGAGCCGGAATCCAGGTCGGATCGAGCTTTATCGCCTCCCGGTAGGATGCGATCGCCTGCCCCTCGTTGTTGTGCAGCAGCAGAGCCGTTGCAAGATCGACCCAAGCGCTCGCCCTGTGGGGATGAGCAGTGACGCGAGCAGCCGCGGCGCGCAGGTCGGGAGGCAGGTTTGCGCTGGTCGGCGTCGAAGGTGGCGCCGCTGAGCTGACCGTTCCGGTGATGGGACCGGAGCCCCGATTCTGCACGGCGAGGGAGATCGAGGCAGCGATCAGGATGGCTGCCGAGCCCATCGCCAGAAGCTGAAGCCACTGCCGGTTTGACGTGCGCCGTGGAGGCTTTGTGGATGAAGGTTTGGGCTCGGCACTGCCCAACTGCTGTCGAGCCGCCTGATACTCCGCCGGACTGATGAGGCCATCGTCGAGACGAACGTCCAGCTGCTCCCGCAGTGCTTGTACCTCCTCAGGCGATTCCGAGCCAGCGGTTGAGATGCCGTACTTGTTGCGACGCCAGCGGGTGAGGGCGAAAGCAACTACGATGAGCCCGATAAGAATCGCTGCGGGTGGAGCGAGCCAGGCAAGCCTCCCGATGCCCGTACCCGGAGGGGCAAGCAGGACCCACTGGCCGTACCGGCTGACGAAGTACGCCTTGACCTGACCCTCGGATTGACCCGAATGCAAGCGCTGCCGAATAATCGATCGCATGGCCGCCGCCAGAGATGATGGAGAGTCATAAACCGACTCGCCCTGGCAGACTGGGCACCGTAACTGAGTGGCTACCTGTTCAACACGGGTGCTGAGAGATGGCTTCCCATTCGGTGCACCTGCCGCAAGAGCCAGCACGAGAACCACCGCGATAAGCGCGGCCAGAACCGTGAGCGGTTTCCAAGACCTTGCAGCCGTCATCGACTCTTGGCCCTCAGGGTCTCTATGATGTCCTTCGAAAGATCCTGCTTCGAGAGCGACCATTTCTTCATCAAGACCCTTCCGTGCGAGTCGATGAAAAAGGTCTCGGGAACTCCGGTAACACCGTAGTTCACGGCAACCCGCTGGCCCGGATCGATCAAGCTAGGCCATGATGCGCCCTCATCCTTCATGAAGGATCTGGCAGCCGAGGCAGAGTCCTGGTAGGAGATCCCAATGAAACGCACGCGGGATCCCCATTTCCTGTACGCTGCCACAAAGTCGGGTTCCTCTTGGCGGCAGGGTACGCACCAGCTTGCCCAGAAGTTGAGAACAACCGGTCGACCCCGAAGTGATGCCATGCTGACTTTCGGTCCGGCAGTCGAGGCCAGAACAAAATTAGGAGCGCTCTTTCCGATCAAGGGAGAGGGGATGGCACCGGGATTCTTGCCGAAGCCGTAGGCGAGAAGAGGGATCAAGGCCAGTCCAACCGGGATGACAAAGAGCACCCGCTTCATGAGAGGACCTCGACGGGTTCACCCAAAGCCGGGATGGCGGCCGGTTCCTCGGCCACGCGTTTCCGGCGACGAGGTAGGAGGGCCATCACGGATCCCAATCCAACGAGTGCCCCACCGAACCAGATCCAGCTGATTAGCGGCTTGACATAAACCTGCAGTGTTACCCATCGCCGGTGCGAATCGATGGCCCGAACGACGACGTAGAGATCCTTCACCGCAGTCATGTGCACGGCGGGCGTAATAACGGGTTGATCGGAATTTGGGTAGTAGTTGATGGAAGGACTCATCGACCCAAGCGTCCTGCCGCCCTGGCTCACATTAACCACCGACTGAACAACGGTTCGGTTCGGCTGCTTGACCGAACGAATGGTAGCGAGAGCAACACTGTATCCATCCACCCGCATTGCTTGACCGACGTTCAGGGTCTTGCTCGTGCTTGAGCTAAAGCTCTGAGAGGTGGCAATACCGACCACGACAAAGAGAACACCGATGTGGGCAAGATAGCCGGCATACCGTCGAGGGTTGGCTCTTAGCAGCTGGACGAGTGCCGGGGCAGCGGCCTCCCGAGTGTTTCCCTGCCGGGCACGAACATCGCGGATCACCGCCCCAATCGTCGAGGCCGCCACGAATGCCACCAGGGCAAAGACGAGCAGAATTCCCGCCCCGCGCATCCCGGCGAGTACCAGGATGAGAACGGTCACAGCCGCGGCGAAGGCCGGGACAATCAGCCGGTCGAGAGTCTCTTCAAGTTTCGATGCCCCCCACGGGAGAAGTGGTCCAACTCCCATGAGAAACAGCAATCCAATGGCGATCGGCACGGCCACTCGATCGAAGTACGGCCCGCCGACCGAGAGCTTTTCACCGCTCGTTGCCTGAGCGAGCAGAGGAAAGAGGGTGCCAAGAAGGATGGTGAAGGTTAGAGCCACGAGAAGCAGGTTATTGAGCAAGAAGGCCGATTCTCTGCTGGCCAGTGAGTCCAGAGTTCCCGGAGCCTCCAGCTCCTGCGATCTCCAGAGGAGTAGGCCGATGGAGACGACAAGGCAGACCGAGAGAAACACCAAGAACACAGGCCCGATGGCCGACTGCGTGAAGGAGTGGACAGACTCGAGCACCCCGCTGCGGGCCAGGAAGGTTCCGAGGATGCTGAGCAGAAAGGCTGCCACGATCAGCGAGAGCGTCCACGTCTTGAGCATGTGGCGCCGCTCCTGTACCTGAAGGGAATGGAGAAATGCCGTCGTCACCAACCATGGCATGAGGACAGCATTCTCAACCGGATCCCAGCTCCAATACCCGCCCCAACCCAGAACGTCGTACGACCAAAACATTCCTCCGATGATGCCGAGAGTCAGGAAGCACCAGGCCACCAACGCCCAGCGTCTGGCAAGCCGGAGCCATGATTGCCTGGCGTCGCCCGCAATGAGGGCACCCATGGCAATGGCGAACGGTACCGAGAGGCCGACATACCCCAGGTAGAGCAACGGTGGATGGAGTCCCATCATGGGGTGATTCTGCAGTAGCGGGTTCGGCCCAGGTCCGTCGGCAGGCGGATGGGCGACGTAGACAAACGGATTGCCCGGTCCCGACATCACGAAAAGGAAGAAGGCCAGGATCAGCAACAGGACCCCAGCCACGTACGGCATGATCTCCTCGTAGCTCGATCGATGGAGGATAACCACCAGCGTGGCATAGCCCGCGAGGATCAATCCCCAGAACAGGATGGAGCCCTGGAGGGCAGCCCAGAGCGAGATGACGGTGTAGTAGAGAGGCGTTTCGCGGCTGCCCACGTCGGCGACGTACTGGACGGAGAAGTCATGCGTTACCAGCGCGTAGATCATGATGCCGCAGGCCAATGCCGTGAGGCCAAATACCAACATCACTGCAGCCCTGCCTAGCGCGATAAGATCGGGGCTCCGCCGGTGGCCGCCGTAGAAGGACGCTCCGGCTCCGCCGACCGCAACGAGAAGGGCCGACAGCGTCGTAAAGTGACCGATGGCGCTGGTCATCGGCTACTTGTTGGCGTAGTTATCTGGCTTGGGGATATGTCCGCGCTTCGGCGCCACGTAGTTGGAGGAATGCTTGACCATCAACGTGCTGGCGTGAAACACACCGTTCTTGAAATCACCTTGAACCACCACTCCGATTCCCGACGCAAACAGGGGAGGCGGCAAGCCTCTGCTGGTAACGCGAATGTGAGATTTAGGGTCCTGGATTACGAAGTTGAAGACCCTGGTTTGCCTGTTCCACTGCTGGGAGCCAGGGCGCACCTGGCCACCGACTCGAAGCTGTTGACCGTAGGCCACCGGGCCCTTGGCAAGGAGCTGGCTCGGAGTGATGTAGTAGACGAGGTTGTTTGTCAGCCCTTGATAGGCAAGAAACGCTAGCGCGGCGACGATGACGACCATTCCGCCTGCCAGAAGTGCCACCGGCTTGCGAACAGCACGTTGTCTGCCCCCAACCGTGGCGACGGATTTGGTCCGGCCAGCGGCTATGACCCCTGGTTGCTTTCCTGCCAGCTCATTTTGAGCCACGATCACTCCGATTCGCAGCCTCGGCCGCACGTAATCGCCACAACACTCCAAGCGCGTAGAGCGCGAGGCCACCAAACACGACGCCAAAGCCTAGGAAGATCGAGCTCCAATCAGCCAGCATGGACAGGCTCCCGCTGTGGTGCTGTTTCGACCTCAATCGGCCCCCAATCGATGGCCTCCGACTCCTGTTGAAGCCGTGCCAGCCGCAATCGCTTCGACAGGAGGAAAAGGTAGAGCAACGTGAATGCGAGCGTATTCACGATCAATGTCAGCTCCATGCGGTCGTCCATGGTGGGATCTCCGAGATTGGGTCGGAGGAAGGTTGGCCCTTGATGAAGGCTTCGCCACCAGAGAACGGAGAAATGAACAACGGGAATGTCAATGAACCCAATGATTGCCACAACTGCCGAGTACTTGGCCCGAGCCCATGGATCCTCAAACATCTCTCGCAGCAGAAGGTATCCGACAAAAATCACGAGGAGCACAGCCGTTGTCGTGAGTCTCGGGTCCCACGTCCACCAGACGCCCCAGGTAAGCTTTCCCCAGATCGAGCCGGCAGCGATGGCGAGAGCAGTGAGAACCACTCCTACCTCTGTGGTGGCAACGGCGAGCTGATCCCAGCGAAGGTCTCGCTTCCACAGCACCATGAGACTGGCGCATAGCGATACCGTCAGAGCAAGATACGCGGCCCATATCGAGGGAACATGGACATACATCAGCCGAAGGTCTTGGCCCATGTGCACATCCGGAGGCGACCAAACCAGCGCCATATAGACTCCAACGAGAAGCAGTGGAGCCGTTGCCAGACCTATGCGGTTGCCATTCCTCTCCAACCACGCCATATCGGGTCTCTGTCCTCCGCCAAGGCGCGTCTTCATACGACAGGTGGTTAAGCGAGCAACAGCGGCAAACCCAGAATCGGGTGCTCGACAATGTTGCTGGCCAACGCCCTATTATCACCCGCCTTCGGTCGCTCCAATTTGGCAGGACCGTCGGGAGTGCTTAGACAGCTATTCGGTTCTATTCCTCACAAAGGACCGCAAATGTGAGCAGACCGGCGGTTAAGAACACGATATCGAAAACGACTAGAAGCTCGACCCAGATCCAAGTCCCCCCGACAGAGCCTCCTTGAATGACAATCTGGGTCGCCTGGACCGCAGCTAAGACCAGTGGCAGCACTACGGGAAGCACGAGGAGAGGGAGCATGACCTCGCGAGCACGCAGTGACATCGTCAGGCGGCCATAGAGGATCCCGATGGAGGCAAAGCCCAGCGTGCCGAGCGTTGCGATAAGCAGAAGACTGGGCGCCCGCGACCAGAGGTCCAGTCCGTACAGGAGCGCCATGGCAAACACCACGACCATCTCGACCGCCAGCATCACGATGCAGGTAGCAATGAGCTTCCCGAGGTAGATGGTTCTGGGGTCGACGCCTGTCAAAAGCATCCCCTCGAAGCAGCCGTTGTTTCCCTCCACCTGATAAGCTCGCCCAAATGCGAGTACGCCGGCGAAGGCAAAGGCGATCCACAGGATTCCTCCCGCAACGGATTGCAAACGCGAGCTCGAAGGGCCAAGGGCAAAACTAATGACCACGAGAATGATCCCGGACAGGAAGATCAAGGCGTTGAGGTTCGCCTTGCTACGTCGCTCGAGCAGCAGATCTTTGGAGACAACCAAGAGGATATCGCCGATCATCCCTCTGCCTTCTCAACCACCCACACGGCAGTCCTTCCCCTCCAGCTCTCGGCATCTCCCTGGAACACCACCCGGCCTCCGTCCAGAACAATCACGCCTTGGCAGAGGCTGAGGACTCGTTCATGGTCATGGGAAGCGATGATTACACCTCGATTGGAGGCGAGAGCGGCCTCAACAATCGTATCCACCAAGGCTTGACCTTGCGCGTCAAGTGAGGCGTGAGGCTCATCCAACAGGATGAGGTCGGGCTGGAGCAGAAGAATCCTGGCCAGGCATAGCCGTCGCTTCATGCCGGCGGAGTACGATCTCACCCGATCGGCCGCTGCTTTCCTCATTCCAACGACCTCGAGCGCGTCAAAAAGCTCCACGTCGCGCAGGCGTTGCCCGCTTAGAGCGCAATAAAACCGAAGATTCTCGGCGCCCGTCATCTCGTCATAGAGATAGGTGTCGTGGCCGGCGAAGCCGATGTGTTTGAGCGCGGAACGTCTGGCCTCGTCTAGAGGGTAACCGCAAACAGTCACTTCTCCCGAAACGGGGCTCGTCGCCCCAGACAGGATGCGGAGGAGCGTTGACTTCCCAGAGCCATTTGGGCCGAGCAGTGCCGTTCCCTCCCCTGATCCAACTGCTAGCGAGATCGGGAATAAGACAGGGATGCGCCCGTATGCTTTGCAAACATCCGTAGCTTCGACGATGATCCGGCCGGACTCCAAGGATGCGTCGAACCAGCCAGAAAGCTCTTTGGCCATGCCTCATGCTAGCGAGCCGTGACCATGGCCTAGTGGCCAGAAGGCCAGCCAGCGCAGCAGGCGGGTCTACAAACCTTGCCAAACGGGCTGGAAGACGACATCGCAGTCCCTTGGATTAGGGCAGGTCTCTCCGTTGTTAGAATTACCGAGCCGAGGCCCCGTCGTCTAGCGGCCCAGGACATCGCCCTTTCAAGGCGAAGATCGCCGGTTCGAATCCGGTCGGGGCTACCATCGCGCCAGGGCAAACGCCGGTTGCAGATGAACCTATCAGCCCTGGGCTAACGGCTAACCGGGCAGGTAGGCCGATCCCATGGGCAGCTGACGCTTCAGCCCGATATTGTGCCGAGTTTCGATGAAGCGCAGGGTGCCTGATCGCGATCTCATCATGATGCTCTGGGTTCTTGCCGTGTTGAGCCCAAAGCTGACGCCTTGGAGAAACTCGCCACTGGTGATGCCTGTCGCCGCGAAGTAGGCGTCGTCGCCCTTCACCAGATCATCGAGAGTCAGAACCCGGTCGAGATCGCCCAGGCCTTCCTCAACCGCTTTCTGCCGCTCCTTCTCATTTCGCGGATAGAGCTTGGCCTGCATGTCGCCACCCAACCCCTTGAGGGCACAGGCGGCCAGGACGGCCTCAGGAGTACCGCCGATACCCATCAGCACGTCGACCCCTGGATGCTCCTCCATCGCTGCAGTAACGGCGCCGGCGACATCGCCGTCGGAAATCAGCTTGATGCGGGCGCCGGCAGTCCGCACCTCCTCCACGAGGTCCTCATGGCGAGGACGATCCAAGATTACGACGGTGAGATCGGTGATGTGCTTGTCCATGAACCGAGCGATCCGGAGAAGGTTGTCCCTGGTGGGAGCATTGATATCGATCGCCCCTTTGGCCTGAGGGCCAACAGCAATCTTCTGCATGTACACGATGTGTGGACAGGTGAACATGGCCCCGCGGTCAGCGGCCGCGACCACGGAGATGGCATTCGGAAGACCTCGAGCGGTCAAGGTCGTTCCATCGATTGGGTCCACTGCGAAGTCCACCTCTGGTCCGTTGCCGTTGCCGACATGAGCGCCAATGGGGATCATGGGAGCCTCGTCCTTCTCACCCTCGCTCAGCACCACCAGTCCGTCCATATCCACGAAGGCGAGGGCGTCACGCACACCATCGCGTGCGGACCTATCGGCTTCGATCTTGTCGCCACTCCCAACCCATCTGGCGGCTCGGATCGCCGCTGCTTCGGTAACCCTTACGAGCTCCATCGCGAGATTACGTGAAATAGAGCCGTCATCTGACATGCCAGAAAGCGCTTGTTCTGCCTCTTGCGCCTTACGGCTTCCGGTTCGTTTTGACGAGCGGGTGGTGGTCGTAGTCATCTTCTTTCCCCCAATTCAGCCGCGCTGACTCTCGATATCAAGATTGAGCTCGAAGCCTCGGATAGCCCGTTGGCACTTCCTGGACCGGCAAAGCGCCTGCGCACGATCACAGCTCAATCGGCTGGCGATGAATTCGAAGCTTCTCTGCGGTGATGATGCATTTCAGCTGATCCGCCGCCAGGTCAACGTTGTCCTCCTGATTGACAATGACATACTCATAAGCGTCTCGCTGAGCCATTTCGAAGTGAGCATCCCGAGTCCGCTGATCCAGCTCATCCTTCGATTCAGTATGACGCCGGGTAAGCCGATGCAAGAGATCGTCAAGGCTTGGCGGCGCCAGAAAGACGAAGACCGCCTGCGGAATCTTGCGCTTAATCTGCAGTCCGCCTTGGACGTCGATCTTAAGAAGTGCATCCGAGCCACGGGAAAAAGCACCTCTCACCTCTGCCGCAGGGGTGCCGTATCGACGGCCGTGCACATCGGCGTACTCGAGCAGCTCATTCCGCTCGATCATCCCATCAAACTCATCGTTGTCGACGAAATAGTAGTCCCTGCCGCTCATTTCTCCCTCTCGGGGGGCCCTTGTGGTGGCCGTCACGACGTAGTGGATCCCGAATCCCGACGATTTGATCGTGCGGATCAAGGTGTCCTTGCCCACACCTGATGGCCCGCTCAATACAACCAGCAAAGGGGCGTCGCGCTGAACACGCTGAGGTCCCTCGGACGGCTCGGCCATGGGCCGCGTTACAGCACCGTCTGAACCTGTCAACTCGATGCCCGCAACCACGGCTCGCTGCTAGACTGCATGGCTGTCATGCCCTTTGACATTTTCACTACCGCAGCCGTAGCCGACCAGCTGGCCGCTTGCACTCCTGGTTGCCGGATCGACAAGGTGGTCGCCACCTCTGACCTGACCATTGGCTTGAAGCTGTGGGGACGGGATTACTCCGGCTGGCTGGTGGCATCGGCGTCCCCCAACCATCCCCATATCTACTTGAGTCATGGGAAGCTGGCCAAGGCCACAGACGTGCCTCCACCTTTTGTGATGCTCCTGAGGAAGTACTTCAGAGGGGCCCGGATCCAATCGGTTCATCAGGAGCACTTGGAGAGAGTGCTGGTGGTTGACATTGCCACCCATGAGTTTGGTGAGCTCGAGCTCGTCGCCGAGATTATGGGGAATCGTAGTAACGTGATTCTCGTTTCCGGTGACGGCGAAATATTGGGTGCGCAGAAGCTGATCGGCCCACAGCAGAGCCGGATTCGCCGAATATTACCACATTGCCGCTATGAGCCCCCTCCTGAGCCCATTCGCCGCGACGCCTCTGGGGAGCTTGTTACGCGCATCGACCCGATCGAAGATCGAGTCGCTAACTTTGCCGCAGTGAGAGACCGGTTGACGTCACTCCCGGCTGATTCGTCAGTGACCAGTGCTCTGGTCGCGACCCTCCGAGGATGCTCTCCATCCGTTGCCTCAGACATTTGCGCTCGAGCCGATGTGGATCCACAAGCAGGCATCGGGTCGGTGAGCTCGGATCGTCTGATCGCCGCGATCGGGGCCCAGTTTGAGCTTCTAGAAAGCAGAAATTGGAGCCCAATCCTTCTCTACCGTGATGGAGTGCCTACCGACTATCGAGCATACGACTCACCCTCAGTGCCAGATTCAATGCCGATGCCCGATATCAGCAGGGCGATTGAGGAGGCGTCCGAAGGCCAGGAGAGCACCGATGCTCTGTTGAGTGCCCGAGAGGCTCTCCGCGAGCTGATCAGAAGGAGGCGCAGAGAGCTTGACGGGCGAATCCAGTCGATGGAGAAGGGAATCGAGAAGGGAAAGAAGGCGGAGGAGCTTCGGGAGATGGGTGGTCTGGTTCTTGGCTACCAGTATCAGATAGAGCCAGGTGCCTCGCTGTTGGAGCTGCCCGATTTGGAGCAGCAGATTCCCTTGGATCCCAAACAGACCGCTGTTGAAAATGCGGAAGGATACTTCAAGCGTTATCGCAAGGCCAAAGAGGCGGCGAGGAAGCTACCTGCGCTCATAGAGGAGGCCCGAAACGACCTGGCTTTTGTCGAGGAGCTTGAAATGTACGTCGATATTGCTGCTACACCTAACGACCTTGCTCGAATACGAACCGAGTTCGTCGACCGCTTTGGATCAGCGAAATCGACAACCTCAAAGAAGCGTCCGGCTGGCGCTGGACAGCCGCTCAAGATCGATCGGCCGGCGGGAGCGCAAATTCTTGTAGGTCGCAGCGCTCGTCAGAACGAGGAGGTCACGTTCAAGCTGGCAGGGCGATCCGACCTCTGGTTCCATGCCAGGGGTGTGCCGGGTGCTCACGTAGTTCTGAGGCGGCTGCATCATGACCCAGACGAGGCGCTCGAGCAGGACCCCGACGTCAACACCGCAGCTTCCCTTGCGGCTCACTTCAGCAAGGCCCGGTCAGAGAGGTTTGCTGACGTGATCGTTGCCAGGGTACGTGACATCCACCGGATCTCCGGTGGCGCGCCGGGTCAGGTTCGAGTGCGAAACGATCGAAACGTCCGGGTAGAGCCCTTGTCCCCCGACCAGATCTAGAGGTCCTACCGCCTAGGGTTGGACGGTCTCCGCGATACTTTCCTTGCTGAGCATGTCGCGAGCACTCTTCCTTGCCCCTTCACCCGGATTGCGTCCAGCCAGCATTTCCGCCACCTCCTCCTCTCGCGCCTGTCCGGAGAGAACTTCCACGTAGGTGGTCGTCCTATCGGAGGTCTGTCGCTTGAGCACTTTGATGTGGTGATCGGCGAGGGCAGCGATTTGGGCAAGGTGGGTGATGGCAATAACCTGATGACTCTTTGCCAGCTCCTTGAGCATTTCGCCGACGATCTGGCCGCTCCTGCCGCCCACTCCTGTGTCGATTTCGTCGAATACCAAGGTGGGAACATCATCGGCGCTGGCCAGCGCCGCCTTCACGGCAAGCATGAAGCGAGCCGATTCCCCTCCTGACGCCACTTTCTCAATCGGGCGAAGCGGTTCACCTGGATTGAAGGCGACCATCAATTGGATTTGATCAACCCCCGATGAGGTGTAGGCGTACCTCGCGTTGTCGGTTCCGCCGGGTAGGGCTAGACCTTCCTCGTCCAGCCGACGTTCCAGAGTTACTTCGAACCGGGTGTGGCCCAATCCCAGTCTCTGTAGGCGCTCCAGCACGGCTTCAGCAAAAGCTGTGGCGGCCTCCCGCCGACTCTCGGAAAGCTGGAGGGCGATACCAGCAGCTACCGCCTCTATCTCCCGCTCCCGACCCTCCATTTCCTCCAGCACGAGATCATGATGTTCGATAGCATCCAGCTGGCGTTTGGCCTCCTTGCCGAAGTCCAACACCGCTTCGATGGTATCGCCGTACTTGCGCTTTAGTCTCGATATCTCGTCCAGGCGCTCCTCCACGGTGGCTAGCCGGGGCGGGTCAAACTCCACGGTATCGCGGTAGCGTCTGATGGTTGTGGCCACTTCCTGGACCTGATTGTGTAGCTCTTCGACCACCTGTCTCGATGCATCCAGATTGGGATCGATCTGCGCGAGCTCAACCATCCGGCGGGTGGCCTCCGAGATCGAATCTGCCGCCCCCGGAACGTCACCATCTCCGGCCAGCGATGCGTAGGCAGAGGTAGCGAGAGCAGCAAGCTTTTCTGCGCTTGCGAGACGCTTCCGCTCCGCCGTCAGCTCTTCCTCCTCGCCCGCACTTAACGCTGCTCGATCAATCTCCTCGACTTGGAAGGTCAACAAATCCAGCATCTGCTCGTTCGTCCGTCTGTTGGAGCGAAGCTCCTTCAGCTGACTTCGAATGAGCCGTAGGGCAGTAGCTTGCTGAGCGAACGATAGTCTGAGTGCATCCAGGTTTGCGAAGTGATCGAGCATGTCGAGCTGGCGAGCAGGGCGAAGAAGCGAGAGGTGTTCGCTCTGACCATGAAGGTCGACCAGCGCTTCTCCCACCGCTGAGACGGATGCCATGGGCAGCGTCCGACCGTTCAGCCGTGCCAGGCTGCGGCCTCCCGGTACCGTCTCCCGCCGAAGGCAAAGCACCTCTTCCGTCTCGTCCACGCCAAGTTCGGCAAGCTTCGCCCTGTCATGCTCCGCCACTGAATCAAGCACAAAGATGGCCTCGATGCTCGCCCCCGAGGCGCCATGTCGTATGGATTCCGGTCCGAGTCGACTTCCCAGAGCCACATTGAGGGCATCGACGACCATCGACTTTCCCGCCCCGGTTTCGCCCGTGATGGCGGTCAGGCCCGGGCCGAGCTCAACCGAGATGTGATCGATGATGCCGAAATCCGTGATTCGAAGCTCGACAAGCATCAGCTCTGATCACCCATGAGCTGCTCCTGTTAGGCCAGCCGTTCTGACAGCACAGAGTAGAAGTAGGTTCGAGTACCGAGACGAGCGAAAAGGGCCTTTTGGTCACTTCTTTTAACCATGACCTCACTGCCAACCTCAAGCGGGCACTCTGTCTGTCCGTCGATTGCCAGCATCGCCGCACTCTCGTGCTCCAGCTGCAGACCCACAGACACCGTACCGGGAAGGACGAGGGATCGGCCGATGTTGAGATGCGGTGCAACCGGAGTGAGGAGAATATCAGAGGACTCGGGAAACATGATGGGGCCGCCCGCTGCTAGTGAGTAGGCGGTCGATCCGGTCGCTGTCGATACCAGCACGCCGTCGGCAGTGTGCGTCGTGTAATGAAATCCATCTACCCAGACGCCCACCCTGATCGCCCTCGTACTGGCGCCTCGGGCCACGGCCACCTCGTTCAAGGCAAGGTGCTGCATTGCCTTGCCGCTCTGTGTCCACCTGGCTTCCAGGATGTGCCGAGTCTCAATCCAATAATCTTGGTCGAGTATTCGGGGAAGAGCATCTTCGATAAGGTCGGGAGTTAATTCAGTGAGAAAGCCCACGTGACCAAGGTTTATGCCCAAGGTTGGAATGCCCGTTCCCGCCGTCTCCCGAGCGACTCCCAAGATCGTTCCGTCACCCCCCAGAACGATGGCCAGCTCCCTTCCAAGGAGGCGGTTGCGCAGAGGGCGGTCCCACGCCGAGTTGCTGAAAACGTCTATGCCCTTATCTCTTAGCGTGGAAGCGAGCTGACCGGTCGTCTCAACCGCCTGTCGCCTCTCCGGATTGAATAGAAGCGCAACAGACTTCAGCACGGGTTTGCGTTGGAAATCATGTTCAATTGCGCACCTTTGGGCTCCGCTTTGTGCCCTCATTCATGGGGGAAGTGCCACTTAAAGATACGGCCTTGAAACCAGGCCTCATCCCTTCTCCGGCTGAAACAGCATGGTACGCTCCCGGGACTTCCATCTGAGCTGGGCCGTTGTTGCCGGGTCCGAAAGGCAGGGATATCTAAACCTCGTACTTACAGCACTTTTGCGATCAGGCTATGGACGCTATCGTCTGAACACGTCTCACCTGGCCGGAGGTGGGCGAGAAACTCTCGATTGCCTTTCGGGCCAAGCAAGGGTGAGGCGAGCAGGTTGATTGGACAAAGCCCGCAACTCTCCCGCGGTCCGAAGCACGTGGTTCAGCACATCGGAATGAACGGCTGGATCGCGAACAACACCGTTCTTTCCAACACGAGCCCGGCCAGCCTCGAACTGCGGCTTAATGAGGATGACGGCTTCGCCTTCAGGCTTTAGCATCCGGGCAACGCCTGGGAGGATAAGGGCCAAGGAGATGAAGGACACGTCAACCACCGCAATGTCGATGGCCTCCGGCAGTGAATCCAAAAGTCTGAAGTTGGTCCGCTCCATGACAACAACTCTTGGATCTTGCCGAAGCTTCCAGGAGAGCTGACCGTAGCCGACGTCGATGGCATACACCTTTGCCACGGACCGCCGTAAAAGGACATCTGTAAATCCTCCGGTGGAAGCGCCTACGTCCATGGCGGCGCGTCCCTCCACTTCGATGTGGAAGGCGTCGATGGCCGCCGATAGTTTGTACGCTCCTCTGCTGACGAACTCCAGGTCGGTCCGACGAACTTCCACTTGAACTTGATCGTCAACCAGGAGGCCGGCCTTGTAACTGATCTCACCCGCGACATGCACATCGCCGGCCATGATCAACGCTTGTGCCTTCCCGCGTGATTCAGCCAGTCCCCGGTCCACCAGCAAGACGTCGAGCCGCTGCTTCATCGTTCTCTTGGAGCCGCGGCGGTATCAGGCAGATGCTTGCACGGGAAGCAGAGATGGCAAATCGATTGTCCGAGCGACGATGTCTTGTCCGAATAGTAGGCGGACGTGATCGTCAAACGTGCGGGGATCTGCAGTCACAAGGAATTCGTGGGTTGGAGCATGCCCATCTGGGGCCTCTGATCCGGAATCGAGAAGCGTTGTCGCAAGTACGTCCACCAGGGAAGAGGCGGAATCGATGATGCTAATGCCCGGTCCCGCGGCGTCTTGAAAGATCCTTCGCACCAGGGGGAAATGGGTGCAACCAAGGATCAGGGTATCGCTTTGGAACTCTCCAACCAAGGTGGAGACGACAGACTCAACAGTTTCTATTGTTCGTGACCCCGAGAGGTTTCCGGTCTCGACCAGCTCGACCAGCAGGCCACATGGCACCTGTGTAACGACCGTCGTCGGCGACAGCCGCTGGATTGCCTTCACGTAGGCTGCAGACCGTACTGTTCCCTCGGTCGCCACGACACCGATCCTTCCGGTTTTGGAGGAGGCAAGAGCGCTTCTGGCCCCAGGTTCCACGACGCCAATCACCTGGACGGACGAGGCTGCTTGGATCTGGGGCAAAGCCGTCGCCGTGGCTGTGTTGCAGGCCACCACGATGGCCTTGACATCACTTTCTATCAGGAACCGACTGATGGTGTGGGCTCTTGTGATGACTTGTTGCGGACTTCGCGGCCCATAGGGGAAGTAGGCAAGGTCTCCAATGTAAATGGTTGACTCGGAGGGAAGGAAATCGTGGATAGCTCTGAGGACGGTGAGCCCTCCCACTCCAGAATCAAAGACTCCGATTGGACGCCTGTCGCTCACCTTGAAGCCCCAGCTACCTTACTCTCCTCATATCGACCCATCGCATCGTTCACTCGCACAGAAGCGATCTCCCGCACCATTGAAATCGTGTCATGGAATGCTCTCACCTTGGTGTCGTTGTTGAATCTCCACTCGACAGGCAGCTCCGCAATCCGGTACCCAAGCTTGCGGGCGAGATACAGAATCTCGACGTCAAAGGCCCAGCCCGTGATTGTCTGCCTTCGGAAAAGGTCGGAAGCCGCATGCGATGTGAATGCTTTGAAACCGCACTGGGTATCGTGAACGTCGGGGACGGCCAGCGTCTGAACCACTCGATTGAATAGCCGGCCCATGACATGCCGGTACTCTGGCTCGCCGTAGCGAATGGCACCACTTCCCTCTCGCGATCCTACAACCACGTCGTACCCGCTTTTGAGCGTTTCTATGAATCTCGAAATTTCGGCGGCAGGGGTCGAGAGGTCGGCATCGCAAAGGAAGACGATCGACCCGGAGCTTTGCAGCACACCCGCTCTTACCGCCCTGCCCTTGCCTGCCAGCTCCAGCTTGATCAGCCTCAGCCCTTCGAACCGTTCAGCCAAGCGCTCTACAACGCGGCCGGTATCGTCGGAGCTGCCGTTCTCTACCACCAGAACTTCAGCTTTGTAGGATTGGTGGGTCAGGAACGAGAACAGCGTGCCCAAAGTGTCAGGCAATCGCCACCCCTCATTGTGGGCGGGGACGACGATAGACAACTCGATGGCGTGCCTCGGATCGCTTGATCGGCGGGCTCCCGTTTGGCGCCCAATTATATAGAGTGCACGACCCTGCGGCTGATAATCGCCGCGGAAGAGCTAGGAAGTTTGAGGATCTGAATGGAGTATCTCTGGGCACCATGGAGGATGAGCTACATCATGAGCACCGAGAAGCCGGGGGGCTGCATTTTCTGCGACAAGCCACTTGAAGACCGAGACGAAGAGAACGGCATTCTGTATCGGGGACGCCACTGCTTCGTCATCTTGAATGCCTATCCCTACAATCCCGGACACCTCATGATCGTCCCGTATGCGCACGAGGGCAGCGTTCTAGCCCTAGAACCTCAAGTCTCAATGGAGATGATGGAGCTGACCGTGCGAGCCATGAGAATACTCACTGATGCTTCCTCACCCGAAGGAATCAACGTGGGTATGAACCAGGGGCAGGCAGCGGGAGCGGGTATCGCGGAGCATGTCCACCAGCATGTCGTTCCGCGATGGCTCGGAGACACCAACTTCATGACCTCGATAGCCGCTACAAAGGTTCTCCCTGAGATGGTGTCCGACAGCTATCGAAGGTTGGCGCCGCTCTTCGCAGGTCCGACAGATTAGCTTCGGGACCGCCCTGACGGTTGCTCGCGTCGCCGGGGGGGTTGCGCTGCTCGTCGTAATTCTTATCCTGGCATCGATCGTCATGCGTCCCCATCCGCATGGAACAGTCACGATCAGGGGTGCGCATTTGCTCAACCGGCCTGCAGGAGCTCTACCGACTCTTCAGCCCCTGCCTAACCCAGCACCCAATCAGCCACGCCACTAGAGCCATCGACTGGCTGACGCCGAGTAGTTGCGTTAGTCACACTATCGCCGCAATAGGCCCGAACTCGGGAGAGCCGGGAATGGTTCAGCTAAGCTAGACGGCCGGAGAGGAGCCCTCTGATGGCTTCGATATCTGACTGCAGCTGCGAATTCGACTTTGATTCGCGCTTTATCTTTTCGCAGCCATAGATCACCGTGCTGTGATCGCGGCCTCCAAGCTTTACTCCGATGTTTGGAAGTGAAAGCTTGGCCTCCTCCCGCAGAAGGAACATGGCAATGTGTCGGGGCCGAGTAACTTCCCTGCTCCGCATCTGACCGCAGAGAGAGGAGGTTGTGACCCTAAAGTAAGCGGTCACCGCGCGGATCACATCGTCTGCGCTAATCCTGTCTCTTCCCGCTTTGGTGTAGAGGAGTGAGGTTGCAAGCTGCTGGTTGGGCGCCATTCCATGAACATCAGCCAGCAAAAGCAATCGATTAAGCTGACCTTCCAGCTCCCGGACGTTGGTGGTGGGTTGTGAGGCGAGAACTTCGAGTGCCTCTTCCTCCATCGTGACTCCGCGCTCGAGTGCCCTGGCTCGCAAGATCTCTAGCTTTGTGAGGAAATCGGGGGCTTGGATGTCTGCGATCAAACCCCACGCGAACCTGGAGCGAAGCCGCTCTTCGAGGGTCCTCATTTCATGGGGAGGACGATCCGATGTGATGACGATCTGCTTGCGACTGTTGTAGAGAGCGTCGAAGGTATGAAAGAACTCTTCCTGAGTGGCTTCCTTGCCGCAGATGAAGTGGATGTCGTCAATCAGCAGGATGTCGATTTCACGATACTGCTCTCGAAATTCGCGAGTCTTTCCCGACCGGATGGAACTCACCAGCTCATTCGTGAAGGTTTCGGAAGTCACATACGCTACTACCTGGTTCCGACTATTCCAGCGGCTACCAATGGCCTGTAGGAGATGAGTTTTTCCGACCCCTACCTCTCCGTGAAGAAAGAGCGGATTGTATTTCCGTGACATGTTGTCAGCCACGGCCAGAGCGCCAGCATGGGCGAGCCGGTTTCCGGTACCGACAACAAAGCGGTCGAAGGTGAAAGCAGGATTGAAGGCGCAAGGAGAGATGGCGGGAGGAAGGGCTGGTTTACTGGCCGCCGGCACGAGCTCAAGAACGGCGGGGCTCTCGGACACCTGCTGTGTCGAGCGAACCGTAGATCCTCTTTTTCTCGGATTGGGTGGCCAGTAGGCGTTATCCGTCGAGCTCGAGGCTCCAACGCTTCCAGTTTCGAATTCAACCGTGAGGTCTGGGTAGCCGTTGACCTCTAAGAGCCGGGTGATTGCCGGAAGGAGTCTGGCCACGATCCAGGCGCGGGCCAGATCATTCGACACGCTCACCCGAAGAACGGAATGATCCAGGGAGATACCGGTTGTGTCTTCCAGCCAAGCGAGATGCGTCGGCCCGAGGGTCTCCGAGAGGTCGGAAACGATGCTGTGCCACATTTCGTCTGCGTCTGGTGTGTGCGGAACTCCATTATCGGAAGCTGCTGCCTCGGGAGCAGTGAGGGGCACGAACTGATCGCAGAGCACGGCACGAGTGGCACCCAGCTCAAGGATTCCGCACCATGCGGAGCTCACCCCCGGGTCGATCATGGCTCTGCAATTCGAGCACAATCGATCGGATTCGCTCTTTTCCTGCAACAAGGCCTTCATCGTAGCCCCGGCCGTCTCCAAAGCTAAATCGAAACAGCCTTCACAAAGCTGAGCGCCGTCGAATTCGTGTAGCTCTGATCGCCGAGATCCCGCACCGCAGGTTGCACAGGTCGCAAGAAGAGCAGCCGGAACACCCTTAACCCCGGATCCGGCTCTCACAGGCTCCAATTCAACCGCCGCATATGGTCCGAAATCAATCGCTTTGACGCCAAGTCTCATCACCCGTGTTCGCATCTGCCGCTCACTGCCAAGCGGTACCCTGACCTTAGCTCAAGTGAAGGGACGATGCAATGCCAGGAACCGCTGTCACTTGGCGGCTCCACGCCATTAGATGGGCCTGCGCCATGAAATCTACCGGCCAACTTTTCAAACGACGACAACCAAAGGGAATTGGGCTAAACGTCTCGACAAAACATGTCGAGGTGGACATCCGGGCCAAAGATGTGGACAGTGCGGACGAAGCAACTCAAGTCGAGGGAAGCTTCACCACGCGCCCTGCTATCGGTTGAATTCTCCGTGGATAGCCGAGCGAATTGGCAAGGGTTGGGTTCATGGGCACCGGACTGATCACCAGGTTGGCGGAGACGTGCGCCCTAAAGGGAAGCTCGAGCTGCTCCTTCGCGCTTGCCCCTCCCATGTACAAGATGTGCATCCGCCCAACCTGGATCAATACCATTCCGATCCCGTCTCTAGGGTCAGAGTAGACACCATCAGGAGAGACCGCTCGGAGTGTGAGGCCGGCCGCCTCGAACTGACGCTCCTGGTCTCAAGGCTTCTGGTTGTAAATGTCGATTCATGAGTGCAGTGCGCCAGCTGGCATAGGTGTGGCTTGGATATTCGACTCCCGTGTCGAGCACATGGCCAACGTGGTAGTGGTCGACTACCTGAAGGAGAGAAGCCACATTGTCTGCTCGCGGGTCAGTACTGATGATGGCATCAATATAGTTCCGTGGAAAGGGCAGCTGCCTTCCCAAGCCGACCAGGAGTAAAGACGGGCTGGCTCCGCCATCCAAGAGGATGGTCGTTCGGTTGAAGGAGATCAAGGCGGCACCCTTGCTGACAAAGGCAATCTGATTCGTCGTTTTAACGGGTGCAGCCAAGACCGCAGTGAGGCTAACGACTGCGACGGCCGATCCAAGCAGCCACTCACCATGAATGCGCCGTCGCGACCTCGGCACCAGCCGGGAGGCGGCGATTGCAAGCAGGAGTAGGGCGGCATAGTAGCCCATGGTGAGCGATCCCGGCAGCTGAGAAAGGGAGATCGAGCTAAAGGGAGTCGCGTCAATCCACTGGGCGATCAGAATGATCGAGTGGACCATGGCATAGGAGATTGCCAAGAGCGGCCCGTGCGGGTACAGCACTGTCAGAAATCCGACGACCATGGTGAGCGGGATGATCGGAAGCACCACGGTGTTGGCGAGCACCGAGATCGGCGACAGCAGATGAAAGCTAATTACCTGGAGTGGCAACACGCCGATCTGTGCGGAGAGTGTGGTGGTCATGGAGGCTGCAAACACTGAAGGAATTCTTCGAGTCACTCGCTCTGACATCGGCCCAAGGAGAACGATCGCGGCGGTGGCCAGAGTTGTAAATTCGAAGCCCGTGTCCCAAAGCAGAGCTGGATCAAAGGCGAGCATTCCAGATGCGGCGATCCCAAGCGAAACAAGGGCAAATGTCGGCCGTCCGAGGTAGGCAGCTACAAACACGAGCAGCCACATGATGGAAGCCCTGAGGCCGGCTACCGTAGCACCCGAGACGAGCCAGTAGGCAAGCAGAGCCGTAGAGGAAAGGACAAGAGTCGGAGATCGCGACGTGACCCGGCGTAAGAAGGAATTGACCGTTCCAGCCACGATTGCGATTTTGAGTCCGGAGATTGCGATTAGGTGTATCAAGCCAGTGGCTATGAGGATTGGCGCCAAGGTGCCGAGCTGGGCCGATCTCGCCCCTATGAGAATTGCGATAAGGAAGGTGGCATCTGGCTCAGGCAGCGAGCCGCCTATCGTGGTTTCGATGTAGCTGCGGATGTTCATTGCTAGGCCGAGCAGCCCCAAGGAAACATGACCAGTGACGAAACCACGAGGAAAGCTCATCTCGCTGTAGATGCCACGATTTGCGAGGATTTCGCGATAGGGGATCTGCGGGGAGTCGATGGGGGTCTTCAGCAGCCCTGAGAGCTGCAGCTGGTCGCCCGCATCAAAGAGCTGCCCGGGTGAGGTGTGAACCTCAACCTGGCCCTGCACCTTCAGTGTCCGGGAGCCAAGCGTGAGCGATTGCACCTGAACGACGTAGTTGTTGCCTCTATCCCGCACGTCTGGCTCGGTATTGACAAATCCCGTCATCGTGACGTAGCTACCGTTGTAGAAGGCGGCTTGGTCTGGATCGAGCTGGAATCGGGAGGTCTCGGCCCTGCCCATACCGAGAAGAAGGAAGACTACCATCAGGATCGGGATGCGGATCCGTCGGCGGCGCCAGATGAGGACAAGGGGAACCGCACAAGATCCGGTGGCGACGAATAGCGCCGAGCTGCTCAAGACAACCTTCGATCCCGCAAAGATTCCGAAGATGAAGGCCCCGGCAAGCCACGCGAGAATCAAACGACGCCTCCTGAGTGGATCGGACCGCCCTGGACGCCGTGATGCGCATGTGGCCGTCGCAGCATATGAAGGCTGCGAGGCGAGTCTGTGACGACATCACTATAATAGATGGACCTGACGCTCTGTGCCTCCCGTGCCGAGCGTCTTTGTGTCATCCGCACGCTTGCAGAGAAGGACATCTTTTATGAAAAGAACCTGGCAGCCAAAACGAATACCACGACAGCGGACTCATGGCTTCCGGGCCAGAATGGCGACCCGCGGCGGCAGGGCAGTGCTCAAAGCGCGTCGCCTAAAGGGTCGGTATCGCATCGCGATCTGATCTGATTCAGCCGATCCACGTGATCGGTGAAGACTCAGATTCCAATCTGCTAGCGAAGACAAATAGCGCGATGCTTCATCGGTCGAACCGGTTGCGCCGGCCATGGGAGTTCACTCTGGTCCGCCGCCGCGGGCGTTCTTGGACCTCCGACTTGGTGGTGCTGCATGCACGACGTAGCCAGGGTTCCGGCGTTCGCGTAGGCATTTCAGTTAGTAAACGCGTAGGCAAATCAACGGTTCGGAACCGGGTCAAGCGGCGGATTCGGGAGAGCCTTCGTGCTAATCTTGGTCAGGTGACGCCGGGTCACGATCTCGTAATAACTGCTCGTCCCCCAGCCGCAACGGCAACTTTTTGGGAGATCCGGCAAGCCATCGAAGGTCTGCTGCGCCGCGGCAGATTGATACAGGAATCAATTGGTCATGCGTAGGCTTGCGCTACTGCTTATCACCGGTTACCAACGCGTCATTTCACCGGTGCTTCCCCCAGCCTGTCGTTACTATCCGAGCTGCTCCGAGTACACTCGGCAAGCGGTTCAAAAGTATGGCGTTTCAGCCGGAGTTTGGATGGGGCTGCGACGCCTTTCGCGGTGTCATCCCTTTCACGCCGGTGGATTCGATCCCCTCCCTTGAGCTTCGAGGACTCTAGAGTATTGACCCACTTCTTTGGCTTCATCATCAATCCGATGGAAGCCGCTTTGGCACATCTTGCGCTCTACGTCGGCAACGCCGGCATCGCCATCATCCTATTCACAATTGGCATCCGGTTAGTCCTTTCGCCTCTTCAAATCCTCCAGCTGCGCAGTGCCAGGGCCATGCAGAGACTGCAGCCGCATATTCAGGAGCTGCGGAAGAAGCACGGTAAGGACAAGCAGAAGCTGACCGAGGAGACCATGAAGCTCTATAAGGAGCACAAGGTCAATCCGGCAATGGGTTGTCTGCCTATGCTCCTGCAGTTCCCGGTGCTTATCGGTCTTTTCTGGGCCCTACGGGGGTTGGGCAGCGGCCTGTTGGACAAGCATGGGAAGACTATCGTCGTTGGGCCGAAGTTCACCCACTGGCTGACCAGCAGCTACCACTACTCTCACCACGTCTACACTCTCTATCACGCGCACTTTCTGTGGCTCAGCAATGGATTGGGGCAGCCGGATCCGCTGTATATTCTGCCGGTGCTTGCCGGCGTTACCCAGTGGATCCAGTCCCGGATGATGATGCAGAAGTCGAGCGATCCCCAGCAGCAGACCATGAACATGATGATGAATTTCACGCCACTGATCATCGTGTTTTTTGCAACTCGGTATGCGTCGGGCCTCTCGCTGTATTGGGTCACCTCTACGGTCATCGGCATCTTGCTCTCGGCAAGGATCACGGGGTGGGGGTCACTGCCCAAGTTGGATCAGATCAAACAACTCCTCGGTCGCCCGCAACCGGCCGCCGGCTTTGTCTCCAATAAGAGCAAGCGTCTGGCTAAGCCTGAAGCAGCCGGCAGCCCCAAGGCCCAATCAAACGGACAGGGGAACCTTCTTGTGCCGGATGCCGGGGGTGCTGAAAACGGAGTGTTAGAGAACGGCAGCTCGAATGGAGACATAGCAAACGTTGATAAAACTCGGCCCGGGAATCGCCAGGGCAATCGCAGGCGTTCCGGCCGCCCACGAGGAGGAAGAAGGGGTTGACCTCATCAACTGAGACGACGGGAAAAACTGTAGAGGCGGCGATCGCAGCGGCAGAGGAGGAATTGCGAACGCCGAGGAATCAGCTCGAGATTCAGATTCTGAGCCACGGAAGCCGAGGTGTTTTTGGGCTTGGTGGCGAACCAGCGCGAGTCCGGGCAAAGCGGACGGTCGTCGAAGAGGCACCGCCGGCTCCCATCCAAGAGGAACCTTCCACCCCGCTTCCTGAAGAGGCGCGAGAGGAGGCCCTGACAGCGAGTCGCCTGGAGATGGAAGCACCAAACGGCAAACTCGAGACTGCCAGTCGCTCAGAGCCCGCAGAGGCACGTACCCACGTTGATCCATCAGTGGTCGCTGCTGGCGCACAGGAGATACTCACGGAGATGCTGCGCCTGATGGGCTTTGATGCCGAAGTTGAGGTTCGGTCAGAAGATCCCATGACGCTCGACGTTTCGGGAGAGAACCTTGGAGTTCTCATAGGCAGACGTGGTGAAAGCCTGTCGGCCTTGCAATTCATGCTCAATGTCATTCTTTCCAAGCGATTCCATAAGTGGCCACGAGTCGCCGTCGACGTTCAGGGCTATCGGACCCGCAGGGAACAGTCACTGCACAGCCTGGGGGTGAGAGTGGCCGAGCGGGTCAAACGTAATCGCAGGCCCTTTACCCTCGAAGCGATGCCGGCCAACGACAGGCGCATTATCCATATTGCTTTGAGAGACCGTTCCGATATTGAGACCTACAGTATTGGCGAAGGCAGTGCACGACGCGTGGTGATTGCTCCTCGGAGATAGTCTTGCCGGCGTATCTTATCGTCGGCGACGTCACCAAGGATGTCTTGGCGGGAAGCACGCGGCCGGGAGGAACAGCCCTCTACGCTGCCGCCATGGCTCTCAAGCTTGGCTACGACGCCCGGCTCGTTACGGCGGCTAGACCGGAAGATGCGCCTGACCTCAAGGGGCTCCAGGTCTCACTTGTCCCCTCGTCAGTCACCACGACATTTCGTCATGAGCGCTCGGCCGGAGCCCGCAAAATGTGGCTGATGGATTCCGGTGCTCCCATCCATGGAAGCGACATTCCTCAGGACTGGAGGAATAGTACTGTTTGGCACCTCGCGCCGGTGTTTCACGAGGTAAGCGCAGATGTCCTAGACGTCATCTCGGACGAATCCTTCGTGGGTGTCACGCTCCAAGGTTTCCTGCGCGGCGCGGGTTCGGACGGAGAAGTAGAGCCTCGAATGGCAGATGTCGAGGCAATCGTTGACCGTGCCAACGCCATCGTCCTCAGCTCGGAGGATGTGCCGGATGCATCCCGATTGGCTCAGGAGTGGGCACTACGTGGCGCGATCGTGGTGGTGACTCATGGCTCAGAAGGATCTGAAGTCTTCACGGCTGGTCATCGGGTCAAAATCGCGGCGCTCCCGAGTCGGCCCGTTGATGACACGGGTGCAGGCGACGTCTATGCGACGGCTCTCTTTACCCGTCTACACGAGAAGGATGAGCCAACCGCCGCCGCGCGATTCGCATCGGCCGCCGCCGCTCTATCACTCGAAAGCTCGGATGTTCACGACCTTCCGACCACTGAACGGATCAACGAACTCTTGGCCGGCGGCTGGCCTCTAATGGAAGAGGACACCATCGTTGCCGTCGCAACTCCTCCTGGTCGAGGCGGCATCGGGGTCGTCCGCTTGAGCGGTGCGAATAGCCTACCCGTGGCCCGCCTCATGTCCGGTGACGGCGTCAAATGGAAAGACCACATGGCGTCCTTCGGTCGTGTATGTGACTCGGCTGGAAAGCCTTTCGATCAGGCCGTTTTCACCTACTTCCAAGCACCTCGGTCGTATACAGGTGAGGACGTCGTGGAGATTAGCTGCCACGGAAGCCCTCTGGTGCTCGATCGGGTCGTAACCACAGCCTTGAGCCTTGGATGCAGAGCTGCACGGCCGGGCGAATTCACGTTGAGAGCCTTCCTCTCTGGGCAGCTCGATCTGGCACAGGCGGAGTCGATCGTCGATCTGGTCAATGCGAAGGCGGCGAGGGCGGCCGACCTCGCATTTGGCGGCCTTGAGGGTGAGCTTTCGAAACCCGTCCATGACCTTCGCTCGGCCCTACTTGATCTCTTGGCTCACGCTACCGCCCTTGTCGACTTCTCTGAGGAAGACATTCCGCTGCTCTCCATGAGGGAGACGATTGAGCGGATGCGGGAGATCAGGACAGCGATCGACAAACTTCTTGAGGGCTCGGAACAGGGCAGAGTTTTGAGTCACGGTCTTGGACTGGCTATTGTAGGAGCGCCAAACGTCGGCAAATCCAGCTTGCTCAATCGATTGCTCCGAAGGGATCGGGCGATCGTCAGTGAAATACCAGGAACCACACGGGACACCTTGGATGAAGAGCTGGATCTCGACGGCGTACTCTTCAGAGTCGTCGACACGGCCGGTATTACTCAAACTGCCGATCCGGTTGAAGCGATAGGTGTGCAGCGTACCGTCGCGACCATCGAGTCGTCCGAACTCGTTCTCATAGTGCTTGACGGATCTCGCGCGATTGAGCCACGGGATCGAGAGATGCTACGCCTCGTCCTTGAATCGACTCCTCACGAGGCGAGACTCATAGCCGTTAACAAGTCGGATCTCCCAGCGGTTGTTTCCACGAAGGATCTAACGGAAATTGTTGACGAAAAGCAGATCGTGAGCACCTCCGCGGTTACGCCGGAGGGAGTCGATGAGCTTCGAAAAGCCCTTCCTTTGCTTGCCCTCGGAGGAGCCCCCAGAGAGGGCTTCGTGGTGTCGAATGCAAGGCATATTCAGTCATTGCGGGCCGCTGGCGATGCCTTGAAGCGAGGGATCGACAACCTCGAAGCAGGACTCCCTCTGGACATCGTTACGCTTGACCTCCGCCTGGCTACTGAATCCTTAGGCCAAATCATCGGCCTTGAGATTGGGGAAGAGGTTTTGGATCGTGTCTTCAGTCAGTTTTGCATCGGCAAGTAGTACCTAACACACCACTCGACGACGGCTAATCAGCTTAGGTTTTCATGCCCTCGTGTGCGGCTATCAGGCTTGAGTACCAGCGTGCGCTGTCTTTTATGTACCTCTCTTGAGTGTCGTAGTCCACGTAGACGATGCCGAAGCGAGTTTTGTCGTTATATGCTTTGTCCCACTCGAAGTTGTCGAGGAGTGACCATACGAAGTAGCCGTCGACCGGAGCACCCGCTCTGATGGCGTTGGCCACTGAGCTTACATGCTCGCGAAGATAGTCGATCCGTCGCTGATCCCGCACATGGCCATCTGCATCTGGCATGTCCGCATATGCGGCCCCGTTTTCCGTAATGTAGATGCTGGGGACCTTGTAGTCATCAGCCAAGCGCTCGAGGATTAGCCTGAGGCCATCCGGGTAGATCTCCCATCCAGCGTCCGTCCGGTCGACGTTTTGCAGATCAACGCCCCTGGGCATTTGGGTTTGGGTCTCAAGGTCGACCACGGCCCGAGAGTAGTAGTTCACGCCGAGAAAGTCGGTAGTTTGGGCGATAAGAGGAAGATCGTCCGCCGCGTTGCTCGGTAGATACTCGAGATACTCCGGGATATCGTCTGGGTACCGCCTCCCGTAGAGCGGGTCGAGGAACCAGCGATTGGCGGTGACATCGGCGAGCCGACGCCGCTCGGGCAGCTTCTGGCGAGTCTGTTGCTGGAAAGGCAGGAGACAGGTTGAGGGTTATGCCAACGCGGGCTCTTGGCGCGGTTGTCCGGATGACGCGAACCGCGAGACCATGTGCAAGCAGTAAGTTGTGAGCGGATCTTACTGCGCCCTGCGGGCCATCACTCCTGCCGGGAGCATGCCTGCCCTCCGCCATAACCAATCCACGCTGAGACCCACGGCTCGTTGATCGTGATCCAATCAGTCACCCGGTCTCCCAGCCGGGTGACGACCGTCTCTACATAATGTGCGAAGGCTTCCGCCGTATCCCGAGAGTACCAGCCTCCGGCATCTTCGAGAGTTTGCGGCAGATCCCAATGGTACAGGGTGGCGAACGGCCGGATTCCATTCCGCAATAGCTCATCGACCATCCGGTCATAGAAGTCGAGACCCTTGGAATTGACCGGACCGTACCGTGGGGATGATCCTCGGCCAGGCGATCGAGAAGCGATAGGCCTTCGTGCCGAGATCGGCCATGAGGGCGATGTCGGATTGGTAGCGGTTGTAGTGGTCGCAAGCGACTGCACCGGTCTGGCCACGGAATGTCATGCCAGGGGTGGAGGAGAAAGTGTCCCAAATGGAAGGTGCCCGCCCATCCTCGATCAATCGCTCCCTCGATCTGATACGAAGCAGTAGCGGTTCCAAAGAGAAAGTCTGGTGGGAAACGATTGGCTAGCTCGCTAACTGCGTACTCTCGGTTCTCGGTCTGCTCTCGGGATAGAGATGACACCGTACCCATTGATCTGCTTCTTCCTTGCCAAGTTTGGGTGTGAGTCGTGCGGCAAATATCCATGACAAACGGACAGCGGGGGGCGAAGCGGCAGCCCTCTGCCGGATCGATGACACTGGGGACCTCTCCCCTGGCCTCAATCTTTCGCGTCCGAAGCTGTGACTCTGGGGTGGGAACCGCCGAGAGCAACAGCCGTGTGTACGGGTGAAGTGGCGACTGAAGGACTCCCTCTGTTGTCCCGCTTTCCACGACCTGGCCCGCGTACATGACCATCACCTCGTCTGCGATGTATCGCGCGCTTGCAATGTCGTGAGTGATGTAGAGGAACGCGAGGCCGTGCTGCTCCTTGAGCTGACGCATGAGGTTGAGAATACCAATACGGATTGAGACATCCAGCATCGAGATGGGCTCATCAGCTAGAAGCGACTCTGGGGTCCGCGGCCAGCGCCCTGGCTATGGCGACTCGTTGACGTTGCCCTCCCGAAAGCTGATGGGGAAACACCGAAGCGAAGTAGCGATGCCGGAACCAGTCCGACGGTAGTCAGCAGCTCGTCTATTTTTCGGTCAAGGTTCTTTCTTCCCGCCCTGTGATGGATGAGGAGTGGTCGGGCGAGGTGATGCCGCACTCGTTTCACCGGATTCAGAGAGGAGAACGGATCTTGAAAGATCATCTGCACCTCGATCGATACCGATAGCTCTCCTCGCCTGCCCCTGAATCGTTGAGTATCGACACCGTTGAAAAGGATGTGACCTGCGGTAGGGCGATAAAGGCACGCCAACAGTCGAGCCACCGTGCTCTTTCCACTTCCGCTCTCCCCCACGAGTGCGGTGACTCGCGAAGGCCTGAGTGCCAGGTCAACGTCGTCGACAGCATGAAGCACCTTGCGCGACCGGCAGAGCCCACCGTCAACCACGAAGTGCTCGCGTCAGACCGCGCGACTCCAGAAGCGGCGGCTCATCCTGGTCGTCCATGGTGCCATTGAGGGACATCATGCGTGGCTCCGCCGTCGACTCGGGATAGAGATGGCACGCGACGAGCTGAGTTGGCGTAATCGGAGCGAGCATCGGCTCCACGCTTGGACAGATGTCCATCCGTCGTGGACAGCGTGGATTGAACCGGCAGCCAGTGGGTGGTTGGCTCAGATCGGGAGGAGAGCCCGGTATTCCCGTGATCGGCTTGAGTGGCCCCGTGATGGCACGGGAAAGATTCCATCAGCCCCACGGTATAGGGATGAGCCGGCTGTTGAAACAGCTCTCCGGCAACCGCAAGCTCCGCCATCTTACCGGCATACATGATGGCGATGCGGTCCTGAACTCTACGAGTAGTGAGAGGTCATGTGTGATGAAGAGCACGCGAAGCCGAATTGCTCCTGAAGCTCCTCGATCTGTTGCAGGATGTCCCGTTGAACAACCACGTCGAGAGCAGTTGTCGGCTCGTCCATGACGATCAGCTCGGGTTCAGGGCCAATGCCATAGCGATGACGACCCGCTGCCGCATGCCACCTGAAAGCTGGTGCGGAAAGCTGGCTAAGTGCGCGACGGATCGATACCCACCAGCTTCAGCAGCTCCCCAGCCCGGTTGAGAGCTTGTCGCTTACTGGATTCGTCTCGTGCGCCTGAAAGCGTATCCACGAACTGGTCGCCGACACTCAAGACAGGATTGAGCGAGTTCATAGCACTTTGAAAGACGATCGAGACATGACGCCAGCGAAAATGTCGCATGCGTTCCGGTGAGAGGGCGAGCAGTCTCACCCTGAAAGAGAATTTGGCCACCGCGATATTTCGGCAGGGGGTCGGAGGAGGCGCAGAATCGCGTGCGCCGTCGTGCTCTTCCCGCACCCGGATTCTCCGGCTAGACCGAAGATCTGCCCCGGCTGGATCTCGAAAGAGACACCGTCTACAGCCCTGACGAGGCGGGTGGACGTCACATAATCGACATGGAGATTTCTGACCTCAAGCAGTGGAGGCATCGTCGGTTTGCGCCTCCAGTAGTCTTGGAGTTGGGATAGCTTCACGACGGGTGCGGCGCTGTCCCTTAGAAATCCGCTCGGTTCGAAGTCTGGGGTTCGTAAATTCATCAATTGCGAAGTTGGTGAATGCAAGTCCTGTCCCGAATAGAGCAATGCACAGTCCTACAGGTACGAAGAGATTCCACTGGCCGCTGATTAACGCGTCGCTGTTCTGCGCCCAGTAGAGGATTGTGCCCCATGTCACTTGACTCTCATCGCTCAGCCCGAGGAATTGCAGTGCCACTCCGAAGAGGAGAGCATAGAGGGTGGCGCCGATGAAGTTCGCGACTACCAACGATGTCATATTTGGCAGGACTTCGTCCCATACGGTCCGAATGGAGGACTCACCGGCCACTCTGGAGGCGAGCACGAAGTCCTTCTGTCGTAGCGAAAGCATTTGGCTACGCAAGACGCGAGCACCCCAGGGCCACGCGGTGGCGGCGATCACGATGGTTTGGACTACCGACCCTCGAATATTGAGCTGACTGGCATAAGCCGCCACCACGATAAGCAGGGGAAGGGTTGGGATGATCAGTACGACATTGGTAATTAGCGACAGCACATCGTCGACCACACCTCGGACATACCCCGCGATCAACCCAAAGGCGCAGGAGAAGCACGTGGCGATCAGCCCGGCGAGAACGGAGTAAACGATCGATGGGCGGGCGCCAGCCAGAAGCTGAGAAAAGACGTCCTGCCCGAGCTGTGTGGTGCCGAGCCAGTGGGTCGGGCTAGGGCGGAGGCCGAAGCTCGACCCCACTGCTGCTGGATTGTATGGCGCGACCCACGGCCCAACGAGGGCCATAATCGCGAAAAGGAGAAGCAAGCAAATCCAATGCCGGCCTTCCGGTTTGACGGACCATGTCGCGAAGAACGGCAAGTCGAGCGGGCCGGTTCTCGGAGATCGGAGCTTCGGCACCTTCTGGGGTTAGTGCCGCTTCCATGCTGGTGGTTGGAACGATTGCCATGTTGCCTCTCTATCCCTCGGTGCGGACCCTGGGATCCAACCACACGTAGGCAATGTCGGCCAGGAAGTTGGCCAGCAAGACCGCCAGAACGACAAAGAGCAACAGGCCCTGCAGCAGCGGGAAATCATCGCTGGTAGCTGCATTCACGAGATCGAAACCCACTCCGGGATAGGAGAAGACTGTCTCTACCAGAACTTGGCCGCCGACTACGAAACCCAGGCTCATCGCGAAGCCTGTGATGCTTGGCAAGATGGCGTTTCGTGCCGCGTACATCACCATGACCCGCTTGTCTGACAGGCCCTTGGCCTGTGCCATGACCACGTAATCCTCAGCCAGAGTCGAAACCATGGCATTGCGCATTCCAAGCAGCCAGCCGCCCATCGAGCTGATGACGATGGTGAGGGCCGGCAGAACGGAATGATAAAGGACGGTGCCTACAACCGGCCAGCTCAAATTCAGGACGGAGTACGCGTGTGCCGTGGGGAACCAGCCCAACACGATTCCGAACACGTAGAGCAGGAGGAGAGCTGTCCAGAAGTAAGGGAACGAGGACAGGAAGAGCATGATCGGAGGAAGCAGGCTGTCGAGAATTGAACCACGGCGCCATGCCGAGAGGATCCCAAGCCCCGTCCCAAGAGTGAAGGCGATGACCGTCGACATTCCGAAGAGGAACAGTGTCCAGGGCAAGTCCTGCCTGATCACCGTAAGGACTGGGACTGGGAAGTCAAGGTAGGAAAGTCCGAAGTTCCCATGAGCGACATTCGTCAGATAAGTGAAGTATTGCCCGATTAGATTCTGGTTGGTGAAACCAAGTGCGGCCCGAAGGCCCTTGAGCGTTGAGGGGCTGGTGACGCCCTGAAATTTGGCGAAGACGATGTCGGCAGGATTGCCAGGCATGAGTCGCGGGATGGCGAAGTTCAAGGTGACCGCGATCCAGAGCGTCAGCAGGTAAAAAACCAACCGCCTGAGAACAAACTTCATGGCTTTGCTCTGAATTCCCCCGACTAAGAAGTCTACGAGCTGGACAATTTGAGATTAGTGAAGGGGCCGGAGCGATCCGGCCCCTTCACCCGCTGTTACGGAAGCTTAGAAGCTACTTGAGGTGTACGTGCAGAGCTACATCTTCCTCCCAGTACGCGGAGTACGGAGAGCCGATTTCGTAAGGGTGGCTTTGAGTCGGGAATCCCGTGAACTTCGCTGTGTTGTACTCGTACCAGAGGGCCTGCGTGACCAAAGGCACGATCGGAACGTCCTTGGCTACGATTGCCTCCATCTGCTTCATGATCTTGATCTGCTCGCTCTTCTTGATGGAAGTCGAGAACTGGGTAATCAATTTGTCGAGGGCCGGATTCTTGTACCTCTCACGATCGAAACCGGCTGAATCTTTGCCGGGCTTCACATAGAACTGGCCGCCAAAGCCGTACTTGTAGATCGGATACGGGTTGGGAGGACCAGAGTACGTCCAGGACATCCCCATATCAAACTTGCCAAGGTTCAAGTCTGAATTGTAGGTGTTGAAATCGATCTGGTTTTCCACTGCGTTGATGCCGATGGACTTCAATTCACTGGCAATGATTCCGACGGAGGCATCCCAGTCAGTCCATCCACTCACGACGATGATCGAGAGCGTTTTGGACTTGAGAGCCGCAGCCGTTGCCTTGTTCTTCATGGCCTTCTTCAGATCGGCCTTGGCAAGCTTTACGTTGCCCTTGGGATTGAGCATCTTCATCACAGACGGGTTACCCCACGTCTTGGCGAACTGAGGCTGAATGAAGCCGGCGTTCGACGGCGGCTCATAGCCATACTCACCCTGCTTCCACACCTGGTTACGATTAACAGCCTCGGTTATCGCCCGTCGAACCCACACGTTGCTGAATGGCTGCTCAGCGTCGTTCGTGTAGAGAGCTGCAGGCTGATTGGCAGGGTTGAACCAGAAATGGTTCCCAGGCGCCTTACCTACGTAGTTGTGCGCGGCATTCTCGATGAAGATTCCGGCCCAGTCCGTCTTCCCGTTGATGATGTCTGCCTCAGCGCTATTGTTGCTGGAGTACGCGGGGAAGGTTAGGGAGGCGAGATACGGCTTCCCCTTCTGCCAGTAGTGCTTGTTCTTAACAAGAACGTACTGTTCCGGGCTGAAGCTGCCGAGCATGAATGGTCCGGTCGCAACTGGCTTCGGATCTGTCCAGGTTACTGGGTTTTTGATCTTCGACCAGATATGCTGCGGAAGAACCAGCATGTTGAAGCCGATGTAGAAGGACAAGGTGGAGTTAATCGACTTGAAGTTGAAGCTGACTTTCTGGCCCGAGCTGGTCACGCTCTTCAGGAACGGGTCCATACCCGCCTTGTCAAATGCAGGGTACTTCTGAGCGAGGTGAGCCGAGTACACCACATCAGCGGCCGTGAGCTTCTTTCCGTCGTTCCACTTCACGTTCTTACGGATCGTGTACGTGAGCGTCTTGCCACCGTTCGACCACTTTGGTAGGCTCGATGCGAGCCACGGGGTGGGCTTTCCGGTCTCTCCGTTGTAGAAGACCAACGGCTCATAAACCAGACCCAGAATGCCGTACACATTGGAGCCTGAGAACGCCGGGTTGAAGGCGTCGATCCAGGAGCTAACCGGAGAGGGATCGACGACCAGATTCCCTCCCTTCTTAATAGCGGCGACGGTATGAGCGTTCGCGCTCGCCACCGGAATAGCCACCATTGCAATCACAGACAGCGAAAATGCCGCCCGGATCAATCCCATTCGAAGCTTCGATGATGCCATGCTATGTGTTCCTTTCAAAGCAAGTTATTTGCCGGATTTAGCAAGAACATTCTGAAAGATCAAGCAACGACCGAGTCTTTACGCTGTCCGTTTGCTAGACGAACCCCTCCTTCTTACTCCACCTCCTTGTTCAATCTGCCCAGAAATTGTAACCGGTTTCATGGTCTGTTTCACCAGGCTGAGTACAGCATACCATCGGTCGGATGGGGTGTCAATGGATGTAATCCGGTGGGAATAGGCTAACGACGGGCCGCCTTTCATACAATAATGCAGGCCAATTACTACCCCAGTACGAAACGCGCCAGCAGTGGCTGTTGGAAATTGACAAGACCATTGGTCGGGGTTATAGTGGGCAAAGGATGCAATCGCTTTCTACAGCTATCTCATGAACGATCCTCTACAGACACAAACACGAAAGCGAGCCACTGTCAAAGTCCAACGCTCGACCATAAGAGAGATCGCGAAGGATTCAGGGGTATCCGCCGCGACGGTTTCCCGCGTCCTTAATGGCAATCCAAATGTGGCCACAGCCACTCGCGAGACCGTCATGCGGTCGGTTAAACAGAGCTCGTACGTGACCAACCGCACTGCTCGGGCACTTGCAGGAGGTCGAACCGGCCTGATTGGCCTTACCGTTCCGCTGTTTGACGCTGAGTATTTCATGCAGATCGTTGCCGGAGCAGCCGCAGCGCTGAAAGAACGGGACGCCCGGTTTGTGGTGAGCCCTACGGAACATCAGCATGATGCCGAGGTCTCGCTCCTAGAGCGCGTCATGCATGGAACGACCGACGGAGCGCTGCTGATTCTGCCGACGGAGTCCAACACAGAGTTGGAGGCGCTCAAACGATGGGGCTGTCCCTTCGTCGTGCTCGATCCATCTACGCCGCTCGGCGAGGATATTCCCTGTGTAACCGCGGCGCACTGGTCCGGAGCACGTGCAGTCACGGAGCATCTCATTGGACTGGGACACCGCCGTATTGGTGTGATCAAAGGGACTGAGGGAATGATTGCCACTGTCGACCGGTTAGGAGGTCACCACGCGGCCCTGTTGGCAGTGGGACTTCCAGCTCCTCCCGAGCTGGTGGTGGAGGGAAACTTCCAGATCGAGGCAGGATATTCAGGCACACGTGAGCTGATGAGCATGGAAGACCCGCCAACGGCAATCTTCGCCTTCAACGACAACATGGCGATAGGGGCGCTTCAGGCGGCTCGGGAGCTTGGGATCAGAGTTCCAGAGGATGTGTCAATAGCCGGATTTGACGACGCGCAGGCAGCCTCCATCACCGTACCCCGCCTAACCACCGTGGCCCAGCCGCTCCGAGAGCTAGGTCGTGTCGGTGCTGAAAACCTCTACCGGCTCATCGAGGGTCAGCCACTTGGTGCCATGCGGCTGGAGCTGTCTACCAAGCTGGTCGTGCGAGAGTCCACCGGTCCGGCACCCGCCGAGAAGCGACGCTAGACTACCCATAACTGCTGATCCTGATCGCTGGCCCTGACTCCTCGGAAGTCAGCGTTCGGCCCGATTCACCATGCGAGTAGTACCGAGAGGCGTATCCCGGAGCATTGACCGCCTGCCCTACAACTGTCGCAGCTCGGAGGGCGACTCCTTCGGCCGGGAAGTTGAGGGCTCATGCTGGAGGTCTTCAAGTGCATCTTGAGCAGCGAGCTGCTCAGCGGTGCGTTTGTTTGAAGCCACTCCCTTTCCCAGCACCTCACTCCCAATTCGCACTTCTACAGTGAACGATTTGTCGTGGTCAGGACCTATCTCCCTCACTACGTGGTACGAGGGCGTTTGCTGACGATTCGCCTGCACGAGCTCTTGCAGCATTGATTTCCCGTTTCGATGCAGCTGCAGCTCGAAGACGTCATCGAGAGCAGGAACGGCAAAACTGAGGGCGAAAACTCGAGCTACCTCATATCCTCTATCCAAATAGATGGCGCCAAGCAGCGCCTCAAAGGCACAAGCAAGACCGGCAGGTCTCTGTCTACCACGACTCTGTTCCTCACCCTTCCCAACGAAGAGGCTCGTTCCCAGGTTCATCTCTCTGGCGAACCTTGCCAGCGCCTCCGTCCGCACCAGTGCCGATCGAAGATTGGTAAGCTCGCCTTCGGTCAGGTCAGGAAAGCGATGGTAGAGATAGTCGGTTACGATCAGGCCGAGGACGGAATCGCCTAAAAACTCGAGCCGTTCGTTTGAAGGTCGATCGTCTCTCGTCTCGTTCAGATACGAGCGATGCGTTAGAGCGTCTCGGAGCAGGCTGCGGTCGTTGAAGCGCCAGCCAAGAGTTGCTTCAATGGCAGCCATCCGGCGTTGCGTACCTTCCAGAAGGATGGCGGGATCCGGGGGCGAAGGCTCCGGAAGCGTAAGACGCCCCGGCCCCCGACGAATTCGAGAGCGCAGCTTGAGGTCGGGTAGTCTGAAGTGAGTGGAGAGAGTTGAACCAACTCTCCCCCATGAACGGCGGAAGATGCCGCCCATACGCTTACTAGTTTTCCGCGCTCCTTCAAAGCGCTGGCGGAGGTCCATGCATGCCAGTATATGAATACGTTTGTCAAGACTGCAACGCGCACTTTGAGATGCGAGTATCTCGACCTGAGGACGGTCAATCCGCATCATGCGGTGACTGTTCCAGCTCCAATGTTCGTCGTTCAATCTCCCGCGTAGCATTCATTGGAACCAAGGGAGCGATCCCTATGTCTGCCTCAGAATCGAGCGGCGGCTGCTGCGGAGGATCCTGCGGCTGCCACGGACACGCCTAAGACCGCAGGAACTCATAGACCTCGAGTGTACGCCGGGCAGTAAGCTCCCAGGTAAAGTTCCGCGCGCGGTTCATGCCTTCTCGAACGAGAGTGCTTCGAAGATCCGGCTCCTCCACGATGCGCCGCATCGAACTGGCTAACGCGTCCACATCTGTAGGATCTACCAGCATCGCGGCATCGCCTGCGACTTCCGGCAAAACGCTTCTATTAGATGTGATCACCGCGGTTCCTGAAGCCATGGACTCGAGGACTGGTAGGCCGAAGCCTTCGTCAAGGGAAGGCATTAGCAACGCCAGTGCACCTGCATATACAGAAGGGAGAACTTCCGCTCCCACAAACCCCACTTGGTGAACCTTTCCACTGATCCCTAGCCCCGCGCATCGCGCGTCGAGCCAGTCTTGGTCGACCTGGCTCCAGCTCCCCGCCACTCTCAGCTCAGCCTCGGTCTGTCGTGATTTGGCGAAGGCTTGGAGGATGCGATCCAGATTCTTTTGGGGTTGTCTGCCTCCAAGAAAGAGAAAGTAGGGCTTGCCGGTTGGAGGGGGTGCCGGATGGAAGCGATTGGTGTCGACGCCAAGAGGAATTGTGGTGATTCTCTCACCCGGAATGCCAAGGATTCTCATTGCCTCGCGTCTCGTGTACTCGCTGATGGCAATCACGTGATGGGCACGCTTGATCTTGGAGTGAAAGTAGATGTGCCAACGAACCTTACTTGCCAGAGTCGAGAGGCTCACGTCGTCCGACTTGGTCCTAAGGGGCGTGAGGTCGTGTAAGGTTGCCACAGTGCAGACTCGGGCGGACCTAACCACACCGTTAAAGTCGGTTGCATGAAAGACTTTTGGTGCCTCTCGCCGCAAAGCGTAGCGAAGAAAGTACTCGTTGTACAGCCAATACCCTTGGGCGGGTCGGTGTCCACGACGTGCTCTGAAGGAGTTCTCGAGCACAGAATCGGGCAACAGCTCGGATGGTTTGCGGGCAGCTAGAAAGCGCACTCCATCCGGATCCAGTCTTGCCAGATGAGTGCAGAGATTCCGCACATACTCACCAACGCCTCTGACCCGGTGGTCCGACTGCATCGGCGTGGCGTCTACCAGGATCAACCGACGCTCAGTAATTGACGGTAGACCTCCAACGTCTTGATGGCTGTCATGTTCCACCCGAAGTTTCCCGCTCGTGATCGTCCCTGTTTAGCAAGCTTAGTCCTGAGGGAGGGATCCTCGATCATTTGTTGCATCGCTCCCGCCAGTCCCTCGACCGAGAATGGGTTTACAAGCAAAGCGGCGCCACCGGCTACTTCCACCATCGACGAGGTGTTTGACGTGATCACGGGGGTACCGCGCGACATGGCTTCGAGGATCGGAAATCCGAACCCCTCGTACAGTGAGGGGTAAACGAGAGCCACTGCGCCTGAATAGAGCTGATGAAGATCGTGGTCACTGACGAAGCCTGTCAGCCGCACAGCTCCATTCAGTCGCGATGCGACTCGCTTTGACTCGGAAGTATCCCAGGTGGAAGGTCCCACGACGACCAGCTGAACATGCGGATGCCGTTTCAAGACCTCCTCAAAAGCACTCAGCACGCGGATCAGATTTTTTCGAGCATTCAACGTACCGACATACAGCAGGTATGGCGTTTGGACACCCAGCCTGTCCAAACAAGCTTTGTCCTCGGCCGGTCGGGAATTACTCGGCATCGCGGTGGAATATTCGCATCCTGGATAGATGCGCTTTACTAGTCCCACAGGAAGTCGAGCGTGGCGGATGAGATCGCGGCGGGCACTCTCGCTGCAGGTGAGTATCGCATCCGCTGTCCAACGGGCGGCCGGTATGTTGGTCCTAAACACCATGCGAGTCGCCAGGCGGTGAGTCTTGGGCATGACCAGCGGAATTGCGTCATGCACTGTCACGACGCGCTTCACGCCCAATCGGGGCGCCAGGAATGGAGCGATACCGCACGGATCGTGGAGGATGTCGAGCCCTAAACGTCGGGCCGCTTGGGTGAGTAAGAGCGGGCCAAGTGTCAACACGGCCGGTAGTCGCCGTAAAGCAGGCAGTGGGCAGACGAAGAAATCGTCATACCAAGAGAGTGGTGATCTCGGGTACGGGTTCAGAAGCCAAATCTCGAGAGTTTGGTCGGCGCTCTGGAGGGCGTAGGTTAGCGAACGCGCGTACCGACCGATGCCGGTAAGGTGCCGCTCCATGCCGTAGGTGAAGATGCCTACGCGTATGGCGTGTTGTACCGGAAGTCGCCATCCAGTCCTGATGTCATTTCCCCACCTTTTGTGGGATCGCGAACTTGGGACGCTCTCTACGCTACAACGTTGGGAGAGGCGACGACTGCAGATCTCCGACCGCAGTCTGACTAAATGACGGCGATCTCGACTCGTGTTTCTCCGTCTCGCACGTCAACGATTTCTCCCCGCTGATCGCCTTTGGCGATCGTCTCCAGAATCTGCCCCAGGTCCAGGCCGTACTCCTGCAGCGCTTCTTGAGCGCGCTTGGGAATGAACTTCCCCGCCGTGAGTGCCAATCCCAGAGGAATGTGCACCTTTGTCCGAGTTTCCTCCCCGTCCCGAACGTGGATGAGTAAGCCTCGTCCGGCCAGCGACGGATCGACACGGCCACCCTGCTTTGTCTGCTCTAAGCCTGTAGAAAACGCGGGTTGAGCCGATCCCTTGATCTCCAATGCATCCAATAAGTCACCCGCCTCGCTCGGTGAAACCTTGCCCTCGGCCAGCATCTGCAGAATAATGTCCCGCTCTTCGCTGCTCATGATGGTTTTCCCCTTTGAAGTTCTCGTAGCTGTTGCGCTGCTTCTGTCGCTGCGATCTCGCCTTCATGCAGCTGTCGAATGATTTCCTTCTGCTGGCTATGAACATCCTCGACGGCGAGGCGGCTTTCTTCCCGACCCAGGCCGACGGCGGCGAAGGCCTCCTCGAGCCTGGCTCGCACTGTGGGATAAGAGAGCCCGAGAAGCCTTTCCATCTCCTTGACGTTTCCCCGCGCTTTGAGGAACATTTCGAGAACCGAAGCGTAAGGCTCTGGGACATTGATGAGACGGCGTCCAGGGAAATGCCCCGAAACTTCCGTTCCACAATCCGAGCACTGAAGGCGGGTGATTTCCAGAGCGCCTCCACAGGCAGGGCAGCTCTTGGGAAGCGAGGGATCCGTTCGGTTCTCCATGAAGTTAGTATGGCACACAACTTCTAATTTGTAAAGTGCTAATTGATAAATGGAAAGACTAGGTTGATAGTCTAGTTATTAGCCGCCACTGTTTCAGGCAATAATTCCCCCATACACCTCGCTCGGTGATCCCGGCCTCGGTGCCTGCCGGAAGCTCCCGCCGTGCCGGCATATCGGAGAAGCGGCTGCTAGGCGGGGAAATCCTCGATGGCGGCGGGATAGAGCTCTCGCATTTCAGCCTGGAATTCGCTGCGAAGTCGATTCCGGCCGGCCTCAGGCGCAAACCCCACATCAAGCGCTGTCGACGTCATTTTCCAAAGCTCCTGCACGGAAAAGTCGAGTGCCTGATGGATGCGTACCATCTCCTGTGATACCGTCGTGTTCGAACATGTGCGGCTGTCCGTGTTGACGGTCACGGGAATCGAGTAATCGAAGTAGAAACGAATCGGATGGGCCTCAAGACTCGAAACAGACTTGGTTTGCAGGTTACTGTAAGGGCACATATCGAGAGAGATGTGCCGGTCCCGTAAGACGGGTAGAAGGGTGGGATCCTCGCGCGATCGCGTTCCGTGGCCTATCCGGCTGACTCCAATGACCTCCACGGCCTCCCGGACGCCTTGGGGCCCTGCACCTTCGCCGGCGTGTGCCGTGACGCCATAGCCCGCGCTCTTCGCGTAGAGAAGGGATGCCTGATGCTCGAGAAGGGGAAAGGGCGCCTCGTCTCCGGCAATGTCGAAACCCACAACTCCCTCTCCCAGATAGCGCTCGCCGGCTTTCGCAACCTCGAGGTTCTGCTCTGGTGGCCTGTGACGCATGGCGCAGAGAATTATCCCTCCCTCCAGGCCAAAGTCCTTCGCCCCGGCTCTCCATCCTCGAGCTGAGGCTGCGATAGCCTCGTCAAAGCTCATGCCGTTCTTATTAAGCAGACTTGGAGCGAATCGCGGCTCGATGTAACGCACGTTCTCGCGGCGTGCATCCTCGCAGAGCTCGTACACTGCCCGCTCCACAGCCTCGGGTCGTTGCAGGACCATGAGAGGGATGACAAACCGATCGAGGTACTCGGTCAGGCTCGGGCAGTCTTCCGGCACCACACATGCTTCGGCCAGGTCCTCCGTCGGCACAGGCAAATCAATTCCTTGCTGCGCAGCTAACTCAATGATCGTGTTGAGCCTAAGACAGCCATCGAGATGAACGTGGAGCTCCGCCTTAGGCATGCGGTTGACGATATCGATCACATCCTTCTGACTCTCGATCGGCGAAGTAACGGGGGCGTTTGCGGTCACAGCATCTCTCCTAATTCACAATTCCAAGCACCGATTCTCGCCTGCTGGCGGGTTCGGGGCCAAGTTGATACGCATTTCTGACTCGGTCTTGCAGCTCTTCTATCGGAGGAATCGGCCGGCTGGTCTCATGGGCCGGTGGAACGTGGAGCTCCGCGAGGGCATCGCCGGCTTCGACCAAAGGCGATGAGGGATCGGCGGTGACTCGAAGAAGGACCCCTGCAGACGCGGAGACTGGATCGTTCTTTGCCTGCCTGCCAGCTCCCAGGGCCATCGCTACTGCGCCTATCTCCAGGGCATCGACCGACTGCACGAAGCCAGAGGCGAGGCTTGAAACAGGGATGATTCGTTCTGCCTGAGGCAGGCGGCTGGGATCGTCGATCACTGAGCAATCGCCCCCCTGAGCCCGAACCATTTCCTTCAACTTTTCGGATGCCGATCCATCTCGCAGTTTCTCGTGCAGCAACGGTCTGGCTTCCTCCTTGCTGGCGATCCCGGCCATCTCCATGATGTAAGAGCCGATCGTGAGAACCTCTTCCTCTAGGTCCAGTGGTCCTCGGCCTTCGAGGGTTTCAATCGCTTCTGCCACCTCAAGTGCGTTCCCTACGGCGAATCCAAGCGGCGAATCCATGGCGGTTATGAGCGCTACAGTCTTCTTGCCGGCCGCTTGTCCCAGACGGACCATCTGAGTGGCCAGCTCCATAGCCGGCTCCCTGCTCTTCATGAACGCGCCGGCACCGCACTTCACGTCAAGCACGATCCCATCCGCTCCTGCCGCGATCTTCTTACTCATGACAGAGCTGGCGATCAAAGGAATCGAATCCACTGTGGCTGTCTGATCACGAAGTCCGTAGATGATTCCATCCGCTGGCACGAGCTCTGATGTCTGACCCGTAATGGCGATACCAATGCGGCTCACCTGGTCGATAAGCTCACCCAGCGTCAGGTCAACTCGCATGCCCGGAATGGACTCGAGCTTATCGAGCGTTCCTCCAGTGTGAGCCAGTCCCCGTCCCGAAAGTTTGGGGAATTTCACACCGGCAGCCGCAACGAGTGGACCGAGCACCAGAGTCACCTTGTCGCCAACTCCACCCGTGGAGTGCTTGTCGGCCTTGAAGCCCTTGACGGAACTCAAGTCGACCGTTTCCCCTGAGTTGACCATGGCCTTGGTCAAAGACTCGGTCTCAAGCGGCGTAAGCCCCCGCAGATAGATAGCCATCAGAAGAGCACCGATCTGATGGTCTGGAGCTTCGCCGTTGGTGATGGCTTCGACACAGCGGACGATCTCGACTTCCGTGAGCACCTGACCGTCCCGTTTTCGTCGAATCACGTCAAGGATCGACGAACTCATCCGCTCCTGTTCTCCATATTCCCCGAGTATATCAACGTGATACGGCTTTGGAGGGGATGAGATTCAGGGCTACGTCCACGTGGGAAGAACCACTCGGCGGCAGTGAACCAATCCTAGGAATCGCAGAAGTCAAATTCGATCGCTGTCCGTTCGGGAAACGCCAGTTGGGTCCAGACCTCAAGGTGGCTACTGGAGCCCAGTATCCTCTTGATCTCCCAGCTGTCTCTTCCCAAAGGACTCCCATTGATGCGAATCGCTGAAGCCACCATGTCCTTCGGTACGCGAGCCCCAACTTCTAAGCGGTAGCCGGAAGGCGCCCCTTCTGCAGCGGCAATGTCGATCGACTGTTGCTTACCATCGCCACGGGCCCTGATCTCGAACCAGCAATTGTCGACCCGCCTTCGACAGACGACTTCGGGCCAGACCTTAGGAATTGACGGCCGGACGGAGACGGTTCGGCTGGCGGCGTCGACGTCGATTCCACTGAATTGATGGAGGCAGGAGATAAAGCCTGCCATGCTCCAAGCCTGAAAATCGGCGCCCAGCGGTCCATGAAGATCATGAAGCTCGTCGAGACCGGCCATACCGCTCTTTTCGAGAGCCTCGCGAACCAGACCATTGACGTAAGTCCGGTAACCCACGTCGGTATCCCCCAGCATGAGCTCCCCTGCGAGGAGAAACTGGTTCAGCCAGAGCCATTCAATACCTCGATGGTAGTTATAGATTCCTACGCTGGCCATGTTTGATCCCTGAATGTTCTTAGGATTGGCCAGAAATTGGTGGCTAAGAACCTTCCACCAATCACAAGAGGCGAGCGATTTCACGCCTACCCGTCCGGCCAGCTGTTCCCGCCCCAGCCGTATCATCCTTAGAGCGAAATCGAGAGGGATTGGGAAGTCGAGCATGAAGGCCAAGTAGGGATTCGGCGTTAGAAGGCGCCGAGGTTGCCAGTTGTAGTCAATGCTGTCCGCCAAATAACCGTTATCCAACTGGAAGAGCTCGAAGGTCTTCATGCCCATCTGGAGGGTCTCTTCAAGGCGATCTGCGAGATCGGCGTTACGCTCCCGGATCGTGGGAAGATACTCACGGATCGCCGTGAGCCAGAGCATTTCAATCTCGATCGGGAAGCCGTCCCTTGGCGTGAATTGAGTGTCCTGCCAGGTCTCCCAAAGGAAATTACGATCAATGACGGCTCCCGAGGGAAGCAGTCCACGTTCAGTCCTCTCCACGCTTGCGCCGAAGTAGTGCTCGATCATGGGATACTTCTCGTCGAGCAGGGTCGTGTCCCCGCTGACGGCGGTGTATTGCCATAGACGGTGCAAGGCCCACGGCGTGCCGTCGCTGCAAAAGTAGACGAGCGGCTGGCCGAGCTGGATGATTTGCGGAAGTCTACCCGTCTTTGGATCTTGATGCTGCCAGGTGTTGTCGAGGATAGCCCGCATCGTCTCAAAGTCGTTGGTCAGCAACAGTGCTTCCAGCGAAATATTCTCATCGCGCTTCCATGGATCGAGAAAGTACTTATCGCCGGCGAAGATCGCGGACAGATGCTGGGCTTTGTGCTCTCCCGCCTGAACATTGATGTCCCTCGCCACAAGAGTTCCATTGAACCGGCTCAAGATCTGGTTGTACGCGAGATCCGTTCTGCGATCACCCGTCTGAAGGAGCCCCTGGCCAACACGCTCAATTGCCTCTTCCTCGTTCTGTCTGAAGAGCTCACTGACATTTTTGGACACGCTTCGCCCGACTCGTTCGGCTTCATCTTGTTTTTCATGGAAGGAGTGAACCAGCGTGACAGGAGCCTCGGCCTTTAGATGAACCGGAACGTAGACCGTGTTCTGATACATATCCCAGATGGGAGCCTCATCCGGAGACAGCTCGTGGATCTCCATATAAGCCTTGTGGATGAGCTTCTCTCGGTGCTCATCCTTCAGGTAAACGTGCTTGACAAGGCGCTTGTCCTCCGGGAGGAGCTCGATTTCCAGAGGACCGCTAGCGTTGCGAATTGTGCAGGCGAACGTCATCTCAGCCGCATGTTCGTTTGGAGCCGATATCCGATTCGTGACCGACAGCACCTTATCTCCACCGTCCATATGCTGCTGGATCCGGTAGCCGTCGAACACGGTGCTGAAGGACGCATACTGGCGCATGTCGAACTGTGGCTCGATAACAAAAGATGCAGGACGATCTGCTTCCAGAGTCATTACGATTGAGGCCAAGCGGTTCGGTACGAAGAACCGCTGCCTCACTTCGACGCCGTCCACCTCGAAGCGTCTGACGACCTCGTCCAAGTCCTGGTCGCAAGCGACCTGATTCGAGCGGTTCAGCAGAGTCGTCTCCCCGTCGCGCACCATCCACACGCGATTAGCCTCAAGATACTTGCGACCGAATTCTGAGGCACCAAACCACTTCATCGGAAGTAAATTGCGTTCGAGAGTATTGAGCTCTACGGGCAGCAAAAGCACAAACCCACCCTCATTGCCCAGCAGGAACGTGCGGCCCACCATCTGCTTTCGCTCCAGGTGGATCGCTCTGTCTAACGGCGGCGGTGACTCCATCAGTTCTCCTATAGTCGACGGCTGAATCGCTGTTCGTGGAAAGCCGGCTTGGCTCGGAACTACTCGACAAAAGCTCCCTGCGAGCCGGCTAATCTCTTACCTACGGTAGCCGCCATGTCTGACCGAGAAGAACAGCCGAATGCGGCTGCCGAAACTAGGCGCCGGTGGCTCTTCATCCTCTGTGGCCTTGGCGCTAGTTGCAGGGAGCATGCCCCGGACGTTAAATCCGGACGACCAGCGCAAGCAAGGTGGTCCGGCGGTGGCAGAAGGTCACGTGCCAACTATCATGGGACGAGCAAATGCCGACCAACACGGTACCCATCCGAGCCTGGCTTGGTAAGGTCTACAGTTGCCCGCTTGATTGATGAACGAAGTCTCCTAGGCCCAACACGACAACAGAAACCAGAAGGTTGCACGATGTCCAAGCTGCTTGGCGCATTTCGCCGAATCCCACCCTCTCTGATTCCCTTCATGATCCTGGAGGCGGCTCTTAAGGCAGTCGCTGGATGGAGGGCCGTGCGGAACCGGCAGTATCTGTGGCTGCTGGCGATTATTGTCGTTAACTCGGCAGGTGTCCTTCCGGTCGCCTATCTGAAATGGTTCCAGAAGAGACCTGAGCGAGCGCTATAGGGCTGCACCGACTGTGAGGTGAGCCCGTAACGAGCAGAACCTCCACAGATTGATGCGCTCCTCTCACTCTGCCTTCAGGCGATAACCCACACCCCTAACCGTTTCTATTAGCTCGTCGCCGCCACCCTCTTGGATCGCTCGACGTAGGCGAGCGATGGTAACGTCGACAGTGTTTGAAGGTAGGTCGAACTGCGATTGCCAAACGGACTCCAACAATAACGTGCGGCTCAGAGCTTCCCCTGCGTGACGCATGAGGTATTCGAGGAGCTCGAACTCTCGTGGCGCAAGCGTGACTACACTTCCGCCCCGACTGACTAGCCGGGAGCTCGGATCGATGGTCAGCTCGCCCGCCCGGAGCAGGCTTTCCTCAGGATCGGGCTCCCTAGCGAAAAGCACCACGAACATTCCAATGGGCCGCTACGACTGCGAGACGCGCTTCATGACCAAGCTGTCGGGAAATTGCTGCTTGAGTGATTGAGTCTGTCACGATGTTTTGGGCTTCCAAATTCCTTTCTACTCTCAGCATGCTTACCGCACATGACGAACTCATGATTGAGCCTCGGGCTCTCCAAGGCCGAGGTGGCCGTCAGGTTCGAGTGAGTAGTCGAAAGTGATGGGGTTAGCAATCCATATCTCCTCCTACGGCCATCGACCTACGCCTGGTTGCAAGAGAGCAGAGCCCGAGAGGCTTGTCAGCTTGTTGCAATGTCACTGTCATTTAAGGCGCGTAGACTTGAAACAAGCTGCGAGGTATATGCATTTGATACGACCGATCCTAAGTACTATTCTTCTCGTCACCATGGCGGTGATGGTCAGCTCTTACTCCGTGGGGGCTCAGTCGCCTTCTGTACGGTCCGGGTTCCACTTGAGCGTCTTCGCGAGCGGTTTCAATGAACCGACAGCCATGGCAATCGGACCTGACAAGCGCCTTTATGTAGCTCAACAGAATGGCGTGATTAGTGTTGAGGGCCGGAGCGGGGTGCACATTGTAGCCTCGGGATTCGCCATTCCGCTTGGGTTGGCTTGGCACAGTCATCGCTTGTACGTTTCCTGGACCGGGCATGTATCGCTCCTCTCACCTTCCAAGAGCCGCTCGACGTTTACGAGCCGGATGATTGTGAGCGGGCTGCCCACGGGAAAGCATCAGAATGACTCCATCGCTTTCCACGATGGGTGGATGTACCTCGGTGTTGGCTCGACCTGTAACGCCTGCCGCGAGAGCGACCCACGAAGCGCCACCATCATGCGCTTCCACCCCGACGGCACGCACGCACAAATCTTCGCCCACGGCCTCCGTAATCCATTTGGTCTGGCCTTCAAGTCCGGGCACCTCTATGCAACGGATAACGGTCGGGACGACTTCGGTGATTCGGTACCAGATGAGCTAAATCGCGTCGTTCAAGGGGGATGGTACGGCTGGCCGAATTGCTGGGGAGTCGACAAGGGCAGTCATTGTAAGGGCACCATTGCTCCCGTAGCCCTATTCGAGCCGCATGCCTCCGCTGACGGGTTGGTCTTCTATGGGGGAAAGAAGTTTTCAAAACGCTACCATGGCGATGGCTTCGTTGCCGAGTGGGGCGATAGCGTCAACAACCTGGGGACCGGACATATTGTGAAGGATGTGCATTTCACAAAGTCGGGTGCTCAGGTGTCAACATTCGCGACGGGATTCTCCCATCCGATTGCCGTGGCGGTTTCTCCTAAGGGTGGCCTGCTTGTGGCGGATTGGGGTACTGGAATCGTCTGGAAGATACAGCCGAATGGGTAGAAGAGCATTCCCAGCCCTCGACAGTATCGTCAACTATCGCCGCGCATTCCTCATCGTCGGTGGTCTTTCACTCTTGGCGATGGCTGGGATCTCTCCCGCTCAAGGCACGTCATCAGTCCATGCCTCATCTGAACGTGCGAGTGCCGGCTGCAAGGTGCACGTCACTTTCCTAAGCCATGGGTACGGCGCACCTGATGACCTTCTGATTTACAGGGGCCGCATTATCTTTGGAGACATCAAGGCGGGCGTCGTGGCCTCGATCAATGGACGTCGAAAGTCGATTATGCTCCGAAATCTGAATGTGCCGGAGGGCATGGTATCTCCCTCGAAGGGCCACCTGGTGGTGGTTGAACAGGGATTGAATCGCATTGATAACTTCAATCTTCGAAAACATACTCGCAGCACTCTACTTTCCCTTGCGAACGGGACAGGGCAAGAAGGTGTTGATGGCATCGGTCTTGTTCACGGCGCCATTATCATTCCCGATAGTCCCTACGGCACAATCCTCAAACTCCAAAAGAACAAACTCACCCGAATCGCGTCCGGAATGACGCGTCCTACTGATGCCGTCTCCTATAACGGGGGACTGGCAGTCGCCGACGAGGATGCCAATGCGATTTGGGCGATCAAGAATGGGCAGAGGACCCGGCTAGCGACCGTACCAACTCCTGACGACGTAACCGTTGTTGATGGGCGCCTGCTCGCAGTTACGTTGAGTGATGGTTCGCTGTGGGAGATCCGTCCGCGACTGAGACGCCTCACCGGTCGTTTCGCTCAGCCGCAGGGCCTTGCGACCATCAATTCAGGCGCTGTAGCAGTGGCGGATAGCAAGCAGAATGCGGTTTATCGAGTCGATATTCCGAAATCCTGCGTATAAATCTCATCGGATTCCAGCCTGTGCCCTTCGTGCTCTGACCCAGGCATATTCATTCCATGTCGATCTGAGCTGTCATCCTCTTCAAATGAAAACCTTATGCGACTGAAATAGGCTGGAAGTTGCGTGCTAGCTGCGGCCGCTGACTCAGTAAGACCGATCGAGACGTCTGTCGCGTCGTTGGAACCGGTCACTCTGGTTCTGGACTGCACCTATTTGGGGGATCTATGCATGCCAGCCGATCGCCAATCGTCGTCGGCCTTCTGTCGATCATATTGTCGTCCTTCTTCGGTTCCGGATTCGCCAACGCTCGAGGCAGGCTGGGGACTGGAGTAGTCGCCACGGCTGCCCAGCCTGGCGTTGCCTCGGTCGGTCAGGACGGATCGAGGGCGTCGGTCACCGCAACGATTCAGCAGGAGAACCGACTCAAAGAGGACCTCGTTTCGGGAGAGGGGGCCGGTCCCAAGTGGTGCGCTGCTTACGGGGGCTACCGGCTTGGTGCCTACTTTGACGGCGTTTACGCCTGTGGTCCTGCAACGGGAGATGCGGATCCCTTCGACAGTGTTGGGTTCCAGTGTGTTGAGCTCAGCGAGCGGTTCCTGTGGGTGCACTACCGCAAATTTGTTAACAACGTGCCGTACGGGAGGGACTTTGTCTCCTTCGGGCATCGCCAGCTGGGGATACCCGACAGTGCTCCTCGTGTAGGAAACCTGCCCGCAGTGGGTGACATCGTAAGCCTTTCCGGCGGGTCGGGCTCCCTTCCTGAGGGCCACACGGCCGTTGTCACGTCCGTGGATGTCTCCGTCTCCGGCAACGGAAGAGTCAACCTAATGGAGGAGAACGGTCTGGCGTCAGGTCGGGACTACATCAGGGTCTCGGACTGGCGTGAAAGCTACGGTGACCCATCCTTCGACGGCGGGTACTACTACTACGACAATGTGACCTGGCTCGATCTGGCGCCTGCAATCCCCATACCTCGCCCTTTGCCCACCCGATATTCTGTCCTACCGCTTGGACCATTGTTGAAGCCCCTCGGCATCAGCGATCACGACACGATTACGGGAGTTCGACCGTCCGTAACGGCAGCCGGGACCATCGAGAGGCCTTTCACCTTCAAACCCGGAACTAAGCTCCGAATTATTGACGGCCCGCGCTTGGCATCCGACGGCGTCGCTGGAATCTCTAATTTGAATACAATCGCCGTCTCTACCATGGAGGTCGACGGAAGGACGCTTGCCTATGCCATCAATTCGGCGACCAAGCCAAGTTGGCGCTTGTTGCCTCCGGGGATACTCCACGCCACAAGTGATGAAGTACTCAGCGTCGACGCCCATGGCGACATGTCAGGATGGGCATCCAACCGTGCAAATCGTCAGCCCAACGTTGGAATCGTCTGGCTGCGTCGCGGCGGCGCCTACGCTCCACTCGCACTGTACGCCGGGGCACGTTTCACCACTCCGGAGGTCTACTCAACAGATCCATTTGGGGACGCCGTCGGTACGGAAATTCGGGGCGGCTCCAGCTATCCCTTGATCTGGATCAACGGTCGGAGACATCTCCTTCCCGTGAAGAGAGGTGAACCAGCGTACGGCAGTGCACACGCCGTCTCAGTCGTTCACGTTACCGGTGGACGTAGGTTGCTCGTGGCGGGGCAGATAGGAAGCAAAAGAAGGTCCAGGGCAGCGCTTTGGCGCGTCCTCATCCATGGGAGCCACGTGGGCCTCACTCGTGCTCGACTCCTTCCTTCTCTCGGAAAGTATTACTCCAGCCAGGCGACAGCGGTTAATACTTCTGGTTGGGTCGTGGGTCAGGCCACAACAGCTGCCGGAGGCCATGTGGGGTTTGTTTGGGAGCGGGGGCGCGGGCTATTTCCGCTGGATGACCTTGTTCCCCGAATCAGTCGTTGGGCGGTGAATTTTGTGCTGGATCTGAACGATAGCGATGAGTTGGTTGCCCAAGGATACAGAGTCGCCTCAGGCGATCGCATCGTGATAGAGGGTATGATCCTTCGGCCCGTGCCAACGGCTGCGGGTAAGCGAAACACCTAACCGGATGAGCCATCTTGGCTTGAGTGATCCCGGAAATCGGATGCCAGGGAAAAGGAAACCCGTCGCTTCAAGGGGAGGGAAGCGACGGGCGAGGTTCAGGGCGTTGTCGATAACACCTGCAGCTTCAAACGTACGAGCGCTAGGCGTTTGACAGCATCACCTCTTCAGGCTATACCCGCGCCGTTTAGTGCTTATCTGTCGGCGCTACACGCTCGGTCTGCGAGGGGCACGCTTAACGGAAACTTCCCAAGAGGAGAGCGGACTTAGAAAGCGGGAAATAGGGTGGGTGCAGACGATGTTACTTCCCGTCGTTTGCAAAGCCCTACTTGGATCCGATTCTCCAAAGGGCGCGCACAACCAGGAACACTATTCCTATCAAGATGATGAGAATGAAGACCTCTGGAAAGTGTCCAGTAATCATTGGTTGTCCTCCGATGTGCTCTTGGGCCGCTTAGATCTACATCGTCGTACCGATGAGAAGTACCAACAAATTCTAGCTTGGGGCTTCCCTAACTCTGGCACGACTTCTGAGACGTGGCCTTTCTTCACGGTGCTCGACAGGTTTCCATGCTGCCCCGATGTGATGTAGGTCACAGCCAAGATTGAACCGGAGTTTAATAATGTTGAGAGACGCTTTCGAACTACACCGGTACAAGCGGTTCTCGCAACCACATCTGTGAGGCTGGCCCAATAATTCTGATCGGAGCGAGACCAATGCCCTATCAAGCTGAAATCAGCCGTTCAACCCCATCCATGTTTCTTTTCCTTATTGATCAGTCGGGTTCGATGGACGATGGGTTTGGAGGTGAGCCCGGGAAGAGCAAGGCGGAGGGAGTAGCTGACGCTATTAATCGCCTTCTACAGAATCTGGTGATCAAGTGCGCAAAGTCGGAAGGCGTTCGGGATTACTACTCGGTTGGGGTGTTGGGCTACGGCTCTGCGGTGGGGCCGGCATTTGCAGGCTCCCTCGCGGGAAAGGATCTCGTTCCAATCTCGGAAATAGCCGATAATCCAGCTCGGATTGAAGAGCGGGGCAGAAAGGTAGATGACGGCGCGGGTGGTCTGGTCGAAGAGACGATCAAGTTTCCCGTCTGGTTTGATCCAATCGCTAAAGGTGGCACCCCCATGTGTCAGGCTCTGACACGTGCAGCCGAGACCGTTCAGGGCTGGATCGACCAGCACTCGTCCGGCTTTCCTCCGATCGTCATCAACATTACAGATGGTGAATCCACAGATGGGGATCCCACGGGTAAGGCAGGCGAGCTGCGAGGCAAGGCCACAGACGATGGAGAAGTTCTGCTTTTCAATTTGCATCTCTCGTCCAGTCGGTCGGCTCCGATTCAATTCCCAGACAGCACGACCGGACTCCCGGACAAGTATTCGGAGCTGCTCTTCAACACCTCGAGCCTACTGCCGCCCTATATGCAAGCGTTGGCGCGAGAGGAAGGCCTGACCGTTTCGGATGGCTCCAGGGGCTTTGTCTTCAACGCCGATATTGTTTCGGTGATTCGCTTCCTTGATATTGGTACAAGACCCAGCAACCTCAGATAGGGACAAGATAGCGACTACGGCGTGATTAGGTGCTCCGAACCGATCGAACGGCGCTAGAGTAGAACATCCTCAAGGGCATCTTTTCCGTTCGTCTGCGAAACTCTCCGCTAGAGCTCTTCGACCCACGTCAATGAATATCAAGGTCAAGACTCGCGCCGTCCAAAAGGCCGGGAATCTGCCATCCGAAATCGAAGATGCCTGTTATCCCGTCGATGACCGCGAGGTTGAGGCTAGATACTTCCGTGCCGCGGTGGCAGACGGCGCCACCGAAACCTCCTTCGCCGATCTTTGGGCCCGGGAGCTGGTGCTGGCCTACGCTCGGGGTCGTCTGGACCGCCCTTTCAAGGACGACCCCCTACGCTCGTCGCGGCGTCGTTGGGCCGCGAGAACCGGTAGCCACACACTCCCGTGGTACGCCGAGGAGAAGAGGCGGCTCGGAGCATACTCGTCTCTCCTCGGCCTGACCATCCGCAGCACACGGCGTTGGGATGTCAAGGTGGTTGGAGATAGCTGTCTGTTTCAAATCCGCAGCGGATCGCTTCTTCGCGCATTACCTCTCAATCGCTCGCAGCAGTTCAATAACAGGCCACGTCTCATTTCAAGTCTCCATGACCAAAACTCACGTTCCGAGCCGGTTCTCCAGAAATGCTCTGGCCACTGGTCGCCTGGAGATGCCTTCTTTCTGATGACTGATGCGGTCGCGTGTTGGTTTCTCCATTCGGTCGAAAATAATGCCAAGCCATGGGTGGATCTCTACGCGTCGATGGATGATGCCACGGTCGAAACCCCGAGATTCCCGGCCTTTGTGGACGACTTACGGGCTCGTGGCGAGCTAAGAAACGACGACGTCGCGGTCATTTCGATAGAGGTCTCGTGACTACTCTTACCGGCTGGCCAACCCCTCAGGACTACAACGAGGCGATTCAGACTCCGGGGTCCAGCTTCACCGATCAAGACCTGCGGACGGCCCAACCGGAGATGACGCGGCTAGGCTTGCCTCGGCCCGTTACCGGCAATTTTGCGAGCGTTTATCGGCTTACCAAAGGCAAACAGGATGTCGCTGTCCGCTGTTTCTTTCGGGATGTGGCTGATGCCAGGCAGAGGTACGCAGCGATTAGCCGGCATTTGGAGATGAAGCCGCTTCCCTACATGGTTGGCTTCCACCATCTTCATCATGGTATTCGGATTCGTGGCCAGTTCTTCCCCATTCTGAAGATGGATTGGGTGGAGGGCCGGCTTCTGGATCGCTTTCTTCAAGAGAGTTTGAAGAATCCCGCTGCCATAAGGAAGCTTGCGGACAAGTGGAAAGCGATGGCGGCGTGTCTCGTAACGTCGGGTATTGCTCATGGGGACTTGCAGCACGGTAACGTCTTCATTGGACCGGGCGGCGAGATCAGGCTCGTCGACTACGACGGCATGTACATACCCTCACTTCACGGCATGTCCAGTCATGAGCTTGGACATCCCAACTACCAGCATCCTGGTCGCGATGACAAACTTTTTGGACCGAGCGCGGACAACTTCTCACATTGGGTCATCTACACGACGTTGCTGGCCCTCAGTGATCAGCCGGGCCTCTGGGACGAGCTAGAGGCGGGCGATGAGAAGCTTTTACTCGGAAGGGCGGATTACGAAAACCCAGGAGCCTCGCCCGCCCTTCGCCTGATGGAAGCTGAGTGCAGCGAGGATGTTCGATTAGCTGTTAGGCAGCTCCGCCATATGGCGGCGGGCAAGGTTCAGGATGTGCCTCCCCTCGCTTTTGACACGTCGGAGCCAGCCTGGAAAGGTTCGGGAAGATACGGCGTAGCCAGTCGAAGGCGAAGGAATCAGGCAGGCGCCGACTCTCAAATCCTTGGGGGCTCCGGCATTGCCGCCCGCAACTCCATCCCTGATTGGATATCCGAGGAGCTAAAGCGCCGGCACAGGCGAACGTTGTGTCCTCCCTCCCCCTGGATTCGCTTCGGAACCTTGGCGTCTGCCTGTGTTGCCTGCGCACCAGCTTTCCCCCTGGTCCGGGCTGGGCTTGGAGCGCAAGTGTCGGCGGGGATGGTGTTGGCTGGGTTTTTGACCGCGCTCTTCTCGATGTTTACGGGCTACCTTCTAGATCCCGCCGGTCGAGCGCGGGCTCGCCTCCTCGGCTCTCGTTGGGGCAGCCGCGTTAGGCTCACGCAATCCCGCTGGGTTGTCGTCGGTTTGAGTTTACGACGAAGACATCGCTTAGCCAAGTTAAACCGGCGGATCGCGGCGATGCGCCAGCGGCAGAGCAGGTGTCAGGCGCAGTCGGCCAAGTGGAGAGCAAGCATTGAGGCAGACTTGCAAGCGAGGCTTGCCGTGCTCGAGACCAATCTCACGGAGATTGACACCCTCGAAATGGCGGAAGTGTCTCGACACTTGGAAGTGCTGAGGCAGACACGCGAGCTAGCGATTCTTCGCCGGAGGAAGCTCCGAAAAGCACGAATTGACGGGATTCCATGGACGGCGAAGGCGGGACTCTGGGCTTCTGGAGTTCGAAGCGCGGCTGACGTATCAGCCAAGAATGGAGAAGCGATTGCCCGTTTAAATCCGACGTCAGCTGCCGCGCTTCTTAGATGGCATGGAGCGACCTTGAGAGAGGCTCGAAAAGCCGCTCCGAACAAACTAGAGGCGTCGGCTTCTAGTCGCATTGAGAGGCGGTACGCTAAATGCCGGGGCCGAATAACCGGCTTCCGCGACCAGGTCGTGTCGGAGGCAGAGGGTATTCTCGATCGATTGGCGAGCGCCTCGGATGCTGAGATGGGTCGCAAGGAAAATGACATCGGCCGTCTGGTCGCAGCGTTCAATGTCCGGCTTGAGCATCTCGACGGGCTGACCGGTCGAAGGCTGTTCCTAATGGCGGCGCTCAGGCGAGAGCTGGAGGAACTGGAAGACCGAATTAGGGACTTCGAAGAAGTTGGGCTGATCCGTTACGCTCTACTTGTCGCTAAGATTCGGAAGTAGGCTTACAACGGGGGCCACATCCAATGTTCAAAGGCCGTGGATCACTGATGGCGGGTTCGATGTAATGAGGTTTGCTTAGAGGATGCAGCTGGGCGAGACAGCCTTTTCTGGCGGTGAGCAGACGGTAAAACCACCCGAAGCCGACACCGCCATCTCAATATCAGACTTGGTTAAGCACTACGGTGATATTAAAGCCGTTGATGGTCTGAGTTTTTCCGTGAAGACGGCAGAGATCTTTGCGCTGCTGGGACCGAATGGCGCCGGCAAGACGACAACCGTCGAAATGATGGAAGGCTACCGGCGTCCGGATTCGGGACAGGTACGAGTGCTTGGACTTGATCCAATACGACAAGGGCACTCAATGAAGCAGCGCATTGGGCTGATGCTTCAACAGACAACAATCTACAGCCAGATCAAGGTTGACGAGGCGGTCGCCATGTTCGCGTCCTATTACAAAAACCCTCGTGATCCCGCTGAGCTGATTGATCTCGTCGGATTGGCAAGCCACAAGGGCAGCTACTTCTCAAACCTCTCCGGCGGCCAAAAACAGCGATTGTCACTGGCGCTTGCATTGGTTGGAGGGCCTGATCTTGTGTTCCTAGACGAGCCCACCGCCGCCATGGATCCTCAAGCTCGGCTGCAGACTTGGGACATCATCCGGGATTTAAAGGCCGGAGGAGTCACGGTGTTGCTAACTACCCACTATATGGAGGAGGCACAGAGGCTCGCCGACCGAGTGGCGATTATCGATCATGGAAAGCTGCTCGCTCTTGGTACGCCTGAATCTCTTATCGGTGCCACCTCCGGTGAGGTCATCACATTTACTGGGCCGCTTGGTCTCAAGAAGGAATCCCTGGAGACATTTCTCGGGGCACCGGTAAAGGAGGTACGACCCGGGGCGTACGCCGTCAATTCCGCTGACCCGCTGAGTGCTGCTGGGCGACTCAACGAGTGGCGACAGCGGGAGAACGTCGAGATCGCCGACTTCCGAGTCACAGGCGCAACCCTTGAAGACATCTTCTTACAGTTGACTGGATCGAAGGTCAGGGACTGATGAGCCTCGTATTTTTGCAGGGATTTCGGGAATCTCGCCTTTGGCTCAGAAGGCGTGAAACGGTTATGTTCTCGCTGGCTCTGCCCGTTCTCTTTCTTGTGTTTTTCGGCGCTCTCTACGGCAACAACAGAGTACCCGGCACGAACATCAAGTACATCAACTACATCGTCCCGGGCTACGCAGTCTACGCGGTCATGGCGGTTGCAATGGGCACCGTTTCAGCAAACCTCGCCGCCGATCGACAGTATGGCATCCTCAAACGCCTTGGCGGCACTCCCCTCCCCAGGAGCTTCCTGATCGGAGCGAAGATCATTGCCGCCGCTATTCTTATCGCGGCGGTGCTTGTGGTTCTCATTGCGGTTGGAATCATTGGCTACCACATCCAGCTTCGGGGGAATCAGCTGATCGCCTTGCTGGTTCTGATAGTTGGCGTTCTAACCTTCTCAGCGATCGGAATTACCCTTGGTGGCGTGGTGAAATCAGACGCGGCGGTGCCGGCTGGAAGCCTGCTCTACCTGGCCTTCTCCTTTCTGGGAGGGGTGTTTGTGCCGCTTTACCAGTTCCCCTCGGGGCTGAGGCAGGTTGCTCAGTACTTACCCTCGGAACGAATGGTGCACGCCATGCAGAGCGTGTGGACGCAGGATAAAGGGTTTAGCAGCGTAGAGCAGGATATCCTGGTCATGCTTCTGTGGGCAGCCGGAGCGATACTCGTGGCAATTCGGCGGTTCCGCTGGGAGTAACTTGTCTGGCACTTGGAGGCGTTTCCCATCTATCGTTTTCTTTGACGGGAGATTTCGAATTCCCGAGAATGCATCCTGGATGAGCTCAGCATGCTTCCGACCTCGAGTCTGAAGGAGCCGGCCCAATTCTCGGTTCCTATAGACGATACCGTCGACATCCATGCTTCCCTTCATTTCCTTTCACGCTCTGGGGATGACCTTCTGGACCGATGGGACGGACGGTACTTGATCCGAACCATCAGAACGAGCGATGAGGTTATCCCATACCTTTGCGAAGTCTCTTCCGAGGCCGGTAGCAACGCGTTTCACGTCTTGTTGGACGATCCTCGTCACCTGCCCATTGTCGAGCGGGTCGTACGGAATCTGTTTCCACGTCCGCCCGACTCATTTCCAAGCCTTCTAGCCTCGGATCCAGCGTTGAGGCAGATTTATGAACGATTCCGGGGTCTGAGGCCACTCATTCAGCATGATCCACTGCTGGCACTTGTCCGCAGTATTTCGGCACAGCAAGTCAATCTGCAATGGGCTGCCACCACCAGAAGCCGGTTGGCCAATCAGTTCGGTGATAGGCATGACTGTGGTGAATGCTTCGTCTATAGTCTGAGCGCCCAACGTTTGGCCGAGGCGGATCCGGCCGGGATCAGAGCTCTTCAGTTCACATTGCGTAAAGCGGAATCCATCGTATGCGTCGCTAGGGAGCTCGTTGCGGGAAGATTGACCCTCGAAGAACTGGAAGCATTGCCGGATGATGCCGTGATCGAGCGTCTGACGAGCTTGAAGGGCATCGGAACGTGGTCCGCCGAGTGGTTTCTCTGCCGAACTATGGGTCGACCTCGCGTCGTTGCCGGAGATCTCGGTGTCCGCAAGGCAGTTGGAAGGCTATATCTCAACGGAGCAATGCCCACTGAGCTAGAGGTGAGAGAGCTGACAGCTCATTGGAAGGAATCGGCTTCTCACGCTCAGGCACTCGCCTTACACGCCTTAGCATCCGGGTCATGAGGCACTAACCATCTCCGGAACCACGTTACGCAACTGATGCAAATAGATCCAGCTGCTGGTGGATCTTCAGCGGTTGGGCTTTGGTAGTTGGGACTCTGTCCCATGACAGTCCATATTTACTGCGCAAGTCGTCCACCCGTTGCTTGATCGTTTCGGCGTAGTACTGCGGAGCGTAGTTCCCGCGATAGAGCCCTTGATACGACTTCATCAGCTTGGGGTAGTCTCGCTCAATGAAGGGTAGGTAGTAGTCGCTTATCCCCGGTCCGAGGCGGAGGACCTGCGAGGATAGGAACCGAGCGCCGTGCTCGGCGGATGCAGCTACCACTTCCTCCAAGTGGGGTAAGTCATCAGTCAGCCCTGGCAGGACCGGACACAGCAGGACACCTACATTGATCCCGTAACGAGATAGCGTCCTAATGGTCTCGAGCCGTTTCGAAGGCTTGGAAGTGGTTGGCTCTATCTGTTTCCACAGCTTCTCGTCGAGCGTCGTGATCGTCATGCACACGGTCACATCGGCGTAAGGGACCAGATCCGCGAGAACGTCCAGGTCGCGCAGGATCATCGGGGATTTGGTTGTGATACTGACCGGGTTCCTATTGTCACGGAAGGCTTCGAGGATGCCCCGCGTTAGCCTGTAGCTCGACTCGGCCTGTTGGTACGGGTCGGTGGCCGTCCCGACGACAACGTTTTCACCTTGCCAAGTTCTTCGGCCCAGCTCCGCCCGAGCAACCTCAGGGGCATTGACCTTGGCAAAGATGATCTCTTCAAACTCCTCGCCACCGTTCAAACCCAAGTACTGGTGCGTGGGTCGGGCGTAGCAGTAGACACAGGCATGCCGGCACCCTCGGTAGGGATTGATGCTCCAAGCGAACGGCATCCCATGGACTCTGTTGATGAGGCTTTTGCAGCGGATGTCCCGAACCGAGAATCTTGCCATAACCACCCTCTAACTGCTCTTTGCCAGAGAATAGCACAAATGTTCTAGTATTCCTGCCTAGACACCCTCATCCTCAGTTTTGGCTGGGTGGAGTGGCGCTCCTACTGACTGCCTGAGTCAACTCTGTGGTCGGGTAAATGCTGCCCTGTGAATGTGACTCTGAGAGTTGGCACGCCGTGTCTAGGACAGGCGCCGCTCGAAGCTGTAGCCGGGTGGGGTCGAAGTTGCCACGTCGAGAATCCGCGTGAGGGACTTGAATTCCCGCGCTTCTTCCAAGGAGAACCAACGCGCCGCTGAGACTCCGCCTGACGCCGGTTCACAGGAGCCGTCTGTCGTTAGGCATCCTCCGATGGGGTGACCGCGAAACGTAAAGATGACGAGATGGATTCGGCCTCCGAGGCCGATTATCTCGTGAACGTCTATCAAGCCGTCTACCTCAACCTCGAGTCCCGTCTCCTCTCGGACCTCTCGCAGCAGCGCGTCTCGAAGGGTCTCATTCTTCTCGCGTCCCCCGCCGGGTAGGCTCCAGCAAGGCGTTCGCCAGTCGGAATTCCAAACAAGAAGAACGCGTTCATCCGGACCGGTCCCGCTGGAGATAAGAGCTTGAACGCAGTCGACCCGCTTCAAAGAGCTACGAGAGCTTCCTTCGGGCTTTGACGATGCGGGCTTTTGTGTCTCTCCCTCTGAGCTGTCCTGGTGGCCACCCTGATCATTCACACAATAGTTTAGAAACATCATGGGCCGTTCGCATAGCACGAATCTTGCTCAAATGTGAATCCACCGGCATAGAGGAGCAGAACCATGACTGATCTTTTGTGGCTATCGAGTGAGCTGGGCGCCTCCCCGAGTGACTTAGAGGCTGCAAACGTGAAGGTCTATGAAGCTCCTGATGTTCCCAGAACGGCGGTCGTCGTAAACCTCATGAACGGGGTGGTTATCGAGTTCGAGGTCGAGGGAGAGCTGCCGGACGAAGGGTTCTATGCTGAGCGGGACGAGCTTCGAAGCTTTGCGAGCTCGCGTAACCTCGAGCTCAACGAACAGAATCGAACACTGACCGCCGTCTCTCGCGAGACCCTGAGGCGTCAGGTGGAAGGAACTGATCAGGACGACGTTTGAGCTTCCGTCCACAGTCATAACGCCTCGCCTCTACAATGAGCTAATCATCGGAACGGAGAGGGCGGGCAATTGGACGGTGGAGATTCTGACACCTCCCGGGACCCATACTTTCCCATCCTGGTTGAGATTCTTAAGCGCATCATCAGCAGCCTCAACCCTGAGGATGTTCTCGCGTATCTCACCGAATCGCTTACCCATGCCTTAAACGCGAAGGCTTCTAGCGTCCGGCTGCTAGACGACACGAACCAGAAGCTGGAGATGAAAGCTGTCTACGGTCTGTCGGAGCACTATCTGAATAAGGGACCGGTGGAGCTGGACCGGAGCGCCGTGGACCGGCACATCTTGGATGGCAATGTAACGCAGTTGGAAGATGTTGGCCACGATCCGAACTTTCAGTATCCAGATGAAGCTGCAGTTGAGGGCATCGTATCGGTTCTCAGCGCGCCGATGATCGCCCACGAGCGCCCCGTCGGCGTCGTCAGAGTCTATTCAGGGGAACGACGAACCTTCACCCCGGTGGAGTGCGGCTTTATGGAGACAGTTGCCGAGCTTGCAGCGCTGGCCATAGACAATGCCCGGCTTCATGAGCGCCTTAAAAGCGACCACAGCGAGCTAATCGACATCTTCCTCCCGGAGAGAGAAACCACCTAAAGCGGTCTCAATCGGGCGACTCCCACTCTCCGCGGGTACTTTGATGGGGTTTCGGCGATCTTGTCGATGACCACCAACGCTCGTGCCGAGGCAAGACCAAGCGTTTCCGGGATGGTTACGACTCGGTTCAATCGACATTCAAGGGCCGCCATTGCAGGCAGCGCTCTGTTGATCTCCTCCTGCACATCGCCACTTTTGTACAACACGATCTGGCCTTGAGTCCGCACGAGTGGGGCGCAATACTCGACCAACACCCGTGTTTCTGCGACTGCCCGCGCGACGCACAAGTCGAAGGCGTCACGAAGCTGGGATGCAGTCACCTCAGATCGTTCTGCTCGTACCTGTACATTTGTCAGGCCTAGCTCGGAGACGATCCGACCCATGGCATCCGCTTTCTTCCGGACGGACTCGACCAACGTAACCGTCCATGTTGGGAAGGCAATGGCCAGAGGAATACCGGGAAGACCTCCGCCGCTGCCGATGTCGCAGACTTGCAGCGATGACTGCATTGCATTCTGGTCAACAGCGAGAGCGAGAGTCAGTGAGTCGAGGAAATGCCGGCGGACAACCTCAGCTGGGTCGGTAATGGCCGTGAGATTTAAAATTTGATTCTGAGCCAGCAAAAGGTGGCCGAAGCGCTCGAAGTCGCGAAACTGCTCGGGCCCAAGCCGAATCGGCAGTGCGTGGACCAGGTTCCTCAGGTCATCCGAAAAGGGGTTTGAGAGGGATCCGGCTGGTGCCATGGTATAAATTAGCGAATTTCGAGGCCTCGTGCGGTGGGCGGTGGAGGCCAGCCTAGGGGAAGCTACTTGTCTGCCTTCACAAGCTTGTTTTCGGCCCGATATTTGACATACGATCCCAACGGATTCCCGGGAATCTTTTTCGATATCTACACCGGGTTTTTGGTCCTACTGCTGGCCGCAGGGATCTACACGTACGTCCGTCGCCGCCCGCTATCTCGCGGCATAACCCCTCGTCGTCACCTGCTGCGCCGCCTGTCTCAAGCGGCTATGTGGTTCGCAGTGACTGGCTTGGTGCTGGCCCTCTTTCGATACCTGCAGGTCTTGTATCTGGACATCAGGATCCTCACGTATCTGCTGATCTTGGGCGGTATCGCTTACTGCGGATACCTCACTTACTACCTCAGCGAGCACCATCCGCTCGCCGTCGAGAGACACGTTCAAGGCCAGCTCGACCGACGCTATCGAGTGACCACGAAACGCAAGCAGCCAATGGCCGCTCAGCCAAGGAAGCCGGCGATTCAAAGGGGAAAGCGCAACCGCTAACGACGCGGAACGCATTTCGTGTAGCGGTCGAGTTAGCCAGCCTAGCTATCCAGGGAGCATCGAGCCGACCCTGCGGTTACAGAGCCGCGATGATGCCTCTCGTCCCGCTCCCCTTGGAAGATGCGGGCCACAAGGGGAGATCCAGAGATACCTCCCCAGAGCGGGCTGAGCCCGCGTAGACCTCTATGTGCGTGCCCGGTACCATCGTCACGCCTTGGAAGTTAACCCGAAAAGCTCCCTTGCGGGAGATGGGAGATGACGCTTCGCCCAAGGAGTCGTGACCGGCGTAGAAGGTGACGTGGACTCTTCCTCTTGCGTTCGTCCAGCCCATGGTGCTACCAACGTTGGACGAGAGGTGGGCGTCTAAGCTCGGAAGCGTGTAACTGGTGGATGTTTGTCCATCCCCGACAACAACGGTGTCGCCACCTGTGAGCGCAATCTTTTGGTCATGAGCGTTTCTCACGCTGACGGAAAATGATCCCGAGGTCGGGCTGGCACTTGTCGCTCCTGCTGCGATCAGACGCCTGTCTGGGTTAAATACGTGGAAAATGAGAGTCTGGCCCTCGGAGGCGTTGCCGGTCACGGAAGATGATCCTTCGTGGGCAACGATCCCGCGAGCTGCCCAGTCGTCCTGGATGATGTCCCAAAACTTCGCGTAATAAACCTCGACGGAGGTTCCGGCATCAGCGATGTGAGGGAGCTTTATTGAGTAGCGTGATTGCTTGGTTCCGGTGGCAGTGGTTCGCAGCGTTTCGGAAGCATCACTGGAGATTCGAACAAGCAAGTGGGCATGGCTCGGTCCGGTTCCGGCGAAGGCCTTACCGCCGGAGATCACAGAACCGGTCAGCTTCGGAATCCTGAGCCAAGAGACCTGATTACCGCTCGCCAGTCGTATATTCATATCCGGCTCAATCTTGAGCGGCTTGTTCGCCTTGGACAGTAGATTCGCCGTGAAGTAGCCGTCCGGAAGCGATCGGGTATCCGCCCAGCCACGCCATTTACCCCAAGCAAAGACATCAACTCTGTAGGTTCTTTGTGGCTCGCGCCCACCCGTGAATTGTCGAGGATCCTTCACTTACTTGCAGCCCTGGAACCTTCGACCAAGCGAAGAGGGTATTGCCCGAGGCTTCCGTAACTCGAGCGATGACGCTATCACCCGACACGATTCCATGATGCAGTGCCAGTGAGTACCGTGCCGGAAGGTCCTTCGTCGTCTTCTGCGAGGCCAGGACAGATCTGTTGGCTACCTTGCCGTTCATCTGCTCGATTGCCGTAACCGCCAACCGCGCCCCGGCTGGAGCAATACCGGTTATGGTCTCGGTCGCCGGCTTTGCATCAATGGAGAGGGGTAGGGCATACACCGAGGTCGACTTCCCATCGCTGGAAGCTGAAACCACATCACCCTGCGTGATGGAATAGTTCTGTCCGTTTGGACGATTGACCGTGACCATGAAGGCTCCGTTTGCGCTGGAGCTCGTGGCGATTCCTGAGGCAAGCACGATTCCGTGGTGAGAAACCTTGATCGTTACCTTCGATCCCGGATGGGTGAACCCGAGGACGTACGGTCCTCCCTCTTGAGCCGATAGAGATATCCTCCAGCTCCACTGGTCGTCGAGTAAAGAGGACGAGTAGAGGGGAGTGCTGGGGGGAGCAACCATCTCGCTGACGAGTGACTGCATCAGGCTCGACTCGGCCCGCCGTTGGTCCCGAGTGCGATCGCCAAGGATCGAGGCAACGCCGGGAAGACCGTTGAGCTGTTGATCTGAAATCGAGCCGACCACTCTCACCGCGCCCGCGTTCGTTACCGGGCTAAATGACGAAATGAGACCCTCGCTCTTCAGGACAGTGAGTAGGCCAGTCAGCTGCTGCTGCTCGTTGGTCAGCTGCTGTTGGAAGTTCGCCAGTGAGACCCCAGGGTCAGTCGGTTTCCCGTTTGGCACCTTAAGAAGCAGTAGGTGCGCGATTCGATGATTGATCGGTTTCGCAGGATCAACCTTGGGAAGGACACCGGATCCATATGATGGCCACCCTGGGATGAAGTTGAGCACGTCCGGTGCTTCGTTCCTCTTCCAGAGGTAGTTGCTCGTCTCGCCGTTGAAGCTGCGAAGGGGATCGTCGCCTTTACCCGTCCACCCATACGGATCCATGACGTGGCAATTGTGGTAGACGCTGAAGTGCAGATGGGGCCCGGTTGAATGCCCGGTGTTCCCGCTTACGGCAATCTGCTGACCGGCAACAACACGCTGGCCCGACTTGACCATGACTTTGCTCAGATGCCCGTACAGCGTCATGTAGCCATGCGCGTGGCGAATCACAATCATTTGACCAAACCCGTATGTGGGGTCGGATGTCTCCCAGCCGGCAAACGTGACAACACCATTGGCGGCTGCCAGAACCGGCTGATAGACGATGTCATAGTCATAGCCATCATGGCCGTCGTAGCTGATGTACTGACGAAGCTTCTGCGAGTAGTAAGAGGGAAAAGATCCTGCCGAAGCGGTGCCGGTAACGACGTCGCCAGTTGCGATAACAATCTTCCGTCTACGGCGTAATCCGGTTGGTCGTGGTCAAAGTAGGAAGCGATCTCAGCCCATCCGGCATACGGGGCGGAGAGGAACGGAGGCCCGGCGGGCTTCGGCGGTCCAACACAGCTGACGGGCGCGCCGTTTCCGGGCACCGGCACGCTAACACTTACATGAGACGGAGGAGTCTGCGAGTTGCCCGACTGAGCGGGCTTACCAGTCGTGCTGGAAGGGTGAGAGCCATGATTGGCGTGAGTGCCAGAGTGGTGTCGTTTGGGTGATTTGGCCGGGTTCTGATGGCATGTTTTGTCGATCCGGCAGGATCTGCCGCTCGAGCCCGACCCATGGTTTTTCGACGGGTGATGACCACCCGAGTTATGGTTCCCCCCCGAAGGCTTGTTATGGTTCCCGCCTGAAGGCTTGTTATGGTTCCCGCCTGAGGGCTTGTGGTGATGACCGCCTGTTGGCTTGTGACTTGTAGGGGTAGGGACGGCCGTGGCCTGGGTGGTTGGAGCCGGCGTAGGAGATGGCCGTTTGGTTGCGGTTGGAGTGGGCGATGGCCGTTTGGTTGCAGTTGGAGTAGGTGATGGCCGTTTGGTTGCGGTTGGAATGGGCGATGGGGTCGACGTTGGAGTTGGAGGCGTGGTTACCGTCGGAGTTGGTCTCGGTTTGGTCGAAGTCGGCGTTGGACTGGGTACCTTCGTCGCCGTCGGTGAAGGCGAGAGTGAGGGCCACGGTGTTACGGTGGTCGTGGGCAACCCGGTTGCTGTCGGCGTGGCCGATGGCGTTGCGCTCGGCGTGGGAGAACCGGTCGCGGTAGGGCTGGGAGAGCCGGTAGCAGTAGGCGTGACGGTCCCCGTCGGAGTGCTCGTAGCGGAGGGGGATCCGGTCGGGGAAGCAGAAGGACTTGCCGTGGCCGAAGCCGATCTCTTGGCGGTTGAAGCCTTGTGCTTCTGCGCATGACGATGCCCCACGTGGGCATCCGCCCCCGGAGCGTTGGCAAATACCGCTACGAGGCCAATAAACATGACCATGGCAACGGCAATCCAGCGAGCTGACCTTGAATTCAACGCCATTCTCTCCAGGACGCAGCTAGCAGGAAGAGTGCCTATTCACACGAACGTCGTGACTGTCTTGACTATAGCAGAGCATGCGCCATTTCTAGCCAATTCGGGATGAAGCAGAGCGGTCCTGATACCTTGAATTCTATCCGTATAGAAAGTGACCAATCGCTAGAGGAGGTGAACGCAGTGGTTCCACTCTCGGAAGGCACGAGCGCTTCCCGCCCAGGTCCCATCCGACGAGCCAAAGATAGCACTGACAGTTCCCAGCTGTCTCAAAGTGACGAAGCCCACCTTGCGATGTCGATTAAACTCGGGTTAAACATTATTAAGGGTGACTGGAATCGACTTCCAACTGATTCTGAGTTACCACCGACCATCTATCGACCCGTTCGCCAAACGTGACGGGGTAACTGAAGCAAAGGAGTCATCATCATGCATCCGGTTTTGGGGCGTTGCCCCGTCTGCCATGACGAGTTGACGGTGACGAGGTTGAGCTGTCCTACATGCGCAACCGCAATTGAGGGAACATTCACCCTTGGCCGTCTACAACGATTGGATCAACCCCAGCTGCAGTTCATCGAGGCATTCATTCGCTGCAGGGGCAGCATGAAGGATGTTGGCGCCGAGCTGAATATGAGCTATCCGACCGTAAACAATCGGCTTAACGAAGTCTTGATGTCAATGGGCTACGGAGATCGAGTCAAAGTCCCAGAGGAGCAAGCTGGAGCGAGTGTAACCTCCGATCGGCGGCGGGAGATCCTCACGCAGCTTCGAAGCGGCGATATCACCGCAGCCGATGCCGAACGGTTGTTACGTGGCCAAGCATAGGAGGTAATTGATGACCAGCGAAGAGGCCGCAGGAACGGAAAAAGTTTTTGAGGTGGGACAAGGGTCTCAGCTCTCAGTGAGCAACGTCTCCGGCAGGATCAACGTCTCCGCGCGTCCGGAGCCGTTGATCCGCGTTCGGGCTACAAGAGCAGGACGGAATAAGGGAGACGTCAGCCAGATCGATATTCGTCAAGATGGCAACAAGGTAAGCGTTCAGACAAAGGCAGGGCAGTTCGGTCTGATGAACTTCGGCCGGCTGTCGCGCGTTGACTACGACATTGAAGTTCCCATCGATTGCTCGGTTCAGCTAAACGCAGTCAGCGCCGACATTTCCGTAGATGGCTGCCGATCGAGCGTGAGCGTCCAGACAGTGAGCGGTGACACGAACCTGAGGGATGTCGCCGGAGAAATCACCATGACCACGCGTGAGCGGTGACATCCAAGCGCAATCCCTTAGTGGAACGGTCGTGGCCAGAACAACAAGTGGCGACTGTCAGATCAAGTCGAGCCGGCTCCGACGTTTCAGCCTGAACACCGTGAGCGGAGACTTCGGTATCGAGACTCCTTTGGTGGCGGGCGAGCAGTGCTTCGCCAAGACCGTAAGTGGCGATCTGCAGCTGGCTCTTCCTCCCGACACCGGAGCGACAGTTCAGTTGAAGAGCGTCAGCGGCAGCGTTGAGTGTCAGCTTCCCGCCGAAATTATCAAGTCAGGCCGGCGGCATTGGCAAGGAAGAATCAATGGAGGAGGGGCAAGCCTCGAGATGAGTTCAATAAGTGGAGACCTTACGATCGCGAAGGGTAAGCAGTCAGGAGCGGACGGCAACATGAGTCCAACTCTCCAGTCGCCTCGGGCACCAGAGACGCAAGCTCCGCCCAAGCCGGCCGAATCCCGGGCCTACGCTCAGTCATCACGGGAAGACGATGCTCCGTTTGCCGCCGAAGCAAGCTCCACTCTGGACGGCTCCAGCGACACTGCTGGCATTGCGTCTTCAGAATCTGGTGGAGGCACGACCGCGATCCTCTCAGCACTCGAGCGTGGCGAGATCACGGTCGAGGAAGCGATGGAAAGGCTTGAGGAAGCGGGCTGACGCCATATATTCACTGCAATGGTTTGGCTAGCTGACTACAACTCAGAGAATGACGGTACTTCTAGGCTAGTCCCTTCGGGTACGGGGGGCTATTACGACGGCGGACAAATGCCTCTAGAGTAAGTCATCTAATCAGCGGCAGGAGGAGTAGCTCTGACAATAATCTGGCGTCGAAGGGCACACCGACTGTCGCTCCGGACCAATCCGGGTGAGCTGGGCCAAGGAGTAATCGAGTACGCACTTCTGGCATCGATGATTTCCATCGCTGCGGTAGCCGTCATTGTTCTGATTGGCCCGCAGGTGAGCGGAATCTTTCAAACGATGGTGAACACACTTTAGCCGAAGCCTGCTACCGGCTGACTCGGCTGGTCGGCTCACCTGACGGAGTCCCGCCTTACGGCCGATCCACCTCAGATCTGGTACGCCCGGAGGGACTCGAACCCCCGGCCTTTAGGTCCGCAACCTAACGCTCTATCCAACTGAGCTACGGGCGCCAATATCTATGGAGCGAGGCCGCAACCCCGTGCTTTCGAGTTTACATCAAGGGCGACGTTTTCGGCGCGAAATGTGGCCGGAGATGGCGATCGTCGGGATATAATTCGTTGTGAACTGTCCTTTCTGTGGTTCGGGAAACCCCCACTCTGCGACATCTTGTGCTGCCTGTGGCTCCAACATCGGGCGCGGTGCCTTGTCACATCGAAACGGCTCCGGGAACAATAACGCTTCCTTGAAAACCGGCGGTGGCCTAGCGGGTGCGGGAATCCTCGTCGCTCTTGCCAAACTGAAGTTTCTGCCCTTTCTGCTGCTGAAAATCTGGTGGATGACCAGGCTTTTCCATATGGCTCTGCTCGGCGGAGTATGGGGTGTTGTCGGGATCGTCCTTCTGCTGGCGATGGTTGGGGGAACACTCTTCCGCTTTACCCGCAGAAGGGTGCCGGTTAGGTTCTAGCGAACTGGAATCGGCGGCTTTGCCCGCCTTTCTGCTTCTTGCGGCAATGTCCGTGCTGTTGCTGTAGGACTAGCAATATAGCCCCTTCCAACGGCTTCGAGGGCACCTTGTCTGAGGATTCCTGACACCGGAAACCCCAGCGCAGCTATCTATACTCAGAAGAAATGACGGTGCGCCGAGGGCAAAGGCCACCTCAGGGTCCACAGCGATGCTCGGTGGCAATCATATCAAGGGCATGTTTCGTGCAGCGGCGGCTGGCTGCTGACGAGGCCCTGGCAGCAAACGAGCACACGTTCGGTCGCGGTAATTTCGAATCCGTTCGTCGGGAACGACGGACGAAGAGAATATGGTAACGCCGAGATGGAGCTGGTTACTTACTCAATGGAGCCTGGAACCGACTATCGTAGTGGGTTTGGCGGTGATGTCCGCCGCCTACGTTTATGCGGCCACTCGGAGGCCGTCGCTGGACTCTGTCGACGACGATCCCGCCTCCGCAAAGGTGACTCGCTTTCAGTGGTGGATGTTTGCCCTGTCCATCCTCACTCTGGTTATCGGCTTGCTGTCACCCCTCGACTATGTGAGCGACAGCTACCTGTTCAGCGCACACATGATTCAACATCTGCTCTTGGCCACCGTGTGGCCACCACTTCTCCTCCTGGGCCTACCGGCATCCTTCGTTGCTCCCCTCTTTCGTTCAAAGTTGTTCGGCCCGGTTCTGCGGAAGCTCACGCTTCCCGCCGTCGCCTTTGTCATCTTCAACGTCGACATCACGATTTGGCATTTACCGGCCTGGTACGACCTCACTCTGAGGAACGAGTCAATCCACATTTTCGAGCATCTGACTTTTATGGCTGCCGGCGTCCTCGTTTGGTGGCCGGTGCTCAGCCCCATTCGGTCCCATCGTCTGAGCTATCCGGGACAGGTGCTGTACCTTTTTGCCAACCTCTTTCCCACGATGGCGCTCGGAATCTTCTTCAGCTTCTATCAGCACGCCTTATACGCGCCCTACGTCGCAGCGCCACGTATATGGGGAATCTCAGCCCTGACCGATCAGCAGATTGGCGGACTCGTGATGTGGATGCCGGGCAATATCCCCTACGCGCTGGCAATGGCTGTTATTCTCGTCAACTGGCTGGACAAAGGCGATCCCAGTCGCGACCGGGCCATGCGGCCTTCGCAGGTGGCGGCGGGGCATCGGGAGATATGATGTTCGGCATCCTTCGCAGCGCAGATTTGGAGCTAACGTGAAAGTCAGATGGCGGTGGTGGGTCTCGCTGGTCGCCTTGACCGGAATGACACTCCTAGTTGCAGGACCCTGGTGGCCGCTCACGGTTTTAGCTGCATCTCAGGGCAGCGGAAGTCAGCCGGTTGGTTCAGGCCCTCCACCCAACGGACTCGCTTACCCGGTGCACCCTGCGTCCCGGGAAGCTACCGACACGGCGAACCTCTTCTGGTTCATCCTGGCGGAATCGGCAGTGGTTTTCATCTTTGTCCTGGTTTTCTTGGCCTACAACTTCATCCGATACAGTGCACGTCCGGGCGACACTGAGGAGCCTGAGCAGATTTATGGCAATCGCAGAGTTGAGTTCACCTGGACGATCGTTCCAGCAATCATCCTGACAATTGCCTTCGGCCTCACCGTATTCGTGATGAACCAGGTGGACTACCCAGTTCACGCGGCCAGTCCAACCGTCAATGTCGACGCGATCGGACATCAGTGGTGGTGGGAGTTCAGGTTGCCCAAGTACCACGTTGTTGCAGCCAACGAGTTCCACATTCCCGTCAACACCACGATTGCCGTACACATCACGTCTGTGGATGTCATCCACAGTTTTTGGGTTCCGGCACTGAGCCGGCAGATGGATGCGACGCCTAACAACAATACCGTCGTGTACATCGACGCGAGCAAAGTGGGAACCTATCCAGGAGCCTGCTATGAGTTTTGTGGAGCAGGACACGCTTGGATGCAGTTCAGGTTGGTGGTGAACACTCCTGCGAAGTTTGCCGCTTGGGCCAAACACCAAGCGTCTCCCCCGGCCCAAGCCACGACCACTACAGCACAAGCAGGTGAACAGGAGTTCTTCTCTCTATCCTGTGGAAGCTGTCACACGATCAATGGGACACCGGCCAATGGTCGAGCCGCACCAAATCTCACGCATGTGGGGAGCAGATGGGGTATCGGCGGCGGAGTGCTCCCCATGTCAAAGCAGAACCTGGCTAGATGGATTGGGAACCCCGATCAGTACAAGCCGGGCGTCCAAATGCCGGCCTTTAATCTGAGCAAGAAGGATCTCAATAACCTGGCAGCCTATCTGGCGTCGCTGAAGTGAGAATCCTGGCCAATCCCGTCACCATGTCCAACTCGACTCTGGAGCTCTAACCGATGGCAACGATTACAAGAACGGATGTTTATCCCCGCCTAGCGCCGCTTCGAACATCCGAGGGCTTGCTCGACTGGCTGAGGACCACCGACCACAAGCGCATCGGCATTTTGTATCTCGTTTTCTCAGGAGTGTTCTTCCTCATCGGGGGCCTCGAAGCGCTGGTCATGCGCTGGCAGCTGCTCGGTACCAAACAATCACGTTGTTTCCTCCGAGGTCTACGACCAGCTCTTCACGATGCACGGAGTGACGATGATTTTCTTCGTCGTCATGCCACTCCTGATCGGCTTCGCCAACTACTTCGTCCCTCTCCAGATCGGATATCGGGATATGGCTTTTCCTCGTCTAAATGCGATGAGCGTTTGGCTATTCCTGTTCAGCGGCATTCTGATGTACTTCGCCCTTCTCGAAGGGACATTGCCAGACGTGGGGTGGTTTGCCTACGCTCCGTTGACGGAGCATCCATTCGAGCAGGGGGCCGGCTCGACCTTCTGGGCCGTTGGATTGATCGTGGCAGGCGCAGGCTCCATTGCAACTGCCCTGAATCTGATCGTCACCATCATTTCTCACCGCTGCCCCGGGATGACTCTCAGAAAGATGCCTCTGTTCGTCTGGATGGTTCTGGTTAACCAGTTCCTGATCATCTGGGCCATGCCCTTCCTCACGGGGGCGGCCGTCATGCTTCTATTCGACCGCTTCCTGGATACCCACTTCTTCAAAGGCACCAACGCCAACCCGATTCTCTATGAGCACCTCTTCTGGTCCTTCGGTCACCCCGAGGTGTACATCATGATCCTTCCGGCCTTTGGGATGGCTTCCGAGATATTCCCGGTGTTTTCTCGAAAGCCACTCTTTGGCTATACCTTCGTGGCCATGTCGGGTGTGGCCATCGGCTTCATCAGCTTTATCGTCTGGGCGCACCACATGTTCACCGTTGGAATGGGGACGGTTCCCGAGGCCTTCTTTGCCGCCACCAGCTCCGTGATTGCCATCCCGACAGGCGTGAAGGTGTTGAACTGGCTCGCCACCATGTTCAAAGGCGCGATCCGTTGGACGACCGCCATGAAGTTCGCCGTCGCGTTTATTCCCATGTTCGTCATCGGTGGAATCAGCGGCGTCATGTTTGCCGTGGTGCCCATCGACTACATGACCAGCGATACGTACTTCGTGGTGGCGCACTTTCACTACGTGCTCTTTGGCGGTAGCCTATTCCTGATCTATGCAGGCACCTACTACTGGTTCCCGAAGATCACAGGACGGATGCTGTCGGAGAAGCTGGGTAGCTGGCACTTCTGGCTGACGTTCATCGGTTTCAACCTCACGTTCTTTCCGATGCACTTTCTCGTCGGGATGCCTCGCCGCGTGTATACCTACTCGGCGAACTCGGGCTGGGGGACGATTAACGCCATTTCCTCCATTGGAAGCGTTATCATTGCCATCTCGGTCCTGGTGCTTCTCTACAACATCTTCCTCAGTCTGAAGAAGGGAAAAGTCGCAGGCGCCAACCCTTGGAATGCGTGGACCTTGGAGTGGGCAACGACCTCACCACCGGCGGAGTATAACTTCGCCACGATTCCGCAGGTCCGAAGTCGTAGGCCTTTATGGGACACTGCTCATCCGGAGCAGCCGGACTGGATCCACGAGGACAACGTTACAGTTCCGGCGGCGGTACCTCCATCCAGCGTCGCGCCTCCGGTTGTTGATGTCACGGTTCGAAAGTTTAAGCCCGTCCAGCTGCTGATGCTGTTCTTTATCAGCTCGGAGTTCATCTTCTTCGTCACCCTGATGGTGATGTACACGGTGTACTCGCAGCATTTCACTTCCAAAGAGCTCAATGTTCCTCTGACTGCCGTGTTTAGCTTCGCCCTGTGGGGAAGCAGTTTTACGATGATCGTCTCCGAGCGGTGTCTGAGGAAGGACAATCGTCGTGGCTACTACACCTGGTTGATCATCACGATTGTTCTCGGCGCAATATTCCTGGGAGGCCAGGCTCACGAATATATCGGCCTTTATCAAGCGCACAAGACATTGAGCAGCGGGCTATTTGGAACAACGTTCTTCACCCTTACAGGTTTCCACGGGTTCCACGTGCTGGTTGGACTAATCGCCCTCTTGACGATGCTTTTCATGTCCAAGAACTGGAGCTCGCGCCGCGATCTCCCTGTTACCGTTGTCTCGTACTACTGGCACTTCGTCGACTGGATCTGGCTGTTGATCTTCTCGCTCGCCTATCTGCGAACACTGATCCCGACATGAGACACGGTGAGATTTTGATGAACGACATTCACAGCATCTCGGTTCAGGAAGGTTGCCGTGACTGACCAGGACATCCAGGAAAGCCAGACGGCGGTAACCGACCCAGCCTCGACGCAGGAGCATGGGCACGAGATGCCGGAGACCGGTTCGGAAGTTCATCTCCCACCGACATCGCTTTGGCCGATCACTCTCGCTTTTGCCATCAGCATCATGGCCTCGTCGCTCGTTCTCAACCTATTCGTACTCGTACCGGGTCTGATTCTCTTCATCCTCGCTTTGCGAGGTTGGTCCAAGGAGCTGCTTGATGGGCATCACTAAGAGGATATTGAGCAACGACATGAGTCGTCAGCTCTTTCTCACTGGCATCATCATCGGCTACAGTGCCCTGGCGGGAGTGGTCTTGGGAATCCCGATCATCGGGTATTTCCTAACGCCCTTGATCAAGCCGTCTCCTCGCGTGTGGCGAGACATCGGCGCGGTCGACAAGTTCGTGGTCGGAACGACGGTCGAAGTCAAGTACGTCGATCCCTCGGCCCTTCCTTGGTCCGGTACGACGAACAAGGTTGGCGCATGGCTGCGACGAGACTCGCCCTCTTCCTTCACCGCTTACTCCATCTACTGCACGCACCTGGGATGCCCGGTGCACTGGCTACAAAGCGCCAACCTCTTTCTGTGCCCATGCCACGGGAGCGCCTTTTATGGGAACGGGCAGGTGGCAGCGGGGCCGGCACAGCTTCCACTGGTGCACATCCCAGTACGTGTGAGGAACAATCGCGTTGAGCTTCAAACAAAACCCATCCCGGTCATTGGCTGATGGAGGTGGCGACGAGAATGCTCCGAGCCACCCGGTTTACCTCCCTACGATCACCAATTAGGAGTTAGCGGTGTCCCTGCTGGAAGAGCCAAAGCTGGCACACTCAGAACACGAGCCACCGCCGCTCCGTCTACCCGGACCTGCCGGCGTGGTCTACCGCTGGCTCGACGATCGCCTGGGCATCGACGCGGTGATCAAACCGGTTCTGGTGCATCCTGTCCCGCGAAGCACCAACTGGTTCAACGTTTTGGGAAGCGCAACCCTGACTGCCTTCATTTTCCAGGTGATCACAGGCGTCTTCCTGACCCTGACTTACATACCGTCACCAAACGGTGCATACCAAAGCCTGCAGTGGATCACCAACGACGCCATCTTCGGCCGCACCCTCCGCGGCATCCACTACTGGGGTGGATCGGCCATGATCCTGCTGATCTTTGCTCATACGGCCAGGGTCTTCTTGACCGGTTCGTACAAGTACCCACGTGAGCTGAACTGGCTGCTTGGGGTTGGCTTGCTGTTCTGCACGATTCTCATGGGCTTTACGGGCCAGCTGCTTGTCTGGAACCAGGACTCTTACTGGGCCATCGTGGTTGGCGCCGAGCAGGCCGCCCGAACTCCCTTTATCGGCTCATGGGTGGCGCAGGTTCTGGTTGCCGGCCAGGTGGTTGGTGCCGCAACTCTGACGCACTTCTTTGCCATCCATGTCTTTATCGTGCCGGGATTGATGTTCGGGCTGATCGGTGGGCACCTCTATCTGGTCATTTATCAGGGCATCTCAGAGTGGCCAGAGCCGTCGAACGTGGTTGATCCCAAGACCTACAAGGCCAAGTACCACGAGATCCTGGAGGACGGCGTTCCGTTCTTCCCTGATGCGATGGCAAAGGATGCGGCTTTTGCCCTCTTCGCCGGAGCAGTCGTCGTCATTCTTGCGCTCGTTTTCGGGCCGGCGCCCTTGGGACATAAGGCGGATCCCACCAACTACATCACCAACCCAAGGCCCTTCTGGTTTCTGATCTGGTACTTTGCCCTTCTCGCGGAGATCCCAGCCCAAATCGAGAACGTCGTGATCATCGGGCTTCCCGCTCTCATCGTCGATCTGGATGCTCGTCTTGCCTTTCTATGCGAATAAGGGGGAACGAGCTCCCTCCAAACGGCCTTGGGCGGTAGGATCTGTTTTCATCGCCGTGCTGGCTACCGCCGTCCTGGTTTTCGAGGGGTATCAGTCTCCATGGGCTCCAGTCTTTACCGCTCAAGGTAATCTGAAGAAGGTACCCACAACCTTGGTTCAACACCTGTCAGGTCAGGCCAAGGCGGGATCTCAAGTCTTTCACAATGCCGGTTGCATTGCCTGTCACACGGTGGATGGAGTCGGCGGTATCAGAGGACCTGCGCTAGACAATGTCCTAAGCCAAATGCCCGTCTGGCGGTTTGATGAGCAGGTGCTTGTTGGCGGACGAGGAACCAGTTATCAATATATGCCTGCGTTCGGAAGGATTTTGAATACGACGGAAATGGATCAGCTCATCGCGTTCTTCCGGAAAGTGCCCAAGGCAGAGAGCAGGTCTCCCGGGCCAGTTCACGTTGCCGCTCCCGGTCGACCGGTTCATGTGACCTCACGAAAGGTGAACGGACATACCGTCTACTCCGTGACCTCCTCGCATAACAAGGTGCGGAGAGTAACGACGGCAAAGCCACGTCATTGAGCACAGTCACCGCAGGCCGCCGCGTGAGCACGGCAACGTTCGACCGGCTCGGCGGCTATGTGAATCTGGCCAAGCCGCACGTCACCATGCTGCTGCTGGCTGTTACCGTCACAACCATGATCATGGCCCAGAAAGGCTGGCCGTCGCTTGGATTAGTCGTCGCGACGCTGGTTGGTGGAGCGCTGGCTGCCGCGAGCGCCAACGCAATCAACTGCTACGTCGATCGCGACATCGACGGCATCATGGGACGCACCCAGCGACGGGCCGTGCCGTCTGGCAGAGTGAACCCGGTCCATGCGTTGTGGTTCGGGGTGGCTGCCGCTGTTCTTTCGATGGTCACCTTCCTTTTGTTTGTCAATCCTCTCGCTGGTCTACTGGCCCTCAGTGGCATCCTTTTCTACGTCTTCATCTACACCCTCTGGCTAAAACGATCCACGCCTCAGAACATCGTGATCGGTGGAGCGGCCGGCAGCGTTCCCGTTCTCGTTGGATGGGCCGCTGTCACCCACACCATCGCTCTGCCGGCCATCATCTTATTTGCCATCATCTTCTTCTGGACCCCGCCTCATTTCTGGGCTCTTTCTCTGCTGATCAAGAAAGACTACGAGCGGGCGAATATACCGATGCTCCCGATTGTGAAGGGCGATGCTGAAACTCAGCGCCAGATTCTGATCTACACCCTTGTGCTCATCCCCATCACCTCTTTGCTGTTCTTTGACCGGACGCTTAATGCTTTCTACCTGGTTGCTGCTCTGGCCCTTGGGGCTCCCTTGATTTACCTTGCTTTGAGGCTAATTCGGTCCACGCCTTCCACCCCTCATGCAGCCCATTGGGCCAATCGCCTATTCTGGTACTCCAACTCGTACCTGGCCTTGCTCTTTGCTGCCATGGCGGTCGATAGCATCGTCCGCTAAGATGCCGCCCTTGGCGACCCAGGCCTCTGCGTGGCAGGAATTGGAAACGCCAACGGCAGCGGCCATCAAGATCGAGGGATTGACGAGGCGAAGGAGCGGGCTCCTCGTGGTGGACGGCCTCTCCTTTGAGGTGAGAGCCGGTGAGATATTTGGCCTCCTCGGACCGAATGGTGCGGGTAAGACCTCGACAATCGAGGTGTTAGAAGGGCTGGAGCAGCCGGATGCCGGCAGTGTGAGTGTGCTCGGAATGGATGTCAGGACGCAGGCACACGAGATCAAAGAACGAATTGGCGTACAGCTTCAGTCCACGGGCCTGCCACGATATCTGAACGTGTACGAGACTCTGGATTTGTTCAGGTCGTTCTATCCTCGACGAACGGGTCTTTCTGTTGAGACGTTGATGGATCGGCTTGGGCTGGAGCCTCTCAGGAAGAGGCTAAACTCCCGCCTCTCCGGAGGAGAGCGTCAGCGTTTGGCCCTGGCGCTGGCCCTCGTCAACAATCCCGATATCCTCTTTTTGGATGAACCCAGCACAGGTTTAGATCCCCACGGGCGTCGTGAGCTTTGGGCCGTAATCAAAGAGTGGCAGGCTGACGGCAAGACTGTATTTCTGACGACTCACGACATGCACGAGGCTGAGACGCTGTGCGATCGAGTTGGAATCATGGACGGTGGCCGGATCGTGGCGCTGGATTCGGTGTCCCATCTGCTTGGCGAGCAGGCGGATGAGCAGGCGATCTGGGTTCAGGCCAATGGACGCAGCTTACCCGAAAATTTTGGAGCGCTTCTTCCGGCCGTCTCCCGCTACGTGGCGGAACGAGACGGAGCCTTGCTGTACAGCACCGACGCGGTTGCGACCATGGCCGGCTTGCTCGATCTTCGAAAGGGTGGCCAGGCGACATTTGGATCGGTGCAGATTCGGTCGCCCTCTTTGGAGGACGTTTTCCTCCGACACACGGGAAGGCGGCTGGAAGGATGAGAACCGTTCTCGAAGCTGCTGGTCTCATCTCTGAAGGAGTTCAGCCGGGACCGGACGAGTCTTAGCTTCACCATTATTCTTCCGTTGCTGCTGATTGTGTTCTTTGGCTTTGCCTATGGAAGCTCCAGCAACAGGTTCACCATCGGAGTTGTGGGCCCAGCCTCTGCCCGTTCCTCATCGAACATGGCGAAAGTGCTGTCTAACCCAAACCTAAAAACGGAATCGGGTAGCAGAAGTGCCGAGATGTCACGACTGCGCGACGGCTCAATCGACGCGGTCTTCGTCATGAGGGGTAGTTCCACAGGCTCAGGCACTCTGTATTACGACAGAGGCGACGGCTCCGAAACCCTTGCCGTGCAAGGTCTACGTGCGGCTGCCTCCGGGGGAAGCAGCACCGGTGTCGCTTTGAACCTCCGTTCTGTTCGTGGTATTTCTCACAGCCGCCTCAACTTCGTCGTTGCCGGCATCCTGGCCACGGCGATCATGTGGTTGGGAATATTTGCTGCGATTCCGTTGGTTCAGCAGAGGGAGCAGCAGGTTCTTCGCCGATTCGCGGCAACCCCGCTATCACGCTCTACGTTGGTGTCGGCGCAGGTGGTGGCACGCCTCATCGTTGGTCTGATCCAAGCCGTCTTCATCCTGGCCGTTGCCCGCATCTTCTTTGGCGTGCCCATCGGTGCGACGGTAGGTGGATCGGCTCCCGTCGGTTTGATCGTCGTCGGGCTCCTTGTCCTGCTCGGAGCACTCAGCTTTGTAGCCATCGGTTATGCCGTAGCGGCGCTCAGCTCAACCCAGCACGGGGCACATGCCTGGGCACAGCTATTGAGCATGCCGATGCTGCTTCTGGCGGGGGTCTTCTTCCCGGTCGCCGTCATGCCGGGTTTCCTGCATCCGCTCATCGCCATTCTGCCCTTGACATACCTCGCCGATGCCTTCAGGCAGACGGCAGTCCAAGGACAGAGCTTTGCCCCACTTCCGGTCGACTTTGGGGTTATTGGGGCCTGGATCTTAGTCCCCATTGCCATCGCCGTACGATACTTTAGATGGAGCTGATGATCGAGGCTCCGATGAGGCGTAGGAGGCACTGCCGAGGGTGAAGTTCTTCCGATTTCGTACGTTATCCCGCATCACCATTGGCGCGGTGATCGTCCTCTGCCTTGGATTCATCGCCTGGGTGGCGACTGCGCCGAAGCGCCAGGCGGCGCCGGTGCCTTCCTTTGCGGGAACGACGCTGAACTCCAAGCCCGCGCCCGCTTTCAAGCTTCGCGATCAAGAGGGCCGCTTGATCAATCCGCAGCAATTCCACGGCAAGATCACCGTCCTAACTTTCTTCTACACTCACTGTCCCGACACCTGTCCTCTGACGGCTCAAAAGCTCCGGCAGGTGGTTCATGGGCTGGGAGCACAGGGGAGTAGGGTAACGGTGATCGCTGTTAGCACCGACCCGTTTCACGACACACCGGCGCTCGCGAGGAGATTCCTGAAGATTCACGGTCTCCCCCAATGGCACTTTGTCCTTGGGACGTACGCAGAGCTCAAGCGAGTTTGGACCGCCTATCACGTGTTCGCGCAGTCACCCTCGAAGGCCGGACCGACACATACTGCCGGCATGTATCTCATCGATCCAAAGGGTCGTGAACGGGTCTACCTCGACGACAGCTATCCGGCTGTTCAGATCTCTCAGGATCTCCGCATGTTGCTCGGCGACAGGGGCTTGGCAACGGCTCCGCCGGTAGCGCCGCAGGTGGGTGATAGCGCCCCCAACTTCAATCTGGCGTCGATTGGGACCTCGCCCGTGAAGCTTGACTCCCTTCGGAGTAAGGCGGTCCTGGTGAACTTTTGGGCCACGTGGTGCATTCCCTGCAAGTCAGAGATGCCACTGTTGGAGAGGACCTATCGCCGTTATCGCGGCAGGCTGCAGATCGTGGGGATCGACCAGCAGGAGACGAGATCGGCGGTAAGGGACTTCATAAAGGCACACGGAATAACCTATCCCATCGGACTCGATCAGAACGGCAACGTAGCCTACGCGTACGAGATTGTCGGAACGCCTACAAGCTTCCTGCTCGACAAACGAGGCGTGATCCGCTATGAGAGAGTGGGTGCGCTTAAGCCGCACACCTTCGCTCGCGAGCTGTCCCTCGTGATGTCCTCAAAGAGCTGAACGGAGCGGCGCAACCTTCTCAGCCAGCGGATCTCGGTCGGCTGGCTGTGACCCGCAGCTACGCGTCTGTTAGTGCCGTGCTGACCATCTCCTGAAGGTTGAGGGAAGCACCTGCCTGCCACTCCCGATCCCACAATTCGGACCCCAAACGCTCCCGTGCGCGTTCGGGCTCCTCTTCCCACAGACTCCGGTTGCTCACGAGCCCTGGCAATCCCAGCGAGCCGCGAAGGGCGTCGGCTGCACCCCAAATCTTGGCCGCGCGCTGCTCCCGTCCCATTCGGGCCTCGCAAAGTGCCAGTAACTCACAGATGAAGAGCTCATCTTCCGGCTCGTCGAGGTCTTGGAAGATAGCTAGCGCCTCTCTCAAATACGACGCTGCGCCTTCCGGATTCGACCCGGCAAGAACGCTCCCGAGATTCATGGCCGCCACTCCACGCGGCCAAGCTCCGCCCTCCGTTGCCCCAACCTCGTACGCTTCTCGTGCCGCCGCCTCTGCCTCGACGAACCTTTTATCCCGATGAAGGATCCAGGAAAGGTTCCCCAGGGCGATGATCAGCAGGTCGTGTAGGCCGGCAGCTCGGGCGGCTGCGATGCTCCGGTTAACGTACGGCTCCGCCTCCTCTGTCCTGTTCTCGGCCAGCAGGGAAGCCCCGGTATCTCCCGCAGCTCGAGCCACGAGCCCCTCATCGCCGATGCGCTCGGCGATCTCGAGCGCCTCGAGCGAAAACTGCAGCATCCCGGCCGGGTCGCCGCGAGCCTCCGCCAGGATCATACGTGCCCTGAGGGTATGGAGCAGCTCGACCGGCTCGTCTCCTGCGCGGGCTTGAGTGACGGCCCGGTCGAGAAGGCTTTCCACCTCTTGCGAGTCCCCGGAATGGAATGCCAGCATGGCAGCGCCGCGAAGCGTACGGATGTCATTAGGCGTGTCCTCTTCACGGCCGGGGAGGGCCGAGCGCAGAGTCGATCGGCCCTGCTCTCGGAAGCCTCGATCGTGCCAAACTGTCCAGACCTTCCCTGCCAGCCTGCTGGCTTCGGTTCGGCGACCCGACGTGGCCAGCCACCGGATAGCCGCAGCGATGTTGTCTCGATCGACCTGAAGGCGATCCAATCCCCTGGCCCGTCCTGGACCGTTCAGATAGGGATAGAGGTCATCTGCCAGGCAAAGGAAAAACGCCGCGTGGAGATCGGCTGCTTCCCTGCGCGCCTCGTCGCCCAGCTTGGTTAGGGCATACTCACGAATAGTCGGCAGCATGAAGTAGCGAGCCTGGCCCAGAAAATCGGAATGCTCATAGAGCAGACTGCCGTCGATCAGCTCGGCCAGACCAGTCACGAATGCATGAGCCGGAAGACCCGCGACGGCCGACAGCGCCTCGAAGGAGGCGCCCTCGACGAAGCTGGCCGCCCGGGAGAGGAGTTGTTGAGCCTCAGGGTGCAGGAGCGCGAAGCTCCAGTCGATGCACCGCTCCAGCGATTGATGCCGTTCGGGCGCGAGCCGATTGGCGGTTGGAAGCGGCTGCAGCCGCCCATGCGTCTCAAAGGATTGGAGAAGTTGTGCGGGAGAGACGAGCCGGATAGCAGCTGCGGCAATTTCAATCGCCAGCGGGAGCCCGTCAAGGCGGCGACAGATCTCGCCGATGATCGCCCAGCCCTCCGGCTCGGCATGGAAGTCATTACGTGCCTCTCTTGCTCTGGCGGCGAACAGCTTGATCGCTTCGAAGTCCATCGCGTCGACCATATCCAGATGCCCGTCGCCGGGCGTGGGGAGTGGAGGGACATGATACACATGCTCTCCCGGTACGCGCATTGCGATCCTGGTCGTGATGAGGAGGGTCACGGCGGGGCAGGCTGCCACGACCTCGAGGAGATCGCCGGCCGCCGCGAGCACGTGCTCCAGGTTGTCAACCACCAGCAGCGCTCGCTTGCCGCCAAGCGCCTGAGCTATTGAAGGCAGATCGCCGGAAGGCATCTTCCTCCGCCCCAATGGCTCGCCGTATGGCGGGAAGCACATGGGTGGGCTCCGTGAGGGAAGCCAGCTCCAGGAAAAAGACGCCATCGGAGAACTCAGAACCAAGTGAGCGGGAGACTTCGAGAGCCAGGCGGGTCTTGCCGGCTCCGCCTGGACCCGTGAGGCTCATGATACGAACTTCCGGCTTGGTCAGGAGTGATGTGATCTCCGCCAGCTCCCGTTGCCGCCCGATGAAGGAGCTGACCGTTCGCGGTCCCGCGGCTCGGGCTTCCGTTCGGGGTGGCGAGCCGGCCGACCACGCCGTGCGTGCCTCCAGGAGTCGCGACCGGCTGACCCCGTCGAGCTCCAGGGCTTCGGCCAGCAGATGGAGCGAAGCGATGGTGGGCCGCCTGGTTCCACCTTCCAGCTTGCGAATATACTCCGGGCTGAAGCCTGCCTGCTCTCCAAGCTGCTCTTGTGTGAGCCCGGCGCGCCGGCGATGGAGTCGCAGCAACGTGGCCAGGGAAGCGCTGGCGGGGTGATCAGCGGCCGGCTGAATCACGTTCCCCTCCGGGCGAAGCGTCGTAACTCCGTCGCCCCGGTAAGCGGTACCGCTTCTGTACCGCTCCGTACCTGTTCCAAGTCGTCGATCACCCGTACCATTGGAGTCAACTGAGGAACAAATTTACTTCAGTTCTCCAGTGTATCTCCAGATTCAGAGGTGAAGAAATGGACAATCGGAACGCCCAAAAGCTCAAGTCAATCCGCGCGGCAATCGGAATACTCCTGGCGGCTGGGACCATACTGGCGACCCATCCTTCCTCGTCAAGCGCTCAGGCCTGTCCCGGCAATATTGACCCCTACACTGCATCTTCCGTCGTGCTGGCAGAGTGCCATGTCGGCTCCTTCCCAATAGCCTCTCGGAGCCGGCTACCCGACGGAGGGAAAGCCACGGCCTACGCGACCGGTCGCAGCCAGATGACCGTCCTTACGCCGCCGGCCGGATTCGATCCAAGCAAAGCCTCAGCTTCCGAGCTGGCGCGTTATGGGATCCCGGCTGAGCCTCCGGCCTCTGAGCCGGCCACTCGCGCAGCTTGGGAGAAGATGGCTCATAACTTCCACCCGGTTCCGGCTCCGTCCACACTCCACAATGCAATCGGCGCCCGCTTTGACATGTTGGGCTACAACGAGCAGCATATCTGGTCAGGCTATTACGATGACATCCTCGCGAACGGCAAGGCGCAGATGGATGCTTTGCACTATGCCTGGGCGACCTGGATCGAACCGACGGGCTATGCATCTTCCTGCTCCGGCAACGCCGTAGCCGTGTGGACTGGCCTAGGCGGGGTGAACAGCGGTGCGTTCGGCCAGGCAGGAACGACGATCGGGAACTGGGGGCTCGGTCTACGCCCCAACGAAGCATGGGCGGAGATCAATGAGAGCGCCAACGAGACCTGGGATGGCCCGATCTACGCGACCACCGGTCAGCCGTTCAGTGTCAACGTCAGCCACGCGTCGAGCAATCCGAAGGAGTATATCTTCGAGTACTACAATGCGCACACCGGCCAATCATGGAGCGTCGCAGGATTCTCTTCGACCTACGACGGGTCGACCGCCGATTTCATCGTCGAGCGACCGGCTGGGGGACCGCTCGAGAACTTCCGAACGATCGAGTTCACCAACGTGTCAGCGGCAGTGCAGCATTATCCCGTGAATCACTACTCATACGCGGAAGCTCGGATGTGGAACGCCTCAAGCAGCTCCCTCCTCGCCACGAACAGCCCGCTCAGCTCGAATGGTCATGCCTTCTCGGTCACGCAGGACCACTGTAGGTAAGGATGAAATCATGTTTCCCATGTCAGTGGAATTGACAGCCGGAATGGCAGAGAATACGCCGGTACCGTCAGAAGATAAGACGTCTGATCCATCCAGGAAGAATCGAGACTGGTCATTAACAAGTCACATGAAAGGGAGGACATGGAAATGGCGAAAGCAGCTTCCAGAGACCGAGGCCGGAGGATTGGCAGAGGGTTCAGGCGGCCGCCGGAGCGATTGTTGAGCGTGATGATGGCGCTGACTCTCGTCACGGCGGTGGGCGCCTCGATGTTGACCGGCGGAGTGGCAAATGCCGCTACGCCCGCTCGTTCTTCCGCACCCACTATCGCTTGGGGCAGCGCTCACCATCTGGCCGGGTTGAACAACCTCCAGGCGGTGTCATGTCCGGCGGCGTACTTCTGTGCTGGAGTCGATAGCGCGGGGAACGCGTTCACGTTTGACGCGAGGGCGGTGGAAGACCTACCGCGATGTCGACAGCAGCACCGATGGCTTGTATTCGGTCGCTTGTGGGAGCGTTAGGAGCTGCTGGGCCAGCGACCAGCAGGGGTTTGTCTTGCACTTCAACGGTCGAAGCTGGTCGGTTCCGGTCAGCGTCGACCCATCGACCCGAGGCTACAGCGATGTGCGTCTCAACCTTGCATGTCCTACGGCGACGCTCTGCGTGGGAGCGGACATCAATGGCTACGCCGTGGTCTGGCGTAAGGGACATTGGACCCGCGTGTCCCTCGACGCCAGCACAGAGTTTAGAAGCATCGCCTGCGGCAGCGCAGACTTCTGCATGGCCGGTGAGAGCGACGGTAACGTCAGGACGTGGAACGGGACGCGCTGGTCGGCCTCGCACCCAACGCCTGCCTCCAGATTCAACCCCCTAAGTACCATCGCCTGCTGGGGCAGTCACATCTGTGTGGCGGGAACTGTCTATGGCGCAGCTGAGGTATGGCGTAATGGAGGTTGGTCGGCCAGCCAGGGACTCGCGACGAATAACATCACCATGGTAGGTGCCGCCTGCTTCGCCGGCTCGACGTGCCTTATGGTCGACGGCTACGGCGAGGTCTTCAGCTGGAAGAACGGTCGATGGACGAAGGCTGCGGCAGTTGATCCCAGCGGCAATCCCGGGATCCTTCCCAATGGAGCCACTGGTCTGAGCTGTGCCTCGCCCTCATTCTGCGCGGCGACCAACTCGAATGACAGCGGATCATTCGTCTACTTCCGAGCGGCAGTGCCTCGAATCAGTACGGGGTCACTGCCTGTAGGGACTGTCGGCCGGACGTATAAGACTCAGCTGCATGCTCGCTTCGGTCTCGGACCGTACCAGTGGCGACTCAAGAAGGGTGGACTTCCAAAGGGGCTGAAGCTGGGGGCGAAGGGTGTCATCAAAGGGAAGCCGGCGAAGGCCGGCACCTTCAAAATAACGCTCGCCGCTTCTGATCCCCTTGGACAGACGGGCACGCGAAAGCTGACGCTCACCGTCAAGAAGTAGGTCTGAAAGTCTAAGTTGGAGGACGGCGGCTTCCTCACCCTGATGGGTAGAGAGGCCGCCGTCTTCTTGTAGCTCGGTTGGCTGCAGTGCCTCGTCACCGTGCCCTGTCTGAGAAGCGTAGGGCTATTGTCAACTTTTGCGGGAAATCATAGACAGGACTTTTCTTGATGTTACGGAAGGTCAAACGTGGGCAAGACCCGCCGTTAACGCAGCAGCTGATTGAGCAGGAGGTTGTTCAGCCAATCTGGCACGTCGCCGTATCGTGCGTCTCGAAGCCGCACGGTTGAATACCAGCTCCACCTCACACGTGAGACATTATAGTTAGCGACCACCTCTCGCCCTAGCTGCTTCCCCTTAACAAGCAGTGCCCACCCATACCCACAGGCCACCTTCCAATGCGTGATCGGGTGTTTGGGAAGCCGGCTCATTAGAGCACCATCGCAGGGTGGATCCCGTTCATACTAGTCGCGTGGAACGCTCCGTCAACAAACCTGTACCACACTCGGATGTGCGGCTGAGGGTAGCCTGCGGCGTGGGATGGGCTGAAGCTTGTGGATTGACTTTCCCGCGCGACGCCGAATCTGTCGATAAAGGACACGGCACGTCAGAGGCGGGCGACTTTTGCCACATCAACGAGCCAGCCCAGGTCCTCGCCCGCCCAGAGGGTGAACGTCGGGAACGCCAGCTTCGGAATACCTGCATGGCTGGATTCGGGAGGAAGGTCAGGCGCGGGGAGAGGTGATCGTTTTGGTTACGGTCCCGCCGGCTGCCCAGCGACCGTTACGCAATCGGAAGATGTGAAGTGATGCTAGCTCCCTCGTTCCGGCGCGTGACGTCTGTGTGGCGACGGCAAACCAGCAGCCAGCACATGGGCGCCGAGTTAGCGGACGGCGACCGTAACCGAACCCAAGCTCACCGCTGTACACCGCCGACCCGGGAATTACGGGGATTTGTACGCTTCCCAGCCCGTTCTGGCGGCCTATGCCAGAAGAAGGCGTGCCCGATCCCGGGGCGGAGGGTTTGCGAGGCCGCCGGAGCTTGAGACCAACGGCGTGAGCCATCTGCCACCTCATAAGCGGAGTAGGTGCCAGCACGCCGACTCTAGACACGAAATTCCGGGGGCTGGCTTCGGTTGCGCGTTGCCACCTGATGTCGGCTTGGACGTAGAGGGCGATTGGCTGGCGGCGAGCGGCTCCCCGAGCGAGAGCCCAGCCGTCCCGACACACAAATCGCTGCGCCTCGAACGGCTTGCCAACAGGCCCCACGCCAAGGGCTCGAGCCTCCGATGGCACGACCCACGGACGAGCCGCATCAAGCGCTTTTGCGGAGCAGGCTGGTCTCGGGCCAGGGGGATTCGTCGGTACGATGACTTCCGCGATATGTATGCCGTGGTTGTATCGGAAGCCAGCCAGCGGCGGCCGGGAGATGACGCCGAACCAGTTAGTCCCGGCTGTTCCAGCGGTGAGATTGAAGGACCCAATCTGGAGCGCTGGAGTGAGTGAGGCGTCCTGCCTTGATGCTTTCAACAGAAGCGAAAAAGTTGCTCGAGGGGACGGAAGCCTGAAAAGCCCACCGCCTGCCAGTCCACCTGTATATGCGAGGAACGACGGAGCCGTCATTTCCTTGGATCGCGGTCATGAACCACCGCTCCCGCCCCCATCTCACGACGCCACTGTCTGCATACGTCGATGCAGGCGTGAACGGTATCCTGGCTGCCGTCGCAGCTGCTTGCGGCCGCCGAGAGGCCCTCGCTCCCGTGCACCAGAGCCGTTCCCGAGAAGCCGGCCAGCGTGATGGCCAGTAGGGCCAGGACTATCCGGTATATGTACTTTGGCACAGCTTCCCCGCCTGAATGTTACCTATTGTAATTAGCGGTTGGAGCGAGATATTCTTCCTCGTTAATCGAGCGATGCCCAGAGACTACACGCCTTCTAAGAGCTTGGGGAAGCATCCGTCAGCGGAGCAGCTGTTTGAGCAGGAGGTTGTCCAGCCAGCCTGGGTCGTCGCCGTAGCGGGTGTAGCGGAGCGGCAGAGTTGAATCCCAGCTCCAGCTCCCGCCTGAGATGTCGTACTCGGCCACCACCTCTCGCCCCTGTTGCCGCCCCTTAAGTAGAGCCCACCCATACCCACAGGCGGCCTTTGTGCGGGTGATGCGGTGCTTGAGAAGCGGGCTCATTAGAGCAGCATCGCATTGTGGATCCGGCCTGTACCTATAAGCGTGGAACGTTCCGCCACCAAACCTGTACCATGCTTGGACGTGCGGGCGAGGGTACCCCGTCGCATGGGATGGGCTGAAGCTTGTGGATTGACTTTCACGCGCCACCCCGTATCTGTCGATAAAGGGCACGACGCGCCATCGGCCGCTGACTCTTGCCACATCAACTAGCCAGCCCGGGTCGTCGGCGGTCGAGAGGGTGAAGCTCGGGCCACGCGACCTTTGGAATCCCTGCACGGTGGGGTAAGCAGACGGGTCGCGGGCGGGAGAGGTGATGGCTTGGGTAACGGTCCCGTTGACCGCCCACCGATCCCTATGCCATCGGAAGATATGAAGGGTTGCTGACGACCTTGTCCCGCCAGGCGAGCCCTCGGTGGCGACCAAGAACCAGCATCGAGCACAGAGGCGCCCTACGAGCGGACGGCTGTTATAACCGAACCCGAGCTGGCCGCCATACACCACCGCCCCGGGAATTACGGGTATCCGTACGGCTCCTAACCTACTCAGAGGGGCCACGTCAGAAGAGGGCATATCCGTTCGGGGGCCGTGGGGTTTGCGAGGGCGCCTGAGCTCGAGACCAACGGCTCGAGCCATGTGCCACCTCATGAGCGGCGTAGGTGCGAGCACGCCGACTCTAGACACGAAATTCCGGGGGCTGGCTTCGGCTGCGCGTTGCCACCTGATGCCGGCTTGGACGTAGAGGGCGATTGACTGGCGGCCGCCAGCTCCCCGAGCGAGAGCCCAGCCGTCCCGGCAGACAAATCGCCGCGCCTTGAACGGCTTGCCAACGGGCCCCACTCCGAGAGCCTCGGCCTCCGACCTCACCACCCAGGGACGAGCTGCATCAATCGCCCGCGACGAGCACGCTGGTCCCCGCCCGGGAGGATTCGTTGGCACGAAGTTGCCGCCACGGTAGCGAAGCCATAGAGTGCTCGGGTAGTCAGCATAGCCTCCATAGTCCGGCACGGCGACCTTAAGCACCCCTCGCTCAGGGACGGCGTAACCCCATGTCGAATCCCCAAGCTCCCCGTCGATTCCCAGGGAAGTGGCATGCCAATGGCGTCCGAGTCGAGCGATGACGCCGAACCAGTTCGACCCGGCTGTTCCGCCCGTAAGATTGAGGACCCAGTCGGGAGCGCCAGAGTGAGTGAAGCGTCCCGTCTCGATGCTGTCAACGAAGTCGACGAAGTTCCTCGAGTGGACGGAGGCCTGGAGTGCCCAACGCCGACCAGTCCATCTGTATATTTGAGGAACAACCGAGTTGTCGCTCGCCGCCCTCGATGGCGGTCATGAACCAGCGCTCCCGCCCCCATCTCACGAGGCCGCTGTTTGCGTAAATCGACTGGGGCGTGAACTCTATCCTGACCGCCGTCGTGGCCGCTTCTACCGCTGAGAACGGTCGGGAGGCTGTGAGGCCGTCCGACCGGGAGGAAACCTGCCTGCCAGGTCCATTACCGAGAAGCCGGCCAGTGTGATACCGACTACGGCCAAGACTATGAGGTAGATGTACTTTGGCACGGATTCCCCGCCTGAATGTTACCTATTGTAATTAGTGCATTTCTGTCGCACGAAGCTCCGCTGCCACTTCTCGAGAATCTGACGCGCGGCCAGTATGAAGAGGCGAGAACAGCACTCAAGCAGGCCGGCTTGAGAGTGAGCCACGAGTGGACAGCATGCCGGTTGCCTGGAGTCAGCGTTCCCCCTTGGCAGAACGAAAGATTCATCGCACCGTCCGTCACAGCTAGTTCCAAGTCGTTCGTTGTTTCCATGCGCTCGTACCTCGGGGCGCTCGAGAGGGCCCTCCAATGATGAAGATATCGAAGAGTTTCCTGAGGCGGATTGCCGTGGAGCTTGGACCCTCCGGCGCCGCACGCTATAGGCCAGATGCATTTCCACGAAGCTGACAGTGGCGAACGTTGTAAGGCCGGCCGGCCGGGAGCCCGCTTTGGAGTCCTTAGTTCCGCCCGGGTCGCATCGCCCGTTACCACGGCTGCCCCGGCGCTCTCCATTACAGTGTTGATACATTGGCCTTAGTATGCCGTCTCAACCAGCCGAATCAGAACGACCTCATTGGCACGGTCATCGCGACCGGCTGCGTGAGGAAATGCTAACGCGGGGATTCGACGGTTCGCCAGACTATGTGGCCGTCGAGCTGGTTCTCACCTTTTGCATCGGAAGGCGGGATGTGAAGGAACTGGCAAAGGCCCTAGTAGCCAGATTCGGTTCTTACAAGGGAGTTCTTGAGGCTAGCGAGGCCGACCTGGTCGAGGTGCAAGGGATGGCTCACCGCACCGCACGCAATTTGCGTCTGATCCGCCTTGCCGCAGATCACTACCTCCAACAGAGGGCCTATGGCGGCGAACCACTAACGGACCCGCGTGCCCTTCACGACTATGTACGCGCCCGAATTGGAAGTTTGCCTACTGAAGAGGTTTGGGTATACCACCTGGATCCAGCTCACAGGCTTGTAGCGGAGGAGCTAGTAGCTCGGGGAACAATCGACCGTGCCTTTACCTTTCCGCGGCAGGTTGTTAGCTCCGCTATCAGCCACAATGCTTCCGCCATAATCGTCGCGCACAACCACCCTTCTGGTAGCCTGGAGCCGTCTGACTATGACAGGAATCTTACCAGAGCATTGACGGTCGCTTTGTCGTCGGTGGATCTGAAGCTACTGGACCACTTGATCGTCACATCAGACAGCGTGTATAGCTTCCGCACCAACTCGCTCCTCTAGCGATCACTCCACAAACACATTTTCCGCATGCCATTGCAGAGCTTGGGAACTCGGCGCGAGGTCGCTCCGAGCGGGCACTCGTATCCGCTGGCCGTCGAGGGCATAGTAGATACGCCCGTTGTGCCACTGCTGCTCGATTCTCGAAGCTTACCCTGAATCGATAGTCATCGTCGACCGTTACGTAACCCCGATCAAATAGCGTATGAATGTCCTTCCGCAGGGCGAGACCGTTTCGGACATCGTCGCTAGTCCGCCCAGCGTACGGAGTAATGTGAGCGGCATCTATCACAGGGAGAGTCCGCTCGCCTGTTACGCAGCAGCGGCGCTCGTATGCGTCGATCACCATTGCTCGGAAGACGCCCTGCCGGGGGCGGGCCTTCAGAGACGCAAGCTTGCGCAGATCCTCATCTTCCGGAGTTAAGAAGGCTCCCGCGGCATCGGCGACGAGAGGCAGGGCCAACAATTGCGAGCACTCCACCATGTGCTGCCAGATGCGAGCGCCTTCTGCATCGAAAATATCGAACGACTTACCGCGTACAATCCCCGAGGGCAGAGGCATATCCAGCCACAGTTCTTCTGGATAGAAAACTAGGTCGGACAGAACGGTGCAGCCGATCAACCAGTCCCCTGCCGTCTTGCGGTCGGTCTCTTGTCGGTGTGGGCCAATCATTTTGACCAGTTCGTCACGAGATGCGCAACCGTTCTCCTGGCCGAACGTGTCCCACGCCCACGATAGGGGCCAGAGGTCGTGGTGTCGAAAGACGCCATAGCCCGCGATCTTGGAGATCGGACTTTTTAGCCGAAAGAAGAAGAGCTCGCCTGGCTGAATGACGCTAACGCGACGATCTTGCGCGGAAGGGCGCCAAAAGTTCGCCTCAGTGGTCAGATCGTTGTTGCGGAGAAAGCGGTACCAGCCGATATCAGTGTTCCCCACGAACAGTTTCATGGCCTTTCCGTCTCAGCGTCTTGATACGATGTGTACTTATCGGCCCTCCCAAGCACACGGTCTACGGGATACCTTTCCGCGTTAACCGCTAGCTTCCGGACTATAGCTGAGGAGAGGTCGATTTCAGCCCGATTTGCCAGGCTGAGACACAGTATGACCACGTCAGCCAGCTCCTCCTGCAGCTGGGTGCTCTGTCGAGGATCAGCGAGGATTGTCCTTACCTCCTCATAAGTCCGCCACAGCAGCAGCTCCTGTAGCTCCGAGGCCTCCACGGATATGGCCATTGCTAGATCCTTTGGATTGTGGAACTGTACCCAATCCCGTTCAGCGACGAACTGGGCGACCCTTCCCTTTAGGAACGCCACTGTCGTTTCGTCGTCGATACTAGCCTCCAGGGGTCGCACTTTGCCAATCCCAGGGATAGCTTACAACACCCCGCGCGCGGTCGCACCCGCATTTTTCGCTAGCGGTTCAGCGTGGACGCTGGTGTTGCGTGGCCTATTGAATGAGGCCTCGAACGTAGGCAGCTTGTCCGGCATGCTGGAGGTTGTCGGAGATGACGCTGACGAGACGGCCGGCAAGAGTTACGGGTGGGTCCCAGCGTTCGTCGACGATGCGGTCGAGGTCGAGGTCTGAGATTCCACTGACGTAGCTAACGGTCCGTTCGTGGGTGGCGTCAAGATATCCGGTTAAGAGATCGGCCGAGGGGACGGCCACGGCAGCTACATCCTCGCTTTGGTGGCCGTAGCCGGTTGCCGAATCGTCGAACGGCAGCTTGAACCGCTCCGCCCAGCCCTTCGATGTCCAAATCTGCTCAGATCCGGCAACAGCGGCGATGTGGTCGTCCTGGATGCGTGTCAGGTGCCAGACGAGCCAGGCGATCGAATTCGCGTCACCGTTCGGTCGAAATGAGAGCTGCTCGGCGGAAAGATCCTCGACCGCACGGTGCACCGCGCCCTGAATTCTTCCAAAAGCATCGACCAGCACATCAGACGCTTGCACCGACAGCCTCCTAAGAGCATTTCGCTAACGCTTCAAGATAGCGCGAATGCAGCTCGCCTACCTCCAGATAGCGTGGCAAGCCGCCCCTCCGAATTCGACTAAGCGCGGCTCTGCCCGATAGCCTCTCGGTGTAGATTGAGGTCATGTTTACGGTGGAGGAACGCGAGCGGGCTCGGGCAGCCCTGACGGATGCCGCTCGGGAAGATAGCCGGATCGTGGCGGCCGCCGCGGTCGGCTCCTCAGCTCAGGGTGGCGATCGGTGGTCGGATCTCGATCTCAGCTTTGGCGTCGCCGGTGCCGCCGATGTGAGCGAGGTGCTAAATGACTGGACCACCCGACTCCAGACCGACTTCCAGGCCTCTGTTCTCTTCGACCTTCCGTTTCTCTCCAGCATCTATCGGGTCTTCCTCCTACCGGGCAATCTTCAGGTCGATCTCTCCTTTACTCCGGAGCAGGAGTTTGGTGCCTTGGGACCGAGATTCCAGCTCCTGTTTGGTCAATCCGTCGAGCGAACCACCGCCGCACCGGCAGGCCCGGATCAGGTCTTCGGGCTCGGCGTCCACCATGCCGTACGCGGCTACCTTTGCATTAAGCGGGGGCGGTACTGGCAGGCCGAGTACTGGATTAGCGGCGTGCGAGACCAGGCCCTGGCCCTGGCTTGCGAACGGCTGGGGCTGTCCACGAGTCATGGACGCGGCTTCGACGACCTGCCTGCCGGCATCCTGGATGACTTTGCGAGATCACTTGTGGGCGAGCTGACCGAGAACGCGCTGAGGAAAGCTCTCGCCGTGTCCACACGTGGATTGTTGCGTGAGACAGAGGGTAAGGTCGAGGTGTCGACGCAGCTCCGCAAAGATATCGAGGAGCTTTGCTCCTAGCCTCGGGTTATCTACCGAGGCGGTCTCGAAGCGAGTAGGCGAGGCCGGCCGGCCGAAGGAACCAGGGGTTTCCCCGATAGAACGGCGGCCGGGGAAAGGACAGGCTTGCAAATACGGGCGGGTCGCCGTTGCCAAGCATCCACGAAGCGCACCGTGCGCCCAGGTAGGTGGAGAGAGCGACGCCCGTGCCGCAGTAGCCCAGAGCATAGGTGACATTTCCGATCCGGCCGGCGTGGGGCAGACGGTCGAAGGTGAATCCGACCCTCCCGTCCCACGCATAATCGACGGCAGTGCCATTCAGCTGAGGATGGATTCCGACCATCCGCCGGTAGAGGATATCGCGTGACTTGGCCACCGTGGTAGGAGCGAAGCTTGCCCGTCCGCCAAACAATACCCGGCGATCCGGCAGAACGCGCCAGTAGTTGAGGAAGTTTCGAGTGTCGAAGAAGGATCTGCCCCTTGGACTGACTGAGCTTGCCACTGTCTCAGACACCGGCTCGGTCACGATGATATAGCTGCCTATCGGTATCACCCGCGATTGGAGAGCGGGAACAGATGAATCCGTGTATCCGTTTGTTGCCACCAGCACGTGCTCAGCCCGCACCGTGCCGTGCGGGGTCAAGACCATGCTCTCCCTCTCTGAAACGGAGCGGATTTCGAGGACCGGCGTCTCCTCCCGAAAGCTGACACCGTGCTCCAGAGCCAGCTTTAGGAGGCCAAGGAAGTACTTGCCGGGATGAATGCTACCGCTGAGGCCGACGCACAGACCGCCGTGGTAGGCCTCCGTTCCGATCTCAGAGGACAGCTCGTCGCGAGGAATGAAGTGGGCGTCCTCATGCAGCTCATGCCGATAGGCAAGCGCCGACGCCTTGAGGCCCGGTGTCCGGCGCGGGTGATGCGCGAGCAGTAGATGGCCGCTGCGACGATAGTCGCACTCGATCGAATGTTCATCGATGAGCGTCTCCACCATCCTGAATGCGTCGACGGTGGCATCGTACAGCTCGCGGCCGAAATATCCATAGCGCCGGGTCAGATCGCCGATTCCCAGCTTTAATCCCGGATGGACGATCCCCCCATTGCGGGTGCTCGCCCCGAATCCAACCCCATGTTTCTCCAGAACCAGAACGCTGGCGCCAGAACGGGCCAGAGCGATCGCCGCCGATACCCCCGTGTAACCGGCTCCGATGACGACTACGTCGACAGATTTGGGAAGAACCTCCCGCTTCAGCGTCGGGATGTCCAGGCCGGCACGCCAGTACGATGCTTCCTTATAGGCAGGGCTTTTCGGTGCTGGATCCATCATCCTCCGCCTGCGAGCGGCGGTTCATAGACGGCAAGATTGGCGGTTCGTCGGAGATAGAGAGGGTGTCGCGGGAATCCCGAGAGGGTGACTCCGAGGCAGTAGAGCTTGCGGCGACGGGAGATTCGGTTGAGAATATCGCCGGCTCTCGACTCAAGCCTGCCCAGATTGCCCCATGCCGCAATGACGACGTCCGCACGAGAGAGGGAGTCGAGAACAAAGCGCTCGTTCTCGGGGCCGATCGGATCCGGGGCTGTACGGAGAGCCGAGGGATTCTGCGATCGCAAGGCGAAGAGATTCACCACCTCAAGCCGGTAGAACCCAAAGATGCCGGCAAAGGAGATACAGCGCCGGATCGTGGGGTCGTTCCGAACCGCGCCGGCCGTACTCGGGTTGAGCATGACAAAGGTCACCTGGCCGTTCCCCGATTCGCCTGCCCGCCACAGCAAATACCGGTACTTATCCGTCTCATCGAAGACGGCGCCGGAATGCAACCAGCTCGTCTGCCCTTCGAAGGAGGTGGCCGGTTGATGGTTTACACTTGGCTGAATCACTGGTCAGACCGATTCGTCACAGTCACTCCGCGTGAGTTATCACGGGTTCTCTCACGCGGCACGGCATGGGAGGGAGTTGCGTTGCCGTTTAGTCTTGTGCCGAAGGAACGGCAATTCTTCGTCCTGTTTCGCCAAGATGCCGACAATCTGATGTCGGGGTTACGGGCCCTGAATGCCATGCTCAAGAGTAACGAGGCCTTCGACGAGCACGCCAGAAAGCTCAAGGATCTCGAGCATCAGGGCGACGACATTACCCACCTCATTTTTCGGGAGCTGAACTCCACCTTCATCACCCCGTTCGATCGAGACGACATCTACAGCTTGGCCTCCACCTTGGATGATGTTCTCGACCTGGTGGAAGAGACCGCCGACACGATCGTTCTGGACGGGATAACCCAGGTGACGCCATCTGCTCAGAGGATGGGCGAGATTTTGGTGACCATTGGGGATGAGATCGTCCAGGCAATCGACCAGCTCGACACTCGGGAGAACATGAGTCGCCACATGGTGCGAATCCACGACCTCGAGAACCAGGCGGATGCCGTAACGCGTGAAGCCATCAGCGAGCTGTTTCGGAGCGTCCACGACGCGGTGGAGATCATCAAGTGGAAGGATGTCTATGCCCTCCTTGAGAAGACCGTCGACACCACAGAGGATATTGCCAACATCCTGGAGAACGTAACCATCAAGTATGCATAGCGTCACGCTCGTGACGTTGGTTGTTGTGATCGCGTTGGTCTTCGATTTCACCAATGGCTTCCACGATACCGCCAATGCGATTGCGACCTCCGTCTCGACGCATGCCCTCTCGCCGATGGCTGCCGTGATTCTCTCGGCCGTCATGAATGTGGTCGGTGCATTCGTCACCCTCAAGGTGGCCTCGACCATCGGCAGCGGGGTGGTCTCGCCAACGGCCATTGGGCTCTACATGATCATCGCGGCTCTTGTGGGAGCGATCGCCTGGAATCTCCTGACGTGGCGACTGGGAATACCAAGCAGCTCCTCTCACGCCCTGATTGGTGGCTTGATTGGGGCAGGGATCGTTGGCCTCGGCGTATCGAGCGTTCACTGGAACACCGTTCTCCACTCCATGGTCATTCCGTTGGTTCTCTCGCCACTGATCGGCTTCGGCCTCTCGTATCTCGGGATGATCGCCATCTACTGGGCCTTTCGCCGCAGCCGTCCGAAGCCCACAAATCGTGGCTTCAGATGGGCCCAGATTGCCTCAGCTGCATTCGTGTCGTTCAGCCACGGAACAAATGACGCTCAGAAGACGATGGGGGTTATTACCCTGGCCCTTATCAGTGGCAGGTTCCTGAATCCCCACCCCTTCAGCGTTCCATTCTGGGTGATCATCCTGGCGGCAACCTCGATGGGAGCCGGCACCTACGTGGGGGGCTGGCGGGTTGTGAAGACGCTGGGCACGCGTCTCTATAAGATTCAGCCGCCGCAGGGATTCGATGCTCAGACGGTATCGGCGATCATCATCCAGGCGGCTAGCCACTTCGGATTTCCCGTGAGCACCACCCACGTAGTATCCGGATCCGTGCTGGGCGCCGGATCAACAGAGCGGCTCTCCGCCGTTCGCTGGGGCGTGGGAAGGAACATCCTGATCGCCTGGATCATCACCATTCCCATGGCCGCGCTCATGGCGGCAGCAGTGTACTTTCCACTGCACTTCCTCGGCCGCTAGCCATTCATGGCGAGCAGTCAACTGCAGAAACGACAAGCGAACAACTGGCCCGTCGGTGGCCGTCGATCGCCTAGGGGCTCTACTCCAGTCCCTTCCAGTCTTCTCTGAGCAGCTCGAACAGGACGGTATTGTGCCACTGTCCCCCTCGGTACATGCTCTTCCGACTTGTGCCGATGCGGCGGTAGCCTGAGCGCTCGAGGGCCTTGTGCATGCCTCCGTTCTCTTCAAAGGAGTGAGTCTCGAGCCGTTCGAGGCCCAGCTGGTCAAAGGCGAACCGCGTTCGCAAGCGCACGCCTTCACTCGCATAGCCCTTACCCCATTCCGAGGGTAGCCCGATCATCGTGCCGGTAATGGCGCTTCGATTTATCCAATCGATGTTGTGAATACCACTGACGCCAATCGGACGTTCTTCACGGACAATCGTCCAGTGCACGGTATTGGGATCACGGCTGGTTTGATGGAACCACTCCGCCTCCTGATCCTCCGATGGAGGGCAGATGATTAACAGGTACCGGGTGACAACGGGGTCGGCGAACCACCGGATAAAGTCCGGCAGGAACTCGGCACGAGCGGGTTCAAGGCTGATCTTCTCGCCGCGCAGTATGGGCCCTAGCACCGTGATCTCCCTAATGAAGTTTGAAATCTCATAGTAGTCAGGCGAGCCAAACGGTCCGTACCGTGCCGATTCTTGGATGCCAACCCGTTCGAGATCTGTTCTCCACCACCGTATCCCATTCCAATCGTTACTGGTGCAGTTGTTCTGTGGTTGCCGGCGGCACATGAACGCCCTGAAGAGGCTGGACTACAGACCCTGCAATTACCAACAACCGGGAGCGGTCAACCGCACCACCCGCGGAGCGGGGGGCAATGTAGCGCGTGGTTTATCCCCGCCTCGGCCCAGATGGTTCATATGCCACACTGGCCGACGGGCTATCAATCGTCCGATTCAACTTCAATTGAGGGGCACGTCGTACCGCATGCCCTCAATGGCCGCGAAACGCAGGGGCGGCCCTTGTGCCTGCCCACGATGTTGCTTTAACCACTACAGGTGGAGACGGGGAGACGATCGGCCGCATGATGGATAGCCCTAATTCGCCTCGGCCTATCTCAGCGTTGCCCAGGTCGGAAAAGGCTAGCGAGCGGTTGCTTTTTCCGGCTCAATCGATCGAGCGTGATCGGTCAGTGCAGCTCGAGCTTTCTCGATGTCTACCGGTGCGCCAAGCTCCTGATAGAGCCGAATCGCCTCGTCAAGGTACTCTGTGCCTTTCGCCGGATCTTTTCCTGACAGGTACCACCTGCCCATGGACTCCAATACCCGGGCTTCCTGGTATCGCTGCCTGATGGTCCTGGACATAGACAGAGCCTCTTCGAATGCTCGCTCAGCATCCTCATCTTGCCCTTGTTCTGAGAGGACGGTCCCGAGTACTCTAAGCGCGTGGATCAGTACGGTCCTGTTTCGCTCACTTCTCGCCAGCTGGACCGCTTCCTGGGCCATGCTAAGTGCCCGGTCGAGGTTCCCTGTCTTTAGATT
>CAWCYJ010000016.1:0-131818 GCA_963799725.1 uncultured Pseudomonadota bacterium
CAGCGGGGCGACCGGGCCCTGCAAAAGGAATGGAGATCCTCGTCCTCAGTCCTAGTGCTAGGCCCAAGCTTCAGCGGATGGCCCACTGGGAACACGAGTGCCGCCTTCTATCTTCCGTATGTACTCGGTGCTAAAGCCTGATTGCTGAGCGAGCGCCTCCTGGGTCGCGCCCAGTCGTTTCCGGTGAAAACGTACGAGGGCGCCAAATGAAGCGCCGGAGTCTTTAATCACCTAGGCAGGCCCCCAAACCTAAACGGTCCACGGACCGTCTCGACATCCGACCGGTCGAGCTGCACTACCATCGTCCCAAACCTTGCGTTATCGGCCGCTCTTTCGTCATATTTTCCCTATTTTCGGCGGAAGCCATAGTTGAACATTGGAATGTTGGCTCCTGAAAGGCGGGAGCTTAACGGGGGACCGGCTCCAACCTAGCCCTGCAGGACTGAGGCCCCGCTATCGTCCGCCGCGCGATGATTGTGCTCCGAAGCCACGGCCAAGTCTAGGCATTTTCGGTGCGGAATTAGGGTGACTGAGGGAGACAACCGGAGGCCGTTAACCCATACCTTGACTTCCAAATCAAGCCAGCAAGACCCGTCGAGTCCTGAGGCCCTCCAAGCAGCGCAGCGGAGTCGTTTCGTCCGTGCACTCCCAGTCAAAGCCAGCGTCTCGCTGGCGTGCGGTTCACAATCCAGCTGGTTGGATCCTGGCCACAAAGTCGGTCAGGAGGCCCTCCGCCATTCCAAGGGCACGTTGACACTCGAAGCGTATCCTAACTCACTGGCGTTACTCGAGCGCCATCTCGCTGACAAGATTGTGCGAAGCATTAAGCCCGGAGAAGAGAGAGGGAAACTTTCACCGAACTGCCTTACGCTATATAGGGTCCATTTAGTGAAGCAGCTCAGCCTGGGCCGCACGCTCGAAAAGGTCCAGCACATTCAGGGATCTCCTCCCGCGGTGCGGCAGTACGCCAGAGAAAGAGGTGGCTCCGGCGGCAGGACTCGAACCTGCGACCAAGCGGTTAACAGCCGCTCGCTCTACCGACTGAGCTACGCCGGAACGAAAAACACCAGGTCGGAAGGGACTTGAAGCCCTTGCCGTAGTTCAGTATATCTAGCCGTTTAACAGGGCGCGAGCGCACGCAGGTCGCGAGAATCGCCGTCCAGCATCATTGCCAGATCCACAGCCTCCTCATCGTGGCCGGGACGTGCGACGATCTGCACTCCGCCGACGCTCACCGCAGGACAGCCGAGCAGGCTCCAGACATAGGAGTAGCCGAATCCTCTCCCGCCGCGGACCTCCGTCCCGTCGATTGTCCATCGACCGGCCCTTTCGGTTGGCGGACCGGCCGCCAACAGGGCAGACGATGATGGGGCACGATTCCATGAAATCGCTCATCCTCTCTCGGAGACGATTGAGTCTGGCGCCGGCTGCCTCAAGCCGTTGCTCGTCCGGACTCTCCGGCGAGGCGGATACAGCCTTGCAAGCGCTGGGCTGAGCGGAGGGTCTGTCGATAGGTAAGCTTGCAGCAGGCCTCTGGCGCCTCCCGAGGCTTCCCACAACTCGTCCCAGAGGTCGTACAGCTCGGGTAGCTCCGGCGGTTGAACGGGTTGATTTCGGCGATGCCTGACAACTTCGTCGCAGCGTCCTCAACTAGCCGCTTGGTTTCGGCGGCAACGGGCACGACACCGTCCTCAACCATGAGTCCGACGACTAGGCGAGACTCAGCGGGCGTCAAGGCTTTGGCGGCGAGGCTCGCCAGGAGGAGCTGAGAATCGACATCAAGAGGTCGAGATCCTCGGCGTAGCGAGCCATTGGCCCGATGACACTCAGAGAATTCAGAGGCCCAGAAAGGACGGGAATCTGTCCCGCTTGCGGCAGACGATCGAGGGATGGCCGCAGACCCGCGACGCGACAAAAGGCGGCCGGGACGCGGATCGAGCCACCCAGATCGGTGCCAAGGCCGAGAGGTGAGCCGCCCGCGGCAATGATGGCTGCCTCTCCCCCACTGGAGCCGCCTGGCGTGAGGTCCAAGCTCCAAGGGTTCTTGGTTCGGCCGAACAGATCGTTGTCTGTCGAGTAGGTCATGGCGAATTCGGGAGCGTTCGTCTTGCCGAGTAGTATTGCCCCCTCTTGCCGCATCAGGGCCACAACCGGCGCGTCCACCGTCGGGACGTAATCCCTCAGTGAATTCGAGCCGGCGGTTGTTCTAACTCCAGCCGTCTCGATCGTGTCCTTTACCGTGAAGGGAATCCCGAGCAGGCGCCCTGATCCGCCTTCCCGAATGGCCACTTCGGCCTGCTTTGCCTCTTCTCTGGCCTCTGCAGCCCGCAGGGTTACAACGGCGTTGATCCGGGGATTCACCTCCTCTATCCGTTCGAGGTACGCGTCAATCACCTCGACCGGTGAGACCTCCCGTCCCTCTAGGAGACCTTTGAGGGCGACCGCGGAGAGACGGATGACATCCTGTTGGTTGCGGGTAGCTCCGTTATTCACAGCAAGGCATTCTACGGCGACGGCAAAGGCGGGCGTTCGTTGGGTAGGCTCGAACATGAACAGCGACCCCCGCGACGAGCTGGACATCTCCCTCCGTTTGGCTGAACCGGCAGACGCCGCTGAAATCGCCCGGATCTACAACCAGGGCATCGCCGATCGAATCGCGACATTCGAGGTAGAGCCTCGAACGGAAGGTGATATCCAGGCGGCTCTCGCCAGCCGCGGAGACCGATTCCCGACGGTCGTCGCTGAGGCTGGCGACGGCACCCTCGTGGCTGTGGCCTGGACGTCCGAGTATCGTTCACGCTCCTGTTACCGAGGAATCGCCGAATTCAGCGTGTACACGGATCGATTGAGCCGCGGCCGCGGCCTGGGCAGGCGCATCATGAAGCGGCTGATCGAGGAGTGCGAAGCTCGAGGTTTCTGGAAGCTGACATCCAGGATATTCCCGGAAAACCAGGCAAGCCTCGCCTTGTGTAGATCGCTGGGGTTCCGGGAGGTCGGTATCTACAAACGGCACGGCAAGCTCGATGGAAGCTGGCGGGATTGCGTTATTGTCGAGCTGCTCATCGGAGAAGCAGCCGAGCTGTAAGTGCGATTTCCCAAGAACAGCAGCAACGCGAACCTATAATCGGGCAGCGAACTGCACGCTGTAAATGACGATATAGGGAAGGGATGCGATTCATGAAGCGGCAGATAGGCATCAACGGCTTCGGGCGGATCGGACGCCTGGCGCTACGCACGATCCTCGAGCGGTACCCGGACGAGATGGAGGTGGTGGCCATCAACGACATCGGCGACGCCGCCACGAACGCCTACCTCTTCAAGTACGACTCCAACTACGGCCCATATCCCGGCGAGGTTGACGTTGCCAGAGATGCAATTATCGTCGACGGGCATCCCATTCGGGTCTTTGCCGAACGGGACCCTGCAGAGATTGCCTGGCCCAGCGTCGATGCGGACCTCGTGGTGGAGTCGACCGGGCGGTTTACCGACGCTACCAAAGCGTCGGCACACCTCGGGGGCACCGTCACAAAGGTCATCATCTCAGCCCCGGCTAAGAACGAGGACATCACCATCGTCCTCGGCGTCAACGAGGATATGTACGATCCCGACAAGCATCACGTCGTCTCGAATGCGTCCTGCACGACGAATGGACTGGCCCCGGTTGCCAAGGTTCTCAACGATCGTTACGGCATCAAGAAGGGCCTGCTGACCACTGTGCACGCCTACACCAACTCGCAGCAGATACAGGATCTTGCCAGCAAGGACCTGCGTGATTCCCGTGCGGGGGCGGTGAACATCGTCCCATCGACAACTGGAGCGGCCAAAGCTATCGGGCTAGTGATTCCGCAGCTACAGGGGAGATTCACCGGAATGTCGTTCCGTGTTCCGGTGGCAACGGTCTCCGTCATCGACTTCACAGCCCAGCTCGAGACGCCGCGACGGTGGAAGAGATCAACGCGGCGTTGAGCGAAGCGGCGGGTGTGGGAAGGATGAAGGGAATTCTCGCCTACAGCCAGGAACCGTTGGTTTCCATGGATCTGAAGCGGAATACGCATTCCTCGATCTTCAGCTCTCTCGATACGATCGCGATCGACGACATGGTTAAAGTCGTGGCGTGGTACGACAACGAGTGGGGCTATGCCTGCCGAGTCGCGGACCTCGCCCACTTCATGCTGGTAACAGCCCCGGCCGGCGCCGTCGCATCTTGAGTGCTGTCGCTCAATCCTCAGCCACCGATCTGAGGACACTGTCGGATCTCGATGTCGATGGAAAACGCGTCTTTGTTCGCACGGACTTCAATGTACCGCTCGACGCGGATGGGCGCATCACCGACGATACAAGAATCCGAGCGGCTCTGCCCACAATTCGATACCTTCTCGATCACCATGCCGCAGTCATCGTTGCCTCCCATCTGGGCAGGCCGAAGGGAAAGCGAAACGATTCGATGAGCCTTCGGCCGGTCGCAGAGCGATTGGGAGAGCTACTCCATCGTCCGGTGACAATGGCGCCCGATTGTGTCGGGGCCGAGGTCACTTCGATGGCACTGGATATGAAGTCGGGTGATGTTCTCATGCTGGAGAATCTGCGCTTCCATCCCGAGGAGGAGGCCGACGACGCAGCGTTCGCCAAGCAGCTGGCAGACCTTGCCCAGATCTACGTGGACGATGCATTTGGGGCGGCTCATCGGGCCCATGCGTCCACAGAAGGCGTGGCACATCTGCTTCCCAGCGCTGCCGGTTTCCTCATGCAGGCAGAGGTGGCGGCATTGGGCAAGCTGCTGAGAGATCCCGGCCGGCCATTTACCGCCATCATCGGAGGCGCGAAAATCTCCTCAAAGATCAACGTAATCGAGAACCTGCTCCAAAAGGTCGATGCTCTGCTGATCGGAGGTGGGATGGCAAATACGTTCCTGGCGGCCCAGGGGTTGGATGTTGCAGCATCGTTGGTTGAGGAGGATCAGATTCCTGTAGCAGAACGGCTTTTGCGGAACGTGGCCAAAGGTGCAGGGCGGATCCAGCTACCATCTGACGTTGTGGTGACAGACAGTGTCGCGACGCACGCGGAGATACAGGAGGTTCCGGTGGATAGGGTTCCCAGCGGTTGGAGCATCGTCGACATCGGCAGCGAGACCATCGGACAATTCGGCCGGCAGATCGATGCCAGCGCCACCGTTCTGTGGAATGGTCCTATGGGGATCTTCGAAATACCGGACTTCGCCAAGGGAACTCTGGCCATCGCGGAGAAGCTCGCCGGCTCGGGTGCCGAGACGGTGGTTGGAGGCGGCGATTCGGTGGCTGCCTTGGAGCAGATGGACCTTGCGGACAAAATGACTCACGTTTCAACGGGAGGCGGCGCCTCCCTCGAGTTCTTAGAGGGGCGAGATCTCCCTGGAATTGCGGTCCTGAGGAAGGCCAAAGTATGAGTGACTCGCAGGATAACGGTGAATTTCCGGTCGCTTGGACCGCCATTCCGCAGAACCTCGATGTGCTGGCGTCTGGTGGTGAGAAGGTTGGAACCGTATCAGAGGTGCTGGGAACCGGGAACGTCGGAATCTTTCACGGCTTGGCAGTCCATACCCACTTCCTGCAGCATCCCGTAATGGTTCCCGCCGCGGACGTCGATGAGATCACCAATAAGAAGGTCACCCTGAAGCTGGATACCGCGTCATTCAGCGAGCTGGAGATGTATGTTCCTGAAGCGGTATTCACACTTGGCATCAAGGGTTTGTTCCGCCATCGTCCAGGTTGGACAGGGGATCACAACCAAAACGAGTAATCCTTGACCACTCGGGTTATGACGTCATGCGGACGCGCCAGCCTGCATAATCTCCCACGAGGGTTCGTTCGTCGTTACGCCGGTATATCTCGGTTGCAAGGCGTGGGCTTGTAGGATCCGGGACGCGGCAGGTGGATCGTCCAGAGCTTGTAGACAGTCACTAACTCGTGGAGGTGCCCGGGACTAGGACTGTGGCTGTTCTCCGAGGCGATGGGGTTCTCGCCGATGGAGATATTGCCGTAGGCCGGATAGCTCACGACGACACGGGCCTTCGTCTCGATCAATTTTTCAACGGGCGAAGCGTAATGATCCAGCACGGCGTAGCGATAGCCGGCCAATCGCTCGGCCGCGAGCCGCCGCGGTTCACCTGGGACGGGCGGTGCCTCGCACCGCGCTCCGTTGCCGGGAAGGTAGAACACCAACACCTCGTTTGAGATGAGTGCGCGTCCACCATGGTGTTGGACAAAGCTCGCTGCTTCCGCGAAGCCTGAGCGCTCTCCGGTGAGCTGGTAGGAGGCAAAGGCGCCCGAGGCGGCAATGATGCAAGCCATCGCAACGAGAACAGTTCTCTGCACAGGGTAGGAGTTCAGCCGTTCCACGATCGTCACGAGACTTGCGGCGGCCAGAAGACAGGCAAAGGGTAGTGCCGCATCGAGGTTTCTGGGCACGATGAATGGAGCGAACATATACACCAGGTAGGGAATGAAGACAAGCGCGGCCGGAAGAACCCAAGGGAACATGCGAACACGGAGGGTGATCACCAATCCGAGAAGCAGAAGGAGAGATACGGCCCACCCCTCCCGTAAGGTGAACCACTGAAGGTAGGGTAGCGGGTTGAACTGGAGAACTGACCCGCTTCCGCCGTGCAGCTGGAATAAGGCTTGCACGAGGTACCACTCGCTTCCCCCCTCCTGTGCTCCTTTAAAAACCACGTGACCATTTGAAACGAGTAAGATGTTGACTTCGCTCCGGAACATGACAACGTGATTGCTCTGGGCAACGATGTCGATAATCTGCCAGACCAGAGGCAGGATGGCAATCCCGAGAATCCATGGAGGGAGATGCTTCAATCCCTCACGCCAGCCCGACCGCCGCACAGCAAGTACCAGATCCATGATCACGAGAACGCCGATGTAGACCGAGAGCCGGTAATTGGCAGTGAATGCGGTTCCAACAAGGAGACCAGTTAGGAAGATTGGCCAGAGCGGCTGTTCGTCGCTCCTCTTCCCCTTCGACCGCGCCCAATCGATTGGCGGCCAAGATCCACACGAAAACGCCGATGAGAAATAGCAGGTCGGCATCGCTCTCGGAGAGAGCGGAACGGGCGTAAATCACATCGTATTCGGAGACGGCCAAGAAGAGGGTCGCTATCAGGGCGACGCTCGGGCCAAACAATTTGCGCGCCAGAAGATAGAGCACAGCGACTTCGAGAACGCTGAAGAACGCGTCCATGTAGAGCGCAGCATAGTCATGAATACCGAAGATGGCATAACTAAGCCCGATCAGGAGAGCGTGAGTCGGTTTGGCTGTCCCAACGGACTTGCCTACCCAGGAATAAAAGTGCTGTCCGAACCAGCTCTGGAGGTAGGCCAGCATTCGGACGCCTTCGAGAGCGAATTTACCCTCGTCCCAGTAGATCAGTCCACGCTGTCCAAGCTGGTCGAACCGTAGAAGAGCGGCGAGAGCCAGGATTCCCAAGAGGAGGATAGCCTCTATCGACTGCGACTGCCGTAGAGAAAGTCGCATCAGCCCCGAGTGGGGACCGGAAGAATGCTCCTGCCCTTTAGTCGCAGAGTGCCCACCAGACAGGTACGAGCCAGCTCCACACCGTGTCGCAGCGGCCGCATCTTTGATTCGCCGGCTGTGCGCGAAAGGTAGCGTATGGGTACGTCTACGATGCGTAGACCCAGGTAGGCAGCGCCCATCAGCATGTCGAAGTCGCCCCAAGGATCATGGCCACCAAAGATGGGACGCGTTTCTATGATGCGTGGAATGTCCCGCCTCAAGAACGCCTTGGTGCCGCACAGCGTATCCGTTACCCGCCTGCCAAGCAACCATGTCATGTAGATGCCAAAGAGCCGATTCCCGACGCGATTCGCTTCAGGCATTGCATTCGACTCCATTGGATAGACCATCCGGGTACCGTTTGCCACGTCCGCCACGCCCTCGGCTAGCGCTAGGTAAAAGCGTGGCAAGTCTTCTGGGCGCACCGTCATATCCGCATCCAGAATCATCGCCACATCGCCAGAAGCGGCGAGCAGGCCCTGGAAGCTGGCTTCCGCTTTTCCTGATTCTCCCGCCTGTCGAAGCAGTTTGATGTCCTTGCCTGGCTCTTCACGGATGACCTGCTCGATCCGCTCAGGCGTCCCGTCCGTCGACGTGCCATCCACGAAGATCAGCTCGGTGTGGGTCCCGATTTGGGGCAACCTTTCAACCAACGGCTTGATGTTGTCAACCTCATTGCGGCAAGGTACCACAACCGTGCACGACATCGGCGTCTGACTCCTAGGCAGTTTTTGTGCCGACATCTGCCTAGTTTTTCCGACTCGTTCCGCCCTAAGAGGCCTGAATCCAGTCAGTCTCAGAAGGTTTGCGACATCCTTTGTTTGGAGGCGAAATCGGCCAGAGCTGCCATAAGTCACGAGTAGGATCTCTTCCGGCGCGATCTCGTCCCAGGCGGCTCTGAGGCAGTCCCAGGGATCAGGCTGGTCCTCCAGGGAGCCTGACAAGCTTGCACGACCTGAGGCATCGCGGTTCAGCACAGGGCTTTACGTGCTCCTCGATGGAGCGACAAACGCCTGTTCTCACGCGCGGACGCGCTTCGGGGACGGCTCCCGACAAATGGAGCCCATACCCTCATCTCCAGCCGGGCTATCTTCACGAGCTTCCGGCCGAAACCTCGAGGTTCGATTGTTCCAGCTCATGGGCTAGGCAGCGACGCAGCATCTCATCGAGCTTGGTCCTCGCGTGCCATCCAAGCTTCTCGGCAGCCTTGGACGCGGATGGAATGCGCACCTGCACATCGTCGGCAAAGGTTGGCGCGTGGGTGAACTGGAGCTCACCCGGCGGTGTCTCCCCGATCATCTCGTAGTAAATGCTGTAGATCCGTTGTGCAAGCTCTATCATGCTGACCGGTTCGGCATTTCCCAGGTTGAAATCCTGGTTCCTCGTGGCCTCATCGAATGAGTGATGGCCGATGGCGTCGGCCACATCGCCGATCCAGGTGAAGCATCGAATCTGAGAGCCGGACCCCAGGACGAGCATGGGGTTCTGCTTCTCGTGGACGATTCGTTGGATGAAGTCGGCGAAGACGTGACAGACCCCTGGGTCGGAGTCGACGGCGCGTTCATGCAGTCCGATGATGTTGAACGGTCGCCAGATGGTGTACTCAAGGTCGAACTGCTCGGCAAAGGCCTGAGACAGACGCTCGCCCATCAACTTCGAGAGCCCGTAGTCGGTAAGCGGAACGAGCATATTGGGAACGTCCTCCTCGCGAGCGATGTCGGCGAGCCGCTCATAAACCATTGAGGAGGAGATGTAGACGACTCTTTTCACTCCGAGCGCCACGGATTCGCGAAGGATCAATCCATGGAGGAGGGTGTCACGCTGAAGGATGTCGGCCGGGTATCGATGAAAGCCGGCGACGCCGTAAATCTGTGCGGCAGCCTGGATGACGACGTCCACATCGCGCGAGCGCTGCCTGAACTGTTTCCAGCTCGGTTAGGTCGCCCTCTACGAACTCGATCCCCTCCGGGGGAGCCTCACGACCGTAGCGCATATAGTTATCGACGCCACGGACCTCGTGACCGTCTTCAAGAAGTCGGGGTACGACCTCCCGCATAAGTGAGCCGCATACCCCGGTTACGAGTACCCTCATTTGCTTCAGAGCCCTTTCCAAATATTCGATCGGCCCACGGCCAGGCGTTCCAAAGATCGAAGACGAAAACTTCCGTACGAGGCCGGCCGACCAGCTCGAGCAACGCGTCTTCGGTCATCTCTCTGAAGTGTTTGTGGGCAGTCATCAGCACAACGGCATCGCTTCCGCTTAGCACTGCACTATCGTCGGCTCCGCGCACGAGCGGATCGTATACGGCGGTAATGGCCCCTTCGCGATCAAGAACGTTGACCAATGGGCCAGTCAGATTGTCGCGAACGTCGTCTGTGTCGGCCTTGAAGGCCAACCCAAGGACGGTGACCTTACGGTGGGCCAGGTTGCCCAGCGCAGCTCGGAGATCGTGTGCCACGTGTAGGACCACGTTCTCATTCGTCTTGATTGCCGCGTGCGCGATCGCTCCGGCCGTGGAGCTGAAAGCTAAAGTCGCTGTGTCCTTGCCCAGACACGGCCCCCGGCTTGGTCCAGGCGCCGGTATGCCGCCGCGTGGATAGCCGCTGTTTGCGGCATTCAAGACCTCAAACATATCTGCGCCCTGTTCCTCCGCAATCACGGCGAACTCGTTGGCAAGCCCAAACAGGGTGTACCGGAACGTGTTCAGATAAAGCTTTGCCAGCTCCGCCTCGACGGTTCGCACACGATGGCAGACTTTGTGGCTGCCGAGGGAGGCGAATAATCGCTCTGCCCTGTCGGCGGTTTCCGGGTCGTCGGCTCCGATAATTTCAGGCAGCACATCGATGCCCTTTATTGCTTGGCCCTGCACCAAGCGCTCGGGACAGAAGGAGACGTGAAAGTCGACTCCGGGAATCCAGTCACGCTGCGCCGCGATGCGTGATGTGACGACGTTGTGCGTAAAGTGTGGGGCGACGGTGCTTCGGACGATGATTGTCACGCCACTCTTGAGATGAGGAACCATTCGTTCCAAAACGTCGAAGTACTGATCGTAGCGGAAGGTATAGTCTGTTCCCAGTGGAGTTCCGAGAGTCATAACGATGTAATCCGCCTGCTGGACGGCGTCATCGAATCCCCTGGTGTCGTAGGTCAAGGGTCGGAAGCGATCGCTGGAGGCTGCGCGCTCCAAGAGCTCGTCGCAACCATCCTCCAGGAAGGGCATTTCGCCCCGCTGAAGTGCTTCGATTTTTGCGATGTCGATGTCGACGAGGGCAATGTCGTGCCCAGCTTCCCACAGTTTTAAAGATAGGGGAAGACCGACATGACCCACGCCCACACAGAGCAGGGTTGCCACGGGGAACTCCTCAAGCCGGCTGATATTCCGTCAATTGTAACGGATAGCTTGGCTCAGGCAGTCTCAGCGGATAACCTCGAGCCGGTCTCGCTCGCGACATGTTCCAAACGAGCTGAGGATGAGGGCGAGAGACTAGCTCTCTGAGTTCTTTGGGCTGCTGCTACTATCGTCTCCGTCCCTAGACGACTTTCGAAACTCTCGGATCGACTTTCCAACAGCTCCGCCAACATCGCCCAAGCGGCCAGGTCCGAAGATAAGCAACACGATGGCAACGATGATTAACAGTTCCCACCAGTGTCCAAAAAACGGCATACCGCACTCCTTTGACTCTTGGCTGGATTATACGCCCTACCACCGTTGGCACAGTGGGATAATCACATGCGGCTCCAAATCAGGGAGCCGCTTGGTACATGGGAGTAATGGTGAGCCTTCGTATTCAAGATTTATTGGGAGGCGAGCCCGGCCAGAATGTCACGGTCGAAGGGTGGGTTCGAACGCGGCGTTCTTCGAAGGCAGGGCTGACCTTCATTGAAGTGAATGACGGCTCAAGCTTGGCCAATATCCAGGTGGTGGCCGAACAATCGCTGCCAAACTACAGCGACATTGAGCGAGTGGCTACGGGAAGCAGCGTGCGGGTGAAGGGCGCGCTGGTGGAATCCCCCGCGGCGGGCCAGAAGGTTGAGCTGCGGGCTGACTCCATTGAAGTGGTGGGTGATTCTTCGGAGGACTATCCACTCCAGAAGAAACGCCACTCATTCGAGTACCTGAGGACGATTGCCCACCTGCGTCCCCGGACCAATACTTTCGGCGCCGTGGCACGTGTCCGGAATGAAGTGTGCCGGGCCATTCACGAGTACTTTCAGACGCACGGCTATCTTTACGTTCAGACACCGATTATTACGGCCATCGATGCAGAGGGTGCAGGCCAGATGTTTCGAGTGACGGCCCTCGATCTCGAACGACTGTCGTCAAACGATAGTCTCTTGGACTTTCGTGAGGATCTCTTCGGACAGCCGTCATACCTAAGCGTCAGTGGACAGCTGGAGGCCGAGATCATGGCAAGCGCCATGGGCTCCGTGTACACCTTCGGCCCCACTTTTCGAGCGGAGAACTCCAATACTTCGCGGCACCTGTCGGAGTTCTGGATGGTCGAGCCTGAGATTGCCTTTTGCCAGCTGGATCAGCTGCAGGATGTGGCGGAGGAGTTCATCAAACACGTGTTCCGGGCGGTACTCGACAACTGCCCAGATGACATGGAGTTCTTTAACGAGCGAATCGATCCCACAGTTATCGAGACGCTTGAGCACATCGCCGGCAGTGACTTCGCCCGAATCACCTATACAGAGGCAATTCGACTTCTCGAGGAGTCAGGTGAGGAATTCGAATTCCCCGTTCACTGGGGCGCTGACCTCCAATCCGAGCACGAGAGGTACCTGACAGAAAGGACCTTCAGGCGGCCGGTTATCGTTACGAACTATCCGCGCGAAATCAAGGCCTTCTACATGCGAACGAACGACGATGAAAAGACTGTCGCCGCGATGGATGTGCTGGTTCCAAGAATCGGTGAGATCATCGGTGGCAGTCAGCGCGAGGAGCGCCACGACGTTCTGTCGGCGCGCATGCGGGAGCACTCCGTCGATCCCGAGCAGTACTGGTGGTATCTGGATCTTCGTCGCTTTGGTTCAGTGCCGCATAGTGGCTTCGGCCTCGGCCTGGAGCGAACCGTACAGTTCGCGACGGGCATGGCAAACATTCGGGACGTAATCCCATTTCCGCGAGCCCCCGGCATGGTTGAGTTCTAGTCCTGGACGGCTTAGAAATGACCCGGCAGGAAATTGATGTTGCGTCGAGGTTCTCCGTTGTTTGAGACGCAGCATTTCGATAGAATGGGCCAACGCCGGTGCCGTAGCAACGGCATCGGCTTCTTTTTTACGAAAGTACGATTGGGATGTCTGTCCGGGTTCTCGTCTTAAACCAAAACTACGAGCCGCTAAACGTGTGTCACGTGCACCGCGCCTTCGTGCTTGTCATCGGGGGAAAGGCGGAGGTGGTCGAGTTCAACGGACATACGTTGCGAACTTCAAGCCAGTCCTTTCGCTGTCCATCGGTCATTCGTCTCCTGTACCTCATCAAGAGATCGCATCCGGTGGCGAAGCTGACGCGAAAGGAGATCTTCATGCGGGATAACTACACCTGTCAGTACTGTGGGCTGAGAACGCATGATCTCACTCTGGATCACGTCGTACCTCGCCATCGTGGAGGCGGGCATCGCTGGGACAATCTGGTCAGCGCATGTAAGGCTTGCAACCACAGGAAGGGCGGCAAACTTCCCGATGAGGCACGTATGAGGTTGCATGTTGCGCCATCGCAGCCGCGCGTGAGCCGCTACTACTGGGTCTACCAGCATATTCAGTCGAACACTGATCCAGAGTGGCTGAAATTCATCCCCAACTCGGAGAAGCTTTTCAGCTCCAACTAGGGCTGCTATCGGGTTGACACTGCCAGGAAGTTCTTCCTAGATCAGTCTCAGGCCAACGAAGGCCAGCGTACCGGCGAGACCGAGTCTGAGATAGAGATCCGGTACGTGAATCGTCAACCGGCTCCCAATCACCACGCCGGGTAGGGAGCCGACCAGCAGCAGCAGCGTGATGTGGAAGTCGACTGTCGCGATGAAGATATGCGCTGCGGCGGCGACGACGCTCAAGATTGCCGCGTGCACGACATCAGTGCCGATCATTTCAGAGGTGGATAGTGATTTGAAGAGAACCACGAGAGCGATGAGCGTTAATGAGCCGCCGCCGACTGATGTCAGAGCCACAAGGGCTCCGACCACAACTCCGGTGCAGATTGCTAAAGGCCTTTGCTGGCCCACCGTGAAACCTTTGAGCCTGGACTCAATGAGTGGTCTGAGGATGAGGGTTACGGCAACGAAAAGCAGCACAACGGCAAGGGCGTGAGTGATGAATCCCTGCGTGTACGTCTTTGCTGACTTGAGGGCATAGCCTACGATGATCGTCGAAATCAAAGCCGCGGGTACACTTCCGGTCGCAAGCCACTTGACCGCATCCCCCTGAACCGTGTTCTGCCGAAGGTGAACGACTGCTCCCACACTTCGGGTCACAGCTGAGTACGCCAGGTCGGTTCCAACGGCAATTGCGGCCGGGACACCCATGGCTAAGACCAGGATCGGAGTCATGAGGGAACCGCCCCCAACCCCTGTTAGGCCTACTAAAAAGCCAACTCCCAAACCAATGAGAATCAGCGTAACATCGTGAGGCATCATCACCGACTAGACAAGATGTTGGGAGGTCACCCCACCAGCCAAGATAGATTAGCAACTAGCCAGTCAGCAAATAAGTAATGTTTATCCGCCTGACTGAAGGCCATAGACTTTGGTGAAGTGAAGACTGATACCGCTTGCCGGCGCAACTTGTCGCCCAATACTCCCGCCCTGCAAACGATGCTCAAAATCCCAGTCTTCAGATCAAGAACAGGTGTCTTCCGGGGATTGGTCACAGCCATGGTGCTGCTTCTCGCCGGGTGCTCGATCGGGTCAGCCGGCCACCGCGACGATGTGGCCACCTGGCACTACGAAGGCCTTCGGCAGGTACTCATCCATTCGATTGCCTTCGGAAAGTCAGGCCGGGAAATCTTCGCAGCCTCGGAAAGGGGGATCTATCGCAAGGTAGGGTCCGGCCCCTGGCGGAACGTTCTAAAACACAAAGAGATCTGGGATGTCGCTGCCTCGTCGACAGGCCGCACGGTTGTTGCTGCAGATAATGCCGGTGACGTGGACGTCAGCGATGATAGCGGGAACCTCTGGAGGGAGCACGGGATCTCGTCTGGCGGTGTTTACTCCGTGACCCTCCGGCCCGACAATCCGAATTGGATATTGGTGGGAGCCGCCGGTGGGATCTTTCTCTCCAAAGACGGAGGGAGCACCTGGAAACGAACGACGATCCTGCATCACAGTGCAACGGATTCCTTTTCGTGGCTGCCAGGCAGCTCTCGAGTCGTCTTCGCGGGAAATGTCCCGGGAGGACCTAAGGGCGTAGCCTCTGTGTTGGAGAGTACAGACGCCGGGATGCACTGGAGCCACTTCGACCGGCAGCTGACGCGCGTAGGAATGATGTCGGTGCTGGCAGTAGGCCCAGGTGCTGTCCTTGCCGGAAGCATGGGGCTAGGGGTGTGGCGTTCGCCGGTCGGATCCCCATCCTGGTCGCGGATGGCTTCGGGGATGCCCCCGAAAGACGATCATGGGAGCGGTCTTGTGGAGACACCTGGCCATCCCCCGGAGGTGTGGGTGGGTACGCTTGGATACGGTATCTTCCGGTCCTCCGACGGAGGACGGCGTTGGACGGCAGACTCTAAGGGTCTTCCCCAGCTGTACCATCAGCGCCTGGTTCTCGGTCTTGCATACCGTCCCGCAGACCAAAGTCTGTACGCAGCCACAAACCAAGGGCTCTATCGACTTGCCTTACGACGAACCTAGAGGATGGAAAAAGGTCGACAGTCGCTGCACTTGTTGTGGATTCATGGAGATCGTGAAGATATCCTGACCAAGGCCGAGCAGGGCTTTGCTTAGACTGACGTATGCGGTTTTCGCAACTGGGCTTGAATTCGGGCATCGTGCTGGCGCTCGCGATAGCGGTCACGGCCTGCGGAGGTGGTTCCGGTGCAAAACCTCCTCCCCGCATCGGTCTATGGCCCGCCGCCCATGATCGTCAGCCCGCCCATCGTCGTGAAGATTGTTGGGAACCCTCTGGGTAACCCGGATTCCTTTTACCGCCCGGCGACGGTCCATATCAAAGTGGGACAGATGGTCAGATGGATTGACCGCGATGACTCCGATCACACTGTGACTCCCGAGCCTTCCACATCGCAATGGTCAGGCGGCAGTCCCGTACTTCGACCCGGCAAGAGCTATAGCTACCGATTTACGCACCCCGGAAGTTACCGATATCACTGCATGGTGCACCCGAACATGATCGGCTTCGTAAAAGTGCGGCGCTGAGCGTCGATAGAATGAGTCGATTTCTAAGTAGGTTTATTTGACCGAGACGATGCCTCAAGCTGCCCGCCCACGGCGAGGGTTTCTCATAGCCGGGCTTCTCGGAATAGCCCTTGTCGCAGCGATTGTCGGAATCATTGCCTCACGGGGCTCCAGCCCAGCGGCGTCTCCGCCGCCGACTATTTCGACCGGCCCCAACTCACATGTTCACGCCCTAATCGTCAATCCAAACGGATCGCTTCTCCTGGGTGATCAGGACGGATTATGGCGAGGACGATCGAGTGGCACGAACTGGCGACGGTACGGCACACCGGTCGGGAATCTCATGCCAATCGCGGTCGCCCAGATGGGAAAGGTGTTTCTTGCCGGGACTACGACTCTCTCGAATCACCTTTTTGGCGCCCCCCACGGACTTTTTCGAAGCGTAGATGATGGAAAGCACTGGACCAGAGCCAGCTTGCCGGACCTTGATGTGCTTCGACTGGCTACCAACCCAAAGGTGCCCAATGTAGTTATCGCGTTTGCAGGCCCCGACTCCAATGTCGGAGTCGGTCATGGAGGGATCTGGGCCAGCACCAACCAAGGAAAGACGTGGAAGCGCATCAATGCGGCCAGGGGAAATGACGCAGCGAATGGCTTGATCCTACTTCCCGGACATCCATTTACCGTATTGTTTGCGAACACCTTCAACCTCTGGCGTTCCGGCGATGGCGGCTCAACTTGGAAAATCGTGGGCCGATCGATTCCGAACCCACTCAGCCTGGCAAACATGCCGGCTGAAGGGCTCAATTGCCTACGCGGGGGCGGCGGACGGCGTTTGGAGCACATCGAATGGAGGGAAAACATGGGTCCGGGCTTGGGCCGGCAGCGCCACCCCGGTTCTGCAGGTGGCCTCTTCGAATCAACTCTACGCCTACGCCGGAGTTAAGAATCCGTCTCCCGTCCGCCTGGATCGTACAGGTTCCTCGAGCGCCGGTAGGGGAGCTGGTCCTCCAGGCGCATCGTTCACTTCAACACGCCTTGCAAACCCATTACCCTCCTCGCAACCCATCGTTCTCGTAAGCGATCCTAGTAATCCGAACCGCGTGTATGCCGGATACAACTTTCCCTTACGCATTTACGAGTCAGTTAACGGCGGTCGTAGCTGGAAGCACATACTTTGATTCGCGGTCGGTATGCTCTGCTGACAGCCGTTTTGCTTGCCACTGCAGCGGTGGCCGGAGGGCTTGTAAGGGCAAACGGGTTCTCGACGTCGTCCGATGCAAAGTCGAAGACGATTTCCATCGGGGCGATATACCCGCTCTCGACTGGGGGAGGGCCGGCACGCCAGGAGTACGACGGGTTCCAGACGGCCGTGCGCCTCGTCAACTCTCAGGGGGGGATTCACGGGAGAGACATCAAGGTAACCCTAAGAAACGTTCGAGCTGGGCTCGACGCGCCTCAGGCCGTGCTGAGTCTTAAGAAGCAACACGTGGTCGCCATTGCCGGTTCGGAGGAAAGCGTTGTCGGAATTCCCGCAAGTGAGGCCAGCAACGCCGACGGCTTGATCTATTGGGAAGATGGGGCGGTCGCTACGATGCTTACCCAGCGTGGTGAGCCGGATGTCTTTCGTACGGTAACGACTGGGCAGACCCTTGGTCGCTCCGGAGCCCAGTTCGCCGCTTCGGTTATCGCGCCGCGACTTCACATCCCAGTTCACAAGCTCCGGGTGGCAGATGTCCATGTGATTGATGTCTATGGCTCGTCGGTAGGAGATGCCCAGATCGCCGGCGCCAAGGCACTCGGCATGAAAGTGGTCAAGGTGCTGGCCTACTACCCTGGCCGCGTCAACTGGACCCATCTGGTGGCGGAGCTTAAAGCCTCACGCCCCAACGTTGTTTTAGTCTCCTCCTACTTGGATGGCGCAGTGAAGTTCACAAGGGAAACCATCCGTCAGCATCTCCAGGTTGGAGCAATGATAGGAACCAGCTCGTCCTTTTGTATGCTGCCGTTTGCTAAGGCATTGGGAAAGGGTGCGATTGGCCTCTTCGCGTCAGACAAACCGGATACCAGCATAAATCCAAGAGCACTTCTACCTCCGGCACGTGCGCTGCGCCGACGTGTAGCGGCAATGTACAAGCGGTTCTATGGGGCGGCGATGACCGGACCTTCGGTCGCGGGATTTGTTGGAGGCTGGGTCCTTCTGCACAACGTGCTCAACCACGCCGCCAAATACACGACCCAGGGGATACGGCAAGCTGCCCTGCGATTGGATCTTCCATACGGGAGTGAAATTAATGGAGCTGGCGTCCGTTTCGCTCCACCTACTGCACCGGATGCTGGACAGAATCTGAGAGCGACAAGTGTGATCTGGCAGTGGCAGCATCCTGACAAGGCCGTCATCTTGTGGCCTCACGCGTACGCCACGGGAAAGCCGCGATTCATCCCTCTACCGCCAGACCGTTGAGGGCCTGGCCGGCCATCGGGTTAGCAGTCATGCTGCTAACCCAGGCAGTTAGGCCTGTGAGTGCGGATGGCGTTGTGCCGACTCAGTACGGCTTCTGTTCGCCTCCAAAGTTTTTGGCGAGCACGAATACACAGCCCAGATCGGTTCTGCAAACGATCCCTCTGAACAAGACCGGCCTCTCCCTGTACGTGACGACCCCCGATCTCCAGGCCACGATAGGTTATTCACACGGGTCCTTTGGGCATCCGGCAGGAGCAACCGCAGTCAGAGTTACGATCGCTCCCGATTGCCACCCCCAGAAGCTGCCGACAACCAGAACGCTTGTTCCGGATGGAAACGCCTATCGATTCTCCTTTAAATATCTCCCATCGGGTGCCCTGGTTCCCGGCGCTCATGGGATTCTCTTAACGCTCGAATATCCCCACACACCGTTCGAGATGCTCGGTTTGAGTCATGGGGTTTGGCGTCCGATGTGTACGCAAGCGACTCTATCCCTGACACCGGAGACAGCCACGTGCCGAGACAATAACTTGTTGTCGGAGGTTGCCATGCTCTACGCACCTAGGGGTAGCGCCAAGGCACCCCAGAAACGAAAGGCAGCGGGAGTGTCTGTACTTCTAATCGCTCTGATCGCCATTGCGGCAATCGCGGCTATCGCATTCCTCGGGTATGCAGCCTTACGCCTCTTCACTACTCGAAAGCCGGCTGATCAGACGTGATTGGAGGCAAATTCACATTCCTGGTCTCCGCGACGCTCTTGGGAGCTGCCATGACTGTCGCTATCTCTACAGCACCCTCTGGGTTCACTCAGGCGAGAGCCGGTGCTTTCCGCGACAGGACGGCCGGATTCCGCATCACAGCTGTGGGAAAGCAGCGAACGGCATGGGTCTCGAGGGTTGCAGAAGCTCTTGAGAAGGTCGAGCCACGAGTAGACCGCGACTTTCATGTTTCACCCACTCGCCTCACGGTCCGGATCTATGCCAGCCATGGGGACTTTGGAGACGAGCTATTCCGACTTGAAGGGGTGCGGCCTCAAAGCCCTGTCGACAATATGGGAAATGTCGTGCATCATCTGCTGCCGGTCGGCCCCAATGAACGGAATCTGGCTCACTCTCTGGCTCACGTCTATACCGAGTCGGTTCTCGACCGGCTCTCACACAACAGCTCTGATCGTGAACCGGACCCGGCCTGGCTATACGACGGACTGGCGGAGCTCGAAGCTGGGATGGTTACACACTCGTTGACCTGCAGGCTGTTCAGCGACCGAATGTTGCCGGCCCTGGTTTCGAGTCCTGAGGAGTGGTGGCGAGTGAGGGGCGGACCGCTCGCTGGCGTGGAGTACTGTCAGGCCGAGGCGCGTGCAGCTGAAATCGTCCGTCATCAAGGCTGGAGGACGGTTACGCGGCTGCTTCGGCGAGCATCCTCATGGCAGGCCTTTGCCAGAAGTCTAGGAGTTTGAGGCCTTCATCCTTTTCTGGCTGCTAGGAACTGAGCGAGTGGCTCTCGTCCAACATTTCCACCAGAAAGGATGATCACGACATTTCTCCCGTGGAGATCATCAACGCAACCCGCGAGAAGGGCTGCGATGCCTGCCGCTCCGGCCGGCTCCAGCACCAGTTTGGTTCGTTCAAGAGCCAAAACCAACGCTTCGATGATCTGTTCATCGCTGACCGTCGTGACCATGTCGACAAGTCGCTGAATGATCTCTAAGGTTATCGGCCCGGACCAGGGTGCGTTTAAGCCGTCAGCCACCGTGTGGAAGGTTTCCAGCCTCAATGGGCGACCCGCATCTAGGCTTTGACTCACCGCAGTTGAACCCTCCGGTTCAACGCCGACCACGCGTGCCCCTGGGACTAGCGTCTTGACTGCGATTGCCACACCCGACAGGAGGCCGCCTCCACCCACGGGGACGATGACCGCGTCCACGTCCGGCAGGTCCTCGACGATCTCCAGACCGACAGTGCCCTGTCCTGCCACGACATCCGGATGATCGAAGGGATGAATAAAGGTATAGCCTTCCTTTGCCCGGATGGCCTCCATCGATTCCATCATTCGGCTACCGTCGACCAGCTCGGCTCGACCTCCGTATCCCTGAATGGCTGCGATTTTTGCCGTGACGGCCGTCATTGGCATGACGACAACCGCCGGAGCACGGTACTGGCGGGCAGCATATGCGAGTGCCATGCCGTGATTTCCCGCCGACACCGTAATCACACCGCGACGTCTTTCCTCTTCGGTGAGAGCGCCGACGGCATTCAGGGCCCCACGGACCTTGAACGAGCCGGTTTTCTGGAGACTTTCTGCCTTGAGCCAAACCTGGGCGCCGCTCATCTCCGACAGGGTGGCACTGGATAGGAGCGGGGTGCGATGAATACCCGACCCGATCCGTGACCGGGCTGCTCGAATAGCCTCCAGATCGATGCTCATCAGGGCTGAGTTAGAACAGGGAACGGAGACCGTCTAGCGCGTCCCGGCCCATCCCTACGAGCCCCCGTTCTTGCCGGGCTATGCGGAGCAGATCCTTCCCCTTCTTCATCTTTGGGCTGCTGTCGACGGTCAATAGCTCGAGAGCAATGCCATTCAGCATCCGCGGATATGTCCCGAAGAATTGGCGATGACTGCGGAAAAATCCCGGCATTTTGCGTAAGCTCTTAAGGTCCTTTAGAACAAAGCTATCCGAAAGCTTCCGCTGATAGAGGGAAAGCATAGCCGCTGAGTAATCGCCGTTTTTCTTGGCTTCGACAGCAGTCTCGCCGGCGAACTTACCTGACATGATTGCTAGGTTCGCGCCCTCTTGAAACATAAAGTTCACCAGTCCCGCCGTATCGCCGAGTAGCATATAGCCATCACCGAAGGGGCGAGGCAGGTTCTCAAACTTCATCTCGGGGATGAGATGAGCCGAGTACTCCTTTGTTTCACCGCCTCGGAGCAGCTCAGCCACCGCCGGGTGTGACTTCATCTCTTCCAGCAGATCATTCGGTCGCACGTGGGTCTCTGAAAGGTGCTCCACAATGGCGCCGAATCCGACAGAGAGCGTGTCTTTGTTTGTATAGATAAAGCCGCTGCCCATCGTCTCATGGCCGAACTCGCCGACACAGAGGATGGTGACTCCTTGATCCGAGGGCACGTTGAACCGATCGTTGATGGTTCCTTCGGGTAGCTGAATGATCTCCTTGACGGCAAGCGCCGAGTTCTCCATCTTGTAATCCCCGCGAAGCCCCGCCTTGGTGGCTGCAAAGCAGTTGATTCCTTCAGCCATGAGCACGACGTCCGCGTACAGCTCGCCTTCCTCACGCCCCGTCCTGACGCCGACGACTCGCCCACGATCGAAAATCAGATCGGTTACCTGCGTTTCTGGAACGAGAATCGCTCCGGCGTCCTCTGCCTTGCCGGCGAAGTAGGGGTCGATCTTGGCCCGAAGGGCGGTGAACGCGTTGTACGGAGGCTGGGAAAACTTCTGCGTCTTGAAGCCCGCCTGGACAACCGAGTCTGAACCAAGCATCCAGAGACGCTGGTCCACTACCGGTCGCTCGAGTGGTGCATCCTCCCAAAACTCCGGGAATACGGATTCCGTCGCTTCTCGAAAGAGCACACCGCCCCAGACGTTCTTGGCGCCCGGATAGTCACCGCGCTCCAGGATGGCAACCTCCATGCCGGCTTTTGCCATGACATAGGCGGCAGCCGATCCTGATGGGCCTGCACCCACCACGATGGCATCGAACTTTTCCTCCTCAGACACGGCTCACCAATCCTTATTCGGGGCCACCTGGCGCCCCTACCTCAAAGAATTTCCGACATGGCTCGTTCGTGATGCGTATAGCCCGTCTATGATTCCGCCTTGCCAGCCGAGTACCTTCGATTCTAGCGACCGGCTTCACTACGTACCTGGAAAACAAACCTGATCTAACCGACCTAATCCTGTGGAAATGAGGTCTGGATGACGCAGAATTCATTGCCGTCCGGGTCACCCATGACGACGAAATCCGCGTCCTCGGGGTACGTCCATTCAAGCCGGGTTGCTCCGAGGCTTTCGAGACGTGTAACCTCTGCAAGCTGATCAGGCGTATAGAGGTCGAGGTGGAGGCGGTTGACTCCTGACTTCGGATCGGACGAGAGCTGGAGCGATATATTTGACCATCTTCGATTCGGGTCCGTGAGTACGGCGAATGTCTCGTCGGGATGATGCCGCACTATGTATCCCAATGCTGCAGACCAAAAGGCTATACCTCGATCGATGTTTGAGGTATTGATCACCGTTGATCCAACGTAAAGGGTCATGCCTGTCCTCGTCGCACGCCATCACCTGAGTAGAGCCGGCCGGTCAATGCAAATTCGTCGAAAACTAACTCGTGTAGTGAAAGAAGCTCTGGACGGCCTGGACGGCCAGATCATAAAACCAGGGAACGATCCCTACCACGAATGTCCCTGCCACCGACACGACCAGGGCAACTTGGGATGTCCAGGCAGGCCTGAGGGGTTTGTCACTCTTGACCGCAGCTCCCTGCATGAACATCACGACCACCACCCGCAGGTAGTAGACAAGTGACACGACGCTGGTAACAACTCCTATTACGGCAAGCTCGGTGTGGCCGGCTTGTACCGCAGATGCAAAGGCGTAGTATTTCGCGAAGAACCCAGCTGTTGGGGGGAATCCAGCCAGGGAGAACATGAATATTGCTGTGCCCGCCGCAAGGAAGGGACTGCGGGTGAATAGTCCGGAGTAGGAGGATATTTCGTCCCCGACTTCTCCCCGACTCTCCAGGGCCAGCACGACGATGAATGCACCGATATTCATGAAGGCGTAGACGATGAAGTAGAAAGCTACTGCCGTCGCACCCAGCTCATTCGTCGACGACATGGCCACGAGCACGTATCCGGCGTGGGCAATTCCCGAGTACGCCAGCATGCGCTTCATATTCGTCTGGGACAGGGCTACAACATTGCCTACCACCATGGTCACGATGGAGAGAGCCCACAGGATGCCGAACCACGTGTGCGACATGTTCCCCAGGGCCAGATTGAAGACCCGCATGAATGCCGGGAAGACTGCTGCTTTGGTTGCCACGGACATGAATGCGGTCACGGGAGTGGGGGCGCCTTCGTAGACGTCTGGTGTCCACATGTGGAACGGGACGATGGAAATCTTAAACGAGAACCCAACCACCATGAGGGCGATGCCAATGAACACGAAAGGGCTGCCGGCAGCGCCATGGCAGGTGCTCCCGCTCACGCAACGAACGATTCCAGCGAGGCTTGTCGACCCCGTACCGCCGTAGATAAGAGCCATTCCATAGACGAGGAAGGCCGAGGCGAAGGAGCTCAGGAGGAAGTACTTTAAGCCCGCCTCTTGCGAACGGGGCTGTGACCGGTCGAACCCGGAAAGAATGTAGAGCGCCAGGGATAGAAGCTCGATCGCCAGGAAAAGGACAATCAAATTGATGCCGGAGGCCATAAGCATCATGCCGGCTGTTGCAAACAGAATCAAGGCGAAGAACTCGCCTGGATCGAAATGAGATGTCCTGATGTAAGGGGGCGACAGAAGGATCGCTAACGCACTGGAGATCAACAGGGCAAAGTTAAAGAACTGGGCAAATCGATCCCCAGTGACCATTGCTCCAAGGCCGTGCGGGAAGGCCGGGCCCGCGTTGACGACCCAAAGGTGAGCCGAGGCGATGAACGCCGCTGCCAGGGCGAGTAAGGCGACTGCCGTGGTTATTTCCGTCCGGCGCTTTGGAAGAAACACGTCCAGCAGCATCAGGGCCAGCGCCCCGGCCAGCACGATCATCTCGGGGAGAACGGCTCCGTAGTCTGCCGGAGTCAGATGAACGGTCATCGGGCTCCTCTAGATACGATGGACGAAAGTTGGTGCACAGTGGGTGCCGTGCGGTCGGTGAAGGGTTTGGGAATCACACCGAGCCAGATAATGACCGCACAAAGAGGCACAAGCAACGCTAGTTCCAAGGGCCGTAGATCACGGCCAATTCGTGGAGGCGAGTCATTCACGTATGAGGTTGTTCCTTCAGCCTCCGGTACGCTCTCCGACTTAGATTGCGTCGTTTGTAATCACTGCGCCATGGAAGATTCCCTGGAACCATCGGACCATGTACCATGCCGCCACAATCGTAATCAGGGCAGCGATCGTGGCGAACCAAGCATTGTGGATGAACACGCCGATGAGGATCGTGAACTCCCCTGCAAAGCTTCCGAGACCCGGTAGGTCCATCGCAGCAAGGAACAGCAGGAGCCCGAATGCTCCCATCACGGGAAACGCTCTTGCAAGTCCGCTCATCTCATCGAGTCGTCTTGTACCGGTTCGGGCGTAGACCATAGCGACCAGGAAGAACAGCCCAGCCATAATCACGGCATGGTTGACCATTTGAAGGATTGACCCATCAATTCCCTGCTGATTGAGCGCAAAGATGCCGAGGAGGATGATATTCATGTGGCTGATGCTGGCGAAGGCCAGCGTTCGCTTGATATCGACTTGGATGAGGGCTATCGTCGCGGCATAAAGCAGACCGATGATCGCCAGAATGGAGATCAATCCCGAGAATTGCGTGGCGGCGTGAGGAAAGATCGGTAGGCAGTACCGCAGGATGGCAAAGGTGGCGGTCTTTCCCATAACCGATGCGATGAGGACTGTCGCCGGCACGGGGGCTTCGACATATGTGTCTGGCGCCCAACTGTGGAAGGGGAACAAACCGGCCTTGATGGCAAACGCCAGCATGAACGCGAGGAAGAGCCAGGTTTGGGCGCTGTGTCGACGGGGGATGCGCGATTAAGACGGGAACATCCAGACTATGTCCGGGCTCCGTGGCATAGAGGTAAAAGATGCCAACGAGCATGATGAAACTGCCGAAGACCGTGTAGATGACGAACTTGGTGGTAGCGTAGACCCGCTTCGGGCCGCCCCAGATCCCAACCAGGAAGTAGGCAGGGATCAGCATAACCTCCCAGAAGGCGTAGAAGAGAAACAGGTTGAAGGAGAGAAAGACTCCGAGCATTCCTGTCTCTGCCAGTAGCATCAGCATCAAGAAGGCCTTCGCTCCTCGGTTGATCATCAAGCAGGCTGCCAGGATCGAGGCGGTCATGACTCCCGTTGCCAGCGGGATCAGCCAAACGTTGATTCCGTCGACCGCGAGGTAGTAGCTGATTCCAAGACTTGGCAGCCATGTACCGTGTTCCGAGAACTGGATGTCCCATCCGCCACCGGTTCTACCCGTCTGAAATTTAACGAGCAGAAAAACCGACAGTGCAAAGTCGATGGTAGCGATTGAAAGAGCGAGCACCTTGGGTGCCGTCCAGGTCCGGGCGTTGTCCCCGGATCGTTCTGGAAGGAGGAGAAGCAGGATGCCGGCGGCAGCCGGAAGGAAGAGCATAAGGCTCAGCAGCGGAAAGCTCAGATGGTTAACCGAAATCATGGTTGCTCCGCCTATTTCCGGAAGATGTAGTAGCCGACCACGAGGACTGCTCCCAGCAGGATCGAAAGGGCGTAATTTCTGACATAGCCGGATTGCAGCCGTCTAAGGTTGCCGCTCCACTCGCTTAGAGCAAGCCCGCTGCCGTCCACGGCACCGTTGATGACAAAGCGTTCCACGGCAGAGTTGAGAAAGAGCCCGACGACGGTTATCGGACGGACGATGGCCAGATCGTAGATTTCGTCGACGTACCAGCGATTCAGGAACAAACGGTAGAAGAACGGGGCACGACTAGCGACCTGAGCGGCCGAGGGCTGAGCCTGGTAAAAGATCCGGTATGCGGCGATGATGCCCATCGCCACAAGCACGATGACGATGACAACAGAGGCCCACTGTGTGCTCGGTTCAATTGGTGCTGCCGGGGTGAAACGGTCGAAGGTGGGCTTCAACCAATCGCCGATCAGATTCTTAGCCCCGGGGAAGGCAACGTAACCACCGATGATCGAGAGCACCGCCAAGACTGCCATGGGGATCTTCATGACCCAGGGCGGATCGTGAGCCGCGGCTGACAGCTCCGGAGCACGCTCTGACCCAAAGAAGACGAGGAATAGCAGGCGGAACATATACAGCGCTGTCATGCCGGCCGTGATCGAAAGCAGGACCCAGATGATCCAGTACCAGCCGACATGCGAGGCCTGAAAGTACATGTTTCCGATGATTTCGTCCTTGCTGAAGAAGCCGGAGAAGAAGGGCACGCCGCTTATGGCTAGGGTTGCGATGAGGAATGTCCAGAAGGTGAAGGGCATCTTCCCTTTCAGGCCTCCCATCTTGCGAATATCCACGTTGTCGTGCATGGCATGCATCACCGCACCGGCTCCCATGAAAAGGAGGGCCTTGAAGTACGCATGCGTGGTGAGGTGAAAGATTCCAGCAGCGTAGGATGCCGACCCCACTCCCACGAACATGTAGGCGATCTGGCTCATCGTCGAGTAGGCGAGAACCCGTTTAATGTCGTTGTTCACGAGCGCACAGGTGGCCGCGAAAAGTGCCCCGGCTGTGCCGATGATGATGACGATCGACTCCGTGAATGGGGCCAGGTGAAAGAGAGGATAGCACCGAGCGATCAAATACACCCCGGCCGTAACCATCGTTGCGGCGTGGATCAAAGCACTGACCGGCGTCGGACCTTCCATGGCGTTCGGAAGCCAGACATGGAGGGGAAGCTGAGCCGACTTGGCCGCAGCAGCTATCAGCAAGAAGATGCGTGATCAGTCGAACCGTACTTCCGTCAAAGTTCAGAACTGAGTGTGCATGACTGAAAATCGGCAGGTATTGTAAGGTCTTGAAGTGACGAAAGAGGATGAAAGCCGCGACCATCATGCCCCAGTCGCCGATAACGTTTACAACCAAGGCCTGCCGTGCTGCGGCGACTGCCGCCGGGCGATCGTACCAAAAGCCGATCAGAAGGTATGACGTTAGTCCCACGCCCGCCCATCCAACCAAGAGGAACAGGAAGTTATCGGATAGAACGAGCAGCAGCATGGCGAAGATGAACAGGTCCATGTAGCAGAAGAACCGACGATAGTCGATGTCGCCGTGCATGTAGCCAACGGAGTACACGAGGATGAGGAAACCGACTCCCGTGATGATCAGCGCGAGAGTACAGGAAAGCGGATCGATAAAGGCTCCGAAGTCCACCTTGAAGTGGCCCGAGACTATCCAGGTGTAGGCGACGATATCGTGAACCCGGGCGGAGCCTTTAAGGGTGGAATCCCAGATGAACATCCATATGGCGCCAATAAATGCAAGTCCCACGACGAGTGGGCCTATCGCGCTGACCAAAGCTTTTGGCACTCGAGGACCAAGCGCCAAGAGGGTAAATCCGAAGAGAGGTAGGAGCAGGACGAACCAGACGGCGCTCATACCTCAGCCTCGCATCGAGTCGAGATCATCGACATCAATGTCCTGTCGGGTGCGGAAGATGGAGACGATAAGACCGAGACCGATCACAACCTCAGCTGCCGCGACGGTCATCACGATGAATACGAATATAAGTCCGTCAGGGGAGCTGAGATATCGGGAGAAGGCGACAAGCGTCAGGTTCACCGAATTGAGCATCAGCTCAATCGACATGAAGATGATTAGAGGATCGCGGCGAACCAGGACGCCGACGGTTCCGATGGTGAACAAGATGGCGCTAATGACAAGGTAGGTTGACAGAGTTGGGGTCATCGAGGCAAGGTCTCCCCCGGCTGCACGGAAGGAGGAAGTACGGCTGCGGGGACAGGCTCCGGGGGAGCCAAATCTCCGTCGGCTCGTCGAGGCACCCTACCGAGAGCCACGGCCCCGATCATCGCTACGACCAGCAGGAAGGGTGTCACCTCGAAAGGTAGAAGGAACCGATTGAAAAGCTCCTCGCCGAATGACTGAACATTACCGTGTTTTGCGACCTGAGAGTTGTAATGGCCGTGAACGCCAGTAAACCCAGTTCCCGATTTCGACACGAAATAAATGACGCCAATCAGCAGGAGCAGTCCGAGAAGGAGAGCGCCATAGCGCTGAAACTGCTGTCGCTCTGGGAATAGCCCGTACTCCCTGACTCCCAGCAACGTGATGACGAACAAAAAGAGCACCATCACCGCGCCGGCGTAAATCAGAACCTGTGCGGCCGCGATGAATTGAGCATTCAGGAGCAAGTAGAGAACGGCCAGGCTGCCCAAGGTGAGGATCAGCGAAACCGCACTGTAAACCGGTGAAGGGGAGGCCACAACTCCAATTCCAGCAGTGATTGCTGTTATGGCAACTATCCAGAAGACAATCACCTCAAGCACAGGCATGAAGTCTTCCTACCCCCTCATCGACGCGGTCACCCGCGCTTTAGTCTCTCTCCGCTGTCCCGGGAACCATCCGGTTCTCGAGAGTCATGAATCAGTCAGTCATTAAGAGGCTGCTTCGACGGCGGCGGGTACATTTGGCGGGTCTAGCAACATGCCCTTGTCATAGATCATCGCGCCGCGCTCATACTCTGAGAACTCAAAGATAGGCTCAAGTGTGATCGCTCCCGTCGGACACGCTTCTTCACAAAAGCCACAGAATATGCATCTCAATTCATCGATCTCGTAGATCCGCGCATAACGCTCCCCGGCTGATGTGGGATTCGCTGGGTCGTTCTCGGCGGCCTCGATATAAATGCATTCGGCTGGACACGCTCCGGCGCACAGAAAGCAGCCGATGCATCGTTCCAGGTTGTTCTCATATCGGTGCAGGGCATGGCGCCCCCGGAAGCGCTCCGGCAAGTTACGGCGCTCTTCGGGATACTGAACTGTGGTTGGCGGCTTGAACATCGTTTCAAAGGTGATCTTCAAGCCACGGGCAAACTCAAGAAACGCCAAGCTCGGCTCATCTCCAGAACGGATAAATCTCAAATGGTCCGGCTGCCGACGGGGGCTTATTCCCATGGAGCCGAGGCACCGTCCTCTCAATCTTAATGGTGGCGTCGCGGCTCGCGCTCCCAATCACCAGATTCACCCGTCGGCCAATGGTTCCGGAAGGCTTCAGCGGTCCCCGGTAAGGGCATGTTGGGATCGGATGATGCTCGACAGTTGCCGCCCCAGTCCGGATCTCTGGCCTAGCTCGATCCGCTATAGTGGCTCGGTATCGGAGTTCTGAGATGGGCGGCGATGAGCACCTCACTGATTGACCAGGCAGTCGAGCGCATCTCTCGCCGGCTCGGAGCCGAGATTCGCATCGAGGAAGTTCTGGTCGACATCTCTGAGCGGGCCGCGTTTCGGACAACGATTCGCCGGAAGCCCGCCGTGGTCAAGATCGATTCCGTCATTTATCGAGGAGAGCGGGAAGCGATAGCGCTGCGAGCTGCAGGCCCGGCTGGGCTGCCTGTGCCACGCATCCTGTATCGCGACCCGAATCCGCCCCCTATCCTGGTTCTCACCTTCATACCCGGTAAGCAGGAACAGGCGCCTGTAACGCCTTCACCATGGATGCAGGCTGGAGCAGTCCTGCGTGGCCTCCACGATCTTCCGATTCCGCAGGGGTTGCCCCAGTTTGACTGGTTTGGATCGAGCTGGCAGGACTTCCTTCTCGCTTGGAGCCACGACTGCATCGATTGCCTGGGCGAGTGTCCGGGATTGTCACCGAGATTGCTCGGCAGCCTCGAGAATCAGATGGTCGGAGGGTTCCAATCGATGCCGGAGCCCGCTCGCGTCTTCCTTCACGGCGACTGCCAGTTCGATCACTTCATCCTGAGCCCAGGCGGCAGGCGGGTTCGAACTCTCATCGATTTCGGTGACGCCGGGAGCGGCGACCCAATGTGGGACATCGCGACCCTGGTGCTCTGGGCTCCTGCCGAGATGCACCCTGTGCTCACGGGTTATGACGCCGATTACCGCATGTTCGTGCATGCCATCAGCACCATCAGACCATACGTCATCCTCAGGCACATTGCGGCCATCGGCTGGCTCATCGAAAACGGCTTCGATCCTTCGAGCCATCTGGAAGCGCTGCAGCGCTACGGTTGAGGGTCGTGCAGCTGCCGGTCAGCCTCCACGGACATGGTAGACTTTCCAGACAGTAAACAACGGGAGTTTCGTCATGGCAGCTGGCTACTTGCAGGCCCCCGTTCGGGCAGGACTCAGCTAGAGCACATCCCCGGCCATCGGCCGGTCTCGTTCCTTCAATGTGAGGAGCGAAAGAGCTCCTTTACGGAGCGTATGGGATAGCACTCCCAAGCTCGGCGCTGACGTACAGCATGCCGCATAGTGCGTGCCTAAGCAACGATCACGTTGAATGTGAGCCCGTCCGGGAACGGCCTGCAGCACCTTGACTCTATTTGTCCTCAAAGGTCTTCAAGGAGCTACAGTTGCCAAAGTTCGATCATTCCCTGCTTGTCGCCTACCTCCGCCCTGAGTGGCGTCGCGCCGTCCTCCTGGCGCTCCTGCTGTTCTTGGGCATCGCCATGCAGCTGGCCAACCCGCAGATCGTAAAAGCCTTCATCGATCACGCCCAGTCGGGCGCGCCGCTGAGACTTCTGCTCTCAATCGCCGCCATCTTCCTGGCGGTCGCCGTTCTAACCCAGGTGACCTCGGTCGTCGAGACCTACGTAGCGGAGGACCTCGGCTGGCGCACGACCAATGCCTTACGAGCCGACCTCACCCGGCGTGCTCTCGAGCTCGAAGGTCCATTCCACTCAGAACACGGCGTGGGCGAATTGATGGAGCGCATCGACGGCGACGTCACCGCCATCGCCGACTTCTTCTCCAGCTTCGTGGTTCAGATCCTCGGCAGCGGAATCCTCCTGGCCGGCATGTTGGTCCTCCTCTTTCTGGCCGACTGGCGCGTGGGAGCTACCCTTACGGCCTTCTCGTTGGTGGCGCTGCTGTACGTGTCTCGAGGTGGCGGCTTCGTCGCCCGTAAAGCGCGAGTCTCTCGGGAGGCGGCAGCGGAGCTTACCGGGTACCTCGAGGAGCGACTCGCCGGCGTACCCGATCTCAAGGCCAACGGCGCCGACGATTACACAATGTACCGGCTTGACCAGAAGCTGGCTCGGCGGTTCCACAGCGCATGGGCGGCGGCAAGAGCCGGATCGCTGTTCAACGGGGCTGTCGGCGGGATCTTCGCCGTCGCGATGGGAGCGGCGCTGGCTCTCAGCGCGGTTCTCCACGAATCGGGGCTGGTCACTCTGGGCACCGTGTACGTCGTATTTCGCTACACCGGCATGCTCCAGCAACCGATCGAGACGCTCTCGATGCAAATGAATGTCATGCAGCAGGCTACCGGTGCCACGGTTCGCGTTCGCGAGCTGCTCGAGACCAAATCCCAGGTGGTGGGCGGGTCGGGCGGCAGCTTACCCTCCGGCGGACTGAGTGTCGAGATGGATGGGGTTTCATTCGCCTACGCGTCCGCGCCGGTGCTTGATGGCGTCTCCTTCCAGCTCGAGGCGGGCCACGTGCTTGGCCTGCTCGGCCGTACCGGCTCGGGCAAGACCACCATTGCCCGGCTTCTGTTCAGGCTGCAGGACCCGACCACCGGGACGATCCGCATCGGCGGGGCTGACATCCGGGAACTGGGGTTGGATCAGCTGCGCTCGCGTATCGGATTCGTCACTCAGGATGTTCACCTCTTCCAGGGATCGATCAGGGACAACATCTCGCTGTTCGATCCGAGTGTTACCGTGTCCCGCATCGAAGAGGCTTTCGATCACCTGGGACTGGCCGGCTGGCGGGCCACACTCCCTGATGGTCTCGAAACCCGATTGGGATCCGGCGGACGGGGACTGTCGGCAGGCGAGTCGCAGCTGCTCGGCCTCGCTCGGGTATTTCTCAAGGATCCGGGATTGGTGGTGCTGGATGAAGCTTCGTCGCGCCTGGATCCGGTAACCCTGCTCCTCGTCGAACGGGGGATCAGCCGGCTGTTGGAGGGCCGAACAGGCGTCATCATCGCCCACCGCTTGGAGACGGTCGAGCGGGCGGACAGCATTCTGATCCTGGAGGATGGCCGCGTGGCCGAGCTAGGCGGCCGTGAGTCCCTCGCCGCTGACGCTGGATCCAAATACGCGGCGCTGCTCAACACGGGGCTTGTGGAGGCATTGGCGTGAGAGAGGTGAGAGAGCTTCTTAGGCTCGTTCGCTTCACCGGGCGGTATTTCACCCTCTGCCTCGGCTTCGGTGTGGTCATTTATCTCGTGGTCCCGCTGCTCCTGGGCCTGGTGACGCAAGCATTCTTCGACGGATTGGCTCGGCACGCCCACCTGAGCGAGCTCACGAGCCTCCTGTTCCTGGTCGGACTTCAGCTCTTGGGAGTGGCAGCCAGCCCGCTCTTCGGCAGTCCGTGGAGCCCGATGCAGCAGAAGGCCCACGTGCTTCTGCGCCGAAATCTGGTGTCTGGCATTCTGCGAGGATACGGTACCCATGGGCTTACGCAGCCCTTGGGTGAGATCGTCACCCGCTTTCGCGATGATCCTGTTCTGATTGCCGACGTATTGGATTCCCTGTGTGATCTGATCGGCCGGACCCTTTTCGCGGCCGCAGCCGGAGTAGTCATGTGGCGTATCAATCCACTGCTCACGGTGGCCCTCTTCATCCCGCTGGTGCTCTCATCGATCACGACACAGCTGTTCGGAAATCGAATTCGGGGTTGCCGCGATGCTGCTCGGGAGGCCAGCGGGAAGCTGACGGCGTTTCTGGCCGACCTGCTAGCCGGCCAGATGGCGATCAGAGTAGCGGGCGCCGGGCCCAACGTCATCCGGCGCCTTGAGGCACTGGGGACAGAGCGTCGGAAGGCCGAGGTGCGCGATAGTGTCGTGGTCGCCGTGCTCGACGCCTTCAACCTCAACTTTGGGAATCTGGGCACTGGCATCGTCCTCCTCCTCGGCGTCACAGCCATGCGGTCGCACGCCTTTACGGTGGGTGACCTGGCGCTCTTTGTCGTCTACCTCGACGCTCTGAACTGGTATCCGGATGAGGTAGGTAGGATGCTCGGAGGACTCAAGCAGATCGGGGTGTCGCTCAGGCGAATGCATGTTCTGGTACCGGCGGAGCCAGCGGATGCGCTGGTGAGGCCGGCTGCCATCGAGCTCAAGGACCCGGCACCGCCGTTGAGGACATCCATTCGACGGGAGCGTCTCGACCGAATCCAGGTCGTCGGTCTCACCTATCAGCACCCCTCAAGCGGGCAGGGAATCGTCGACGTTAGTTTTACTCTCGAACGCGGCTCGCTCACGGTGATCACGGGCCCGGTTGGCGGGGGGAAGTCGACTCTTCTCCAGGTGGTCTTGGGCCTCCAGCCCAGGGACAGAGGTGTGATCGCGTGGAATGGCCGCCGGATCGACGATCCGGCCACGTTCTTCATCCCGCCCCGTAGCGCCTACACACCTCAGCTACCTCGCCTGTTCGGGGAAACCGTCCGTGAGAACGTGTTGCTCGGCTGGCCGTCAAGTGAGAGAGCCTTGGCGGACGCGGTTCACACAGCGGTCCTGGAGCCCGATCTTGAGACGTTTGAAAACGGGCTGGACACGTTGGTAGGTCCACGAGGTGTGCGGCTGTCTGGTGGCCAGGTTCAGCGCATTGCGGCCGCCAGGATGTTGGTACGGGAGGCTGAGCTCCTCGTCTTCGACGATCTCTCGTCTGCTCTAGACGCGCACACGGAATCGGAGCTTTGGGAGCGACTCTGGGCTCGGAATATGGAGCAGACCTATCTGGTGGTGTCGCACCGACCCTCTGTGCTCCGCCGAGCCGATCAGGTTCTGGTCATGGAGGCTGGCCGGTTAAGGCCTAACGTCTCTTGAGGTGCTTATCGGCGAAGACTCAAGCGCTCCTCTTCGGCCTGGTCGACCAGGTGGTGTCTCCAGGTTTGGTTCTCGGGGTCCCAGCTGAACGTGTTGACAAAGGGCCCGCGTTCATATTGGAAGACGAACGAGATCAAGCCGGCATCTCGATTGAGGAGGGCACACGCGGGATACATAGATAAGAGTGGCGGATGGGGTGGGATTCGAACCCACGAGGACCTTGCAGCCCTACCGCTTTTCGAGAGCGGCGCACTAAACCGGACTATGCGACCCATCCTTGCGATTCAAGTTTATCAAGCAACAATTTAAACACTGACCACCTGGCAACCTCCTTGAGCAGGGGGTTATCAAGAAGTCTTGCTGAAAAAGTGGCTCCGTCGTGCCTGAGACCGATACATTAAGGAACGGGCGTCCTTCACGCGCGTGGTGGTGGGCTCGCTCCGCGCGGCTGCGGGTAGACTTCGGCATGATTCTGACCCGACTCCAGCTGCAGCACTTCAGAAACTATGCAGAGCTGGATCTCCCCCTCCCCGCCGGCAGCACCTTGTTCTATGGACCAAACGGTGCAGGCAAGACGAATCTACTCGAGGCGGTCTTTGCCCTCGCAACCACCAAGTCTTTCCGTGCAAGATCCGATCGCGAGCTCATCGACCGTGATTCCCAAGAAGACCAGTCTAGCTATCGGTTTGTGCGCCTGGAGGGTGAGGCTGAAGCGGACGAGTCACGCGTCACGGTGGAAATGCTTGTGATGGCCGACCCGCAGGCTACTGCATCGGAAAAAAGCCCGGCCCGGAAGCGCTTTCGTTTGAACGGTGTCCCGAAGCGAGCCGCTGATGTGGTCGGACAGATCAAGGCTGTTCTCTTTGCTCCATCTGACATCGAGATCATCCTAGGCTCTCCTTCGGGTCGAAGGCGATATCTCGACCTTATGCTTTGTCAGGTCGATGCTTCGTATCTTCGGCTGCTACAGTCATACACCCGAATCGTTCAGCAGAGGAACGCCGTGCTGAACCGATTGGCCCCGAGGTCGCACCCGGGTCTTCTCGACTTTTGGGATCAGAAGCTGGTCACCGATGGGGCGGAGCTGGTCCGTCGCCGACAAGAGGTCACCACCCGCCTCTCGGCTTTGGTTTCGGAGACCTACGAGCGCTTGTCGGGAGGTCGTGAGGATCTGACGATGGCCTATTCTCCGAGCATCGGCGACTTGGAGTCCGCAACCGATGTGGACCAGGTCTTTCGAGACCGCCTACGGCTGAAGAGAGTCGTGGATTCGATCGACGAGTTACCCCGGTAGGACCTCATAGAGATGATTTATCCTTCCTTCTGGATTCAGCTCCTCTCGCATTATTTGGAAGCAGAGGTCAACAGCGAACGGCTGCCCTGGCATTGCGAATGGCTGAGACCAGCTACATCCTCGAGCAAACCGGACAACACGCGATCCTGCTACTCGATGAGGCGCCATCGGAGCTCGACGAAGATCGTCGCGAACACCTTCTCGACTTCATTCGCCCGTATCCGCAGGTCCTCTTGACAGCAACTTCGGCGAAGTCGTTCTCCGACGATTTTCGCCGGCACGCACGTCTTCTTCGCGTAACCGATGGGGAGATTGCCGGCGACTGAGGGAAGCTCAGGCAGCTCACCCTTCGCTTCTCGACTTCGGTGATAGTTTGAGGCATCCTAGCGAGAGGGGGATCTGGCATCGTGCCGTTGTTAATCGAGCTCTTATTGATTGGACTTGTTGCCGGCGTAGCGGGAGGTTTGTTCGGGATTGGTGGAGGCGCAATCATGGTGCCCGCCATGGTGATTTTGATCGGCCTCGATCAAAAGTTTGCCACTGGCACCTCGTTGGCAGCGCAGGTCCTGCCGATTGGACTACTAGGTGCCATCGTCTACTACAAGAACGGGAATCTGAACATCAAGTATGCTGTTTTCATCGCCGCAGGACTTGTTGTCGGTAATCTGCTTGGCGCGCTCTTTGCCAACCAATCGTTCGTTAGCGGCGAGCTGATCAAGAAGATGTATGGCGTGTTTCTCATCCTCATTGCAGTCCGATATCTGGCGTTCAAGTAGCCAAATCTAGATCAGCCGGCCCGACGTCTAAGGTCGTGCCGGCCACTGGATTTCTCGACGAGAAGACCTTCATGGGACTAACGAGTTAAGATCGCACTGTGATCTAAATTAAGCACACCCTCATGGTAGGCTACAAAGTGGAGTGAAGCATGTCCCTTGAGCTTGGCCTCCTCGTTGTGGCCGGCGCCGTTGTCCTCTTCTTGGGCATCCTCTTTGTGTATGCCATAGTCTCGCCTGGAGGTCGGGTGGGCATTGCTCCGCCTGCTGCTGCCCGTCTCGGCCGCTCCTGCGTCTACTGTCGCTCAACTCAAACTAGACGCATTGGACCGCGGACTCCCCGCTACGACGATCACGGATTCGTACTCGTCACCTCGTATGAGTGCACCCGATGTGGGCTACCCTTTTGGTCGATCGACCGGAGTCCGGCCCAACAGAGAAGCCACTGAGCGAGCGCAGGATGCCCGGCCAAACAAGGGCCGGACTACGTTGGCTCGAGCGGGAATTGCACTAGACCTGCGAGCGCATGTCTTTGGGACGGGAGGCCACAGCCTGGTACGTCTCTAAAACGGGTAGCTTGCCTCTACTCGGCTGAAGCGGATGTGGTGCTCAAATCTTCCGCTTGCCGGTCGAGAAGGTCGATGTCGTCTTCGTCTTCCACCTCGAGATCCTCATCGGCTGGGCGGATCAAGCTCTTGTCTTCAACTCTATCGATATAGAGGATTCCGTTAAGGTGGTCAATCTCGTGTTGGAGAATACGGGCCAACCAGTCCTTCGCTCGGAGCTTTGTTCTCTTGCCCTTGCGATTGAGGCCTCGCACCTCGACTCGAAGCGCGCGCTCGACCGGCCCCATAAATCCCCTGATGCTGAGACAGGCCTCCTCGTGAACCTCCGTCTCTTCCGAAGCCCAAACGATCTCCGGATTAATAAGGATGTTGAGAGTGTCTTCGTAGTTTGTGACGATCACCCGCAAGGGGACTCCGATCTGAGGTGCGGCGAGCCCGGAGCCCGGGACATCCAGCACCGTGTCGATCAGGTCGTCGATGAGGCGGTCGACATTGGGATCGACATGGTGGACTTTCTTCGCCTTTTGGCGCAGAACGGGGTCACCCAGCTGAACGACAGGTCTTACAGACAATTCATCCGTTCCGTGGCTCGTAATCTCATCGTGAGGGCGGAATTGGAATCGAGAGTCCACTGAGGAAGCACATAGCTACTCTGTATCAATTTGAGCCCTTTGCAGACGGCCGCTGTAATCGACATACACGGACTTCAGCTCCGTAAATTCCCGGATAGCACTCGTTCCGGCCTCTCGGTGGCCGTTTCCTGTTCCCTTCGTTCCGCCGAAAGGTAGCTGAATCTCCGCGCCGATTGTGGGAGCGTTGACGTACATTATCCCGGCCTCCAGGTCTTGCATGGCATGAAAGGCACGGTTGACGTCACGAGTGTAAATGGCGCTCGAAAGCCCGAACTCGACGGAGTTGGCAACCTGCACCGCCTCCTCGTAATCATCAACCGGCATGATCACCGTGGTCGGTCCGAAGATCTCCTCTTGAGCGATTCTCATCCGATAGTTCACGTTGCCAAAGATGGTCGGTGCATAGAAGTAACCGGCGTCGTAATCCGACCCAGCCAGTCTTCTGCCTCCGAGGAGCAGCTCGGCACCCTCTTGCTTGCCGATTTCGGTGTAGCTCTGAATCTTCTCAAGCTGCTCTGCGTTGATGACCGGTCCCATGTCTATACCCGGCTCCAAGCCGTTTCCCACTCGGAGCGCTCGCGCACGGGTTACCAACTTCTCTGTGAACTCGTCGAGTATGCCCTTTTGGATAACGAGACGGCTGGCGGCCGTGCAGCGCTGACCGGAAGTGCCAAAGGCACCCCACAGAGCTCCCTCCAACGCCAGGTCTAAATCCGCGTCATCCATGACAATGATGGGATTCTTTCCGCCCATCTCCAGGGAAACCTTCTTGAGATGCCTGCCCGCTCTGGAAGCGACATCGCGTCCCACAACTGAGGATCCGGTAAACGAGATCATGCGCACTCGCTCGTCTTCCACGAGAGGCTCACCCGCCTCTTCTCCGAACCCCGTTACGAGATTCAGGACGCCTGGCGGGACGCCCGCCTCTGTCAATACCTCGACCAAGGCAGCGGCACAGGCCGGGGTATCTTCCGCCGGCTTCAGCACGACCGTATTGCCCGATACCAGCGCTGGGAACGTTTTCCAGGTGGGAATGGCGATCGGAAAGTTCCAAGGCGTGATGAGGCCCACGACTCCAAATGGCTGGCGGATCACCATGGCGAATTTATCGCGTAGCTCCGAAGGCGCAGTTTCGCCGAAGAAACGGCGCCCCTCTCCTGCAATGTACTTCGCCATATCGATGCCTTCTTGCACATCGCCGCGCGACTCTTCCAGCACTTTGCCCATCTCGCGCGTCATCAGTCGAGCAAGGCTCTCCTTGCGCTCCTCGAGAATTGCAGCCGCCTTCAAAATCATGTCGGCTCTCGCCGGTACAGGCGTTCGGCTCCAACTCGGGAAGGCCGCCCTGGCAGCATCCACTGCCGCCACCACATCTTCTCGACCCGAGCGGGCAAAGATGCCTACCACCTCCTCAGTGTTGGCCGGATTTACGCTGGCAAACGTCCTGCCCGAGCGTGACGGTGTCCAGCTGCCGCCAATGAAGTTGCCGTACTCGGGGACTTGAGCTGTCCTGTTCGCTTGGTACTGTTGCCGGCTCCGTGCTCATTAGGTCTCCTTTGCCTCGGGTCAGCCAATTTTAACGTTGGAACCGGTGATGTCCTCGGCGATGGCAACGCGCGACCTCACACCCCGAAACTGATCATCCTATTTAGCCTGAAGATCGATGTCTGGACGATATACTCGGGTACGTCTGCTATTTGACAATAAGAGAGCGAGGCGCGCTTTCAGTGGGAACGACCATGACGGAAAAGACACGAGATCAGGCCTACGCGCTGATGACGGAGTGGACCGAGAGCGAAGCGCTTCGCCGCCACATGCTCGCGGTCGAGGCGGCAATGAGGGCCTATGCGCGTCACTTTGGGGAGGATGAGGAGCTGTGGGGACTGGCAGGCTTGCTCCATGACTTTGACTACGAGCGGCATCCATCGCTCGACGAGCACCCTGCCGTGGGATCCAAGTACTTGGAAGAGAACGGCTATCCGGAAGAAGTGATCTATGCGATTCGTACGCATAATGACCGCCTTGGCTATCCCCGTACGCATCGTATGGACTTAACTCTTTTTGCCGTCGACGAGCTGTCCGGGTTCATCACAGCAGCCACTCTTGTCAGACCGGACAAAAGCTTGATGACGCTCGAGCCGCGCTCAGTCAGGAAAAGGATGAAGGATAAAGCTTTCGCCCGACAGGTGAGTCGAGATGACATAACGGAAGGTGCGAAGGCACTCGAGGTAGATCTAGATACGCATATCGCGTTCGTCATTGAGGCCATGAGGGGCATTGCGCCCGAGCTTGGCCTTGAGGGCGACACGGCGGCTCCAACGGAGTAGCATCGTGAGCGCGTCCCGATTACTCAAGCTCCTGCTCGCCTTTTTGCTTCTCATCATGGCGGCGGGCGGTTTTACGCTGCTGCCTCTCCAGGTCCTCCTGCTCCACCGACCGCAAGGGCTCGCGGCGCCTCCGGCGACCAGTTCGCGGCATCGGGCAAGAAACGGTGCATCCGCACAAGCTCGCATCAATACGATCGAAGCCCAAACGATGCATCTTCGTCAGCTTCGAAGGGTTCATCCTGTCCGGATAAAATTCCTCGGTAATCGCGCTTTCAACCATTACATTGCGGGAACCCTCAAGCAGGCCAACTCGCCCTCGGCCCTGCACGTCAGCGATTTAGAAAACGTGATGCTTGGCCTCTTCTCCTCGAAGGTGAACCTTCAGAAGATCCTGACCGGAGGACTAACGACCCAGGTCGTAGGGCTCTACGACAAGCATTCGAAGACGTTATACATTCGGGATACAGGACACGCCCTGACGATTGATCGCTGGGTGATCTCTCACGAATTTACCCATGCCCTTCAGGACGAGCACTTTAAGCTGCAAAAAGTAGAGCCAGACCAAAGCCACTGGAAGTTCAAGAACTCCGATCAAGATCTGGCTGAGCACTCGCTTATCGAGGGTGACGCAGTCAATATCCAGTACACCTATGCACGTACCTACTACACGCAACAGCAGCTCACAGCTCTTAATAACGAGATAAACTCTCAACCGGCCAGCCACGTTCCCAACATCATCGAGCAGCAGTTTGAGTTCCCGTATCAGCAAGGCTTGTTCTACGTCACCTACCTCATAAGCCATGGGGGCTTCAACCGTGATGATCAGGCCTTTCGGCATCCTCCCAACTCAACGTATGAGGTCATGTTTCCAGGCCGGACGTTGAGTCCACAGATCCCGAAGATTAGATCGATGAAGGGAAAGTTTGCGAGCTGGAAGAGAAAAGATGATGATGTCATGGGCGCCTTCGGGTACTACCAGCTGACGGAGCAGTACGTCTCGAAGGCTTCGGCTAATCATCTTGCCTCGTTGTGGCGAGGTGATCGGTATCTGCTGCTAAATAAGGGACACAAGTACGCAATGTACTTCCAGGCGGTGTTTGCCAATCCGAAGGCTGCACAATCTGCGGACAAGATCTTGGGCGCCGCTCTCGCTACCCGATTCCACCATCCCTTGGGGAAATTCCACGGCGGTGTCTTCGACGGCAAGTCGGGGACATACGGGGCGCTCCGGACCTCTGGAAGGATGGTCATCATGGCGTATGGCCCCAGTTCCTCGATCGCCCGCTCGCTCGTGACATCTAAGGCGAAGTAGACTTGCCGGTCCGGGATTCTGAATCGAGATTCCTTTAGCTTTGAGTGCGTGAAGCGACATCCCGATAGCAATGGGTGATGGCTATCGCCAGAGCATCGGAGACATCAAGTGGATGGGGGAGCTCGCGCAGCTGAAGTATTTGTTTCACAACTCGCCGAACCTGCTCCTTGTCCGCCCTCCCGTTGCCCGTCAGGCTTGACTTGACCTCAGTGGGAGCGTAGTCGAAAACCGGGGTGGAAGCGTCGGCAGCCGCTAAGCACAGCACTCCGCGAGCATGTCCCATGAGGATCGCCGTTCTGGGGTGTGCGTAGTGAGAGTACAGCTGTTCGATAGCCACGGCTCGAGGCTGATACTCCATCAAGAGCGACACCATCCCCTGGTGTAGGGTTCGAAGCCGGAGCGGGAGCGGCGATCGTTTCTTTTCCGCCCTCGATCGTTCCCGCCTCGAGTAACGCGATGACGCCGCCGGCAGCCGTGACAATCCCGTAGCCAGTGTGATTGAGTCCCGGATCGATTCCGAGGATTACGGCCATGGAGAGACCTCCCCGGAGTGACTCCATCTCTGAGAGGTGAGCCATTTTGCAGGTCGCTCAGTCAGTGGGAATCGGCCGCATTCCGAGCCAGGAAGAGGAGCACGACAAAGGACCGGTAGGCTTGTAGGCCATTCTCCCGTTTAAAGCGAATGCTTCTCATTCCAGTACGCTCCACTCCGTCGGTCCACTCGGCGAGCGTGGCCATGTCCTCAGACTGGAAGGTGATGTCTATGGTGACGGGCTTGTCGGGAGGGCACTCAGGCAACTGCGCAACGACTGCTTGGGCAGATTGGAAAATCAGCTCTCTTGCTCGCTCCGCAGTCAGACTGTTGGCGGCGAATCGCGTGACCGAAGATTTCACAGCAACCCCCGTCGCCTCAGGGATCCAATTCTTGGCATCCTCAATCGTGTGGTCATCACCGCTGATCATGATCACGGGAACACCATAGTAGTGCGCCACAAGAGCGTTGAGGCCGGTCTCGCCGGTGACCTCACCGTCGATTCGCACCTCCCAGATCACCCGAGGGTTATAGCTGTGTGAGAGCACGGACGAAGCTCCGATAGGACCGTGATATCCAAGGAACATGGCGGCGTCAAACGAGCCGTCTAGCCCTTCCATCATGTACATGGGCTTGAGATGGCCTGTGATGATTCGAGCACGGTCGAGTGGCGTCTCCGGATCAATATTCCGCATCGTAGAGTGCGCAGTCGTTGACGACAATTTCGCCTGCCCCTCCAATGGCTGCTCCGCGACATAGAGACGCTAGCTCCCCGGACACAAGTCGCCTGCCTTGCTGGTAGTCGCTTCCTCCCGACATGATCTGATCCCAGTGAACGATGCCCGCGATTCCCTCGAGATCTACAGATACATATAGCTTCATGGATCCGAGCGTTGTTATGCGATCACCAAATCCTTGGGCAATGCGTTGAGATTGCGAATGCCGGCCTCCTCAATCACCACCACGTCCTCCAATCTGACACCACCAATTCGAGGGTCGTAGAGGCCCGGCTCGACCGTGACCACATCGCCCGGTTTCAGCTCGTTGTCGAGTTTGCCCAGCGAAGGCAGCTCGTGTACCTCCAAACCCAAGCCGTGGCCGGTTCCGTGGATGTACTTTGCGTCGCTGTCTTCATCGAATCCGTCGGACTTGAAGCTCTCGACAACCGCATTGTGGACATCGTGGCCATTGACGCCTGGCCCTAGCATTTCAAGCGCCAAGGCTTGGGCCTTTCTCACCGCCTCGAACATCCTGAGGATCTCCGCACTCGGCTCTCCCTTCACAAACGTCCGCGTCACGTCTCCAAAGTAACGGGACTCTTCATCCATTGGAAAGATGTCGAGAATCAGCGGCTCATGGGTCGAACCGGCCCAGTGCCGGTCCAATGTGGATCTGAGGAGCCGGGACCGGGAGCTATGATCATCGACTCCGACGCGAACCCATCGCGTGCGAAGGAAACTGCAAGCTCGGACCGAAGCCTTTCGGAAGTTAAGGGTACGCCCCTAAATAGAAGTGAACCATCACCTATCACGGACTCCGCGAGGATGTCAGCCGCCTGCTGAATAGCGCCCTCGGCTCGCTTCTGTGACTTTGCGAGTGCTTCGATCTCCTGAGGCGACTTGTGGCGTCTTTCGGAAACCAGAAGATTGGGGTCCGGTTCAAGCTCGAATCCATGTTGCCTGAGCCGGTCGGCGAAGAAGAGCGGAAAAGTACCCTCGACTCTAAACTGGCGCTGGCCGCTTTCCTCGAGGACCTTCGCCATCATCAGCGCTGCTGCTTCGTTGCGATCCCCTACCCGCTCTAGTAGCTCCTCCAACCCGAGCTCGTCGTAGCTGCGAACCTGCTGGATTCTGGATTGCTTTACGGCTCGCTCCTTCTCCAAGCGAGAAACGACAAGCATGCCGCCGGAGTCGGAGCTCAGGTAGATGAAGGGATCGGGTGCCAAAAAGTGCGTGACGTAGTAGATGTTTGGCACGCGGTAGCTGTCTCCGTAGAGGAGGATTGGGGAACCTTCCCCACCCAGATCCGTCATCTAGAGATCCGTCGATGGGAGCTGGAGCGGCACTTATACCCGACCGGGACTGACGGCGGGTAGGCCCACAAGTTAGTGACGCTCAATGCCGTCTCGACCGAGCTGACCGACAAGTGCGTCGAGCGCTTCCTTAGCCTGGCGCGCGACGTCACCCAACTTGTTCGGGGCATTCTCGTCGTCAATGCTGATTCGAATCACATCCATCACAACATTCCATTGATGCGGTGCGAGCGTGACTGATTCCTGCTGGTCGGTCATCCTTTCACCTCTTCTCGGCGATTTACGTCAGTTTTTGTACCCACACATCATCAAACCACACAGTTCCTTGCCCTCTCAGCTCTGCGTGAATCCCGAGTACGTGAACGTTCTTGGGTACGGTGAAGTAGACGACATCGTGGAGCCACCCGGAGGTCCCAGAGTGGGTGCGGAGTTGAGGAGCAAGCGCCGAGCCCCCGTTCTGCTCGTAGAGCTGCAGCTCGTACTCTGCGGTGTGCCCTCTGATGTCATTCTCACCGTAGCTGCATGGGTAGCAAGTTCGAACGTTCTGCGTTTTGATCCACCCAGAGAAGCGGTAACGTGCGCCGGCGGTGACGTGGATAAGCTGCCCGAAGAAGATTCCGTTTGAGTCGCCTTTGTACGAAATTCTGCCGCTGCAGTGACCTTTGTGTCGCACGTGGCAATCCCGAACCATATCTACCCTCTTGCCAGGAGTCAGGGAATACGCAAGAGCATCGTTCCGTTGCCAAACCGTAGGTAGGTTTGGAGATCCGGTGATTCCATGCTCGAACCCGCCATTTCGGACGGTTGGCGACAGCTTGGAGGGGCCAGAAGTGTTGTGCTGATTCAGGAACCAGACCATGTGCCGGCTGTTGTTCAACTCCACGACGCCGTATTGAGAACCATCTCCTACGAGAATATTTCCATCCGGCAGGACCGCTGTGCTGTACGGGTGCTGGATACCCGTCCACTGCCGCACGATTCGTCTTGAATGAGTCACCTCGAGCAACCGGTCGTTGTTCGAGTCCGTGATGAGAGTGTCTCCGTTCTTCAGGCGCTCTGCATCTCGGGGCCACGCAAGAGCCGTTGGGCCGGACTGGGCGCCAAACTTCCATATGATGTGTTTGCCCAGCACTCCCACCTCGATCACTCGATTCGCATCTGAATCGGCGATCAAGGTATTGCCGTTCGAAAGCGGATTGGGATTGTGCTGGCGGTGTAAGAAGCCTGAGATCTTCTTAACGATGTGACCTGTAGGGGTGATCTCGACCACCCGATTCTGAAGGCGTAGCGAGATCAGGAGGTCGCCGTTCGGCAGCGGCTTGGCATCATTTGGATAGTCGAGCTTGGTGCCGTCGCTGAGCGTGCCTTGGCCCAAACGGCCTCCGCCCCGGCCAAGGTCGTCCGAGTTCCAGACGATCTCGCTCTCGCGGTTCACCTCGATCACTCGGTTATTCCCAGTGTCAGCGATGAGTATGTCGCCGTTGGACATTGGATACGCGGAGTGCGGAATGTCCAACGCCCCGGTATACCTCCAGATCAGGCGGTCATTGAAGTCCGTTATGAGGACCTGGCTGCCAGTCCGGTCAAGATTCCCGATATCCGTAACGAGCAGCTGATTGTCTGGAAGCAGAGCGATCTCGCCTGCGTTCTGTACGTGGGCAAAAGGCCCTGCCACCGTTGTGGTGGCGTTGGTCGAGACGGGAAGCGATAGTGAGAGAATGCTGAAGACGCCGACGCAGCTGATCAGCACTGCCAGTTGTTGCCGAACAGTGGTGTGAAACACAACCTCTCCCTGATCCCAACCGGGCAATTCTCCCATAGGCTGCAAGAAACGTCGACCCGGACTCGGCGGGTGCTACTCAGCCTTATTCGTTGGACGTTCCAGTGTTATCGGCCGGCTGACCGGCGTTTGGCAGTCGTCGCACTCTATCTCTATCGTTGAGTGGCGGATTCCGAAACGCTTCGCCAAGATCAGTCTTATGTCTGCGAGCAGCGTGGCTGTCGAGGCGAGGGACTGATCAGGAGCCGTCACATGCGCGGAGAGCAACCTGACTCCGTCTGATAGGGACCAGATGTGGAGGTCATGGACATCCTCGACTCCAGGAATCTCGCGCATCGCTCTCGCGACGGCAGCAGTCTCGATTCCACGAGGTGTTCCCTCCATCAGGATTCTTAGAGTCTCGACCACGATCCTCCACGCCCCAACCGTGATCAACCCGGAAATGATTAACGAGACGATTGGGTCGACGAGATAACGGTGGGTGAGAATAATCACCACGCCGGAGATTACGACAGCGGCTGAGGCGGCGATGTCGCCTCCAACGTGAAGCAGGGCCGCTCTGATGTTGAGATTCTCACCGCTCGCCGGTCGAAGCCAGGCCGCAAGAAGGAGATTCGCCAAGATGGCGAGGAGCGCCGCCGCAATCACCGGCATGCCGTCGACATGCTGTGGGTGCCGGATTCGCAGGTACGCCTCGAGGGCGATGGCGAAGGCAATCACCACGAGAATGACCGCATTCGCAAGCGCCGCCAGGATTCCCGCTCTTTGATAACCGAACGTGTTTTGCTCGTCGGGCGGACGCGCAGATCGCCTGAGAGCATACCAGGCGAGCCCGAGAGCGACCACATCCGTCAGCACATGCCCAGCATCGGAGAGAAGAGCTAGAGAATCGGCCAGATATCCTACGGTGGCTTGGACGACGAGGATCAACAGGGTCAACGCCACTCCGAACAGAAGGCGCGATTCCGCTCCGACTCCGTGGCCCTGTTCCCCATGGGGATGGGGGTGACGATGCAACATTTTTCTGCTTCCTAGCGCCGAGTGACGATTCGCGTCCAGCGACGGTCTGAAGGCTGATGGGCCGGTTCGGCGATTAGCAAGTGGCTGCTAACTGATCTCCCCCGTTTCTAGAACGTGAAGGAGCCAGGTCTCATCTCGAGTGGCTGTTCCGAGTTTCTCCGCCTTGGCAAGCTTTGAGCCTGCATCGGCTCCGACCACCAGATAATCCACGGACCGGCTGATCCCGGGAGCAATGCGTGCTCCCAGCTCTTGAAGCCTACGCTCCGCTTCGCCTCGACTGAGGTGCTCCAGCTTGCCAGTTATTAGCAGTGTCTTCCCAGAGAGTGGTCCTGATGCTGAGGGTCCGGATGTCGAGGCCATCGTAACACCGGCCAATCTTAACCGGTTGACTAGCTCCAAATTCTTGGGATTCCTGAACCAGACCGCAACGCTTTGGGCCATCTTAAGCCCGATACCCTCGACTGCTTCCAGATCCTCTTCTGCCGCAGCGGACAGCCGGTCAATATCGGGAAACGCGGACACGAGGATCTCGGCATTCTGCTCGCCAACGAACCTGATGCCAAGGGCAAAGACCACGTTCTTGAAGGGCCGGGTCTTGCTGCCTTCAATCGCCGTTAACAGATTGTTCGCGCTCTTTTCCTTGATCCCGGGGAGCTGCATGAGCTTCGCTTCATCCAGGTCATAAATGTCGGCGTAGTTGTGGATAAGGCCTTGGCTTAAGAGGGAGGCGACGAGCCGTCCTCCCAGCCCTCGAATATCCATGGCTCCCCGGCTGACAAAGTGAGCGATCTGCTCATAATTGCGGGCGGGGCAATCCGGATTCGGGCAATAGGCGATTGCCTCGTCCGGGTCTCGAACGATCGGAGTGCCACAGGATGGGCATCGGTCAGGCAGCTTGTAGGGAACCTGCGCCTCTGTTCTCGATTCCGGTATCGGCTTTACCACCTGAGGAATGACGTCTCCGGCCCGGTGGACAATCACCCGGTCGCCGACCCGGATATCCTTACGGTTTATATCCTGCTCGTTGTGGAGCGTCGCCTGGGAGACAGTCACTCCGCCTACCCTTACGGGCTCGAGCACAGCGTAAGGATTTACCGCTCCTGTCCTACCGATGTTGACTCGAATTTCCCGCAGGACCGTTGTTGCCTGCAAGGGGGCGAACTTGTAGGCGATCGCCCACCGTGGAGCACGCCCGACGAACCCCAGCTGCGCTTGAGCCTCAAGATCATCGACCTTGATCACGACGCCGTCGATCTCGTACGGTAGACCTTCCCGCTCCTCGAAGATCCGGTCACAGTATGCCTCGACGGGCTCGATGCCCGGAAACGGCTCGATGAGGGGATTCACGGGGAATCCCCAAGCTTTCAGCCGTTCAAGTAGGGCGGATTGCGTGGGTGGTGCGCCGGCTCCCTCGATACGTCCCAGGGCGTAGGTGAACAGGCGCAGCTGTCGTCCCCGCGTTATGGAAGGGTCGAGCTGTCTCAAGGAACCAGCGGCGGAATTTCTCGGGTTTGCGAATAGTGGCAGCCCTTCGGCCGCTCGACGCTCGTTCAGAGCTTCGAAGGCGCGGATGGGCATGTAGACTTCACCCCGAATCTCCACGAGCGACGGTGGATCTCCCTGCAGCTTCAGGGGGACCTCTTGGACGGTTCTGAGGTTAGTGGTGACGTTCTCTCCGATGATTCCGTCCCCTCTCGTCGATCCCGTGCTGAACCCTCCGTCAATGTAGGTGAGTGAGATGGCAAGACCGTCGATCTTGGGCTCCGCAACGAGTGGTGGCTGATAACCAAGCAGATCGGAAACTCGCCGATACCAGGCGCTCAGCTCTTCATGTGTGAAGGCGTTACCCAGGCTCAGCATCGGTTCGAGGTGACGGTGGGGCTGGAAGCCAGCGCTTACCTGCCCTCCAACTCTCTGGGTGGGCGAGTCTGAGGACTCAAGCTCAGGGTGCGCTGCCTCGAGATCGATCAGCTCCCGCAGCATTCGGTCGTACTCGGCATCGCTGATGATTGGATCGTCGAGCACGTGATAGCGGTAGTTGTGCTGCTCGATCTCGTGACGAAGCCAATCAACTCGAGAGGCTGCGTCTTCGTGGACGATTTTTGTGGCTGTGGTGCTCATATCCTTACGCCGCCGGATGTCTTCTAAAGAGCGCTGCGAGAGCCCAGAGACGCCAATAGAGTCTATCGCGGTGCCAGGTTGCGACTCTCCCGTGCTGTCCTCTCAAGACCTTGACATGTGATCCGAATGTGCGGAGGGTTCGTAGCTGTCTATGGAGCCGCAAAGTTACTGAACTGGCCAGCAGTTAAGCGGACACATCTACAAGAGAGGAAAGTAACTTGAACAACACAGAAGTGACAGATGCGGACAGTACGCTTTCAGAATCGCTTGCCCGGTCCCGCTCACGCCGATCCTTCCTGGCGGGCAGTGCAGCGGTTGCTGCTGGAGTCGCCGCGATGGGCTCACCAACGGTTTTCGCCGCAGGCCGGCGAATGGCGGGCTCACCCGACTCGGTGAAGACGATTCTGACGGTTGCACGAACGGCTGAGCAGCTTGCAGTCACCTTCTACACGCACGGCATTAAGATGCATGAGCGTCTCGGCCTGAGTGGAGCGAGATTGGACATCTTGAAGGCTGCCCTAATCGAGGAGCAGATTCACCACGATCTCTTCCAGAAGGCCGGCGGAGGTTCACTAGCAACCGACTTCAGCTTCCCGCACGGGAAAGAAACGTTTACCAACCTCAAGACGTTCATCGCCACTCAGCAGCAGCTCGAGGGGGTTTTCGACTCAGCCTTTCTAGCCGCTATCAAAGAGTTTGCGCAGTTGGGACAACCAGCCTTAGCTCAGCTGTCGGGACAGGTGGCGACGATCGAATCCGAGCACCGAGCCCTCGGACGCTTCTTGGTAGGTCAGGATCCGGCCGACAACTGGACCTTCGCACCGGTTCTGCTCAAATCAGTCGGCGAAGCGCCAACAGTGGTCAAGCAGGCAGGCTATCTCAGTCCGCGCAAGGGAAATAGCTTCAGCTATCATCACGTCGATTTCCACGGGCTCGCCCTGGCCCAGACATATCGAAAGGTCCAACAGAAGACTCCATACGTCGCCAGCTAAGCCCTTCAGGGTTACGGCCTAAGGGGCGGGGGCGGAGACTTTCCCGCGGTCTCCGCCCTTCTGCTTCAATCCTCTTGCCACGGGGCTGAGGCCGCCTTCATTGCCTCTTCGCGTATGATTGACCAAGAGCGCGAACCCTGGGCGGCCCAAGCTTGTGCGGCCGGCCACTGACCGGCGGTCAGGAGATGCAGGTGCTCGCGACGACCTTTAGCAGCGCCATCATTGGTCTCGAATCCGTGTTGGTCGAGGTCGAGGTCGACATCGACAATGGGAAGTCTTCCGTGGCGATTGTCGGCTTACCGGATGCCGCCATTGTCGAGGCCAAAGAGCGAGTCCGTGCCGCGATTCGTAACTCCAACTTCACCTTCCCGCGACATCGCCTCACGATCAATCTTGCTCCCGCTGACCTTCGCAAAGAGGGGCCGTCATACGATCTGGCAATCGCGATTGCGATTCTCGTAGCGAGCGGGCAAATCGATCCGGATCGTGTAAAGGATCGCCTCTTCCTTGGGGAACTTGCATTTGAGGGCTCCCTAAGAGCGACCAACGGAATTCTGCCGATGGCCTCGATCTGCCGCCAGCTAAAGCTGCGAGAAGTGTACTGTCCCTCGATCAACGCAGGGGAGGCCGCGCTGGTAAGTGGGATCGATGTCGTTCCCATCGAATCCCTGGGCCAATGCGTTCGACATCTCCAAGGCTTCGTCGACATTCCTTTATATGAGCGGGGACATGAGCCTCCAGGTGAAACCCCGACATATTCAACTGACATGTCGGAGATTCGTGGACAGGAGCATGTAAAACGGGCACTGGAAGTGGCAGCTGCGGGAGCGCATAATGTGCTTCTGTCCGGACCTCCCGGGTCGGGCAAGACGCTGCTGGCACGGGCCACTCCATCCATCATGCCCGGAATGATTCCCGATGAGGCGCTTGACGTCACCCGCATCTACAGCGTTAGCGGACTCCTGCCGTCTGACATGCCCCTTATCCGTCAGCGGCCGTTTCGCTCTCCGCACTACACTGTTAGTCACGCCGGGCTCATAGGCGGTGGACGCCTTCCTGGCCCTGGAGAAATAAGCCTCGCACACCGTGGGCGTATTGTTCCTCGATCGAGATTCCCGAGTTCGCATCCCACAGCCTTGAGGCTCTTCGGCAGCCCTTGGAAGATGGCATGGTTACGATCAGTCGGGCGAACGGTTCAGCAACGTTTCCCGCCAAATTTATGTTGATTGGCGCCATGAACCCCTGCCCCTGCGGGTTCTTTAGTGATCCCGGCCGTGAATGCACGTGCTCTCAGAGCGCGATTCTCCGGTACCAGAAGCGGCTGTCAGGGCCTCTGCTCGATCGAATTGATATTCATGTTGAGGTTCCGCGAGTTGAGTACGACAAGCTTACCGGGGCCTCATCACCAGAGCCCTCAGCCGAGATTCGCGCTCGGGTACAGCGGGCACGCGACCGACAACAGGAGCGCTTCGCGGATGACGGAAAGTACACCTGCAACGCGGATATGGGACCTGCAGACGTTCGAACACACTGCAAAGTCGAGCCGGCGGCACAAACCCTGTTGAGAGCTGCTATGAATCAGCTGCATCTTTCCGCCCGTGCGTTTCACCGTACCCTCAAAGTCGCGCGGACCATTGCCGACCTGTCTCCGGACGAAGTGATCACTGCGTCACATGTGGCGGAAGCAATTCAATATCGGCCGCGGGCCTTCTCCTAGTAGAAAGCAATTTCTCTGACCAAGGATCCGAAGAAGCATGTGGGTCGTCTGGAGGCCCCGGCTTGGACGAGGCGGCGGTCCTACGTGGCTTTGGTGGCACCAAGATGTTCCGAGGAACGCCCCGTCACCTACACTAGCCCTGCGCTCTCCTGGGGCGCGAGTGGCTATGCCTGGACCGTCACCACTTGGGACACAGCGTCAATGTGGTGGCGTGTCCAGATATGGGGAGCGGCATGCACAACCAATGCATCCAGCCGTCCGAAGAGAGTTCGGCGAAGTTTATTTCTGCGCACGATGTGGACCGAAATTTTAAGGGAAACTGTGCTGGAAGCAGCCATGCCACAACCATTGATTACTGCCGTACAGAGATAGGGGACTTGTCAAGACCGGAATTTTACTATACAATTCCTAATTGGTTCGACCCTTGTCGCTGCGGGCATAATCTCGGGCTTTCAGGCGTCCCAGATCCGCTCATATCGGCTCCTGTCGACCACGTCGATTCTTTAGGAGGAAGTAGTTGTCTAGCATAGTCGACCGTACCCTGACCTGCCGGGATTGCGGCAAGGAGTTCTTGTTCACGACGGGTGAACAAGAGTTCTACCAAGCCAAGGGTCTGGTTCACGAACCAGGTCGTTGCGCTTTCTGCCGAACCGCATACAAGGAGGCCAGAGGAATCGTAGACGAGCGTCCAGAGCGCGACTACTTCGTGACCACGTGCGCCGAGTGCGGCCACGAGGCTCGGGTGCCGTTCGTTCCTCGGAACGATCGCCCCGTTTACTGCAGTCCGTGTTTCGATCACGTGCGTCAACCGAGCGTCTAATCGCCTGAAACTCAAACGGTCCGGTGTAAGCCGGGCCGTTTGTTGTATTTACGAGCATGGTAGAATTTCCAAGTCGCGCGGGAATAATCGTGTTCCTCTGCCATGCATTCAATAATCCGAAGGAAGTGAAGTAGCTTGCCAACCACTGAGGAGAAAGCCAAAACGATCGAGGAGTTTGCGACCAAGGAGGGTGATGTCGGTTCCACCTCCGTTCAGATCGCTCTGCTAACTCGTCGCATCGCCGAGCTGACCGAGCACTTCCGCGAGCACAAACACGACTACCACTCGCGTCGCGGCCTTCTGATGATGGTAGGTCGACGCCGGCGACTGCAGCGCTACCTGGCGCGCAAGGATCCCGAGCTTTACCAGAAAACGCTGGCTCAGCTCGGCCTTCGCAAGTAGCGGTCGCCCGCTTACTCCACCACTTCGCCTCGCCCTCCTGCTTGCCGTGCGGTTGTGGGGAGAATCCCTGACTCGCTCGGGAACGTTGGCTGCTGGGCCATAATGAGTGCGAGAAAAAGAAAGAATAGGAATTAGATAATAGTGTCGAATATTTATCAAGAGTCGGCGGAGGTCGGTGGACGACTTCTCACCTTCGAAACCGGCCGGCTGGCGCAACAGGCCGGCGGTGCTGTCACCGCTACCTCGGAGAGACCGTGGTTCTGGCAACGGCGACCGCGTCGTCCATCGCCCCGCAGGGAGTGGACTTTTTCCCGCTGACTGTCGACTACGAGGAGAAGCTTTACGCCGCTGGCAAGATACCTGGCGGCTTCATCAAGCGGGAGGGCCGGCCCAGCACAGAGGCGATTTTCGTTTCCCGGCTGACCGACCGTCCGCTGCGTCCCCTGTTCCCAAGGGCTTCCGCAACGACGTCCAGATCGTGGTGACGCCCCTGTCTGTGGATCAGGAGAACGATCCCGATGTCGTCGCGATAACGGCCGCTTCGGCGGCCTTGATGATTTCCGACGTGCCGTTCAATGGCCCGATTGGGGCGGTCCGCGTCGGATTGGTCGACGGCGAGTTGATTGTGAACCCCACGTTCGCAGCTGGCCTGACAGCCGGCTCGACCTGGTGATGGCCGCCAACGCGAGAAGCCGTCGTCATGGTGGAGGCGGAGGCGCTTGGCGTATCCGGAGGATCGGTGCTGGAGGCTCTCCGGATGCGGCCACAAGGCGATTATAGCCGCTGCTCGATCTTCAGGAGAGGTCTGGCACGAGAGGCAGGCAAGGCAAAGCGCGAGTTCCCGCTGAGCCTGCCTGACGAGAGCTTCGCCAGCAGCTGTCCGAATACGTTGGACGAACGGCTCCGCTCCGCCATCATTGAGCCCGACAAGCACAGGACCGCGAGGCAAAGCTTCAGGCCTTCGCTGCCGAGGTTCTCGAAAGATTTCCGGAGAAGAGGACCGAGCCGAGTCGAAGATCATGCCGGCATTCGACTCGCTTGTCAAGAAGACTACTCGATCGATGATTCTCGACGAGGGAGTCCGGCCCGACGGTCGATCTCTCCGAGAGATCCGGCCAATCTCCGTGCGACGTCGGCATACTCCCGCGAACTCATGGAAGCGGCCTGTTCACTCGGGGTCAGACGCAGGTTCTGACGGTTTGTACTCTCGGCTCGACAGCCGACGAACAGACGATGGACGGTCTCGGGAGCGAGGAGTCGAAACGGTACATGCACCACTACAACTTTCCCCCTTCAGCACGGGCGAGACGCGTCCCATGCGAGGTCCGGGACGTCGTGAGATCGGCCACGGCATGCTGGCCGAGCGAGCTCTGGCCGGCATGATCCCAAGTACCGAGAAGTTCCCATATACCATCCGGCTGGTGTCGGAGGTTCTGTCCTCCAACGGATCGACCTCGATGGCCAGCGTCTGCGGAAGCACGATGGCCCTTCTGGACGCGGGCGTTCCCTTGACTGCTCCGGTGGCTGGCATCGCCATGGGACTGGTCACGGATGAGGCAGGACGATTGCCGTCCTCACAGACATCCAGGGCGTCGAGGATGCGCTCGGTGACATGGACTTCAAGGTAGCGGGCACGCGAGCGGCATCACCGCCATCCAGATGGACATCAAAGGCGACCGGACTTAGCGCGGGAGATCATGGCTCAGGCTCTGCAGCAGGCCAACGACGCCCGCCAGTACATCCTCAATCGGATTCTTGAGGTGATGCCAGGCTCCCAGAACCGAGATGTCCCGTATGCCCCTCGCATCACCCGGATCCAGATCAATCCGGACAAGATTGGTGCGGTCATCGGGCCCAGGCGGAAAGCAGATCAAGAAAATCATCGAAGAGACGAAGGTCTCGATCGACATCGAGGATGATGGTTCGGTTCTTATCGCCAGCTCGGATGCTGCGGCGACACAGCGAGCCATCGAGATCGTTCGCAGCCTGACGGAGGAAGTCGAGGTAGGGAGGGTCTACCACGGCACTGTCAGAAGGCTGATGGACTTCGGCGCCTTTGTCGAGGTCCTACCCGGCAAGGAAGGGCTCGTCCACATTTCCCAGCTGGCTACACATCACGTGGATAAGGTATCGGACGTGGTGAATGTGGGCGACTCATTCGATGTCAAGGTGACAGGAATCGATTCGTTGGGACGGATCAACCTTTCCCATCGGGCCATTCTCGAGCCCGAGTCGGTCGGAGCAAGTGAAGGCGATCGCGGAGACGGCCCTCGTCGTTCGGGTGGATATGGGGGCGAAAGGCGTGGAGGCTCCGGCGGTGGTTATGGTGGCGAACGTGGCGGAGGTTCCGGTGGATCTGGTGGATCTGGTGGGGGCTACGGCGGAGGCCGACGGCCCGATCGTGGTTCCGGAGGCGGCGATCGTGGACAGCGACCGAGTGGAGGCTACGACCGAAACCGGCCAAGGCGCGATCAACCCGGTGACTCGGGGAGCAGCTAGCCACAGTCAACCGGAGAACTTCTCTACCTTCGGTCTAAAACCCGAAACTTTAGAGGGCCAAGCAAAGAGAAGTCGAGACCGTTCTTTCGACGCCTTCGCGCTAAGATAAACGCGTGAGTAGTGCCGCCTCCATCGACCTCGAATCGCTGAACCGCGAGGTTGCGGTCTGCCAGTTGTGTCAACTCTCCACGACTCGGACTCGAGCCGTTCCTGGTGAAGGCAGCCACCGTTCGGAAGTGATGTTTATCGGAGAGGGTCCCGGGTTTCACGAGGATCAACAGGGCAGGCCATTCGTCGGCCAAGCAGGGAAATTTCTCAACGAGCTGCTTGTTCTTATCGGTCTGGATAGGGCGACCGTGTACATCACCAATGTGGTCAAGTGCCGGCCGCCTGGAAACCGTGATCCGCTCCCCGTTGAGCTTTCTGCGTGCCGCCCCTATCTGGACCGCCAAATCGAGCTCATCAATCCCCGTGTGGTCGTTACCCTCGGCCGGCATTCGCTCGGCTCCTTCTTCCCCGGGGAGCCAATCTCCCGAGTTCACGGCGCTCCTAGAAAAGTAGGTGAGCGTTGGTTCTTTCCCATGTATCATCCGGCTGCTGCACTCCACCAGCAGAAGTACCGCCAGGTCATCATTGAAGACATGCAGCGCTTGGGAAGCTGGCTTGAGAAGCAGGCAGCGACCGAACAGGCTCGGCTGCCACTACCGAACCAAGAAGAGTCCCCCACCCCGGTCGATCGTGAGATGACGCAGCTTGCTCTCTTTGAGGTTTGAAGCCGCGAAGACGACTTCTTCTTCACATAACTCAGCATGTCATCCCCAATTTGGCGTACTGTGAAGTAAGCGAACCAGTGCTTGTTGCCGCCCGAGAAGAGGAGCTTTGAGTTGTTGCTGTCGCAACGCTACGGAATTCAAGACCAGGTTACTGGAGTAGTTTGACGTGGCCAACTCACGATCGAAGGCCCGTGTAGCCAAGCAACGCGCCCAGAAGCGGCCGGCCGCCAAGGCATCGCGTACGAGGCGAAGTGGGCCAAGCCGCACGAGCTCGATTTCTAAGGCTATTGCCCTCGGCGTCTTTCGGTTTGCTCGACCGACCAGTTTGCTCGAATCTCTCGTCTTGGTCCTGACGTCGCTTGGCGTCATCTCCATCGTGGCCGGCCTTCTCGGCGCTTTGACTAACGGGGGCCGGGTAGCAGCCTATTGGGGCGTCGTCTTGCTCCTGGCCGGCTTCATTGCTCGCGTTGGGTTCTTATGGCGTCATCTGCCCTGGCCCTCATCCCTGCGCCAGGCTGGTTCGTTCTTCGGCATTGGCCTAATCCTGATTGATTTGGTCCTGATTACCGCCGACATGATCTCTCATGCTTTTGGGTCTAGCTCCGCTCCTCTTTTAGGGCCGCTTTCAACGCCATGGTTGGCCTACGGGCTAATGGCCGCTCTGCTCGTGGTGGCGGTTGGGGTGATCGCGGGAGCAGGCAGGGTCAAAGAGGTCCTTGGCTTTCCGGTGGGTGTTGCTGCTCAGGTCCGCATGCCTCGGGCGATGCGAGTTACACGCGAGACGCGGATAGACCCTTCCGGCTCATCCATCATGGACAGCGACGACGGGCAGGTCCGTGAGCTGCTTGGCATGCCTCTCGTTCAGACAGGAGATGGCTCTCGAGCTGGGGTGCCCGTGGAGCAGTTGAAACTGGAGATGCCTTCGGCGCGGAGGCGTGTGGCAGGACAGGTGATGCTGCCGCCGATCGACCTCTTCGCCAAGCCGGGTAAGGGAGCGCAGGCGCCGATGGATCTCGACGCGAAAGCGAGAATCATCGAACAAAAGCTGGCAAGCTTCGGTGTCGGAGCGAGAGCAGTGGGGTACCATCGCGGCCCCACCGTGACCCTCTATGATGTCGAGCCTGATCCCGGTGTGAAGGTAAAACGAATCACCGAGCTTCAGAATGATCTTGCTCTGGCCCTGGCCGCTCCAACCATCCGCATCCAAGCCCCCGTCCCTGGCCGTCCAGTTGTGGGGATAGAGATTCCAAACACCACGCCAACCATAGTAACGATGCGGGAGGTGCTGGAGAGTGAATCCTATACGGCACTCGATAGTCCTCTGCGGGTGCCCCTTGGCAAGGACGTAACGGGCGAATCGGTCTGTATCGACCTGGCGAAGATGCCTCATCTCTTGATCGCAGGCTCAACCGGCTCAGGCAAGAGCTCGCTGCTCAATGTCTTGATTAGCTGTCTGTTGTTTCAATGTCCTCCCGACGACGTTCGCCTTGTGATGATCGACCCCAAGATGGTCGAGCTCACCGGCTACAACGGCGTACCTCACCTCCTCAGCCCCGTGATTACCGACCTGGATAAGGTTGTTGGGGTGTTGCGTTGGGCGATACGCGAGATGGAGCGGCGGTATGCTCTGTTCCGTGACTCTTCAGTTCGGAATCTAGCGAGGTATAACCAGCTGACGGTCGAGAAGGGCCAGAAGAAGCTGCCCTACATCGTGCTTATCATTGATGAGCTTGCAGACCTCATGATGATGGCGCCGGACGAGGTAGAGGACTGTATTTGTCGCTTAGCTCAGCTGGCAAGGGCAACAGGAATCCATCTCGTTCTTGCCACTCAGCGACCCTCCGTGGATGTGGTCACAGGGTTGATCAAAGCAAACTTTCCCGCTCGCATCGCCTTTGCCATGAGCTCTCAGGTGGATTCGCGCACGATCCTGGATCAGGTGGGCGCCGAGAAGCTGCTGGGTCGTGGCGATATGCTTTATCAGGATCCTGCCGAGCCGAAGCCGCGGCGGCTGCAGGGCGCATTCATGTCGGATCGAGAGATCGAGCGCCTCGTCGACTTCTGGCGTCATCTTCCGGTCGAAACGCAGCAGGTTCCGGTTGCCGAGTTCGAGCCCCGGGAAGGGGAAGAGCAAGCCACCGTGGATCCACTCCTTGTCGAGGCGAAAGCGGTGGTTCGAGAGTACAAACGCGCCTCAGTCTCGTTGCTCCAACGACGGCTGAGCGTGGGCTATCAGCGGGCCGCCAGACTCATGGATCTGCTTGAAGAACAAGGCGTGGTCGCGGTTGGAGAAGGAGGAAAGTCTCGGACGGTGATTGAGCCGGAGGAAGAGGAAGCCAACTTCCCAGGGATTAGCTTGAGCGGCCATGCCCAGTAGACGTAAAGATCCTCTCGTCATCAATATCGTGGGTCGAAACGTTCCCATTACCGATGCACTTCGGGAGTATGTCGAGAACAAGTTTGGACATCTTGAACGGTATCTGGATCGTCTGTCGGAAATTAATGTGGTGCTTGTCTCCGAGAATGCTCAACGGGCCGAGGAACGGAATACGGCGGAATGCGTTGCCACCGTCAAAGGAAAGCCTCTCCGGGCCGATTGCTCCGACGCCACCATGTATGCTGCCATCGACGGCCTCGTGGATAAGATGCATCATCAGCTCGTGCGCTTCAAGGAGAAGACCAGAAGCCACAAGCGAGGTGGTGCTACGACACCGGACGTGGAGTCGCTTGGTAACGATCAGGAGCTTGAAGCTGAGCCTGAGACGGCTGGCGGCGATGCCCGCATTGTGCGTCTGAAGCAGTTCGTTCTGAAGCCCTCGTTCCCAGACGAGGCGATCGACGAGCTTGAGGATCTTGATCACGACTTCTACGTATTCCTCAATGCCGAGACGGAGCAGATCAGCGTGCTCTACCGGCGGCGAGAGGGAAACTACGGGCTGATCGAGCCGGCCTTCGACTAGAGGTGTTTCGCGCAGCGAGCGCGCTCCTTCTCCTTCTCACCGTCGTAGGATGCTCGAGTACCCTACATCGATCCCTCGCGCTGAGGGTTCTCGCGCCCCCCACCCACCATGTCGATACCCGGCTCGGCTCTGGAACATCGCAGGATAGTCTCCTCGTTGAACCAGACGATGGTGTTGGCGCTCTAATCAAAATGATCGATCATGCCAACAATACGATCTTTGTGAGCGCCTACATACTGAGCCAGAAAAGAATCATTCGAGCTCTTGAACGAGCCGAGGCACAAGGGGCCGATGTCTATGTGCTGCTGGACAAGACTCCTTTTGGTCTGCTTGGGCAGCCAGAAACCATCTTCGCTCTCTTGCAGGCTGCCAATATTCCTGTGCGTTGGGCGCCAAGCTGGTTCCAGTTTGCGCACGGGAAGTACATGGTGCTCGACGATCGCACCCTTATTCTCTCGTCCGCCAACTTCACTGAGGCGGGCTTCGGCCACGACCGAGACTTCGTAGTCTTCGACCACTCACCCTACGATGTTCGGGAGGCCGATAATGTCTTCCGCTCCGATTGGGACAGAACCGCTCCAATCTTGGATGACTCCGACCTGCTCGTAAGCCCCTCGAACTCAAGAATCAAGCTCTACGAGCTGATTGCACAAGCTCATCGCGACCTAGACCTATATTCCGAAGAGGTGCTCGACATGGGCGTTGTGTCCCGTCTGGCCGCCGATGCCCGCCGAGGGGTACGAGTCCGCGTGATCGCTACCACGATCTCGCCGCAGGCAAAGCGATTGCTGCTAGACTCGCATGCACTCGTGAAATCAGGTACGGCCTCGTCCAAGCGTCTGTATGTCCACGCCAAGGCTATAGTGGTCGACGACCGGCTCGCCTTCCTGGGATCAGAGAACCTTTCCACCACGTCACTGGACGATAACCGTGAGCTTGGAGTCATCCTCCGAAACGGTCCGGTTGTTCAGAGACTGGAGCGAGTTTTTTCCAGCGACTGGAAGGTCATCGCCTGACCGTCTTCCAACACCAACCGTTCGAAACTAAATAGACCGGCCCGGCAGCGGCCGGAAGAGTTAGAAGGAACAAGTAGAGCAACGATGTCACCGATTTCTGGACACGACTTACGAAAGGCCGGATGGAAGCAACGCCGGTCGCTGGGTTTAGCCAAGGAGGCGGCCAAAGCAATGGCCAGGGAGACCTTGGCCCCCGACGCCGAAATTATGCTCGCCCTCGAACAGGTCCGGACCAATCCTGAAGCGTTCGCAGCCGATGTCCGGTTTGAAACACTTGCTCAGACCTTGATCAGGGAGCAGGAAGAGGAGGCCGAGTTCGTTGCCCCTGAACTTGGACCGGCAAGGGATTACCCGATCTGGGGGCGTGACCTAATCGACCAAGGAGCCCTTGACCAGATGGATGTGGCGATGCGCCTACCAGTTTCGGTGGCAGGCGCACTGATGCCAGATGCGCATATTGGCTACGGTCTACCGATCGGTGGAGTGCTGGAGACCAAGAACGCAATCATCCCTTATGCCGTCGGGAGCGACATCGCCTGCCGAATGCGCCTTACAGTATTCGACCTGGAGGCGGCAGAGCTCGACAGGTCCCCAGAACGTTATGAGCACGCCTTGCGGGATGGGACGGTCTTCGGTGCTGGAAAGGAGAATCGGGGATCGCCGCAACATGAGGTTCTTGACCGGGATTGGAACGCAACCAGGCAGCTGCGTTACCTCCGGGACAAAGCGGCTCGTCAGCTCGGGACATCCGGATCAGGCAATCACTTTGTCGAGTGGGGCGAGCTCGAGTATGTGGATGAGCCTGACAAGAGATTGCTTGCGGTCCTGTCGCACAGTGGGTCGCGGGGAGTGGGATTCCAGATCGCGGATGCTTATTCGAAGCTCGCCGAGAAAAGACGGAAGCGCGATCTTCCCACGGAGGCCATCAAACTCGCATGGCTCGACCTGAACTCAGAGGAGGGCCAAGAGTATTGGATCTCCATGGAAATGGCCGGTGCATTCGCGAGCGCCAACCACGAGGTGATCCACAAAAGTGTCGCTAAGCTTGCCGGATTGAAACCTCAGAACGTTCTCGAAGTGACCGAGAATCACCACAACTGGGCATGGTTAAAGCGCGAGGATGACGGAACTTGGTTTGTCACCCACCGGAAGGGAGCGACTCCTGCCGGGCTCGGAGTCATGGGAGTCATCCCGGGTTCTATGGCCGCTCCGGGATATGTCGTGGAAGGTTTGGGGAACGAGGCGTCATTGGAATCGGCTTCACATGGAGCAGGACGGGCGATGGGAAGAAGAGAGGCCGAACGGACCATCACGAAGACAGACCGTAACAGGCTCCTCGAGGAAAATCGCATCAAGTTGTTGGGAGGCGGTATCGACGAGTCGCCTCAGGCCTACAAGCCCATCGATCTTGTTATGGCGGCCCAACAGGATTTGGTTAGGGTTCGTGCCAAGTTCATCCCACGAATTGTCCGGATGGCCGACGGAGGCCCCGACATTTAGGTCGGGATGCCGGAACCGCCATACGGTGGTCTGATTGGTTGACCAAGGCTAGCTAGCGATCTCAGTTGTTCCGGTGGCGATTCCCGACCGGCTGAGTGAAAAATCCCGATTACAAAAGCTGCTCTTCTGTTAGTGGACCAAGCGCCGTCAGCACGGTGGTCTCGGTAAGCGGATAGCGGTCGAGTAGGCGCTTGAGGTCGTCGACTGTTACCGACTCGATTCGAGCCCGGACATCCGCAAGCGTTTCAAGCCGGCCATGAGAGAGCCAGGAATCAATCAATCCCATCATCCGCGCTCTGGTGCTCTCGCCCTCAATGACCACGGATGTTAGGAGTTTCGTCTTCGCTCTATCCAGCTCGTCTGTCTCGATTGCGCCCGTTTGTAGCTTCTCTATCTCCTTACGCATCACCTCCAGGGTCTTGGCCGCCTTGTCCGGATCGGTCACGGCGATGCTGTAGAAGACGCCGGCATCGGAAAAGGTGAATGAGCTTGAGCCAACCTGCTCGGCTAGACCGGTCTGATTCAGCGCCCAAAATAATCTTGAACCCGTGTCGTCACCCAGAATGTTAGCCAGCACGGATGCCGTGTAGTAGTCAGGATCAGCTTGAGCTATCGAGGGGACGCCGAGAACGATGTGCTCCTGATTCCAGCGCGGATCCGTGATGATGTTCGTCGTGCTTGGCGCGGTGGACGCTACGACCTCCGGCTCCGGGCTCCCCTCACTCCAGTGAGAGGTCAGATCTGCGACCTCGCTGAGGACGTTGTCCCAGTCAAAATTCCCGGCAACTGAGAAGATCATGTTGTTCGGAACGTAGTGATTGCCCCAGTAGGCGCGCATGTCCTCGACACCCATGTTCGAGATTGTGCTCACCGTTCCCAGAGTCGGTCGACCCAGAGGTTGATCCGGGAAGAATGTTTGAAGAAATTCGTCAAAGACGAGTGAGTATGGCTGGTCCCGGTGACGAGCAATCTCCTCGAGAATGACGCTACGCTCTTGATCGAAGTCCCCCGGTTCGAGGACGGGCTGAGTAAGATCGGAAAGCAGCTCGATCGCGTGGGGCAATTCACTTCCCAGGACCCTGGCGTAGAAAACCGTCATCTCCAACCAAGTGAACGCGTTGTTCTCCGCACCCATTTCCTCGAATTCGCGGTTGATGTCTTCGTATGTCCGGGTCTTTGTTCGTTTGAACGCCATGTGCTCGAGGAAATGCGATACGCCGTTCAGGCGTGGTTCCTCATTCCGAGTCCCTGTACAAACCCAAAACATGGCGGCGGCCGATTCGACCCCTGGAATCTGCTGCCCCAAGAGGCGCAAACCGTTGGGCAGTCGTTCCGTGAGGAGCGTGCTGTCTACTCGTGATGCGATCGTCATTACTTTCCTTCCAAAGGTTTCAGAGTTACAACCCAGGCGGGATCAGGGCGCAACCTGGAATGCTCGATCCTCCACGCCAAGCTCCGCCGCCGACCTCGGTCCGATTGCGACGAGGCCAAGGTTCTCCGTCAAATGTATCGATTGAAGGTAGGCCTCCACGGCGTCGAGGTCTACAGCATCGATCTCTTCCCTGATCTGCCCCAGAGTTCGAAGCTTGTTTCGATACCACCAGTCTCGAGCGATAGTGCTCATTCGGTTTCCGGTGCTCTCGCTATTCATCACGATGGCACTCTTGAGCCGCGTTCTGGCCAATTCCAACTCTTCCGAGGAGATCGAATCGCTTTCGAGTCGTTTAAGCTCCGACCGAACGACCTCAACGCTCTCTGCGGCTCTGTCGGGTTGGGTGCCGACGTACACGCGGTTGAGTCCGGTCTTCTCCATTCCCTCAAAGCGAGAGCCGACCGAGTAAGCCAGACCGCGCTTCTCTCGAACTTCTGTGAACAGTCGCGAGTTCATGCCTCCTCCAAGCGCCAGTGAAACGAGAGCGGCAGCATAGTAGCGATCGTCGCTCAGAGAGACGCCGGGGAAGGTGAAGGCGAGGTGCTGCTGAGCCGTGTCCGAGTGTGAAACGACGACGGCGGGGTTCACGGCAGGGGATTCCATGATGAAGCGCCCAGTTCCCGGTCCCCAATTTACAGTCAGCTCGGCCACGGAAGACAGCACGCTCTCCCAATCAAAGGCACCTGCGATGGAGAGGACCACATTGTTCGACGTGTACCGACGGGTCCAATACTCAACCACTTGATCTCGACTCAATCTCGACACCGACTCCACACTCCCAAGGACGTCATTGGCGAGTGGGGTGCCGGCGAAGTAGGTCTGGCGGGCACGATCCATGACCATCTGAGCCGGTTGATCTTCACGCTGGCCGATCTCCTGGATCTGAAGGGCACGTACTGCTTCTAGCTCGTTCTCGGGGAATGATGGTGTGGCCACCACCTCAGTCAGCAGCTCCAGCGCGGGAATCAAATTGTCGGCGAGGAGCACGGCGGAGAAAAGCGACATTTCAATCCCGGTGCTCGAGCCTCGACCTACACCGAGGCGATCCAGTCGATCGCTTAGATCTCGAGACGTGTGTTGCTCCGTTCCGCGCAGCATCGTTGCTTCGGTCAGATGCGAGATGCCTGCTTGAGCCCCTACTTCGTCCCGTGCGCCGGTTCCCACAAAGAGCCCAAAAGCGACGGATTGTACTCCGGGAAGCGGCTGGCCAACGACCTCGAGTCCATTCGGTAGCTTGCTCGTACGGAAGACCTGATCCTGATTCACGGTTTCGGTTGTCATCGTCCAACCTCAGTTACTCCAAGGCCAGGGCCTTGGGGAAGTTTCAGCTTTCCCTGATCGAGCCGGACACCGTCGAAGGGATCATCTCTCACCAGGAGATTGCCGTCGAGGTCGGCGTAGTCGAGGAGTGGCGAAAGGTGGGCTGCGGCGGTAATGGCCACGGAGCTTTCGATCATACAGCCCATCATGACCAGCAAATTGTGCGCCCTGGCGGTGTGGATCATTTTGAGGGCCGGATAGATGCCGCCGCACTTCATCAGTTTGATGTTTATCCCGTCGACATAACGTGCCACGGAGGGAATATCGGCAGCGACGACTGCTGCTTCGTCGGCAATGATGGGTACAGGCGAGTTGTCCCGAACGTAACCGAGCCCCCTCAAGTCCCGGGCTGCCACGGGCTGCTCCACAAACTCGATCCCAAAGTGGTTTAGCTCCTTGATGGCTTTAACCGCCTGCTTTGGCGTCCAGGCTTCATTGGCGTCAACTCTGATGACGGCATTGCTGACTGCTCGAATGGCTTCCAGGTTTTCGACATCCCGATCGGTACCCACCTTCACTTTGAGGATGGGATAAGAGTCGGCGGCCCTAGCCTTCTCTGCCATGACGTCGGGTGTGTCTATGCCAATCGTGAATGAGGTTGTTGGAGTTTCGGCCGGATCGAGACCCAGAATCACGTAAACGGGCACACCCAGCCGTCTACCAAGAAGGTCGTAGACAGCCATATCGATCCCTGCCTTTGGGGCGGGATTGAGGTGAGCAATCTCGTCGAGCAACCGATGGATGGAGCTGATGGGCTCCGTTCCTGAGATGATCCTGGCGGCTCGCTCGATGAAGGCGGCACTGGACTCTTGAGTATCACCGTAGTGTTCAGATGGAGCAGCTTCTCCAATTCCCTCCAGGCCGTCCGCCTCAATGCGAATGAGGACATTGGAGGCTTCGTTCTGAGTGCCTCTGGCAATGGTAAAGGGGCTTGCGAGGTGGAGGGAAAGTGGTTCCTGGGCCAGAGTCATACGGGCTCCTCAAGGCGGCTCTCGATTCTATAAGGCGAAAGTCAGAGGTTACGTCAGTGACTTGATGGCCTGCCTTCCGCTCTGCACTCAATCGGGAGTTGTTAGGTCTTCGAGGCGTCGTACTTGATAGAACTTATGTTCTAATAGAGTACTCGTAAATATCTCGAAAGGAGCTGCTGAGGCTCTGCCTCTTACTCCTAAAACTCCATGATCATCCACATCTCTATACCTCGCTTTTGGATCGCTGTCGAAGAGCTGAGGCGCCCTGAAATACAGGACCGCCCGGTAGTCATCGGCAGTGGTTTCCTGGAAAAGACTGCGGCCGGAAGCAAGGTATTGATGGCGAATGGTATTGCAGAAGAGCACGGCGTTTATGCCGGACTCAGTTTGGCTCAGGTTTATCATCTTTGCCCCGAGGCCATCATTCTTTCGCCTGAGATGGCCTTCTATCGAGAGGTTAGGGATGAGATCATGGCGTTACTCCTTTCATACACCCCCTTGGTCGAATGGATAGAGGGTGGGGAGGCGACCTGTGACGTTCGGGGCTGTGACCGTCTTTTTGGACCACCGGTCCAACTTGCCACGGAAATCGTCCTTCGCATCGACCAAGCTGCGGCCCTCCAGGCGGTTGCCGGAGTGGGATCCAATCGCTTGGTGGCCCAGATGGCCGCGAGGCAGGCAAGTCAATCGGTTTTCCGAGTTGTCTCTGTAGAGCAGGGTGAGGAAGCTACGTTCCTGGCACCGCTCCCGATTGCTACGTTACCCGGAATCGACCCGGATACACTTCTTACCTTCAAAGTCCTCGGCTTGAAGACGTTTGGGGATGTCTCATCTCTATCCATCCGGTCACTCGAACGCCGGTTCGGGCCGGCTGGGAAGCTCTTGGGCCAATATGCACGGGGCCAGGACGACCGGCCGGTGCGACCAGCTCCACAAGAGGCGGCGATCCAAGTGAATCGGAGCTGTGACGTCGATTTTGGGGAGATTGACCCGCGACAAGCATTGAGCTTGATTACGGGCGAGCTAGCAGCAGATCTAGCCGCCGAGCTGTATCGCCGGGGGGAAGCGGGCCGGCTTCTCATCCTGACTCTACGAATCCCCCGAAATTCGAAGATTGACCGATCTGGATCCGAAAATTGGCCTCATAATGTGCTTCCAATTGCCCCGGCTCAGGCTGGAGCCGCTCGGTCTCCTGAACCGCAGCCGGCTGAGTGGTTTCCGAGCCAGGAAGCGCGGATCCATTCAATGCTTCCTCAGCCGAAGAGTGAGCGGAAGCAAAAAGCCAAACCCAACATCGCCGCTAAGCAGGCCGATGTCGAGGAGATCATCGTCGGGCACCCTGAGCCCGAATCCGGCAGTATCATCCTGGCCTCAAGCCGGATGGCGACAAGCGACCCGATTCGTGAGGAGCGACCGTTGCGGGAGATTGTTCAGCGATTGCTTGGCAGGATGCTGAGGAGTGTCGAGGCCAGAGCGGTAATTGCCCAACCGGGCTCCGAGCTGCGGCTGGAGATGCGTCAGCTTGCACCTCCCGAGCAGCTCCGGCTCTTTAAACCTCAAGGCCACGATCGATCGGATCCCCGATGGGGCCGTCTTCGGCGTCAGGAGGTACTTCTCAAGAGCCGCTTTGGTGCTACGCCCTTCCGCCATCTCACCGCCGTCGATCTCAACGGCATCCTTGAGGAACGCCGGTTTCGTTGGGGAGATGGGATCCAATGAGTTTCCCCTGACCAACTTCCGGGATTCCATGTCAAGTGACCAAAACTCGAAGATAGCTGAAAAACTCTGGAGTTGAAGAGCAAAAGTGACCAAGGTCTACCACGCTCCGATTGAAGTCGAATCCCATGATGGAAAGCCTCAGCGGTTTAAGTGGCGGGATCGGTGGCATGTAATCCGGACCGTCTATGAACGATCCGTCGTACAGTCCGACTGGTGGCGGCAGGAGATCGAGCGGTCTCATTACTCGATCGAGTGCGATGGCCTCGAGCTTTTCGAGATCTATCGACAGGGAGATCGATGGTTTCTTGAGCGGGTGTGGGATTAAGCCAGCCGACGCAAATCGAAGGGATAACCGCGACGCCTTGAGCCGGACACAACTCGAATGACGAACTTGGAATGATGAACGATTTCGTCCACCTTCACGTTCACAGCAACTTCAGCTTCTTAGATGGAGCGTCACCGCCCGAACGTTTGGTGGAACGCGCGGTCGAGCTGGGGATGCCGGCTCTGGCTTTAACCGACCATCACGGTCTATACGGGGCCGTTCGATTCATGCAGGCAGCGGCTGCCGTCAACCTAAAGCCAATCCTTGGAGTGGAGATCGACGTTCAAGGCTCTCACGTGCTCGATGAGACGGATCGCAGCAGAGAGAAGTTTCACCTCGTTCTCCTGGCCTCCAGCCGGCAGGGCTACTCGAACCTTTGCCGCATCGTCACCAGGGCACAACTGGATCACCAGGACAACCCCCAGATATCGCTGCCCGACCTGATTCCCCTAACCGAGGACGTTATTGCTCTTTCCGGCTGCGGCCGGGGCGAGGTAGCGTCGGCACTCCCACATCACCCTTCGACGAATTTGGGAGACGCCGTGAGGATCGCTGAAGTCTACGCTGAGATCTTTGGCCGGCAGAACTTCTGGATCGAGCTTGAGCATCATTTGCTGCCGGGAGATGATGCCCGAAATCTTCAGCTCGTCGACGTTGCCAATCGAGCCGGCCTTGGTTGTGTGATCAGCAACGACGTCCATTACGCCACACGTGAGAGCTATCGCCTGCGTGACGTCATGGCCTGTATTCAAACCAATACAAGCCTCGAAGAGTGGACGGATATACGGCATCCTAACGCCGAGTACGATCTCAAATCGGCGGCTCAGCTCAGTCAAGCTTTCAAAGCATTGCCTCGCAAGACTGTTGAGGCAGCTCTGGCGGCCACCGGTGAGATTGCCGCTCGATGTAGTGTCACAACGGGTGAGACCTCACTTCTGGCGACAGAGTGCCGGCCGCCTGAGGTGGCAGTGCCTGTGGGGGAAACCGCCTTTTCCTACCTCTATTCCCTTTGTAACCAGGGATTGCGGCAACGGTATCAGCCTCTGATTCCCGAGGCGGTCAACCGTTTGGCTTACGAGCTGAACGTCGTCGAACGGATGGGCCTTTCCGACTTCTTTCTGTGCGTCTGGGATATCGTTCGTTTCTCTCGAGAGCGGGGGATCCGTTGTGCCGGAAGAGGTTCGGCTGCCGACTCGATCATTGCCTACGTCTTAGGGATCACCACGGTCGATCCACTCGCCCACAACCTGCTCTTCGATCGATTCTTGAACCCTGGCCGTCTGGGAATGCCGGACGTCGATATCGACTTCGACTCGAGAAGGCGAGATGAGGTGATCGAGTACGTCGAGAACAAGTACGGGCCAGAGCATGCCGCCATGGTCGCCAACCTCGTCACGTATAGAGCGCGATCGGCATTTCGGGATGTGGCCAAGGCCATGGGATACCCCTCAGGTCTGATCGATCACATCGCCTCTGCCTTGACCTATCGAAGCGTCAGCCAGATTCAGGACGATCTCCGGTTGGCTGGAATCGGGTCTCCTACAGATGTTCAAACTTCAAGCCTGAAAGCTCAATGCCAAGGTCAGCCTTCGGTGGAGCGAGGGGTGGGAAATCCAGAGTCAACGGCCGAGTCTTTTGGTCAGCTGGAGATGGTCATCCAGCTTTGTGAGCAGCTCGACGGGTACCCGAGACATCTCAGCCTGCATAACGGCGGCATGCTTATCACTCGCGAGCCGCTCGTCGATATCGTTCCGATCGAGCTGGCAACCAGTGGAGTTCGCGTGTGCCAGTTCAATAAGGATGACGTCGAAGCGCTTGGTCTGATCAAGTTCGACATTCTCGGCTTGCGAACTCTCTCGATCGTCGACGAGGCGGTCGATCTCATCAAGGAGACCCGAGGCGGCCTCGAGCTACCGATCGACGATCTTCGCCTCGACGACGCGAAGGTATACGACTTCATCTGTACCTCGAAGACCATTGGGGTCTTTCAGATCGAGAGTCCTGGTCAGTGGCACCTGCTCCAGCGTGCTCAGCCTCGAACCTTTGGCGATCTCATCATCCAAATTGCACTATTCCGACCAGGTCCCCTTCAGGGAGGCATGGTCAATCCCTACATCGAGCGACGCTGTGGCCGCGAGCCGGTGACCTACATGCATCCCAGTCTCGAGGAGGCACTCGCGGATACCTTGGGCGTCGTGATCTTTCAGGAGCAAGTGCTACAGGTGGCGCATGATTTCGCCGGTCTCTCTTATGCCGAGGCGGATGGTCTCCGCCGCGCAATGTCCCACTATCGGACCGATGCTGAGATGAATGTCTGCCGCACCGCCTTTGTCGAGAGCGCCGTCCAGCTAGGACGAGACCGCGATCTGGCCGAGGAGCTCTATCACGCCATTACTTACTTCTCGGGCTATGGCTTCTGTCGAAGTCATGCCGCGGCATTCGCCAAAACGGTCTACCAAACCGCCTATCTCAAAACCTACTATCCCGCCGAGCTGTTGGGCGCTATTCTCTCCAACGAACCTTGCTGCTACTACCCAACTCAAACCGTTGTAGAAGATGCTCGGAAGTGGAACATCGTGGTGCTGCCGGTCGATGTCAATAGAAGCCGGGCGCGATATCACGTAGAGGTTCAGAGGTCAGAGGTGAGAGATCAGAGGTCAACGTTCAAGAACGGCCGGAATTCCATCTCCGCCCTTGGTACTCCACCCTCAAAGTCCAAGAGTCAAAGTGACTCGCCCGGCGCCATCAGGATGGGCTTCCTGCAAGTCAAGAATCTTTCGGAAGATGCGGCGGAAGGGATCGTAGAAGCCAGAGCTTCAGGGCAATTTCGGAGTTTGACGGACTTCTGGAGCCGGACCTCTGTCAGTAGAGATGTTGTACATAATCTGATTGCCGTCGGCGCCTTCGACACCCTGGGCGTACCTCGCAGGAAGCTGCTCTGGCAGCTGGAGGAGGTGGTCCGGACCGTTCGAAGGCGCAATCCTCAGCCGTCTTCAAGTCATTCAAAGCTCAATCTTCGAAGTCCAAAGGCCAAACTCCAAAGCTTGGAGTTTGACCACTCGGTCATGGAGCTACCAGACGAGCCTCTGCCTGACTTCCCGCCTTTGACCGAGCTGGATATGGCCGGATTGGATATGACGCTACAGAATGCTTCAGCTCGTTACAGCGTGATGGAGTTCTACCGACGCTCACTCAAGGCCGCAAACATCTTGTCCATTGGAGAGTTGGAGAGTAAACCTGATGGGCTGTTGCTGAAAACGGCAGGCATCATCATCAGCCGCCAGCAGCCACCAACCGCGCGCGGCATGACGTTCCTGGTCCTGTCGGATGAAGAGGGGGAGCTACCGGTCGCCGTGCATCCACCCGTGTATGAGCAGTACCGCCGGACCATCAACAGTAGTGCTTCCATCGTGGTCGAGGGCCGGCTCCAGCGTCACCGCCGCTACATCTCTATGATCGCGAAGAAGGTCTGGAGCCTTCGTGACATAGCCCAGCTTGACTCTCAACCCTACAGAAATCCAGCTATGGATAAGACTAAGGTCGATATCGCCTGATCAGATTGCGGCTGGTGTCAGCTCGAGCTGTTCGGATCGGGCTGACCAAGCGCCAGGGCTTGGAGTCTTCTTAGACGGTCACCCTCATTCGCCACCAGCCAGCCATCGGTCGATAGCGCGGAGTACGCCCGATCGAAGAATTGCCTCGCCTCATCCGGATGACTCAATGCCAAGAGACACTCTCCAATCTCTTCGTCGATGAAAGGGTGCGGATCGTTCTCTGCCTCTGCTCTGGCCAAGAGATCCCGCTGCAGGTCGAGCGCCTCCTGGTAGCGTCCAAGTGAACGGAAAGCACGGGCAACCGTCCACGCCGCGATACGTGCTTCTCGCTCCTGCCCCTGCTCTTCTCGGAAACGCAAACCAAGCTCGAAATACTTCAGCGCCTCCTGGAAGTCGCCCCTGTCGTGATATGTCCAACCGATGTTGTTGTAGAGCGGGCCAAGCCACTTCCGGCTGATCTCGTCTTCCGATGACTGAGCCATCTCCAACGCTCGGAGATTCCACTCGAGCTGCTCCTCCGGTTCTCCGACGATACCAAGCATGTGGGCGGAATCGACAGCCAGATAAACCTCACCACTATCCAATGCCATTTCCCAAGCTTTGAGGAAGAACTCTTGGGCGTCCTTCGGTGATCCAGCGGAATTGAGTGTTCGTCCTCGCTCGAGCCAGTAACGGATACGAGGTCGGCGCAAATCCGGCCCAATCAGAGCGTCGGTCCGGTCCAGAATCGCGTGCGCCTCATCGAAATTGGCCTGAAGCGACTGCGTGCGTGCCAATTGAGTAAGCAACTCCGCCAGGTAGGTGGTGTCGCCGCCGCTTTCTGCATCGGGGAGAGCAGCTCGAAAGGCGGCCTCTGCACTGGCGGGATCGTTGATATCCCAGCCCACGAGATCCAGCTGAGAGGAGCCGACTGAAGAGGTCATGAGTTGGCCCTGGCCGGCGATCGTTCATGTCTTTCCAGATGAAATAGCAGCAGTGCGACATCCGTCGGCGCCACTCCGCCGATCCGAGATGCCTGTCCAATCGTGAGCGGGCGGATCTTGTCAAGCCGTTCACGAGACTCGGTTCGCATCCCGGAAACAGTGGAGTAATCGATCGATGCAGGAATACGGCGCGAGTCCATTCTTGCCACCTTACGCACCTCCGCCTTCTGACGATCCACGTAGCCGGCATATTTAGCGATCGTCTCTACCTCACGCCCTACCTCTTCCGGCAAGCTGTCGACAAGACCCAATTGAGTTAGCGTCGCGATTGATACATCGCTTCGGCTCAACAGCTCCCGACCGGTCATTGGATCTTGAAGCGGCTTGGCGTCGAGAGAGGTCAACTTAATGTTCACCGCCGCATTAGGAGTTACCGCGATTCCTTCAAGCTTCTCCAGTGTCCCGGCTATCAGCTGGAGGCGTTCAGTGATGTGGCTAAACCGGGCGTCATCGATGAGCCCCAGCTCGTGTCCCACCGCAGAAAGTCTCGCTTCAGCACTGTCCTCCCGGAGCAGAAGCCGGTACTCGGCCTGCGACGTGTGCATCCGGTAGGGCTCGCTCAGCTCTTTGGTGACGAGATCGTCGATGAGCACGCCGATGTACGCTTGATCCCGGTCTGAGTACGACGGCTTCGGAGGCCTTGGCGCGATCTTGCAGCATTGATCCCCGCCATGATTCCAAGGCTGGCTGCTTCCTCGTAGCCAGTCGTGCCCACGATCTGGCCGGCAAGGAAGAGGCCTTTCAATAACTTCGTTTCAAGGGTGGGAAGGACCTGTGTACCCGGAATGTAGTCGTACTCGATGGCATAACCGGGCCGTGCAAGCTCCGCCTGTTTGAGAGCTGGGATTGGTCCGCAGCATCTCTTCTTGAACATCCACGGGCAGACTGGTATTCGCCCCTGGACGTAAATCTCGTCGGTGTGCCAGCCTTCGGGTTCTAGGAAGAGCTGATGTGACTCCTTGCCGGCAAAACGAACAATCTTGGCTTCGATGGAGGGACAGTACCGAGGCCCGGTAGCGGAGATGTCGCCGTTGTACATCGGAGCACGGTGCAGGTTATCGCGGATGATCTCGTGTGTCTTCCCGTTGGTGTGTATGAGGAAGCACTTGAGCTGTTGCCGCCAGCCAAAGGTCGAGAAACCGGGATCCCGCTCCTCCGACGGTTCTAAGGGTACCGAAGTCGAGAGTGAGGTTCTCAAAGGAGACGATCGGCTGAAGTTCGGACGGGGCTTGGCAGCGTCCGCTTTCATTGAACCTTCTCGCGGCGTGTCTAAAAAACAACGGCCGATCGCTGCCCTCCTGGACGGTTGTTTCTCGGAAGTCGATCGAATGTCGGAGGAGACGTGGCGGCGTTCCCGTCTTCAGGCGTCCGAGTGAAAAACCGGCGCGAGCCAGGCTCTGCGACAAGGCATCGGCAGGAAACTCGCCCTCCCGACCTCCCGGATAGGATGCTTCACCCATGATGATCCGGCCTCGGAGAAAGGTCCCCGTCGTTAAAACGACGGCGGCTGCCTCGACGCGCCCGCCTCCCTTGGTTACAACTCCTGACGCACGCAAGCCGCCCAAGTCCGATTCGAGAATGAGGTCATCCACGGCGGCGTCGATCAAACGCAGGTTTGGCTGCCGGCTGAGCGTCTCAGCCATCGACTGTGAGTAGGCGTGCTTGTCCGACTGCACCCGAAGCGATTGGACGGCAGGCCCTTTGCCCGTGTTGAGCATTCGGATCTGCACGCTTGTGCGATCGGCATTGTGTGCCATTTCGCCGCCGAGGGCATCGATCTCCCGTACGAGGTGACCTTTGCCCGGGCCACCAATGGAAGGATTACAGGGCATGAGTGCAATCTTGGTCAGGTCGAGCGTGAAGAGGGCAGTGCGGCAGCCCATTCGTGCGGAGGCCAAGGCGGCTTCGCAGCCGGCATGGCCGGCCCCGACGACGATCACATCAAACTGCTCGGTGGTGTTCAGTTACGATCTCCCAAAAGGCGATATGTTTATTGTAGTTTTGCCATGTTGTTATTAGGGAGCCAGTGAGTCGGATTCGCCGTGTTGTACGTCCGCATGAGGCGAGCTATGCTGATCCACTTTCGGTATCAGCCGGCGAAACTGTTTTCGTGGTGAAAGCGGACACCAAGTGGCCCTTCGTATGGGTGACCAATCGCGAGGGGAAGGGCGGCTGGATACCGGAGTCGTATGTGAGCCCCTCCCAACTTGGCGAGCCAGGGACGGTGAGCGCTGCTTACGACACGTGCGAGCTTACTGTGCGTCAGGGCGAACTGCTTGAGAGTTTCGAGGAGGTCGGTGGTTGGGAGTGGTGTAGCAACCGCAGCGGAGAATCGGGCTGGGTTCCCGTCGAAAATCTCGCAGATTGAGGGCGAAGGAAGTTAGGTTCGAGGTCCCGGCCCGACAGTAGAGCAGAGTGACATAGCTGTGCACGGCTTGGTCACAACTCCATGGCGACTGAATCGAATGCCGTTGCTGAGCCGCGCCTCTGAAAGGAGTACATTGAGGAAATCAGGAGGCACGCATGGCCTATCTCAAACCGCCAGCTTTTACTAGAAACGTATTCAACCCGATCGCGATGAAGCTTGGCGTGGGAGGGTCGGAAACATTGAGCGTCTTGGGCCGTCATTCGGGGCAGACGCGGCGAGTCCCGATCGTTCCCGTGGACGTTAATGGTGCCAGGTACGCCGTGTCTGCCAGGGGCGAGACCGAGCGGGTCCGCAATCTCCGGAGAAACCCGGATGCCGAGCTACAATCGAAGTCGCGGGTCTCACGTTTTCATGCGGTCGAGCTTCCTGTCGAAGAGTGTCAACCGATCCTTCAAGCCTACCGGAGCAAAGCGGGCCGGACGGTTTCGGCCTACTTCACCAAGCTACCGGAGGCAGCGGATCACCCGGTATTTCGTCTCGACCCCATCGGCGCTTAATCGTCAGCCTCGGAAGCCTTCCGATATCGAGCTGCCGGCCATCGATGAGCAGAGGCACTCGAATGCCGAGTGGGAGGATAGAGAGACGTCCCGAAGAGGGGTAGAGAAATGGCGCTAGAGCGGGCGTACTGCCCCATCTGTGGAGAGGCTTTGGAGCTCCGGCTTGTGCCGGGGGAAACCAGAGACCGGCTGGTATGTCCGAAGGATCACATTCTCTACGAGAACCCCACGGTTGTAGCGGGAACCATGCCTGTATCGGACGGCAAGGTGTGGCTGCTGCGACGAGCTATCGAACCTCGCCTTGGAACTTGGACGTTTCCCGCGGGCTACATGGAGATTGGGGAGTCGGTAGAGGAGGCCGCGGCAAGAGAAACGCTCGAAGAGATATGCCTCGACGTCAAAATCACAGGTTTGCTCAACGTGTACTCGCGGCCAATGACACCCATCGTGTTTGTCGTATACCTGGCAGAGGCGCCTGGACAAGCCTCCGCTGGAGACGAGGCCCTCGAGGTCAAGGCCTTTGCTCCAGATGAAATTCCTTGGGATGATCTCGCCTTCTGGAGCACTCGTGAGGCTCTCGATGACTGGGTTCGGGGACAGACGTCGTAGGGGAAGCCGATCAGCCGGACGGACTTCGACCCTTTGAGATTGAGCGCTCGAACAGAAGCATCGAGTGCTTCGTTCGAAGCTCATAACCGGCGGCGGCAAGCCCCGCATCGAGGGCCCGCGAGCGGTCGAGCATCCCATTCACGCCTTCCAAGCCTCGGCGGAATGCTTCCAAGCGCATCTCGTGGCCAAGCCGTTCGATGGCTTGCTGCGAGCCGCCCACATAGGCAAGTCCTAGGACTTTGCGCTCAGGTCGTGGAGAGGCGAGGATAATATTCGCACCATCATCCGGCAACCAGACGGCGATGGCGAAGTCTGTTACCGCCATCTGATCGGGGACGTTCTTCGCCGTCCAGCCACTCGTAACCAGAAGGGTACTTGTCTGCTCCATCAGCTTCCGGGTCGCCGCGAGATGTTCATTGCCGGCAGGTTCGAGCCCGGAGGATCCGGTCTCAGGCTGGAGGGCACTGGCGAAAAAGCCATGAAAGTGGGCGATTTCGTGGAAGCCATTTCTTCTGACGACGGACATGCTGGCCGAATTCTCAGTCGAGGTGGAAAGTCTAGCCACCTTGTTGCCACGCTCGGCCGCGATCTCCAGCGCTCTCTGTAGCAGGTCCCGGGCGATGCCCTGACCCCTGAAGTCTGGGTGGACTCTTATCCCCTCAAGCCACACCACCTTCTCTGGCTGAAACTCGGCGTGCTGGATGCGCGACGACCCTTCCGTTGGACTCAGCCACCAGGAGCAGGCCATCTTTTTCATCCTCGGCAATCCACTGATCCCAGACGCTGGGAATGTAGTCGTTTCCTTCCCACACGGTCGCGGAGATCGCGAAAACATCGTCCCGATCGGTTGGAGATGCGCGTCGGAACGTGAGGGTGGTGGCCATGTCCGATTCTAGGAGCGGTTGCCCAGAAACCTATCGGGAATATGAAACACTCTCGGGACGTGGAAGTCGGTAGACGCTGATATACTCGATGAGACTTTCGCCGGGACTGGGTCGGGTTATAGAGGAGACAGTTTGGCGGCTGGCGGTGTCGAGTCGGTGAAGAACCACCCGGCGGCCGCTATTCGCGAGCAGGCGGCGCCCCGTGGCTTCCGTCTCCACCACGTCGTTGAGGCCCAGGATTTCAACCGGGTCATGCTGGATCAGCTCTTCCTGCTGGCGAAGCTGATGGAAAACGTCAGCGCTAGGGGGGGCAGCAGAGCCCTCGAAGGCCGCATCATGGCGAGTCTATTTTATGAGGAAAGTACGAGGACTCGCTTCTCCTTCGAGAGCGCCATGCACAAGCTCGGCGGATCCGTGATCTCGACAGAGAACGCTCGCCAATTCTCCTCTGTTTCCAAAGGGGAAACGCTGGAAGATACTATCCGGATCCTGAACGGCTACTCGGATGTCATCGTTCTACGGCACTACGAAAGTGGCTCCGCGAAGCGCGCTTCCGTTGTGTCAAACATCCCGGTAATCAATGCGGGAGACGGCACTGGTCAGCACCCGACGCAAGCACTTCTCGACCTTTACACGATTCTCAAGGAGCTCGGTGGAATCGACGGCATTCGAATCGCCGTTGTCGGAGATCTCGCTAACGGACGGACCGTCAGATCACTTTGTTATCTCCTAACGAAGTATCGAGATGTTCGGATCTACATGGTGGCACCTGATGTTGTGCGCATGCGCGACGACATCAAGGGCTATCTTGCTCGCCGAAACGTCGACTTCCAAGAGGAGAGCGACCTGGGAGCGATCGCCGGACAGGTGGATGTCGTCTATCAGACTCGTATCCAGAAGGAGCGTTTCGGCGATCGACAGCAGGAGTACGAGCAGGCCCGCGGAGTGTATGTCGTGAACCCGGACGTCCTCTCACAAATGAGAAAGGATGCCATCGTCATGCATCCCTTGCCCCGAGTTGATGAGATTGATCCAGCGGTCGATGACGATCCGCGCGCCGCCTACTTCCGTCAGGCGCAGAATGGCCTGTACATCCGCATGGCGCTACTTGCTGCCTGTCTCGGAGCCGATGTCGAGTAAAGGGTGGGCTGGCCCAGTGGCACGCGAGCAAGGATCTTCCCGGATTTGGCGACCCGTCTCTAGGGGCGGGGCAGCTACGTACCTTGGCGCCTGACCGATCTGGGGGGCCCAGCTGCTCGTTCTGTGGGGTTCCCGGGCACCTCACGGAGGTATTGATCGTGGCACCTGCGGGCCTGCATATATGTGATGAGTGCGTAGAGACGTGCGCGGAGATCCTCAGAGAGAGCAGGATCCAGGGGACCGAACGCGTCGGTGACGGAAACTCGCGTTGCGACCCCCTCCGCAAGAGGTGATGTGGTCTTAGAACTGCCAGTCTCGGGTGCGATCTGGCTGGTTCGAAAGGTCTCCTCGGATCTGGACACGTCCTGGCCGCTTAGCTAGCCTCAGGACCCGGTTATGCCGAACGGTTGCCTCCTTTGCGTGGAAACTGCGGCAGCGGGGCTAGGGACTGGGGTAAGTGCCCTTATGAGGCGAGTGCCATGTACCCGAGACGACTGTATCGTTTTGCCCCGTAGCAGTCCGGAGTGGGAATGAGCCGCCCGTGGATCACCTGATGGCCGTTGGAGGCTCTACTCAGCCTTGCCAGCCTGACCCTACCGCTGCTCGATTCCCACTTCGTGCTCTGCGGATCGCAACGGGTGCGGTTGGCACCCGGCCAGATTCCGACTCAATCCCTAAGACGGATGCCTATAATGGCACGAATGTGCTAACAAGGCACATTTCGAGAGTGGGGGCAGAGCGCTTTAGATGAATCCGGATCAGATCGTGGATCAGATGTTGGACGATCCGGCTTTCTCCTCCTGCGTCACCGCATACCGGTTTCTGCCTCCTAGGGAGGGCTCCTATCGTGCCTTCCCCCAGTCCGTTGATCCTCGCCTCATCGAAGTCCTCAGAGGGAAGGGGATCAATCGGTTGTACTCCCATCAGAGTGAGGCAATCGAGCATGCCCTGGACGGCAGGAATGTGGCGATCGTTACGCCAACCGCTTCAGGCAAAACGTTGTGCTACAACATCCCCGTCGTCGGTTCGATCATGAGCGATCCCAACGCTCGTGCTCTCTACTTGTTTCCGACAAAGGCGCTGTCGCAGGATCAACTTGCGGAGCTCCATGCGCTCGTAGAGGGCCTCGAGATCGATCTCAAGACCTTCACCTACGACGGAGATACACCCGCGGATGCCAGACGAGCGGTGAGACAGGCAGGCCACATTGTGGTCACCAATCCGGACATGCTTCACACCGGAATCCTGCCCCACCATACTCGCTGGGTGCGGTTGTTCGAGAACCTCAGATACGTCGTGATCGACGAGCTTCACACCTACCGAGGAGTGTTTGGAAGCCACGTTGCCAACGTGATTCGACGTTTGAAGCGTATCTGCGCCTTCTATGGATCTCATCCCCAGTTCATCTGCTGCTCGGCTACCATTGCCAATCCAGCCCAGCTGGCTTCAAACCTGATCGAGGACGAGGTTGTTCTCATTGACGGCAATGGAGCTCCCTCGGGCCCGAAGCATGTAGTACTTTACAACCCTCCGGTCATCGACCGGCATCTGGGTATCCGTAGAAGCTCCATTCTGGCGTCGAGGTCCATCGCCGGGTAATTTCGTCCGAAACCGCATTCAAACGATTGCCTTCGGACGGACAAGGACGACGGTGGAAATCCTCCTCACCTACCTGCGAGCGGATGCTCCAACCGGCCGCGCACGGGACGGAATTCGCGGGTATAGGGGTGGATACCTGCCGCAGGAGCGTCGAGCGATCGAGCGAGGTTTGCGGGATGGCTCGGTGAGAGCGGTGGTATCAACGAATGCTCTCGAGCTTGGAATCGATATAGGCGGCTTGGATGCCTGCGTTCTGACCGGCTACCCGGGCACGATCGCCAGCGCCTGGCAACAGATCGGCCGGGCTGGACGCAAGACGAAATCATCTGTTGCCGTGGTGGTCGCGAGCAGCTCGCCACTCGATCAGTACGTCATCACCCACCCCGATTACATCTTTGAAAGCTCGCCGGAGACAGCCCTTATTAACCCCGACAATTTGCACATTCTGATGAGCCATATCAAGTGTGCCGCATTCGAGCTTCCCTTCAAGAAGGGCGAAGCGTTCGGCCGTGCAGATTCAATCGAATCCTTCCTGCAGTACCTGGCGGAGGGAGGTTTACTCCATTACGTGGATGGTCAGTGGCACTGGATGTCTGATACCTTCCCTGCTGAGGAGATCAGTTTGCGCAGCGCATCCACCGACAATGTGGTCATCGTCGATCAGGAGCTGCCGGCTCGCGTGATTGGGGAGATAGACCGTACTTCCGCGCCGGTGATGGTCCACGAGGAAGCCATCTACCTGCATGGAGGGACGCAGTACCAGGTGGAGAAGCTGGATCTGGAAGAGAAGAAAGCTTTCGTGAAGAAAGTCGACGTGGATTACTACACGGATGCCGAGCTAGCCGTTCGAGTTGCCGTGCTGGAGGAGATGGCTCGGGAGGGCCGTGGACGGGCCCACGGCGAAGTTGCCGTCACCTACCTTCCGACGATCTTCAAGAAGATCAAGTTTGACACCCACGAAAACGTCGGCTGGGGCCGTATCCACCTGACTGAAGACACCATGCACACCCAGGCGTACTGGCTGTGGCTGCCTCCCCAGGTCACCAACAATCTGCCAACCGCTGAGGTCGAGCTGGGCCTCACGGGGCTGGCTCACGTTCTCGGGAATCTCTCGCCGCTGTATCTCATGTGCGACCCGCGAGATCTCCGGGTTTGGGCTGAGATCAAGGCTCCGTTCACGGAAGCGCCTACCATCTTCCTCTACGACTCGATCCCTGGAGGAATTGGATTCAGCTCGCGTTTGTATGAGATGCATGAGACATTGCTCGCCGGAGCGGGAGAGCTGGTGGCAGGATGTCCCTGCGACCGGGGCTGTCCTTCCTGTGTGGGGCCTCAATTTGAGGGAAGAGGTGACGCCAAATTGCAGTCTCTCCGGCTGATCGACATCCTGCTACGGCACGGTCGTCCGCCCATCTCTTCTGGGACTGCCGTGGCCACCATCGAGGCACCGGTTAGCGGAACATGAGCGACAGGTCCAACCCCCATGCACCTCCCTCAGAGTCTTTCTCTGGCCTCGAAATGCGATTGGGAGGTCAGTCCGCTGAATCTAGAGGAGCTGCGAACGCGCCTAGGTTCGCCGCCTCCCGTGGTAACCCCGGCGGCGATACATCTGAGACCGGCCGGCACCACCACTCCGGTTGAGCGGACGGTACCTGGTCACGTGGTCAAAAGCCATGCTGGTGACACGTTCGTACTCGACACCGTCAAGGGGTCTGAGCAGTGGCACGGAAGACGAACGCTTGGGGCCGTAGCCGGCCTGATGCCCGGGACTCTCATGGCTCTGGCCAATCAGAAGCAAGTGGAGTCCCTCAGCATCGAAGAGGTGGCTTTCATCGATACGGAGACGACCGGACTGGGGTATGGAGTTGGGACTCACGTGTTCATGATCGGTGTGGGGCACGTGGTTGGCGACGCGTTTCAGGTCCGCCAGTTTTTCTTGAGACACCCAGGCGAAGAGCCGGCGATGCTTGCCGCCTTAGCCTTATACCTTAGTAAATTCCAAGCCCTGGTCTCGTTCAATGGGCGGTCCTTTGACTGGCCACTCATCGAGAACCGTTTCATCCTGCGGCGTGTACCTCTCGAGCCTACAGACCCTATCCACGTCGATCTGCTATTCGTGGCGCGCAGACTCTGGAAGCTCAGGCTGGAGAGCTGCGGGCTATCCTCCGTCGAACAGGAGATCCTTGGCGTTCGCAGAAGCCACGACGACGTGCCCGGTTGGCTTATTCCTCAGCTGTACTTCCAGTATCTTCGTACGGGCGAAGCGAGACCTCTGAAGCGGGTCTTCTACCACAATCTGCATGACATTCTTTCTTTGGCTACGCTGGCTCTGCATATCGCCCAGGTGACGGATGATCCCTGGTCGAGCGACCTCAGTCATCCAGTCGACTTCTTCAGCCTGGGAAAGCTGTATCAAAATTCCTTCGATTTTCAGAGAGCGATTCGATGCTTTGAGTCTGCGCTGAACGTAGGCTTACCGGCCTCCCTTGAGAGCGAGGCAATCTTGAGACTCGCCATGGTCCACAAGCGCCTTGGCGGTTGGCCTTGGGCGCTTCCGCTCCTGGAAAGGCTGGTAACGAGATCCGGCTTTCAACGCATCGCCTGCGTGGAGCTGGCTAAGTACTATGAACACCTGGCTCGGGACCACAAACAGGCCTTGCGCCTGACGATGCAGGCGCTGCGATGCGGAAATGAGCCAACGGCACCGAGCTGGACCGGCATCAGTCAGACAGAGTTACTGCATCGTCGCCGGCGGTTGCTCCAACGCATCGACTCCAGGGACGCAAGCGTTCAGCCTGAGATCTAGATGCTATCTACCCGATAAGGTTGATGCAGAGCGGGTTCTAGCTTCGGGCCAGAGCCTGTGACGTCAAACGCAGCTATATTCCCTTGGTCAACAAGCTTTATCGAATCTAGGCCTCTAGCTATGCTGCCGTGCCCGAGTAGTTAATACTCCGTCTTCCAAGTCGCCTTGGAGGTCGCAATAGCTTCAGCCTCATCCGGGGTATCCCCCTCATCAAGAAGGTCGAGATACTTGTCAGCGGTGAGGGCAGCGATTGACCCGTCTGCGCCTGCCGTCACTACCTGCTTTAGCGGATTGCGTCTGACGTCTCCGGCGACGAACACGCCGTCGCACTCCGTCGCCATGTTCTCATCTGTATCAATGAAGCCCGCTTTGTCAACTGTGATGCATGAGGTGAACAGTGATGTTTCGGGCACACTGCCGATGTAGACGAAGAGGCCGCCAAGCTCCAGTGTTTCCGTGACCCCTGTCTTCACGTTGCGAATCAGAATCGATTCCATCCGGTCAGAACCGTTGATGCGGTCGATGACGGTATTCAGAATGAAGTCGACCTTGGGGTTATTCTTCGCTCGGTCAACGAGGATCTTCTGAGCGCGAAACTCCTCGCGTCGATGGATAATTGTCACTTTTGAGGCGTATTTCGTCAGATAAAGGCCCTCGTCAAAGGCGGCGTCACCACCTCCCGCAACCGCAACGTGCCTGTCACGGAAGAAGGGTCCGTCGCACACGGCACAGTAAGAGACTCCCCTGCCACGAAGAAGATCCTCGCCAGGAACTCCTAGCGTCCGTGGTGCAGCGCCAGTGGCGACGATGATAGTCCGGCTTCGGTAGGTTTTACCCGACTCGGTTTCGACTATCTTCGTGACTCCGTTGAGGTCAACGCGAGTCACTCGCTCTCCGATCTCCACCTTGGCACCGAAGTGCTCTGCATGAGTTTGCATCATGATGGACAATTCAGGTCCGGTGGTGTGGATAATGCCCGGGTAGTCTTCGACGTCGCCCGTTGTAGCAATCTGCCCTCCAGGCATGAGAGCCTCAAGCACAATGGTGCTGCGGAGAGCCCTCGCCGCATACAAGGCAGCCGACAGACCGGCGGGCCCTCCACCGATGATCAGCACATCCCAGACCTTCTCGTCGTCCATCATCCATTCCTTTCGTAGGCTATACGCCCGCTTCCTCATTATCGCAAGTGTGTCAAATAGCGACTGTGGGCAGAAACGACAACAATTTCATAGCCGCGCGTTAGCAAGGCGAGCAGTGAGCCGGGACTAAAACCGGTATTCGGTCTTGGGCCGCCTAGCCTTCTTGGGAAGCCGGCGCGGGTTACCTTTTTTCTTAGTTGAGCCGCCCTGGAAATCGTCGTCTTGTTCTGGCGTCGCAATCCGAGCCCGTCTTATCGACTTCGGAGTCGTGGCCTGACTCAGCATATTTTCCGGGCTCGTCGTCGAGCAGCCCAACCCTTGACAGTAGAGTTTGATGTCCAGGTCATTGGTCACGATAACCACCGCACTGGGATCGGGTGCCTGCCTGGCTCTTTCCTTGATCACATCATCCGCGGACCTGCCCCTCGGTGAGAACTGCACCGAGATATGCCCTAGCCGGGATCCGGACGCGAACGTTCTGCCGTCCATCGCCCCATCGAAGATGATGACGACAGAATCCCGCTGGAATCGTGGTGAGGCACTGACCATCGCGATCAGCGCGGATCGTGCCTCCTCCAGCGACCGGTCCTCCAAACGAACCAGTGTGGGGCTCGAACGAATTGCGTTGTAGCCATCAACAAGAATTAGGCGCACAATGCGCCTACGAGGACTCGGTGGGCGGCTGAAGGGCCTTGGTCCTGATGTCCTCCATGACCATCTGGCCGATTTCCTCGATCGATTTCTTCCCAAGGTCCACACCCGTCCGGAGGCGGACAGCAGCCTGATTTGATTCCGCCTCCTTGTCGCCAACGACCAACATGTACGGCACCTTCTGGAGCTGGGCCTCGCGTATCTTTGCGTTCAGTCGCTCGCTTCTGTCGTCGACGTGAACGCGGATATCAAGGTCACGCAGCTCCTTGGCAACCGTGTTGGCGTAGTCTGCATGCCGGTCTGCAATCGGCAGAACGGACACCTGAACGGGAGATAGCCAGGTTGGGAACGCCCCTCCAAAGTGTTCGATCAATACTCCGAGGAAGCGCTCGGTGGTGCCTGTTACGGCCCGGTGGATCATTACCGGAGTGTGCGCAACGCCATCCTCTCCGATGTACTCACATCCAAGGCGCTCTGGCTGGATGAAATCGATCTGGATGGTTGACAGCTGCCACTGACGACCCAAGACATCGCGCGCCATGAAGTCCGCCTTAGGACCATAGAAGGCAGCCTCTCCCTTGACGGGAGCGTACTCGACCCCAAGACTGTCCAGAGCGAGGCGCAGAACCCTTTCGGCGCGTTCCCACTTGTCGTCGTCCGCAACGAATTTGCCCTTGTCAGCGGCGTCTCTCAGAGACAGCTGAACGGAGTAGTCAGTGAACCCATAGGTATTGAGAACCTCGCGGATGAGTTCAATGGCGCGGCGAAACTCTTCCTGGACTTGGTCTGGGGTACAGAACACGTGGCAATCATCCTGAGTCAGGGCCCGCACTCGGGTCAAACCAGAAAGCTCTCCCGACTTCTCATACCGGTACAGTGTTGCGAATTCCGCGTACCGGAGTGGAAGATCCCTATAGCTGTGGTACTGGGAGTTGAACAGCGTCATATGGCTCGGGCAGTTCATCGGCTTGAGCATGTAGACATCCTGCTCGTCGACCATGGGCGGGAACATGACATCGCGATAGTGCTCGATGTGGCCGGACTTCTCGTATAGCTCCCGCTTGACGAGGTGCCCCGTCCACACGTGTTCATACCCGTAACGGGTCTGTGTTTGCCTGACGTAATTTTCCATCTCCTGACGAAGGACGGCGCCCTTTGGCAGGAAGAGTGGAATGCCCGATCCGATGTCTGGACTGAAAGTGAAGAGCTGTAGCTCCTTTCCGAGACGGCGGTGGTCGCGCTCCCGCGCCAGCTCCATTCGGTGGAGGTACTCCTCCAGCTCCTCTGCCGTCGGCCACATGGTTCCATAGACGCGCTGCAGCATGGGGTTCTGCTCACTGCCTCGCCAGTAGGCGCCGGAGGTATTCGTCAGCTTGAATGGCCCAAGCTGTCCCGTGCTCTCAACATGCGGACCACGACAGAGATCGACGAAGCTACCGTGCTGGTAGACGGTCAGGTCGCCGCCTCCAAACTGCTCGATCAGCTCTAGCTTGTACGGTTGGTCCCGAAATATCTCTTCAGCCTCTTCCAGGCGGACAGGCCGGCATTCGAATGGCTTGTCAGCCTGAATGCTCTCACTCATCCGGCGGCTGATCTCTTCTAGGTCGTCCGTCGAGAGGGTTCTCGGGAGGTCGAAGTCGTAGTAGAAGCCGTTCTCAATAGGCGGTCCGATGCCGAGCTTCGCATCCGGAAACATCTCCGTGACAGCTTCTGCCATCACGTGAGCCGCGCTATGACGCATACGCTGCAACGGAGTCATCTCGACCGCTCGAACGTCTACATCTTCGACAACATCTTGCGTCATGATCGGCCTCCTTAGTTCTGAATACTTGAGTTACGAGAACCGGCAAGTGCTGTACAGGCACTGCCCCGGGCCGGAGGCGAATAGCAAAAATCTCCCGCCCGGTGAGGGACGAGAGATCTCTTCTCCCGTGGTTCCACCCCCTTGATGGTGAACCACCGCTTCGTTACATCTCTAACGCGGACTGGCGGGTTGAGAGGCTCGGGTGGTTTTCACGCAGTGGGGTCGAGGAGACTTGCACCCGTCCGTCTCCCTCGCTACCGGCCTGTTCCGCGTTACTCGTCCCGACTAGCAACCAAAGGATTATGTGGTGGGCGACACTGGATTCGAACCAGTGACCTCTGCCATGTCAAGGCAGCACTCTAACCAACTGAGCTAGTCGCCCACGTACCATCAGTTTAGTCGGAGCGTTTGACGGCGGTCAAAAAGCATTCGCGAGCCGCAGGGTTCGATATCCGTAAGTCGGAACACCTAGGCCGCACCGCAACCCAATGGAGGGTAAAAGTTAGGTAGTAGACGTGCGCTTGTTCCAGAGGCTCGCCGAACGCTTGCTTAATTGAGTCGAGACATCGCGTGCGGATAATGGGGCATGTCGGATCAAGACTGGTCGAAGTTTCAACGCACGTATGTGCAACGAGCTTCCGAGCTACCAGAGTTGCTCCAGTGTCTTGGGGATAGTGAGGCGATCGGCCTCGATGTCGAAATGGGCCAAAAGATCCACCGGCTGCCTGGCGGCGTTACTCGTGGCGAGCAAATCCTGGCGTTGATTCAGATTGCTGCTCCCGGCGTGAGTCTCGTCGTCGATCCCATCGCGGTGAAGGATCTGTCGGCCTTAAAGCCGATCATGGCGGGACAGGCATTGAAGGTGGTGCTGGCCGGCGGCACAGACATCCAACTCTTGGAGGAGCAGGGCATTCACGTCAGAAATGTGATTGACGTGGCGGAAATGGCCATGGCAGTATATGGTTCACGTGAGGAGGGGATGCAGGCGCTCGCCTCACGAGCGCTTGGTATCCAGGTTGACAAAAGCGTCCGCAGGGCCGACTGGCTAAAACGTCCTCTCCACAAGTCGCTCCTTGATTACGCCTTTCAGGACGCCGAGCTCACGTTACGGCTTTTCCGCTGGTTTAGACAGCATCACCCGGATCTTGTCCGCCGTCATCTTCGAAGTGAGCTCATGCCGTCGCCGCCTCCCGGGGTGGCCAGGTGGATTCAGCGCTTCTTGCTCAAGAGGCGTGATATCTTTGCGATTCTTCTGGAAGAAGGAATCGATCCAGATGCCCAGAAGCCGCAATTGATTCGTGAAGTCCAAGAAGCGCTGAAAGCCGGTTTGACTCCACCGCAGCTGAGACGGGTGGTTCGACTAGCCGGTGACCTCGAGCTTACTGATCTCTATCCCGACATCGTCCACTTGGCGGACTCACCCTCGGCTGTCCTTCGAGGAGCGGCCGCAAGGGCGTTGGGACGGATGAACGACAAGCGAGCGAAGACTGTGCTTCGGAGGCTCGAGAACGATCACATCGAGGATGTGAGAGTCTCCGCTCAGAACGGGTTGAAAACTCTCGAAGCAAAGCCCAGAGCCCGTAGAGCGACAGAGAAAACTGGCCGGGTTACCACGGGTGAGTCAAGGGCGCCGAAACCCCATAGGACATGATCTGTGCTTAGCTGAACACATAGAAGCTTGGCAATAACTGAACACGACTTTCGATTCATCCTCGTCGCCAGCTATGTAGCTCCGCCGTTTGCCGGGAAGAAGCAAAGGATCGACTAGATGGCCCAAACGGGCCATCCCAGGCATCCCACCCCAAACGTGCCAGCGATGTTAGCGGGTCAGGGTGTTCTACTGTCGATGTAGGCGACTTTCGAGTGTTGGCGCCGAAACGGATGGACGCAGCCGATGGCAGTAAGTAAACCGACCCAGAATATGAGAGCCCTCCACGACGTCTCCCGGGACCTCGACGTCCCGGTAATGCTGCTCTGGAAGTGGGTCATCCAAGGGCACCTGCAAGCCTCCCTTGAGCCCAGCAGTGGGTATGGTTTGGAGTACTACCTCTCGGATGACCAGGTCAGTCGTGCTGAGAAACTGCGAGACCTTGCCGGACTGTGGAATTCGGGAGATGCACCCGAGGGTAATGCCCAGGCAGACAGAAGTTCCTTGCGGCAGCCTTCTCATAATCCGTCCCCATCGGGCGACTCAACCCGGCAACCGACCGAAACGCATTCCAATGGTTGGAAGATGCCCCAGCTGAATGCCGCTTTCAAAGCGATCAGCAAGACGTCCGGCTCCTCGCGCGAGAAGTAACTCCAGGGCCGAACGTCTAGTCTCGACCTCGACCTCGACAAGGAAGGGAGTGGGGAAAGCACCTGGACCACGGTCGTGGGACGGGTTCAACCAGGTACCTGGCTGCTACTGCCGGCCGCATAGTCATGGATGCTGTCGACACCCCCAATACGCCCGTTACCTTAGCAATCCCGGGACAAAGAAGAAGACGGCGGCCGCCATTGCGTAGAGAACGATGAGCTGCAGACCCTCCAACCAGTTGCTCTCTCCATCCTGAGAAACAAAAAAGAAGACAACGACGACCAGGGCCAGCACCGCGATCTCAATGGGGTTGAAGACCAGATTGAGCTGATGGGTGAACTGAGAGGCGAAGACCAGGAGCGGAGCTACAAAGACCGCGACCTGGATTGAAGAGCCGGAGGCGACTCCCAAGGAAGTATTGACTCGATTTCGATAGGCCAAGAGAATGGCACTCGACTGCTCCGCTATATTGCCGAGGAGTGGCACCACCACAATCCCCACAAAAAAGGGGCTCCAGCTTAACTGGGTGGCGAACGGCTTCACCGTGTCTACGAGCGCCTCAGAGGACGCGAAAACGAGAATAGTTGTCACGGCTAAGATCGCGATGCTCGTCGATAACGGGATCGTGGGGAGCCTCGATCCGAGATCGAGGACCACTTTAGCCTCTTCTTCAATGAAGGTGTCGTCGCGTTCTGGTCCTTTTCCTCCACCTCGAAACTGGAAGATGGAAAAGAGAAGGTAAGCGGCATAAATCAAGAGCAAGAGGAACGCAGCAAAGAGACTGATTTGGCGGATATCGTTTCCCGGGGTCGTGGCAGCGAATAGTGATGGAAGGACCAGGGCGGAGACGGCTAACGCCATTAGAACGGCGTGATGGCCCGCCTCCTTGGCATCGAAACGCTGGGTCCCATTTTTCAGGCCGCCCAAGAACAGCGCCATGCCAAGCACAAGGGCGGCATTGCCGATAACCGACCCGGCAATCGTTGCCTTGGTGAGGGCGATGTAGCCTTGGTGGAGCGCCAGAAGGCCGATGAACAGCTCCGGCACATTTCCGAATGTAGCGTTGAGGAGGCCTCCTACCTTGGCCCCCAATGTCGTGACTCGGGGAACCTCCCCGCGTCGACGGTAGCTTTCGATTTCCCTTAGATTGATAGCAACGGAGATCTGCTCTGTTGCCTGTCCCAGGAGCATCGCCGCCGCAATTGTTCCGATTCCGGCAAGTGCGAAAACGAGGGTGGAAAACCAACCGAGATGATCGCCGGCGAGAGCAACCAAACACAGGGCCGACACCGCCCACCAGCTTATTCGCCTCACACCAGCCTCCAATTCACCTGAGTCATGATTACAAACTCCAGAAGCCGGCCACGTCTTGTCTTCATGGGCTCGGGACCGTTCGCGGGTCCCGCGCTTGACATCATCGCGGCCAACTATCTACCCGCGGCTATCGTTACACAGCCTGACCGCCCCCGGGGTCGTGGCCGACAGCTGCAACGGGGGTCAATTGCGCTTCGGGGTGACGAGCTGGGAGTTCCGGTGATTCAGCCGGCGTCCTTCCGGGAAGGTTCGGGACAGGCGGAGCTGGCCGGCTTTGAGCCGGACATCCTGGTCGTGGCCTCATACGGTCGAATCCTCCCGCAGTCGGTTCTCGATATTCCAAAACGTGGTGTCCTCAATCTGCATCCGTCCCTTCTGCCGAAACATCGCGGGCCAACCCCCATAGCGTCCGCCATTCTTGCCGGAGATGAGGTGACGGGGGTGACTGTCATGGAAATGGTGTTAAGGATGGACGCCGGGCCGGTAATTGCTCAGCGACAATTCGAGGTTGGATCAGATGACACGGCAGGCAGCCTGACACCGAAATTGGCGGTGGAGAATGCCAAGTTGTTTGTGGAGATCTTGGAACCTTGGCTCGAGGGAGAGCTGGCTTCTCAACCGCAGGATGAGGAGCTGGCAACGTACAGCAAGATGTTGACAAAGGAAAGTGGACGGCTGGAGTGGTCTAAGCCGGCAACACAGCTCGCGAGAGAGGTCCGCGCGTATACTCCCTGGCCCGTAGCCTACACCTACTGGGGTGATCGGATGCTGCGCGTCTTACAGGCACGACCGGTCGATTCATCTCAGGCTGATGACACAGAGCCAGGAACAGTGATTGAAGGCAACGGTGAAGGGCTGTCTGTAAAGGCGGGTGAGGGCACGCTGGTTATCGAGGAGCTTCAGCTGGCAGGCGGCAAGCCAATGAGTGCTGCGGCGTTCGTCGCGGGGCATCGTTCAGTGCTGGGCGGTCGGCTCAACCGGGAGGGAAAGTGATCCTTGGAGTTCTCCGCCTGATGATCGAGATTCCGGAGGCGGAAAGCCTCAAAGACAAACGGTCGGTTGTGCTGTCTTTGAAGTCACGCATCGAGAGCCGCTTCAAAGTATCCATCGCCGAAGTTGGCTCTCTAGGAAATCACAACCTGGGAGAGCTTGGCATTGCCGTGGTGAGTAACGATTCGCGCCATGCCGACGAGGTCATGAATCGAGTGGCTAACTTCGCCGTCGAGAATGTGGGAAGCGGTTTCGTGTCAGATATCCATACGGAGATTGTCAATTTTGGCTGAGGTAGCCATCAACCCGCTCAACTTCGAGGAGGCATCAAGGCTCGAGATATTCGGCAGCGGCTACAGCTCCGATCGTTATCTCAAGCTTCACATCGAAGGAAAGCCAACGGTCAGGACGTGGAAACTGGTGCCTGTGAAATTACAGCGGCCTATCGAAAGGCGATTAGACCGCGGCGGGATTGACACTTTGGTGGAGCTTTATGGCAGGCCTGAGGATCTGAGCTTCCTGGCCGCGACAAAGGGCCAAAACCTCGTTGGATTGGTGACCTGGCGCTTCGAGGCTTGGAATCACATGCTGTGGCTTTGCGATATCCGCATTCACAAAGATCATCGCCGCCAGGGAATCGGTGGCCGGCTTCTTGAAGCCCTTTACTGGACCAGCTTTCGCGTGGGGGCCGGAGGCATTATGCTGGAAACCCAAAACTTGAATGTCGGAGCTGTCGACTTCTACCTTTCTCGTGGGTTCGACATCGTCGGTCTCAACAGCCATCTTTACTCGCTGGGTGAAGACTCCGAACCATGGGAGGTCGCTCTCTACCTCCATCGCTCGTTGGAGATCTGAGGCCATAACCATTTCTAGACCCAAGTCGCTTACGCTAAGAATGAGAGCACTCAGGCAGGAGATTGACGGATGACCAAGGAGCCACAGAGCCACTTCGACATTCTGCTAACGGAAGACCGCCAGTATCCTCCTCCAGAGACTTTCTCGAAGCAGGCCAACGTTCATGATCCCGGCGTTTACGAGGAGGCGGATCGTGACTTCGAGGCCTTTTGGGCCAAACACGCCGAGGAGCTGGATTGGTTCGAGAAGTGGGACCAGGTCCTCGATTGGAATATCCCGTGGGCAAAGTGGTTTGTAAACGGTAAGATCAACGTCTCCTACAACTGCGTCGATCGTCACCTAGCCGAACGTGCCGACAAGCCGGCCATCGTATGGGAAGGGGAGTACGGAGAGCAACGGGTCTATACCTACGCTCAGCTGCACGTTGAGGTGAGCAAGTTTGCGAACGTCCTCAAGAGTCTCGACCTCAAAGCCGGCGACAGGGTCGCCATCTATATGGGGATGGTGCCGGAGCTGCCGATAGCCATGCTTGCCTGTGCTCGTATCGGATGTCCTCACAGCGTGGTTTTCGGTGGCTTTTCACCAGAGTCTCTTTCGGATCGAATCAACGATGCAGAGGCAACCGTGCTTATTACCCAAGACGGGGGCTTTCGTCGCGGATCCGTCGTTCCTCTGAAACAGAACGCAGATGAGGCACTCGAGAAGTCACCAACCATTCGTCATGTGGTCGTCGTGCAGAGGGCTTCGGACCGCGCTCAAGTAACGATGCAGGGAGGGCCGCGATCGCTGGTGGCACGACCTGATGGCAGCGGCTGGAGAGCACTGCGATCCCGAACCCCTGGACTCTGAACACATGCTGTACATCCTCTACACTTCCGGCACGACCGGGAAGCCAAAGGGGATTGTGCACACGACCGGCGGTTATCTCCTCGGCACCTACCTGACGACAAAGTGGGTGTTCGATTTGAAAGAGGACGACGTCTACTGGTGCACAGCGGATATCGGGTGGGTGACGGGTCATAGCTACATCGTCTATGGTCCACTTGCTAACGGAGCCACCTGCCTGATGTATGAAGGGGCCCCGGATTTTCCAGACAAAGATCGCTTCTGGGACTTGGTGGAGCGGCACGGAGTAACGGTTCTGTATACCGCGCCAACATCCATTCGAATGTTTATGAAGTGGGGAGTAGAGTATCCGGCGAAACATGATCTCTCCTCGCTTCGCTTGCTCGGCAGTGTCGGAGAACCGATTAATCCGGAAGCCTGGATTTGGTACCGAGAGAATATCGGTAAGGAACGCTGTCCGATTGTTGATACGTGGTGGCAGACTGAAACCGGCTCGATCCTCATCACTCCTCTGCCTGGCATCACCACCACTGTCCCGGGGTCAGCCACAGTGCCATTTCCGGGGATCTCAGCCTCGATCGTCGATGAAGAAGGCAACGATATCGAGCCAGGAACAAAAGCCGGATATCTGTGCTTGAACCGGCCGTGGCCGGCGATGTTTCGCACAATCTATGGCGATCCCGAGCGCTTCGTTCAAAACTATTGGGCCAAGTTTCCTGGAAGATATTTCACGGGAGACGGGGCCAAGCAGCTTGCCAACGGATATTTCGCCATTATCGGTAGGGTCGATGACGTCTTGAACGTGGCAGGTCATCGCATTGGGACGTGGGAAGTTGAAAGTGCGCTGATTGACTCAGGCGATGTGGCAGAAGCTGCGGTGGTTGGAGCCAAGGATCCCATCAAGGGCGAGTCAATCGCGGCCTTTGTCACGCTTAAGGGGGATGTGAACGGTTCACCTGAGGAACGACAAAAGCTGCGCGATCATGTGGCGCGTAAGATAGGCCCAATCGCCCGGCCAGACCAGCTCATTTTCGCGGCTGACCTTCCTAAGACCCGAAGCGCCAAGATCATGCGCCGCCTGCTACGGGATATCGCAGATGGTCAGGTTTTGGGCGACACAACAACACTGGCGGACCCGGCAGTTGTGCAACAGCTAAAGGAGCAGTACGAGAACCGAGGTTTGTCAGAGTAGCGCCGGCCGCCGGACGTAACTCAGAAGCTCAGGAATTAAACGTCATGTATTGATGCTGCCGACAACCATCGGCGGGTTAAATTCAGCCCCTTGGGCCTGACGAAAGCTATTCCTCGTCGAGCTCGACGTCGAGGTCTTGACTAAGCAGACGCTCGACGTTTTCCCCAAAGACCAGCGCTTCATCCTCGTCACCAAGCTCCAGGCGTTTGATCTTTTCGATGGCTTCCGCCGGATTCCCATAGGGGTAATCCGAAGCATATAGAAGCCGGTCAGCGCCTATTCTTCCTGCCAATACTGGATCGAGCGGTGCATGGCTTGTCGTGAAATAGATATTTGGATTCCGATAGAAACGTCCCACGATGTGCTCAATTCCGCCGCTGTAGAGACCCATGTGGGGAATGATGATGGTCTGCGAGTCGCCGTATCTTGCGACAAACTCGAGAGTAACGGCAAAGTCTTCCTCGAAGATAATCGGCATTTGATAGTGGTTGAGAGCCGCCATCAGAGCTTCAAACTCCGGCGTTTCCATCTGGACTACCGCAAACTCAAGCTCGTGCCGGTCGACCCTACCCGTGAGGTCCGGCGACTCCCCGAACCATCGATGCCAGCGGAGACCTGCATACTCGTCGATGTTGTCCGGTATCTCGAGATCGACTCTGGTGTCGGTATACGGATTGCCGCCTAGGTAATAGAAGGGAAAGCACTCGAACTCCTGGCCGCTCCTGAGAACATACCGATTGTCGGCCACGAGGGAATCGCTCCGCGAATCGGCAAAGATGATTGCGCTGTCGGTGTCGAACCTCTTCAGAGCCGCTAGTGCCGCGTCCGTTCTGGTTTCGTGCGTGGAAACGCTGACATGGCTATCGATTAGGATCATGAAAACCTCTGAGTCCAGGGCGATACAATAGGCGACCAAGGTGATGTGATGGAAGAGCCCACACCGTTTCCAGGCGCCCATTCGGTGAATGAGCCGTGGTCCGCGCTGTCTCTTGAAGATATATCAGCGGCAGTTGTGCGGATGGGTGAGCCAGCCTACAGGGCCGGCCAGCTCTATGATGCTCTCCACCGACAGGGGGCATGGGAGTGGTCGGATGTTACCAGCTGGCCGGTAAGTCTGAGGGAAGGGGCTGCGGGCGAGCGTCCCCTGCGGTCTCTTGGGGTTTCCGTTTACCTCCGATCGAGCGTTGACGGTACGCGTAAGGTTCTGTTTGAAACAGCCGGCGGCCACCACGTGGAAACCGTGTTGATGGAGTCCAAAGGTTCTTCGGGTAAGAGGTTCACCGTTTGTGTCAGCTCGCAGGTGGGCTGTCCTGCGGCCTGCTCGTTCTGCGCAAGTGGCATCGGCGGTCTGGTTCGCAACCTGACCAAAGCTGAAATCACCGATCAGGTGGCATGGTTTGTACGAGAAGCACGCCAAGAGAAACGTCGACTCGACAACATCGTCTACATGGGCATGGGAGAGCCTTTTCTCAATTACCGGCGGGTAATGGAGTCGATCGCCCATCTGCGTGACCATCGTGGGGTCGGTCTTGGCGCTAGGCGGATAACCGTTTCAACGGTCGGGATCGTCCCAGGGATTCGGCGTTTCATGGAGGAGGCAGGTGAGGTCAATCTCGCAATTTCACTTCACGCACCGAATGATGAGCTCCGCAGCCGGTTGGTCCCGTACAACGATCGGTTCCCGCTGGCTTCGATCTTGGAGGCGGCCCGTGAGTACACAAACGCCACGGGTCGTCGGGTCAGCTTCGAATACGTTTTGCTGGCCGGAACCAACGATGATCCCGCACTCGCCTCCCAGCTGGTCCGTCTAGTAAGGCCATTTGGGCCGCTCGCTCACGTCAATCTGATTCCATGGAACCCATTCGGAGAGGTGGGATTCGGTAGAGCTGCGGCACCTTCCGTCGATGCATTTGCTGAAACGCTGCGTCGCGGCGGCGCAAATGTAACCGTTCGATACTCGAAGGGACTGGATATCGATGCCGCATGCGGTCAGCTGAGAGATAGAGCTCTAACTCAAGCACTGGCATCTTGAGTCAAGTCCTCTCGTCTGCCGATTCGTCCGCCGCGCCTCCTCCCCTCACAATCGCTCCCTCGATCCTTACTGCCGACTTTGCTTGTCTACGTCCTCAGATCGAGCAGGCGGAGGAGGGAGGAGCCGACCGCCTGCATCTTGACGTCATGGATGGCCACTTTGTGCCGAACATTACCTTCGGACCTGACTTAATCCGGGGGCTTAGAAGGATTACCCCTATCCCCTTTGATGTCCACCTGATGATAGAGTCGCCCGAGGGTTTTGTCGATGCGTTTAGAGAAGCGGGAGCCGACCGTCTGATTGTGCATGCCGAGAGCTCTCGTCACCTCAATCGCCTCGTCGCGTACATCAGGTCCACGGGGGCTCTGGCAGGTGTCGCGATCAATCCGGCAACGCCAATCATCGATCTCGAGGAGCTTTGTCCTTATTTGGACATGGTGCTGGTAATGAGCGTCAACCCGGGATTCGGGGGCCAGAAGTTCATCCCCTCGACGGTACGCAAGATCTACCGTATGAGAAGGCTGCTCGATCGCTGGAATGCCGGTGCCTCGGTTGGCGTGGACGGAGGCATCGATGCACACATCGCCTCAGAAGTAGCGGCAGCGGGTGCAGACAACATCGTGGCAGGCTCGTCCGTATTCAATGACAAAGCCACTCCCCAGGAAAACATCCAACGGTTACGCGCGAGCGCACACGACGGCTTGGAGAGGCGGGCTTTAGGGGTGCGTGTAGAGAACGGTTAGGCTCTAGCCGGCTTCTGCTGTGTTCGCAAGCATCGGGTGCAGATATGAACACGTTGCAGCTTTCCGTCTAGCAGGATCCGAGTTCTCTGTACGTTGGGCCTGAAGGCGCGGTTGGTCTTCGGTGCCCGAAGCTCCCACTTTCCACCATGGTTGTACCGAATATTGCGGCCGAACATCTTCGACTTGCCACAAAAGTCACATTGAGCCAAGAATCTCTCCTATTTGAGCGCAGCCGAAACCGGCCGCATCCGTTGAGTCTACCATGATCGCCCCCAGTTTTCGATCCAAAAAGTTGGAAGATCTTGCCCTCTGGTTGAGGTTGGCACGGACTTTGCAGAGTAGCCTCGAATCCATTCCTGGTGGGGCGGGCGGCTGTTGCGAGGGGGCAGCCGCCCGCTTTCGTTTTTGGAAATGGAGGCAACTTCTGCGTCGATGAAAATTGCCTATTGACAGTAGTCGTTCTTACTGTTATGGTAGTTTTGCAAACGTCGGTGGCCTTTCACCTCAGCGAAGCTACGGTCACCATCAAAGCCTGCGCAAGGTAAACCCGACGAGCGAAACCGTCGGGTTTTGTCGTCTCTAAAAAGGAACCGACGCAAGCCACAACTGAATCGAGGGGCTAGCACGCAAAGCGCCCCCACAAAAGCACAGGGACCGACCGTTGAGGTCGGTTTCTGTGTATTCGGATTCAGGCTCTGGGCGTCGGGTTGGAGTCACTTGGCAGCACCTGCCTTGGCTGCAAACCCTGGAAACGCCAACGAGTCGAATAGCGAGGACTTGGCTCTCATGACTCAGCGTCGCTGAGGCCGATGTCTCGAAGAAAGTCCACAAACGCTGTTCGAAAGTTCTCCGGTTCTTCTATGAACGGAAAGTGGCTGCTTGCACCAAACTCCAGCAACCGAACATAAGGCAGCTTCCCGGCGATTAGCCGGCTCTCCGCAACGGGCGCCAGAGCGTCATGGACCCCGCAGACAATGAGCGTCGGCACATGCATTTCATCAAGATCGGGAAGCAGGTCTCGCTCCCGGTCCTCGGATATCTCGGCATTGAACGTCGACTTGTCGGCGGCAGCGGCCATATCGAGATAGTGCAGATCGTAGTTGTACAGGTCGATCAGGCGCTGCTCCTTGTAGATCGATCGAAACTGTTCCGATGGGCTCAGCTTGACTGCTCGTATTTCAGCCACGCGCCGCCGGAAGTCGGCCCAGCCCGGATTCGTTTCTAAGAGTGGCGCTCCGAGGGCGTCGGATCGCGTATATGAGGCGTAGGGGTTTGCCAGCACGAGCCCTGCCAGCTCATCTGGATGTCTAAGAGCGTAGTCGAGGGCCAGAAACGCTCCCGCAGCATGTCCGAAGAGCAAGACGGGTTTGGGGCCTACCCTGGCCTGAACTGATTCCAGCTCCTCAAGAGCCAGGTTAGGGGTCGATTCTTTTGGCCGCGGGCCTGATTGTCCGGTTCCTGACGGATCGAAGTAAACGCTCCTGACAGGCAGATCTATCTGTTCGATTAGATGCTGATAGAAGTCGTGGGACATCCCCCAAGGCGGGGGTACAATAATCATCGTCGGGCCGTCCCCGGCGACTTCCATGAAGATCTCGAGATTGCTCTCGGGGTCGATTGCGTTCAAGCTTCACTCCTGCGGTCAGGCTATCATGGCGGGCAGCCCCCAGCGGGCGGAATGAAGGCTAGACGGAGCTTAGTGTATGCGACAACGTCTTTTCCATCGACACGGCAAAAGCCTGGGTCCTAGGATCGTCGCCCTTCCGTCCGGTGGCGACCAGGGGCCGGCTGGCAACCAGCCCCAGCCTCCGGAATGCTCTTTCTGTCACACTCCTATTGCAGAAGTTACCGGGTTGGTGCAGGGGCCAGGAGACATCACCATTTGTGCAAACTGCCTGGCCCGAGGCCAAGAGGCGCTAGACAGTCCTCCGGACCTGCCTGTCCGAACGGGTATCGTCAGCGAGCTCTATCGCTTGCACTTTCGTGATCCTCGACGCGAGCGCCAGTTTCTCGCATCCATTAGCTTCTTTGTCACATTCGCGACCGTCCGGCTGATCGTTCGATCCATCCAACGCGGTCGCGGTCCGTTCCACAACGTCTCGGCGGGTGGAAGGCACATCCATCACCTTGTGTGGGGGATCTTGGGCCTGCTTCTGGTCGGATACTCCTGGTTACTTCAAATCGGAACCGGAGAGCGTCCGCCCCGCAGATGGATGCGCCTGACCTCGGTCGTGTATGGCGCCGGATCTGCACTAACGCTCGATGAATTTGCGCTCTGGCTTAACCTATCGGACGTATATTTTGGGCCAGAGGGTCGGGAAAGCATCGATGCTGTGGTGCTGTTCGGCTCGGTGATATCGATTGGATTCTGGGGGCACCCGTTCATTCGGTCGCTGGCTCGACTCGTGGTGCGTGGCGGCCCTAAACATACAGGCTGAGGCCTTCGAGCTCGACAGGCACGACTTCAACCACTGAGTCAGGATCCGTTGCCCTGGTCGGAAGCTAGCAGTCCTGAGAGGCCGAGTCCGTTATTCTGCTGGATTCGGCCCCTTAGACTGGATCTTTATCAAGGCTCGTGTCCTCACTCAGAGGCCCCAACCAAAAGGGATTAGCTGCTTGGCTGCGCCAATAACGAAGGGATTACGCGCCGTTCTTTGAGTTGGTGCAGAAGGTGGACCGTGGATCGCCGGAATGATACGTACCAGCGAAATCGAGAGTCAGCCACGTGGATCCTTTGTACACATCGATGCCGATTCCAATTGAGGTGTACAGCTTGCAAATGAGGTTGAGGTAGTGGCTGTGCTTCTCCCAAAGGGCAAAATCGGCTGCAGATCCGAAAGGCGTGCAGACCAGTCCAGCCAGCAACTTCACAGGGCAAGGACCTTCGCTCCACATCTGCTTATTCAACGACTTGAGAGCTGCCAGGGGCTTCCCTACGCCGCGACCAATATTCTCACCTGAGTAGTTATGGGATATGCAGACATCCTTTGCGACGTTATGAAAGAGTCTGTTTGCCTTCTGCATGGCCACTGAATGCGCGGTGGCACATGATGTAAGCTTGGCGTTCAAGGCGAGAGGTTTCGCTCCCTTGGTCTTCCGCTCTTTATTGATGATGGTTAATAAGCGAGCTTGTAGATGAGGGATCGAGGCCCGACTAGTTGCCCCGTTCTCCTTGGTCTGCAAGGGAGCCGCAAATGCGGGAAGGACAGCAAGTGTAAAGAGCACAAAAAGAGTAACTGCCGATAGGGCCACGCGGTATGGTTTCAATTTCATCTCCGGATTTTCTATTGAAGAGGCAAAGCCTTGCCAGTCTAGACGTCTATGCTGTCCCGACCGCAAGTGCTCGTGCTGTTCATATCCAGTCTTTCGTGGTGACGCTTGTAGGCGATAGGAATTGCAGGGCATGACCGACTCTGCTCGGCACCTCTTCTGGGAAGCTGTTCAGATACGAGGCTCAGGGCCCCGACTATCAGTCCAGCTGCTAGAGCTACCGATCGCACGGCCACGAGAGGTACAGATGCCAACCCTACCGGGATGTCACGGCGTAAGTTCCTGATGGCTAATGGAAGAGCCGTCACAACAACCACGGCTGACCACAGACCTATCCAGGTCGACCTCATTGACTCGGGAACCTTGACGAACCAAACGCCAGGTGCCACCATGACCGCCGCAACCTGAAGCCTTACGCTTGTAGGAACATGAGAGTCGGTGAGGAGGCGGTTGGGTGATTTCAGGTGAACTCGTGGCTTAAAGAACCCAATCTTGAACTTCTTGCGACAGTAGGCCGAGACGCTCTCCACATGCAAGTGCTCGACGATGGCACCAGGCGCAAAGACAAGAAGGTGTCCGGCAGAGGCCGTTCGGAAGGACAGATCTTGATCCTCAGTGGACGAGGTCCGGAAGTGCTCATCGAAGCCACCGACTTCTTCCAGGACCGACTTTCTGTACCCGGCCGAGTAGGTGTCGACGAAGTTTATGGAGGCCAGAGGAACGATTGCGCGATACCGATCCTCGTATTCACGTTGTACAAAGCGCGCTACCAGCGAACGTTGCCGGCTGGTGTATACACCCCGACAGCCCGCCACCTCTGGGTCTCGAAAGTGCTCGAGCATCTGATGAACCCAATCGGGCATAGGCGCACAGTCGGCGTCCGTGAAGAGGATAACTTCCCCTTTCGCTCCCTTGACGCCACGATTGCGGGCGGCAGCTGGACCAAGCCGATCTTGACGGAGCACCGTTGCACCGAGGCCGGCCGCGACCTCAGCGGTGCCGTCCCTAGATCCGTCATCCACGACGATGGTCTCGAAGTCATGGTAAGTCTGTTGCTTTAAGGCAAGAAGGCAGCGAGCAATGTTGTCACGATCGTCACGAACGGGAATGACAACGCTACAGAGTGGAAACCCAAGGTCAGCTTCCAACAAGATGCCCACAGAGCTCTTTGGCCGCGCGAAGGTTGCGGTACCTCTCGTGGGGATCAGCAATACTTTGTCGCACTTTCTTGGCCAGGAACGATGGCCTAAAGTAGAACTCTCGCCTGGCACTGTTGCACCACGCTATGAGGTCAGCTGAGCTCAACATCGGTCTGTTTATCACCGTGTTGTGAGTGCCATCTTGCCGAAGCCACCTTGACCAATCTTTAGAGACCAGGGAGCCATCTTTCACGGCCTTGTCGAAGGCTCGAGTACCGGGATAGACCATTAGAGGAAAGAATTGAGCAGAATCAGGGGAAATCTGACGCGCATAGTCCAAAGTGCGTCGAAGAGTGGCATGAGTTTCTCCCGGATTGCCGACCATGAAACAACCGTGGACCAGGACTTTTGCCCGCTTCGCGTCGGCAACGAATTGATGAGCCTGCTCAACCTGAAGCCGCTTCTCTATGCCGGCAAGAATATCGTTCTCTGAGGATTCGAATCCTACGCAAACCATGCGAAGCCCAGCCGCTTGCAGCGCCCGCAAGGTATCGAAGTCCACATCCGCCCGAGAGTTAGCGGTGAACTTAACGCGACTTCCAGAGTCTTGTAGAGCTTGGGCAAGCTCTTGGCATCGTTTTCGATTGACGGTTAGGGTGTCATCCTCCAAGAACACGTGAACCCCAGGCAGGTTCTTATCGATCCAAAGAAACTCCTCGACGACGTTCTCGACGGAGCGACGTCGATAACCATGCCCGGTCAACACCTGAGGCCAGACGCAGAAATCGCACTTGTATGGGCAGCCCCTTCCCGTTACCAGGGTGACTTGTGGGTGAGGCGTGATCGAGTAGAAGTATTGTTCGATGTTGACGTGTTTGGTCCAGACCTGACTCAAGAAGGGCAGGCTATCAAGGTCGTCCGCCTGCAGCTCCGGTCTATCTGGGGTACTGCACACCTGATCGCCATCTCGGTAAGTGATGCCAGTCACTGAAGACAAATCGCCTCCGGCTTCCAACGTTTCGCTCAGGTCTCTCAGGGTATGGTCAAATTCGCGCCTAGCTATCGCGTCGACATAATTTGCCTGCTCAAGCGTTTCCCGTGGGAGAGCTGAGGCGTGCGTGCCAACCAGAACAATGAAAGGGATTGGATTATTGAGCGAAGCGCGTAATTCTGCCGCGACCTCAAGGTCATTGATGATGCTCGGCGTCGAGGTCTCGATCACGATGAGCTGCGGTTGGAAATCATGCGCAAAGGCACAGACATCCAGGCGGCTCAGGCCTGCGGCGGGTGCGTCGATGAGACGGACACAGTGGCCCACTTGTTCAAGCGAGCCCGTAGCGTACCCAAGCCAAATCGGGTAGTACAGGTTACCGGAACGCGTTTTCGCCGGCGATCGCTGAGACCGCGAGAACCTCGGATGGAATGGCGGATTCAGCATGAGGACGCGCACTCATCACCTCAATGGCCGAAGTGGACGCCCTACTGACGACAGCATAGCAGGTTGTGACTTTAACCACAACCTTTGTTGCGCGGCCTTCCTGGAATTCGACCCGGTGACCGACGATACTGGTCCCCAGAAACTACTGCAACCCACAGAGGTGGACGCGTGGGGAGCTAACTATTGGAATGCAAGCTACGAAACGAGAGACCGGACGAGCTAGTGGACGGTCGTTTCTGCTCGTCGCTCGAACATGTAGATGTAACCCTGCCCCCGCACGTTGACAATCATTCGCGGGCTTTGAGGGTCCTCTTCGAGCTTTTGCCGCAGCCGGGAAATGTGAACTTTCACAATATCTTGAGCCTCGGAAGCATCCGCTTCGTATCCGTGCACTTGACGCAGAATCTCAACACTGCTCAAAACTCTGCCGGGTTGCTGAGAGAGGACCGCCAATATTCCAAACTCCGTGGGGGTGAGTGCGATATGTCGGCCCTCAACAGTGACATCTTTCCTGGCGAGGTCGACTCGGAGACCGCCTGCTTCGATGATGTCGCTTCTCGCTTGTTGCGACAACTGTCTTCGCCTCTCAACCGCCCTAATCGCCGCCACCACTTGTCTGGCTGACAGAGTTTGGTCCGCCTGAAGACATGCGTCCGCTCCGCCTTCCAAGACAAGCGCGACTTGATCAGGCGATGGCGCATTGCCTAAGACGATGACCGGCAGATCCGCTTGCTCTCTCACTTCCTGGCAAAATGTCCAGAGTTGAAGAGACAGCATATTTGGGCCGATCACCATGGCCGCCGCAGCGCTCCCAGCGACATGCGAGACCCAGGCTTCCGGACGGCAGACGTCCGCGGCATAGCCGTAGCGGGATAGGTTGTCGACGAGCGGCATGACTTTGTCGGGGAGCGGATCGACGACGATGACGCAGCGAATCTCAGAAACCAATCACTACCCTCACGATCTCCAGTCACCGTTGCTGTGTTTGCCCGTGTCGTTCAATGGGTGAATGGTACCAGCGAGAGTTGAAACCTCAGTTGCAGTAGATATATTTCGCCAGAACTATGTCAAGTACGTTATCATAGTTTTATGCTTGAGGCAGTTCGACCATCAAACACCATCACGTTCCCTTTCCGGCCGCCGAATCGGGGTAGGATGTGGGCCGACTTAGCTCTCACCATTCGTCAGGCGGCTGCAATCACCGGCGTGTCGGAGCGCCAAATTCAGCATTGGCTCAATCGTGGATACCTCCCGGTTTCTAAGGAAGGCAATCGAAGAGTTAGTGGAAATGCTCTCGAGCTCATTGTCGTTATCCAGCAGGCGCGCCAAGCCGGATATCCGCTTCGCACTGCGGTCAGCTTATCTAAAGAGTATGTTGCTAAGGTCGACGCTGGCCCTCTCCGGAGGGTTGATGCCGGCTCCGAAGCTCTCTCTGACCTTGAGGAGAAGCTGACGGCGGCAATCTCTGCCATCGAGGCAGTTCGTGGTGTGATCCAAGAGTTGAACCAAGGCGCCGCCAGCAAGACGGCTTAGCAGAGCCTTCTATTTAGTACTGCCTCAGTCGCTTTGGTTCGGTCTGTCTCAAGATTGAGCAGCTGAGGCGACTCGAGTAGTTGTGGCGACAAAGTAGGTCGGCATTTCCCTGGACTTCTGTCAGCCTTCGTCCCACCATCGACGGGCTTGTCGTTCTGCTGGGACCTCGCTTCTTAGAATGAATCGAGTGTGGAGGTGATTCATTAACGGTAACGATGTGCGCATCGAGCGCGATAGCATGGGCGAAGTCGAAGTGCCATTGGATGCGTATTACGGCGCTCAAACCGCCAGGGCTATTGAGAACTTCCCAATCGGCACCGACCGTATGCCACCTGCATTTATTCACGCTCTGGGGGTATTGAAGGAATCGGCGGCTCGGGTGAATCTTGATCTCGGGCTTCTCGACGAACGAATAGCCGAGGCGATAGCCGCTGCATCCGAGGAAGTAGCCTCCGGCGCACTGGATGCGCAGTTTCCAATCGTGATTTATCAGACAGGATCGGGCACTTCTACCAACATGAATGTCAATGAGGTCGTCGCTTCGAGGGCGAATGAGATTCTCGGTGGCCCCCGGCAGTCCAAGGGTGAGGTTCACCCAAACGATCATGTGAACAAAGGCCAATCGTCAAACGACATTATCCCGACAGCGATGCATCTCTCAGCCATGATGCTCTTGCGGGATGAGCTCTTGCCGGCACTCGAGGAGCTCGAGAATGAGCTTCGCGGGAAGGCGAGGGAATTCTGGCCAGTTATCAAAACCGGTCGAACTCATCTCCAGGATGCAACCCCAATCCGCCTGGGACAGGAGTTTCTCGGGTACGCAGACCAGATCTCCTTGGCACGTAACCGGCTTGAAAATGAGATCGTCGCTTTGGGAGAGTTAGCGCTTGGGGGAACTGCAGTTGGTACCGGCATCAATGCTCATCCCCAGTTCGCTTCCTTGGTTCTTTCTCGCGTTCGCGATGCAACCGGTCTTCCCGTCAAGGAGACGTCGCGGCACTTCGCCGCTCAGAGCTCCATCGATGTTCTGGTCAATACAAGCGGTGCCCTCCGCTCCACGGCCGTGACCTTCATCAAGATCGCCAACGACATACGATGGATGTCCTCGGGACCGCGAGCGGGACTTGGAGAATTGACCCTTCCCGATTTGCAACCTGGCAGCTCCATCATGCCGGGCAAGGTAAACCCCGTGGCCGCGGAGTCGCTTGCCATGGTCGCCGCTCAGGTTATTGGGTACGATTCTGCGATTGTGATTGCCGGTCAGTCGGGAAATTTTGAGCTGAACGTCATGTTGCCGCTTGTGGCTTTCGATATCCTTCAGGCCATACAGCTTCTGGCTGCGGGAGCTCGAAACTTCACGAAGCGAGCGGTGTCAGGTTTGGTCGCTACCGCTCGAGGCCCCGAGATGGTAGAGCAGGGATTGATGTTGGTGACAGCCCTCGCCCCGGCTATAGGCTACGATCGTGCAGCGAGCTTGGCGAAGGAGGCTTACGCTTCCGGACGAACCATACGAGACCTTGCACGGGAGCGAACGGACCTCACTGAGGAAGCCCTAAACCGGCTTTTGGACCCCGAAACAATGGTTGGGACGGACGCAAGACCGGACAAGCCATAAGGGACTGCCGGCCCGGAGTTCAGCTGGGGCCGCACGCTCCTTGTGGTTGCTTCGGCAAATCTACGCGCGTGAATCCCAGGCGCCCCTTGGATCCACGAATATGCTGGATCGCCGCGACCTCTGAGCTCCGTATCACGATCTGCTCATCGTTATCCGCCAGCGTGAATACTGGCCACTCTTCCGCCGCGAGCTTGCCAAGCGCGTCTCGTACGGCTCCCGTCACCTTAAACGAGCCTGCACGTGTAAATACAAGCGAGCACTCGATCTGGGACTCGTCGCGATCAGGGTCATTCATCGGAAAGGTCCACACTTGCCTCCATCCTGCCGCAAAGGCGAGGGCCTACTTCTTGATTGTACGAAGAGAAGTCCTACCCGTAGGCTACTATCGATTGTTAACTAACAATGAGTGCGAGATAGCATGGATTCGGTAAAGGAGCTCGTGGACGTCATCCACGCTCGAGGCGGAAAGGTCACCCCTCAGCGGTTGCTTATCTATCAATCGATGGAGAGAAACAGGGACCATCCGACGGCAGACGAGCTTCATCGTCTGCTTCGACGAAAAATGCCCACAATGTCTCTGACGACGGTGTACAAGACACTGAACGAGCTGGTCGATATTGGGCAGCTGAAACGGTTCGATGTCCAAGGGGTATCCCACTTCGATCCAGATACTCGCCCTCATGCTGAGGCTGTCTGCCTTCGTTGCGATAAGATTGCCGACGTTCCTTCTACTGTGCTCGATCGGATCGAGACAGTACCGAATTTCAACGTGTGGAATGCGGCTGTAACCCTCTATGGTGAGTGTTCGGATTGCGCTCGCCTCGGACATGAAGAATTCGATTCTGGCACTCCCTCCAGGTCGGAAACAAGGTCATCGTGAACGAGCCCGGTGAGCCGGCAGTCGCCGAAGACAAAGTGCTGGCATATAACCACACACCAGAGCAGAGATTTGTTCTGCAAATCATACAGCCTGGACTTGTCGGGCTTATGGACGGTTCCGTCTCGACGCTGGCGCCGTTGTTTGCAACTGCTTTCGCGACTCGGAATCCGCATTATGCCCTGCTGGTCGGTCTCGCTGCGGCGGTCGGAGCTGCCATCAGCATGGCGTTCTCCGAGGCTCTTTCGGATACCGGAGAATTAACCGGCAGAGGAAAACCAGTAACTCGAGGCGCCATAACGGGACTCATGACATTCGTGGGCGGCGCGGGCCACACACTGCCATTTCTGATCCCCAATCTGCATGTTGCTCTGACTATTGCCTATACCGTTGTCGGCGTTGAGCTGGTCTCGATAGCCTTCATACGATATAAATTCTTCCAGATGAATTTCTTCCTGAGCGTTGTGCAAGTGGTTTTTGGTGGTGCCTTGGTTTTTGCAGCCGGAGTCCTTATCGGTGGAGGAGCTTGAAGCGGGGCTCTGCTCTAAGCCAGCTTCTGGTCTTGTAGGGAAGGCCAAAGCATTTCACTCGTATTCGCTTGGATTCGGGAGAAGGAAACCGAGGTAACAGGCGCATTGAAGCATTCCATATGACGGACATCTTCCGACGCTCTAACAAGAATCCGATCCTTACTCCCAGCAAATGGTGGGAGGGCCGAGGTGTTTTAAATCCCGGAGCATGTTTCCTCGATGGATCCGTCGCCCTGGTGTACCGCGCTGTAGGGATGGATTCGATCTCTCGTTTCGGCCTTGCTACAAGCCATGATGGAGAGACCTTTTCAAGAGAAGAGCTGCCCTTTTATGAGAGCCGGCTTGATGATGAGTATGCACGCCTGGGTGTCGAAGACCCGCGGATCACGCCACTAGAGGGAAAATTCTTTCTTACCTATACGAAAGCGTCGGTTGAGCATGCAGATCAGCGTCTTGCCAACTGGGAGCCTGCACCATTTCGCGTAAGGTCGGCAATCGGCGAATCCGACAACCTTACCCGGATGCGTGAAATCTCGGTCGTGGCCCCCGGTGTGAACACGAAGGACATGGTGCTCTTCCCACAAAAGGTGGGAAACGACTATGTGGCACTTATCCGGGAATTTCCGAATATTCAGTTGATACTGTCTTCCGACCTGCTGACCTGGTCGGAGCCGGTAACCGTGCTGTCTCCTGTGCCCAACAGCTGGCAGGGTGAGAGGATTGGCGCGGGCCCCCCGCCGGTTCCAACTCAGTTTGGTTGGCTGCTCTTCTACCATGCCAACGAGTTTATTGATTTAAAGACAAATCGGAGACTGTACCGTATGGGGCTGGCAGTCCTCGATCTGTTGAACCCGAGCCGGGTGGTGTATCGCCATCCGGAACCCGTGTTTGAGCCAAGTGCCTCCTACGAGCGGGAGGGACCAGTCGGGAACGTGGTTTTCGGCACGGGACTCTTAGAACGGGACGACGAGTACTGGTTGTACTACGGGGCCGGAGATGGCTTGGTAGGTCTAGCTACGGCCTCACGGTCTGATATCGAACGCCTGTTACCTCGATCTGTCCGAGAATCGTCAACCGAGTCAGTCTCCGAATAACAAGACGAGCACGAGCATCGACTCTAGTTCTGCAGGCCTTTAGCCTGTCGGTGAGCTGCCATGAGAGATGGCGCGACCCGTATTGGCATCGAACAAGTGCAGGTGTTCTTCCTCGAAGGCTAGACCAATCGTGTTCCCGGGCGCCACGTCGTGCTCAGCAGAGAAGCGAGCTGTGATTGGGGTTTCACGACCTGACTGTAGATAGACGTAGAGCTCTGCTCCCATGTGTTCCACCACGTCCACCTGAGCTTGAATGCTCGCAGATCCGTTGTCACTACCGAATATGGGGTGCATGTGCTCCGGTCGTATACCCAAAATCACCTGTTCGGCATTGGCACTTCTTGCCAAGCTCGACATTTGTGCAGGAAGCTTCAAGGAAAGTCCAGGTGATTGAAAGTAGATATCGCCCCCTTGGTCCGCAATGCTTCCTTCAATAATGTTCATTTGAGGTGAGCCGATGAAGGTGGCGACGAAGGTATTGACCGGGTAGTCGTAGATCGTTTGGGGAGCGTCCACCTGCTGCAGATCCCCTGAGTTCATGACGGCAATCCTCGTTCCCATGGTCATGGCTTCAGTTTGATCGTGCGTGACATAGATAACCGTGGTTTCAAGCCGTCGATGCAAGGTGATCAGCATTTTTCGAGTCTGAACTCGAAGCATGGCGTCGAGGTTGGACAGCGGCTCATCCATCAAGAAGACTGCTGGTTCCCTGACGATTGCCCGCCCAAGAGCCACGCGCTGACGCTGTCCTCCGGACAGCTCCTTGGGCTTTCGTTTCAGGAGAGGCTCTATGTCGAGAGTTCTTGCTGCTTCATGGACTCTACGGTCGATCTCGGTTTTCTTGGTCTTTCTAAGCTTCAACCCAAAGGCCATGTTGTTGTAGACATTCATGTGTGGATACAGGGCATAGCTCTGGAAGACCATCGCGATGTCACGGTCCTTCGGGGAAAGGTTGTTGACGACCCTGTCACCGATGGTGATCGTACCACCTGAGATATCATCAAGTCCGGCTACCATTCGAAGTGTTGTCGTCTTTCCGCACCCAGAGGGTCCCACAAGGACGAGAAATTCCTTGTCACGGGCCTCGAGTGTGACGTCATTCACGGCTTTGACGTCTCCGAAGAGTTTACTGACATTTTCGAGAGCTACCTGAGCCATCTCATCCCTTCTTCGTTAGAGATTCCGCGAGAGTCGTTGGGCTTCTGGACGCGCACTTCAATCAACTGCCGAACCAAAATAATATTACACCTGTTCCGGATCCCGGGGCCTTGCCGTTGATACATTTGCTGATGATGCAAGCTTTATGGCGTCTCCTGGATCCTCATCTAATGTCAGCATTTCGTATGTCTAGACGTTTACTTCACGACCCATTCAGACTGTTTGTCATTTCACTCTGATCAAACTTAGCGATTGCGTTTAGTATCAGGCAGGAGGACGGGCGTCAGGGCATGGCACTATCGATACTGCTGATCTTGGTCGCGGCGAAAATGATCGTATTGATCGTTATAGGTGTGCTCCTCTACAAGGTCTTTGGGACGGAGTTGAGGCCGACGAAGTCGACCTATCCAATGCCAGGAGTTAAGTGCGTCTACTGCCATTTCTCGCCTTCGCTCTTCCATTCGGAAGAGACACGATGGGAAAATGACGACCTTATCCTTGTCAAGACCTACGAGTGCCGAAAGTGCCATCTACCTTTCTGGAAGGTAGAGCGGGTTCCTGCTGTGGAGCATCACAGTAGGTGACCCAGAAGAAGTCGGCCGCACGAGCCCCTAGAACACTACAAATGGAGCTTTCGCCCGAAGAGGCTCAGGCACTGAGTGACATCGCTCATCACTACGAGGATGTCATGGGAAAGACACGACACGTCGTGGTCTGGACCGCGCCTCGCCATGTTCGAAAGAAGTACAGATATATCGTCCAAGAAAGCCGGCGGCTTGAATCCGTGGCCTCCGAAATAGTGGAGCTGGTGTCGGCAAAGGGTGGGAGGTCGGCCACGGTCTCATTGACCCCGACCGACGCCGTCCAGTTCTGGGGGAGAGCCCTCTCAAATCTGAACTCTCGACGATCCCGGCGTAAGCTTGCACCGGCGGACGTGGAAGTTCGTGAGCAGCTATCTTCCCGGTTTGCCTTCGCCTTACTGCCCTTGTGGCAAGTTGGAGATGCAGCTCTTATCGAAGCAGTCAAGAGTAGAAGGGGCACTGAAGCGGCTTGGATGAAGACTGCTTTCGATGGTTATGCCGAAAGTGACCGAGGAGGTAGTCAGACGTTGGCTGCCCTCAGTGACGGCACCTAAGTTCGTCGATCAGTGGGAGAGGACGTAATGCATGGAGCCTACGTGGCGTATTGTGCCTTTGAGCTCCAGCATGGTCAAGGTGCTTGTTACTTCCGACATTGCCAGCTGACTATTCCTGCCCAGCTCATCAACGTGCACGGGCTCCGAAGAGAGTAGGGATAGAAGCTTTCCCTCCCGGTCGTTCTCCGGGATAACGTGCTTGATCTCAATTTGCTGCATGGCCACCGAAAGGTTCAGCTCATCGACGATGTCATCGATGTCCATCACCAGTTTGGCGTGTCCCCGTTTAATCAACCGGTTGCATCCGACGGATTGCGGATCGTTGGCGCGACCTGGGAAGGCGAAAACCTCTCGGTTTTGCTCGAGAGCATAGCCGGCAGTTCTCAAGGCGCCGCTCTTCTCGCCGGCCTCGACGATAACTGTACCAAGTGAGAGTCCGCTGATGATGCGGTTTCTGGCGGGAAAGTTGAAGGCATCGGGCTGGGTTCCCATCGCATACTCCGTGACCACGGCGCCATGTTGCGAAATCCGCTCGGCGAGACCCCGATTTTGAGAAGGGTAGAGGACGTCCAGCCCACTACCCAAGACCGCTATCGTTCGTCCACCCGCCTCGAGTGCGGAACGATGGGCCGCCGTATCTATTCCAACCGCGAGACCGCTAATAATCGTGAGTCCTCGCTCAACCAGGAGTGGGACATTCTTAACTGTCTGCGTCTGGCCATAGATCGAAGGTCGACGGGTGCCGACAACGGCAAGAGACTGGCTATCTTCCGGAAGGAGCTCTCCCTTGACGTAGAGTATCGGCGGCCGGCCAAAGGTTTCGTGGAGCAACGGAGGGTACTCGATATCGTCCTGAGTGATAACCCTACCGCCGGCTCGATGGACGCGTTCTAGCTCGTGGTCCAAGTCAAGTGTCCTGCGTCGTTGAAGCAGGCCTTCGATGGCTCGATCGTCGACGCCGGATCGCTTTAGCTCAGTGACCGATGCCCGCCATGCCGCATCGGCTGTGCCGCAGATCTCAACCAAGCGTGAGAACCTGGCTGGCCCGATTCCTGGAAGAAGACTGAGCCCGACGTAGTACTTCGCCTTGTCGTTTGACATTGCCGGCGCATACCTTTCGAACTCCCCCTTCCACGACGCGGGAGATTCAGGACGATGCTATCACGCCACACCCAGGGGAAATGGACTGGCTTCATTTGGGGACCGGCATCGTCGTGCCGAGATCTCCATTGCCGGGCCGTCACGTACGGAAAAGAGCCTGAGCCTGCAGCCCAGAGCAGCGGGTCGTTCTAGTACGATAGGCTTATGCGCCGATCCTACCTCACCCTCTCCGTGGCTGTACTGGCTGCGGCAATTGCACTGCTTCTGACAGTAGTCGTTCTGGCCGGGACCTCTTTCCCAACAGGTCTGCGTGCACACCCAGCCCCCGGCCGCTCATTGACCCCAACTGCAAAACCCAGTCCTACTCTCGTTCCCACTCCCAGCCCAACGCCCAAACCCAGGTCAACGCCAAGACCTCGACCAAAGCCAACTCCCACCCGAAAACCAACTCCTCCGATCCACCACCAAACCAAGCCCAAACCGCTGCATCATCCAGGTGGCGGCCGCGGGCACAAGCACAAGCACAAGCACAAACATCCAATCGTGACTCATCGAGTTCCCCCGCTTGCATTTGCCGGCATCAAGCGATCGCTGGGAGATATGTATGGGCTTGGATCTTATGTGATTCAGCGCTACCCGGACCTCTCGCAGCCCGCCGTCTACCGAGCTTGGCGGACAGGTGTTGATTGGGTTCGAGAGGAGTTCACCGCGGATCGGCTGCATCGGTACACCAGAGGCACTTACCATTGGGCTCGCTACGATCGCGTCGTCTACAAAGAGCGACATGCGGGCTTTCATATCCTCGGTCTGCTTGACTACAACAATACCTGGGATGGGCGTGACCACGCCTACATGCCGCATTACCTGATGCCCAAGCTGATTAGCGACTTCGCGCAGTATGTTTACGCCATTGTTCGTCACTATCGGGGAGTCATCCAGGACTGGCAAATATGGAATGAGCCGGATCTTCATCAGTTCTGGCACCCGTATCCGAATCCAGTGGACTACGCTCACCTACTCGCGAGAGCGTATGAGGCAGTGAAACAGGCAAACCCGAACGCAACTGTTGTCCTCGGTGGTCCCAGCGGGGCAGATCCCCATCCGCTGACCTTCATCCATGATGTGGCGGCGGCAGGAGGTAAGTTTGATGTCGTCTCCGTTCAACCGTACGAAGATGTTCCCGACCTTAGACTCCTTTCTGAGGTTCGAGCGCTAAAGGCTTACCGCAAGCCTATATGGTTCACCGAAATGGGATGGGCCGGAGAAACCAGCTGCGAGAACGTCTGTGGGACAGAGGGGTCGCAAGCGGATAGGCTGGCGAGGCTCTATGTTGTAGCTGCCTATGCCGGCGTTCAACGGGTGTTCTGGTATGATCTGCGCGACGACGGTACAGGGGCCCTCTTTGAGGATCATTTTGGCCTCTTGGAGCATGACTTCGCCGCCAAGCCTGCCTATGTCGCCTACGAGGTCAGTCTCTACTACCTCAATCGTGCGTGGCTCGGTGGCGTCGACGTCTTAGGTCCCCAGGTTTTCGCCTTCCAGCTGTGGAACCATGGTCATCGTTTCGTGGTGATTTGGAACAACCAGCTCACGTCCTACCGCCTCCGCATTCCCTGGAGAGATGGTCCGGCAAGGGTACTCAATTGGAGTGGCCAGCAGGTTGGAGGAGATTATCGAGGGGTAGTCGGACTCACCGTCTATCCGAGATCCATCCTTTACATAGCTCCGGACCACATGGTCCCGGCCATCGCCCGCCCCGGAGCAATCCTAGGGACGTGAGATGCCGGAAAGATGGTTGGGCTCCTGCGTGGTAGTGACGTGAGCGCCTCGAATACGATCGAGTATGACAAAGGAACCTGCCTCTAACGTCTCCCCTGTCAATCCCGTCGCCCTGGTACTTGGCGGCGGAGGAATCCGTGGTTGTGCTCATGCCGGCACCATGATGGCACTTCAGGAGTACGACATCAAGCCGGATATCGTCGTTGGGGCGAGCATTGGGGCACTATTCGGAGCCGCTTATGCGGCAGGATGGGACGCAGATAGGATTGCTTCCATGGTGTTGGATGCCCCACGAAACGCTACAGCCAAGCTTTATGCAAATCGGCTTCGGATTGACCGGAAAACGTACATCGGGCGTATTCTTTCGGAGCTCGGCACCGACACGCAGATTGAAGACTTGCCCAAGCGATTCGTGTGCATGGCCGTTCGAAAGGATGATCGCGCGCTAGTAGCACTTACCACGGGGCCTCTGCTTCGATCACTACAGGCAAGCATCGCCCTTCCTTGGATAGCGACGCCCGTGTCCCTTGACGGCCGAGACTATATCGACGGCGGCGTGCAAGGGCCGATTCCATCAATCGTAGCTCGGGATCTCGGCGCCGCATCCATTCTTCGGGTTGAGCTGCTTTCCCGGGCGATTTGGAGGACGAAGCTTCGAAGATATCGGTCGGCACTGTTCTTAAGAGGCTCTGGTCCATCTAGCTCGGGCGCCCCGATAGTCGGTGATCCCCTTGTCGAAAAACACTCTAGTATCGGGGAAACAATCATCACGCCGACGTTCTCGGGATTGAGCTGCAACTCGCCACTTGGGGCGAAATTCTGTTTCCGTCGTGGATGGGAAGCGGCTGCGGGTGCCCGCCTTGACCTGCTCAGCTTGAATACGATTCGGACATAGCTCCAGCCCTTTAGAGCAACTGGGGGTCGGTTAGCTAAGTGTTCACCGGAGGCATGGGTAAAACCGAGGAGATCGAGCTTAGCTTCGGCGCTGGATCGAGCTAGAAGTTCTTGGAGAGAGGGAACTCTCATGGCATGGTACTTGCTAATGAGGTTCGATTGATCTCCGAATGTGACGACCATTAGGGCTATTGGTTCTGCCGAAGCGCCTCAGTCAAATAAGTCTGAAGCCAAGGCTAAAAAGGAGTTAGCGATGACCGAGCGCCGTATAGTTACCGATGACGGTGATGGCGCAAGTGCCGCAGTAGGCGCCAGTACGATGATCCAGACAATTGTCTGGTCAATCGTGGTTCTGGTGCTTCTCGTGATCGGTATTTTGTTACTACTACACTACAAGATTCTTTAGCGCGTCTCAATCATTTAACAGGAGACCCTCGACCATGCCGACGCGAATCATAGAGGAAGAACCTCAGACCGTAGTGCGACAGGGCGGCTCCTCCGGAACCACGATCATGCTCATTACGCTAGTGGCCCTGATCGTGATTGCTCTTGTCGTTCTGATCATTCTGCACGCAACGCTTGGAGTAGCTTAGGAGGTTACTTAATGGTTGAAGAGCGACGCGAAGTCGTCTCAGACGAGTATGTGGAGCCGGCACCAGTACGGGAGCGGGTAGTCGAGAGGCCTGCGACGCGAGTCGTTGAGGAACCCGCACCAACCTACGTCCAGAGGAGAGATCCTGTGGGCAATAGTATGGCAGCCAGCTCGATGATTCAGACGGTGGTCTGGGCTGTTGTCGTGCTTGTGCTGCTCATTGTCGCAATCCTTGTACTCATTCACTTCAAGATCATCTAGTCGAAAGAGTCATTTACCAAGCGCCGAAAATTCAGTAAGAGGGGGATCGATGGCCAATCTACTGTGGATCATCGTCGCAATTCTTCTTATCTTCTGGCTGCTCGGACTGTTCGTTGCTCATCTCGGCACGATCGTCTGGCTGCTGTTGGTGCTCGCGATTATCGCGGCCGTCATCAGCGTTTTCTCAGGGGGCTACTTCGGTCGCACTTAGCCTGAAGTGAGAAGCCCGGCAGCAGCTGCTCTCGGCAGGGCGGCTGCTGTTGGCGTCTGCGGGTTCTCAGCTTCTCGGCGTTAGGATAAACGCCCAAAGATCGCTTGGCTGTCGGGTTATTCGGCTGCCGGTGGCTGGGACGTGGTTTCCTCCGGTAGCTCCACGGTCTCAGGAACGGCTGCAGTTGGAAGAGGCCGGCGAAGGACGAAGTAACTGTAGGCCTGAGCACCCACCACATGCAGTAACCCGGTGATTGGTATTGCGAGAAAGGCTCCCCAGAATCCGCCAACCTCGAACCCAATCAAGATGGCCACCATCGCAACCACGGGATGAATTCCAACGGCACGGCCGGTGATTCGGGGACCAACGACGTTCTGTTCGATCTGCTGGACTAGCACGAACCAGCCAACGACCAGCAACGTCTTCAGGATCGACTGAGTGAAGAGCGAGATGAGGATTGCCGGTATCGAAGCCAGCACAGGCCCCACTACGGGTATGGATTCGGCAATAAACGCAAAGATGCCGATCAAGACGGCATAGGGAACTCCCAGAAAATAGGAACCCACGCCGGCAAGGATACCGATGGTGATTGCCACGATCACCTGACCGCGGATGTATCCCCCAAGCACCTGGTCCAGACTTCTTATGAAGAACCAGACCTGCTCACGATTACGCTCCGGCACAGCTCCCATCAGCCAACCCATGAACCGGCCGCCATCCACGAGGAGGTAGAACGACATTACGAGGACGATGAAGAGATCGAAGATCACATTAATGGTGCTCGTGAGGATCGTGACGGCGTTGTTCAGGACATTTGATCCCTGGCCGGACAAGCTGTCCACCGCCTTCCCAAAGAGGGTTCGAACATTAATGGGAACGTGGTGACTATCAAGACGGGTCTGAAGGCCGAGTAGCACGATCGGAGTGGACTTCACCAGGGAGCGCAGATGCTGGCTGGACCGATTAAGCTTCTTGGCGGCTTTGAACAGCTTCTTCGCGTCCCGGCCCCAGGTTGTGGATGAGGCGTTTCCTCCAGCCGCAAGATCGTTGTCGGCAATGGTCATTGCTGCCTGGAACTGTGTGATGTCTCGTCTAACTGGCGACACGTAGCTGGGCGGTACAGATGTTGCCGCGGCAACCGTTGGATGTGGGTGCCGGTTGTTGCTCTTGCTGGTCGTGCCCGCGCCTCTTACCCCTGTACCCGACGTCAGGCTGGGAATGTCATGCGTCACCAACGTGTTGAGAAGCTTCGGAAGATCGTTCTTCACCGGCGTCGAAGCGCAGAACGATGGGAATGCACGTGCGCCAAGGATACCTACCCCGTCACACACGTTGCCCGAGTTGACCCTGCTGGAGTAGAGCTTTGAAGCTTCAAGGATCTGCTTGCTGTGCTGCGTAAACTGGTCCACGTTTGCCAAATGGGTGGGATTCTTGATGGCGTTGGCGAGCGATCGCGTCTGAGTTATCAGGGGAGCGGTGAGAAGAGCTGCAACTCCGGCCAGGACAACTCCCACCACGATGTATGTAAGGAGGATGGCAAGGACGCGTGGGAAGTGGAGATGGCTCTGTATGCGATCTACGACGGGCGTCAGTATGTAGGCAAGGATTGCCGCCAGAATGACGAGCAGCAGCGGCGCGATGAAGCGCTGGATGATTCCCGCAGCGATGGCCAGGATCGCATAGCCTGCCAGCAGCGCCAGAAGGATGGTGAGGATGCGGGTCCAGTTGGCGTTCTTCATTCCCGGCGCAAGCGGCTAACCGTCACTGGTCCTTTGACTTTGGTGACTCCGCAGATAACGAAGTATACTAGCGGCAATCCTTTGGCTAGTGGACGATTCAGTGTGCAAACCTGGTCCGACCTGTCGCAATTGGTTCCAACTCCTAGCCTCCTATACTCGGGCATGGATCGCCTGTCGTGGTGAGAGTCGCAGCGGTGCGCCACGAGCTCGAAGCAGTGGAGCGCAGGGAGCTGGCGCCTTGGGCGGTGCAAAGTTCGGAGACGGCCGGCAGGGCACGGCCTGAGCCTCCATCCAATGTCCGTACTGAGTTTCAGCGCGACCGCGATCGCATTATCCACTGCAACTCTTTTCGCCGTCTAAAACACAAGACCCAGGTTTTCATCGCTCCAAGCGGTGAACACTATACGACCCGGCTGACCCACGTCCTGGAGGTCGCCCAGATTGCTCGGACGGTTGCACGGGCCCTCAGGCTTAACGAGGACCTGACGGAGGCAATTGCCCTTGCGCACGATCTCGGCCATGCGCCTTTCGGCCACGCGGGTCAGAGCGCGCTCAACGAGCTGCACCCCGCGGGCTTCTCCCACGACAAGCAGAGTCTCAGGGTGGTGGACCTACTGGAGAAGGATGGCCATGGCTTGAACTTGACCTGGGAGGTCCGAGAGGGCATCAGAACTCATAAGAAGCCTCGGTTCAGCATTGCGGGGGTGAGTGAGGCGCCATCATCCACCCTCGAGGCCGAAGCAGTGAAGTTATCGGATGGGATCGCGTACATCAACCATGATATTGACGACGCACTCAGGGCTGGGGTTGTGGAAGCAGAGGAGATACCGACAGAAAGCGTGCGCGCTCTCGGAAGCAGCAGGTCCGAACGTATCAACACCATGGTTTGCGACATCATCGAGACAAGCCTGGATAGACCTCTGGTTGAGCTTTCTCCCAACGTCCTGTCGGCGACGGACCGTTTGCGCGACTTTCTCTTCGAGCGTGTCTACTTAAGCGCTACAGTCAAAGCAGAGTCACGCCGCGCCCACCATGTCGTATCGGAGCTCTATCGGTACTTCTGCCAGCACCCTGAGGAGATGCCCTCGGGCTACTGCCAGGAAGGGCAGGAAAATTGGCCAGATCAGTCGGTGTGCGATTACATTGCAGGCATGACGGATCAATATGCTCTCCAGACATTCCAGGCCGTATTTGTCCCCAAGGTATTCAGTCACTAGCCGGCCATGACGCATTTCGATGATGGTGAGCTTCTGGGACGAGGGAATCGCAAGTTGAAGAGATGTCGTCGGCTCGGACCCTGCACGACTATAATGGGCAATGTTTTCGCCAGGTCTTCGGGTGCGGTAATTTGAGCCGATCCAGCGAGTGTCGACGGGGGACTCTTAAAGCGTCAATGGTTCACTTGTAATGGCATCTATTTCTAGTTCGCGTGGTACCAGAGCTAAAGCGAACGTTCCACCGCTGGCATTGGATCCGGACTCGTTGCTTGTCGCGGCCGCTCCTGAGGACCAGCTCGATGCGGTAGCGACCCAATTTGCCAAGGCCGGCATAGGCGCAGATGAGACGACCATCGAAGAGGACGTCTCAGAAGAGGCCTTGGAGGACATCCTAAATGCCGAGGGACCGGGAGTGGCCGATCCTGTAAGGATGTACCTCCGAGAGATCGGAAGGGTTCGTCTCCTCGACGCCAAACAAGAGGTCGCACTGGCGACCCGAATACGAGTCGGAGATGCCGAGCTGGAGCGCAAACAACGTGAAAGCACCTGGGATCAGGCGGTCATCAACGACGGGATGGATGCTCGTCGGGAGCTGACGGAAGCGAACCTGAGACTTGTGGTGTCGGTGGCGAAGAAGTACATCGGCCGTGGCATGACGCTTCTGGATCTTGTCCAGGAAGGGAATATTGGTCTCATTCGGGCCGTTGAGAAGTTTGATGCCACCAAGGGATATCGATTCTCGACGTACGCGACTTGGTGGATACGCCAGGCAATTACACGATCGATTGCCGATCAGGCGCGCACGATTCGAATCCCAGTGCACATGGTCGAGACGATCAATAAGCTGCAAAGGGTCTCACGGCAGCTCCTCCAAGATCTTGGAAGAGAACCAACGTCTGACGAGGTCGCAAACGCAATGGAGGTACCTCCGGAGCGTGTTCGGGAGATCGCATCTGTGGCGCAGCTGCCAGTTTCGTTGGAGACTCCCATCGGCGCCGATGACGAAGGTCATCTTGGCGACTTTATCGAAGACAAAGGCGTCGAAGCACCCGCAGAAGCTGCATTCCAGCAATTGTTGCGAGAATCCGTTGAGGACGTGATCATGTCTCTCCCGAAGCGGGAGCAGGAAGTCCTGCGACTTCGGTATGGTCTGGATGATGGAAAGATCCGGACACTGGAAGAGGTTGGACGGAGCTTCAGCGTGACCCGTGAGCGGATTCGCCAGATTGAGGCGAAAGCACTTCGTAAGCTGCGGCACCCCTCCCGCAGCAAGAAATTGAGGGACTATCTTTAGCGATCTGGGTGGAAACGCCTAGACCGAGGCGTGTTTTGTCGGATCGCAGCGACCGATCGCAAAGGTACGAGCTAGCTACGATGACGAGCGACGCAAGAATGGTGATCACCGCCCTTAGACAGTCGGAAGACCGGCTGGCGTCAATCGTTCAATCCCTTTCTCCGCCAGAGCTGAAAGAGCGGTCTTACCACGATTGGTCCATAGCACAGGTCATGAGTCACCTTGGCAGTCAGGCTGAATTGTTTGAGGGCTGGCTCACGTCCGGCTTGGAAGGCGTCGAGCCTCCAGGTCGAGAAACGATGCAACCGGTATGGGATGCCTGGAATGCCCGAGATCCCGAAGCCCAGGCATCTGACTCGCTGGACTGGAACGAGAGGTTCATCCAGAGGCTTGAAGCTCTGTCCGAAGCAGAGCTTGATCAATTTCACCTTAGCCTCTTCGGAATGGATCTCGACGCGAGCGCATTTCTTCGTATGAGGCTCTCTGAGCACGCTGTCCACACTTGGGATATTGACGTGACTCAGCACCCAGACGCGCGGTTGGCTCCAGATGCGGTAAGTATCTTGATCGACAACCTCAGCAGCATGGTAAGGCGAGCCGGCAAGCCTCAAGAGAAGATATTTCGACTTGCGGTGAAAACTGCCAACCCTGAGAGGGAATTAACACTTCAGGTGTCGAATGGCGTGGAGCTGACCGGTCCAACAACGAACGAAAGTCCGGATGGGGAGCTTCAGATACCCGCGGAGGCGTTCGTGCGCCTTGTTTACGGACGACTCGATCCGGATCACACCCCAAGCCTTGAGCTCACCGGCGACGTCACACTCGACGATTTGCGCAGGGTATTCCCCGGGTTTTAGGGGTAAGGCTGGGGTTGTCTCCGCATCTTCGGGCTGACGGCTTCTCTAGACCCCACAAACCTAATCCCGCCAGCCAGCCACGCCAGGAGGCGAAGGAAGTGTCTGGGCGACGAAGAGCAGCCTCCCAAGGAGTTGGCTCGCCTTGCTGTTGAATGAAGCGGTCCGTGTGTCGGAGAGCGTGGCCGCGACCCCGTCCAGGAAGGCAAAGATCGAGGCCCTCGCGCGCTGTTTGCGACAGGCACGAGGGCAAGACATCCCCATCTTGGTCAGCTTTCTGTCGGGTCACCCACGGCAGAGGCGATTGGGAGTTGGATGGGCGGCTCTTAAGAGTCTTCCGGCTCCCGTCTCTGACCCGAAGCTCAGCCTGGAGGAGGTCGACTTAGCCTTCCAGCGATTGGAGGCGGCTTCCGGAAGCGGCTCGTCCTCCACCCGATCTCGGGAGCTAGATGCATTGATGTCACGGGCTACGTCAAGCGAGCAGAGCTTCCTCAGGAGATTGATCAGCGGAGAGCTGCGACAGGGAGCCAAGAGCGGAGTTATGGAGCAAGCCATCGCCGACGCAGCGGAGATTCCCGTTGATGTCGTGCGTCGACAAGGTATGGCCTCCGGCAGTCTCGAGTTCGTGGCCAGCAACGTTTTGGGGGAAGGCAAGGCGAGTGAGACCGGTCTTCAGCTGCATCCCGGCACCCCCGTTCAGCCGATGCTTGCTCAGAGCGCTACCTCTTTGGATGGCGCCATGGCGCGTACGGGTCCCGCCGCCATCGACTGGAAACTTGATGGTGTGCGCGTTCAAGTCCATCGTGTTGGTGACAGCACAACGGTCTTCACGCGTTCCCTTGCGCCGATTACGCACAGAGTCCCGGCGGTTTTGGATGCGATCCGAGGTGTAGAAGCTGAATCGGTGATTCTGGATGGCGAGCTCATCTCACTCCGTCCGGATGGCCGTCCACGTCCATTCCAGGAGACGGCCAGTCGAGTTGCAAGTACTGAGAAAGGTGACGAAGGCGAAGCGTCGCAGCCATTAACTCTCTTTGTGTTCGACATTCTCCACCTCGACGGAATGGATCTCATCGATCTTCCAGCCTCACAGCGGTTTGAGATCGCGGCCCAGGTTGTTCCCGAAAGCCTTCAAGTACCGAGAATTTGGCCAGCTGATGCCCCCACTGGGCGAAAGTTTCTCGATGATGCTCTAACCGCAGGTCACGAAGGAGTAGTGGTAAAGAGTTTGGCATCGCCATATGAAGCGGGTAGGCGAGGGGCCGGATGGATTAAGGTGAAGTCGCCGCTCACACTTGATCTGGTTGTTCTTGCGGCGGAATGGGGCCATGGTAGGCGTGAAGGCTGGCTCTCGAACTTACACCTTGGGGCCTTCGATCCGGAGACTGGCTCATTCGCCATGCTTGGGAAGACCTTTAAGGGACTCACCGATGCTGTTCTCGAATGGCAAACTCGAAAGCTTCAAGAGCTAGAAGTCCGGAGGGATCGCTGGACGGTGTACCCTCGACCCGAGCTGGTTGTCGAGGTCGCCTTCGATGGTATCCAGACGAGCTCACGATATCCATCGGGAATGGCGCTTCGTTTCGCCCGCGTCGTCCGTTACCGGGCAGACAAGAGGGTGGAAGAAGCCGACACCTTGTCGACGGTTCGACGGCTATACGAGAGCCGCCTCTGAGATTGTCGGTCCGTCTTTACTAGAAGGGGTTTACCCCAAGTGGGTGTTGTCGTCCTGGGTTGAGCCATCTTAACCATGGCAACCATTTCGCAACGGTTTCGGGGCTCTCGATCCGTTAGAAGAGATGTGTCGAAGACGCTTGTCCTTCGTCGTGGGCATTTCTGTGCACTGAACCTGGGTCAGTCTGGATCCATTTCTTGGGGATAGTAAGGTTTGAAGCATCGCAACCAAAGACTCCATGAGAAGGCAGTCTCGGAGCTGAATCTCGTCCGTAATGGTAGTTCCCACTCTAGTTCAGTGATAAACCATGTCTGATGCGATGGCAACGACGACATCGAGAAGGACGGTATCCGAAGCGATCCAGCGCTCTATCCGGCGTTGTACTCCGCAGCCGCTGATCGCCTTTCTCGTTGGCGGGCTCACGCTCGAGCTCCTGCTGTCGGCTGGAGGCCAGGGGCTCCTTCGCACCTCGGAGGTGCCCAATCATGCGTGGATTGTCGTGCTGTTTGTGGTTGCTGCTGTGGTTGCCGAACAGTTTCCTATCCACGTCCGCTTGAACACCAAGGTGCAGATGACGAGTGTGCTCGTCTATCTTCTTGCCGTTCTCTTTTCACCGGCTGAAGCCGCTGTATACGCGGGAATCGCCATGCTTATCGGCGAACTAACGGTCCGCAAACAGAAGGGTAATTATCCAAGCGATATCGCCACGGATGTTGGCCGCTGGATGATCGGTGCTTTCATGGGGTCTGAGACCATTCGGTTGGTTGCACCACACCTGGGGTCACCTGCAGGTTTTGCCGCCGGGGCGGTCGTGATGTGGTTGGTTGACATGCTCTCCGCACCTGCAACCTTGTCTCCCATGTCAGGAGAGCCGCCACTTTCCGTGATTGTGGCGAGTGTTCGAGAAGCTGGTCCGGCGGAAGGAGCACAGTATGTAATCGGCTTGCTGGCTGCAGTTCTCTCTCAATATCAAGCTTGGGCCATACTTCCCTTAATCCTCCCGGCTGCATGTGTCTATATCGCGACCAAGCGTTCGAAGGAAATGCACGAAGCTACGCACGAGATGCTGCAGCGTATGGCAGACACCGTCGACCTACGGGACTCGTACACCGGCGGACACTCAAGAAGAGTGACAGAGTACGTTGAGGGAATCCTTGCCAAACTGGAGAAGGAAGGACCAGAGGTTCGATTGATCGTTACCGCTGCTCGCCTTCATGACATCGGCAAGATAGCTGTATCTGATGCCGTCTTGAATAAGCCGGGCAAGTTGACAGAGGCCGAGTGGTCAGAGATGGCGGCCCATCCTGAAGTGGGCGCCGACTTTCTTCGCGGGCATCCTGGATTTAGTCGTGGAGTGGATATCGTCCGGCACCACCATGAGGCCTGGGATGGATCCGGTTATCCTCACCGGCTCAAAGCGACTCAGATTCCTTTCGGCGCCCGGGTCATTGCGGTGGCTGACAGCTTTGACGCGATGACCAGCGATCGGCCTTACCGCAAAGGCATGAACGTGGCTAAAGCGGTGTCGATTCTTCGGGAGGGTCGTGGAGCTCAGTGGGATCCGCAAATTGTCGATGCATTCGTGCAGAGCATCTCCGAGCGTCTGGAGCGTGAAGAGAATCCTAGACTTCGCCTCGTCCATGCTGCCGAAGATGTCGCCGTTACAATCCCAGCCTGAGGGCTAATACGGCAGTCTTACCTGTTAAGCCTCTAGAACGGTAATCCGGCAGCGGCCCCTTGTACGCTTACAGGTGGACCGCTTACCAGATGCCGAGTCGTACGAGGGCGCAAGCCATCCGGGAGATCATCTCGTTCGTGAGCTCCAGTGGATACACGACATTCTTCGGCACGACTTGGAGGTTTGCCGCCGGCTCGCGAACGACGCTGCTGACGGGAAGAGCGCAGAAGGCATTCAGCAGGAGATCAATCGCCTGCAGACTCTTAGCCCACTCTGGCAGCTCAAAGCCAACTGCCTCTACTACTGCCGCCTCGTTCATCTGCATCATACGGGTGAGGATATCCACATATTCCCGGCAGTCCGCCGCTCCAACCCGGCACTCTCTGAAGTCGTCGACAAGCTCGAGGCAGATCATCGAAGTGTGTCAGGCCTTCTCGACGAGGTCGAAGTGGCCTCGGTCGATCTCCAGAAGGATGAATCGCCGAAGAGTCGCCAGCGGCTGATCGGAGCGCTGAATCGACTGGCCAATGAGCTGCTTGCCCATCTGGACTTCGAGGAAGAGTCTCTTTCTCCGACCCTACGAAGCTGGCACCACTGGCCGACCTTCAGCGAGCGTCTCTGACAGTCGTTCGTCGACTTGAGGCGGCTCCTACGGGATCTGAACCACGCCTTGGAAGACGGAAACAACCCTGCCTCCCACCCGAACCTCGGTAACAGTACCCTCTGCCATCGTCAGGTCAATCAGAACCTCTGCCGGCCTTCCCATCTTCACTCCCTGGTCGCTGATGACTTGGACATGGGAGGCAGGTGGTACGAGACCGTTCTCAACCAGGTACGCTCCCAAAGGTCCGCTGGCGCCTCCGGTCGCAGGATCCTCGACAATTCCTAACTTCTCCGAGCCGAACATTCTGGAGTGAACCCGCTGTACGCCTCCTCCGCCCTTGAGGGCGAACAGAAAGACCCCCTGGGCTCCCTCCAGATCGGAGAGGCTTTCGAACCGCAGGCTAACAAGCCTTGCTCGGTCCACCGCTTCGGCGGTCTTTAAGCCAACATACAGAAATGGAACTCCCGCGGACCCGACCACAATGGGCGTGTTGAGCAGATCGTCCTCGCGGAGGGTCAGGCTCTCGGCGATTTCCGAGCGATTTCCCAGAGGATGACCAAACTTGGGCAGTGGTTGTTGCATCCAGATCACGTCAGGATCTTTAACCGGACCCTCGATGGTGATTGGGATACGGCCGACCCGTTCCTCAAAGGAAAAGGACGGGGACGAAATGCGGCCAAGACATGCCAATACAAAGGCGGTGCCGATCGTTGGATGGCCCGCGAACGGCAGCTCTCTTGAGGGTGTGAAGATACGGATGGAGGCGGCGTCAGTCGGATCGTTTGACGGAAATACAAAGGTTGTTTCGGAGAGATTCATCTCATTGGCCAGAGATTGCATCAGCTCCTCGCCCAACCCGGCTGCCTCGGGGAACACAGCCAGAGAGTTTCCCCCGAATCTGCGGGTGGTGAAGACATCGACGTGGTAAAAGTTGTACTCCATATTGGATCCCCTCCAGAGTCACTACTTAGAGAGTATGCGGATTCGGCCAGAAGTGAGTGCTCGTTGGACTGTCTGCCCGCCGCGAGGCAAAGGCGAACAGCCTAGGGACAGCATTGGCCAACGGCGGATTGTATTAGCGCTTCAGGAAAGAGATGGAGCAGACGCGGAACAAAGCCACCAAATCATTGTGAGGGGGCTAGACCGGACAACAGCTTGGAGTCGATGAAGTGACCTTGACGTTTATTACGCGCTTGCCGCCCGAGTCCGTCCTCCGGACGGCTGAGGCCCATCTCTATGGACGCTTGTGACCCCAGGCAACCTCTCCAGGAGGCTGAAAGCATGCGAAAGGTGCTCGATGTCGGCGATTCGGACCGTGATATGAATTGTGGCTGAGCCGTCGTTGTGAGTGATGGCGTTGGCGTATGTAAGCCCTATCCGCTCATCGCTCATCGTGGACGCAATATCACGGAGGAGCCCATCGCGATCCCATGCTTCTATGACCACAGGCACAGGATAGAGATCCTGAGTCATCTGCTGGCCCCACTCAACCGGTACCAGCCGCTCCCGTTCCTGCTCGCTTCGAATCCGCGGACAATCCTCCCGATGTACTGTCACGCCTCGGTTGCGAGTGATATATCCGACGATAGGATCTCCAAGGGCTGGGGAGCAACATGACGCCATCCGAGTAAGTAGGTTGCCGGTCCCCATGACCTGAACACCCGGGCCAACAGGACCGGTCGGCCTCGGAGCTTCGATTGGGATGTCCAGGGAATCCGGTTGCAATCGTAGCCCAATGCGCGAAACGACTCCCACAGGGGACTGGGCACCGTAGCCAATGGCCGCGTAGAGGTCATCGAGAGACCGGTAATGCATGGCCTCGGCCACCTCGGTCAAGAGGTCGGTCTTCACTTCGCCAAGTGTTCTCTGATCTAACCGCCGAAGTTCGTGATCAAGAAGCTCCTTGCCCCGTTGGATGTTTTCATCTCGATTTTCCCGTTTGAACCATTGCCGTATCTTCTGTCGAGCTGAGGCGGTCTTGACGAAGGCGAGCCAGTCGCGACTAGGTCCACGCGCCGTCTTCGTCGTCAGGATCTCGACCCGATCACCCGTGTCAAGCTCGTGACTCAGCGGCACCATGATTCCGTTCACCTTCGACCCGATGCAGCGATTCCCGACGTCGGTATGAATCCGATAGGCAAAGTCGATGGGAGTGGAGCCAACCGGTAGGTCGATCACATCGCCCTTCGGGCTGAACACGAAGACCTCCCCACCGAACATATCCACTTTCAGGGTGTCGACGAAGTCGGCAGCGTCTTGACCCAGCTCCTGCTGCCAGCTCGTGAGTGACTTGACCCATCCAGTCAGCGTTTCAGGAAGCGCAACCGACTGACCCTGCTCCTTGTAGTACCAGTGCGCGGCCAAGCCGAACTCGGCGATCTCATGCATCTCATGGCTACGAATCTGGACTTCAATCGTGCGACCGTGGTCAGGCATGACGGTTGTGTGGAGGGAGCGGTATCCATTCGGCTTCGGCAGTGCTATGTAGTCTTTGATTCGGGACCCCATGGGGGGCCAGATGGAATGAACCAGCCCGAGCGCTTGATAGCAGGCTGCTTCGTCATCCACCAAGACCCTCAAGGCGAAGAGATCAAAGATGCGGCTAACATCCATGTTGATGTCGGGCTTCAGGAGTTTGCGGTAAATGCTGTAGAGGTGTTTCGGGCGACCGGTGATCGAGGCTTCGATTCCATGCTCCCGAAGGTAACCGTCCAGCGTGGTCACCATCTCCTCAACAAATGCTCTTCTGCTGCCAAGCTGCTCGGAGAGCTGCTGGACCAGCCACCAGTACCGTTCGGGCTCGAGGTATTTGAACGCGAGATCTTCCAAAGGCCACTTGAGCTGGGCTATACCGAGACGTCCCGCAAGCGGCGCATAAATCTCCTGAGTATCAGCCGCGATGCGCCGCTGTTTCTCGGGTCGAAGCACCTCAAGTGTTCGCATGTTGTGGAGTCTGTCGGCAAGCTTCACGATCACGACTCTCGGGTCTTCTGCCATGGCGAGAAACATCTTGCGGAGGTTTTCTGCCTGTTCGCGAGTGTAGTCAGGCTTGCGCTTTTCCTGCAGCTCCACGGAGACGGGATCGGCGGCTCGACGGCGAATCTCAGCGAATTTTGTGACTCCATCGACGAGTCGAGCGATGGTCGTTCCGAACTCGCCTTCAACATCATCGATCGTTGCCGGGGTATCCTCTACCACGTCATGCAACAGGCCGGCCGAGACGGTGGCCGCATCCAGTCTCATCGAAGCCAGATAGAAGGCCGTGGCAACAGGATGCGAGATGTACGGCTCCCCGGAAAGACGTCGCTCGTCCCCGTGAGACTTATCCGCGAAGGCGTAGGCTCGCTCCACCAGGTCGGTGGATTTTTGGTCATACAAAGACTTGACGCTGTCCATCAGCATGGGCAGAGTCGGATGCACGACATCGGATACTTCGCGCACGGGGGGCACGATTAACACCTACGTGGAGATTTGGGCTCGACTGAGGCACCCGAAGGGAAGGAATCGTCCTCCTGTTCCCTATAGGCCCTACGTGCCTTGATTTTATGCAATTTGACGAAACTGGTCAACTGGGATATAGTCACGGGGTTCCGGTATCTTACTCTTGCGAATCGTTACAATGAGGTCATCCAGCACTCCAAATGGATGCTGCCTTGTGTGCTGCCCTGAGGTTGCACACAAGCCTTGAGAGTAGTAGGTCCCGCTGAAGCGAGCCGGAGGTGGTGAGAGCCGGCATCTGGACTGAACTCGCTCGGGTGAAAAGGCAGACGGGTTAGGCGGCCGTTATCCCGCCCTCGAGCGGTAGAGAGAAATTGAAGTGCGGGGCTGTAGCTCAGCTGGAAGAGCGCTTGCATGGCATGCAAGAAGTCAGGGGTTCGAGTCCCCTCAGCTCCACCAATTCCTCACTGCCAATGCGGGTGGTACCACGGAACAGCCTTTCGTCCCCTTTGGGGTGGAAGGCTTTTTTGTTCGAGTACTCAAAGATCGGAAGGTCAGCACCGTCGTCCAATGGTCGGACAAAGCTTCTGAGTGAACGTCGATTGACGCCAATAGAAATCTCCAAAACCGAGGGTCGTATGCAGGAACAAGAGGATTCTCAGCGGGTCGGTAGGTATACGCCTTACGCCTTTGAGGCGAAGTGGCGCCAGATTTGGGAAGAGGAAGGTCTTTATCGGGCCTCTAGAGATACCTCAAAACCGAAGTACTACCTGCTCGAATTCTTCCCATATCCCTCGGGCGATGGACTCTCTGTGGGGCACTCAAAGAACTACGTGCCGTGTGACGCTGCAGCTCGATTCAGGCGAATGCGGGGATACAACGTTCTGCATCCCATGGGTTGGGATGCCTTCGGGCTTCCCGCGGAGAACGAAGCCATCATCAGGCAAGCTCATCCACAGGAGAACACCGCCAAGAACGCCGCCAACTACAAGCGACAGATGACCTTGCAGGGGCTCTCCTACGACTGGTCGAGGGAGATCAGTGCTGCTGATCCGGAATACTACCGTTGGACTCAGTGGTTTTTCCTGCTCATGTACAACCGTGGACTTGCCTACCGGGCTCTGGCAGCACAGTGGTGGTGTCCTCAGTGTCAGACGATCCTTGCCAATGAGCAGGTCGAAAACGGTTACTGTTGGCGCCACGGCGATCAGCTGGTTGAGAAGAAGGAACTGGAGCAGTGGTACTTCCGCATCACTGACTACGCAGAAGAATTGCTCTCCGGCTTGGACGACCTGACTTGGCCAGAGCCAATCATCGCCATGCAGCGCAACTGGATCGGCAAGAGCGTTGGAGCAGAAATCCGGTTCCAAGCTGAAGCAGCTGATGGCGGCACTGTTGAGATCCCCGTGTTCACAACCCGACCGGATACGATCTACGGAGCGACATTCCTTGTGCTGTCTCCTGAGCATCCGGACTTAGAGCGGCTCACGTTCGATTCGCATAGAGGTCGGGTCGTGCAGTACCGTCAGGAAGCCGCCAGGGAGACCGAGATAAAACGGCTCAGCACGGAACGCGAAAAGACGGGGGTACCAACTGGAGCGCATGCGCTGAACCCATTCACGGGCGAGCGCATGCCGATCTGGATCGCAGACTACGTTCTGGTGAGCTATGGGACGGGCGCGATCATGGCGGTCCCGGCCCACGATCAGCGTGATTATGAGTTCGCTCGCAAATACAACCTCAAAATCGTCCCTGTCGTTGAGAAGTCGGCCAAGATTGACGTCGATCGAGATGGTTGGGAGAAGCCGGATGCAGGTGTTTACTCCGGTGAGGGCATCATGATCGATTCAGGCCCGTTTACGGGAATGTCCACAGAAGAGGGAAGGGACAGGATCATTGCGGCCCTGGAAGAACGTCGGATTGGCCACGCAGCCATAACCTATCGCATGCGTGACTGGTTGGTTTCCCGGCAACGCTACTGGGGCGCTCCCATCCCGATCGTCTACTGCGACCAGTGCGGCACTGTTCCCGTCCCGGAGGACCAGCTTCCCGTTATGCTGCCTCGTCTCGAGCGCTATGAGCCTGCGGGAGATGGACGGTCCCCCCTCGCCACTTCTGAGGAGTTCGTGAATACTCGCTGCCCTAAGTGTGGAGGGCCGGCGGTGCGCGAAACCGATACGCTCGACACTTTTGTCGACTCATCGTGGTACTACCTTCGGTACACGAGTCCGCATGACGATCAGGCAGCGTTCGATCCGGAGTCGGCTGAGTACTGGTGTCCGATCGATCTGTACGTGGGTGGCGCCGAGCACGCCGTGATGCATTTGCTGTACTTCAGGTTCTTCGCGAAGGTGATGAATGATGCACAGCTCGTGACCTTTAGAGAACCGGCTCCTCAGCTCAAGAACCAGGGTCAGCTGCACGCTCCCGACGGGTTCCGGATGTCCAAGTCGAGGCGGAATGTAATTACGCCCGATAGCGTCGTCGAGCAGTACAGCGCCGATGCGCTGCGAGGCTACCTGATGTTCATGGGACCCTTCGACGCCGATGCCGATTGGGACGAGACGGGAATCAACGGCATCTGGCGCTGGCTGAATCGTGTGTGGGATCTAGCTGCCGCCGAGTCACCAGCCACTGCTGGCCCAGGTGAAACCGCCGACTCCATGGCCCAGGTTGTACGGGCGCTCCATCGAACGATCAAGAAGGTCACGCAAGACATCGAGGGATTTCGGTTCAACACGGCCATCAGCGCGCTGATGGAGCTGACGAATACCCTAAGTGCGGAGCGCCAGGCCTTGGAGGGTTCGTCTGAGTGGAGCCGACGTTGTCGATACGCTGCTGCTACTCATGGCGCCACTGACGCCCTTCATGACGGAAGAGCTGTGGCACCTGCGTGGTCATCAGGATTCGATTCATCTCCAGACATGGCCCGAGTTCGATCCAGCACTTGTGGTCCAGTCGAAGGTGAGGATCGCGGTGCAGGTGAATGGCAAGCTACGCGACACCCTGGAAGTTGATGCGGGATTGGACGAATCTGCCGCTGAGGCCATTGCCCGGTCGAGTGCCAACGTGGCCCGATGGCTTGGCACCCAGGAGGTCGTTAGGGTGGTCTTCGTACCGGACAGGCTGCTCAACTTTGTCGTCAAATAGGGCGAGTGTCTTCGGCTCGACTGATCGACCGGCTTGCGAAACACTGCAGCCTAAGGGCTAGCAGAGCACCGCTCGAAGTCGAAAAGCCTAGGGACTTATCGCTGGTGACTGGGTGTGATGAGGTATCCGAGCCCGAGGATAGTGATGAGTCACGATGGTGAGGCCTGGAAGCATGATGATCCCTTTTGCTGTGTTACCTCAAGGCTAGGCTCCGAGTCTGAAGCGGTCCTTACTGCATCCTGAAAGCCATCGTCAGTTTTGGGATCTCCTCGGAAGTGATCGTCTGCCACCTGCATCCCAGGAGGCTGTTGAGTACCCGGTTAAAACTACGGGTATCTCCTCGACTGCTCCCACTTCGGGATCTGAGAGGCGATGCGCGGTCGAGTCCCGCGATCGAGGGAGGCGTACTCCCCGCGATCGCAGTATAGGACTCAGCTCATCGTTGGCGCGATCTAGCGATCGCGCTCAGCTCCTTGGAGTACGGCTTGCGCCGCCGCCAATCTCGCAACGGGGACTCGGAATGGAGAGCAGCTGACATAGTTCAGACCGATGCTGTTGCAGAACTCGACAGAAGACGGATCACCGCCGTGCTCGCCGCAGATTCCAACTTCGAGATCGGGTCGAGTCGCCCGCCCATCGGCCACTGCCATTTCCATCAGTCTTCCCACTCCCTTCCGATCGAGCTCCTGGAAGGGGTTTGTCGGGAGGATCTTCATATCGACATAACGTAAGAGAAACTTGCCCTCGGCGTCGTCGCGTGAGTAGCCGTAGGTCGTTTGGGTAAGGTCGTTGGTGCCGAAGCTGAAGAACTCCGCGTCTTGAGCGATATCTCCCGCTGTTAGGGCTGCTCTTGGGACCTCAATCATCGTCCCGATCTTGTACTCGACGGCATTTGGATCGGAACGTGCTTAAAGGACCGAGTCGATGGCCCGCTGAATTCGATCCCTTGCCACCGACATCTCGGTTGCCGTGCCGACCAAGGGAACCATGATCTCTGGCTTGACGTGAACTCCCTCGTCGGTAAGCTCTGTGGCGCCTGTCATAATCGCTCGGCCTGCATATCGATGATCTGTGGGTACAGGATGCCCAGGCGAATACCGCGAAGTCCCAACATTGGGTTCTGCTCGTGCATTCGCTCCACGGCTGCCAGAGCTCTTCCTTCTGCTCGAGCTCTGGGCCCGTCTTGCCGGTAACCCGAAGTGTCGTCACCTCGACGAGTAGCTCCTCCAACGACGGGAGGAACTCATGCAGAGGAGGGTCGATGAGCCGAATGACCACAGGGAGATCTCGCATCGCGGAAAGGATGCCCTTGAAGTCAGCTTCTGCACCTGCTCGAGCTTGGCGAGAGACTCGAGATATGTCCGCACGGCTTCAGAGGCGTCGGCCTCTCGACGAACTGCTTCTATCTTTGATCGTCCGCTCCGCTCGCTTCTAACGCCGTGACACGGTCCAGAAGGCGCGTCGCTTCATCGGCCGAGAGGATCATCTGTTGAACGATGGGGAGCGTTTCGGTTTCGAAGAACATGTGCTCGGTACGACAGAGGCCGATTCCCTCGGCCCCATATCCACGTGCACGCTCGGCATCGTGGGGATAATCAGCGTTCGCCCAAACCTGTAACCGTCTGGTCTGATCCGCCCACTCGAGAATCTGGCGAAGATCCGTCTCTTGGGCGAAATTTGGTTCAACCGTCGCAATCTTGCCGACAAACACTTCGCCTGTCGACCCGTCCAATGAGATGAAGTCTCCCTCGTGAACAACGGAGCCCGAGCCTTCGGAGGTCATTGTTCGAGTGGCGAGGTCGATACGGAGAGTCTCCGTGCCGGCCACACAAGGCTTTCCCATTCCGCGCGCTACAACCGCCGCGTGACTCGTTGCACCGCCTCTTGCGGTCAGGATGCCACGGGACTGAATCATTCCATGGACGTCGTCGGGCGATGTCTCCGGTCTAACGAGTACCACTGCCTCGGTCTTGCCCAGCTCGGCTGCTCGGTCGGCATCGAAGACAGCCTTGCCTGTCGCTGCTCCGGGAGAGGCATTCAATCCCTTTGCCAGCAGGTTCCCCGACGCGATTGCCTGATCCTTCGCGGAGGGGTCGAATCTCGGCAGGAGCAGCTGAACCACGTGGTTGGGCTCTACTCTCAAGACGGCCGTTTCCGAATCGATCAGACCTTCCCGCACCATATCCGAGGCAATCTTGACAGCGGCTGCCGCTGTTCGCTTACCTGATCTCGTTTGCAGCATGTAGAGTTTGCCGT
>CAWCYJ010000017.1:0-13237 GCA_963799725.1 uncultured Pseudomonadota bacterium
CCTTGGATGCGTGGAGGTGTACCGTTGCAATTTCCGTGGCGCCAAGCCGCATTTCGAGGAGTCTCTCGACATCTGGCGCCGGCTCGATGAGAAATCGGAGATCGGGGCCATGCTGGCCAACCTGGCCATTGTCGAGTTCGAGCTCGGCCGGCTCCGGGAGGCGATTGCGTACACGGAGGAGGGGCTCGACGTGAGCCGAAGCATCGGCGACCTTCGTCGAGTCGCTGTTGCCATGAGCAACCTGGCTCTCTATGCGCGCAGCGCGGGAGACCTCGAGAAAGGGCTGAGCCTGGCACAAGAAGCGCTGGCTCTACATCGGCGCCTTGGAGACAAATTCGACGTGATGTACAGCCTCCACGGGCTCGGTGAGTCAGACTTCGCTCAAGGCCGCTACGCAGATGCGGTTAGACGCAACAGGGAGGCCTTGTCGATCGCGCGAGACCTCGGCGAGCATTACCTGGAGCCCGCGTTGCTGGTCGGCATCGGGACGTCGCTCATCATGCAGAACGGGTCAATAGCTGAAGCATCGCGCACCCTAAAAGAGGCGATTATCAAGGCGCGGGAACGCGGCGACGTGATCACGCTTCCAGACGCCGTTCGGCCTATAGCCGCAATCTCTGCAAGGCTCTCCGACCCTCAGACCACCGCCCGATTAGTCGGCGCCGCAGAGTCACTCGAGAAGGCGGTCGAACGTCCAACAGCCCCGGCGCAGGATTGGTTAACGGGTCAGGTCTCCGAGGCGCGGCAACGGGTCAGTCCGCAGGAGTGGCTCGATAACCTGGAAGCCGGCCGGCGACTTTCGGCGGAAGAGGCTGTAGAGATGGCTCTGGCGGTGGCGGATTGCGCTCTCAGCGCAGGTTGTAAATCGGAGTCCGGTGGTGGCACCACGCCTCGTCGTAAGAGTTGCGAGTCTAAACAGCTACGAGGAAATTCTCCATCGACCGGGTGACGGGAACGATCAACTTGACGTGGATGAACGTGGTTGTAATGTGCTTCCAACGGCAAAGTTCGGGGGTGATGTTGCCGACAGCGCGCACGCCTGCACAGCAGGCATAGAACTCGTAGAAGGCGCCAGCGCGAGCAATAACTTTAGGCATGACCGAATAGGAGTAAGAAGAGGATGAGCATCTGCCCATCCCCTCCTATCGGACCCTAATTCCTGTGTAAGGGCGACCGCCGAGTTGTCTCCTCATTGGCGGGCGCTGCACCCGCTTAAGCAAACTGGCCGGTACGCCTGGTGAGCGTCATGACACAGGTGCTTGACGATTGTCACGGTCTCCTGGCCGGGTCGGCCATACGGATCCGCTTCCTCGGATCGAGTGGGAATGGCACATAACCGTTCCCACTCGCCGGAGGCTGCGCTAGTTGTGGGCTCCAGCAGCGATCACATTACCGGCGCCGGCAGCGATCACATTACCGGCGCCGGCGGCGATGACATTACCGGCTCCAGCTGCGATGACATTGCCTGCGCCAGCGGCGATCACGTTTCCGGCGCCAGCGGCGATGACGTTTCCGGCGCCAGCCGCGACCACGGGCGCGACCGCCTCTGACTGTTGAGCGTCGGCGACTGCGGGGAGAGTCGTGGACCCAGCGCTGGAAGGAATACTCGGTCCAGCTGAGGTCAAGCTTTGGGCTGCCGGCGATGAGGCTGAAGCCGCGCTGTCCGAGATGGTTGCAGGCGTAGGCTGCTGCGTTGGCCCGGGAGTGGGTGCGCGACTAGTGCTTGAAGCTCTGTGGAAAACGCTCAAAAACTTCGAGACCAAACCGCCCAGCCAATCGCAAAAGGCGCAGTGACCACTAGGATCTGTGTAGGTGACGGGGTTACCGTCCGTGTAGGCGTACGGGTTATTGGAGCCTGGGTTGGGCGGATCGATGGGATAGCTGTCCCGCTGGAGGAATTCCCCGAGGCGGGGTCATAAACTCGGGCGTGCAGGAAGTAGAGAGCTGTCGTGTCGATGCTGGCCGGACTTCCGTTCTGAGTGAAGCTGTAGGGCATGTCCGTCTGGCCGCCGGCGTACCCAATGCCCGGGGCTGCCTCGCTTCCCGCGAGCTGGTTGCCATACGCGTCGTAGTTCTGGCTGGCGGTGGTCGCGTGGCCGTTTCTCTCTTGACGGACGGAACCTTGGGCATCGTTCAGGACCGGTTGGTCCTTGCCATTCGACCACTCGGCAACCGCCCCGGAGAATCCATAGATGTAGGTAGTCGTCACGGTCGAGGCGCCGGCCAAGCCGCTTGGGGTCTGCACGGTCTGCAGGAGCGACGGCAACGGCTGCGTCAGGTCCCGCAGGTACGATGAGGCCACGGAACCCGCGGAGTTGGGGTAGTTGAACACCTCTCCGGTCAGGTTGTTGCCGCCATCGTACGCGAACGTCCAGCTCTCTCCCGAGGACTTTTGAAGAGCCGTCAGGTTGTTCAGGGCATCGTAGAGTAACTGAGCCCCTGTGCCGCCCAACCCGTGCGGTTGCCGTCCGCGTCATAGGTGAACGCCGAGTTCTGGTTGGCCGCGTCGAAGCTGGATCCTGCTGGTGTGGCTCTGGAACCTGAGACGAGGTTGCCCGCGCCATCGTAGGAATAGCTTGCGGGCTGCGCGCCGCTCGCACCCGTCACGCGGTTTAGACCATCAAACGTGTATGTGGTCGTGCCCGTCGGATCGGTGACCGTCTTCCGGTTCCCATTCGGGTCGTAGCCGGTGGCGTAAGTCGCGAAGATGCTGCCCCCGGACCCGGCGTAGCTGATGGACTGCACGCGGCTGTCGCCGTCGTACGAGATGGTGGCCTTGTCGCCGTTGGCGTAGGTCGCGGTCTGTTCGCGGTTGGCAGCGTCATAGCTGTACTGGACTGCGTACTTACCGCCCGGGTCGGTCACGCTCGTCTCGCGGCCGGTGACGTCATACCCGAAGCACATGTTGGCGCTGACGCCCGGCTCATCGGGACAGGTGTAGGGCTTTCCCACGTTGGGCAAAGTCATGCCCGTCCGCTCACCGGCGGCGTTGTACGTATAACCGACGGCCGCCTGCTGCGCCGTCCCCTGCCACTGCGTCACAGAACTCACCTGAGAGGCCGCGTCGTAGGAGAACGCCTCTGTCCCGCCGGCGCTGTCTGCGATCGTCTGAGGCAGCCCGTCGGCATTGTACGTCCAGGTGGTCGTGCGCCCGCTGCCGTCGCCGTACTGCACCTGTGTCACCCTGTTCGCCTCGTCATACGTGTAGGCCGTCCTCTGCTGGCGGCCGTTTGTGAACGAGGTCTTGTTGCCGGTGGGATCGTATCCGAAGGAGATGGTATTGCCGTCAGCGTCGGTGCGTGTCGCCTGCAGGCCGAGAGCATTGTAGGTGTAGGTCGTGGTGCAGCCCCTGGCATTCGTCGTGGCCGTGCGGTTACCATCACCGTCGTAGTAATACTGGGTCACATCGGTTGTCCCCGTCGAGCCGCTGCCTGCCAGGCAGGCAGCGGCCGCCGGCGGCTTCGTCGCGCAGGAAGTGGGCGCGGCATGTCCGTTCTGTTTCGCCAGCGCGTCGGTCACGGCACACAGCTGGTTGTCCCCGTTGTAGAGGTACCGCGTGACGTTTCCGGCGGCATCGGTTGTGGAGAGGCGGTTGCCCTCGGGATCATAGGTGTACTGAGTCGTGTTGCCGAGCGCGTCCGTCACCATCCGGACGTTGCCGTCGAGGTCGTAGACGGTGATGGTCGTGTCGGCGACGGGCTTTGGAGCAACCTGACCGCTGTTCCAAGGAGTGCCACAGCTTGTGTCCGGGCCCGACCCCAGTGGATTGGTCACGGCACAGGGCTGATCCCAGGCCGTGTAGGCGCTGTAGGTTGTGTGGCCATTGGCGTCCCTGGCGGTGATGCGGTTGCCGTCAGAGTTGTAGGTGTAGGTGGTGGTGTGGTTCGCCGACGCCGGCTGCACATCATTGCCGTTGGCGTCAAGCGTGCAGTGGGACAGCTGCGAACCCATGCCGTCGGTCTGCGCGCAGAGGTCCCCGTTGGGGTAGTAACTCGAGTACTTTGTGTGGCCTAATGGGTCAACCGCGCTGGTAAGGTTCCAGCCGTCGTCTCCGGAGATGGGGCTGGTGCTCTTGCAGCCGGATGCACTTGGGGCAGCCTGGTAGTTGTAGCCCGAGGCCGTGACGTTCCCCATTGGATCGACCTGACAAACCACCTTGTTGTAGGCGTTGTACTTCCAGGTGGTCGTCTCGCTGGACGGGTTCTCGCTGGGTGTGTGAAGCACCTGGCTCAGCTTGTTGCCGTTGGCGTCATAGGTGTAATCGGTCTCGTGACCGTTGGCGTCAATGACCTGCGTCTGGTTGTTGTTCGAGTCGTACTGATAGGTCGTGCTGTAAACCGCCCCGGCGACGGAGTCCCAGATCATCTTGGCGCTGAGGTTGCCACCCTGGTACTGATACCCCGTGACCACTCCGGTGGGGTCCGTGACGATGGTGCCGTTACCTTCGTACTGAAGGCCGTAGGCGTTCCCAAGGGCGTCGGTCTGCTTGACGATGCGGCCCTGAGGGTCGTAGGTATTGGTCACGAAGGTGTGCCCATTCCGGTCCGTCGCCGAGGCCAGTTGGTGGTTGGAGCCGTAGCTGTACGTCATAACACCGGCAATCGATGCCGGGTCCGAGCTCGCGCACGGGTTGCCGTTGTTGCTGTCACTGGCCATCGGGTCGGCCACGCACGTCAGCTCGTTGCTGGAGTTGTAGCCGTAGTTCACGATCCGGCCTGCGCTGTCCCTCGCCATCGTGATGTGGGACCCGGCTAAGTCGTACGTGAATGTCAAGGTTTGGTCACCTGAGTTGACCGAGTCCAGGACTTTGTGACCGTTGATGGAGTCATAGGAGAAGTTGATCTTGTTGCCGTTGAGATCGGACTGGGACTGTAGTTGGTCCGTGCTGTCGAAGCTCCAGTCGGTCCCCTCGGCATCCTTGACGTCCCAGCCTCCACCGTTGCCCGCGGGCACGAGCCGGTCGAAAGCTACCGGCTTGCGGCTTATAGCTGCCATCCGGTTGTTTGCTGAAGATGTCTGCTCTTCCGCTACCGAAGGTCACGATGACGCTGCCCGCTGGTATATCGCTGTAGTTGGGGTTCGGATTGAGCGTGGCGCCGAAGGGGAAGGACCAACCATACCCGAACGGCCCGGCAGCCCCACAGCCAGCGGCGGAGGAGGCCTGGAGACATGCAGCGCCTGAGTTGTAGGTCCGGTTCAACACCAAAGGTGTGCGGCCACCCAGGGCGAGGTCGGTGTGCTGGTAGCTGAAGTGCCCGGTTCGCGTGTTTACTCCCTGCGCCACGTTGACCGTGTTGTCGTTCACGGTTCCGTCGCTGCCGTCGGCCGGATCGTCCATGAGATTCGCGATCTGCCAGCCGGCCCAGTACGAGTAATCAGCCCCAAACTCGTCGAAGCCGTTGAACGAACCCGAGTAGGGCACGACGCTGATGGGCGTCCCGCTCCCCCGCGGGGCCGGTCCGTCGTAGCTGCCCCAGTTGTCCCATCTCGCATCCACGAGATTGGGGAAGGTGGGGGAGGGTATGTTCAGCCCGTAGAAGCCCGTATTGACGGATCCAAACGTGTCGTAGTTGAGGTGAGGCAGGGCCCCGCTCACCACTTGCACGTCGTCTCCGGCGGACTTCCCGAAGGTCGTGTTAGTGACGGTTACCTCGGCGGAATCGGGACCCTCGATCAGGAGGGCGGCGTTGGTGCCGCAGTTGTTGTAGAGGGCTCCACAGTAGGAGTTAAGCATACTGGCGCCGGCATATTGATGGAGGCGGAGGAAATGGAGCCGGAGCTGCCGGGTTGGTAGTCGATGCCGCCCCAGTCACCTGGAGCGGGCTTCCCGGCGGCACTTGTGAGGGTCACAGGGGCAAGGGAACTGCCGGAGAGATTCAGAAGGCCGTTTGCGAGGACGGCGATAGCAGTGCCGGTCGAGTAGCCAGTCGGGTCCCGGAGCCGAGGGTGAGGGACCCTCTTCCGTCGATCTGGATGTTGCCGGCGGCAAAGGGGATGGTGGTATTGGGAGCAATTGTGAGGTGGACGTTGGGCGATACTTCGAAGCCGTTCTCGATTCGCAGAGGCACGGAGGCCCCGGCGTTCTTCCAGGTACCCGAGGTCGTTCCGGACTGCGGGCTCGGGATGGCGCCGGATCCGATACCAACGGCGTTGTAGGCGTAGCCGCTCATGCCAGTCCGCTGTCCTGAGCCAGGGTCAGGGGCGGGGAGTCGAACTGGAGGGCGGTGCCGCCATTGGTGGGATGCTTGGCGGGGCAGGCTGGATCGGCCTTGCCGCAGTAGCCGAAGGTGTCGGCGGCAAGGGTGGGATTGGCCTCGCTCGTGACCTCGATACCGTTGGCGGCGGAGTTCTCGATGTGAGAGTGGACGACGCTGACGTTGGGACTGTTGGCCCCTTCGATAAGGAGGGCAGCGTTGGTGCCGCAGTTGTTGTAGAGGGCGCCACAGTGGGAGTTGAGCATAGGGGCGCCGGCATAGTCGAGGGAGGTGTAGGAGATGGAGCCGGAACTGCCGGGTTGGTAGTCGATGCCACCCCAGTCGCCGGGAGCAGGATGGGACTGAGCACTGGTGAAGACGACGGAGGTGGTGGGTGGTGGTCCCGGTGCCGGCGACCTTGAGCGCGCCACCGTTTTGGACAGCATATTGCCCGCCTCCGGCCATCTGCAGGGTGCTGCCGCCGCCGACGGTAAGTTTGCCGGAAATGGTAATGGTGTTATCGAAACCGTACGGGATGCCTGGGTTGGGCCAGACACCGGTGTCCGCATACGTGCCTGAAACAATATCGACTCCGTTGTACCGAAAGCCGAAGGAGCTGAGACCGCTCAGCCAGGGGGTCGTTCCCTTACTTGTGACGGTGGCAAGGTGGCCGGGTACGAAGTCGAAGCGAACGGCGGCTCCACCATTGGGAACTGGATTGCCCTTGCTGTCTTTAAAGCAGGTGGAGCAATAGGTGAAGGCGTCGCCGGTCACGACCGGAGCGCCCCCGGATCCGGTGACCTCGACACCGTTATTCTCGATATTCCCGAAGGTGGAGTTGGTGACATGAACGCTACTTGGTTCCTCGATCAGGAGGGCGGCGTTGGTGCCGCAGTTGTTGTAGAGGGCTCCACAGTAGGAGTTAAGCATGCTGGCGCCGGCATAGTTGATGGAGGCGGAGGAAATGGAGCCGGAGCTGCCGGGTTGGTAGTCGATGCCGCCCCAGTCACCTGGAGCGGGCTTCCCGGCGGCACTTGTGAGGGTCACAGGGGCAAGGGAACTGCCGGAGAGATTCAGCAGGCCGTTTGCGAGGACGGCGATGGCAGTGCCGGTCATAGCGAGCTGGTCCCGGAGCCGAGGGTGAGGGACCCTCTTGCCGTCGATCTGGATGTTGCCGGCGGCAAAGGGAATGGTGGTATTGGGAGCAATTGTGAGGTGGACGTTGGGCGATACTTCGAAGCCGTTCTCGATTCGCAGAGGCACGGAGGCCCCGGCGTTCTTCCAGGTACCCGAGGTCGTTCCGGACTGCGGCTCGGGATGGCGCCGGATCCGATTCCAACGGCGTTGTAGGCGTAGCCGCGTCATCGCCAGTCCGCTGTCCTGAGCCAGGGTCAGGGGCGGGGAGTCGAACTGGAGGGCGGTGCCGCCATTGGTGGGATGCTTGGCGGGGCAGGCTGGATCGGCCTTGCCGCAGTAGCCGAAGGTGTCGGCGCAGGGCGGGATTGGCCTCGCTCGTGACCTCGATACCGTTGGCGGCGGAGTTCTCGATGTGAGAGTGGACGACGCTGACGTTGGGACTGTTGGCTCCTTCGATAAGGAGGGCAGCGTTGGTGCCGCAGTTGTTGTGAGGGCGCCACAGTGGGAGTTGAGCATCGGGGCGCCGGCATAGTCGAGGGAGGTGTAGGAGATGGAGCCGGAACTGCCGGGTTGGTAGTCGATGCCACCCCAGTCGCCGGGAGCAGGATGGGACTGAGCACTGGTGAAGACGACGGAGGTGGTGGGGGTGGTCCCGGTGCCGGCGACCTTGAGCGCGCCACCGTTTTGGACAGCATATTGCCCGCCTCTCGGCCATCTGCAGGGTGCTGCCGCCGCCGACGGTAAGTTTGCCGGAAATGGTAATGGTGTTATCGAAACCGTACGGGATGCCTGGGTTGGGCCAGACACCGGTGTCCGCATACGTGCCTGAAACAATATCGACTCCGTTGTACCGAAAGCCGAAGGAGCTGAGACCGCTCAGCCAGGGGGTCGTTCCCTTACTTGTGACGGTGGCAAGGTGGCCGGGTACGAAGTCGAAGCGAACGGCGGCTCCACCATTGGGAACTGGATTGCCCTTGCTGTCTTTGAAGCAGGTGGAGCAATAGGTGAAGGCGTCGCCGGTCACGACCGGAGCGCCCCCGGATCCGGTGACCTCGACACCGTTATTCTCGATATTCCCGAAGGTGGAGTTGGTGACATGAACGCTACTTGGTTCCTCGATCAGGAGGGCGGCGTTGGTGCCGCAGTTGTTGTAGAGGGCTCCACAGTAGGAGTTAAGCATACTGGCGCCGGCATAGTTGATGGAGGCGGAGGAAATGGAGCCGGAGCTGCCGGGTTGGTAGTCGATGCCGCCCCAGTCACCTGGAGCGGGCTTCCCGGCGGCACTTGTGAAGGTAACGGCCTTGGTGGCTCCGCTCACCACCGTGCCGGTGGCGTTCAGCACGCCGCCGCTCTGAACCTGGAATGCCGCGCCCGCCGTCTCAACCGTCACACCACCCTGAATGGTCAGCCTGCCGCCCTTCGTCACGGTCACAGTGCCGCTCACGACGTACGGACTGCAGTTTGTCTTCCAGGCAACCGAGGTCGAGATGGTGGTGCCGCTTGGATACTGGCCGCAGGCCGGTGTGGACCGTTCGATGACCCTACCCTCTTGAAGGGTGAGAGCTAAGCTGTTGCGCATGGCAAATGGAACTGCCAGGACTGTGTGCTTAGTCGTCCTGGAGGAGGATCTGCTTGCTGGAGGTGTGAGCAGAGCGCCCGGCCGAAGTCCCCGGCTCTCGCCAGCCCAGAGTGGTCGTGACGGCTTCCACCGGGTAACCCTGCTATGCCTCTGGCGAGACGCTACCTGCCTTTGGGGTGCTGGCGCCGTCATTCGCTGGAGGTGAAGCGCTTTGATGAATCCACGACGATAACCTTCGGCCTCACCCCGCCAGTGCCTGAAGCGGTTGTGTTCAGCCGCGGCTTGCCTTTCAACGAGGCGCTCTCGTTTCCGCCCCAGCGCCCGCACCCGCGTCTTGTCAACTGTCAATCGGAAGCGGGAGCGATGCTGCCGATGCAGGGTCTGAGAATGCCCGCTCGGTGAATGGGTTGAGACGGTGGCTGCCGAGGCAGCGCTCAGGCCGGGGTTCCCGATGATGACACTGACCGCGATTAGCACGGCCAGCAGAGCGCTGATGCTGCGATAGCGAGAAATCTGGGAATGCACGACGCTTGCTTCCTCCCCTTTATGGTTCACTACGGTTAACTGACGAATATTTCCTGAGGCATGTGCCTCGGACTCGAAGTCAGACTACAAGGAAAAGTGTTTACAAACCGTTTACGGACACCCAACCTCAATCCCAGTCGCGCCGGTGCCGCAATCAGGCTCCAAGGGCATACACTGCGCAGGGCGATCCGGAAGCCGGCATCTCGCTGATCGAACGGAACCCTGCCTGATGGCCCATGTTGCGGACCCTCTCGGGCCCCAATGCCATCCCTAGTCCCGCGCCACCCTCTGCCAGCGAGACGGTGAGTCCGTAGAGCGTACCCAGACTGTAGGCGAATTGCGCCAATTCGGGGGTTTCACGCAGGTTGTCTTCCAATCGGTCAGCTACCTTCAACTCGACCCAAACGAATACACCGCGCGGCTGAAGCGCCTCCCGAATGGCGGAGAGTGCTGAGTAGGGATCAACCATCGAATGGATTGTGAGGAGGCCCGTGATGAGGTCATATCTCTCGGGCAGGCCCTGGCTGACGTCGAGCAGGCTGAAGCGCGTGCGGTTGCGCAATCCGAGGTCTCGCGCTTCCTCCATACAGGCATCGACTGCTATCTGAGAACAATCGAAGCCGCAGACCTCGGCCTCTGGATACGCCGCCGCCATCGCCAGCGCCGCACCCCCGAACCCACACCCGACGTCGGCTATGCGGCCTCCTGTGCCCAGCGCCGCGCACAGATGCGGGACCGCCTGCAGCCACTGCCGGGTCAGGCAGGCTTCGTACAGCGGACGGGTTAGAGCATCGAATGCCCGTAGGAAGTCTGACGCGAAGAGGGAGTGCGGAACCCCCGTTCCGCGTCCGAACGCCGCTCCGACGGCGGACGCGTTTGCGTAGAGGGCCGGTAGAACCGAATGAAGCCGGGCCGCCTCGCGCAGTGTTTCTGCATGACTCTCGGATGCGATCGCAAAGGCGTCTCTCGATGGGTCGTATAGGAGGTAGCCGGCACAGGCCAGGGCCGATAGCCATTCCCGCAGGTAGCGACAGGACTGCCCCGTCTCGCGCCCCAGCTCCTCCGCGGTTATAAAACCGCGATTTGACATTATTTGGAACAAACCATTCTGTTCGCCTATAAGAAGGAGCGGACCGAGGAGTGTGGACTGGAAATCGGCACACATTCGGTCCCAGGTGGTGTTTCGGCTGCCGAGGTGGGAGTAGAGCCCACTCTCGGTGTCCAATTGGGCACGGTTCATGACAAGATCGTATGATCCGGGGCGTTTACAAACCGTTTAAGGGCCTCGGCGGGTGAGAGGGTGAAGGGGAAAAGGTGCGCAGTCCTGCGGAGACAACGCGCTTCCCGGCGTCCGGCAAAAGTGAGCGTGCCCGCCTAATGACTGTCGAATCGCTCCGATCCGCGGACAGCTCTGCCAAGTGCTACGGACTGTCGGTTCTCGGGCCGTTGACTATTGAACGGGACGGCGTGCCCCTGGACATAGGCAGGTGGCCATCCCGAGCCACCCGGCTATTGCAGCTGTTGGCGGTGAGCCATGAACATCGGAGACCGCGTGAAGAGGTGATCACCGCTCTATGGCCGGACGCCACGCCCAGCGCCGGCGCCAGCAACCTCCGACACTCGCTCTATTTGGTTCGACGCCTCCTAGGAGAGGATCCACCGCCCATCATCTCAGGACGCCACTGGACGTCCCTCAACGATGAAATCGACTGGCAGATCGACGTGGACATTTTCGAGAGCCTTCTTGGTGAAGCCCTTCAGATTGCCGGACCCGGCAATAACAGTCGTGCGATTCAGCTGTTAGAGCACGCCGCATCGCTCCATCGTGGAGAGCCGTTACCTGAGGCCCGGTATGAGGAGTGGGCGATCCGGCTCCGTGAGCGGTTGAGCCACGAGGCTCGAGAAGCATGCCGCCGCCTTGTGCGGCTCCTGCGTGGCGAGGGAAGACCGGACGAAGCGGTGATGTGGGCGGCTCGAACCGTCACCGAGGATCCGTTGGACGAAGAAGCGCAGCAGGACCTTCTCCTGTCTCTGGAGCAGGCCGGCCAGCGTCGGGAAGGGCTTCAGGCCTTCATCCAGTTCGAGAAGCGGCTGGCCGAGGAGCTGGGTGAGGAACCATTGCCCGCTACGCGCAACATCGCCGCACGGCTGAGGATGGAGGAACCGGAATCGTCACAACCCGAACCCCCCCGAAGCGCGAGGAGACCGAAACGGCTCGCAATCGTTCCGTCTTATCCCTTGCCCTCCGAACCCCCTCTGATAGGCCGTCTCAACGAGTTGGATGCCGTATTGGGGCAAGCTGCCAAGAATCATCCCTCTGCCCTCGTCCTTTTCGAGGCCGAGGCGGGTATGGGTAAGACCCGGCTATTTTCGGAAGTGGCGGAGCGCCTTCGCAAGATTGGATGGCTAACGCTCGCTGCGGGCGCCTATCAAGGGGAGGCGGCCTCACCCTTTGGCCTCTTCCGTGATGCCCTGTTCGATGTCGCTCAAGTGCTGTCGCCGGAGGAGACCACCGCGATTCTCTCCGACTTGGCCAGCGACCTGATTGATGTTATCCCGCAGTTGCGAAAAATCCGTCACCTCAAACTGGACGCCCCCGCTCCCGGTCTACTGAATCAGTCGGCGGGCAGGCTACGTATATCGTCTGCCATAACCCAGCTCTTGGAACGGCTGGCTGAGCGGCAACCCATAGTGCTCATCCTCGAGGACCTCCAGTGGGCGGATGCGGAAACTCTTGGGCTCATCACTTCCCTCATTCGACGATTCGGCCGTGACGCACGATCCGCAGACGATTCGGAGAAGGCGGACGACCTGGCGCAACTCCTCATTCTGAGCAGTTGCCGAACACCTGATTTGAAACAGAACACCGAGATTGCCACATTTAGGTCCACGCTCGTCGACGACACGAGGCTCATGGACCGGGTCCTTACGATTTCAATCGGCCCGCTCGATGAGGAGGAAGTGGCGGCGCTGGCGGCTGCTGAGCTCGGAGAGGCCGTATCCTTCCGCGTGGCCCACTTGCTTACGCAAAGGTCGGTGGGAAATCCGTTGTTCGCCCTAGAGACGGTTCGGTTGCTAAGGTCACAGCACGCCCTCGAATGGCGGGATGGGGCGTTGGATGTTGATGAGGAGCATAATCCCGGCCTACCGAGAGCGGTGGAGTCTGCCATATTGCAGAGACTTGGGCGGCTCTCTCTGCCGGCTCGCGGAGCGCTGACCACCGCTGCGGTATTTGGCCGGGAGTTTCCCTATCCGGCGCTGGCGGCGATATGGCAAGCAGAGGAAGAGATGCTCTTTAGCGCCTTGGACGAAGCCCTGGAATCGGTGCTCCTGGTGGAAACAACCAGCGGCTATGCTTTCTCGCATCCTTTGGTGTGGGAAACGATTTACAACAGCATCGAGCCGAGCCGCCGCAACCTTCTCCACGGGCAGGCGGGATTGGCTCTGGAGACTTTGTATTCGCGGGAGATCGAGTCCCACGTAGCGGATCTGGCGTATCACTTCCGGCACGCTCGACGTCAACATGCCGCCCGCGCCTTTCGATACCTCCACCAGGCCGGTGATGCTGCTGAGCGCGCTTTTGACTGGAAGGCGGCTCGCGAGCACTATGCGCGGGCCTTGGATATTGCTGAAAGGGAAAGCTTTCTGGTCGAGGAGCTGCAGCGAGCCGCCGTTCTCGTGAAGGCCGCGTATCTCGCGCGAAGGCAGGGTGACAACGAGGCGGCGGAAACGTATGCCTCCCAGGCGCTAGATATCTACCGCCGTCGCGGCGACAAAGCCGGTGTGGCGGGATGCCTCAACA
>CAWCYJ010000018.1:0-52023 GCA_963799725.1 uncultured Pseudomonadota bacterium
ATCCTACCCTTCTACTCGCGGATTTTCGACGTGGTGGAGATCGACACGACGTTTTATGGTCCGCCCAAGCCGGATACGGTCAGGGCATGGGACGCCGCGACCCCTTCCGGGTTCGAGTTTGCGGCCAAAATGCCACGCACCATTACGCACGACCGCAAGCTGCACGACGCCGGTCACGACCTGCTGGAGTTTCTGGAAGCGATGGAGCCTCTCGGGGCAAAGCTTGGCCCGATTCTCATCCAGCTGCCACCGAGCTTCGACTATGGAGAGCGTGCACTCTTGAGGAATTCCTACCCCTCCTGCCTGATGAGTTCCGGTACGCTGTCAAGTTGCGGGCATCCCTGCCTACTGCACCGAGACGCGGACCATATTGGAGGAGCGGCGCCTGGCTTGGACGGTAATCGATCTGCACTACATGCCGCAGGACACCACGGTGACCACCGACTTCACCTACGTACGCTGGCTTGGAAACCGTGAGGACATCAAGCGTCTCGACCGCATTCAGATCGATCGATCAGAGGATATCGACGCCTGGGCGGAGCGGCTGGAGCGCGTTGCAAGGCAGGTCCAGCGGATCTACGGATTCATGAATAACCACTATGCCGGCCACTCCCCCGGTTCCGTGGCGGATCTCAAGGGCCGGCTACGCCTTCCCTCGGTCGATCCCCGCTCGGCCTGGCCCGCCGGTCAACCCGTCCAGCAGAGCATGGATCTGGCATGATACGCGCTCTGATTGGCCATGCCCGCGGGAATCCCTGGGCATGGCACTCCTCTGCTTGATCGTGGGGACGGTCGGTGCGATGGCCAGCCTGACCTATGCGTGGCCCTACTGGTCGGATCGCCTGTCGTTCATCGTCTGGTTCGTCCTGGCACTGGCACTCTCAGCCGTGGGAGCACGCCGCTGGGCGCATGTTCGCCTGAGGAGATCAAGGCCTCGGAGGCGGCAGAAGCCGGTACAGGGAGCGGCATCACCTAACCTGAAAGAGGAGCCGGCAATAGCATCTCAGAGTGAGTCGGGTAAGGGGCAGGATCTTGCACTTTGACTGGTTAAGGTCATTTGGACTGACGGAAGAAGAGCTTCGGCGGCTGCTGCCTGCCGTACCGGGTGGCAGTACCGATGATCGCTGCTACTACGTGAATACCTTGCTGCCGGATATGATCTTCAAAGGGCGGACGTCCGGCACCATCCCCTTGACTCCGGGAAGATGGTTCCTGATTCCCCTGGAAATAGTGGAGTCTCACTCCCGCATTCGGGAGGCGGCGAAGCCGCTCGCCACCGTTCGTTCCGCCTTTCCCACGAATGGACCAAGGTCTTTTCAGGAGTGGACGGCCGGAGGATGAAGTTGGCGCACCTAACAGCCGGGATCCAAGAAGAGGGAGAAACTGGATGCTCTTCACGCCTGGAGCAGCGTCGTAACACCCTCCTCGACGACCTCCGTTCGGGTCGGTGGCTCCGTTAAGGGTCGGCAGCGGACCGCCTTCGAAGGAACGGTATTTCGGTCGGAAGCTGGATTCTGTCAGGTACTGCTGAAGGATGGCCGCATGGTTTCCGTCAACCTCCGCAAGCGGATCAAAGGTGCGAGAGAAACGACCACCATCGCGGTCATCGGCGATCGAGTACGGCTGCGCCGACCAAGACGGAAAATCGGGCGTCATCGAAGAGGTTTGCGAGCGGGAGAACGAGCTGAGCCGGCAGGCGCCGGGTCGGCCAGGGCTTCGAGACGTACTTGCTGCCAATCTCGATGTGGTCCTGATCGTTCATCCATGCGGCAGCCGGACTTCAACGCCGGACGTCTCGACCGGCTACTGGCGATCGCGGAGCAGGCGGAGATCCCACCTGTGGTTGTGATCAACAAGATCGATCTGGCGGACCCGGAAGAATTGGAGAGTCTGGTTCAGCAGTACACGGATATCGGTTACCCCGTCATCGCGTGCAGCGCAAAGCTGCAGGTCGGCATCGAGCAAATCAGGCGACATCTCGAGGGATATGTCGCCTTGGTAGGGCCATCGGGCGCAGGAAAGTCGAGCATACTGAATGCCATCAAGCCGGGTCTCACGCTCAAGACCGGTGAGGTCAGTGAGGCCACCAACAAGGGAAAACACACGACGGTGGCGTCGGAGCTCCTGCCCATCGGACCTGGCTCGTACGTCGCGGACACTCCAGGATTGAGGTCGCTGGCGCTTGCCGACATGCCGCCGGAGGATGTCGATTGGCTCTTCCTCGAGTTCCGACCATTTGCTCGGGAGTGCCGTTCGGCAACTGCCTCCACCGTGATGAGATTGGTTGTGCGGTGCTGGCAGCCCTCGAGGCTGGGTCGATCAGCGGGTCACGGTACACGACGTACCGTCATCTCCTCGACGAGGCTCTTGAGGAGAAGGAGCGTGAGTACGCTTAGCCGGCAGGCATAAGGGTGTCGGGCTCTTCGACCGCGAAGGGTTTGGACCGCCGCCGCGGCCAGATTCAAGATTGCCGGTTGATAGGCTGAGGTAGTCAGAGCACAAGTGAGGGATATGGACCGCAGCGTACTCGTACCAACTGTCGTCGAAGAGACGTCCCGTGGCGAACGGGCCTTCGACATCTACTCGCGACTCCTCAAGGAGCGCATCATCTTCATCAACCGTCCGGTGACCGACGCGCTGGCCAGCCTCGTGATCGCCCAGCTCCTCTTCCTCCAATCGGAGGATCCGGAGCGGGACATTAGCCTCTACATCATGAGTCCGGGCGGATCGGTTACTGCCGGAATGGCCATCCACGACACCATGAGGTACGTCGACCAGACGTCTCGACGATTGCGCTTGGGCAGACGGCGAGCATGGGGACCCTGCTTCTGGCGGCCGGATCCAAGGGCAAACGGCACGCCCTTCCCAATGCCACAATCCACTTCCACCCGGCTGGGATCGGCGGGGAGGGTATCAGCGGCTCGGCGCCCGACATCGAGATCCAGGTCCAATTCATCCTGCAGCTTCAGGACCGCGGCAACCGGCTGATGTCCGACTACACGGGCCAGACCATGGAGCAGCTCGAGCGCGACTTCCAGCGAGACCGTTTCATGACGGCAGAGGAGGCCAGAGAGTACGGCCTGGTCGACACCATCCTGACGAAGTAGGCCGCTAGCGCCTGTTTCTTTCCGCTAAGGCAGCACAATGGCCTTCGCGGTCATTCGATTCAACTTGAATCGCTGGCCCTTGGACGTAAACTCCAATGTGGGGGCGTAGCTCAGTGGATAGAGCATCGGTCTTCTAAACCGAGGGTCGTGGGTTCGAGTCCCACCGCTCCCGCCAGTATTTCAGCCAGTGATTGAACAAACGACCAACTGACGAATCGCTCGCGCTCCCAATTACTTCGACTGCCTCGCGGGCGACAGCAACTGACGCAAGCGCTCTCCGAGGCCGTGACGAAGCGCTGACTCGTAGCCGACACTTTCCCGTCTGTATTCGAGCGCCCGTATGACGGCCCCACGAAGTTTGGCCTCGGAGAGCGACGATAAGGGCTGGGCGGCAGACGGTGCACCAATCTCTCCGCGATTGATCACCGTCGTTTCAACAACCCTTGCACCCATTGTCCAATAGTCGTGTCCATCGACCTCCAGATACGAGTGGAGGTCACCGCCCCAGGTTTTCAGAACGCCCTTGCTTTGTATTAGTTGCGCGAAGGCAACAAATTGTGGCGCCCAACTTGGTTCCCGTCGCCGAACTCGGTACTCGTGCGGCGCACCCTGCCGTGAACGCCTCCACTTGGGCTCACCACGGTGGATGAATGCTCGAGCGTCGTCGACACCCCACATCGGCAGCCATGCCTCAGGTGGAGCAACGCGCTCGATCTCGTCGAGTTGACGTTCGATAGCGTTCTTGCTTTCCTCCGCAGTCTTGATCGCAGATTGCAGAACTTTGCTGTCGATGGGCGCCGGAGCCAGCTGTGCTTCAGGGTCAACCCGGCCGTAATGATCCCACGCCGGCAGTTCAATGTCCGTCGGCGGCTCAACGCTGTGGGCGTCGAGCGTGCAGGCTGCAGCCTCAACGACCGTGATTAGCGTTCCCACGTCCCATCGGCTCTTGTCGACGAGGCGCATTCCTGACTTGAAAAGTGTATAGTCGTCAGCCGAAAGTGAGCGCAGACTCGGCCTTGTGGGCCAACAGGCCACGAGGCCGGCGCGTACCTCCTGAATCGAGGTCAAAGCCTGAGGGACCAGACCTGCGACCGTGCGGAGATTCTCGTATACGTGGGTGGACTGCTGATTCGCCACGTGTTTTTCATCCTTCCTGCGCACATAGCGCGTCCATTCGGTCAGCTGCATCGCGCTGCGTCATCGGGTCATGTGAAACGTAGAGCGACCCGTCTATCGGAAGAGGTAGATGTAGTGGTCTCCATGATCCGGACAGCTTCCGTTTGCCCGTCGGGCCGAAGCAAGGAAACACCATACAGGGCGCGCTCCGTGGGGAAAGCGCTCACGCACAGCGCTCCGAGGTTGGCGAGATTGCCACCGTCTGTGACACTAATCCGGGCCGACGTGCTCTGTGGGACGAAAGCGAGAACACACGGTCCACTCAGCGCTTCCTCGGGACCTGCGGCGATTTCTCTATCCCATTTGAGAGCATTCGCAGCATTCGAGCAATGAGCCAGCGCGGCGCGAAGTAGTCACCGGCTAGGTCGCGCTCGGCCTGTTTCAATCTCTCGGGGGGACCGTCCTCTTGGCCCCACGCCCAACTGTCGAAAGGATCCTGGTCGCTTGAAAAATCGACGAATTCTCTGGCTCCGTTGCGACGGGCGACTGCAACTGCCCAACCATACGCACAGACGCCCCTTGGAGCCTCGTGTGGCGGGAGTACATCTGGGCGCGAAGTGCCCGGAGCGTGCAGGGGGGATCGGCAACTTTCGCATACATGACCCATCGACCACGGTCTATTCGGAAGAGGCCCTTAACGTGTCCCGTTACATATGCCGCGCCGGCACGGTGCTTCGGATACCAGAAGTTGTCGAATTCGTCGGGGGCTTCGACGACCCCCTTGCTCGAGCCCGAACCATAGAACTGCATCACATGCCACCGTCCGTTCGTGCGGCCGATGCTCATCATCCAATTGGGGTCGCCGGGCGATGGCGCCACAACGAATGTCGGAGCCCATGACGGCGCTTTAGGGAGAGACTCTACGTACGACACCGCGTCTTGGCCCATCGGCGACGGGATCCGGACTTTGAGCCGCGTCGTCAGAGCCCAACGGGTTCTGGTCATTCTGTAGACGTCCACCGAAATAGTCTGAGAGGTCCCCGGAGCCGGCTCCCACCGCCCCATCGCGACCACCATCCACGTGTCATGGTGCGTTGTTCCAGTCCCCTCTGCGAAGCTCGATGCGGGGAGGATTTGGGTTCTTACGAGCGGTCCGTAGCCAGGCCCACTGCGCTGAGGCCTCCGCTTTGCTGAAGAGTGAACGACCTCCGCCGAACGAGAGACTAGTCGCTTGGTCACCGCTGCTCCCAATCGACGGACAACAATCGCTGGGACGGCTATGGACTCGTTCTGGAGGGCGCTCCACGAGCCAACTCCAACCCGCAACCATCCAACGCGGTGGACATAGGGAGACAACTGGCCCGCCATGAATAGAACGAACCTGTGCCGGCCGACCGAGGCCAAGGCCCAGCCATCAAGGCAGGCGTGATGTCCTGCCCTGAACCATCCGGGTAGAGTGCCAGGAATTATGTTGTCGACTTTGCCTGAGTAGATCGGTCCTGCTCGTAACAGAGCGGAAGACGTGCAGGCGGGCACACGACCCGGCGGGTTGGTTGGCACGAACGATTGTCCGGCAAAGCGGAACCAGGTCTCGCTCTCCACACCGTCCGCACAACCACAGCTATTCCCACCGACCGCAACCGCGTGAGGATGGACCCAGCCCCAGACGGTCAGCTCGCCGCCTTCCTGAAGGTTACCCCCCGTGTCGAACGGAATGGCCTTCCACCGGCCATGTACATCGCCGATCACGCTGAATGTGGGTGGACTGTCGGCACCGCAGCACCAGGATGTCACAAAGTCAGGCGTCTTTCCTCCCGTTAGCAACGCACTGCGAAAACAGTCCTGCGGACCTGGCAGCCCGTAGGGAATCTTGCAAAATCCCCCCATCTGCACCGCCGAAATTCGCTTGCTCTTCACCATGCCCCGCTGGAGCCACTTTCCTCCAACCCATTCGTAGATTCGGACTACCTGTTGAATTGGCTGGATGATGCTCGCTGGCAGGGAGCCAAACCAGATGGCGGGAACGACGTCGGTCGCCAGCCACTCGTGTCCACCGGCCTTGACCACGCCGGTGTCGACAACCCCGTCCCCTTCCCGGAAATATAGGGTGACGTGAGTCCTCGCGGGAGACGCACGCTCATGAGTCGTCTCCGTCGCCCAAGCAGATCTGGAAAGACTGAGTCCTGGGATGAGGAGAACTACGACCAGCGCACATGCAGACGCGAACGCGACAACACGCCGAGGACTGCCCACTGCCGACACCTCCGGTTCCGCAATCCTCGTCCTAGGGACCCCTTCTGCTCAACTATGGACGATGGAGGCGGAGGATCGCAACGAGATTTCTTGCAGGGCCGATGGGAAGCGGGGGTGTCGCCGCCGCTCAGCACTCAAAGGTGGGGGCCTGCATCACCTTCATATTGTTTCAGCTGAACCTGGCGGTCCACGATGTGCTCGTGCTAGATGTTCTAGGTCAAACCCAAGTCGCTCGGCAATGGGTCTGCCCCTCTTCCACTTATCGGTGAAGCATCACCTATGATCGAAGTGCTCGTCCTTGAATACATGGCGCATCGGGGTGGTTTTGCGGAAGTTGCGATGGTTATTTGTTCTTGCGTTGCTCCCAACGCTCGGGTCTGCCCCCGGTAGTACGCAGCTCAGCGCCAAATACGGGTATCCCCCGATCATCGGGCCTATGGGTGTCCATGAGATAAGCGTTCCCCTTCCTCCAAGAGGCTGGCCGGAGCGCTCAAACTTTCGAGGCAGCAAGATACTCTTCCTACGAAATGGTCTGATCGCGGAGAGTGGGTTCGACTTCGCTATCAGATACGATCCAGTCAGGCATCGATTTCTGCCAGGACTGGGGACATTTTGCAACGACTGCGGTGTCAGCGCTGCCGGAAAGGGGCCAACTCTCTGGACGTGGGGAGGCAACATGGGATGCGTCAACGTCTTCCACACAGGATTTACGTGGAAGCCAGGTCAGAAGGGCGGAAGCCTAAAGAAGTGGACATTCGTGCGCGGCCAGTCCAACGGTCTGGTTGTCAATAGCGATGGAGATGCGTGGGTTGCCGGCTGGCGAGTAAGCTACCGCTACGACTGTGGGTGGATAGACGTTGGTGGAGCGTACCTTCGTCACCATCATGCCCCCGGGCTCCCGCTGATTACGCCCAAGGGATGGGCGGCTCTCTTTTTGATGAGTCCCAAGACCGGAGTGGAGCGGGTTGTCCACGCGCCTGCGTCAGGGCCGCTTACAGGTGTGGCGTTATATGGCGTCCATCTGTGGGCGTTGGATCCGTACACTCGCTGCCGCAATCGAGGGGGCCGGCACAGATGCAGCGGACCCGAGCTCCTTGAGTACAACCTGAGGACGCGCCATTTCACGACCTTTCGTATACCTCGAAGCCTGCACCTTCGACCCATCGGCGGCTTCTACTACAACACGCCCATGACGACAGGCCCGCATGGGGCCGTATGGGCTGTGGTACTGGGGCGAGGGTACAACCACCACCCCAAGCACAGACACGCTGAGCAGCTCACTCTGGTTGGGTTTGTCCATGGTCGGTTTGTCCAACATCGCGTGTGGTGGTCTCACCGAGCTTTTCAAGGTGACCGCCAGCCGTTTGTCGACCGCCGGGGCAGGATCTGGCTAATCGGGCGCAACTACTCGCCCTGGGTTGTCAATCCCCGCACGTGGACGATCACGAAGCTCCATTTACGGCATGGCAACCTCTCGCAAGACGCCCACCGAACAATTTGGTACGTGAATGCCCCTGCATACTGAGCACGCATCTCAAGCGAACTGACACCCGACGGCTCCTGCTCGAAGGATCACTTGAGCCCGTCGGCTCGTAACACTAGACAGCCGACGACCAACCTGAGTTTCTTGGGTCTTGCGCTGCGAGTGGGCCGCCAAACCTAAGCGTGTCGTCACACAAGTCTGATGTCGACCGCTGCGTGTTGCCTTGCAGATGCGGACAGGGAGATCATAATCGAGGCAGCCGACATCAACACAACGCCCGCGTGCCCAAGCTCCCAAGGTCTTCGCGAGCTGACAACCCATCAACTGGAGGCATGGGGCAATGGACAAACACGATAAACCCGGGGTTACTGCTGGCGCGGCAGATTCCGCTGTCTCACTGCCCGCCGATTTTGCGCGTAGGAATCGTGGGCTCCGGAGTTATGGCCGAAGCAATCATTTCTTGCGTTCTTGACCATGCATTGCTGCAGGGCACTCAGATTGTGTGCAGTCACCCGCGGAATGAGCGAATGGAGGAGTTGAGCGATCGTTATGGAGTCCAGACGGTTGCGAGCAACGTTCAGGCCGTCGCCGACGCAGACATCGTGTTGATCGCCGTCAAACCACAAACGCTTCATCACCTCATGGCCGAGCTTTCCGGCAACCTCCGCGATACGCAAACCGTCATCAGCGTCGTTGCCGGCGCATCAACCGCAATTCTTTCCAAGGGGCTCTCTCACACTGCGGTGGTGCGCTGCATGCCAAACACACCCGCACAGATCGGAAAGGGCGTTACGGTCTGGTACGCGACAGCGGATGTGAAGGCAGCCGCACGACTCCACACCCAAATGTTGCTTGCAACGCTCGGACACGAGCTTGAGGTGGACGATGAACGACTCGTTTCTATGGCGACGGCGATCAGTGGTACCGGACCCACGTATCTCTTTCTCTTCCTTGAGGCGTTGACTGACGCAGCGGTGCACCTCGGGTTTCCACGGCGTGTCGCGCGCCAGCTCGTGCTCGAGACCGTGGAAGGATCGGCGGCGTTTGCCCGCGGAAGCAATCGTCACTTTGCCGAGCTCCGTGACATGGTGACGTCGCCTGGCGGAACATCTGCCGCAGCGCTATATGAGCTTGAGCGAGGGCAGCTCCGCACTGTACTCAGCGACGCTGTGCGCGCGGCATATGACCGGACACTAGAACTCGAATCAGCGCTCGAACATCAGGTGTCACCGTCATGACTGCATCGACGTTGTCACCTCATACTGCGCTGATCATCGTCAGTGACGTGTCGAGCACTAGAAGATGTACTCCCGGGCTGTCGACCTCCGCGCTCCCCTCTGGGGCACCGAGGCGCAGGCGGTTGCGCGTACACTGGCCCCTCCCGGCGGCGGCTGCCATTGTCGCCAAACAGCAGACGAAACAAATGGTTGCGGCCTTGGCCAGCCTCAATCGCCGACATACGGGAGGGAACTTCCGCTTCCAGAACGCCCAGCCGCCTCTTTACAATCCAGATATGGCAAGCGCGATTATCGTGCACGGCGTGCCGAACGAGGAAGAGTATCTCGATCTCGATCGGCCTTCGGCTTAATCACCCGTTACGGCTGACTACTACTGTGGAGGAGCCATCAACCATTTCCATCACAGGAAAGCTTATCACTGAGAAGCTTGCTTATGACGGCGGCCGGGAGGTCACGGTCTATGTGCCGACCGAGTCGCCCGAGGCAGTCGTGTTCGCCGGTGACGGCCAGCTCATTTCGCAGTGGGGCGAGGTTCTTGAGGCGGCCGGCGTACCGCCCACGATGATCGTCGGTACACATCGTCTGGACGATGAAATGCTGCGGCTCCATGAGTACTCGCCGGACTTTGAACCAGAACGGTTCGCGGCGCACGAGAGGTTCTTCGTCGAGGACGTCACCAGCTGGACGCAGACGCGTTTCGGAGTCGCGCTGCCCGTCGGCCGTACCGCGGTGTTTGGTGTCTCGGCGGGCGGAGAGCTCGCGCTTGCCCTGGGCCTCCGGCATCCGGATGTCTACGGTGCGATCTTCTGCGCGTCACCGGGCGGCGGTTATCGTCCGCCTGCTGTACTGCCGAGCTCGATCCCGCGCACGTACCTGGTCGCCGGCACGCAGAGCCGTTCTTCCTCAAGAATGCGGCTCGGTGGGCGGGCGCGCTGCGCGACGCACATGCGGACGTCGTCATGACTGAGCGGCGCGGGTCGCACGGCGACGCGTTCTGGAAAGAAGAATTTGCCCTGATGGTCGCGTGGGCATTCAGCCAATGAAGCACGGCACGGCCAAGGAGCCCGGTACCGGTTCAGCCCATCCAAACTGGGGTCGGGAAGGCGATGACTGAGTAATGGCCGTTGACGTTCGTTCTTTCAGAACTGTGGTTTTGAGCGGCGGCGCCCGGGAGATGGGCCGCATGCATGGGGAAGAGCTTCGGGACGTCATCGGGGAGACGATGGGACGCTGGAAGGAGGCTCTTGCGCGCGAATCCGGCCTGACCGCGGAAACGTATCTGGACCGGTTCGTCGAAGAGACCAACTTCGTGCCGGCGATCGATCGATGGGCTCCCCATCTCCTGGAGGAGGTACGCGGCATCGCCGAGGGCGCCGATCAAAGTTTCCGGGATGTCTACGCCTATCAGCTCATCGACGAACAGTGGATTTTCACGGCACAGTTGCGACGAGAGCTCAAGTTCAAAGTTCAAAGCACGACGCTGAAGGTTTAACCTCCAATGTTCAACGTTCAGAGACCGGGGGCGGAGCCGGCAGCTCGGATGGATCGTCGAGCGAACCTCCGGGCCTAGCCCCCTCCGACGAATCTGGAATCGATCATTGCACAGCCTTGGGAATAGTCCGCCAGGAAGGTCGGTCCGCCTATCTTGGCCCAGAACATGGATATTCCAAAGTTCTACGACGGCAGCCAGACGCTCCTCTTCATGAACGCCTCGCGGCTCGGAGGTATCGGACTGCGTCTGGACCGTAGCCGGCGTGATCGGCGCCATGGGCGTCAACGGACACGGTGTCGGCGTATGCTGCAACACCCTGAGCCAGCTGAAGTCAAGCCGCGACGGCCTGCCGGTGGCGTTCATCGTAAGATCCATTCTCGAACAGCCGCGCCGGTGGAAGGCCGTCAGCCGGGTGAAGTCCTTTCGTCACGCGTCCGGCCAGAACTATATGATCGGCGATCCCAAGGGCATCACTTCCCTAGAGTGCTCGGCCAAACAGTGCGTGCGGTTCATCCCCATGCCCGGCCGGCTCTACCATACGAACCATCCGGTGGTGAACTATGACTTCGAGCCGGCGCCGGCTCGAACACCTGAGTCGAGCGGCAAGACCGGAGCTGACGAGGCGACCTCAGACTCAAGGATTCGGTTTGCGGCCGTCGCTCGGGACCTTGCGGCTGCCGGGCTCGGACATCACGGTGGAGGCTGTCGAGGCGATTCTCGGCGATCCAAGCTCATCGGTCTGCGTGATGCGCGATGGACCCAAGAGCTCCTTCACGGCCACCTCCATGGTGGCAGAGCTCAGCGTGCCGCCGGTCGTACATCTCGCCCCCGGGCCTCCTGCCTCCGTGCCATACGAAACCTACACATTGGGCCGTCTCGACAACAAATTCAGTCGCGCCGACTAGCTTCGCTTTCGCCGTGTTGCGCTGACTGCCTGGCACCGCGCTGGGCGTGGTTCTGCCCATCCCTCATACTTCACTCCAGACGTATACTTCACGGATCCGTGAAGTATGGCATTATTATGAAGTATGTCTTCCACCAATGCGCGCGTAGCTGACCGCCTCCGGTACGATCTTCGCCAAGTTCTGCCTCCGGCTATCGAGGTATCTGTGCGGCCTGTGACTGCCAAAGGCTTACTTTTCAAAATTTGGACATCTGGTGGCTCAGCGTCGCATGAGTTCCTCGCGGCATGGAGCTCGAAGGGCTGGCGAGCTAACGTTGCTGCTCTTTCGGACCAGAATCCCGATGTGCAGGTGGTGTTCGCTCCCTCGCTATCTGCCGGCGCTAGGGAATACCTGAAGTCAAAGGGTGTCGGCTGGCTGGATGAGGAGGGCCGGGCAAGGATCGTAATAGATAGCGGCTTGTTCGTGCTCCTAGCAGAAAACAAGACCCCGACAAGGTCTCAACCCGCTTTGGTCTGGACTCCGTCAATGGTCGCAGTAGCCGAGGCGCTTCTAGCCAAGACTTCCGCCACGGTCGACGCTATCCAAAACGCGACTCGACTCTCCCAAGGCGCCGTCGCAAAGAGTCTGTCCAGTCTCGAGATGCAGGAGCTTCTTAGACGCCCGGGGCCCAAGCGCGGCCCTCGGTCATCACGCCAAATTGTCGATCATGACCGGCTTCTACGCGCCTACGCTGCGGCTGTGGCTCGGCTTCATCAGAAGGAGACGCCCATTCTCTTCCATCGTCTATGGAGAGATCCCGTCGAGACTCTCCGAGAGGAGATAGCGCCAGCTCTAAACGCAGACAGCCATTCATGGGCTGTGACGGGGACGATGGCCTCGGAACTTATGGCTCCGTTTCTCACTGAAGCCGGCTCTCTTGACATCTACGTAGACGCGGACTTGTTTGCGAGCCCGACCAAGCTCGAGACGTTACTTGGAGCTCGACGCGTCGAGCAGGGAGAGCGCATTCGGATTCACAAAGCACCAACCCGCCTGAGCACTCACGGGGAGACTATCTCAAAGGTGCGGGTAGCCTTGCCCGTACGCGTTTTCGCTGATCTCCTGTCGAAAGGCAGTCGCTGGGCGGAGGCGGCTGAGGAGCTGAAGGAGAGGGTGATTGACGCAAGCTGGGCGTAGTCGTGCCACGCGCAAGCTTGCCGAAGCGGCACTGGTCAGACTCGTCCTTGCATACGGAGGCGCTCCGGAATTCGTACTCCTCGGCGGTCTAGTACCCGACCTGTTGTGCTCCACCGCCCGGCGAGCCCATATCGGCACCACTGACATCGATATACAAGTTGATTTGGAAATTGCGGCTGGGTCCGAAAATGCTCCCCGCATCGAGAAAGCGCTGAAGGCGGCCCGATTTAGTCCCGATCAGTTCGACATTTGGACCTGGCTTGAGGCATCATCCCCACAGCTCGTGGTTAAGGTCGAGTTTCTTGCTGACCTCGATCATGCTGCCAGCGAGCACCCGATCAAGTTCGCGGGCTGCGAACAGTTGGGCGCGCTGAATCTTCGCGGCACTGGATTCGCTTCTCGATCGTGGGAGCTGAAGTCGATAACCGCGATGGTAGACGGCCATGAGGAGACGGTGCGAGTTCGCGTGGCCACCGTACCCGGATACCTGCTCGCAAAGGTCCACGCTGCCCACGGCCGCGGTTACCAAAAGGACTGGTACGACATCGTGTACGTCCTACTTCATAACGACCTGGGGGGTCCGGCTGATGCAGCTCGGGCGGTGCTCAATCAGTTTGCCGGGTCTCTTGTCGGGCGGACCGACACCGCCTTGCGAGAACTAGAAGCGAACTTCAATACAGCCTATGCGCAGGGTGCAAGAGCGTATGTGTCAATTACGCGCGAACTGCACCCTGAGGAGGACGGTGACCAACTCTCTAACGATGCAATTGCGGCCGTCGCAGAGTTCCTTGGAGTATTGGGACAGAGTCACAACTAGGACGGTTCCACTGTGCTTCTAGAGTGCAAGCCGCGTCGCGGTCAAGAAATCTGCCGCACAGAAAGGGCTAGGCAGGAATTAGCTTCCAGTGGCCCTCGGACACGACGTCTACCGCACCGTCAACAACCCGTATGGCGGTCTCATCGTCAATCGCGTAGGTTGGCGCTGGTATCCCTGCGGCCCATTTCTCTACTTCCTCGGTAGTAGAGTCCTCGAATCGCTCGTGGTCGAGATGGACGCGGCAGGCGAAATCGACAAGACCAAGCCCCCTGTCCCCTTCCTGGGCGATGTCGCTTCCTTCAGGCAAGTGCTCAAGGTTGAATTCGGTGTCACAGTTGTACGGAGTCAGTGCAATGCTCCCAGCGCTCACACCGACATACACCGTATTCGATAGCGACGGTAAAAGGTCCGCCAGTCCCGACCGCCGCATCCAATAACAAAGGTACATGACGTGCCCACCCCACACCAACAGGGCATCGGTCTCGCGGACCATTGGCTCCCAGTTCTCCTTCCTGATCGTCGGGAGCGCCGTGAGCTCAAGAACTCCGAGGGATTTCCATCCCAGCTGAGAGAGCGGACCCTTGCCGCTACCAGAGAGCGCCGACCAGGCCATGTTTGCGCCTCCGGCAAACGGGTAGATGGCGGTGGGAATGAAGAGGGCACTCGATTCGCAAATGGGTTTGCCCAGAAGGCCGACAAGCGCCTCCTCGATGCTTTTGTTTCTGATACCGGAGGAGGTGAGAAGTAACTTCATGGTGTCTCCAGGTTCTAGAATCGGCTCCGATGCGTCTCACGCTTTTGCGGCGCCAGAGCCGCTCCCAGATCCTAGGTACCCTGAAACGGGCACGACCGGCTGCGCTGCTCTCGCAAGAGGACTCCGAGAATCCGCTAAATATTCTCTCGCACGAGGCTCGCGTAACGCGAAAAGGCCGCGCGCCTCGCACGAGTCTTGAGCTTGCCAGAGGGCACGTGGGTTTGATCCGCCCTCAGGATTCGAATCTCAGCGACGTAAAGATGGTGGTTGCTTATGGGCCGACTCCACAGTGGTAGATGCATTTCGCAATTGGAGTCGCTTCTGCCATCGGCGGATCATATCCGAGCACAGTCCTACCGTAGACTGAGCGAGTCCACGATCCGTGTCACACCTCGATCATGAATATCAAGCGTGCATCATGGATTATGCAGCAGGGACATGAATCAGCCGGCCCTCTCGTATGGATAGCCTCTTTAGGTCATCTCCAGTGGAGGTGAGGTATCGATTCCTGCTTCCGTACGGAGGCGACGGGGAACAGATCGTATGACGATTGAAGATCGCGGCGACCGAGCGACTGTGAATCGGTTATCCGAGGACCCGATTGCCGCCGTTTTCAGTTCGGTCACCTTGCCGCCAGGGATCACAGTCGATGACCTCCGGCGAGAAGCAAGGGACGAGGAGGCGCCGGCGGATAGCGAGGAAACGGCGCATTGACGATGCTCCTCGAGACCAGCGCCCTCCTCGCCGCAATGCTGGGAGACCCAGGAGGGCCTAACGTCGATGCGCAGTCTGAGAACAGGCCGGGCGTGTCGATTGGGTGCGCCACGTCGCTGAAGTTGTCGACCTGCTGGGACGCGGTGTCGGTCTCGAGCATCAGGAGGTCGTCGATCCAATCGAGCTGCTCAAAGCAGGTCGTTGGTTTAGGCGAACAACACCAGAGTCCCGCGATCCGGAGCGACGTTCGGCGGCCGGGAACTGTGAGAAGCGTCAGTCGCTGAGTCCTTTGGATGCGTTCGCCGAGCATGAATCGATGACCATCGGGGGATCGCAATCCCATCTCCCGCCGTCCCCAGGGCTCGTCCGTCGGGGCTTTCAGGACTTCGGCTCGCTCTGAAATTGCGCGCGCGTGGTAGTCGTCCACGTTCTCGACGGTCAGGTACGCCACGTAACTGTGGTCCCCGAGCTCGGACGCCGGAACGACATCGGGGCAACGACCCAGCATGAACGTCACGTTTCCCGCTCTGCAAAACGTCCAGTTGCCTGGGTCGGGGTCTCTCCGTTCACAGCCGAGCACGCGAGTGAACCAAGCAGCGGTGATGTCGAGGTCATGGACGGCAAGAACAGGGTCCGAGCTCACGATCTTCATTGCATCAGTCTGCCACGTTGCCACATCGCGCCGGATTGTTCGCCGAGAGCACCGTCACCAACGCATTCGGGGGACATCTTCTGGCTTGGCAACAAATCTCATCTCTGCAGGACACAGCCAAGGAGAAGTGTCGGTCCTGGTGGGGCTCGTCTTCGACCGACTGCAAGCGTCGCAGATCCCAGCAAGCGAAACCTAGCCGGCCAAGCTTGAGAATTCCGGCAGGGGAGGGCTCTCGCTCGGCCCACAGCAACTGAGTTCCGTCCTTACAGGGCCTACGCTTTGCGGCCTGCCAACCACTCTTGCCGGGTGATTGCGTACTCGACTTCTCCGTGTTCGGTTCCCGGGATCGGGTCTTCCCAATCAAGATGGAACGTCCTGAAGTATTTCATTCCACACCGCTCCATCACGGCCCGTGATCTCCGATTCACGGCCATGGTCTCCGCGAAGACGCGGGTGGCCCGTTTGACGTCGAAAGCGAATTCGAGAAGCGCCTGCGACCCTTCAGTAGCGAAGCCGCGGCCCCAGAATTCCCGCCGCAACCGGTAACCTAGATCGTACTCCCCATCCCCGGCCGGTATAAGACCAAACCAGCCGACGAAGTTCCTGGTATCACGTTCATACGCCATCCAGCGTGAGCTCATCCGTTTCCGGATAGTAGACTCCACCTCCGCTGGCGAGCTAGGCTGCCCACCGGTAAGGAAGCGCATAACCTCCGGGTCAGAATCAAGTGACACCAGTTCGTCGACATCGGAAATCTGAATCGGCCTGAGCACGAGCCGCACCGTCTCAAGGGTCTCGATCATTTTTAGAGCTCGTCACCTCCAGGCGCGACACCCGATCTTCAACACTTTAGTCGCCGCGGCAACAGCCATTGGTTTATCGCACGGTCTGGTTGTGCGCGGAGAAAATTCTAAACGACGGTAACACGACCTTAGGAATCCGGGGGCCTGCTCCGCCAGTGCGCTGCCAAACTAGGCAAGGGCTTCATTACCCGTTACGGCTGACTACTGCTGTGGAGGAGCCATCGACCATTTCCATCGCAGGAAAGCTCATCACTGAGAAGCTTGCTTACGACGGCGGCCGGGAGGTCACGGTCTATGTGCCGACCGAGCTGCCCGAGGCAGTCGTGTTCGCCGGTGACGGCCAGCTCATTTCGCAGTGGGGCGAGGTTCTTGAGGCGGCCGGCGTACCGCCCACGATGATCGTCGGTACACATCGTCTGGACGATGAAATGCTGCGGCTCCATGAGTACTCGCCGGACTTTGAACCAGAACGGTTCGCGGCGCACGAAAGGTTCTTCGTCGAGGACGTTCACCGCTGGACGAAGACGCGTTTCGGAGTCGCGCTGCCCGTCGACCGCACCGCGGTGTTTGGTGTCTCGGCGGGCGGAGAGCTCGCGCTTGCCCTGGGCCTCCGGCATCCGGATGTCTACGGTGCGATCTTCTGCGCGTCACCGGGCGGCGGCTACCGTCCGCCTGCTGTACTGCCGAGCTCGATCCCGCGCACGTACCTGGTCGCCGGCACGCTAGAGCCGTTCTTCCTTAAGAATGCGACTCGGTGGGCCGACGCGCTCCGCGACGCACATGCGGACGTTGTCATGACGGAGCGTGCCGGCTCGCACGGCGACGCGTTCTGGAAAGAAGAATTTGCCCTGATGGTCGCGTGGGCATTCAGCCAATGAAGCACCGCACGGCCAACGACCCCAGTGCCGGTTCAGCCCAAACAAGACGGTTTCGTCAACGAACGGCTTGTTCTGCCCCCAGATTCGTTCTTTAACCAGGCGGTCCTGGGTTCGAATCCCAGCGCCATTACCAATGTTTTAGCCAAATCTGACTCTCGATCAGTGACGCGCAAAGTGGCCCGCGCTGCCTCACCCTGCCAAACTCGACCACCTCGATGAGGTCAAGCTCACAAGTAACGGGCGGCTCTACAGGTCTGAGGCCGCGCAGGATAGGTAGACGTGGGGTCTCTGCATCAGATCCTGTGGGCACGCTCTGTCCCTGGTCCTGTTTTTGAGGGCCTGGTCTGCCATTGTTCGATGCCGTGCGCTGGATGAACGGCGCATTCGTTGAGGCCTGGCGGTAGTTCACAGAGCAATTGTGTTTAGGTTTGCACCTGGTCTTCGAGACCGATGGAGAAGCTGTCCAGGAAGGCGTTGTCAACGACGGGTTTACCGTGCTCGCAAGCAGGGCGGTGGCCACGCCGGCAGCTGCTCCGGAGCGGTGGATTCCAATTACGCTTTCAGCTACATAGGCGGAACGCTGACGGTCAGCTGAGCGTTTCACAGGGCACCAGGCGCAGCGGCAGGGGTCTTCTCCGTCTCCTGGTACTCAGTCGCTCCATTCGACGGCTCAATCGCTCGGAGCGATGGCCGGAGTAATCGGCCCCATCATTCCCTCAGCTAATCGCGCCCCATCCAGGTGCTTATGCAGGCCTCGTTGCCCTCGGAGTCCGCCAGAACCCACCAGGCCGGGGCATATTCATCGGTGACAAGGTGGCCTCCCGCAGCGAGGGCCGCCCGGACGCGTGACTCGGCCTGGTCGTGGGGAACAGAGATGTCGAGATGGATGCGATTACGCTGCGGCCGCGGAGCAGTCCATCTGCTGAAACCAGACCGATGGGCCGTGACGGCGCGGGTCGTTCAGCTCCGATGCTCCCTCGCTTCGATAGCCGAGCGCGGCTTCCCAGAAAGGCAGAACGTCCGAACCGACAAGTGCATCGATCGCGATCTCGAGCATTTGAACGGCTTCCTGGGTCGGCCCTCACGTCGAGGTCCCGAGCTGCCGCCGAGATCCGGCGTGCCAGCATAATGTCACGCTCGCTGAGCCCGCCAACGTCGTGTGATCGCAAACGGACCGCTACCTCCCGGTATCGCAGATCGATATCCGGATGATGATCGGCCGCCTCCGCCAGCCTGCCGATGGCGTCCACCAGCTGAAGGCCCACGGAGAAGCTGCCGGTTCGAAAGATGGCGTTTGCTCCCTGCAGCACCACACGCCAGTCCTCGACGTCCGGCCGCTTCGTGGAACTGCGTGGGGAGATTCTGTCACTCATGGCGTTGCCCTAGGTTATCTTCTCAGGTCCATGCCTCCCATCGGTCTCGCTAGGCTGCCAAGCCGCTGCGAATAGCTTCTAAGCGCCGTCCGGATAGCCTCCCCGATGCAGAACCATCGGAAATGCCGGCAGGAGCTGAATAGGTGGGCGTTTCGCGCGCCACCCGTCTGGATACGGCTTCAGCCCCTCTGCCACACGCTCATCCTTCACGTCCGTCGACATCCCCATCCCCACAAGTGCGCTTGCGACGCGCTCCAAGGCATCGCGATGTCTCGACCTCCAAATCTCCTCGAGCTCGGCCAGATCACGCTGCCACTCGCGGATCGACGCGTGGCCCTTTTCGGTCAGCTCCACGGGCCCGCCACGTGATCTCGGCTTGATCATTCCCCGGCCCCGTAGGGTTGTCAGCGCCATCTCGCAGCCCTCCGTCGAGACTCCCGCTCGACTTGCGATCTCCCTGGACCTGGGTCCGCCACTGAGGTGTGGAACGATGTTAACGGTGATGGCCATGGCCATCGACGAGCGGGACTCGAACTCGACGGCATATGCCAACAAGACCCGGGCGAGCAGGAAATAAAGCGAGCGATCGCCCAGCGGCCGGCTCGCGGGCGAGTCCGGCGTAGCTCCGTCACTAAGCGGTCTGATGCTGGCTTTGCAGCTGAGGTCAGGGCCAAGGATTGGCAGACAGTCCGGTAGGTCTGCCGCTAATGCCCGGTCAAGCTCGGTAAGTCCTGTCAGCAGCTCCCGGACGGCTTCCCCGCCAAATCGGGCTTGCCAACGTTCTTCCATCGTGGCCGGTAGCTCGGACCATATGGCCTTGGCCCGGCGACCCGGCTCCGTCAGGGTTATCAAGGACTTCGGAGACGTATGAGCTCTTGCCTCTGAGCCTCCCATTGGGTCGATGCCGATGTAGCCCCAGCGTCGCATCCCGTGGAGGTTGGTTCGCACGCCAGCGGCCTTCCACAGATCACCTATCGTCAGCCCCGTCTCAGGGATGAAGCGCAGACACGTCGCCCACATGGCGACCGATGCCAGCCATGGCCCCCGCCTCCCCAACTTGCGGTCTGCCGATGTTCGATGCGCCATCCGATGCTCGAACTCATTGTCCAGCTCGATGCTGTAGGCCACGAAGGCAGCCGAGACCCAGTCAGGCAGCACAGCGAAACCTGTCGCATTGCTTTTGTTGGCTGCACGGGTCACTGCCAATTCTCCTCTTTCCTTAAAGTGCCCCTGCTGGCTCAGCTGGCCTCCAGCAGCAGCGAGATAATACCTTCCCCTACACGCTGTTGGTTGATCTGATCGTCGTTTACGAGTACGATGACGCACGCGTCCACATCTGGGAGCCGGGCGAAGAACGCCCGAAAACCGGCGTTGTCTCCGGTGTGGAACTGCAACGGATGGGTGCCGTTGCCTTGAAGGAACCAGCCATAGCCATAGGCAAGCCCCGGCCTGTCGGGGAGAGAAAGGTGCACATGCGGTGTGAACAACGCCCGCAATGAATCCTCGTTTAGGATGCCCGGGCGGTTGAGTGCCTCATCCCACTTCGCCATGTCCGCCGTGGTCGACCAAACATCACCGGCTCCCGCTGCGACCTGATCCAGCTCAAAGGATTCTGTCGGACTGCCGGCACTATGACCTACCGCCGCCTCGCAGGGCGGATCATTCCCTGCACGTGTGTCCGCCATGCCCACTCCGTCGAAGAGATTTCGAGCAAGGAATTGCCCGTATGGTTCCCCGGATGCTTGCTCCACGATGTGCGCCAGCAACACGTAAGCAGGGCTGCTATACGACCAGCCTTCACCCGGCTTGAACAGCAGTTCACCCCGGACGAACTCGCCGATGAGCTGTTGGTTCTCCGTCGAGTGATAGAGGTCGACTTCGGGATAGTCCTGCCAGTGTCCAATACCCGATGAATGGGTGAGAAGGTGGTGGACCGTAATCTCCTGCCACGACGGCGGGAGGTCCGCGATCCAATCATTGATCCTTCCGTTAACAGACAGGGCTCCCCGTTCCTGGAGAAGTAGTATGGCCGCCGCCGTAAACTGCTTGCTCACTGATGCCAGCTGAAAGGCAAGTCCCGGCGTGTTCGCCTCCCCACGAGCCACATCGCTCAGGCCAAAGGAGGAGCTCAGCAACTCCTTCCCGTGATGCCGCACAAGGACAGCGCCCTGCAGCCCGTAAGACTCAGCCTGCTCGGATAGATATGCCTCGACGGATGCTCGGAGGGATTCTTCGGTCATCTAATCATTCAATTCCAAACCGGCGGTTGGACCGTGTTGCTTTGTTATTCTTGTTGCACTTGGCTGAATCATAGGCCTTAGAGCAAAAGCCTGTTGCACTTTTGTTGCACTTTTGTTGCGCTTGGAGGAGGTATCTCTCCTCGTTGCACTTTTTTCTAGACAACCTCACCCAAAGTACCTCTTATATAGAGGATGTCCGGCCGGCAAGAATAACAAAATAACAAAATAACAGCGCAACACCATCCTACGTTTGTTGCTCTGTTGTTATTCTTCGAATTTACATGTCAACCTCCTCGGATGCCGGATCGGACAGGAGCATTGAACGCGGTTGTGAGGCCTGTCGAGACCTCCGGGCCTAAGTGGCTCCAGATTGCCTGTAGGCCATCCTCTGGATCTGTTTCCCGGATAGTTGGGCCAAGACGCCTCCAGCTGAGGGAGTCGGCCAGCACCATCGCTGGGTGCGGGCAACCGTATTCATTGCAGTCCAACTCCGGCTTGTTTGAAGCGACGGCTCTCTCTCCCACTGCCTAGCTAGGTCATCCGTTCTAAATGTGCGCGATTTCCTTGGTCCCTGTCAAGGAGGAGGGCCTGCTTCCCAAGCTCCCGATCAGTGGCCATCGAGCGAAAACCTGTTGCGCTCTTGTCGCGCTTGGAGGGGCATCTCTCCTCGTTGCTCTTTTTTCTAAACAGCCTCGCCCAAAGTCCCTCCTGTCTGGAGGAAGTCCGGCCGGCAAGGCAAGTGCAACAAGTGCAACAGTGCAACAGGCACCCCTAGCTGTTGCACTTCGCGTTGCACTTCGGATTTAAGGCTGCTGTAAGCGAGGGGAAGGGCGGGTCCAGGGACATGCGGTCACGGCCGCCTAACCGCTCTGGTGAGCGCACTTTCCGAGCTGTCGGGGGATGCGCTCACTCGACGAGGTCGATGTCGTAGATTACGGCTCCGGGTTGTCGTCCGCCGACGCTGATGAAAACACCCTTGTTGAGCCAGTCGAAATCGGGTAACCGTCCCTCAATCTGGGTTGAGGTGCAGAACAGATATGTAGCGGAAGGCAGCCTCGACCCAGCCACTCAGCTAGATCGAGCGTCCGGTCGTCTGATCAGTGGTCTCGCAGTCCAACGCAGTCCATCTCCCAGAAGGCCTCGGGATAAACAAGCTGGCCAGATAGCGATCTGCCTTCATCTGTGAGGAAATACACCTGGAACGCCCGGTCGGGGATACGAACTGAGGGCTTTCCAAAGCCTTCCCGACCGCCCTCGACAAAGCCCAGTTTTGGATAAAGCCGCGGCGCACCCTCGAGGAAGACCAAATCGAATCCTTGGCGAGCAGCAGCTTCCAGACCCGCTCTCACCAGCGCGGAGCCGATTCCATGGCCATGAGCATCTGGCCGGACGGCCAGTGGGCTAAGGACGAGCACGTAACGAAGACGGTCCAGTGAGTCCAGATAGCCCCGCGTGAAGCCGACGTGCCCGAGAACTCCATCCTCCGAGACGGCCACCAGCTCGAACCCCCGCCCGGCATCCCAGAGCTTGCGCAGCTGAATCACCAGGTCCGCGACGGTCGGACCCGAGTCGCCGAAGGCTGCGGCAACGACCTCGCCAGTCGGTCCGAGCTCCTCAGGTCGGGGCGCTCGGATCTCGTAGTCAGGAAGCCTACCAGACATATCTGACGTTACCGCATGGGTCGTTAATTGTCGTCTAGCCAGACGCGACCCGTGCTGCTTCTTGGGATCGGTGACTCAGCAATCGTCGCGCAGCTGGAAGCCTTGTTCGCTTGAAGAGGAGCCGCGGCAACAGCACGGTCTGGCAGATAGCGTGTTCTACCGTCTCCCGCATCATGCGATCTCTCGTTGAATCGCCCCTAACCGTGGTATCAGCTCCGGAATGTCTGCCGTACAGGTTTGCCACACGATGTCCACGTCCACCTGTGTGTAGTCGTGAACTATTCGGTGACGCATCCCCTGTATGCGTGCCCATGGAACCTCAGGATGCCCTTCCTTCAACGCGGTGCTCAGCAGTCGTGATGCGTCGCCAAACAATTGGATCCAATGGACCAAGCTGGTGGCCAGGAGTTTATCGGAATCCAGATCCCCTCTCCCTCGGCCGGCGCTGTATTGGACGATGTCTGCCGCCGTATCAAGCATCTCACGCAGCCTCGTGTGGTCGTCAGTGAACATAAATCGTCCTGGCCTCGGCCATCACACGGTCGCGGATGTATTTGCTAAGTCCGGCTGGGGTGCTTAGATCAACAGTACGTCCGAGAAGGTTCGAAAGGTCGTCTTGAATGTCGATGAACGCTAGACCCGGAGTACACCCCGGTTCAAATTCAACCAGCATGTCCACATCGCTGTCGGCCTCGAAGTCCTCTCGCAGTATTGACCCGTAAACAAGCAGGCGGGAAACATGATGCCGGCGACACAGGTCGGCGATGTCGCCGGAAGGGAATGCTATGCCATGAAAGGTCTGCGCCGCCTGCATGGATTAAGGCCTGTACATGTTCGCGAATTTCAAATTCGGTTGTACCCGCACAATCATTTCGTCTGGGCTATTACACTCATCTCGACCAGACCCGGGCCGCGGGGTATCTCGTCCCGGCCTCGCCAACACATCTTACGCAGAGATCGTGGCGCCCGAAAGTCCTCAAAGCCGGTACCGCCGATCCAAACTCCTCAGGTCGTGGCGCTCGGATCTCGTAATTAGAAAGCTTGCCAGACATACCTGACGTTACCGCACAGCCGTGAAGTTTTCGGCTATGCGTGCGGCGAGCCGTGCGGGCCTGCCTATCACTCGGGCTCAGCCAACGCCCGCTCGACACCGGCGGCCCGCAGGCGGTCGAGCAGCAATTTCTCGGCGGCGTCGATACCCGACCGATCCGGCATGAAAACAACATATCCAATACCCGGCTGGGCGTGTTTGAGCCAGCTCAGGCTCAGGGGAACAACCTGTCCGTCCGGAGCCAGCTCCTGACTGACGGATTCAAGCACGTCCAACACGACTGCCGCAGGGCGGGAGGTTCCGGCCTGGATGGGCAGCGGCAGCCGCAACAGCGCTGCCTTCCGCTGGTCCCAATTGCGTCCGTAGAGAGCTTCGCCGACGTCGTAGGTTGTCGATTCGGAGCAACAGCGGCGCGGGTTGGCTTCAATCGCAAAGGCGGATCCTGAGCTGTCAACCAGAAAGTCGATTCCCAAATACCCGCGGTATCCCATCCCGGCAACCGATTCAGCGATGGCGATCCCCTGCCCAAACACCTCATCTTTGACGCTCTGATCAGCGATACCCTTGCCCAACAGAGCTCCGACATGCTGATTGGCTCGGTCCCGGATCTCCCGTGCCCAGCCAGCGACGTGGACCATCCCCTCCGCGTCGATCAAGGCAAGCACCGAGGTCGCACCCACTGGCGGGGCATCACCTCCAGCTGAGTCGATCCGGCGCTCCACCACGTATGGCCCGGCGTGAAACGCGCTGGGACGCCCGTTCATCGTCTCTTCCATGCGTGCCACGACACTCTCCGGGGTTTCGCCTGCATTTCCCTGCAGAATGAGGACGCCGAATCCACCGCTTCCAAAATTTGCCTTGACCACGCAACTAGCTTCCACTTCGACGAGCTCCGCCACTCGTGAGGCGAGCTCCTGCCGCGACGAACAGATACTCCCATCTGGCATGCGGATGTGGATGGAATGCGTCTGAAGCTCTTCGACGAGGCGACGGAAGCCCGTCTTCGAATCAAGGTCATGGATGAGGCCGAAGTCTTGTCTCGCCGGCGCCTCGTTGAGTCGCAGCCGGCCGCCCGCCTCCTGGACCGCGTCGACCAGATCGTACAGGTCTTCTGTCGCTCCCCACGCGTGCAATTCCGCCTCGTCGCCACCGAGATGTTCGATGATGCGGCGTACAACCTCTCCGTCCCTGGCAGCCGCGCCCGCCACGCCTGCTTCACCTGAAATCGGCACGACCTGAGTACGATTTCTGCCCATGAGACTGTCGGAGTACGCAACGAGCGCAGGGTCGAGCACCGGGGGCGCGATCACCAGGCAGTCCTGCCGGGACCAGAACAACGCCATGTCTGCAAACGCCCACGAGCCTGGCATCGCTCTGAGTCCAACCCGGCGGAGCGACCTGCCTGCTCTCCTCCGCATTTCCCGCCAAGCGTGCGGATCCTGCCACCGGCCAAGGCGATCAAAGTCGGCGGCATTGGCGACGCAGACGCTCTTCACAGGAGGTTCTCACTCCTCAACAACCCCGACTCCTGGTCCAAAACGCCTCCTGGTACGCGAACCGAGCGCAGCACCGAGGGGATCATCTGCGGCGACTCACACCCTCTCATCGTGGCTATGGCGCCGGCAATCATTGAGATACATCGGCAAGTAGCGGAGTGGCTTGTAGATGTAGTCCTGGGTGCGCTGATAGAGCAGCTCGTATCCTCCAAAGGTCCGCTTGAATGCTGAGTACCCGTATCCGCCATAGCCTGGCCGCAGATTCTCAGACTTCACCGTGCCAAAGAAGTCATACTCGCTACAGCCGTGTTCGTGTGCGTATCGCATGATCTGAAAGTGCATGTAGTGGGGCACACGAAGCTCACGCTTATGGTCGAGCGACCCGCCCCAGAGGTAGGTGGCCCGTTTGCCGAAGATGGAGACGAGTGCGGCGGCGATCACTTCCCCTTCGTGCTCAGCCAGGAAAACGCGTTCCATTCCGGACGGTGCGAGCGCCGCAAATTGGAGCCGGTACCACTCGATTGGGTTGTGCCACATGCCCTCCTTGCGCTCCGTGGTTATCTGGAGAACGTCCAGGAACGTCTCCAAATCGCCGGGATCATCACTCGCCCGCACAACCACCCCAGCCGCCTCCGCCCGACGGAGATATCGAGGAATATTGGAGCGCATGCCGTGGTCCTTTTGCCACTCGATCTGGGCCTCCCAACTGGGCTGCAGCTCCGCTATCCAGGTTCGTTCGACATTGACAAACCTGCCGGACGAACGAAAGCCGAGACTCGGAAAAGGCCGGGTTTCAGGTGAACCGGCAGGGAGCGACGGATCGCATCTGAGGCAAACTGCGGCCGGCTCCGCCTCCCGGATGTACTCCCTCAACGCCCTCAAAACTTGAGCCACTCGACCACTGTTCGACCAATCCACAGCAGGGCCACGCGGACAGTAAAAGTATGGCCCGAACCGATCGTTATCGAGAAAGCCCAAGATCGTGGCGACCAAATCACCATTGTGCCGCGCCGCCAGGCGACGAACCGGGATGCCTCGTGACTTCTGGTACTCGCCCCATTCCCACGTCTGCCAGAGCTCGGCGTAGGGTCTCATCTCGGGGCGGAGGAGGAAGTCATTTACCTCAGCCCTATGGGTCAGCGGCTCCAGAACGAGCTGGCCGGATGATGTGTTGACCGTGTGTCCCAATGATGTATCCGGCCTTCAGTCGGTGGAGCTACCCGATCTTATTGCACTGTTGGGAGGGTTGTATATGGGCTGAGTCTGGTGCGCGATCCATCAGACGGGCGGCTCGGACACGAACTCGCGAACCTCTTGAGCGCAGCGACAGGCGACCGCAAACTTGGCAGCCCAATCCAGCGCCTCCTCACGTGAGGAAACGTCGAGGACCGCGAATCCGCCGAGGTACTGGTTGCTCTCGGAGAGGTGGCCGTCGGTGACTGTTCCATCGATGCCGACCAAGCTCGTCTCTCGACGATCCTTGAGTCCGCCACCGAATACCCACACGCCGGCATCCCTGGCCTCCTCGGCCACCGCAAGCGCAGCCCTCGCTACGTCGGGCAGCTCCTCCTCGGGGAACGTCATCGCGCCATCATCGAACGAGATCAGATACTGCGTCAACTAATGCCTCCTCGTCCCGGTCACTCCCGGCTGCCTCCGATTTCGTAATCGCGATCCTCGCCGGACATACCTGACCTTAGCGCACGGTCAGGTTTCGCCCAGGCGTACGACGATGCCCGCTGCACATGCGTGAAGGGATACGCCTAGTTTTAGGGCGTGAACAGCTTCCAGCGGCCCTCGGAGATCACTTCGACGGTGCCATCTGTCACTTTTATCGCAGTCTGATCGTCAACCGCATAGGTCGGGTGCGGCATGCGGGCGGCCCATCTTTCTGCGTCGGCCATGGAATTACCCGGCAGGGCCTCGTTATCCAGGTGCGGAAAGATCGAAAAGTCAACCAGACCCAGCACCCTATCTCCCCCGGTGGGCGGCTTCCAGCGGACGAACTCCTCGCCGATGTTTGGGGTCATCACCATGCTGCCCCCGCTGATTCCCACCCAGATCTTTTGGGTTAGGGAGGGCAAGAGGTCGGCCAGTCCAGACTGCCGCATCCAGTAGCACAGATACAAGGCGTCGCCACCACCCACCAGCAGGACGTCGGTCTCCTCAACTAGAGGAACCCAATACTTCCGATCGATGCTGGGCAGGGCGGTAAGCTCGAGGATTCCCATGGATTTCCAACCCAAGTCGCACAACGGGGTGGGGTCCAGCCCGGTGATCGACCGCCAGACCGCGCGAGGACCCGCCATGGGGTGCCCGTACGCCGCAGTCGGTATGAAGAGGGCGCTGGAGTCGGCAATTGGCTTGCCCAGTAGATCGACAAGGGCATCGTGGATGCTCTTATTGCTGATGCCGCCGGAAGTGAGCAGTAGCTTCATGGTCTCCTCGCAGCGTCATTGTACTGAGCCGACAGTGGCGTTAGGGCAGCACGAGTTTCAGGATGGATTCCACTACCCGATCGACAGGTGGAGTGGTGTCGATTTCCACTGAAGCCGCTCGCCGGAGCAGGGGCTCTACCGTCTGCAGGTGCTGCAGGATCCTGACACGCTCTTCCGAATCCTTACCGTAGCTATTGATGGTTCGGGATGAGATCCTTTCCATCAGCACGCTCATTGGTGCACTGAGAAGTACGATATGGTCGAACTTCGCATGGAACTTTCCTTGGTTTGACGCGGTACCCCCGAGGAAGAGCACCTCGGTATCTTCCACTTCCAAGAGCCGCTGGATGCGATCCTCCCGCCATACCCAATCTCGGTTTCTCCAGAGTGAGTCTGGGCCCACGGCTGGGTTAAATGGGTCCGCTGCATCATCGAGAGGCACCCATTCCGACCACTCGTCCGCGTCCGCGTCGATCGCTTTGTAGCCGCGCTTGGCCAGCTCAGTGATCAAAGTCGACTTTCCGGTCCCGGACATCCCGGTAAGCAGCACTCTTTTCATGCCCATCAGCCTGTTACTGATGACACTGCCCATCCATTTCGAAATCTTAGTCACATCACTCGGCTGGCTCAGCGATCTCGCCACCTATAAAAGAAGACCCGCCTCGGACTGACATCCCGAGTCGTGCCAGCGTCCGAAAAGCGGTACGATACGTCTCGTGTGGCTGCCAGCCCAGCTCTGTTCGCGCACGGTCGAGGCACAAAGTGAACTCGAGCGACATCTGATTGACGCCATAACGGGAGAGAAGCGGCTCACGGCTGCCCGCAAGGCTCTCGGCGATCGTGGCGACGCCCCAGGCAGCTCGTCGTGGGACCCAAACGATCGATCGATCAAGCCCAAGCGTTTGCAGTAGATGCTCGAGAACCTCACGCACCGTCGGCGTTTCGGCATCTCCGATGTTCATGGCGCCGGTGGCTCGCGGGTGCTCCAACGTCGCCAGGATTCCACTCACCAGGTTGCCAATCGACGTCAGGGTAATCCGGTTCTCGCCGTCCCCGATGGCCAGCTGGCGACCGCCGAACCGAGCTCGGAGAATTCGGGGCAGGAGGGTGGTGTCACCCGGACCGTACACCGCATGCGGCCGGAGTATCGCGGCGTCCGGTCGGAGGGAACGGACCACCTCTTCCGCAAGCCATTTGGTTTCCCCGTATCCGTTGAGCCATCGAATCGATCCGGCAGCCTCCTCGCAAACCTGATGCTTGGGCGAGAGCGGATCATAGACGCTGGCACTGCTGATATGTACGATTCGTGCCCGAGGGAAGGAAGCGAGCACGTTTCGCGTGCCCTCTACATTGACGGCGGTGTGGACCTGAAGCTTCTTTCCGTCGCGGACGTATGCCGCACAGTGGACGACCGCCTCAACCTCTGGCGGACTCGACAGCGGGCCGGTCGCGATGTCCCAGCTGATGTCGGGCCCGCGACGTGAGAGACCTACAGGCTCGTAACCACGCTGACGGAGGCCTTGCATGACGGCCCGCCCAACGAAGCCGCTGGCGCCGGTGACTGCGACCTTCATGCGGCCAACGCGGCCACGCGGTGACGTAGCTCATCCCGATCGATCTTCTGCGAACGGCCCGACTCGATCAGAGGCATGACGACAATCTGGTCGGGCAGCGCCCAATGATCCATCACGTCTCGGGTCCGGAGGGATCGCTCCACAGCGTCGCGCAGCTGCCCATGGTTTGAGGCGCCTCCATCCGGCTCAACCACCAGCACAACGCGCTCGTCCTGTGCATGCGGGTCCCAGACGCCGATCAGGGCACAGCGGCTGACACCGGAGAGCCTGCTGATCCGCTCTTCGTAAAGGGTCGGGTAGATGTTGTAGTCACCGCGGATAATCATCTCCTTGGATCGTCCCATCAGGACGGCGCGACCGTCGGAGTCGAATCGTGCCAGATCCCCCGTGGCCACCTCGAGATGCGGATCGCCCCCCAGATAGCGATGGCACAGCCGAGTGCCGGCGACGAATAGCTCTCCACTCTCGTCGATGCGGAGGGTCGAACCGGGAAGCGCCGCACCGATGAGGTCCCCATCTCCGCTCCAGTCAACCTTCTCGTCTCATGTCAATTGCGGCTACCGGCGCCATCTCAGTAAGGCCATAGACACACGTAACTCTCGTGCTTGCAGGCAGAACGGAGCGAGTCTTCAATAGGAGAGAGCTGCCGGTAGGTCCTGCTCCGAGTACGACGTGGCGAAGCCGGTCGGGCAGGGTCGTCGACTGGGTCTGGCAGAGAGTGACGATCCGATGCAGGGCGGAGGGCACGGCGAAGATGTGGGTTGGCCGGCAGCGCATTATCAACCGCAGGATATCCTCCGGTTGCGCTCCCGCTCGTGGCAGAAAGACGCAACTTCCCGCGAGCAACGCCGGCAGAACGCTATGAAGCTGGTCGGTCATGACCACGGACTCTGCGTTGAGATCAGAGATCAGGTGAGAAGCGTCGAGAGTAGCCGCTATCGAGCGGGCCGTGTGCACCACCGCCTTGGGTCTGGCGGTTGTCCCCGAGGTGAAGACGATGAAGACCGCGTCGTCGCACCCGTGCTGGATCGCCGGAGCGGCTGTCGAATCAATTGGACGAACGAGATCGCGGAAGCCGAGGGAACGCGGGGTTCCAGGAAGCCATGGACCGACGCGAACGAACTGGCAGCCGGGCAGCCCACCCACGTGGGGCAGATCCAAGCCACGCCGGCGAGTAACCTTCCTAGCCAGACGGCTCGACGAAAGAGCGTAGAGGATGGTTTCGGCCATCACGAATGCCGGTTGTACCTCCGCCATCCTCGCCTCGAAGAGCTCCGCTGCCCATGCCAGGGTCGGCCGCCACGATGACGCCGCCGGCACGCACCGTGGCCAGGATCAAAATGATGCTTTCGACGGAGGGCCGGACACTGAAGGCCACGGCATCACCCGGTCTCATGCCGGCGTCTCGGAGCCGTGCGGCCGCGGAGGAGATGGCGGTATACAGGGAACCGTAGGTCAACGGCCGTCCTCGTGGAGGTACCAAGGCTACGGCATCTGGACGATCGCGGGAGTGCTTCTCGAGCGTCTCGAAGATGCCAGCGAGCGAGTGTACGCGCATCAGGAAGCCCTCTCGATCTCCAAAACTTCATAGCGGGGAATGAGGACGTGACGGGCTGCCTTTCGGGCTGCGACTCGCAGAGGACCCACGCAGCTCAGCCGCTCAAGGGATAGCTCCAGCTGGGTCCTGGCCAGACTGTATCCAAGGCACTGATGTGGACCGGCTCCGAAGTGCAGTCCACGAACGGAAGCGGGCACGGAGCGATCTGGACTCAAGCAGCCACCATCAGGGAACGATCGAACCGCAAAGTAGGTCATGATGGCCACGCGCCTCCCCTCCCGGAAGTGATGTCCACCCACCACGACGTCACGCCGGACACTCCGCAGCATCACGGGGGAAGGCGTGATCACACGAAGGCATTCGTCCACGAGAGACAGCCTCGCGGCACGCTCGGAGTTCGGCGGCCACATTCCCGAGTCACAGAGGAGGGCAACCATACGCGGCAAGGCAGTGGAAACCGTGCCTGTGCCCGTCAGAAGGAGAGCCGCACCGACGCCTCTTAGCTGCGACTCCACCAAGCCGTGATCGCGGAGAGCACCGATGATCGACTCTGAGGGAGCGCCGGGAATCGCCTGCGCGATCTCATCGGTTAGGCGAGCGAAGCGCTCGCGCGTGCGTTCCACAACCGCTGCCGAGAGCGGCCGGTTCCGCATCCCTACGACCGCCACCATCCTCTCGCCCAAGGAGAAGGTGGCCGCGCTGGAGTCGTCGTCGCTGGCCAGATGGTCGGTCCCGAGGAGGGAGCGCATTGTGAGACCGGTGAGGATGGTGGTCAGTCGTGCAAGGTCGACTCGACGCCCCTGACGCAGCTCGAACACTACCTCATCCAGTCGCGGGCGCCAGATTCGGTCGACCAGATCGCGGACGCGATGTCCACTCATCAATCCGACAAGGATCTTCCGTAGGGTTTCGTGCGACTCACCCTCGAGATTGAGGAGGGCGTACTCGCCCATCACCTGTGTAATTAGCTCTCCGGCGCTGCCCGGTCCGTTCTTGGAGAAGCTCTCCGTGTCGAGCAGTATCTCACGCGTGACGGCCGGATCGGTCACGACGTGGCCCACCAATGGGACATGCACTGTGGGGCCAAGCTTGTTGAGAGCAGCCGCCAGACGGAAGGCGAAGGGATGAGCGGTTATCTGGACTCGCCGTTCCCACTGCAGGGCTTGGTCCATTCGCCTGGCCTTCGTTGGCACCGTCTCTCGCAATGCGACGATCACCGAATGTCCACCTCTTCCGGCAGCCATCGGTGATCCCAGTACCAGAGGAGGGTGTGAACCAGTCCCCACTGCCGGAGCCGCCGCAATGAGTTGAGGACGACCATGTCGTAGCGCCTCACGATATTGGGAGTGATGAGGCGGGCAGCGTTAACCAGCGCACGATCCTCGTGGGCGATCTCGATCGACGTCCGGGGAAAACCGCCCGAGCGGAGATAGAGGTCAGCGGTGATGGCGAGATTGTTTCCGGCCGCCATCACGTATCCGGTCAAATAGCGAGGATCACGGTTTCCCGGACGGAGACGGCCGAACAGCTCAGCGCCTGATACGACCAAGCGCAGCAGAGCTCCCTCACCGGGACGAAGTGGTCCCTCGTCGAGTCGCGGCTTGATCGTTCCGGCCAGAAGCTCACCGCCTGATGCAAACCCATTGCGGACAGCTGTTATCCATCCGGGTTCCGGAAGACAGTCCGCGTCGGTGCGGGCGACATGGGTCGCTCCCGACTCAATCGCGTAGCGGAAGCCGGCGGCCGCCGCAGCTCCAGTGCCTTTCTCCGGCTCGTCAATCATGCACCACCGCAGGTGTTCCGCCTCGCGGAGAGCGGCTCGAACAACGCTGGCGCCATCGTCGGTGCTGCCGTTATCAACCATGAGAAGCGTGAAATCCATATCTCGCTGGTTGACGAGAGCCGTCAAGGTCGCGGATATGCCTGCAGCCTCGTCGAAGAAGGGTACGACGACCCACAAGTTCGGACACGGATTTTCAGCCACGCCCGACCATCCTCAGCCCCAAGGCGGCACAGACGCTGAGGCCAATGCAGGCGACGCCCAGGCCTCCCGCAGCGCCCAGTTGAAAAGCGGCGTAGCCGGCCAGCGGACCGACGAACTGACCCGCCGTCGCGGACGAAGAATTCAGACCCATGACCAGCCCTCGCGGGGCATCGGGCCGGCTCTCCGCAAGCAGGAGGGCGCTCACCGGAGCAAGGGCGGCTGCAGACGTCGCCAGAAGCGCTGCCGCAGTTACAACTGCGGCATGGCCGAGATTGAGAGCGACAATGACGGCGGCCACCGAGGCGGCAAGGAGCAGACCGAGACCTGTATTCACGCCTCCCAATCGGGCGAGTAGTTGCGGTAGGGCGAGCAGTTGGAAGGCCGCTGCCAGAGCAACTAGTCCTGCTATCACCGCGATGGTTCCCTGTGGCCGCAATCCGAGAGATGCACCAAGATAGGCGGGAAGAGTTAGGAAGAAGGCCGCCTGAACGGCTGCCGAAAGCGCCACAAAGAGTCCGGCGCGGCGAAGCTCCGGCTGCCGCAGAGCAGTGAGAACACCGAGTTCCTCTCGACTCCGCCTCCTCGTCTCAGGAACCATAGTGATCGTCAGCAGGAGACTGAGGCCCGTCAGAAGCATCGCCGCCACCGCAGCCGCCCTCAATCCGAAGCCGGCCAGAAGTGCGCTTAGCCCAATCCCGGCCAGTATTCCCGCACCCCCGGCCGCTCCAAGGGCAGGAATTCCGCGTCGACGCTCGTCCTCGTCGTCGGTATCCACCACCGCCGCATAGCAGATGGAGACGTTGCCGGCCGAGGAGCCATCGATGATTCGGGAGAGGAGAACGATCGGATACGTCGAAGAGAGCGCCAGCATACCGAAGCCGATCACACTTCCGATCTGGCTCATCCCCAGTACGGTACGGCGCCCGATCCTATCGCTCAAACTCCCCAGAAGGGGTGCGGTAACCAGCTGGCAGAGGCTAAACGCCGCGAAGACGGCTCCAATGGCGGCGGGGCTGGCGCCCTGACCTCGAAGCACAAACGGGAGAAGCGGAATCACCGTCGCGTAGCCAAGGCCATCCACGAAGATGACGGCCATGAGGGGCGGAAGGACTCGGCGGCTCCGAATCACAGCTGCAGTCCCATGACTCCGACGTTGATGCCTCCAGCCAGGCCAATCCACAGCACCCGGCTTCCGGGACCGGCACGACCACTCTGGAGAGCGCAACTGAGCTGTAGGGGCATTGAAGCAGAAGCACAGTTACCGATCCGATCGACGAGAAGAACTGTCTTGTCGCGGCACACCCCCGTCATATTAAGGAAGTCATTGAACATCGGCACCGTCACCTGGTGAACCAGAACGACATCCCAGCTGTCGATTGGGGCATGCATGACTGTGAGAGCTTGGTTGAGAACATCTGTCCCCAGTCCGTCGAACACGCGACCAAGCCGAGAACCGTCGCAGCGAAAGTAGGAGTACTCATCGCCCCGCGGATGCATCGAGCCGCCGCCGGGGAGAGTTCCGATATCCCAGTGCGAGGGGTCGGTGCGGAATCTTCCGGCCACGAAGCCCTGGCCCTGGTCGCACGCTGTCAGCAAAACGGCGGACCCGGCATCCCCGAAGGTGTACCCGGGAAAGCTCAACCGGAAATCCTCACGACCGGAAACGTTCCATTGAATTGCACGTGAGGGGACCTCGCCTGTGACGACCAGCACCGTCTCGTATCGACCGGCGGCGATGAAGGCCGATGCAACCTCGATCGCATTGAGCATGCTGTTGCAGGCGTTCTTGACATCGAAAGTGGGAGCGCTCAGGCCCAGCTTGCACGCGGTGATGGCCGACGTGGCGGGCTCGAGGAGATCCTGGCCAGCCGACGCGAAGATGAGCAGATCGATGTCAGAGGTGGTCATGCCGGCGCGGTCCAGGGCATCCCGAGCGGCCATCACCGCAAGATCTGAGCACTGCTGATCGTCTGCTGCGACGTGTCTCTGCTGTATGCCCGTCATCGTTTCGACGATTCCCGCAGTGGGTACATATCCGTCACTGGCCTCGGCAACGAGGGCCTCGACCTGGCGGCTGGTGCGCACCATCTCCGGCAGGTACGCCCCGACCGCGACGAGCCGTGCCCGCCGTTCGCGATGGACAACAGGAGCCACAGCAGGCGCTACCGCTGCCGAGCCGGCGATTGCCGTAGAGTCGTTAGGGCTTATGTCCCGCCGGAGCACTACAGGCTCTCAGTTTCTCCATGATCTCGGTCGCCTCGACTCGCATCCTGGCCGGAGGGCAGACTCGTGATCTTCAGCTCCGCATACGAGGGAATGATGACGCGAGGAGACGTTCGCCTGCCCACGATCCTCCACGGTCCCTCGGTCAACAGCGTCTGCAGGAGGTAGGTGAGCTCGGCCCGAGCAAGCGGAGCTCCGAGGCATAGGTGTCTTCCGGCGCCGAACCACAGCTGGCGGATCTTCGGCTCCATCGGGCGCCTGATATCGAAGGCACCGACCGAGTTGTTGATGGTGTAGGTCAGGAACAGAACGCGATCGCCTCGGCGAAGCACCTTGCTGCCGGCATCGATATCTTCCGTAATGTGGCGGCCGATTACAGGCGCGGGCGTGGTCACACGAAGGATTTCGCGAACCGCCTCCGGCATCAGGGCCGGCTCCGCCAGGAGGGTGTGCTGCTGCCCGGTGTCGTGGAGCAATGCCACGCCGCGAGTCATTGCCGACGCGGCCGTTTCCGTGCCCGCAACAAGGAGGAGACTGGCGAGCCCTCGGGCCTCACGCAATGGGATCCCGGCAACCCGGCACCGCCCGAGAAGCTTCTCAGTGTCCGCCGTCTCGTAGGCTTCGGGTACCCCCGCCGTGAGCCGATCCAGGATCTGTCTTCCCTCGGCCACCACCTCCCGAGGCAGAACGGTCGAGCTCATGGTGTCGCGAGCAAGAGCCGCCAACCGCTCGCCCCACGCAAAGATCTCTCGGTAGGGTTTGTCGTCGTCTCCCGATACCTCCAGACCGAGGAGGTCGGCCACCATTCTTCCCACCCAGGCGCGAGCCGTTCCCGCAACGTCGACGGTCTCGCCTGCGTGGAGCGCGGCCCGGAGTCGCACGGCAGGCTGCTCAAAGACGCGGACCACGTGACGCTTGGCGCTGGCATCGGTGAACAGATCCCGTCCCTGGCCCCGAAGCTGGGCGTGTCCAGGGCCGTCAAAAGCATCGTTCACCCAGTCGCCGAGGAGCTGGGCCCAAAGGTGGCCCACGCCTCCCTCTCCCAGCAGGCTGGTATGGGCGGCATCGCCGAGGAGCCGGCGAGCAATCAAAGGATCTGAGATGATCCAACCCAGTCGCGGAATCCACCTGACCGGACCGGCGATTCTGCCGAGGTTGAGAAGCGCAAACAGTCCTGGGTTGGCGGCCAGGAGGAGGCGAGCCTCATACAGTGCAGCGACGGAAGGCAGGTTTATGGGTGAGGCGACTGCAGTTCTAATTCTGCTTCTGGTTGCGCTTCCCGTTACGGATCCGCGCAATCGCGGAACGAGCGGGGTCTCGGCTGAGTCGGCCAGTCGCTGTGCCTTCGCCGCGCCGGAGATATTCATGGAGTAAGCCTAGCACGATGAGCGTCCAAGGACCGTCTGCCAATCGTCCGCTTGAAGGGGCAGCGTTTCCGCCACCGCATACGCCAGACTTCGAAGTCTGAATAGGCCGAAACGGGATAGCCAACGTCCCGTCAGCCGGCTGGTCCCAGCCGCTGCCTCGATCGCTACGCGAGTCTGTCGCTCGATCTGTCTGCGATGACTTGACGGAAGAACGCGATCAACCGATCGGCGTGGTGATCGAACGTGAACCGGGAGCGCTCCTTCCAGACATTGGCCCGAACGCGGTTCACCTCTTCGGTATCGTCGAGAAGGCGTCGCAGCCCTTTCATGTCACAGAAGAAGAGTCCAAGTTCGAGCGAGCGGATCAGACGATCGGTCGCCACATGCGCATCGGTATTGTCGTACTGGAGCAACGGTACCCCGGCTGAGATGAGAGAGGTCATGCGGGCCGGGTAGTTGAGGTCGTCCCAGTTGGCTCGGCGGAGATCGCCTCCGTTGTGGCTGGAGAAGAAGTGTAGCCAGCCTGCGTCGTACTGGGAGAACTCCCGCACCCAGCCACGCTGGTCTACGGAAGAGTGCAGGTGCAGGTGGTTCGGCGCGAGCGATCTTGCGCGCTCGATCCAGGCCTTCCATTGACCATGCGTGAACTCACCATAGAAGTGCAGATGAATATCGCAGTCCGCCAGCTCACCGACCGTCTCAGGATGCAGACCGATGGGCCGGCCCGGCACGACGGTGTGGAATCCCGGGATGGTAGCCGACAGGCGAGGCGACTGCTCCTCCACAAACCAATCGGCTTTCGGCAGGTCGCCATCGAGCACCAGCGTGTGCCGCTTCTCGGCCGTTGCGGGAATCGTCAGCTCTGTCCATTCCTGCATCTCCGAACTGCAGTAGATCACCCCGTCGGCCTGCGTGTACAGGTCGACGAGCTCCGGCCATGTGCCTTTCTCGAGACAGATGAACGGGCCCTCTTTGAAGTGCCAGACGAATGGCACGTCGAGCTGGGCTGCGAGCACCTCGTGCAGAAAGGGCACGGCCTGCCAGTTCAGCTGTGCGTAGATGATGTCGGGTTTGGCTGCGCGTATCGCCGCTCTGAAATCGTTGCGCGGAAGGTCGGTCACATGACCAAAGGGCATCGGCCCGACGGAGTTGTACCAGTAGGGCTCCGGCATCCAGAGCCCGTAGAGACGGTGGCCCCGTTCCTCCAGAGCAAGCACTCGCTCGGCATTGTAGGCAAGCTCTCCGGCCAGCAGGATTCGGAGTCCGTCCGCAGCCATGGGTGTATCTGGGCGGTCACGGAATGATTGGTACTGCGAGACCTCGTCGATGGGGTTGCCGGCAGTGGTTCGGAAGCGCAGCGGATGCCGGACCTCGAACCGCGACCTGTAGGTGTTGATGCCACCGACCGGCTCTCGAATCACTTTGTGGAGCTGGTCTGGATGGTCCACCCACTCGCAGGTAACCTCGCCGGTCGAGGCAAATGAGCCTCGTTGAGCCAGCTTGCTCCAGAACATCGCGTCCAGGTCGTCGGTCACCACCTCCGTCCGTGCGGTCCATCTCTCGGCTCCCCCACGGTGCAGGACCTGGACGAACTGGAGCCCGTGGCCCTCAATCGCCCCGGTCGACTCTCTGTTGTAGTGATGACGAATGCCGGAGTAAGAGAGTACGGAATCGGGCTCGCGCGCGAGGGACTGGACCAGGCTGGAGAGATGGTCGGGATAGTACACGTCGTCCGAGGGCAGATAGGCGATGAGGCCACTCTCCGCCAGGTCCAGACCGACGTTCAGCGCCGCCCCAAGTCCGAGATTCACCGGCTCACGATGGTATCGAACGCGAGGGTCGGCGAGGAACGGCTCGACGGCCTTGGATGCGTCGCCGCCATCGTCGACGATGATCAGCTCCCAGTTGTCGTGCCGCTGATCGAAGAGGCTCCGTATGGCCCGGCCAATGAAGCGCTCCTGCTGGAACGTCGGCATGAGCACCGAGACCTTCGGTGGTCCATACGACCCTGGCATGTTACCCCACACTCAGCCCGCAATCGCCGGAAAGCCTCTCCGACACTCATTAAGAGTACGAGGCAGGGAACCGCACAAACGAGTAGCCAAGTCTGAAACAGTCCATCCATGCCTTTTCCCCGTGTGGGACACACGTATACTTTGAACGTGAACCGGGCGGTCCGGGCACTCATCTTCGACTTCGACGGGCTAATCCTCGATACAGAGTGGCCGGCGTATCAGTCGTGGTCTGAGGTGTATCAGGCTCACGGGTGCGAGTTCACGACGGAGATGTGGGCCAAGGTCCTCGGCGGCTCTGGGGCGGAATGGGACCATATCGCTTACCTCGAGCAGATTACAGGTCGCCAGCTGGATGGCAAAGAGATCCGCCATTCTCGGTACGAACGGAAACTGGCTTTGATCGAGGCCGAGGCAATCCTCCCGGGAGTGCTCGACTACATCCTGGACGGGATTAGCCTGGGACTGCGCCTTGCCGTCGTATCAAGCTCGGACAGCGACTGGGTGTGTCCGTACCTGGAGAAGCTTGGGCTTCGGGACTCCTTCGATCAGGTCATTTGTGCCGAGGATGTCGCGAAGGTGAAGCCTGCGCCCGACCTATTTCTCCTTGCTCTCAACCGTCTGGGCGTACCACCCGGAGAGGCAATCGCCTTTGAAGACTCACCGAACGGTGTCCTCGCCGCCCGCGCCGCAGGCATCCCCTGTGTCGCCGTTCCCAACCGAGCGTCCCGTCTGCTTCCGCTACCTGAGGCGGATGTCGTTCTGGAGTCACTCGCGGATATGCGCCTGTCCCAGTTGTTGCGTCAGCTCGACGGGCTCTCGCCATAACGTCGGCTGATAGCCCACCCAGGCCTTCACTTCTTGGCGTCGGCTCAGCTGACTTCTCGGGCAATTGCAATGCTCCGATGTAGGACTTGAGATGCCGCGGCAATCGCCCTCCTGGCAGGCTCACCGTCATCGTCGCCAGAGAGGAAGTACTCCCAAGCGGCCAGGTAGAAATCGGTATAGTTCGTAGCCATCACACCTTCCCCGATCGACTCGAGAAGCTCTGAGATCCTCGTGCGATTGCTCGACCACGTCACCTGAAAATCCACTCCCCGAAGCTCCAATATCCTCGGGCCGCTAGGAGATACGCGCCAGCTGAGCTCCCGAAGAACGACTCGAAGATGAGGCCCCATGAGATCTGCGACTTTATCCCCCAGCTTCTTCAGATAGTCAAGGTTCTCCGCTGCCAGAGTTCGATTGATGGCAGCACGTCTCGAAGCGGCTAAATCGGGATCACGGTGCGGATAGGGAATGCCAAACCGCTCTTCCACCGTCTCGATGGGCGACGGGACGTAGTCGGGGTCTTCGAAAAGCCTGTTCGCTACTACCATCTGGATCCTCGGAACGTGGATCGGATGGGGTATCTCGTTCCGATAAAGCTCCTCGACACGACTGGATAGAGCTAGGCCTTGTGCCTCCAAACCAAGATGACTGTTATGCGCTTCGAGATCCGTGAATAGGACATGGATGTCGACGTCGCTAAGCGCGGGCACGTAGTCGATGGGACTGTCCCATGCCTTGAGGCCCGAGCCTTTGAGGTAGATTCCTGCGATATCGGATGCCGGTACGAAATTCCGTAACGCCTCGACAAATGCATTGGCTGCGGCTCGCACTTCCCGCCGCAAGGCCTCAGGGTCCGGATAAGCCGCATCCCATCCACCGCTAGGTGGCAAGGTCTTTACTCCGCGTCCTCCGGGGACCGGTCCGAAGTACAGCCGATGGGTTCACGCGCTAGTTTATCCGGCTCTCCTTTTTGCCCTTAATCGAGTGCCAGGCGAACGCTCCTCAAGCTTCATCAGGACTTCCAGCGGTGTCGAGCTTGGCGGATAGAGACGGCGGCTTTATGAAGTGATGAGGGCGAAGACAATAAAGGCAATGTAGGTGAGCAGAAGCGCGACCGCACCTTTCCAGCGCAACCCTTTCAAGAGCAGGATGACCGCGAGCGTGGTGATCACCAGCAGCCAGACGACGTAGCTGGCCGGAGCCAGCGAGCCGGACGGCATGAGAAAGATGGCAGGCACGGCGAAGCCGGCGATGAGGTTCAACGTATTGCTGTTGAACGTCGCGCTCACCACTGCCGTGCCACGGCCGTCTTGAGCTAGACGAGTGGCCGCGTAGGCGTTCGGAAGGCTCGTCGCGGCAGCCAAACCGACAAGGCCCACGATCGCGTTTGGGATGCCCCAACGGTGTCCAAGGGTGATGCTGCTCTGGACGAGGGTGAGTGCACCAAGGATGATCAGGATTATCGCCGGCGCGGCTAGGAGTACAGGTATCCATGATCTGAACCCGGGCGATGCAACATATCGCCCTTCGAGCTCGGCCTCGAGTCCATCGCCCTCCTCGGCGCACGCTCCGGAGGCTGCGACGAGAACCCCGGTCACCCTGCCCGGAAGGGACAACCGCGTGATGGTTTCCGGACGCAGGCTGAGAAAGGCAACATACAGGGGGAACACCAGGATAATCACAACCCACGCTATGGCCAGAGGCACTCCTCCGAGGATCGCGGCTCCGACGGCAATGGTAATGAGGATGGCAACGCCAGCATCGATGAGCAACGAAGCCCTCTGGATGGAAAGGCGACCGGCGACAAACGTCGCAGAGGCAAAAAGCACGGCGATGTTAAAGGCGTTCGAGCCAATGATGACCCCGACCCCTGTGGCGGCGGATCCTTTCACTGTTGAGATGACCGCAGACGATATTTCTGGAGAATCAGCACCGAGGGCGATAATCAGCCCCAAGAGCCCACCCAGAAGGCCAAGATTCTTCCCGAGCCTCCCCACGCCCCGGACCAAGACCTCGCTGGCGCCAATGGTTACGATCAACCCAACGATCCCGATTCCGAGAACCGCTGTGGTTGACAACTGAGAAAATGTCACGCCCACACCCTACCCCGATGGTAGAGAACCGCGAGACGATACCCGAGGAGGCACGTAAACATGACCGGAAATCAAACAAAGACCGCGGAAGACCAGATGTTGCTGGACTTCCTCGATGCCCAGCGACGCTCGGTGCTTGCCATCGTCGATGGACTGGACGAGGAGGCGTGGCATCGGTCGGTTGTGCCATCTGGCTGGACACCGGTCGGGTTGGTCGAACACCTGTCTGGTGCCGAGTGGCACTGGTTTCAGGGCGTCGTGGCCGGATCAGAACCGGAGCCCTCGTCACATGAGGATGAGGACGCAGTGCCCTACGACCCGATGGCAGCTTTCGCCACCGAGCAGCCCTCCTGGGAGATCGTCCAAGAGTACCGTGAGATCTGCGCCAGGTCCGATGAGGTGCTGGCGGCGACACCGCTATCGGCCCGGCTCAAAGGTTTGCACGGTCCCGCCGACACAGAGCAACCACCCGACGTACGCTGGGTCGTCCTGCACATGATCGAGGAGACGGCGCGACATGCAGGTCACCTCGACATCGCTAGAGAGCTTCTCGACGGCAAGACCAGGCTCGGCGAACGGTGAGGGGCGCTGGTCCCGTTCGATCTCCTTCGACGACGAACCGAGTGTCAAGAGTATGCTGATAGATGCGGCGTGTCTTGAGCAGGACCTCGCTAGATAGATCAGCGCCGAGTTCCAGATCGGGGAGTCGACATGTCGTCATTCATCCGCAGCATCACTGTTGACTGTTCTCATCCGACAGAATTGGCTGGATTTTGGGCTGCCGCCCTCGGGTACGGGGTGGGCGATCGGGATGACCTCGACGAGGCGGCCGTTGTACGGCCGCACGATGGGGTCGGTCCGCGTCTGCTCTTCTGAAGGTGCCAGAAGGAAAGACAGTCAAGAACCGGGTTCACCTCGACATTCGTCCTCGCTCTGGCTCGATGGATGACGAGGTCCAGCGTTTGCAAGCTTTGGGCGCCAGTCTCTTGCGACGGTTCAGTGAAAGCAATGACGACGTTTTCGTGGTGATGCAGGATCCTGAAGGCAACGAGTTCTGCGTTGAGTCACCAGCGGTCTGATTGCAACCGAACGAGGTTCGGGCGCTCTAAGCCTCGTCGCCGCAGACACATAGGTTCCAAAGACGCCATCGGGAAGTCCCCTCACGCACTGATCGGGCGTCATGTTGGAGGTGGACAGCGACGTTTCACTGATGGGCAACTGAAAGGGACGCCTACTCCCCTGCGCGGACTATGCTTTCAATGAAGCGATCAGTTAGGGGTGGTAGAAGCAATGTCGCGGATTTATCTCGACACATCTGTAATAGCGAGGACCAAGCATGAAACTCAGTGAAGCTCTTGCCCTACGAGCGGACCTCCACAAGCGCGTGCAGCAGATGCAGCAGCGGCTGCGCCTGAGCGCCGTGGTCCAGGAGGGGGAGAGTCCGCCGGAGAACCCCGGCGTGCTGTTCGCCGAGCTCGACTCGATGCTGCGTGAGCTCCAAGATCTGATCGCACGCATCAACCAGACGAACCTACAGGCAGTGCTTCCGAACGGACGTAGCCTGACCCAAGCACTGGCGGAGAGGGATGTTCTGAGGCTACGTCTGTCGATCCTGCGACCGCTCGCGCAGAGAGCCTCGGAGCGGAGCGACCGCTACAGCCGGACGGAGATCAGGAATATAGCGACGATTGACGTTGGCGAGATGCGCCGCGATATCGACAGGCTGTCCAAGCAATATCGAGAGCTGGACACGGCAATTCAAGGCGTGAACTGGAGCGTCGAGCTGCTCGAGTGAGACACTCAGGCGCGATGAAAGCAGGTAGCCCGGCGAGATAGATGTGGACACCGGCGGCAACTGCCTTAAGTTGCATTGTGGAAGCTCCAGAGCGAGCCCTACGGGTGAAGTCCCGTCACAGCTCACGCTCTACAGAGCACATGTGCATGCGGAGACAGCCACCGAAGGGCGGGCATTGCCAAAAGCCTCCAGATACTGCGCATTGTTACTACCACGGTGTCAATCTGGACCGTCAGGTGAGGGTGGGCACGGGGACTTTCATCATCCATCTTTGAGCATCCAGACGCTTTCGGCGACGTCTTGGGCGGCTTTGCTGGTAGACGCCGAACGGAGCGGACAGGCCTAGACTAATGCAAATGGGTCACATTATTCGACGTGTATCCGTTCTCTTTCTCATTGCCTGCCTAGCTCTGTTCTTCGGATTTTCCACGCAGAACCTGGAAGGGCCCGCTCTCCAGTCGAATTCGCTCCCAACGCTCTATCTGTCGAATCGATCCGGACCAGCCGTTGAGGTGACTCCGTGGTCGGGGGCAAAGAGTGTCGGCACGAGATGTGGCACAAGCACTTCTGGTGTGCTGACCAGCCCTCCCCCGCTTCCGTGGACGATGGAGATCCAAGTGAAGGGTAAAGCACCCATCCATGAAATCGTTCCCGTTCGCACCTATGCCATTACAGTCCGCGTTGCACACAGGCAGGTGACTTCATCCTTCGGCCTTCACGACTACGATGGCGGCATCGGCATCCAAAGCTGGGACCGGGGAGCGCTCTGTCCCCGTTTGGCGCACGGCGTTCATTATCACTTGTACAACCTCCCCGGAGAGATGCTTCTATACAACTCCACAGGTCGCGCTATTCGGGTCCAGCCATGGGCTGGAGGTCGCACCGCAATTCTTGGCAGGGCGCAGACCTGTAGTATCCCCACGAGCTGGGCGCCCTCCTTCCCCTGGACCCTTCGAGCAAGTGGCGGCGCTAGCTCCCAGACTCGTATTGTGCAATTTCGGTCACGGCCGGTCTACGTTGTGGTGAGGATTCTAAACCGAACAATGAGAATTCGGCCCTTCTCACCCCCCCTCGATGCGCCGGGAGGACCTGCCCCAACCCAGCGCGAGTGCCGGTCGTAATGCAACCTCTACTTCAACTCTCCCAGAACTTCGCCGGAGGCGCCTGCCTCAGACTTTTGACTGTGAAGATGCAAACCGCCGGCAGGCGCGGTGATGTTAGTGTCCTGCGACGGCCTCGTGGGTGAACCAGCCGGCAGGTCGCATACGGCAGAGGGGCCGTGGTCGAGTACTACCAGCCGGCCAGTCATTTCTAGGCCTTCCAGGGAATCGAGTCGGCAATCCTCTCGGTCTTGCGGTGGTGCTCGTTGTATTCGTTGCATATTGGTCACGCAACGCCTGAGCTGATCCCGGATCGACCGATGGCAGTATCGCCGATGCGAAACGCCAGCAGTGCCGCAATCCGGCCGATCTGACCTGCCTCGAGCCGGGGGCTCGAGACCACCGATCCGTTCTCGAACCGACTGATCCCGGTGACCGTGGCCTCGTGATCCCGGCCGTATGAACTTGCGAGCGTTCGTGGAAGTCTGGCCTCCTGGGGGCGCCAAGGACCGAATCCACGGCGCCGCTACTGGAACAGGTCCGGCCGCGCCGGATTGCCGTCCTGAGTCAGGCTGCTCCCTCCGCACGCCTTGATTCGCTAGGCCTGCCGGGGTGCGCCCCTTCATAGAGCGCTGTCCGTTCGTCGACGAGTTTGTCGCCTTTCCGGGCTTTCCTGGTATCGGGCCGCAGTTCTTCGAGGCTCGGGCCTGCCTCGACTTCTTCGGGAGAATGAGGGAACGCCGGTACGACCTCGTCATCCAGCTCCACGGCACGGGCGTGTACTCCAATGTCTTTGCTCTCCTCACGTGGGGCCGAGCGACAGCTGGATTTGTCCGCGCCGCCGGCGAGGGCTCATGCTTGGAAGGTCATCGTCGCATGTAGAGACGTTCGATCTATCACGTCTCCATGGCCCTGCTATAGTGCTATTGTGCTAGCATAACAGCGTAATGAACTTCCACCTCAACTCAAATTCGGGCGTTCCCTACTATCTGCAGTTGATCCGGCAGGTACATCAGGCGCTTCAGTTCGGGATACTCAAGCCCGGCGACCGGCTTCCGACGGTCAAGACGGTGGTCGCCCAGGTCGCGGTGAACCCCAACACGGTGCTTCGTGCCTACCGGGAGCTCGAACATGACGGCCTCGTCAAAAGCCGGCCCGGGTTGGGTACGTTCGTGGGCGCCTCCATCCCGTCCGCGCTTGCCGGGGCCAGCTATCGCTCGTTGCGGGATGACCTAGAGGAGTGGATTCGCAAGGCCCGGCACCTCGGTGTCGACGATCAGGAGCTCGGCGGCTCTCGTCGAACATGTCCTACGTGAGAACAGAGAGGAGATTGTGGCATGACCGACGCCATCAACTCAACGGGTCTGGGTAAGCGGTACAGACGTACGTGGGGTTTGCGAGACTGCTCGGTGCGAATCCCGCGAGGCCGAGTAGCGGGAATTGTCGGTCGGAACGGAGCGGGAAAGACAACTTTTCTGCACACAGCGGCGGGGTTGGTGCGGCCCACTACGGGGAATCTGCAGGTTCTGGGATTGTCGCCCGGGACGGACTCCCGAATACTGCGCAATCGCATTGGCTTCATTGGTCAGGATGCTCCCATGTATCCACGATTTTCGGTATCGGACACCCTCCGATTCGGACGCAAGCTCAACCAGCGATGGGACACCGAGGGCGCCGAGTCGCGTCTGCGAGCCCTGGGGATTCCGCTGGACCGTGCGATCGAGCACCTGTCCGGTGGACAGCGGTCACAGGTTGCGCTTTCCCTGGTCCTCGGAAAGCGGCCCGAGCTGCTGTTGCTGGACGAGCCCGCGGCAAGACTCGATCCACTAGCCCGACGCGAGATTCCTTCAGAGCCTCACCGAGGTAGTAGTCGACCGCGACGTCACCGTCGTTCTGTCGTCCCACTCGATGGAGGACGTCGAGCGCATCTGCGATTACCTGGTGCTTGTAGCCGACGGCCGGGTGCAGGTCGAGGGCGATATCGAAGAGCTGCTCGCATCTCATCGCCTGTTGATCGGCCCCCGGACGGAGGAGCGAAACGGCTTCCTTAGGGGCGTTCATGTAGTGAACGCCCGACATCCCGATGGTCAGAGCTCCTTGTGGGTTCGTGGCAACCCGACCCTTCTGCCACCCGGCTGGCGGACAGAACCGGTGCCTCTAGAGGAGCTTGTTATCGCCTACCTCTCGACGCCAACCGCCCCAATCGCGCCCGTACGGGAATTGCAGGAGGTCGATCTATGATTTGGGTTGCCTATCGACAGCATCGCGGCTGGGGAACGATCTTCCTGATTGGCGCGGCCCTGCTCGCCGCCGCCGTCATCTTCGTCACTCACGAGCTGAGCCTCGCACCCTGCCCGGGGCAAGGCCCTCAGATGTGTTTCGCGGCCGACCAGCTGGGGTCTATCGCCCAGAAGATGATGGGGACCAACTTGGTCGCATACGCGTTGGTGGTACTTCCCGCGCTGGCCGGAGCATTCATGGGAGCTCCGCTCGTCGCCTCTGAGATCGAGACCGGCACACTTCACTTAGCGTGGACGCAGGGAGTGACACGCGCACACTGGTTATTCGTCAAGCTCGCTGTGGTATTCCTACCCTTGCTCGCGGCCGCGGCTGTGCTTGGTTTCTTGGAATTTCTCCTGATTAACGCTGAAGGCTCGCATCCGAATCACTGGAATCAGTTCGACCAACAGGCGCCTCTGATCGTCGCTTCGATGGCCTTCGCCCTCGCACTTGGGGTGGCCGTCGGCTCGGTGGTGCGTCAGGTCCCTCCAGGCGATGGCGGTGACTCTTGTCGGATTCGTGGTCGTGCGTATTGGTCTGGCAGAGCTTGCCCGACCCCACTACATGAGTCCACTTGTCGCTCACTCGTCCACGATTCCTGCGACGGCCTGGTGGGTGAACAGCAGCCAGCAGGTTGCATACGGCAGAGGGGCCGTGGTCCAGTACTACCAGCCGGCCAGTCGGTTCTGGGCCTTCCAGGGAATCGAGTCGGCAATCCTCGTCGGTCTTGCGGTGGTACTGGTGGTATTCGTTGCATATTGGGTCACGCGACGCCTGAACTGATCCCGGATCGAGCCCGAGGGTCGAACCATCGAAGCGACCGTCCACGCGATTCCAGTATCGATGGCCCATTTACATCCGACCCGACAGCCGCAGCAGATACTCCCGGCGGTTCAGCGGGTTCAGATCCGTCCGCGGTCGCGCCGGCGGCTTCGGCGACCGGAGCGGCCTGTACCCGCCGAAGGCCGACCTCGACGATTCCCTCGCCGCGCGTCAGCGCCGGGACGATCTGTCTCAGCTCGTGCACTCGCCCGGCTGCGATCTCGCCCTTGAGAACGCAAGTCGCGACTACGGATCTCCGAATCCTGTGGAACGCCGCCCAAGCGGATGATGAGCGACATTACTGGCGGCAGATTCTCCGCCGGCAGCTCCACCTCGAAGGTGTTGATGGGCTCGCACGTCCGTGTACCTGCCTGCTCCAGCGCGGCCATCAGTACCAGCGGCGTAAGCAGCCGGTAATCGCGTGCCCCCGTCGAAGGAGCGGCGTACCCGCACTGGGTCATCGTGACGGTGCAGTCCGTCACCTGCCAGCCCAGCAGTCCCTCCTTCAGGCTCTCCCGCACGTACTCCTCCATCGCGATCTTGAACAGATCCCGAGACTTGTACACGTAGAGCGGCGTCGTGATCAGCTCCGTCTCCAGCCGGAACTCGATCCCGCTGTCGACTGGCCCCGGCTCTACCGAGAAGCCGATCGTCGCCAGAAATGGATTCCCGTTCTTGCCCAGCCACTCGACCGAGTACCCGCGGCCGGTGGGACGCTCCACGTAGACCTGTGACGTCTCTCGAAACTCCGCCTCGACGCCGAACTCCAAGGCCAGCGTCGCCTCGATCACCTCCTTCTGCACCTCTCCGTAGAGGGAGACGTACATCTCTCCGCGGATGTCGTCCTGACGGAGGTTGATGAGGGGATCCTGCTGCGCCAGCTGCGTCAGCGCCGTGTGGAGGAGTGCCTTCTCGCTGGCATGCGCGGGCGCCACGGCCGTTTCCAGCGCCGGCGGAACGAAGTAATGCTCGAGGCTCGAACCATTCGCGTCTCCGATGGCATCGCCGATGCGAACCGCCGTCAGGCCCGTAATCCGGCCGATCTGTCCCGCCTCGAGCCGGCCGCTCGGAACCACCGACCCGCTCTCAAAGCGGCTGATCCCGGTGACCTTGCCCTCCTGATCCCGGCCGTATCGAACGACGTCTCTCGTCTGGAGACTGCCCCTGAACAGCCGTACAAAGGCAACCTTCTCTCCCGATCTGCTCCGTTCGATCTTGAAGACGGTCCCCGAAAGCGCTCCGCCGACGTCGCCGTGCGACGGCGGAAGCAGCGTCTGCACCGCGTTCATCAGTGGTTCGAGCCCGCATCCGGTCAGGGCCGAGCCGAAGAGCACCGGGATGAACCCGGGTGGCGCCGGTCGCCCTCCGGAGCGCTTCCTTAAAACATGCCGGCGTAACGTCCGCGCCCTCCGAGTACTCCGAGAGAAAGGCCTCGTCGTTGTCGCCCAGAACCTCGATCAGGTTGGATGTGAACCGAGGGTCGTCGAAGCCGAACGGGCAGAACTCGGCCGCCCGCGTACCGATGCGATCGGTCGCGCCCAGCGCGACGATCGCCGGCGTCAGCTTCTCACGGATCTCGTCCAGCACGTCCGCCTCCTGGGCGCCGGGCCGATCGATCTTATTGACGAACAGCATCGTGGGAATGGCCAGACGCTGCAGGGTACGCATGAGCACCCGCGTCTGAGCCTGCACTCCCTCAACCGCCGAGATGAGGAGCACGGCGCCGTCGAGCGTGCAGAGTATCCGCTCGACCTCGGCGATGAAGTCGGGATGGCCGGGCGTATCGATGAGGTTGACCGCCGTCTCGCCGATGGCGAAATTCACGACGGCCGACTTAATCGTGATCCCTCGCTCGCGTTCCAGCGGGAGGAAATCGGTCTGCGTGCTGCCGTCGTCGACGCTGCCGGCCCGGTCGATCACACCGGCGGCATAGGAGGAGCCGCTCGGTGAGGGTGGTCTTACCGGCGTCTACATGCGCCAGTATTCCAAGGTTCAGGATTCGCATGAACGTTCATATCCTTCAGAACTGTTTTCTGGTTATGGATGGATATGAACGCTTTGCGCATTGCTTTCTCCTGTGGTTCGGCTGCTGCCAGAGTATAGACGGCCGGTCTAACAACTTTGGACCTTCGAGCTTGGACTTTCGAGGCCTGCCCTTGTGCCCATCCTCACGGCACCGTAATCACGTCCATGTAGCGGTTGTACTCCTGCCAGGCGATTGTGCGGCCGGTGAATGGAACCGGCCAGAAGACGGAGCTCTTGCCGCTGGGCCCGTACGCGAGATATTGGATCCCCGTTCGAAGGTCACGTGCCACGACCGTGTCGCCGTTGGCGGCGTTGGTGGTCCAGGTCAGGAGCCGGTTGCTCATCTCCGTCCCGAAGTCAGCGCCCGCCGTGCAGTAGTCAATTCGTCGGTGTGGACCACCCAGGCAACTCGGATCCCAGTCGGGATAGCCGCGCGAGGCGCTGAACGTTCGGCCGGTGGCAATCCGTAGCGCGACAATCCTGCCTGCGCCTGAGCATTGTTCGAACTTCGCGCATGGCGCTGCGTGTGGTCCGCCTCTGGGTCCACGTGACAAGGCCGTGTCCGGCGTCGATGTCGACGTCGCCGGGACTCGCCTGCCGCGATCGGTGCGGAAGCGATCTGGTGGGTCGTGAGATCCATGCCGACGATCTCGCCGGAGGTGCAGAGGGGCGGGATCGACTCGGAGAAGCCCACCTCTGAACCGCTGACGGCTGGTTGGATTGGGTCGCAGGCGGAAGGCACCCGGGCGATCTGTTGCCATGTTCCGGAGTCCAGATTGACAAGACGGACGCTACCCTTCCATGCTGCGATCAGCTCGTCGCCCGACATCGACCAGGCTTCAGGATGGGTAGTTACGTTGAGGCCGTGAGACTGTCCGGACTGGCGGTCATAGGCAAAAAGGGTGTCCCGATTGTGCCCTGTGGCTGCCGTTTCCCAAACAACCCATCGTCGCGAAAGTCCTACTGCATTAGTGGAATTGTCGGAGTCCGGAATCTGCCGGGAGCTTCTGACTTTGGTACGTGAGATGGTCGCGAGGTACAGGGGCGCCTGCTTGGCCGTCGTCTTCCAGTAAACGATCGTGTTGCCGTCGATCGCTTCGGCCTGGAGCTTGCCGGAGAAGGGTATCCGGCGCAATCCAGAGACATGGCGCACGGGTGGGAAGGGGTGAGCCGGAACCTCCAGTGGGGCCGGACGGCGCGGGTTGGTGTCCTCCCCACGATCCATTGCGCGCCGATTCCGCGACCAATCACGTGGTCCGTCGATTGGCCGGGCGTCCAGGTCGCATAGTGGCCTTGAAACTGGCCATTGTCCGCATAGGTGACCCACGACGAGCACCCGCTTGTCGGGGGAGACGTAATCAAAGTCATCTGGATTGTCGTTGAGGTATCGAACCTTCGATCCGATGAGATAGTCGATGCCCAGTCCGTTCGGCGAGCTACATGACGGACACACGATGGTCGCCCGAGGACCAGCGCAGAGGGAAAAGTTGGCCCACCCTCCTTGGGTTGGTAGACAACGAGGCGGGCGAGCTGCCGAGTGCGACCTTGAGCGGCTACACGCTCCATGAGGTCCCAGTACATCGCATGCCTGGGTCCTTCCCAGATGAAATACAGGAGCGAGTGGTCGTCCGGCACCCGCGGCGTTCCGACGGCAAAGATATGCTCGCCGAAGAACGAGTCGCGAGCCCGGACGTGAACGTAGGTCGCGTGGTCGGGCTGTCCGCCGGCGCGATGGCAAACGTGGGCGCCGTCACCGGCCGGTCCTTGCCATGATCAACCGTGCCGGTGACCTGCCACGTAAGCCGGTCGCCGGACTCACTCCAGGTGAGCGGGCGATTGTACTTCGTCATCTCCTTGCCCAGGTCGCGCCACCGCCCCGTGGTCAGGTTGAGCAGCCGGAAATGTCCAAGACCCGGCGGCCCGCCCATGCCTGCTGATTGGCCGCCCGTCCAGTCCACCAGGAACCGACCATCGGGCGACAGGTCGGCAGTGTTTTCGCCCAAGTCCAAAGTCCATCCGGTCCGCAGGTCGACTAGGTTGTAGTGGAGATTCCGTCGCTGGAAGACGAGCCACCGGGCATCCCGGCTGATGAAGACCGAATTATCGCCATCCTCGGCCGGGAACGGACCGAAGAGGCGCTCGCTTCTGCCTGCGTTGGTAAGTACGACATCGTCGGTCGACAGTGTGCACTCGTCATAGCAGTTGGCCTGCCGGACGACGGCAATGCCTTCAGTGAGTGCGGCCGGCATTGTGCGCGCGAGGCGAGGCTGCACTTCCAGGTGACGAGGCGGCGCTCGCCACCGGCGTGGAGCAACGAGAGCGATGCAGGCGCAGAGCCGCAGAAGGGAGTCCAAGACCTCGTCAATCGTCCGGACATACATTGCCTCACAAGCTCGCCCAGCCCATCATAGGCCTAGATCGGCTGTTTCCCGAGCGGGGGGCAGCGCAGAAGCGTGCCAAGAACCAAGCGGATCGTTCGCATCGAAGCAGAGCGCGACGAGCCGCGAGGGCAGCCTCGGCTCTCCGTCATCACCTCCGAGCTATGCGGGGTAAGCTCCGGGTCACGCAGGGCCGTCACACAGGCAATGGTTCCAAAGCGCAGGCTCCCGCCTTTCCTCTACCTCGGCAGGTGACAGTTGCAAGAGTCGTAAGTCGAGGTTGGTGGGAGCGGGGCCGCCGAATCCCTTGTCGACGCCTGACTTGGTGACAGCGACG
>CAWCYJ010000019.1:0-7688 GCA_963799725.1 uncultured Pseudomonadota bacterium
ATCATGATATCTGGCCGGGCGGGAACTGCGTTTTCGAGCTTGCGGATGTTGGCCGTTTCGTCGACGCCATCGTGATAGGCGGTCCACGGAAGTCGTGTCTCGCCCTTGCGCTTCCCCTTGTTCCATACCGATAGCACCCACTTCCCGCCTCGGGAGTAGTGCTGGCGCTTCTTGCGCATCTCATACCGGGTCATGTAATCGTGGATTGGGTTGAGAATTACGGGGCCCATGGACGAAAGAACTGGGAGAGCGCCATAGGGATCGCTGAAGCCGGGCTCCGGTTTGCGCTTTAGCTTGATGATGTTCGTTTCGCCGCAGATGAGTACAGCGCCCCCGTCGACCGTTCGATTGGGTAGAAAGTCAACAAAGTCCTTGCCCTCCGGTGATTTTGAGGTCCGTAAGACGGCCAAACTTCTGTGGGAATTTGCATGGGAGATCTTCACCTCGCTTCCACACCTCTAACACTAGGTCGCGTCCCCCGACGCCCTTGTCGGAAAGGTGGCCAACCTCTACCATCACAAGCCGAACGGTCTGAAGTCCGTTGAACACGGCCTCCTGCTTTATCGGTCCGGCGCGGCCAATGTCCCAGGAGTAGAGAGCATAGAGGATAGTATCGCAGCCCTGGCTATCGCAGACACTGTTTATTGCCGAGAATTGAGTCGAGAAGTCCCAGCTGCCATCGGGCTCGTGAATACGGTAGTCATGTGAGACTAGAGCGACGCACTTAATCGGAATGGGAGTCCTCCGCTTATGCTCCGGAGGTCCGGCGCATCATTTCTCGAATGGAGAGTGCATGTCATTGAAACACAAGGCGCGGTGTAAGGACTGCAAGGCGGCGGTTCTGAGAATGCTCCAGGGGTTCGCTACCGTCACGCCTGGCTGGCGATCCGGCTGGACAACTCACATCGATGAGATTTTGCGCGATCCGGCGAACCCGGGGAGGGTGCTATCAGAGATATACAACGCTTTGGTGCCCTACAGGGGCTTCGATTCCTTTGCTGTTACCAAAAGGCTGCCACCTTGCGACTTTCTTGTGTCTGGTTCCCCGCCATTTCTTGTCGAGTTCGACGAGTCGCAGCACTTCACTGTGCCTCGACGGCTAGCCTTTGGAGCGGATTCCCTTGGATTGGTGCCTTGGCTTCGATAGGGAGCTATGGATTCACGAATGCGATCGCGTTCATGCGCGAGACAATGAACCCTGCTACCGTGATGAGCAGAGGGCCTGGTACGATACCCTCCGCGACATTTTGCCCGTTGCCCATGGATGGGGCCAACCGTTCGCCTAATGGATCGGAGCGAGGCCTTTTGCGAGATCGACTCGGCGAACCAGACTGCGCTGGAAAGGTTTCGTCAGCTCGTCTTCGCGCCGACCGCCTCCGTCTGATCGCTATCTGGCCGGCTACCTGGATAGAGGTGGCGAGCATTAGCCGACCTAAGGGCAGCCTTCTTTGGTTACTCACTCTCCCGTTGCACCGTCGATCCGTTCCCGCAGCAAGTCGGCGTGGCCGGTATGCCGGGCGTACTCGCGCGTCATGTGAACGGTGATCCAACGGAGATTGACCGGCTCATCATCCCATGGAAGCGCAGCCGGAGAGTCGAGGTTCGGGAGAGAGGCGGCGTTGCGTCGAGAGGTTTCTGTGGCCTCACGCCAGCGTTCAACCACCTCAACTGACCGGTGGCTATCCAGAGCTGTCCACGCCTCATCGCCAGCCGCTGGATTCTTCTCAACCGAATACATCCCGAGGCTGCCCGGGTGGCCCATTAGTACGTAGTCGAACCAGAAATACTCGACCTCGGTTAGATGACGAAGGAGGCCAAGGAGCGTCAAGCGCGAGGGCGGGATCGTGGCCTCTGTCATCTGCTCTGGGGTAAGTCCGCTGCACTTCCACTCGAGGGTGTCCCGCTGCCAATCGAGAAAGGCGTTGAGCATCGTGCGCTCGTCGCCGTTGAGGGGGACTTCCGTTCTCTGTCCATCAACCATGGTTAATCCTGGGAATCGAGAGTTCTTCCACTAAGACCTGATTGTAAGCCCTTCGTACTCTATTCGGCTGGTTTCGGTACCCGCAGAATCAGGCAGCGACCCCGGTCGGGCTCGAGGTGTGAAACAGGCCCGAAGGATTTGGCCCGTTGGAGGGAAGCGGTCAGGGAATAAGTCGTTTGAGGGTCATGTCGCGACCACCGTCTGGAGAGTAAGAGGTCTACTTCTGGGGAACCTTTCGCCTGGCGTGCTCAGGTTCGAACGCTGTAAAGTGTCCACGCTCCTGGAACCCCTTTGAGGTTGTGCTGGCCCGCGTCTTCGAAGGTGAGGCCGGAGCCCGCGACGAGATCCTTGACCGTTTGTGAGACGAGCACCTCCGAGGCGTTAGCCCTGGCCGCAATCCGGGCTCCGATGCTGACGGTAATGCCAGCACACTTGCCGTCGACAAGCTCGCACTCTCCCGTATGGACTCCTGCCCGTATTTCGATCCCAAGTGGCTGTACTCGCTGCTGGATCTCCCTGGCAGCCCGAATGGCTCGAGCCGGCCCATCGAATGTCGCATAGAAGCCATCTCCTGCAGTGTCGTTCTCGCGACCGTGCCAGCGGCTCAGCACTTCGCGAACTATTCGGTGGTGAGCGAGGACCAAATTTCTCCATCCCCTGTCTCCAAGAGCTGCCTGCTTCTCGGTCGATCCAACGATATCCGTGAAGAGCACTGTCGAGAGGACAGTGTCGAGCCCTGCCGGCTCCGGCGCCGCTCCGACCATGGCCCGGAGGACTCTGAGGAACGGCTCTGCTGCAATTCCGGACGAGCCACTTGTAACGTGCACGATGGCATTGGGGATAAGGGAAGCGATGTATTTCGCCTCGTCAACCTGATCCGCCTCGCCTACGACGAGAGCTACCGGGGCTTGCACGGACGGAAGCACAGAACGCACGTCACTCGCGTAGGCGATCCGCAGCAGCTGTTCGGCAACGTCGGGCGTCGCCGTATTGCGGATGATGCGCGCATAGGCGCGAGTCCGGCGCAGAAACTCGCGCGTGGCGGCCGCTTTCAGCTCATTGAGCTCTGGTGCGTCATTGGGGATGCCCAGTCGTTCTGCCTCACGATAGCGGAAGATCCGGAAGGCGTATTCCCAGCCCCAGGCTAGCCCGTCTCGGAGGTCCCTTTCGAACTGCTGGGGCGTGACGCCCCAAGGATAATCGCTTGCCCAGGCTTCGCGAGCCGCAGGAGTGTTCCACACCATTCCGGATGTCCGCTTAGGGTGAGTAGCGGCAAAGAGAGCGTGCATGGAACCGGAGTCTCGACCCGCAGCTAGGGTTGCGGTCGAGGCGCCTGCGGCATCGAGAACTTCGAGAAGATCGGAGACACGTGTCTCAAGGTTAGGCAGCGCGCACGTTTCGGCTTGATACTCCTACCCCCCGCCGGTCGTGAAGGATGAGGGTGGCGAATTCAGCGGTGCCGCTGAGGTATGGAAACCAGTCCGGCTCGTCCCACATGAGATCAACATTGCTTTCGCTGACATTGAAGTCGACCGCCACGTAGGGATCTCCCTCCCCTACAACCTGATACGCGATGAAGACACCGTCGGAGGTTTTTAGGTATCGGGTTTCAGGGGCAGGTCGTTGCTCGTAGCCTGTCACGCATCATGGTACGCGTTAGGGCAAAGTGGTAGCGACGACGACATCGATCAACCGTCGGCGCTCATTCACACGGCAGCATGATCGGACTCGCGAAAACAAACAAACAGCCTCTGCGATAAGCCACTCGGCAGACAAGATCACGTTTTGACGTTGAGCGGTGAAAGTGAGGCTCCTTCCAGCATCTGCGTCACGCCTGGCCTTCTTTCCGTCGCGGGAGCCTGTTGAAGATGTTAACCGCCTCTTGTAGATCACTGTTAGCGGCCACGATGTCGCCGCGACCATGTCGACACCGGCTCCGCTCCACCAGCAGTCGACCTCTGCGAAGGGATAGCCGATCCTGCGGGCTAACTCGAGGGCCTCCTCGACCGCGCCCTCCGCTTCGTCGTAACGCTCCTCAGCAAGCTGAGCCTTGGCCTGAACTCGCAGCGCCTCAATCAGGTGCAGTGGCTCGTGGCGGGCTCGGTTGACTACATCCGACGCAAGCTCCAAAGCCTCGGCTCGGTCCCCCGCCTCGAGATGAGCCCAAGCAAGGATGGGAGCCGTAGATGTGAGAAGCTCCTGCGGTAGCTGGAGACTCTCGAATATCCTGATAGCCTCCTGTGGCTCGCCCTTCTCGATGTGCAGCTCGGCACGAACCGCCGCCACCGCCTCGGTAAGCTGATGATCGTTGATCTCTGCTATGCGATCGGCGGCTTGGTTCAGATAGGCTTCCGCGAATGTCCAGTCACCGCGATGGAGCGCGAGCTGCGCGGCCGCATCCAGCTGCGTCTGATATCCGGAGGAGCCGGATAATAAGGATGCCACCTCGGCGGCTCTCTCCAGGTATCGGTCGGCCCTGGCCCACTGTCCCTGGATGATGTGAAGCGTGGCCAGGTTACCGAGTATGAAGGTCGTCTGATCTGGATTTCCGAGCCGCTCGGCCACCGCCAGTCCCTGCTCGGTGTAGCGGACGGCCGACTCGATGTCGCCGGCGACTTTATATGCCTCTCCAAGGTTATTTAAGACCCTGAAGAGCACCACCTGGTCCCCACTGCGTGCTATCAACGGAATCGCCGCCTCAAGGACGCCTCGCCCCTCAGGATCACCAAGCATCTCCAGCGCCGTTCCCCGGCGTTCCTCGGCTTCGCCAAGCTGGCGTTCATTGCCGATGACCCGGGCGATTTGAGCGGCTTTGTTGCCCGAATCCAGCACGTCAGTCCAACGGCCGGCTACCAAGAATAGATTGGCTAGGGCGAGGTGAAGTGAAGCCAGGGATTCAGACGGTCCCAGTGGGGAAAGGGCTTCCACCATTGGCGTGACTCGGTTGATTCCCTCTTCCAGTGTTCCCCGATAGCGGTGCGCCATGCCTATTTGGGCAACGATGCTTCCGGCCGCATCCAAGTCGCGCCGCCGCTCATACACGGAAGCCGCCCGTTCCAGGGCCTCAAGGGCCTCCTGGTACCTTCCTAGTATCATTACGACGGCCCCAAGCTTCTCGTCCAGACGTGCGACCATTATCGCGTCGGCTCCTTGTCCGAGGCGTCCCTCCCGGGCGGCGCTGTAATCGGCAATCGCCGTATCGCCGGCGTAGATGCTGGCAGCTCGATCGCCCGCTCGTTCCAGCCATTCGACCGCCTCGGGTACCCCCGCGAGGTTGTAATGGTGGGCAATCATCTCTGCATATTCGTCCGTCGGGTAGTGAGCGGCAATTGCTCTGGCCGTATGGAGGTGCAGCTCCTGACGCCGCTTTTGAATCATGGTGTTGTAGGCTGCATCTCTCATGGAGACATGTTTGAAGACGTACTCGACGTCGGGGCCGCGTCGGGGAAAGGCTATCTCCGTGTGCTGAAGGTTTCTCAGCGGTACCTCCAGAGCGTGCGCATCTTTACCCATGACCTCGGCAAGGAGCCTCAATGGAAACGTTCTGCCGATGACGCTGGCCACTTGAACGACGCTCCGTGACCGTTGGTCCAGGCGGTCGAGGCGGGCCAGCAGGACGCCCGTTAGGGTGGTTGGCAACCGCTCGGCGGCGGCCGGCAATAGAGTCATGTGGCCTTGGCGTTCCTCGATACCTCCCGCATCGCGGAGTGCACGCATGATCTCCTCGAGGAAGAAGGGGTTCCCCGCCGCTCGGTCGGCGACATAAAGCTCAAGCTCGGGGGAAAGGGTGGCGCCGCCCAGTACTGCCCTGGCCAGCTGGGTCGCATCCTCACTACTCAACGGTCTAAGCGTGAGACTTTCTGGCCAGCCCCACTCGCTCCAAGGAGCGATCCAACCGGGTCGATGGGCCGCGATGACGAGCATACGAAGTCCCAGCACGTCCGGTAGGATTTCGGCCAGCACCTCCTGACTGGCCGGATCGATCCAGTGCAAATCCTCCAGGACCATGATGGTGGGCGCTCGCTCGGCCACGCCTCCCAGGACGCGGCGGAGGCCCCGCACGAGCCCCCGACGGCGCACCTGCGGACCGGCATGGGTCAGGTCCGACTCGCCCGGGGTCAGCCCCAGGACCTCGCCCAGAACATCGATAGCCTCCTCGCGTATGTCCGGCTCGTGAACGAGGTTAGGGATTGCGGCCTTGAGGGTCGCCTCCACATCTTCCAGCGTGTTGCCCTCTTTAATGTCGAAGATCGAGCGGAGGAGGTCGGAAAGCAGCCACAAGCTGACCTCTTGCCCGTACGACAGCGACCGGGCTCGAATGATCCTCACGGTGGCGGCCGATGCAACCTTGCCCAGGAAGTCGGCGACCAGCCGGCTTTTGCCGACGCCGGCGTCTCCGACCACGGACACAAGCTGCCCCTCCCCGCCTTGCGCCCGAACCCACGCGTCCAAGAGCTGGACCATCTCCCGATCTCGACCGAAGAGCGGGGTTTCGTACCCCTCCCAGCGTTCGCCAAACTCCTCCCGCAGGCCTAGGGCCGGCCACACGGGAATGGTTCCGGCCTTTCCCTTCAGCGTCACATCCCGGCGGTTTCCATAGCGAATTCGGCGGCGTGTGAGCTGCCGGGTTTCTGCACCCACCAATACCTCACCGGATTCGGCAACACTCTGTAAACGAGACGCCACATTCACCGCATCGCCGATAACGGCCACGTCTTGCCCGCCCCCTGAGAGCCATGCGCCACTGACAACATCTCCCGTGTTCACCCCAATTCGAATAGCCGGCTGCACATCCCAGCGGCGTCTTATTGTGCTTGCGATCTGTCCGATTGCCTCCTGCATACCCAGAGCACACAGAACAGCTCGCTCGGCGTCGTCCTCATGAGCGACTGGAGCTCCGAAGAGGGCCAGCACAGCATCGCCCACGTATTTGTCCGTCGTTCCCTCGTAGCGCGCGACCTGTGCGCTCATGGCGCGGAAATACTCCGCCTGGATATCACGGACCTCCTCCGGATCGAGCCGTTCCGAGAGCGGCGTGAAGCCCACCAGATCGCAGAAGAGCGCCGTGACCAGGCGGCGCTCTTCGTTGGGCACCTTCGGAGGTATGACCACCTTGGAGGATGCACCAGCGGGGTGTGATCTGGGCGTATCGGCTGCGTCTCGATCGGGCCTCGTGCCGCTGTCAGCCGCTTGAACTGGATCGGCAGTGGGTGATCCGCATGTTGGACAAAATCGAGCCTCAAACGGATACTCGGCACCGCACTGCTGACATGTTGCCGGTAATAGGTTGCCGCAGTTCGAGCAAAAGCGGTGGACGGGCGGGTTGGCATGTCCGCAGGATGGGCAGATCTGTGCGGTAGACATACCGCCTTTTACCACGTCGGGCTAACGGACATCGCTGTTCGAGCGGTACTCGGCAAATCTGAAACAGCGCAGATCAACAAAATTGAGGAGTGTTCCAGGCAGATGAAGTCGGTAGCTCAGCGTCTCGCGTGCCGGACTTGCACTCCTTAACGCAGCCCGATTCCGGAACAGTACCTAGAACGTTCGCCTGCTCGAAAGGACCTCTGACCAGGATAGGCCGGCTAAGAGTTGGGAGACGCGCTGCAAGGAAGCGGAGTAGGTCCGTGCTCTGGCTGCTCGCTTTATGCGAACAGAATGGAAGTCAAGCTAGCAGTTCGCTCCCTAATGCTGTCTGTTGGCCCTG
>CAWCYJ010000020.1:0-22929 GCA_963799725.1 uncultured Pseudomonadota bacterium
TGATATCATGATGTCGTGAACACCGAAAAGGATCCACAAGCTAGCGACGAACAAATCAGGTTCCCCGGTTAGCCTGCCCGCTTCGTTGCATGAGTGGGTAAGGAAACGGGCGTTCGAGGAAAGGCGATCCATGGCGGATGTAGTGCAGAGGCTGTGACCAATATTAAGGCTCGTTTTAGCGCCCCTAGGAGGCGGGAAGGATGTCTGAGTGACTTATCATCCCCGATCCCTCGAGCTCTTCACCGGGGCCGGTGAGCTAGCCCTGGGATTGAGCCAGGGCCGGATTTACACCTTGGCCTGGTCGAGCGCGATCGTGAGTCGTGTCACACTCTACGCCTCAACGCGGAGATCGATGGTGGAGTGGCGGATACGGATGAGATTGTCGAAGGCGACGCCCGGGGAATCGACTACGACGCGTTCGGTCAGGATATCGATCTACTGGCCGCCGGTGTTCCGTGTCAGCCGTTTTCCTTGGGCGGGGTTCACCAAGGCCCGGGAGATGAGCGTGACATGTTCCCCGTGTTGCTGGAAGGGGTGCCGACATACGAGTCCTAAAGTCGTCCTTGTTGAAGAAGCGTTACCCGGGCCTCTTGCGTGAGAGCTTCCGCCCGTATTTCGACTACATCTTGCGTCGGCTTGAGCATCCGCAGCTGGTCCGACGGGATCGATGAATCTTGGCTCGATCATGACGACCGGCTCAGGTGCGCATCTGGTGACACTGACCCGAGCGGTTCCTACGCCGTCGATTTTCGGGTTCTCAATGCCGCCGATTTCGGAGTCCAGCAGAAGCGCGTGCGACTCTTCATCCAGGCGGTTCGACGCGACCTCACTCTATCGATCACCTGGCCGCGGAGACGCACTCGAAAGCCCTGCTCCTGGAGGCGAAGGGGGACAACGGGAGTTATTGGAGAGAGCATGGCATAGTTGCGGTCAACCGACGGATGCCGCGTCGGACGGATCTCATGCTCCGTGTCGAACCATCCTTCAAGCGCTGGCGAACCGTGCGCGATGCCTTAGCTGGTTTGCCCGGACCCAACTCAGGTCCAACAATCTTTACCGTTTTCCGATCATGTCTTCATCCCTGGGGCCAGGAGTTACCCCGGGCACACTGGCTCGCTACTCGACGAGCCTGCGAAAACCCTGAAGGCGGGAGTCCATGGCGTCCCTGGGGGAGAGGGTACGGTCGTTCTCGATGACGATTCCGTTCGGTATCTATCCGTACGAGAAGCGGCCCGTCTCCAAACCTTCCCTGACGGGTATCAGTTTGCGGGACCTAGAACCGAGGCGATGCGTCAAATAGGAAACGCTGTTGCGGTGCGGTTGGCGGAGAAGATTGGGGAGACAATCCGCGACTACTTCGCTGTCGAAGTGCAGGACCAGTCGCTGCGAGTCGCGGTGTAGTCGTCGTGCCTGGTCGATCTCCCGCCGTAACTTCCCGAATGATGGCGGCGGTTAAGGCGAAAGACACCGGTCCCGAGATGATACTTCGGAAGAAGCTCTTCAGCAGGGGGTTTCGTTATCGGATTCACGTCCGATCCCTGCCCGGCAATCCTGATATTGTGTTTCCTTCTGCGAGAGTAGTGGTATTCGTTGATGGCGATTTCTGGCACGGCAAGGGATGGGAGGAGCGCGGCCTCTCCAGCTTCGAGGAACAGTTTCCCACGAATCGGGGTTTCTGGGTCGCAAAAATTCAGCGAAACGTTGAGCGAGATCGCGAAGTCACAGAAGCTCTTGGTCAGTCCGGCTGGCTTGTGCTCCGGTTCCTGGCGAGCAAGGTCGAATCTGATCCGGACGGAATCGCCGATTCCGTGTCCTCCAGAGTGCTGGAGCGGCAGAACCGAAGCATGTGATGCAACGGCGGTGACGTCCTCACCTATCGAGCGGAAAGCCACCTTCTTAGCGAGGCTAAAGCACCGACCGCGATGGGGGGAATCTGGTCAGATTTGCTCCCGAACCTCTCGTTCTAGCTGAGCTCAACGGCGGCACCGCACTGCGGATCGCCGAAATCGAGAAGAACGACCAGAACATTCTGTGTCCACCGGGAAGGAAGAGTTCAGGCGCCAGGTGTTGTGTGGCCACGAGTCCAACCCGCTAGACGGGAGCGCCTGCTATCTACAGGCGCAGCGGGTGACAGGCGAGATCGCCGCCAATATCCAGCATTGAACAACATACCGAGACGATGTTTCGAACGTACCTATGCTATATTCTAGACGTAGATGTGCTGCGAGACGTCCATGATCGATAGTAGTACGTCCATTAATCGCGAGATTCGGGAGATTCCTAATTTGTCGCTCTTGGTGCGCGGGCCACCATCGACAGGAAATGTCAAGCCCTCTCCAAGGGGACTCTTGGAGAGGGCGGTTGGAAAGTTAGCCGTCCCAGTCGGACAACTGAACTCCTCATTCAGAATAGCTGCCTGAGCTTGGGGCGTAGCAAGACGACGAACTGTTCTGACAACAAACCGAATAACAAAGGAAGGTAAGGGAGAAGAATGTTCAATCAGACAGCAGACGCTGCAGCTCCGAAGGGCATCTTGGTGGGCGCAGCAACAATCACGATTATGAGTGAGACTACCTCGAAGCACCCAAGGCTGCGGCACTTCTACGCGACATTCCCCATGCCCGTCAGCTCGAGATGCTCGAACACCTGATCAAGCACGGCGCCGAGACAACTATGGCTGTGGAGGCGAGCGCCCACGTAATTCTCTTGGAGGAGAAGATGAGCGAGATGGTCGACACGCTGGACCGAGCTCTCGGCCATCAACTCAAGAACGCGGGTGATCGCTCCACCGAGGCAACCGAAAAGCTTTTTGCGAGCCATCGCGAAGCACTGGAGAAATTGCTGAAGCCATTCATGGATCCCAATTCCAAGAATGGCCTCCCCAGCTTTTTGACCGAGTTGCTTCAAGCAACCCATCGGGATGCTCTAAACAGAATCCAGGTGATGCTCAACGACTCGGACGAGGGAGCGCTCGCCAAAGCCGTGAAGCAGATCGTCGAGGAGCAGAAGAAAGCGGCAGCAATGATCCTTACGGCGCTTGCGGAGCGGGAAACGCTCCGAACGAAGAGCGTCCAACGGGGACTCTGCTTCGAGGACCAGCTCGCGGCGCGCCTCCCGTTCTAGCCAGGGCAATCGGTCGCGTTACCCACTGCGCGAACGAACAGGGAGAAAAGGCTGCCAAGAACAGCAGATACGTGCTGGCCGTAGAGAACGCTTGCTGGAGAGTGCGTGCCCATCGTGATCGAGGCCAAGAGCCAAAAAGCCAAGATGAGCACGAACCACATTCAGTGGCGGACTGGAGCGAGCACGCTCGAACCGGGGAGCTGCCGTAGGCATTCTAGTGGCGGACAGCATTGAAATCCTACCAGATAGCTTACCGTTTGGGCAGGTTTCCGACTACGACTTCTACGTCGCCTACGATCCCACCACCGGTGACGACACCGCGCTATCGTGCGCACTGTATCTAGGAAAGGTCGCCGCCCTAGCGACAGTCAGCGCCAGTGACGGCGAATCGATCGACGTAGCCTCGATTCAAAGGGAAGTCGGTGCGATCCGCAGCCAACTCGAGGAGTTTGCCAAGATCGAGGCGTGCCACACCAAGATCGATGCTAACGTCACCGCGGCCCGCGCTGCTGCGGCTCATCTCAAGACCGACATCCTGGCCGCGCTAAGGCGCCTCGATGCCCTTTTGGCGGCCTAAGGCCCGGAAGGGTCCCGGTCTCACAGCCGGGGCCCTGACCGGCCCCCAAGAACCCCCGACTGGAAAATAGCCCGAAACACACGAGAGAAAGGTAGAGATCAATGACATCATACGGACAAATAACGTTTCCTGCGATTCGCGGCACCATGGGTGGCAAGGAATTCTATGCTGCAATGTTTCCGCTTGGGTACGTGGCCGATTACCTCCAGCCGGAGCCGGAGGACTTGCCGGTCGAGTACCGAGCTCAGCGCAAACTCATGGAAAGCCGTATCCGGAGATTGCCGATTACATCCTCGGTAACGACGATTGGTTGTTCAGTAGCCTAACAGTGTCTTTCACTAGCAGTTTCAAAAGCAGCAAAGACAATCCGAACCTCGGCGAACTGTCCCTACCTGTCGGGATGAAGTTCAGGGTCAACGATGGTCAACATCGAACAGCAGGTATCAAACGCGCCGTAAAGGAAGATCCTCAGCTCCGAGACCAGACGATCAGCGTCGTCTTGTTTCCGAGCGAAAACGTGGAGCGAGATCAACAGATGTTTTCGGACCTCAACAGGACTGTCCGTAAGACCTCTCGGTCACTCGACATCATGTACGATCACCGGGACGTAATGAACCGGATAGCACTGGACTTGGCCGCAGAGGTGCCCATTTTCAGAGGCCGCGTTGAGAAGGAGAGTTCATCGCTCGCGCTCAAATCACGCAACTTCATAACCCTATCCGCGCTGTACGATGCCAATGTTTAGCTCCTAGGTCGGCTCAAAGACAACGCCACCAATGATCAGGTCGAAGCCGCTGAAGCCAAGGCTCTCCATCTGGGAGCTCGTGACTGAAAGCGTACCTGAATGGAAGTCCGTCCTCCAAGAGGAACTACGTCCGGCGGCGGCACGACCAGGACTATATCAACTGCCATGCTGTAGCTTTCTGGGCCCTTGGCAGAGTCGGCCACGACATCACCGAAGAGTTCCCGGATCCGACGGAAAGAGCGGCTAGACTCAGCAGACTAAAGGATATCGACTGGGAGAAGACGAACCTTGAATGGCAGGGGATATGTATGCTAGGGACCAACATCATCACTCGTTTAACAAACCCGGCAAGCCCTAGCTCAATTCATTGAGTGGAAGCTTGGAATGGTTAAGGAAAAGCCGAAGCCTGTTTGGAACCGAATGTATGATCCTGAAGTGGCAGATGTAACTGAGTTTGATCAGCCGGCAGCCGGGCTGGTGGGTCTTGAGCTAGACGTCCAGCTGAAGCGGGAGGAGGCGTTGCCGCTCCCGCGAGGGGCATCGAGTACAGGATGCCAATAAAGCCAGAGTGACGAATGCTACGGAAGCGCGAAGTGCTTTCATTTGGTGAATACCCCTAAGTGTCCGATGGCGATGGCGAATGAATTAGTGGTTTCGAGGAGCGCGCACGGCGTCTCTAGTAGAAAAGGCGACAGGGCCGCAATAGCCGGGCAATCGCAGCACTGTGACGAGTCTATCCAGGCAGTTACCCGGAACTCCTCGGGGAGTGTGAACCGGGCGTTTGCGGCAAGGTAAACGCATACACGTCGAAGTCAGGGTTGCCAATATATATTTGGCCGCTTGCAATGGCAGGAGAGGAATTGCCATCGGCTTGCTGGCCATACTCCACTTGCCGCAGCACCTTGCCGCTCGTGGGCAAGGAATGCCTCAAGGTAACTCGGGGCGCCTGGGCCACCAGGGCCGGTCGAAGCATAGACCACGTTGTTGGCGACCGCCGGTGAAGCGCCAGAAACGCACGTGCAGTACGTCGTCCACGCTACCTTGCCGGTTTTGACGCTCAATGCATGCAGATATCGATTGTTTGCGACAACGTAAACGTCGCCATAGGCGATCGCCGGGGAGGAACTGAGCCCCGCCAAAAGTGTATGACCACTGTAGGCCGCCGTTCGCTGTTAGCGAATAGATAGTACCTGGAGCGTCTGTTACGTAGACTTCCCCGTTGCTAATGACTGGACTCGAAGAGAAGTCATTCTTGTTCGGGTCAACGTCGTCCCAGAGCGTGCTACCGTTCGCGGCTGAGTAGGCAAAGAGCTGGTCTCCGACGGCAACCATCACGGCACCGTTCGCCACGGCAGGCGAGAAATTCATGCGGCCTCCAACATTGTTTGACCAAGTGATCTTCCCTGACGTCGCGTTCAAGGCGTATAGGTGCCTATCCAGAGATCCAATGTAGACCTGCCCGTTTGAGACGGCGGGTGACGAGAAGCCGATAGAGCTTCCGGTGGGCGTAGCCCACAATTTCTTGCCCGTCGAGGCGTTGAGCGCATACACGTAACCGCTCCAGGCGCCAAAATATACGACCCCGTTGCTCACAGCCGGAGACGAGTCAACAAAGGCGTGCACGGGGAAGGCCCACAAAAGCCGCCCCGTCGTTGCATTCAGCGCGTAGAGGTGCCCGTCCTCCGAGCCTATGTACAGGATGCCGTTGAACACAGCCGGTGACGACTGGACTTCGTCGTTGGTGGAATAGGACCAACTCTCCGCAATCGACCCGGCATTCGTCGGGGATAGCACGGTTTCATTTGGATTAAACCCCGACCTGCCCGGCCCTCCCAGGTACTGCGACCAGCTAGAGGGTGTCGACGCGTGCGACAGAGCTGGGGCTAGAGACACCCATGCAAGCAAAGCGGCGACCAGCGCGAGAGTAGCTTTCGACTTAATCATTGATACATCGTCTCCTCGGGCAGAATACAGAACGATACCACCTTTGAATCCCGTCTGTAAACCGAGGTTTTGCCGTGGAGGCCGGATATGGGAGACGCAGGCTCCAGAGCCGCCAAAAACCGGCGTTGCAACCCCTTCAGAGAATTGAAGATGTGGCTCGTTCTGCACTACTTCACGCCGCGACATTCGCGCAGAAACGGGAGTAACCTCTGGCGTCCCGGAAGGCGAATGGCCCCGTCCGGACCAAGTTATGTGGCGGACGCGGGTTCAGTTAGAACGACGCCACGCGGCGTCGGGCCAGCTATCGGGATCTAAAGGGGTGTCCGGTCCAACGGTAGGTGACTCGGACCCTGTCGAAGAGACTGCTGGACCGGCCGGGGAAAGCATTCGTGCCCACAATTTCGTAACCAAGTCCCACCAACCGAGCCGCGTCCTGGTCGTGCACCCACGTGTCTAGGTACTCCCGTACGACTGCAGGCGGATAGCCGTTCCACTAGCTTGCCACTCTGCCGCAAGCCGTTCGTATTTCCGATCGGCTCGGCGAGCGGCCGACAGAATGTCGAGAATGCCCACACCGCGATTTTAGATTACGTTCCGATTTGCTGCGATCTCAGGGGGGTCGAACTGTGTGAGTCCCTACGTGCGACGAGCGTCCCGCAGGGCGGGCTTTTGCGCATCAGGTGGAACGCGCTCCGCCCCACGGGGCGCCTGTCGCAGCGCTCCAAAGCTGCGGACAGATTGACTTCAAGTGATTCAGAGACGATGCGGGTAGAGTCGTGAAGAATGAGCCGGGGAGTGACGGCCAGAGCCCGGGTCTGCTGCGTACCTCGATCATCACATCTAGCACGAAGCCCCGCTAGACCCGAATCCAGCCAGGCCTTGTTCCTCCCGGATGCCAATATCCGAGAGTTAGTGGCTCTCCGGAAGACGCTGAGAGATTCCCGTTGAGCACCCGGTCGGAGTCGGCAAATCGGTCGGTTTGAGGGTTCAGACCGTGTTACTTTGTTGCTTTGTTGCTTTTGGCTGAATCATTGGCCTTAGAGCCAATGCATGATATTTTCGTGTTGCTTTTGTGATGCTTTCGGGGCCCTATTCTCTCCTCGTTACCTTTTTTCAAGACAGCCTCGCCCAAGGTACCTCGTATAAAGAGGGCGCCCGACCTTCAAAAGCAACAAAGCAACAAAATAACAAAATAACAGCCACCCTACGCTGTTGCTTTTGTTGTTGCTTTTCGCGATTTACATGTCATCCTCCTCGGCAGGATCGGGAAGGAGCACGAGATGGGGCGTGTCATGCACGCCAGTTGGCTCCGAACCGAGCGCTCGGTACTGCCCATGTGAGATTTTCTGGACACGCCTCGCCTTATGGAGGCGGTAAAGGGTCATCCTTACGGCTGGCGATATCCAGCCCGGTCAGCTCTTCGAGGTCCTTCGCTGTGACGGATTCAGGTGCGGCGGCTTCGATGGCCTCCAGAACGGATCCCTGCTGACCACCCTCCCTGGCCTCGTCGAGATCGCCCAGCCAGCTGATGGTGCCAAGCTCCGGCTCCCAACGGGTCATGGCTCGGACGGGTGCCCGAAGCCGTCTGCCCGTGGCGTGGATCTCGGAGTCGTAGGAGCCACGAGGCCCTCGGAGGACGATGAGCGTGTCTGCCGCTCCCTGCAGTCCCATGGTGCCGGTGATCTCGTTGAAGGGATCGCCCGGCTTGGGGTCCTTGGTGGTGTGGACGACGACGACGATGGCGATGCGAGCGGCATTGGCCAGGTCGGAGAGCCCCCTGACGGTGTCGTAGTCCGCTCGCCAGATGCCGGTGTCCTTGCCGGACATCGAGTCCCGCATCCCCTCAAGCGTGTCCACCACGATGAGACGCGCCGTCTCCCGATGCCTGCCGATCCACTCCTCGAGGTCGGCCAGTCCGCCCTCGGCGAGGGTTCTGGTTTCGCAGGCAACCTCGAAGGTCTCCTGTGGCTCCTCGGCGTTCAACAGCTCCCGGCAGCGCTCCTGGAAGAGCGCCTCACCACCCTCGAGCGATAGGTAGAGCACGTGCCCCCGCTCGACCGGCAGCTTGCCGAAGACCTGACTGCCGGCGGCGACCGCCAGGCCGATGTGGTGCATGGTGTAGCTCTTCCCCTTCTTGGCAGGCCCGGCGATGATCGTGCATCCCTCCGGGATCAGCTCGGGAACGACCCAGGTCGGCTCGGCGAACTCCTTCTCCATGAACTGAGGCAGCGGTAGCGCCTGGAAGGGCTTGGTCCCGTCCGGAGCCGCCTTGGCCTCAACCTTGGAGGCGACCCAGCCGGCAATTCCCTCCAGCTCGGGCAGGGGAAGCGGCTTGCGCGCAGCCTTTGTCGTTGAGGGCCTGCAGCGCTTCCCACACGGCCTTACCGCTCATCCCGGCCTGGCGTAGCGCCACTCCGGCCTTCTTGAGCTGCTCGTGGCGTCCGCCAACGGGGATGACATCCGGTTCTGAGGTTTTCGGAGAGGCGTCGGTTGAGGTGGGTTTGGCGGGATTGCCTTCGACGACACTGGATTGGATCCGGAGATTCTGAGATCCCATGAGAGCTGCCAGCAGCGATTCCGGCGCCTCCTGTGGATCGACAGGTCCGGACGGATCCCAGCGGTACTGCCCTCCGCTGACGTGACGGCTGGGAGGAGCGACGACGTAACCGCCGCCGCAGCGGATATCCAGTCCCGGTCCCTGAGCGTTGGCCCGGCTGCGAAGCGAGTTGGGATCGAAGCCGTCTGGAAGGCGCCAGTAGAGGTGCCGGCCCTCGCCTCCGGTGATGACGATCGCGGCGTGGTCGATGTCCGGTCCGAGCGATTTCCGCAGCGCCAGCCAGGAGTGCTCACCGCCGTTCCGCGGATCGATGTCCAGGATCAGCAGGCCAGACAGACCGGCGGCAATCCCGATCCCCGCTCGAGGCCAGTGCTTGAGCCAGTCGGTGATCTTCTCCTCGTCCCTCGTGGCGTCCTTGTAGCCGTGAGGGGTTCGCGGGTGCTTGGCCTGGCTCTCACAGCCGGGATCTCCGCAGCTGCACTGTCCATGCGAGGCCGGCCAGTGGAGCGGCAGCACGTACCAGCCACGGCGAGCGTAGCTGAGCGCGGCGTTGAGCATCGGGGATTGCTCGGCTTGGCGAGGGGTCATGATCGAGCCTCCTCGACGATGTCGTCTCCCACGCGGGCCAGAAGTGCCGCCAGCTCTGAGTCGGAGGCATCACCTTCCGTGCTGGATTGGATCCGCACGAGGGCATGGAGCAGCGAGAGCCAGGATTGGATCGCCTTGTCGTCGTCTTCGAGGACGGCGCGGGCGAGGCGGGATCGTGCCAGCCGGATCTCATCCAGCATGGAGAGGCTCGGGGATGAAAGCTCGTACAGGTCGGAGGAGGTGAACGGCACGGCGGGTTCGATCAGCAGCGCTTCATACATTTGTGGTTCCATTTCTGGTCTGCGAACTCGGCGTTTGTTTCCGACACGGGCTTGAGTTTTGGAACGGGATTCGGGGATGCGGTTCTAGGAGCGGCGTTTCGCCGCCGCTGGTTGCGTTCACGGCGAGCGCAGGGCCTGGCTCGATGCGCGAGGTGGGGATGTGGCAAAGCCATGCTGGTGGAGGACTGCCGTGGCATCGACGGGACCGATATCGACGCCCAGCGGGCAAAAGTTGGCTTGCAGGTACAGGAGGCTGTCGAAGGCTTCGACGAGCTGGCCCACCGCGGCGCTCGTCGCCCAGCTCTTATGGGAGACCTGCGTGATCCAGTCCAGGATCTGAGACGGCCGTTCTGCAGCTCTCGATATCGATGAAGTAGCCGTATCCCGGTCCGGCATCGCGGAAGGTGAGCTTCCCGGCGTCGTAGCTCCAGTCGCCCCAGCGAGTCGCGGCAGGCTCTCGGTCGGTGTCATCTGCGTCACGTGATTGATAGCCCAAGATGATCCCTCTCAATAGTTATTAGAACATTCGTACCAATAATGGAGGGGTTTTTCGTCTTGTCAAGAGGCACACGCCAAAAAAGCCGAGATTTGGCGTGTTTCCGCCAAATATTCGTTTCGAGAAGCGCCCCTCAGGGCAGGCGCAGGGGCCTATCCCTCCGGTCGAAGGGGTCGTTCAGGTGGTCCCGGCGGAGCAGGGACAGGCCCCTGTGCCTGTCCGCGCCATGGGCTACGACGGTCGGGACGGCCATGTACGTTAACCATCTGGGCTACGGCGGGGATAAACCCCGCGCTACATTGACCCCCGCTCCGCGGGGCCAGCCTAATTGACTGCTCCCGGGTATCGGTATATGCAGGGTCTGTAGTCCAGCCTCTTCAGGGCGTTCATGTACCGACGGCAACCACAGAACAACTGCATCTACAACGTGTCGAATGGGCAACGATGGTGGAGAACAGATGTTGGACCGTTTGGCGTCCAAGAATTGGCACGCCACGGACAGTCCCCCACGACGCCGAGTAGCCAGCTCGGACCGTTTGGCATCTCAAAGACAGCGATTGCCTGTCGTCCGGTTGGCAGTTCGTGGTTATAGAAAGATGAACGGCTTGAAAGCCTGGACTACATACCCATCCAAACACCGACGGTGGCCGCCGAACAAATAGCGTCAGCAGACCGATGAGGAGGGGCCGAAAAGGCGTCCGGGGCTATGAATGAGGCCGAACACCCGTTTCCGCGCCTCCACCTCCGGTGGTGACAGCAACACCCTGGGCAGGCGCAGGGGCCTACCCCTCCGGTCCGAAGGGTTCGTTCAGGTGGTCCCGGCGGAGCAGGGACAGGCCCCTGTGCCTGTCCGCGCCATGGGCTACGATGGTCATGCCGCGCGAGCCGACATCATCGGAAGGTTATGCCGAGGAAGGTCGCGAACGAATTCCCAGGCATCCATGGCCCCGATCGGTCCGTGTCGATTTGGCCTCGGCCCGTGTGGTTACAGGAAGATCGTGGGCAGGCACAAGGGCAGCCCCTACATTTCGCCGCCATTGATGCCATTCGGTATGACCGTACCCCTCGAACACGGCGATCGGGCGATTGATAGGCCCTCGGGGCACCTGATCGGAGAGAAGCAGCCTGCGCGGGTACGCGTCAGGGCACGCGCAGGGGCCTACCCCTCCGGTCGAAGGGTTCGTTCAGGTGGTCCCGGCGGAGCAGGGACAGGCCCCTGTGCCTGTCCGCGCCATGGTCTACGACGGTCGGGCAACCAGACATGCCATCTCTGAGGCGGTCTAGCCCGGCCTCGCCGGCCCGGCCCGGTCGCGTCGCACGTCGACTGTCGCCACGCCGCGATGATGCTAGACCGGCCCGGACGAACCTTCGCCGGTTGGTACCCGCGGCTCGTTCTGCATTACTTCACGGTGCGACGTTCGGGCGGAAACGGGAGTAAACTTTGGAGGCCGGAAAGGCGAAGAGCCCATCCGGAACTAAAGAGTATTAGGGGGAGCCGTGATGAAGCATGCCGCCACCATACTGTGCCTTGCCGCCATCATGTGTCTGGGAGCCGGCGGGGCGGCGCTTGCCGCTGGAGCTGTGGGAAACTCCCACAATGTTACGGTCGGTCCCAAGACCGGACAGAAGGTTGTCCTGCCTGACAACCAGCAGCTGACTCCGGCCGGCACGCGCGCTCTCCTTGATAAGGACGGGCGGATGGTGTCGAGCACTGTGAGCCCTGACGGGACCAAGCTGGCTGCGCTGTCTTGGAACGAGTTCACCGGCTTCCTGTCCATCATCGATTTGCAAACCAATAAGGTGATCCAGACGGTGGGTGCCTACGGCCAGCCGCAGCTCGGTGACGGCAACGTTGCGGCTGACGGTCCGTTCTATTCAGCGGATGGAAAGACACTCTGGGTGCCTCAGGTGTACGACATCGTCCGCTTCTCGGTTGCCGCTGACGGCACGGTATCAAACCCTGTTGTGATCAACCTGCCGACGAGCGGGCCGGGTGGCGCCGCCCTGCCGTGTGGAATGGCGCTTTCTCCCGACGGTTCCACTCTTTACGTGGCGCTGAATGGATACAACACTCTGGGCGTCATCGATACGGCCACCAACACGCTGACAAACCAGATCAACGTGGGCGTCGCTCCTCGTCAGGTGACCCTGGTTGGGAACAATGCCTATGTCACGGACGAAGGCGGCCCTCAGCTTGGCCAGCCTGGATACAACTACACCTACAACAATCCGCAGCGACTTCACGCCCGTGATCGCCGATCCAAAGACCGGAGCCGCGACTTACGGAACGGTCTCGGTCGTCGATGTGACCAAGCAGTCTCAGACCCAGGAGATCAACGTGGGTCTGGAGCCGAGTGCCGAGTACCTGGCCAGCGACGGGACACTGATGGTCGCGAACTCTAACTCCGACAGCGTGTCTCTCATCGATACCTCAACCAACAAGGTGGTCCAGACCATCAAAACCAATCCCGTCTCCGGCACCAAGGTAGGCAGTGATCCCAACGCGATCACCATGGTGAAGGGCAGCGGAAACCAGCAGTACATCCTGGTAAGTCTCGGACGGGACAACGCCATCGCCGTGTACTCCTACATTTCAGCCACCATGCCGGTTACCTACGAAGGACTGATGCCCACGGACTGGTATCCGGTGGCGATGTCGCAATATGCTTCCACGGGCCATGTGGTGGTGACAAACGACCAGGGCATCGGCTCTTGGGGACCAGACAGCACCATCAGTAAAGGGCCTGGGACAAAGCCGGCAACCGGCCACAATACCTACGACGATACATCCAGTCTCACGGAGCTCAACTGGTCGACAGCGTTTGGACATCTCGGAAGCTTGACCAAAGAGGTCTTCGCCGACAACGGCTGGAATAACCTCCCGCCCACAACTCCGGTGACAGGCTCGAAGGCCAAGCCGGTGGCTATCCCCGCCAAGCTGGGCCAGCCGTCGACCATCAAACATATCTTCCTGATCGACAAGGAGAACCGAACCTATGACCAGGTCTTCGGAGACATCAAGAAGGGTAATGGCGACGCGGCTGACGCTCAGTTCGGAGCGAAGGTCACGCCAAACGAACATGCCCTCGTCAATCGATTTGGACTTCTCGACAACTTCTACGATCCTGCCACGCTCTCGGCGGACGGCCATAACTGGCTGCTCCAGGCGGATGCAAATGACTATATAGAGAAGGAGTTCGGGAACTTCTATCGCAGCTACCCGGCCTTGGGCGCCGACTCACTGGCCTACCAGCCGGACGGGTTCCTTTGGAACACGGCTGAGGCGGCACATCGGTCAGTACAGGACTTTGGCGAGTATGAGAACTTCCAGAACCTGCCTCTAACCGGTGCGCCCACCTGGAGCCAGTGGTACAAGGACGCGATGATCCTCCAACACAAGGCCAAGGGCCCGTTGCCGGTTCCCGAGAGCAAGTACACGAGCTGGTCTGACTTGCTCTCTGTCAATGCCATGGAAGATCCGCTGTTCCCGACGTTCGATCTCGACATTCCGGACCAGTACCGGGCTGACGTGTGGCTACAGGCGTTCGAGCACAGCGAGAAAACGAATAACCTCGCCAACCTCACCTTCATGGCGCTGCCGGATGACCACACGCAGGGCGTGGGCGAAGGTGATCCGTATCCGGTGGCCGAGGTCGCCGATAACGACCTGGCACTCGGACGCATCGTGCAGGCTATCTCCGAGAGCAAGTTCTGGAAGAGCACCGCGATCTTCGTGGTCGAAGACGACAGCCAAAACGGAGTGGATCACGTTGACGCTCACAGAGCGCCAGTCATGGTTATAAGTCCCTGGTCGAAACCCGGCGGGGTCAACGCGACCTACTACTCCCAGCTGAACATCGTCAAAACGATCGAACAGATCCTCGGCCTCCGACCGCTGAACCAGATGGATAGAGCGGCAAAGCCGATGTTCAATGCCTTCACCAACAAGCCGAACTTCCAACCCTACAAGGTTCGACCAAACAAGATCCCCCTCACACAGGGGTTAAACAGCAAATCCGCGTCGGTTCCCAAGTCTGTGCGGAGCATCTACCGGAAGTGGTCGGCTTGGAGTGCAAACCAGCACTTCGGCGGCGCACACCCGGCTCCAGATCTCGCCAATCCGGCCCAGCTCAACCGGCTGGAATGGTACAGCGCCCATGGATGGACGAAGCCCTATCCCGGAGATAAGTCAATCTTGGGTCCCAATCAGATTGCCGTACCGCACTACATCTGGGCTTCCCTCAAGAAGTAGCCGCAACGAAGCTGGCATCCGTCCAGTTAGAGAGCCGGCAGCGACACAAGTCGCTGCCGGCTCTTCTTATCCTCGCCTCGCTCGCGAGACGCTAGGAGACAAAGCGGCTTCGGCGTCAACAGTGCCGCAACAAATCGACAGTCACCAGGTCGGATGTCGGACTAGTCCGATGGCGCAATGAACAGTCGCGCGGCAAAGGTCGGGCGTCTGCCGCCGGTGGGACAGGTCAGGCATGCGCCAAACGTATAATGCACCCATGAAAACTGCCCAGATATGGGGCTTCAAGAGCTGATGGAAGTGCTGTTCATAGGTGCGTTCGTCGCGACCCTGCTCTTCGCGGCTATTCTCATTGGGATCATTGTGCTGCTGATTCGATACATTCCGGGACTCCGCCTCGCCGACAGCTTTTTCCGGACGGCCCGGGGATGCGTGTCGTCGGCGTCGCACAGCTTCTTGTGGCAGCGCCATTTTTTCTCTTGGGGAGCTCCGCTTACCTTGCGCAGCACGATAGGACTCTGCTTGTCGCGCAGGTCTGCATCGGGGCAGCCATGGTCGCGGTGGGAGCAACCTGGTTCGTGAACGCCTCGCTGGCGGAGGAGGGGTTGTGGCCGCTGCGTCTACGACAGGTGCTTCATCCGTGGGCTCTGCCGCCAGAATACACGGCCAAGTTTAGGATGTGGGCCGTTTGCATCGGCTCCGCCATCTGCTTGCTGGCTGTTGCGATAGCACTCCTCGGCGTGAATGCGACCGGCTAGCGAGCGGCCGGTCTCGTCGAAGAGTCCTCGGTAGCGCCGGGCATCAGGGTGTCTTACCCGGTCGTTTGCTGGAGCGGCGAACACTTGGCTATGGTCGCGTAGCCGGCATCATTATGGAGTACTTGTGCTCCGTTGCGAATGGCGACGACGGCGATCAAACAATCGACAGTTGATCGAGGCGTGTAGGCATTCCGCCGGCAGGTCCGGTAAAGAGCGGCGGCCTCATCGTAGTCACCCGCCTCAGTCGGCAGCAACGTGGCCCGCAGTAACAAGCGACTCAGACTGGCTGCCCGGCCCTCGTCTCGCGCTCCTGCCAGCACCTCCATCCGCACCATCTCGGTAACCGCGAGCCCGCCGTCCAGGCGGGCACGCACCTGAACGCAAGCGGTCGATCCCGTCCCTCGCAGGAACTCGATCCAGGCCGAAATGTCGGCAAGAACTAAAGGCCCGCTGGGGTCTCGCGCTGCCGGAGTCGCTGCGGGTCGCCCTCCCATCCGCTTCCCTCCATTGCCAGAGCCTCCTCATACGACATCGGCTCTTCGGCAAGTCGTTTGAGCGCGAAGTTCACCGCGTCGCGCTTGGACTTCAGACCGTATCGAGCCATCACCCGCCGGCAGGCGGTCTCGTCGACGTCGATGTTTGTCCGGCTCATGGCGAATGGTACACCATACTAGGTGTATTGAAACCGCTTCTCGCGGCTCGGCGTTCAAGAGAAGCGAGCCTCACCGGATGCATCATCTCGTATCAGATCACCTTAAGGGGTGGATACGGCTGATCGTCGAAAGCGGTGGTACACTTCGCCGAGGTATTGAGATGAGGGCCCTTTGGGTAGTCGCAATCGGCTTGGCGGCTCTCGCCTTCTTGACGGTCGCCCTGGAGGTAGGATCGAGCTCCGCGGGTTCTCCCCCTCGGGCTGACAGAGCAGCACATTCGGATGCCGCTCCGATTGGTCCAACCAGTCGGCCGGCAGTAACCGACGGTGGCTACCTCGACGACTTCGAAGCTCTGCTGCACCAGGAGTTTCCTGCGCGCCCTCCCTGCGTTTCGCCGCAGTTCCACTACGTGTTTCGCAGTGAGCTACCTGGCGGAAGATGTGCCAAGGACTCCGAACAATATCACTACCTCTTCCGCAACTCCCGCCGCAGCCACAGTACTTTCCACCTAATGGGCTTCGGGCTCTCACACTTGACGGGAGGAAACTGCTGCGCCGTTGCCAAGATCAAAGGTCGTCTTGTGTCCTGCCATCAAAAGCAAAACGCCGCCCTTGGCCTGCTTGACACCAACGGCATTGCTGACTCGCCCAATCCGCCGACAGTCACCTGCGCTTTCTACGCGGCGACAACTGCGACACCATTTCCACGTCCTGTTCGATTGCCGGCCCGATACAAAAGGGCCGAGCTAACCGCCCAAGGCCGCACGGTGTGGAACCTCGAGGCCTTGCTTCGCGAGCTGCATCGCCACGACCGTTACATCTGCTCGCTATTCTCCGATCCCCGAACGCCATGGGATATAGTGGTCGATGACTTTAACTGCAACGACTACCAGTACGAGTTCGATAAGAGCCATCGAAGATCAGCTTTTCATCTGGGGCCTTTCTACGGCCAGAATGAACGGGTGTCGAATGCGAACCGCGACGTGCCGGTGCTGGCGAACGGCCGGGTCATTGTCTGCCAATCGCGCCCCTTGAAGTACCTCTTCGGCAACAGGCTGTGGCGCATACAGCAGGGCTGGATTGAAGGGTGGTTCCAGCCAGTCTGCAACCGGCCGAGGGTCTCCGGCGGCGATGCTCCTGGTCTGTTGGTTGATGTCTCGGGTCGAGGCCGGGGACGGATGTACATCCCAGCGTGGGTCAGCGTCGTTGGATGGCGATACGCCTGCGGGGTAACTAAGGGAGACCGACGGGACACGTTCACCCTGTCGGCTCGCTCAGACGGATCCGGCGTCGGTAGGTACCGTGCAGTCGGCCAGCGTGGCGAGGGGCAATTGACTCCCTTTGCCAATACTGTGCAAGTGACCGTTCTCCCGCGGCCGGCGGCCGGCAGCCCGCAAGACTGCCACTGGAGCATATGGGCCTACGCTGCTCGGCTAGGAGACTGAAACTCAAGACTGGAGCTCAGGCCGGGGAACCCAGAAAGTGGAGTCACTGCCTAATGAGCCTCAGCTAGAAGACTCCGGCCGTCGACCTCCACAACCGTCTTCATCCCGAGTGTTCAACCCTGCATCGTGCACGTGCAGGAGCTGTGAACCAGTACACGGGTTGGCTGGCAGGCTGCCTCAGCCTCTACACTGGACCTGAGTACGTCTTAACCACCGAAGCGACAGACGAAATGGGAGAGAAGAGCATGCGTGGCGTTCGATATCTAGCCGTGGCAGTTGTGGCGACCATTGGAATCCTTGGCACTGGCGTGGCACACGGCGCTACGCCTCCGTCGATTAGCCTTTCGGCCTCAGTGGCGCCGCCGGCCGGTCAGGTGACCGTAAGTGGCTCCGGCTTTGGCGCAAACGAGGCAGTGGATATTCTTTGGGACGGTAACTTTGTCGGGATTAAGGGAACAGACGGCAGTGGTAATTTCTCGTATCAATTGACCGTTCCTTCCAGCACCACTGCCGGCGAGCACCTGGTGGGAGCAAGAGGCGAGCGGGATGCCCTCTACGCGGATAGCAATCTGCTGGTTCAGTACGACTGGACGAGCTTCAGAAATGACCTGCAACGAAGAGGCGTTCAAGCCGGAGAAAGCACTCTAAGCCCATCAAACGTTGCCGGTATGGATGTCGAATGGAAGTACAGAACCGGTGGGAAAGTGGAATCGTCTCCCTCAATCTCCGGAGGCGTGCTGTATGAGGGCTCTGACGATGGCAAGGTGTATGCGCTAAACATGACCACCGGCGCCAAGCTGTGGACTTACGCAACACACGTACTCGTCCAAGACCGGACTCTTCGTCATCAGCTCTCCGGATGTGGTGAACGGCACTGTCTACGTCGGCTCCAACGGTCAAAAGATCTACGCCCTAAACGCAGCGACCGGTGCTAGGGAGTGGAGCTACGGAGTGCGCGGAAAGGTCCAGGCTTCACCGGCCGTGTCCAACAACACGCTCTACGTTGGATCAGACGATTACTCCTTCTACGCCTTGAACGCGACGACCGGCAAGAAGCTCTGGGTGTATAGGGCCCGAGGGCCAATCAATTCCAGCGCCTGCGTCTTCAACAAGTTTGTGTACTTCGGCTCCCTCGATAAGAGCGTGTACGCACTTAGCGCAACAACAGGCAAGAAGCTCTGGAGCAGGGCCATCGGCGGTACCGTCGAGTCGACTCCAACCTGCGCCAACGGGGCTGTGTATGTGGGCTCGTCGAACGGATCGGAATACGCCCTCAACAGCTCAACCGGTCAAATCATGTGGAGCACCGCGACCGGGGGACCCGTGGTTTCCTCGGCCGCAGCACTCAACCGCACTGTCTATGTCGGATCCGAGGGTCGCAAAGTCTACGCCTTGAATGCCTCCACAGGCAAGATCCTCTGGGCGTACACCACGAGTGGTCCGGTCGACTCCTCTCCGGCCGTCGCGAATGGAGTGGTTTACGTCGGTTCACGTGACGGGAATATCTACGGACTCGATGCGGTCAAAGGCGCCGAGCTCTGGCGATACTATACCGGCGGAGCCGTCGATGCCTCCCCTGCCGTGGCCAACGGACAGGTGTACATCGGCTCGAAGGATAGCGATGTCTTCGGGTTTAACTTAGCTGGAGGTCCATCAACGATCACCAGGCCGCATGCGATTTTCGCCGGCTAGCACCTGAAAGCACTCCGAATCGCCATTCCGAGCCGGCGATTCGGTCGCTCGAATCTCAAGACAACCCAGAAGCGTCACCGACTGGAAGGGTTCCTCCCAGCGGTGGCGCTTCCGTGCTTCCGTGGCCTGATCTCCAGCCATGATGGATCAGCTTCAAAGGGGACGTCGACCGTAGGAAGATTGCACGAAGATCTATCCGTCTAAGCTGCGACCCGCCGACCTGAGCGGGTGTACGGCCTCGTCGTCCGGACGGGCAGCCTCTCCACACCAACGACTCCGAAGCTCGACATACAAGCGATGCTCGTCACGACGATGAGCAGGCCAGAGTTGAAATCCGTGGCCATGCCGGTAAAGATTCCACCAAGTGCCTGGACGAACCACCAGATCAGGAATCCTACAACCGCCGATCCCATCAACGCCAGCCGGACCGAGAAAGCCCTACGGCTAAACAGCAGCGAGCACCCAAGCCCGGCGAAGAGCGCTACAAGTCCCAGGTTGAGAAGTGGTCCCATTCCGGAGGTGGCGCCGGCGACCGCGAATTATTCCTGGATCGAGGAATCTGCCGTCGAGACCGCCGAGGCCAGCGGCCCCACCGATCGTTTGGGAGACCTGCTGACCCGCCCACCAAGTAGGCTGCAGCTGGAGAGCCGCTCCGAAGAGCCAAAACCCACCGAGAACTTTCCGCAATTCGAGGCGCGACAGGAAGGCTTGACCACCCTTGAGTGGGTTCAGCTGACTTCCGGGTAGTAGTGCAAGCGCCAATAGAGCGTAGAAAAGCACTGCGCCGGGTGCTCCAGTTAGAACACTGGCTTGGCCGGTCAGAAGGCCGTTCATGCCCTCACCGGCGTACCAAACGCCCAAGGCCCAAGCAATCGATACGATCAGGGCTTGGCGCCACCACCGGCCGCTGATCAACAGGACGCCAAGCGTTACCTGAACGGCGGCGATGAAGAGATTGAGCAGGACGAGGTTCGATGAAGCCAACCCTACAACCCACCGTAGGTTGGTTCCGATGATTCCCGGCTGGCCCGTGGCAATCGGAGCCATTACCGAGCTGATAAACGTCGAGGTGAACATCTGCGGCTGAAGCTGAAGCAGCCCATCAATCAACCACAGCACTCCGAGTAACTGTCGTAGACGTTGAGCGCTGAGCAAGGCAGTGAAGGGACGTGCTGAGGTGTGGGCTTGGCCCACCCGATCCAGTGTTCGAAGGGAACGGGGCACGGCAGCAGTATTGAGCATTTCTAGTCGCCTTTCATTTGGAGTTTTGGGCGTTTAGCCCTTCACCTTGAGCTTGAAATGGCGACATGACGGCCGCGTTACCGCAACCTTGCCGATGCGTCCGCGTCGAGTGACGAGAAGATGACAGCACGGCCCACACGAGACAATGTCGCCTCGATCTGTAAGGCAGCAACCGGGCCAATGGTTCGTCAACCGCGCCAAAGCCCAGCATCTCGAAATAGAGGCAATCGACCCAAGCGTCGCTTGGTCGGTATCAGGCCCCGATCAGCAGCAAGAAGGCTGCTGGAGATTGGGTGACCTAAGCGCAATAAGAAAGGAGGGCGATCAGATGATCGCCCTCCTTTGCTGCTTAGTAGCTAAACCTATCTATGCCATCCACGATCCTCGGATGCAAAGAGAGACGTTAGCGGCTTGACGTTCGCGGTATCACACGTGAACCCTAGACAGCCAAGGTTCCAGTTGTCCTCGATCGTCGCCAGGGTTGAGTAGTGATTCGCGGGAACGAACGAATCCCGAGTGCCATGACTACTGGACGGAATCACGAGCGCGAGCACGTGTCCTCCGCCCTGGCCTGCCGGCGAATCACAGCAGCCGGTGTCGTCTCCAAAGCCCTGGAACCCGGCGCCGGTGTAGTCCGCCTCATCCCAGGTGATGAAGATTGCCGAGTTATCTCGCCATGCTTTAGAGCTCATGATCTCTTGGACGGTCGACTTGAGGAAGGAATCGCCTGCCGAGATCAAGCTCGGAATCTGTGAATAGTCGCATGGGTCGGAGGTTGTGGGAGCCCGCGACTCCATGCATGTCGTGACACTGATCCGGACTGATCCAGTTGTAGTTAGCAACCTTGTTGTTGTTGAGATCGGTCTGGAGCTGGCTGAAGTCTACGATATTCGCCATCCTCGCCGGATTGGTCGCAACATCCTGGTAGCTTACGAACGGATCATGCTTGCGCTCGTACAGCTGTGCGCCGTAGGTACTGTCACCACAAGCGTGATCGAATTTGTAATTTTCGTCTCGCCTGTGATCGTTGTCGGCTTCGCCACTCCGGAGACACAGTCGTTCAGGCTCTGCATGTAGGCGTGCCAAGTGAGGTGTTTGGCCTCGAGCTGGTCGACGATGTTCGAGACGTTCAGGTTCGTGTCAGTTGTCGGGGCTCACACCATTTAGGGAGCCGGACGTCGACGCGATGTAGTTCGGCTGGCTCGGATGCGTCACGCCGTAGTAATTCCCGGCGACATTGTAGTGCTGCACCGCCCAATTGATCCATGGAGCATTGGGGTTGCCGAGCAGCGTGTCATTCCCGGTGTTCTCCATCATGATGAAGAACACGTGGTTGAAGGCTTTACCTTCCTTCCCGTGATGGTTTCCGCCATGGTTTCCATGGCCACCCTGATGATGACCCAATTTACTGGCCGCCGCGGTTCCCACGCCGACAGCCAGCGACAGGGTAAACAGCAAAAGTATTGCCGTTCGAATTGCGATCGTTCTTCTCCGTCTCATCCAATTCCTCCAAATACTTGTCAGCTTTTCGTCCATAAGCGTCGAAGTGTGTTGCTATCCGTCCAATCAGAAGGTGTGTTCCTGCAGCATGCCCCCTTTCCTCAACGTATTCCGCCAAAGCGGTTGGTAATTGCCATGCGGCTCGACACCTGATCCGACCATCGCAGCAAGTGCTGGACCATCTTGCTTGATCTATGCACCTTCCTGCGTGTTGATTTTAGGCTCTCCGTGGTTGGCCGTGACGAGCTGAATTGTCGTTGGGCGAGACAGGATGAGAATCGGCCGTTGGCGCTGCCACCCGAGCCGACTACCTCGTCCGCCATTGCCGTCGCAGCTCACTTCACGCCGTATTGCGGCGCTAAAGAGATCTGATCGACTATGCGGCCACCGCCGGGCTGGCGTATACTTTCTCGTTACGTCAACCTGCTCCAAGGCGCCCCGATAGAGGATGCCGAGTGTCGACAGGACCAGCTGTAGTGGCGGCCGCAGGCGACACCGAAACCACGTACCGCAAGATCCTGCGTGGTTTTCCCATAAGCTGGGACCTCCCGCTCCTCAGCGGCCTATGTCTGCTGCTTGTGCTCGATACCTCAACCGGCGGTGGTCCATCTCCATGGCGACTTCTGCTTGGACTGACCGTGGGTATGTTCATTCCCGGGCTACTCCTAACGGCCGCCGCATTCCCATCAAAGCGGGATCTCGACGGTCCCGAACGCATCGGCATGGCCCTCGTCCTCAGCATTCTCGTGATCATTGTCATATCGCTGTTGTTTGCCCTTTTACACATCACTCTGAATGCCAATAACCTATCGTTGGCACTGGCCGGCTTCGCACTCGTGCTGTCAGCAGGAGTTACTGCGAGACGCTGGAACCTTCCAAGTCGTGAGCGATACATGATCACGATTCCAACCGGAGGCCATGCATACACCTTTTATGGACTGGTGCTCCTGCTTGGCTTGATGACGTGGGCGATAACCAGTCACAACCTTACCGACCTCCAGCCGGCATTCTGGATCTCGAGTCCCCGAGGATCACTTTACGGATATCCGTACACCGTTGCCTCGGGAAGTTCCTACGATC
>CAWCYJ010000021.1:0-43659 GCA_963799725.1 uncultured Pseudomonadota bacterium
GCCGTGCGGGCGGACGGTATCGGTGACAGTACGACGCCGAGCACAGGTGGGATCCGCCCTTCATGACCCGGCGGTCGCCTTCTGCCAGTTGCGAGGTGCCGCAGCATCCGCCGCCATGTGCGTCGGCCCCGGACAGGTCCGCGTTGGGCGTCGCAGAACTGCTGGTGGCGGTATGGTCGGCGGTCCACGCCGAGGTGGTCCACTCCCAGACGTTGCCGATCATGTCGACCAGACCCCACGGGTTGGCGGGGTAGGTGCCCACCGGGCTGGTTGAGTTCCAGACGCGGCGACGCAAGGTTTTACCAGGGGAATCGGCCGTGCCAGGTATTGGCCATCGGCTTGCCCCGTGGCATGAATTCCGCGCCCCACGCGTAGTCGGTGGGCGTGTTGCCGGCCCGCGCTGCGTATTCCGGACTTCCACCTCGGTGGGCAGTTCTTTCCCTGCCCACTCGGCGTAGGCGAGGGCGTCCTCGAACGGACACGTGCACCACGGGATGCAATTCCAGGCCGCCGAGCGTGCTCCCGGGTCCGGTCGGGGCTCGCCAGCAGGCACCAGGAACCCATCGCCACCACCGCTGCCAGTCGTCCAGCGGAACCGGGTCCGAGGTTGGCATGAACACCAGTGAACCGGGCACGAGATCGGCGGCGTCGGCACCAGGAAAGTCAGCCGCTGACGGTGGAAGTTCCGCCGTCGTCACATGACCCGTTGCCTTGGCGAATCGACGGAATTCGGCGTTGGTCACCGGGTGCTCATCGATGGCGAACGGCGACACTGCCGCGGTGTGGGTGGGGCGTTCCTCTGCGTAGAAGTCGTTGCTACCCATCAGAAACAGATCCGGCTGGGATCGGTCGCATGTTCCTCATCGCGACCCCCTGCCCAGCCGGGCGTTCAGCTACCTCCGGCATGCATACCTCCTCGACCCACGGGGCAATGCCTCGGCGATTTGGGCCCAATTCGAGCTTTCAGTCGCGCCGGAAGGCCGCTTGGGTTTCGCGTTGCAGGTCGAGCTAGATGTCGTCGCCGGCTTGAGCAGGACGTGGTGGATGGTCGCGCCGGTGAGCAGGGTGGGGCGTAGTCGTTGGAGACGGGTTGGCCACGGTCTCGGCCGACGTTGTTGCCCTCACCGGAGAGCGAGAAGAATCCTGGTTGGACCGCATGTTGCGTGGCCACGACGTCACCATCGATGTACAGTGTGGCGGTGCCGGTGGGGAAGCGTCCGTCGGTGCCGGTCTTGGCGAACTCGACGCCACGACATGCGGCCGGTGCGAGCGGCTCCGGCCGCTGAGGTGTTGTTCCTGTTCGCCGAGCCAGTTGTAGACGTAGTGCAGGACGCCGTGATTGAGGTACAGGGAGTGGCCGCCGAAGCGGCCGCCGGCGGAAAAGACGACGCCGTCGCAGTCGGGTCGTCGACCTCGAGGGAGGCGAGATCGGGAAGGAGCGGCCGATCATGGAAGGACTCGTTCGGGGACCTCGGACCCGCCGGGGTAGAGCAGCGGTTGCCCCTCGGCGTTGACGCTGCGCGGCCTCAGCGGCGAGCAGCTCGGCGTGGGGTGCGGTCGTCCAGGGGGTAGCCGTTGAACCGGCGGGCCTGCTCGTCCCACAGCGCCCGGAGTTCGTCGAGCAGTTCGGGTCGTTCCGCGGCGAGGTCGTGCATCTGGTTGCGGTCCTCGGCGAGGTGGTAACAGGCACCACCGGTCCTGTCGAAGTGGCCCCACCCCGCGGGTCGGCGGGGTGCACGGTGTTGGCCTGCCAGCCGTCCCGCCAGATCGCCCGGGTACCCAGCATCGAATAGAACTGGCTGTGTTTCGGTGAGGGCGTCGACCGGTCACGCAGCACCGCGCCATGCTCACGCCTTCGATCGGCGTCTGGGGGACGTACCGGACGTCGTCCGGTGCGGTGATGCCGATCAGGTCGTACAGCGTGGGCACCATGTCGATCGCGTGCAGGTAGGCGTCGCACAACTCGCCCGCGGGCCGGAGGCCCGCCGGCCAGGAGATCAGCCATGGTCGGCGGTGCCGCCCTCCCAGCCCGAGTAGATCTTGTACATCTTGAACGGGGTGTTGAACGCCATCGCCCAGCCGTTGGAATAGTGCGGTGCGGTCGACTCGGTGCCCAGCTCGTCGAGCATCAGCGCGTTGGCCTCCGGATTCTCTCGGGACGCCGTTGTACCAACGGTTCTCGTTCACCGACCCGGACGGTCCGCCCTCGGCGGAGGCGCCGTTGTCCGAGAGGGTGACGATGATCGTGTTGTCGAGCTGCCCGGTGCTGTTCGAGGTGGTCGAGCAGTCGCCCGACCTGGGCATCGGTGTAGCTGGCGAACCCGGCGTAGACCTCGGCCTGCCGGGCGAAGAGGCGCCGCTGCGGCATCGGAGAGTTCCGCCCACGGCTCGACGATGTCCGCCGGGGCCCACGGCTTGCCCTCCGGGCTGGTCTCGTCCGCCAGCGGGTTCATGCGGCGGGAGCACGGTGCCCTCGGGCATCAGGCCCTGCTCGATCTGGCGGGCCAAGGTGCGGTCCCGATAGGCCTCGTAGCCGTCGTCGAATCGGCCCTTGTACCTGTTCGACCACTCGGTGGACACCTGATGAGGTGCGTGGCCGGCCCCGGGCGCGAAGTACATGAACCAGGGCTTGTTCGGCGCCGTGGCCTTCGAATCGGCCAGGAACTCCAGCGCCTGGTCAGCCAGGTCCTTGGACAGGTGATACCCCTGGGCCGGGGAGGCAGGCGGATCGACCTGGTGGTTGTCGTACCAGAGGTCGGGATACCACTGATCGGTCAACCCACCGAGAAAGCCGTAGAAGCGATCGAAGCCCCGGCTCAGCGGCCAGGTCCGCTTCGAACCACCCATCGAAATCTCGCTGGCCGGTGAGAGGTGCCACTTCCCCACGGCCATTGTGTTGTACCCCTGCTCGCGGAGCACCTCCGAGACGAAGCCGTTCTCCGGGGGAATCCGGGCGCACAACCCCGGGTAACCCGTCCGAGAATTCCCCGATCGTGCCCATCCCGTTCGAGGTCGCGTTGCGGCCGGTGAGCAGACACGAGCGGGTCGGGGAGCATAACGCCGTGGTGTGGAACTGGGTGAACTTGACACCGGCTCGGCGATGCGACGCATGTTCGGCATGTCGATCCGCCGCCGAACAGATCCCAGGACCCGAAGCCCATGTCGTCCCACACCACGAACAGCACATTCGGGGCACCCGGCGGCGCGGTCGGTTCGGTGAACGGCGACCAGTCCGGCGTCGAGTTCCGGATATCGTGCTCGATCTTCCCGTTGAACTCCAGCATTCCGAACCCCCACAGTCGTCGTCTATGACCCGCAAAGCCGATGCTAGACCAGTCACGTCCGAAGCCTCGGCGCGGCTTCCCGTCCTCGGTGCGGAGTGGTGTGTCGTCCGGATCCGAGGTGCCGTAGGTTCGCCGGCATGACCGACGAGCAACCGGCCGAGGTGGCGCGGGTCGTCGGCCGCAGGGTAAGGATCTCCGGCCGCCGGCTGACCCTCATGGGGCTCGCGACCATCGCCTTGATCGCCGTGGTGTTGTGGCAACCCGAGTACTTCGTGCTGCTCTACGCGGCTTTTCCGGCAGCAAGCGTCATCCGAGGAATCAGGCCGCCGTCCGAGGTGACGGCTGCTGGGATCAGCCGGCCGTGGCATCGACAGAGCCGCATCGACTGGAGCGAGATCGCCTCGATTGCCGCGCCCGAACCCGGCCGGTTCGGCTCACGACTTGAACCTCACAGACGGTAAAGCGTTGGTCCTGGCGGACATCCCGGCGAACGAAGCCGCTGCCATCGCACTCATCGGGGGCAAAACGGTCGTGGCTCCGCCGTTCATTCGGCGTCCTGCAATCCGGGCTCGTCCCGGGAAGACCGACAAGGAAGTGGAAGCGGACGTCAAACGGCAGGCCGAGGCCTTGGCACTGCAAAGGCAACAACTCGCTGCCGAATCCCAGCGGCTGCGCAGCGACCGCTGGAGTTGATGACCGTCGCCTGGATGACCGTTGTGAGGTCGAAAAGGTCGCGAGGTCCGTTCTGCCGGCCGTTACGCCGGAATGGGAGCGGCGGCCGGATGTTTCTGCGGGACGACTCGCCTGAGCCGTGCATTCGAGCGCGGAAGGCCAGCTGCTGGAGTTGGAACGCCCGGGCGGGCAGATGGAAGTCGATGCAGTGGCCGGTGCGCGCACCAGGGGCGCGTCGACCCACGGGGCGCCGGTGAAAGCCGCCTCGAATTCCGCGATCTCTGCGTCGTCGGTCATCCAGAGGCGGTCGACTTCCGCCTGGCGGCCGTGCACCGGGACGCGTGCTGGGCGGCCTCGGCGGCATCCGCGCGATCCAGCGGCCGACGATGTCGAGCAGTTCGGCCTTCGGCACGGGCGCGTCGGCTGCACGTCCTGGCGCCGGCATCGCGCGGTGTGCTGCAATCCGGACCGAACATCACGATGTCCTTGATCGGGCCCGGGATCTCGACGAAGTCGCGGTCGGGCAGCGCCGACCAAGCGCCGCCGAATTCGACGCGGCACGCGGAGCAGACAGCCGGACAAAGCGATGCCGAGCAGGGGGAATGCCGGGTGGCGCGCCGCGATGGCCGTGGTGATCGCGCCGCCGATGGAATGGCCGATCAGCACGACGCCGGCGAGGCCTTGCGCCGCAGGCGTCCCCGAGGCCGCCGTGAGGTGCTCGCGTACCTCTGCATGGCGCAGGATGTCGACTCGGCGGCCTCGAACCGCGGCGCTCCTGCGATAGCCCGGCCGGTCGATCGCGATCAGTGGAATGCCGAGGCTCTCGGCGGTGTCGAGCAACGACTGACCGGGAACGTCGACCGCCATACATTGCCATTCGGCTCGGTAACCGCCGTCAGATCGCCCGCGGAGCTGTAGCTGTATAGGACCGACCGCGTTGGAGTTTGTAGCTTGGTGATCAACCCGGCGGCATTCCGAGTCAGCTGGATGGTCAACGGCTTGGAGGCGGTGGATTCGACAGTGACTCGGCTGATCCTGCTGCCAGTGTAAGCAAACCGTAACCCTTGGCGGCCCACTGTCCGATAGTTCTGGACTTGCCCATGCGAAAGAGTCCAGTTAACGCCATCCGAGAATCGGGTCACCGCGCACGTCGCAGGAGCAACATTACGGTTGGTGGCCGGCCCGGTGCACGTGAGATTTGCCCGAACGCCGGGGTCGCTAGTCCAGCTCTTAGTCGACGGTCGATAGGTGAATCCTACCTGCTGACCATCCTCGCCGTACGCAACTGCTCGGGTGCCATGATTCGAGAAGCGAAGCTGAAGGTCCAGTATCGACGACCACCCGAACCCGAATGCTCCTTTGTTTGCCACGTCCCGCGAGTTGTACTGGCGGTCGAGTACGAACGGGACGCCAATCCCAGCCACACGAATATCTGTGTGGCTGATTTCAAGTGCGCCATCCATGGAGTTGACGTCTGACTCAACCGAGGTTGGGTTTACACCATAGTTCGCGCCACCAAAGGTCTGGCCTTCGGGCACCGTGACTCCCGAAGAGGCGACAACCGTGGGAACAAAGCGCTGAACGGCCGGGGGACGAGAAGGCACGCCCGGTGGCGCTTGAGTTATGTGATGTCTTGCTGCTAGAGTGGTCATCCCGAGCGCCGGCTCTGGCTTGGCGCCCAGCAGCACCATTACGGCGGCTAGAGCCAGCACTGTGATCCGAATTGTCGACCTGCCTATTCCCGTACTCCTGCTTTTCACGCGAGTCCCTCCAAAGGCCTTGCGTCCAGGTTGTACTTTGGGTCGCATTCAGACGCAATAGCGGATGCTAACCGCTAAACGTACCAAGAGTGCGCCCAATCTGTCAAGAAAATGTTTATGCGTCCTTCCCGCTAAACGCGACAAACCTAACGACAATTGATCTCGCACTCATGGACGCAACGGGCGGGGCCTGAAAGTTGCTTCCTGAGGCTATTCAATTTCGTGCCTTGCTAAGGACCCATGCGCAGAAACAACTTACCGAATCTATCAACACAGCTCTCTGATTGCCGAGAGGCCGTGAGCGAGTCCCCGTCCCAAATTCTTCCGAATGTGCGTAAGATAGCCGTACTGAGAGCGAACGGGATCGGTGATTATCTGTTTGCCGTCCCTGCGCTCGAAGCTCTAAAGGCGACGTATCCAGATGCCGAACTTACACTCCTGGGAAAGTCCTGGCATCGGCAGTTTGTCCACGGCCGACCAGGCCCTGTCGATAGGGTTGTGGTCGTACCGCCGTGGGCCGGCGTTACGGAAGGAAACGACCATCATGACGATCCGAATCAGCGTTCGGAATTCCTGAAGGCAATGCAGGCTGAAGAGTTTGATATGGCCATTCAGATGCATGGAGGAGGTGGGTTCTCTAACGTTTTGGTTGATGGGCTCGGCGCAAAGACAACGGTTGGTCTCCGAACAGCAGATGCTCTCCCCCTAGATCGCTGCCTTCCGTACGTCTATTTTCAACAGGAGATAGCTCGATATCTGGAGCTCGTTTCGTTGGTAGGAGCAGCACCCCTCACCCTCGAACCAAGAATCGCAGTAACCGCTTGCGATCGTGCCGAAGCCGCTGAGGTTCTTCCGGAGACATCGGCTTCCTTTATAGCCCTTCACGTTGGGGCCTCGGACCCACAGCGGCGATGGCATGCCGACGCTTTCAGCTCGCTTGGCGACACCTTTGCCGAACGTGGCTATCGAGTCATCCTGGTTGGAGACGAGAGTGAGCGGCGCATCGTCGACGAGGTCGCGGAGGGCATGCATCATGACCCCGTGAATCTGGTAGGTGCCGTGACGCTGGGGGGATTGGCAGGCGTGTTCGACCGGTGTAGACTTTTGGTCGCGAACGACTCAGGACCTTTGCATCTCGCACACGCAGTCGGAACTCCAACAGTTGGCCTCTATCTGTGCTTCAATGCTCTGACTGCAGTGATTTTGGGCCGGTCAAATCACCGCCCCCTCATCTCCTGGCGAATTACATGTCCCGTGTGCGGAGTGGATCGAACAACGCAGCACTGTTCTCATCTCCCGTCCTTTGTCGACGGTATATCGATAGAAGAAGTCCTATGTGCTTCCTCTGAGCTTCTTCAGGCTCCTGTCGACTCGTCCTGAGCCCGACCATTCGTCCTGGATGATTGGATACTCACCTCGAGGACAGCAAGCTGTCCTGCGTGGTTTGACCGCAATAGCGAGCTACCAACTCGGGCAGCAGTTCCAGTGCATGGCCGTCAACCGTTCCCAGTCCGTTGAGAACGGTGGTTGGAGCCTGCGAATAGTACGTTCCAGAGGGCGCGATTGCGCAACCACCATAGAGCCGCATGAGGAGGTTCTGAACGACGACTTCTTCGCCTGAGTGGTACCGGGGCAGACGGTTCCAGAATTGAAATCCTCCTACCTGTTCCAGCTTCCGCCGGTCATACATGATGCAGGAGGCAACCCACGCTACTTTGTAGATCCGCGTCTCCCCGGCCGGGATGCCTGCTGCTGCATGGTAGAGATTGGCCGCCCGATGAAGCTGCCATCGCTCCCACTTCTCCGAGTCCGGATCTACCGCCTCAGGAGCAACTTGATTCCAGTATTCAATGGACTGCTGGTCGGGCCGTCTATCGTTGAGATGCGATAAGCCTTGCGGAAAGGCGCCAACAAATCCGCACTCCTCACTGGAGAGCACGTGGGCCATCCGGCCAACTGTCGCCGCCTCCATATAGACGTCGTCGTCCAGACACAAAACCGTGTCAGATTTTGCCTGACTTAGCAGAAAATTCCGCTGCTCTGCGATGCCATGGACCTGTGGCCGGTGGTGATATTCAACCGATCCGCCTCGGATCTCCAACAATCTGAACAGTGTTTGGACAACGGAGCTCTTGGAGACCGGCTCATCACTTTGGTCCGCGACAACTACACGCAGGTCCGTTGTCGTTTGATTCGCTACTCCTGAGAGCGTGAAGACGAGTGAAGCAAGCCGGTTGATCGTGGGCAGAAGCACGTCAATCGTCATACTTTTCGCTCCTCACTTTCCCCCGCGCAAGCCGAGGCGCGGCCGGAGGCAATCCCTGGCTGCTTTCAGAATGTTCCGTTGTAGATGCCGCATGATCGGCAAATCTCCGGTGGCGTATCCGAAGCAAGTGCTTCCCTGAACTGCTGGAACTCGACGCTTCTCCATATCTGCTCAACCCCATCCGTTGCCATGTTCCCGAAATTTTTGCGGTCTGGAGTCGACACCATGCAGCATGGCATCGCCCGACCGTCGTAGGCGAGATACGCTCCTCTCGTTGGCCAGGAGCAGCGGGAAGCCGCAGGCCGCAGCGCAGGTTCGCTCTTATTCAGAGGAGGCAATCGAAGGTGGATCCCATAGTCTTTTGCTACTTGCGTCATCTCCTCGAAGATGCGGCCAACGTGTTCCGGCTCCTCGTGCAGCAGTGACTCGCGATCGACATAGTCGCGCATGGATGCATATCGCTCCGGCAGGGAGCTCTCGAGAAAGTCGTGGGCCAGGTGCTGAACGAAGATTTCCTCCATCGACCTGTCGCCGGCAAATCGCACCAATGCCGGTAGCTCGTGTAGATTCTGCTTCATCGCCACGACGACCAGGTGCATGCGAGGCTTCTGTGTCTCTCGCTCGAGGCGGAGGCGCGACAAGCGATCGATGTTGCCTACCACTCGATCAAAATGTGCGCCCAGTCGAATCCGCTCGTACGTCTCCATCGTTGCGCCATCCATCGAAATATGGATGCAATCGAGGCCGCTCTCGACGCAAAGTATCGCTCGCCGCTCGTTCAACAAGGTCATGTTGGTGTTGGTCGTTACCGTTATCCGTTTCCCGACCGCGTACCGAACCATGTCAAAGAACCGCGGATGCATTACCGGTTCGCCCAACCCCTGGAGGTGAAGCGTGCTAACAGATGGAAACTGGTCGAGCAGGGACGTGAAGCGCTCGAACGGCATGAATGCCAGTGGACCGAAGGGAGGTCCATCCCTCCGAAACTGGACAGCGCACATCGTGCACTTCAGATTGCACTGTCCCACAGGCTCTATCTGAACGTAGCTGGGAAGCGGAGGAACTGAGCCGCCAGCGTTGAGCGTGGCCCCTGGTGTCGGAATGACTTCCCCCTTCAAACGCGCCACTAGCTGCATCTCTTATGCCAACTGGTTCGTGTCTCGATACATAGATCTGTCACAGAAACCGGTTTATGAGCCGGGCCAATGTGGCCTGACCCGCCTGAGTCCCGGCGGGACCTCTGACGTCATGGCTTATGGGGCTGCTCCTATAGGATCATCCGGACAATATGGAGCTTTCGCGGGTACAAACCTCACGCCAAAACCAGGGTAATTCAAGGCTATGTCACAGTCTCCTCACCCCGGGAACGTGACGGGAACAGAATCGGAACATCTTGGTGATATGCTCCTCACCAAAGAGCCACAAACCCCACTTGGAGTGAACATGGATGTCAGCCGAGACGAGGGAATCCTGGGACCAACGACCGTACAGACAGTCGACTTGACCGAAGCCGCGATGCCGGCCGCGATGCTCGAGGCGGGCGAGGGACCGTGGTCGATCGTCCGGACGCTCCTCACTCGTCGCCTTGCCGAGCTTCCGAGCGATGCCATCCTGGAGGTCACCTTCGCTGACCCCACAATGCGCCTCAACATCATCCAGTGGTGTCCGGGCGCCGGGCACGATCTGTTCAAGATGGCGGCCGATGGGGATCACACCTCGTTTTGGATCAAGAAGCGATGATCTGCTTCGAGTGGGAATCTGGGGCCTCGGCGCAGACAGGGACCACGTTCCAGCCAGCATCGCGCCTGCTCTGGCGAGCTCCCACCTCTCGTTGCACCTCCAGGATGCCGAAATGAACGGCCTGGAGCCCAATCGCCCCGGAGCCGTGCCCGGAGGATCCAAGCCTCACTCTTTGTTGTCTCGCTGTGCTGTCTGTAATCCCCACGATACATTGACTTCTCACTTCGGAGGATCCCTCATGTCGAACCTCTTCACCCATCCGAGGCCGTCGCCGGACTCGTTTGGCGCGCGAGCGCTCTTCGCTTTAGCGCTTCTGGCGGGCGCACTCACTCCTGGATTGACCTCGGCTTCCTCGATTCGCGCGCACGATCTAGTGCATCATTCCGGCCTGCGTGTGCCATTCGGCGGACTGCGACCGGCAGTTGGCTGTGCGGCGCAGCCTCCGCACCTTCGTCTTGGACATCGGCAGCCCCAGGTTCTCCCGCCCGTTCAAACCCGGAGGCTCGCCGCGGCGCCGGAATATTCAGGCCGCCTGGTCCTACCGGTTCACACGGAGAGCAACGATCAGCCTAGGTTCCGAACGTCGGCTATGCCGTTTGGACCGACAGCCTGCGACGGCTCCGATCTGCTAGCAAGGCAGCGGGGACGCTTGCCACCGCCAGAGCGCCTGCCCGTCCGCAGCCGGCAGTCGTCCGCCGCGGTCAACGGCACAGCTCTCAACACCATCGCCGGCGGTGGGTCCTCGCCGGGTCCGGCCTCGGGTCAGGCGAACCAGGTCGCCGTCGAGCCTGAGCAGGAGTTCTTCGACGCCGCTCAGAACGCGCTCTACGTGTCCGACTATTACAGCGTCATCCGCAAGATCAACCTCTCGACCGGCGTCATGACCATCGTCGCCGGCACCGGAGTGCAGAGCAACAACGACACGCCCGCGAGCGGTCCAGCGATATCGGCGGTGCTGGGTACCCCACAGGGGCTTTTCGTGGACGCCTCGAGCAATATCTTCTTCGCGGATAGCCGCAACAGCGTCATCCAGATGGTCGCAGCCGGCGCTTCCTCACCCTTTCTGCCCGGCCAGACGCTCACTGCAGGCAACATATACACTGTCGCCGGCGGCGGACAGACCACCGTCTCCGGCGGCATCGTCGCCATCTCGGCCCAGCTCAACGGTCCGAATGACGTCACCGAGGATCCGGCGGGTAACCTGATCATCGCCGACAGCGACAACCGCGCCGTCGAGCTGGTGGCCGGCAGCACCACGGTCGATCCGCTGCTGCCTGGCGTCACCCCAAAGCCGGGCAACATTTACGTTCTCGCCGGCACCGTAGGGACGTACGGCAACAGCGGTACCGGCGGACCGGCGACGGCGGCAAACCTCTGCGTTCCGGAAGGTGTCGCCATGACACCGTCGGGCAATCTCGCCGTCAGCGACAGCTGTAACAGCGTAATCTGGCTGGTCGCCGGCTCCAAGGGATCGGATCCCCTCATGCCCGCCACCACCCTCACGCAGGGCGACATCTACCAGCCCGTGACGAGCGGGCTGAGCGGACCTGAGGGCATCGCCGTGGACGGCGATGGAAACCTGTATATCGCCGACGTAAACGACGAGAAGATCCAGCTCGCCGCCGCCGCCAGCCCGAATCCCCTGCTGCCGGGCCAGACGCTGACGCCGGGCAGTATGTATACCGTCGCGGGCACGGGAAGCGCTGATTACAACGGCGACGGCGAGGCTGCCACCAGTGCCAGCCTCTACAACCCGGCGGGTATCGCCGTGGATGGCTCCCAAAATCTCTACATTGCGGACACGAGTGATAACCGCGTACGCAAAGTCTCCAGTAGCAGCGACGACATCTCTACCGTCGCCGGCGACGGTCTCTGGTATGAGGACGGCGTGCCGGCCGCGCAGTCGCAGATGAGTTCCGCCGCAAGCCCCATCGTCGATGCCAAGGGCGACCTCTTGGTCGCGGACGACGGCGACGGGACCATCCGCCTGGTGGCGGCCGGAAGCTCCAGTCCCTTCCTCCCGGGACGGACTCTGACGCCTGGCGACATCTACACCATTGCCGGTGGCGAGGGCCCATACGGCGGCGGTGAGATCGACAGCGGACCCGCCCTCCAGACATCCATGCGACCTCTGGGCCTAGCGCTGGATTCCAAGGGCAATCTACTGCTGGCGGATTCCGGCAATCAAACGATCCGACTCGTCGCGTCGACCACATCCAGCCCGTTCGTGTCAGGAACTCTCACCCCCGGCGATATCTATCTGGTGGCAGGCACACCGGGGAGCCGGGGCTTTGCCGGCGACGGCGCGGCGGCGACCGTTTCGGAGCTGTCCAGCCCGTACGATGTGGCCGTGGACGCCTCGGGCAACCTACTGATCGACGATGCCGGCAATAACCGCATCCGGTTGGTCGCGACCGGAATCTCGGACTCCTTGATGCCCGGGCAGACCCTGACGGCCGGCGACATCTACACCGTGGCTGGCGGTGGTGCGAATACTCTCCAGTTCGGCGTCCCCGCCACCTCGCTTTCACTTGACTACCCCACCTATTTTGCGCTCGACCCTGCCGGCAACCTGTACCTCGCCGACGGCTGCAACATCGCAGTCGTGGCCGGTACATCATCGGATCCGCTGCTTCCTGGTCAGACCATGCAGGCCGGCTACGCCTACCAGCTCGCGGGTAAGTTGACGACAAGCTGCTACCGAGATGACCAAGGTGACGGCGGCCCCGCGCTCTTGGCCACCACCGACCCCGGACCTCTCGCCGTGGACGCCAAGGGCAACCTCTACATCAACGACATGGGTAATGGCGAGATCCGCATAGTGGCTGCCCAGACGAGCAATCCCCTGCTGCCCGGCCAGGCGCTGACCAGAGCCGACATTTACGGCTTGGCCGGCTACGACGATCCCATCGCCGCGGTTTCCAACGCCGGCGATCTCGTGGCGACCCACAGGGCAATCTCGTAATCGCGGCCCAGTACCAGATCGACCTGGCCGCCTGGGTGCCCAGCCCGCCAGTCAATGCGACAGCAACCGTCAGCAGCGGGCGCATAAGCCTGGCCTGGAGCAAGCCCCAGGTCGCTGGCTCGGGACCGGTTACCGGATATGAGATCCTCCGCTCCTCGTCCGGGTCAGGCGGCTCCGCCTCAGATGGCTATGGACAAGGCTTCAGTCCTCTGACCACCGTGCCCTCAGGCTCGACCACCTTCACCGATAACACCGTCGTCCCGGGCGGCACATACTTTTACGAGCTGGAGGCCCTCACTCAGTACGGCAACTCCCAACTTTCGTGCACCGACGGCGATAACGACGCCGACGACTGTCCGGCCGAGGCGACCGACGCTCCGGCGAATGCGCCAGACATCACCACCCTTATGGGCAATCAGTATCTCGGCCCATCACCCTTCAAGGCGACGCAGCTCGGTCAGGAGCCTGGGGCCGTTGCAGTGCAGGGCACAACGGCGTATCTCGCCGACGACCTAGATCACACCATCCGCGCCGTCAACCTCAAGACCGGTGTCGAAACGCTGCTGGCCGGGAACGCGACCTCCGTGCAGGCTTATGCCTTTGCCCTCGCCATCGACGCTTCAGGGAACCTGGTCTTCCCTCAAGCAGGTGACAACATCGCCGAGATGGTCGCTCTGACAACGTCCGACCGGCTGATGCCTGGCAAGACGCTGGTCAAGGGCGATCTCTACACTATCGGGGGCAACGGCCACAGCGGATTCTCCGGCGATGGAGGGCCGGCAGTCAATGGCAGCCTCGACAATCCCCGCTCCGTCGCCCTGGACCAGGCCGGCAACCTCCTCGTAGGAGACAACGGGAACCATCGGATCCGGCTGATCGCGGCTGCCACCTGGAGCCCGCTGTTGCCACACAGGGCGCTACGTCCCGGCTTCATCTACACCGCCGTGGGCAATGGCACCGCACCGCAGGCCGACGTGGGCGACAACGGCCCGGCGACCAAAGCCGAGATCGACAGAGCGGAATCGCTCACCGTTGACCGCGCCGGCAACCTACTGATTGGCGACAACGGAATCGAGGATCTGCGGCTGGTTGCCGGCAGCGGCAGCGATCCGCTGCTGCCCGGCATGCACCTCCTCAAGGGCGACATCTACTACCTCGCCGGCACGCCTATCGGCGGTGGAACTTTCAAGGACTTGTCTCCGGCCACGCAGACGCGGCTGACCGACTTCTCAGGCCTGACGACCACCCCGTCGGGCGACTTACTGATCGCCGACGGCTACGAGGACGAGGTAAGGCTTATCGCCACCGGCCCGAGCGATCCGCTCGTTCCCGGACACACGCTCAAGAAGGGCTACGTCTATCCCGTTGTCGACGGCTCGCAAGCTAGCGGCTACGCCGGCGACGGCGGGCCGGCGCTCAACGCCAAGCTAGGAAGTTACCAGGGGTCGATCGCCCTGGACGGCGCCGGTAACCTGTTCATCTCCGACTACAGCAATAGCAGGCTGCGCGAGGTCTCATCCGCGACGGGCATCATTTCCACCATCTCCGGCAACGGCACCAGCTACTGGGACGGCGTGCCGGCGTCACAATCCCCGCTGTACTCGCCGGAGGCGGTCAGCACCGACGCTAACGGAGACATCATCATTACGGACTCCCACGATGACGCCGTACGCGTGATTCCGAAGTCAAACAGCCTGGCGTTCCTGCCGGGCAAGACACTTGTTCCCGGCGACATCTACACTGTTGCCGGCACGGGCGCATACCCGGTCGAAGGCGAAGGCCTCCGCGAGGGGCAGCCGGCGACGTCGACGGCAATTGCCCCCATGGATGCGACGGTCGATCCATCCGGCAACTTGCTGATCGCCGAGGACTGGTGGCCGGATATCCGTCTGGTGGCGGGATCGACCAGCGATCCACTGCTGCACGGCCAGAAATTGGTCAAGGGTGACATGTACGACCTCGCCGGCGGAAACGGGAGCTACGGCTACCCTACGTCCGGTACCAAGGCCGTCGACGCCAGCCTCCTGGAACCGCGCTCTTTGACGACCGACAAGGCGGGCAATCTCTACTTCTCGATGTTCGATCGCGACTACAGCAGCTACGTGGTGATGGTGGCCGCCGGCACCGGCAGCCCGTACCTGCCGGGCCAGAAGCTCACGGCCGGCAACCTCTATATCGTCGCGGGGAGCGGCAACAGCGGCTACTCCGGCGACGGCGGTCCGGCGACGCAGGCCGAGCTAAACCGGCCCCATGGTCTCGCCATCGACGCCTCCGGCAATCTGACTGTTGATGACTACTGGGACAGTGTGGTCCGCCTAATTGCCGGCTCGACGTCCGACAGCCTGCTGCCGGCGAAGAGTCTAACCGCGGGCGACATCTATACGCTAGCCGGAGGCGGAACGAGTTACGACTACGGCATTCCCGCCACGCAGGAGTCCATCGGCCCCAGCGGAGTGGCGCTCGACCCCAGCGGTAACCTGGCAATCTCCGATAACACCAACAACGTGGTCTGGCTCGATGCCGCCACGTCGAGCGACCCGCTACTGCCCGGTGCAACGCTCACCCCTGGCGATCTATACAAGGTCGCCGGCTACTGCTGCTACTCGTACGACGACGGCAACCCCGGCTACACGGCCGACGGCGGACCGGCGGTCACGGCCAAGTTCAGCGACCTTGTCGGTCTCAGCTTCGATGCCGCAGGCGACCTCTTCCTCGCCGACGACTCCAACTCCGTCGTCCGCGAGATCAAGGTGGGCACAGGCGCGTCGCGCCCGCCCTCACGGCCCCCAAAGCTGAGGACTCAGAAGCACCGTCGAACTCAACGTTCCATGTTCAACGTTCAACGTCAGGCTCAGTGCTCGACGTTCGGCCCGGGCCCCCAGCGGGCGTGGCCGTCCCTTCTATCACCTCGCTCGATCTCTGCGCTCGCCTCCGTCGTTCAAGGCTAGTCGACCACCGTTAGGCGTTCACGGCCGCTTGCGGTCCAGGGCTTATCCCCGCCCATTGGCCGGGAGGCGCCGCCAATCGACAGGTGGCAAAGCTCAACGCGCTATTCCAACCTTTGCCGCCACATCCGGCCGGAGGATTGCCCAATGACGCCCCTCATTCGCTCACAGACCACGAAATCGCCGCTCGCGCGGGCCGGGATGGCTGCCGCTTTGGCCCTCATGAGCCTCACCCCCGCCGTCGCAGCCGCCGCCGGACGGCCGGTGAACATCCGGGCACATGCGCCCAGTCGTACTCCGGTCGTGGAATCGTGCCGCGCCGCAATCTCTCGCACCGCTTTGCGTATTTCTCATAACGCAAAGCCGCGGACGGTTCGACGTGCAACGTTCGCCGGCCGGGTAGGCGTCGGCCAGACTCGCCCGGAGCAACGAGATGCATTCTTCCGAGGTCGCGTGGATAACGTAGAGTGCTCGCGCCGACCCTCCTTCGCGCCGCGCCGGGTGCCCCATCCGGGCGTCAGGCGCTTCCCGCCCCTGACTCAGGGCCGGTCCTCCCCGCCCCCAGTGGCCGGCACTGCCATCACCACCGTGGCGGGTGGGGGTAGCGGCTTGGGACCGACGTCGGCGCAGGCGCTTCAGCTCGGGCAGCAGCCCGACGGCGGCTTCATCGCGGGCGGGTTCCTGTACCTCGCGGATGCGGGCGACGTCATCCGCAAGGTCAACCTCTCGACCGGTGTGGAGACAGTGGTCGTGGGCACCGGAACCATTGGCTATTCCGGAGACGGCGGACCGGCGACCTTGGCTCACATCAGCCAGCCGCAAGGCCTGTTCGTCGATGCATCCGGAAACATGTACTTCGCGCAGCCATGGACTAACGAGGTACACGGCGGAGGCGTCGTGCGGATGGTAGCGGCAGAGACCACCTCGCCGTTCCTTCCTGGACAAACCCTGACCAAGGGCGACATCTACACCATTGCCGGCAGCACCAGTGTCTACAACTACCAGAGTGGAGTCCCCGCACTCTCGACCTATCTGGATGGCGAGCCCAACACCGTCGCATTCGACGCGTCACACAATCTCGTCATCTCCGGCTACAACTGTGAGCTCTTCGTCGTAGCCGCGGGTGCCGGCGATTCTCTGATGCCTGGACAGAAGCTCGTCGCCGGAGACATCTATTCGCTCATTGAGGGCAACGGATGTGGCGACAGTGGCGTCGGCGGGCAGGCCTCGACGGCTGAGATTGGAAATATAACCGGGCTCGCCGTCACGCCGTCGGGGAACCTTGTCATGTCGGACAACCGCGACAACCTGCTCTGGCTCATCGCGGCCACGAGCGCCGATCCGCTCGTGCCCGGTCCGCTCACTCCCGGCGACATCTACCAGTCAGCCACATTTCCGTACAGCTCCAGTGTTGGCAGCGTCGCCGTCGACGGGAGTGGCAACGCCTACCTGGGTGACGGCAGCTACGCCAATAACGTCGTGCGCATGGTCGCCGCGGCCACTACCAGTCCTTTCCTCCCTGGTCAGACACTGACGCCCGGGAGCGCCTATATCGTGGCGGGAACGGATGGCAACGGCGGCTTTGCCGGCGACGGTGGGCCGGCCCTGAACGCCCAACTGTACGGCCCCTACAGCCTTGCCCTCGACAGCTCGGGAAACGTCTACGTCGTCGATCAGCGAAACGACCGTGTGCGCAAAATCTCCGCCGCCACGGGCAACATTTCCACCATTGCCGGCAACGGGCTGAGCTACGCCGACGGCATCCCAGCCACCCAGTCGCAGATCAATAGTCCCAAGAGCCCGGTGGTCGACAGCCAGGGTGATGCTTTCATCGCCGACTCCAACGACGGAACCATCCGCATGCTGGCCGGCTCGACGTCCAGCGGCTTCCTGCCCGGCAAGACCCTGGTTGCCGGCGACATCTACACCATCGCCGGCAATGCGCAGGGTGGAAGGGGCAACGGCTACAACGAGACGGGGGATGGCGGCTCAGGATTGCAGGCAGAGCTCGACGATCCCACCGGACTGAGGCTGGATTCCAAGGGCAACCTGCTGATCGCCGCCACCTCGGACAATACGGTTCGTCTGCTTGCCGCGACCACGACCAGCCCGTTCCTACCCGGAAAACAGCTCGTCGCCGGCGATATATACCTGGTCGCCGGTACTCCGAGCAGCAGCGGGTCCTCCGGGGACGGTGGCCCTGCCACCAGCGCCACACTATCGAACCCCGACGCCGTGACGGTGGACGCCTCCGGCAACCTGCTCGTCGCCGACCAGGGAAACGATAAGATCCGGCTGGTAGCGACGGGATCATCGGACTCACTAATGCCGGGCGCCAAGCTAACGGCCGGCGACATCTACACAGTCGCCGGCGGGGGAAGCACGGCAGCGCCGTACGGCGTAGCGGCGAGCTCGGCCTCGCTCCGCTCGACTCAGAGTCTCGCTATCGGGGCAGCCGGCAACCTCTACGTATCAGAAGGGGGCCGGATCGATGTGATCCCGACGGGCTCCGGCGATCCGCTTCTTCCAGGGAAGGGGCTCACTGCCGGAGACATCTACGAGGTCGCCGGGGGCAGTGGCTGTTGCAGCCGCTCCGGCGATGGCGGCCCAGCCTCGAGCGCCGGGTTCCAGCAACTGTCGGGACTGGCGACGGACAGCCAGGGAAATCTCTACGTCGCCGACGGCGGTTATCAGGCCGAGGTCCGGTTGATCGCCGCCACGACCGGCAACCAGCTCATGCCCGGCCAGACGCTCACCAAGGGCGATATCTACGATCTTGGCGCCACGGCAGGAGCGCCTCAGGTCGGCCAGCAGCTCTCCGATCTCTGCGTCACCGCTCAGGGCAACCTCATGTTCACGACAAACACTCAGGTTTTTCTGGCGGCGAAGGTGCCCAGCCCGCCAAGCGCCGTTTCAGCGTCGGGCACGAACAGCAAGATTAGCCTAAAGTGGTCGGCGCCCAGCGTGGCAGGCTCTGGGCCTGTCACGGGTTATCGAATCCTGCGGTCGCCAACCGGCTCGGCCGCGAACCTGGTCCCCGTCGGAACGACGTCCGGTGCCTCCTTCGCCGACACGACCGCCGTTCCCGGTGCCACCTATCTCTATGGCGTGGAGGCGGTCACTGCCTACGGCAACACGCAGCCGGCCATGGTCTCCGTCACCGAGGTTCCCGCGAACGCCCCGGTTATCCACACCATCGGTGGCTCGGCCGCCTCCATCTTGGGGCCGACGCCGTTTCCGGCCAAAGCACTCGGCCAGGATCCACAAGCGCTCGCCATCGTCGGATCGACCGAGTATCTCTACGACTCGAATGACTCCACCATCCGCGCCGTCAACCTCACAAGCGGCAGCGAGACGCTGGTGGCCGGCAATGGGGTCGAGGGTCACACGGGAGACGCCGGATCGGCCCTCAAGGGCGAGATCGGAAACGCCACCGCGCTGACGGTCGACGCCTCCGGCAACCTGGTCTTCCCGGAAGAGGACCAGGGCTACATCAGGTTGCTGGCCCTGACGACTGCAGACAAGCTGATGCCCACAAAGATGCTGGTCAAGGGTGATCTGTACACAGTCGCCGGCGACGGTGGGTTTGGCGACGCCGGCGACGGAGCCGCAGCCACGAAGGCAGCGTTCGAGGATCCGGTCGGCCTTGCCTCAGACTCAGCCGGCAATCTTCTCATCGCCGACGACCTCGATTCGAAGATCCGCCTCATCGCAGCCACGACCTCAAGCCCTCTGCTTCCCGCCAAGACCTTGGCGCCCGGCGACATCTATACGATGGCCGGAACCGGAGTAACAACCAACACCGGCAATGGCGGGCCCGCCGTCAAGGCCACGCTGGGGAGCCCGGAGGCCATTACTGTCGACCACGCCGGCAACCTGCTGATGGGCGACGGTTACTTCGGAGCCATCCGGCTGGTCGCCGGCAATATCAACGATCCGCTTCTGCCCAGCAAGACGCTGACCAAGGGCGACATTTACGCCGTCGCGGGCGCCGGCTTCGGCTCGACCGGCGACGGTGGACCCGCCGGCCAGGCGGGGTTCGAATACTTTGGCGGTCTGGTCGCCACGGCCTCGGGCGACCTGCTGATCGCCGACCGCAACGACAACGAGATCCGGCTGCTGGCCGCCAACACATCGGATGGCCTGCTTCCGGGCAAGCCCCTGACCAAGGGCGACATCTACGCCCTTGCCGGCGCCGGCCAGCAGCCAGGCTATCGCGGCGATGGGGGACTTGGGCCCAGTGCCGCGCTCAACACTCCAGAAAGCATTGCGCTGGATGGCAGCGGCAACGTCTACCTCGCCGACTGGGCCAACAACCGAGTGCGTGAGATCCTGGCCTCCACTGGGAAGATCGCGACCGTGGCCGGAAACGGCAGCCTCTACTGGGACGGAGTCAGCGCCACCAAGTCGTTGCTGCAGCAGCCACCCGCGGTCAGCACGGACGCCACCGGTGACCTCTTCATTGCCGACCCCAACGATTTCGCTTTGCGCGTCATCCCCAGGAGCACCACGCTGCCGTGGCTGCCGGGCAAGACGCTGGTGGTCGGCGACATCTACACCCTGGCCGGCAACGGCTCACCGCCTCAGTGGAACGAGACCATCGGCAGTGGTCAGCCGGCAACATCAATCTCCATCGTCCCCGAGGACGCGATCGTCGATCCATCCGGTAACCTGCTGGTGGCCGACGGGTCCTGGCCGGACATTCGGCTGCTAGCCGGCTCCAAGGGTTCCGACCCGCTGCTGCCCGGAATGACGCTCAAGCCCGGCGACATGTATGACGTGGCGGGAGCCGGCGGATCGTATGGCCTGCCAACCTTCGGCGGCAAGGCCGGCGCTTCAAACCTGCTGACTCCTCTTGGTCTCGCAACGGACTCAGTTGGCAATCTCTACGCTTCGATCTACGACACTATGGGGCAATCGAACGGCGCCGGGTATGTCGTGCTGGTGGCAGGGGCGAAGAGCAGCAGTCTGCTGCCCGGCAAGACGCTGACGCCCGGCAATCTATACCTGATCGCCGGCGGCAGCAGCTCCGGCAACGCCGGCGATGGGGGACCGTCGGCGGCCGCGCAGCTCAACCAGCCGGACGGACTGGCGTTGGATAAGTCCGGAAGCCTGACCGTGGCCGATTTCGGCAACAATCGGCTGCGGGTCGTTGCCGGCACGACGTCCGACACGCTGATGCCGGGAGCCAAGCTGGTCAAGGGCGACATCTATACGCTCGCGGGCGGCGGCTCCAGCTTCGACTACGGTCAGCCGGCGGCGAACGATCAGCTTGGCAGTATCGCCGGCGCCGCACTCGACCCCAGCGGCAACCTGGCCATCGACGACGCCTCCAGCAACGCCATCTGGCTGGTTGCCGGGACGTCGACACGATCCATTGCTCCCAGGCGCGACGCTCAAGCCGGGAGATCTGTACAAGATCGCCGGCAACGCGACGGCCGGCTATGCCGGCGACGGCGCGCGGCCCTGACCGGCGAGATTAGCGCCCCGGGCGGGATCGCCTTCGATTCGACCGGCGACCTCTTCATCGCCGATAGCGGGAACTCGGTCGTGCGCGAGGTACCCAAGTGATGGGTAGACGGAGGGTCGAAAGTCGGAAAGTCCAAAGGCAACGAAAAAGTTCGGAAGTCAGAGTCAGCAGCGTCCAACGCGCCTCTCCGCGGATGTTCTGCGATGTCCGATGCCCGGTTGCCTCCCGGTTCGCCATCCCTCCCGAACGAAGGGCTCCGAGTCAAACAGAGAAGCGCTGCACGAAGTGGCACCTTCCTCGTGCGGCCTCCTCCGGCTAGGCCACGACGAGCGCCGACCGGCTCTGCACGGTCCCGATTGGGGCCGAGGTGTTCGTTACCGTGATTGGTCCCGACGTGGCAGTGCCAGGCACGACGGCCTTGAGCTTCGTGGACGAGACATGAGTCACAGCCGTGGCCGCGACGCCGTGGAACTTGACGGTCGAACTGCTGGTAAACCCGACCCCAACGATGGTGACGGTGCCTCCGTGGCTGGCGCTCCCCGGCGTGAAGCTGGTGATGGAGAGCGTCGGATGAAACATGCCGGCGCTGGTTCCCGATCCCTGAGAGTTCGACACAGAAAGGTGCCCCGGTGCCGCTCCGTTCGGCACCAAGGCCTTGAGACTCGTCCCAGTGAGCACGGTGACCGATGGCGAGACCAGCGCCCCGAACTTCACCACCTCACCCTGGGCGAAGCCTGTCCCCGTGACGCTCACGAGGCTGCCGGTGATGCCTGAGCTCGGCGCAAACGAGCTGACCGAGGGTGCTCCATAGGCGTAGAGGTCGCCGGCTCCGGGTGCGCTCGCGCCTCCGGGAGTAATCATGGTGACCTGGACCGAGCCGTGGGTGTGTACCGGAGCCTGAGCTTTCAGCTTGGTGGAGGAGACGAAGGCCACGGCAGCCGAGGCAGTGGTTCCGAACTTCACGCTCGCCCCAGAGACGAACCCGCTCCCTGTGAGTGTGACGGTGGAGCCTCCTGCTACCGGACCGGAGTCCGGAGTCACGGCGCTGATGGCCGGACGGGCTTCGTACGTGTACTTGTCCGCGGCCGCGATCCCGCTCCTGCCTCCCGGCGTCGTTACCCGGACGTCCACCACGCCCACCGGGTGAGCCGGCGCCTTGGCTGTGATGTTGTCGTCGCTGTTGACGGTGAAGGAGGCTGCGGCTAGGCTGCCCAACCTGACCGACGTCGCGCCCGCGAACCCGGCCCCCTTGATGCTAACGCTGTTCCCGCCGCCGACCGGGCCGGAAGCCGGGCTCACTCCGGTGACGGTAGGAACCCAGCTGAATTGATTTGCGGCGAGAGTGGGGGCGGTGCCGTTGGAGGTGGTGACCGTGATATTCACCGGCCCACCGCTTCCGGCCGGGCTCACGGCCCGGATGTGGTGCGCGTCGACGAAGGACACGAGCGGTGAGGCCGTTCCGCCGAAGCTGACAGAGGTCCCACCTTTGACGAAGTCGAGGCCTCTGAGGTCGACAGTGGTGCCACCCGTGGCCGGCCCCGAACTGGGGGACATTGAGGTGAGACTCGGAGCGTCGAAGCTGAACTGGCCGATTCCGGTGGCCCAATTGCTGCCGCTGCCGGAGCCGCCGTACTCCTGCGCTGTCCACACATTCCCGCAGTCGGATGGGTCCTCGGCGATTCCCGAGTACGCGCCCCACCGGGTGCCTGTGTAGGCGGTGTCTCCAGAGAAGTAGGCGTAGCGAACATAGCCGGTCCCCGGAGTCGACGTGCCGATATCGCTTGCGGATGGCAGCGTTCCACTGGTATCAGAGTAGGTTGCGCCGATGTGGAGGTCGCCGACGCAGTCCTGTGTGACCGATGGATACGTGTAGTACACGCCGAAATCGCCGAGGTCCTGGTCGAGGAGAACGGTGAGTGCTGCCGGGTTCGAGGTGTCGATCTCGTCCACCCGGATGCAGTCTCTGACGGCGAAGTCCCCCGCAGGAGTGCAGCCGTCGGTCGCAGACGCCCAGAGGTGATTGCTCTCCCAGGTGACGGACTCGATGTTGTTGTCCCCGGCCGCCCCGCTCGGAATACCGCTGGCGTCGACGCTCGCGGTCATGGTTCCGATCGCCGGGGACTGTACGTTGCTGTTGTCGAGGTTGCCGCCATCCGGGGTTCCGGTGATCTGATCTATGTGGAGCAAGCCGTAGCCCTGCCAGACCACGTACTGAGTGGTGTTGTTGTTCGCGGCGTAGGGCGTGGGCACGGCCGGTATCGAGTCGAACGCGTACCCCGACGTCCACCCCCCGTAGCTCACGGTCTTACCCGCGATCAGGTTCGACTTCTGAAGCACGATCACGTCCTCGCCCGTGAAGTAGGCGCCCGACCCGTTGTGGCCGAGGTAGACGTTGGCGGTCATGGTCACCTTGTCGTCGCTGAACCCCAGCTTCGGCTGGTCCTGAAGGTTCCCCTGGGCGTTGAAGGGGGCAACTCCATAGAGGTTCTGGTACACGGTCCAATTTCCAGCAGGATCGGGCCCCGAGGAGACGGCCAGGTTGACGCCCATAGTTGTCCAGTTGCCTCCGCAGCCGGCGTTTTGGCAAACCATGAGGCTGATGAACCAGCGCTTCGAGCCGGCGTCGTAGACGATCTTCGGATCGGCACCGTAGTTGTTGGGCTTGTAGAGCGAAAGCAGCGCCGCGAGGTCGAAGCTTCCGAGCTCGTTTCCTCCATGGTCGAACACAAAGGCCGTCAGGTTGACGGTCTCGACGACCCGCGTGGGGCTTACCGCAATCTGAGTATCCGGTGGCTCGCTGTAGCCGGTGTTGTTGCGCGTGGCGCCAGTGAACGAATTGAGCAGCTCGAGGTTCGGTCCCACGCGAAGGGACGCCCGTGCCGGCTTCGACGACACTGTGCCCTGGAGTGGCCGTCGGACCGGGCCGGGCGCGAGGCCGGCGCGAGCCAGGAGCAGCGCTCGCGACGGCGGCTGCGTCTCGGCACGCTGATTGGGCCACGGTGGACGCGCGGAAGGGAGCGGACGTTGATCGTTCCCAGCGGGACAATGGTTCCCCTGCCGGCAGGGCCCCACACGCTATGAACAGGGCCCGATTGAGCCGAGACCTTGGAGGCTCCCGAAATCGAGGTTCCGGCGATCATCAGGAGGGAAAGCAGGGTAACAAGCTGGATTCGGCCGGGATGGATCATCGATTCGCTCCTTACATATGAGGGGATTCGGAGTCTCGGACCTGCGCGGCCTTTCGTGCTGCTGTTCTGTGTGTGAGAGCTAACTGCTGTAAGCTTACGGCCTCCGGACTTCCCGCTCACTCGGAAGGATGGCTCGACTGGGAGAGACGTTTAAGCCCTTGGGTCTGGCCCGACAGCAGGGAGGACGATGTCACCCTGACAGCCATGCATCATCTATAGTAGACCCGGCGACCGTTTTGCTCCGGCATTTCTCGCTTCACGAGAAGGCCGTCCTTCCCTCAGCTGGCAACCCGTGAGGATCGAGAGCAGGGTACGCCAGCAAAGGCACCCTGGCCGTATCGTCCTTCGGTAGAGCCATGGCTGGCGAGCCGCCGACCGGGACCTGAGGCAGCCGCGGGACGACAGAGGGCCAGAAAAACAAGAGGCGCGAGCAATTTCTAGCCCGCGCCGTAGTTCACGACGAGTGAGAGTAACGGCGGGTGATGCGAGTCAACTTCATCATTCAATCTGAAGTGCGTTTTGGGCCCTAGCGACTGAGCAGCGCCGCCCGGGTTGACGGGCCTGAAGCCGCCTACTTCACGAATAGGCCCGGCCCGCTCGCAAGCCCATGTACGCCATGGACCCCGGCTTTGCCGGCTTTACCCTTGCCCCCGTCAGCTCCATTGGGATTCCCAGAGCCGCCGAGTCCGCCTGCCCCGGCAGAGCCGGCATCTCCCTGGAATCCTCCAAGACTGCCCACGACCTTATTGTTCGAGGCGAAGGTGACACCTCGACCTCTACTTATGGCGTGAGTGGAGTAAACGCCGCCGCCCAGGCCATTGCCGCCATGACCTCCATTGGTTCCGTTGTCGCCATTCAACCCGTTGCCCGCGTTGCCTCCACCACCCTGGGTACCGTTCTCGGGCGGTTGCGAGCCTCCTCCGGCTGGCCCGCCGGATCCTCCCGATCCGCCGCCCCCACCCCCGCCTCCCGGCCCGCCTGGACCTCCTGAGCCTCCGAACGCCAGGTTCTTGGAGAAGGTGGTTGTTGAGAGTTGAAGCGTACCGCTATTGTAGATGGCTCCGCCATCTGCCTCACCCGCATTGCCGCCTACACCGGGATGGCCAGGTGGCCCGCCTCCATCCTGTCCTTGCCCGCCACGTCCGCCGTCGCCTCCGCGATCAGAGCTGCCGGCGGTGCCGCCTGAACCCCCGCTACCCCCTGCACCGGCCGCACCGCCCCAGCCCGCGTCGCCGCCGCCGCCGCCAAACACGATGTCGTTGGTAAATACTGTATGGCTCACTGTCAACGAGCCACCATTGAAGACCGCGCCGCCCTGAGCGTTCCCGCCGTTCCCGCCGTTCCCGCCGTTTCCGGCCACGCCGGCGGGGAATCCGCCATTCCCACCCGAGCCGCCGTTGCCTCCGTCGCCCGACGACGGGGAGAAGCCATTGCCTCCACCACCGCCGTTGCCGCCGAAGCCGGCGAAGACGGCAATGCCGCCATTGCCACCATTACCGCCGCTGGCCGAGTCGCTGCTGAATGTGTCTCCGGTCAGGGTTAGCCTGCCGAAGTTTTGGATGGCTCCGCCCGAGGCGCTGCCGGCATTCCCGGCATTGCCGCCATTGCCGCTGTTGGCCCCGTCGCCGCCGCTGCCTCCAGGGCCTCCCTGGGGAACGGTGTCGCTTCCATCCAATCCGCGAGCGCCGGTGCCTCCGAAGCCTCCCGTGCCTGCCTGGCCGCCCCAACCTCCCCAACCGCCGTCCACGCTGCAGCCGGTGACCACCGAATTTGTGATGACGACTGTCGAGCCGGAGCGAATGGTCATGCAACCGCCGGAGATCGAAGGGGCGGCGTTCTTGGCGTTCTTCCCGTTTCCGCCGGGACTTCCGTTGCCTCCTGATGAACCGGCAGTGGTGGGGCTGTTTCCCATCTTGCCGTCGACCCCGTTTGCGGCGTCCTTGGTGTCGGCGGTTCTAGCGCAACCATTCTCGATGGTCAGCGTCTTCAACGACAGCTTTCCGCCCATGACGGCGAAGATACGGTGAGCAGCGGCGCCTGTGCCCGAGCACGCAGGAGCCGACAGCGCCAAATGCGCCTTGGACGCGTCAATGGTGACGTTGGAGCCTCGACCGATGGTCAGTGGCTTGGTCAGTGTTATCGTTCCCGAACACTTGACGGTGATCAGGCCGCCATGGGCGACCGCAGCACCCAGAGCCGAGGCATTGCACTTCTTGAGCACGGTGCCTGAACGCGACGTCGAGTGGACGAAGCGACCCGCGCTGGCAGCACCCGCGATGTTTCGGCCGGGACCGAGAATGACGGACGCCGCAGCCAATACGGCGAGAAAGGCTGGAATACGAAAGGTGAATCGGCGCCCGTGGCGCATCACATGATTCGGCATCGCGGAAAACTCCCAGGGCATTATGGTTTCTGTTTGGCAACTGTCTTACTGGTCGCAGTCTAGACGACCGACAGTCAAAGAAGCAAAGCTAGCCCAGCAATCCGGCCATCGGGAGCTGAGATGGCGTGGAGTACCAACCGACGCTAATCATCGCCTCAGCGATGTACGGGCCGAAGGCGGGTTAGGTGTTTTATGGCAAAGCTTCGTCGTATTTGCTTGCAGAGGGGTTCGCCGTCGGTCATGAGAGCGGCGAGTGCTCCTGGCTCGGCGAGTGCCGGCCTGGTAAACCTCGTGAGATGCGGGCCCCCGAAGACAGTCCATGAATTGGTACCGGTGATGGACGACCCGTGAAGCCCCGCTGACCCCCACTCTTGTTCGCCGGAATGCCGGCACAGAGCGTAATCAGTTCCTGTTCGCAGTAATCGAGTCCGCGATCCCTTCGAGCGGCCGGAGGTGTAGCCAGGAGCGGGCTCGTTCGGGTCGGGGTAATGCCTGCGGCTTCCCGACCCTATGCTGTGACCATTCCCCGGGCCAAAGGAGCGAGTCGGCGCCGGCCTCTCCGCAAGTGGGCAAGGGACTCCCAATAGAAAAGCGCCTGGATGTATCCAGACGCTTGGTGTTCATAAGAGAAGAGTGAGAGTCACGGGATTGATGCGAGTCAACTTGTTCCGATCCTGTTGGGGATCGGGATGTGATACGAAAGATTGCTCTTCCGATCGACCTAGGATTCGTGTAATCCCTAGAAAGGAGGTGATCCAGCCGCACCTTCCGGTACGGCTACCTTGTTACGACTTCACCCCAGTCACCAGGCCCACCTTCGACGGCTGCCTCCTTGCGGTTAGCCCACCGGCTTCAGGTGTTCCTCGCTTCCATGGTGTGACGGGCGGTGTGTACAAGACCCGGGAACGTATTCACCGCCGTATGCTGACCGGCGGTTACTAGCAACTCCGACTTCATGCAGGCGAGTTGCAGCCTGCAATCCGAACTGAGACCGCGTTTGATGGGATTCGCTCCAGCTCGCGCTCTCGCTGCCCTTTGTCGCGGCCATTGTAGCGTGTGTGTAGCCCTGGACGTAAGGGCCGTGCTGACTTGACCTCATCCCCACCTTCCTCCGGGTTTCTCCCGGCAGTCAGACTAGACATCCTAACTAGCCTCAGGGGTTGCGCTCGTTGCGGGACTTAACCCAACATCTCACGACACGAGCTGACGACAGCCATGCAGCACCTGTGACTCTGTCCTTGCGGAGGCACTCATTTCTGAGTGTTTCACAGCCATGTCAAGCCCAGGTAAGGTTCTTCGCGTTGCGTCGAATTAAACCACACGCTCCGCTGCTTGTGCGGGTCCCCGTCAATTCCTTTGAGTTTTAGCCTTGCGGCCGTACTCCCCAGGCGGGACACTTACTGCGTGTGCGCCGGCACCGGTGGGGTCGATACCACCAACACCTAGTGTCCATCGTTTACGGCGTGGACTACCGGGGTATCTAATCCCGTTCGCTCCCCACGCTTTCGCGCCTCAGCGTCAGTCGTCGGCCAGGAAGTCGCCTTCGCCACTGGTGTTCGGCCCGGTCTCTACGGATTTCACCCCTACTCCGGGACTTCCACTTCCCTCTCCGACACTCCAGCACCACAGTCTCCCGCGACCCTCCCCAGTTGAGCCGGGGTCTTTCACACGGGACTTATGACGCCGCCTACGCGCTCTTTACGCCCAGTAATTCCGGACAACGCTCGCCCCCTACGTATTACCGCGGCTGCTGGCACGTAGTTAGCCGGGGCTTCTTCCTGTGCTACCGTCATCATCGTCACACAGAAAAGGAGTTTACAACCCGAAGGCCGTCTTCCTCCACGCGGCGTTACTCGCTCAGGGTTTCCCCCATTGGCAAAATTTCCTAACTGCTGCCTCCCGTAGGAGTCTGGGCCGTGTCTCAGTCCCAGTGTGGCTGACCATCCTCTCAGACCAGCTACCGATCGTCGCCTTGGTAAGCCTTTACCCCACCAACTAGCTAATCGGACGCAGGCCCCTCTCAACGCGACTCGATTCCTCGAGCCTTTCTTCTCCCGACCACATGCGGTATTAGCACCTGTTTCCAAGTGTTATCCCCCACGTCGAGACAGGTTCCTACGCGTTACTCACCCGTTCGCCACTCACTGCAAATCCGAAAACCTGCAGTCCGTTCGACTTGCATGTCTTAGGTACGCCGCCAGCGTTTGTCCTGAGCCAGGATCAAACTCTCCATCAAACCACCTTTTGGCTGTGGTCCGCCTTTCGAGTTCCTGCTCCTGCCTCGCATCTCTCAACGCGTGACTCTCACTCTTCTCTTGTGAACGTTCAGACAACGAACCGGCAGGTCCCCCTGCCGATTTGCCCTTCAATCTACCACACCCTTCTCCCTCTTTCCAAACCTGTCTAACACTCCATATCCAACCTTTATAAGCGGAAGCGAGTCCCGTTTCTGCCCTAGCAAGCAGCCGAAAAGAGTAGGTATGATGCAGACGGGTGGGGATGCATCTAACCGGTCCTGTTTCTTTGCATTAAGATGCTCTCCAAACTCGCGGAAATTGAGATACCTTGCCGCCTCCCCATATCAACTGGTACCCTGAAGCGGAGCGAAAAAGGACCCGGTTGCCTCCTGAAAGCCAAGGCGAAAGACAGCGCCACAGCAGAGGTGGCATTGCTCTGATGGGAGCACTGGGCGCGTACACGGTGATTTTCATCGTCGGCGGTTTAGTTGCGGGTCTACTTTTGGATCGTCTCCTGCATTCCTCGCCTTTGTTCTTGGTGGTTGGTGTTCTTGGCGGGTTCGGTGCGACGATGTTCAAAATCATTCGGGTAGCGATGGGGGAGTTGAACGAGTGAGCGGTCGTGGAGGGCTGCGAAAGTTCGCCATGGGCGACGTCAATCTCCTTCTTCCTGCGCTGGTCATTATCGGCGCTGTAGGCGTGGCCGTTTCCGATCATCCTTACATCGCCGTAGGAATTGCAGTGGGCGCCGTCCTTGCGTATGTGAACAGTGGGCTACTGGCAAAGCGCATCATGCTTGCAGCGACAACAGGCAATGCCGGAGCCGCCATGATTTCTATGCAAGTTGGACTGCTCGTAACCTTCACGGTCGTCGGAGCCATAACGGTCGGAATGGTGCTGATCTCCCGACCGATGACCGTTGCGATGGCTATCTGCTTTTTTGTCGTTCAAACTGCAGAGCTCGTTCTTTATTACCGAGCCCGAAGAGGACTTGAGACTGCTTCTATCGGGGCTACGACGCACGAGGGGGCGATATAGTGCCGGCGCAAGTCCTGGCTGCCACGCTACCCATTGGGGAACACTGGTGGATCATAGGTCCATCAGGCAGCCTATGGAATATCCACATGGACACGGTGGTGATGACCCTCATCGCTGCGGGCATCCTTCTCTTGCTCGGGCTCTACATTAGAAGCCACGTTACGTACAAACGGCCCACTCGGGTGCAGAATGCCGTCGAAGCGATCATGGAATTTATCGACGGGATTATTGCGGACAACCTGGGTAGGAATCCGGGGAGTATCGCTAGCATTGCCCTGACCCTCTTCTTCTTTATATGGGTCATGAATATCATCGGGTTGCTTCCTATCCCGTACTTTCACTCGCCGACCGCAGACGTGAGCACCACGTTTGCTTTGGCGCTACTGGTGTTTGTGCTCATGCACGTGCGGTACATACAAACGAGTGGGCTCGGCGCCTATAAAGGTCACTACTGGACCGGAGGGTTCAAAGCGGTCCTCCTAAACCCGGTTTCCGTGATCCTCACACTCGTCACCGAGCTTTCCCGTCCTCTCACACTCTCGTTTCGTCTCTTTGGCAACATCCTGGCAGGCGAGATTTTGCTTATCGTTGCCGGGTCGCTGCTTCCACTGGAGTTCGCCGTCGTGGCGAATATCTTGATCAACCCACTTATCTTGGCCTTCGGGTTGTTCGTCGGTACCATCCAAGCGTTCATTTTTACGGTCTTGACGGTCGCTTACATGGCTATCGCGAGTGAGGCTGCCGAAGCCCATTAAGAGCCAAAAAAAGAACTGAATCATCGGAGGAGGAAGACGTGTTAGAGCTACCCATGATCATCGCGGCTGCTACAACTCAGGCCGCGGCCACAGCGAGTGCTGGGGCCTACATCGGTGCGGGACTCATGATTGGCGGAGGCGCCGTGGGCGCCGGCATTGGTGACGGCGTGGTAACTTCGCAGCTGGTCGCAGGACTCGCTCGCCAACCAGAGGCGAGGGGAACTCTCACCACCTGGATGTTTATCGGTGTTGGCCTCATCGAGGCCTATGCAGTTATCGCCCTCATCTTCGGCATCATCGTTCTCTTCGGCAAGCCCTAAGCCAAAGCGAGGCAACTGCTTGTACTCCTACTTTTCAGCTCCACTGCTCGCGGCGACACCGATCTCCGTTAGCATCCCTACTCTTGTTATTGAGGCTCTGATCTTTGGCGGAGTCGTCTGGATTATGGAAGTCTTTGTATTCGCGCCGATACGAAAGGCGTGGCGCGAGCGAGACGAAGCTATCCAGGCCGGACTCAGCGCCTCCTCTGACACGCGGGCAGAAGCTGACGAGTCTCGCGACGCGGTACGGCAGGTGCTCATGCGTGCCCGCCAGGAAGCGCAAGCTGCCATCGACGTAGCAGTCGCTGAAGGCAACACCGTGCGAGCCGAACAGATTGCCGAGGCAAACGCAGAATTTCAACGTTTGGTCAATGACGCTCGTGTACAGATCCAAGCTGAACAGGCGCAGGTCGCGGCTCAGTTACAGGACCGAGCCGTGGATCTTGCCCTCGCCGTCGCTTCCAGGGTTACCGGTACGCCATACGACACGCCTGAGACCCGGGAGCTCGCTGCAGCGGTCGTGGGGAGAGAGGCGCTGCTTTGATTCCAATAGTCGCAGTTACGGAGACGGTGAAAAATCTTGCCCTTTGGGTTGCAGAGCTCATTGGCTTTCTGCTCCTCGTTTGGTTCTTCGTATCCAAGCGGTTCGGCAGTCAGCGAAAAAGCGTTATTGGCATGATCGGAGGAATCCTCGACGCGAGGGCCTCCCGAATCGATGCACTGCTTCGAGCGGCGGAGGAGAGTCGCGAGGAGGCTCGCTTGGCGCACGAACAGGTACAGGCCGAGATTGCGGAGGCGCATCGAGAGGCAGAAGCGATCGTTCTGCGGGCCCAGGCCATGAGTACCTCGCTGCGCGAGGAAGCAGTGGTCACCGCTGAAGCGGATAAGCAGCGAATCATTGCGCAGGCTCGAGACGAAATCGAAGCCGAACAAAGCCAGGCGCTCATGGAGCTTCGATCTCGAGCCGCCGACGTCGCAATTGACGCGGCCCAAGAGGTGCTTCGTCGAACGATGAACGATCAAAGCGACCGGCGAATCATCGAAACAGCATTGGCCGATGATGGGTCCCTTGATGATGGCCTGTCGGGAAGCCTCCGGCCGTGAGGATTAACGGGCTCGCCAGACGCTACGCGAAGGCTGCATTCGATGTCGCCGCTGCCCATGGGAACAACGAGGGACCTCAAAGCTGGCAGGCGGACTTGAAGGCTCTCGCAGAGGTACTTACCGACCCAAGCCTTGCAGAGACGCTGCGAAGTCCTCGTCTAACGAATGAACAGAAGTCACTAGCAATTGAAACTCAGTTTCCCGGACTGCGACCCGAGCTGAAGAATCTTGTCCGACTTCTTATCAGCCGCCATCGAATCACGATGCTACCCCAGATAAGCGCTGCTTTTGATGAGCTGGTGGATGAGATGATGGGTCGGGCTCACGCCGATATGATTTCGGCTCGTCCGCTTCGACAGGAAGAGCTGGTTCTGATTCAGGAAAAGCTAGACCAGCGCACGGGGCTGACCGTACGATTGAGCCACTCCATTGACCCCACCATAATCGGCGGGGTAATTATTCGTCTGAACGACCAGCTTATTGACGGCAGCGTGCTCACACGACTCGAGCGGCTCCGGCAGCGACTAGCATAGAAAACAAAAGGAAGAGACACCAATGGCAATAAAGGCAGACGAGATCAATGCGATTCTCAAACAGCAGATCGCTGGTTTCGATGCAGCGATAGAAGAGCGTACCGTTGGTACGGTCGTTGACGTCGGCGATGGGATCGCCCACGTTTACGGTCTGCAGGGAGCTCTCTATAACGAGCTCGTTGAGTTCCACGGAACTGTGGACGAGGCGACGGGACAGCCGGTGATGGGCATCGCTCAGAACCTCGAAGAGGACTCCGTAGGAGTTGTGGTTTTGGGTGAGTACGCCAAGATTACTGAAGGTGTTGAGGTGCGTAGCACGGGAAGAGTCGTCGAGGTTCCGGTCGGCGACGCCCTCCTGGGCAGAATCGTCGACCCGCTTGGACGGCCGCTTGACGGAAAGGGTCCGATCAACGCGGACAGGTTCCGGCCGGTGGAACGCCTCGCTCCCGGAGTGGTAGTCCGGTCGCCAGTTGACACTCCGGTGCAAACCGGAATCAAGGCAATCGACTCAATGATTCCAGTTGGTCGCGGCCAGCGGGAGCTGATTCTGGGCGATCGGCAAACGGGAAAAACTCAGATCGCGCTGGATACCATCATCAATCAGCGTGGTCAGAACCTGCTGTGTATTTATGTTGCGATAGGACAGAAAGCTTCGAAGGTCGCCGACATAGCCGCCACGCTCGAGCGCTACGGTGCACTCGAGTTCACTATCATCGTCAGTGCAACGGCTTCGGAGTCGGCAGCTTTGCAGTGGCTGGCACCATACGCAGGCACAGCCATGGGTGAAGAGTTTATGGAGACCGGACGCGATGCTCTCGTTGTCTACGACGACCTTACGAAGCACGCCCAGGCCTACCGCCAAATTTCACTGCTCCTTCGGCGACCGCCCGGGCGTGAGGCTTTTCCCGGCGATGTGTTCTTCCTACACTCTCGACTCCTGGAGCGCTCGGCGAAGCTCGATGATGCCCACGGAGGCGGTTCACTGACTGCCTTGCTGATCATCGAAACGCAGGCTGGCGACGTGAGTGCTTACATCCCTACCAACGTGATCTCCATAACCGACGGTCAGATCTACCTCGAAAGTGACCTCTTTTATGCGGGAATTCGGCCGGCTTTGAACGTGGCACGTCTGTTTCGCGCGTGGGAGGCGCTGCCCAGACCAAGGCGATGAGGCAGGTTGCCGGTGCCCTTCGTTAGATTTGTCTCAGTACCGGGAACTCGCGGCTTTGGCTCGATTCGGATCGGATTGGATAAGGCAACCAGGGCGGCTAGTCGAGGGCAAAGGGTGACGGAGGTCCTGAAGCAGCCTCAGTACAGCCCGCTACCGTTGCACCAAGAAGTTGAGGTTATCTACGCGGCGGTGAACGGCTACCTCGACTCGGTGCCGATAAGCGAGTTGCAGAGTGGGAAACCGCCTTTTACCGCTTCATGGACTCCAGCCATCCAGACGTAGGAGCCGCAATCGAGGACCAGAAGCAGATGAGTCCCGAGACGGAGACTACGTTGAAGGACGCGATGAAAGAATTCAATTCAACCTTCCAATTCGAGGCTGCCGCATAAGACAGCGGTTCCAAGAGATCCGGGAGTCATCCAGGCTCTCCATCAAGGGGCCTCAACTGACTTACTTCAGTCGAGGGCATCGTGACCTTCATCCAGATCCTCAAAGGGACATCAAAATGGCTAGCCGCCGGGAAATTCGAAGGCGCATTCGAAGCGTAAAGAATCTCGCCCAGATAACTCGAGCCATGCAGATGGTCGCGGCCTCACGAATGCGACGAGCGCAGGCTAGAGTTCAGGCAGCAAGGCCTTACTCCGACGCCATGCGAGAGGTAGTAGCGCAGCTCGCAGCACGAAGCGGTGTTAGCGACCACCCTCTTCTACTCGAGCGGCCTGTGCGACGGGCAGAGGTGGTGGCGATCACTCCAGATCGCGGCCTCGCGGGAGCCATGATTCCGAACTTGCATCGGGCGCTGGCACGGCAGGTGGACTCCTCAGAGGTGCCCGTTCAGGTCATCGCCGTGGGGCGAAAAAGGCAATAGCTTTGCGGCCCGGGCAAGGATGGAACTGGTGGCAAGCTTTACGGATCTGGGTGATCAGCCGACGCTCGCGGACATCCGGCCGGTCGCGAACCAGATTCTTCAGGACTTTTCGGAGGGTAAGGTCGACAGGGTTAGCCTCGTATACAGCCGCTTCATCAGCACGCTGAGGCAGACTCCCGAGGTGATTCAACTGCTTCCAACTCAGCCACCAGAGCTGCCGGCAGGATCCTCTCCTTGGAACTCCGAACCGGATGAACCTGCTCGCGTCCTTGATGTGCTCCTTCCTCGGTACGTCGAATCATTGATATATCAGGCACTGCTCGAGACCATTGCTAGCTATCAGAGCGCTCAAATGGTTGCCATGAGCAACGCAACGACAACGCCAACGAAATGGTGGTGACCTTTCTCTTGAAATGAATAAGGCCAGACAGGCAGAGATTACCAAGGAGATCGCCGAGATCGCCACTGCGGCGGGCGCGGTCACCTCCAGATAGAAAGGAATGGAGTAGTAATGACTCAGATGAAGAGGCCGTAGCCACGGCCGATGGTTGGAAGATGGATACGACCGCCGGAGCGTCGGACACATTGTCAAATCATTGGGCCGGTAGTTGACGTCGAGTTTGGTGAGGGCAGTTTGCCAGACATCAACACCGCCCTTCAGATTCACAACGACGGCCAAGTGATTACGCTCGAGGTAGCAAACGACCTTGGGAATAACTCGGGTCGGTGCGTCTCCGTACAGCCAACGGATGGGTTGGCTAGGGGAGCCGAGGTCATAATACAGGCCACCCGATTCTGGTACCGGTTGGCGAGGCCGTCCTAGGACGTGTCTTCAACGTGGTCGGTGAGACGACCGACAACCTCGGTCCAGTCAAGAAGACCAGAAGCTGGCTATCCACCGATGACCTCCCGACTTCACCAGCAATCAACGGATACTCAAATCCTAGAAACCGGAATGAAGGTTATCGCCTTGTGGCCCCCTTCTCCCGTGGAGGTAAGGTAGGCGTTTGGGTGGTGTGGAAACTGGTAAGACGGTGATCATCCAGGAGCTAATTAGAAATATCGCGCTGAGCACGGTGGTTACTCTGTCTTCGCAGGCGTAGGCGAACGACCCGTGAGGGCAACGACATGTGGCTCGAGATGACTGAATCTGGGGTCATCGACAAGACTGCATTCGTTTTCGGTCAAATGAATGAGCCGCCCGGAGCCAGGATGCGCGTGGCCCTAACCGGCCTCACAATGGCTGAGTACTTTGGGATGTAGAACACAGAGACGTGCTTCTTCATTGACAACATCTTCCGGTTCGCTCAGGCGGGACGGAAGTATCCGTGCTCCTAGGCCGCCTACCGTCGGCCGTAGGCTACCAGCCGACTCTCGGAACCGACATGGGGGACTTGGAAGAGAGGATCACATCGACCAAGGATGGTTCGGTAACGAGTTTCCAAGCTGTCTACGTCCCTGCTGACGACTACACGGTCCTGCACCAGCGGCCGTATTCGCCCATCTAGACTCGACTCTAGCGCTCGAACGGTCGATCGTTGAAAAGGGGATCTACCCTGCTATTGATCCCCTCGCATCCACGTCGACGATCCTCGATCCGTCGGTGGTCGGGGAGGAGCACTACAATGTCGCTCGAGGCGTTCAGCGTGTGCTTCAGCGATACCGAGAGCTACAAGACATCATCGCAATCCTTGGGATCGACGAGTTGTCCGACGAAGATAAATTGACCGTGTCACGGGCAAGAAAGATCGAGAGGTTCTTGTCTCAGCCGATGTTTGTTGCTGAACGCTTCACCGGGCAGAAGGGCGAATACGTGCCTATCCGGGAGACGGTACGCGGATTCAAGGAGATCATCGATGGCAACGTGGATGACCTCCCCGAGACTGCTTTTCTCTACGTTGGAACAATCGATCAAGCTCGCGAAAAGGGTGCCAGATTGGCGCAAGAGGGACAGGAGTAGGATGTCCCTATGACGACAATGAGCTTCCTCCTAGTGACCCCGGAGAGAACGATCGTTAATGAAGAGGTCGAGGAGGTCCTGGCTCGGGGCATCGAAGGCGACTTCGGTGTGCTGCCACACCACATGCCACTGGTAACCCCTCTACCCGTGGGGGAGCTGCAGTACAGGAAAGGTGGCCAGTGGCAGGTCCTGGCCCTCGGCGGAGGGTTCATGGAGGTCCTACCGGATAAGGTCACCGTGGTTGCCGACGTGGCTGAAAGGTCAGAGGAGATCGATCAGCAGCGTGCGGAAGAGGCGAGACGGCGAGCAGAGGCCGCCCTGACTGAGGCGGCCGCCGGAGAGGCGCAGGCTGAGGCCCAAGCGGAGCTTCAACGTGCGCTCCTTCGTCTCCGAGTAGCACGTCGGAGACACGAAGGCCGGGCCGGAATGCGAGCCATGACGGATGACGGAAACAGCTCCTCCTAGCCTGTGTTTGGAAAACAGATAGGGATCGACCTTGGTACGGCTAATCTCCTCATCTACGTACGAGGAAGAGGGATCGTTTTAAACGAGCCAAGCGTGGTCTCAGTGACCGAGGACAATCGAATCGTGGCGGCCGGAGATGAAGCCCGGCAAATGATCGGCCGGACACCCCAGAGCGTTACGGTCGTCAGGCCGATGCGCAGCGGCGTCATCGCTGATTATGTACGAACTGAGGGCATGCTTCGCTACTTCCTAAGACGTGTGATCGGCTCTGTCTCGATGTTCAAACCTGAGGTAATGCTAAGCATCCCGGTAGGAATGACCAGCGTTGAGAAGCGGGCGGTACACGATGCCGCTGTCCAGGCCGGAGCAAAGCGGGCATTTCTTATAGAGGCCCCAATCGCCGCGGCAATTGGCGCTAACGTACCAATAGCTTCTCCACAAGGGAATCTAATCGTCGATATGGGTGGGGGCACTACCGAGGTAGCGGTCATCAGTCTTAACGACGTCGTCATACACCGTACCGTCCGCATGGGTGGAATGCACATCGACGACGTTATCGTCAGCCACATCCGAAAGAAGCACGGACTGATGATTGGCGACTCGACGGCGGAAGAAGTAAAGCATCAGATAGGGAGCGCCTTACCTCTGGATGAAGAGCTGACCATGGAGGTCCGTGGAAGAGATCAGCTGACAGGGCTTCCTAAGTCAATTCCAGTCGGCACTAACGAGATTGTGGAAGCGATCGCGGATCCGCTGTCGACGATAGTGGATACGGTAAGGACCGTTCTCGAAGACACGCCACCCGAGCTAGCATCGACGTAATGGATCGGGGCATGGTCCTTACAGGCGGAGGAAGCCTGCTGCGCAATATTGACATGCTACTGACAAAGGTTACCGACGTGCCTTGCCACGTCTCCGAGTACCCTCTCTACTGCGTCGCCGTTGGGACAGGCAAAGCCCTCGAGAACTACGATTCATTCAAGAGCCATCTGGCCTGAGCTCGAGGCAGACGCAGTCAAAGGTGTCTTTGCAGCCGTCTTGAGAGAAAGTCTAGGACTACGCTACCGAACAACTCAGGGCGAAAGGAACGTCGTGGTCGGAACCCGCTATGACTGCCAGCTCCGAATCGTCAATCATCTAAAAAGCTCCGCAGCCTCTTCGATGGACACGATGTCGCGGTCGCCTAGGAGGATCAGGGTCGGATCGTAATCCGCGAAAGTCGCTCAGGGCTTAAGCCATAGTCGGAGAGCCATAAATCAGCGACCTGCTGCGCGGTCCGCCTCCATTCTTCTGCGCCACCTGTTTGGATGCTCTCGCGTAATGTGGTCACGAACTCGGGCCGCTCCGCCTCTAAACGGCCTGGGTCTATTCGATTCATCTCGTCCAAACAAAGAAACTCGCGGGTAAAAGCCATCAGCTCCGGCGTCGCTTCATACAAGACGCCAACGGCGATGATGGCGGCAGCAAAGTTGGGGTACCTCATCGCCATCTCGAGGCCGGTTTGACCCCCATCACTCCAACCCAAAACCACCGGATGATCCAGCCCCAGTTGCCGGGAGAAGGAGACTGCGTCCTCCGCAAGCTGAGGGTAGTTCAGTGAGGCAGATGGATTAGCCGTACGACCGTGTCCCCTGTGATCCACGGCGAAGACGGTGAATCGCTCTGCAAGGATCGAGGGCAGCCGTCCCCACCCGGAGGCGGATGCCAGCCCTCCGGTCAGCAATAAAAGAGGCGGACCACTTCCCTCCTGAAGGTAGTGAATATCAAGCTCGCCGCATCGCAAGAAGTGATCGTCCATCTTCGAGAAACCTGCCACGCTACTATTTTGTTCCGCCTCCCAACCACCCTTTCTCTAAAGCAAGAGAATGGGCGATGGTGGTTGCTTGATTCAGTGCCACTGCATGCACAGAAGCCGATCCGAACACCGCGGATACGGCTTAAGAGTGGTCATCGAGGCTAGCAACGGAAACGGGGCGAAAGTATCTAGCAATGACTCCGCAAGTCGCCTCGATAGCGAATCCCTGGTAAGACTTGTGGCTCCTCACTCCCCCGGGCACCCACCGGCGTTCAAAATCGCCATAATCGACCGGCTCGAGCAGAACTTCTGTAGCACTCGGATCGAGAGCCTCCGTAACGCGAACTTGTTGGCCTGCCAACAATCCAGCCGTGCCTCGATCAAGTCCAGTCTCATAAAAGTAGATGACGGTAGCGTGTAAGTCGTTGCGGGTCTCAAGAAGGTCTTGAGATTTCAGTCCTAGCATTCCGCACGTAAGGGGTCCCTGATCAGGCAGACTCGGTTGCGTCGCCGGCCCAGATGCCTGTACCTCTCCCCGCTCGACCACCGTCTTCATTCTCCGTTCGAGGGTGGATCTGGGAAGCAAGATCCTCCGTCCGCATGTTTCGCAGCTGAGTCCGATATCCGCGCCTAGACGAACGACAAGCCAAGTAAACCCGCCGCATGGATGGACTTTGCGCAGGCGGATTCGATCGCCGACACGGAACTCGAACGGCTGGCCGGTCGAAGATGAAGAGCCAGGGCTATCGGTAGCCATTTGCTTATTATTGAGGTTCGGATCCTCAGGCGGCATAAGCCATGATGCTATTTCGCAGGTCCAAGGCTGCGCCCCTCGCTGCCTTCGCAAATTCGCTATCCGAAGATGCGTAGATGACAGCTCGGGAAACCGCGATCAGGGCGTTGCCGCCATCCGCGTCTACGGCGGCTGCCATCGTCGCTTCCGCTGTAGCGCCCTGAGCCCCTATCCCTGGTACCAAAAGCGGCACTCGGGGCGCCAGCTTCCGAACGGCAGCAAGGGCCGCTAGGTCTGTGGCGCCGACCACTAATCCGGCATTCGCACCCCAGGTTGATACTGCTTCGGCAACCCGCTCATACATGGGCCGACCGTCTATATCTAGCTGCTGAAATGACTCGTCCCGATTGCTGGTTCGGCAGAGGACAAACCCTGCCTTTGTCTCGTTGGCAAGAAACGGCGCCAGCCCTTCACGCCCCACATAAGGCGAAAGCGTAACGGAGTCGAAGCGCAGATCCTCGAAAACGGCAGATGCGTAAAGGCGAGAACTGCTTCCGATGTCGCCGAATTTGGCGTCGGCGATTGTCAGAAGAGCATCTGGAACCGACTGCCGCGTCTTTCTCAGGGTGCTCCAGCCGGCATCTCCGAGGGATTCAAAGAAGGCGAGGTTGAGTTTGTAACCGAGTACGAGGTCTTGGGTTGCATCGATAATGGCCCGATTGAAGCGGAGAACTCCCTCTGAGCTCTGGGGAAACATTTGAGGCAGTCTGCTTGGCTCGGTATCCAGCCCAACCACGAGCCAGGAGTTGTTGACTCCCTGGCACGCAGAGAGTCGTTGACTGAAAGTCAAGGTCTTCTCATGGCTTGGCTGAAGTGCAGTAATCGCTTTCGTCTTGCCAGAAGCCTCGAATTACGGGCGGTATCATAGCCATCCACTCCCTTGACCGACGAGCAAGGAGGACATTATACAAGAGTTGTAACGATCGAGTTTGCACAACGGGGCCCAATGCGGTAGTATTGAGTGAACCCGAGAAGAGGCCCCGCATTAGCTGCTTGTTCCTGAACACGGACCCGGTCAGGCCATACGCGAACAAGATCTCCCGCCATCGCCTTCCTAGGTTATCGTAGGCGTTTGTGCGAAGTCGAGATGCTCGATAAGAATGAGCGTCTTCGACAATCTTTTGCTGTCTGCCAGTGTCGGCCCGCGGATCAGTCCTTCGCCGGTTCAATATAAGCGCGAGGAGCCTGAATGGCACTAGAAGTATTGACACCCGAGCGCCGGCTAACCTTTGCACGTGCAGAAGAGGTGATGCCGCTTCCTAACCTGATCCAGATGCAGGCTGACGCCTTCCATTGGTTCCAGGAGGAGGGGCTTCGAGACCTCTTCGAAGAGGTTTCCCCTATTACGGATTTCGCTGGGAAGATGTCTCTGGAATTCATCGTACCCGAGAAGCCGTTTGGTGAGCCGAAGTACACGGAGCACGAGTGTCGCGAACGCGATATGACGTACTCTGCACCACTCACTGTTCGAGCGAAACTTCGCAAGAATGTGACCGCAGAGGGTGAACCGCTCGGAGAGATTATCGAGCAAGAGATCTTCATGGGCGACTTTCCGCTCATGACGGAGCAAGGCACGTTCGTGATCAATGGCGCCGAGCGGGTAGTGGTAAGCCAGCTGGTCCGATCACCTGGCGTTTACTACACTGCCGAAACCGACCCGGCATCGGGTCGGGATCTCTACATGGCTAAATTGATTCCGAATCGTGGCGCCTGGCTCGAATTTGAGACGTCGAACAAGGATGTTTTGACGGTTAAGGTTGACCGCAAGCGGAAGATACCTGTAACGACCCTTCTTCGTGCCATCGGATTCGGCACCAATGAGCAAATCCTTGAGCTGTTCAAGTCTGTTGATACGGACCCCGACCACCAGTACATCCAGTCAACACTGGAGCGTGACAACACGGAGGACGAGAAGTCGGGTCTCATCGAGATGTACAAGAAGCTACGTCCTGGCGATCCTCCAACACTTGAAAACGCCAGAAGCTTGATCAATTCGCTCTTCTTCAATGAGCGGAGATATGATCTCGGACGCGTCGGCCGGTACAAGCTCAACAAGCGGCTCCACGTCGATGCCGAAAAAGGCCCGATGATCCTGACCAAGGATGATTTGGCTCGAATTGTGGCTGAGCAGATCCGCTGCAACAATCATCCCGGACGTCATGACGATATCGACCATCTTGGTAATCGTCGAGTCCGGGCTGTGGGCGAGCTCCTTCAGCAGCAATTCCGCGTTGGCCTCCTGAGAATGGAGCGGGTGGTGAAAGAGCGGATGACCATTCAGGACGTGGAGAATGCTCGTCCCAATGCACTAATCAACATTCGCCCTGTCGTCGCTGCCATGAAGGAGTTCTTCGGGGGTAGCCAGCTTTCGCAGTTTATGGATCAGACCAACCCCCTGTCGGAGCTGACTCATAAGCGACGTTTGTCGGCGTTAGGCCCTGGTGGCCTCTCGAGAGAACGAGCTGGCTTCGACGTGCGGACGTTCACCCATCCCACTACGGGCGGATCTGTCCCATCGAAACTCCTGAGGGTCCAAACATCGGACTCATCGGGAATCTGGCTACCTACGCCAGGACGAATCCTTACGGTTTCATCGAAACACCCTATCGCAAGGTGTATCGTTCACTTCCAGCTGACTCGCCGTTGCTGCTTGGCAGGGAGATTCGTGACGATGTGGCCGGTAAGAGCGGGCGAAAAATTGCCAAAGCCGGCACCGTGGTCGATGCTCCTTTATCAAAAAACTGAAGACCAGCCTGCCTGAGGGCGCGGAAGTGCCGGTTTACCATTCGTCTCAAGTGATATCGAGTACATGACTGCGGATGAGGAAGAGGAATTCACGATCGCCCAGGCGAACGTCACCCTGCGTCCAGATGGAAAGTTCGCCCAGGAGAGAGTGTCGGTTCGGCACCGTGATGAGTTCCTCATCGAGCCGATCGATCGTGTCGATTACATGGATGTCTCGACCCGACAGCTGGTGTCGCTGGCGACTGCGATGATCCCCTTTCTAGAGCATGACGATGCCAATCGCGCCTTGATGGGGGCGAACATGCAGCGTCAAGCCGTCCCGCTCTTGGTTCCGGAGTCCCCCTATGTAGGGACAGGAACAAGAGGGTCGGGCAGCTTACGACTCGGGTCACTTGGTGATCGCCGATGCCGATGGAGTTGTAACCAGCGTCACCGGTCGAGAGATCGTAGTCGAAAGCGCCAACGGCCAATCAAGTCAAGACGGGGCCGCGAACGGGAATACGGGCGGCCGTGGAAAGAGCCATTCGGTTGTCGAGGGCAACAGTCGGCGGTACAAGCTCCGCAAGTTCATTCGCTCCAACCAGGAAGATTGCATCAATCAACGACCCAGTGTGGATAAGGGCCAACTAGTCAAGCGAGGCGACGTGCTTGCTGATGGGTCATCCACCAAGAGAGGCGGCCGCCCTCGGTCAGAACGTGCTCGTGGCCTTCATGGTCTGGGAGGGTGGCAACTATGAGGATGCCATTCTGCTGAGCGACCGAATGGTCGAGTACGACAAGTTCACATCCATTCACATGGAAAAACACGAGGTCGACGCCCGTGATACCAAACTCGGTCCCGAGGAGATCACTCGCGACATCCCGAATGTCGGCGAAGAGGGACTGCGAAATCTCGACGAGCGAGGAATAATCTACGTCGGTGCCGAAGTAGGACCGAACGAGATCCTGGTCGGCAAGATCACCCCGAAGGGTGAAACAGAGCTGACTGCTGAAGAGCGGTTGCTGCGAGCAATCTTCGGTGAAAAGGCCAGAGAAGTTAAGGACACATCTCTACGCGTACCTCAGGGCGAGCGTGGGAAGGTCGTTGACGTTCGCGTCTTTTCGCGTGAGAACGGTGATGAGCTTCCTCCGGGTGTCAACGAGCTGGTTAGGGTATCCGTCGCCCAGAAGCGCAAGGTTTCTGAGGGAGACAAGATGGCCGG
>CAWCYJ010000022.1:0-158217 GCA_963799725.1 uncultured Pseudomonadota bacterium
GGAGGGCCGCGACCAGAGGCCTTGAGAACCGCAATCGCAGCATGGCTAGGCCGCCAGCCAGAGTACCTGCCCCTTGAGCACCAAGGATTGTCCCCCACGCTGCCGCTCCGCCGAGCGACGTCTTTGCGATCTCCGCTCCCAGGACGATGAATGGCGCATTGACCATCATGTTGATCAGCGAAGCCATCGTCACGATGGCCCAGAGCCATGTTCGCGAACGGAAATGCGTCCAACCGTCCCGAAGCTGCTTCGCGGAAGGACTCACTTTCCGCCAACGCAGCTGGTCCTAGACTCAGCGCGGCCAGTGACCCCACACCGACCCCGTACGATAGCGCATCGGCAGCAATCGCCCAGCCGGGGCTTGCTGCCGCGACGATCGGTGCCAGCGACGGCCGGTCCCGCCACCCCTCCGATTGCCAATGTGAGCCCCATCAGGGCATTCGCCTGGCCAAGGCCTTCGCTCCACCCTTCGGCTTGGGTCTGCTGTGCAGCCCATGCCGATGACGGCTTAGTCGACATGTGATACGTCGGCCCACATCTTGCCTTGGCAGGTGCCATCGAATCCGGCACCCGCACATCCCCTATGGCTTGAAATGGCAAGATCCTCGGACCCGCAGACTGAGCGGCAAGACCCGCTCCTAACGCTGTTAACGCCCCGGAAGGGCGATCCGACAGACCCAGCACGGGAAGACCTTGAAAAGCCGGCGCCAACGCCGGACTCGGCGACCGGAGGCCCGCCTGCCGGGGAAAGTGTCCTCGCCCAAAGTCGAAGCCACGGGGTCGCGGGGGTCCTGCAGGTGTTGGGGCCTGGGCTCATTACCGGTGCGAGCGACGATGATCCCAGCGGGATCGGGACGTACGCACAGACGGGCAGTCAGTTTGGCTTCGGGCTTCTGTGGCTAGCGCTGTTCACCTTCCCGCTGATGTTGGCCATGCAAGAAGCATGCGCCCGCATCGCTCTACACACGGGAGTAGGCCTCGGCACGAGCCTGCGACGCAAATTCCCAACCTGGCTGGTTGCAGTTTTTGTACTCGCCCTATTCATCGCCAATACGATCAACATTGGGGCAGACCTGGGGGCTGTCGCCGCGGGAGGCTCCCTCCTCAGCGGTGGGCATATTCCCTCAGGCATCTTCATCATCCCGGTTGGGCTGTTGATTGTCGCCATGCAGGTCCGAATGCGGTATGCGCTCATCTTTCGTACCTTTAAATACTTGACCTTGGTCCTGTTCGCCTACGTCGTGACTCTTTTCCTCGTTCATCCACCCCTGATGACGACGCTCCGGGCAACGGTTGTTCCCCATGTTGCGCTGAACAGCAGCTTTATCGCGATGATGGTGGCCATCCTCGGCACCACAATCTCTCCCTATCTGTTTTTCTGGCAGGCTTCGTCAGAGGTAGATGAGCTGCGAGCGGCCGGTCATACCACCAAGGAACGGCGCCAGAGCGTCAGCCGCCCTGAGCTTCGAGCAGCTCGGATCGATGTCGCGGTGGGCATGCTCTTCTCTCAAGTCGTGATGTACTGCATCATCCTGACCGGTGCAGTTGTCCTGCATGGATCCGGACACACCAACATCCAATCTGCTCAAGAGGCTGCCCAAGCATTGAAACCGCTTGCCGGGCCTTTCGCCTTCGTTCTGTTCTCCATTGGACTGATCGGAACGGGGTTGCTGGCTATTCCGGTTCTTGCCGGATCGGCTGCCTACGCCATCAAGGAAGTCTTGGGCATACGTGGAAACCTTGCCGAAAAGGCTCGATATCGGCCGACCTTCTACGGGATCATGATCCTGGCGGTCGTCGGCGGCATGGCCATGAATTTTCTTGGCGTTAACCCAATCAGGGCGCTTGTCGTCACTGCCATCATCAACGGGATCGTCGCGCCGCCTGTCATGGTATTGATTGCTCTCCTCGCTCGGGATCGGAAGGTCATGGAGGAGCATCGAAGTGGTTGGCTTAGCTCTGCGGTCGTTTGGATCGCAACGCTGGTCATGGGGGTCGCGGCCCTGGCCTTGATCGGCTCGACCGTCCTATAAGACGAATTCGGCGAATCCGGCTTCTCGGGCCGACTAAGCGGTCCGACGCCCGCACGGGCTGCGTCGTCTTCGCCGCTGCTTAGATTCTGATTCGGTATTGGAGGAAGAGGGCGCCGCCTTCGAATCGGCGTGAATCCAACAGCTCTAGCTTGATTCGTATGTCTCTGGGTAGGGATCGCTTCCCGCCACCTAATACCACGGGTACGACAAAGAGCTGCAGCTCGTCGACCAGCCGGGCACGGAATGCGTGGCCGGCAAGCTCCGCGCCGCCAACCGCGATATCGCGCGGGGCCACTGCCTTCATTTCTCTCACTGATTCGGGGTCAAAACGTCTTTCGACACGGGTCAGGGAGCTCGACACATCCCGTAGCGTCCGCGAGAACACAATCTTCTCGGCTGCTCGCCAGATATCCGCGAACTCCCGGCTGACGGGCGAGGGATCGGATTGCCTCTCGGAGCTCTCCCAGTAGACCATCGTCTCGTACATCCGCCTTCCATAAAGGTACGTACCCACCGGCCGCTCGAGGTGGTTGATGAAGGAGTGGAGCTCCTCGTCTGGCTCAGCCCAGTCGAAGTTGCCCTGTTCGTCCTCGACGTATCCGTCCAGTGACGTGATAGATGAGTAGATCAGCTTGCTCATAGTTCCAACAATACTCTACGCCGCGCGGCGTGGGCGGATCCCGATGACCGAGAGACTGGCCGATAGCTGCCTCGAAAGAGTGGCGTCGGCCGGTTGTATGCTCAGATTGTCGGGTCGCCAGGCGGCCATTTAACGACCGACGAATCGGGAGGGATTTACACCATGAATCTATCGGATGGAACCGTTCTGCTACTGGTTGGGACCAGGCGCGGCCTCTTCGCCTTTACCTCCTCTGACCGCCGAAACTGGGAGCTATCCAAGGGCCCGATGCTAGGAGGCAGCCCTGTCTACAACGGCATCCTGGACCAGCGCTCTTCGCCACGGATGTATGCCGCCGAGAATCAGGGCTTCTTCGGCTCGTTCGTCAAGTACAGCGATGACTTCGGGGAGACCTGGAAGGAGCCGGACAAAGGGCATCCAGTTCCCAGAAGCAACGGGACGCAAGCTTGAAAATGTCTGGATCGTCCAGCCCGGCCGTGAATCCGAGCCGGAGACCGTGTATGCCGGCGTCGACCCTGCCAGTCTCTGGACAAGCCACGATCGCGGCGAAACCTGGGAGCTGAACGCAGGCTCTCGAATCACATCCAAGCCGGGACAAATGGCAGCCTGGCTTCGGTGGCATGTGTCTGCACTCCATCGTTCCGGACAGGACCAACGCCGAACCGTATGTGGATCGGGATCTCCGCCGTGGGCTGCCTTCGCACCGAGGACGGCGGCAAGTCATGGGAGTTCGCCAATAAAGGCACACGGGCCGACTTCAACCCCCCCGAAGCAGCGGTATCCCGAGTTCGGCCAGTGCATCCACCGGGTGGTGCAGCACTCCACCAACCCCGATACCCTCTATCAGCAGAACCACTGTGGAGTCTACAAGTCACACAACGCCGGTGACGACTGGATCGACATCCGCAACGGCCTCCCGGGCGACTTCGGCTTCCCGATCGTCATGGATCCTCACAACCCCGAGACCATCTACGTCATCGTGGAAGCCGGTTCCATGGAGGATGCCGAGCATCAGCGCTATGCCCGGGAGAACTATCCAGGGCAGTTCACCGTCTACCGCAGCCAGGATGCCGGCGAGTCATGGGAGCATCTCACCAAGGGGCTCCCGTCTGGCCCGAACGTCCACATCGGCGTTCTCCGCCACGGGATGTGCTCCGACGGAATGGAGGAGGCGGGGATCTACGTCGGCACCAACACGGGCCAGCTCTTCGCCAGCCCTGATCGAGGCGACTCCTGGAACATGGTCGCCGACTTCCTGCCGCCGATCCATTCGGTGAACGCTGCAGTTATCGGCTCAGCCTAAGAAGCCTCAGCTGCCATGACCGGCCGGCCCGCCCTTTCCTGGGGCGGGCCGGCAGCTGCGGATAGGAGGAGCCGGGTGGTGCAGCCGACAAAAGCATCCAGCGATTAGCGCACGTCTGGGAGACCTCGTCTTCTGGCACGTCGATTGCCGGTGAACAGAGCGTGAAGTTGTTTATTCATCCGGTTGACGGTTCTCCATGCGGGTAGCAGTGTGTCAACTCCCCGACGAGCGAGACGCCTTCCAGCCTGCCTGGGACGAACTCGTCGAGCACGTGCGCACCACGCGAGCTGAGCTTCTTGTCCTGCCGGAGCTTATAGGATCAACCTGGTTCGCCGAATCTCCGGACTTTGATCGAGCCACCTGGGACCAAGCTGTAGACGATCACGAGCGCCTGATTGCTGATTTTGCGGATCTGGGAGAGGCGGAAGTGATCGGGTCACGACCTGCGGAGTCCGGGGGACTAAAGCTGAATCGCGGGTTCACCTGGAGCAAGACAGGCGGAATTCGCGACGTGCACGACAAGTACTACATTCCAGACGAGCCAGGTTATTACGAGGCCCACTGGTTCGATCGGCCGGAGCGGGCGTTCAAGGCGACATCTGCTGCCGGCACATCTCTTGGCGTGATGGTGTGCACCGACGTCATGTTCAACGAGTGGGCGCGTCATCTCGGCCGCCAGGGAGCGCTGCTCATCGCAGTGCCACGCACAGCTGACCCGAAGGAGATGTGGCCCATCGCCTTCCAGATGGCGGCCGTGGCGGCTGGCGCCTTTGTGCTTTCCTCCAATCGTGTGCCAGCTGCAGGAGAGAACGAGCTTCATGGTGGTCCCGGTATGATCGTGGATCCAAGCGGCCAGATTCTCGGGGCAACTTCGGCCGATCAACCTTACATAACGTTGGACATCGACCTGACCAAGGCGTCGGAAGCAAAGAGCTCATATCCGCGTTACGTCCTGGAGTAGAGCCCGGCTCTATTCCGGCGGTGTTTTCTCACCAGATCGTCGGCCCTCGGCTTCGCGCGGCCGACGGCAAGGCGCCTAGATCAGCTCGATCCCATCGGACGCGGCTGCCTTCGCGAGTCTCGAGTCCACAGTCGCCAATGGAAGCCGTCGCTGCAACGCAGTCAGAAGGTAGTACGAATCGTACACAGCTATGGCGTGGCGACGCGAAACTTCCGTTGCCATCGCTGCGAACTCAAGGTCCGATCCGCCTCTCGCCACAACGACGGGCAACAGCATCAGTGCTGCCAGGGCCGCGGCGATGTCGTCCTTTGTCAGCCGTTCCCGTCTCTCGGCAACCCACAACGCGTTTGCAACCTCCGCCCAGAAGATGGTTGGTACAGCAGCGTCCTCCTGCTCGAGTCGAGCCAGCGCCCTCTCGGAAGGAACGTTGGACTCGTCGATCAGCAACCACGAGATGGCTACGGAAGCGTCGAGTACAAACGTCAAAACCTTCTACCTTCCTGGATCAAGTCATCAATTGAGATGTTTTGGAGTGGCTGGGAGCGCTCGCGAATGCGTCGGATAGTCTCAAATGCCTCGGCAAGATTCGCAGCTCGGTTGTGCTCCTCGGCAGGAATCAGCTTCGCTATCGGAACCCCGCGGTTCGTTATCGTAATGACCTTACCCTCGGCCACCTCTTTCAGGAGGCGAGGAAGGTGCGTCTTGGCCTCATAAGCCCCTACTGTTTTCACGGCTTCTCCTCGCGACTAGTATAGACTAGTCTAACAAAAGGAGACCCGAGTTCCCAGCGAGCGATCTCCGCTTGCGCTCTCGGAATACGGCATCGGATCAACGATAGACCCCGCGGGAAGGGATGTCATTCCGAGTGACATCCGCTGGCGCTTGCTGGTCTGAAGGCCGGATGCCCTCTCGATATTCCGTCGAAGGAAGTGGGTGTGCTGCTCGCGGTTTTAAGAAGAACTAGTCGTCGGACATCATTCTTTCAATTCAGTAAATCCGCTTCGACCGCTGTGCCGAGTAGCGACAGGGTTCTGGTCACCCGCGAGGACAAGGCCCGAGCGTCACCGGACCGGCCTTATCCTCCACCGAGCCGACGAGTCTAGACGGTGCCGCACCCAGCTGGGTAGGCCAGCTGATAGGTCTTATCAAAGAGGGTATAGGGAGATGTCCCGATCTTGAGACCGAAGACCTGAGCGTCTGCTCCCGTCGTCGCCTCGATCTCCATCTCGCGGGCGTCACAACCGCCTGTCCCGCCACCTTGCTGACCGCCAATCTTTACTGCGGTGCTGGCAACAAGATTGGTGTAGGCGCCGACCGAGGCCCCCTTCACTCCCAGACCAAACTCCAATCGAGGCATCTGCGCGCCGAGAATCAGCGAGATGGGACCATTCAGGACCGCATCTGTCTTGTTCAAGAGGATCTTTCCAAGCTCGGTTATAGCGCCGGTAGGCGAGGTGGCGCCCTGTTTGCTGAAGCTGAAACCGGAGCTTCCATCGTACTTCAGGGTGTAACTGCCCGTCAGCTTCTGGCTCTTGCCGCTAAATCCGATGCCCACATAGTAGGAAACGCCGATGCCGATATAGAAGGGGATGCCGCCGACAATAACGGGTATCCGCATCTCACCTGGCAGCGAGATCAGCGCTCCCCCGGTTCCGAGGCTGCTCGCCGGCTTCGCCTCATATCCGAGGGTGAAACTGCCCGACAGACCTCTGTCACTGACAGCCGCACTCGTCACCTTGCCTTTGGTGACGTCGATCGAGCCCTTGGTATTGAAGTTATCCAGAGTACCCGTCACCGTGGCACTCACGTTAATCGGCTCCTCCCTGCTGAGCTCGACCTCTACCTCGACATCCTTGCCCTTCAGGTTGAACTTCATCGAGTACTCGTAGCCGCCCGCCTTACCCTTGATGGTCAGGCCCGAGGTTTCACCCAGCGGTCTCAATGACCGACGCTCGATGGCGGCGGACTCAGAAGTCAACAGCGCACTCTTGTAGTTCACCGGAGAGTTCCACGAGAGCTGCCCCTGATAGATGAGGTCGCCGAGCCCGGCAGGAGTGGTTTGCACGATGAGGCCCTTGGCCTTCTTCGCCACGCTCTTCACTTTTCGCACGGCGATGCCCGAGACCAGCATGACGCTTCCCGACTTCAGATGCGCGATGTCGCCGGTTCGCGAGGAGAAGGTAAACGTCGACCCGTTGGCCGAGATAGAGGTGAGACTTTGCTTCGCCAGGCTCGCTGAGATCACGACACTCTGCTTGGTAAGCTGCACCGAGCTCGTTCCCATCCCAACCGCTCGGTTCGTCCTGACGTGAGCTGCATTCACCTGGTTTACACCAAGCGCCAGGATCACAAGGCTGCCCAGCAGCACGGTGGAGACGGCCATCCTCAGGCCACGATTCGAATTGCCACACTTGGATGGGGAATTCACGCTCATTTCTCCTCAGATGTATTCGCTCACGTTATGGCTCATCCTGAAACGGAAACTAATCCCTGCAACGAGCGACGTCTTAGTTCTTACGTGGAACGGCCGGCGTCGGAAAGATGACGATCGTCCCCAAGGCTTGAAACTACTTGGATCATAGTAGAGATGCACCCTACCGTCAATATTCGTCGGGAAGAAATCGTGTGATCTGCTCGAAGCATGGTCCGGCCTTACGTTCTCGACCATCCTGCAGGCATGAGAGATCTACCGGTTAGGAGGCTACCGAGGGTGCCGACTCGCCGGCTACGGGGAGCGTCGGCTCCTTACCAGCCAATTCAGCAGCTACCTTGTCTCGCTCCTCCTCGACCCGTTTTTCGACGTTACCGGTGACGAACGCCACAGCCGCCGGCGCGACGATGATGGGGAATATGGTGGGGAGGAGCAGTAGGTTGACCCAGTCCCACAGGGTGTTTCCCTCGTAGCCGGTCCAGCCCCATGACCAGGCATAGCCACCGATCAGAGTGATCAACCACCCGATCAATAGAGCGCCTAGAAGGGTTCGGTGCCACATCTTTGTTTCCCGACCCGTCGTCCGCCAGGTCACGACAGTTATCAATGTGGCCGGCAAGACGATCAATGTCAGCCAATCCCAGAGCTTGTTGCCGGGAAATCCCGTCCATCCCAGGGGAACGAGATAGCCGGCGAAGACGAAGCCGGCGAAGGCAACGATGAGGAATGCATACACAGTTTGTCTAAGCCGGCTAATATGCTGGGAATGCTGAATCCATAGCGGCAGCGTGGCGAACGCGAGCGGCAACAGGAGCAGGTTCAGCCAGTTCCACAGCTGGCCATTCGCGGTGAAGCCCGTCCAGCTCCAACGCTCGACATAGCCGCCCCAGAGAAGTAGAGCGACGATGAATAGGGCCGTGACACGGATACCCATCTTGACTTGCTCGTTTTCTCTCACAGGGCGGAGCAGCCGCGATGGAGACTTGGTTCCCTGCCTCGAGGATGGTTTAGTCGACGGCTTAGCATTTGAGTCCGAGGCAACGGTAGACCGTACGTGCTGCGAGGAAGGCGGCCGCGAGAGGGCAAGCGCCTCCAGTTTGGCGACCAGGCCGCTTCGCAGAACATCTCCGGCGATTCTCTCCAGATCAGCGCCATCACTCGACCCGGGCTTGTCGGCTTCTGCAACTGCATTCAGGCCCTGAAGCTCATCCGGTCCAACGGTAATTTTGATCACAGTCATAATTCGCGGCTCACCTCTATTGGCTACGGTCCCAATGAACCCTAATTCACCTATCTCGGAAAGGTCAACTCAGTAGGGCCGTCAACCCTGGAGATCGCTGCACTTGTCTGCCTTCCACGTCCGCATCCTCCGCGACTCGGGCATGCTGTCTCGAGGAGTAGGAGTACGGGCGTGCGACCGTCCACGGCCAGCTTGCGGCAGTCCTCTCCCTTTTCAAGAGGATGGACGACGACGTCAACCAGTCGGACGAGGCCAGGTTCTAGGTTTGGCCTCACCCTATCCTTAGGCGCACAAACGTGCGTACAGCCCGGCTAGAAAGCGAGCTTAGCCACTATTCGGTGGCTCATCGTTGTAAGACGTCCCTGGAGCCAGCAGAGGGTCGCGATTCCGCTGGTACGTCACGCGCAGGTAATTGGCTACCAGGAAGGGCCGCGAAAACCAGCCGTAAATGGCGTGCATGTCCTGGTGGCGGATGGGGCGGTATCCCATCGCCTGCAAACGTGTCTCATCCTCCTGGTAAGAGCCCTCGCTCCTATACGTACGCTCGAAATCGTCCGGCAGGTCGCCCGACGCCTCCCACTCCTTCTCCTGATCCTGCCACGCGTGCTCGCTGGATAGGTAGTCGAGCAGCTTGCTCAGGGCGCTCGCGCTCTCAGCGTGCCTACCGCTGGTTGCATCCTTCTGCTCTTCCATCAATCCCTCCTATCGCAGACGTCGACGCTCTATTGTGTCTCTTTCGTCTAGGCCCAAGCCTTGGACGTCTGCAACAATCGAAACTCATTGCCCGAGGGATCACGAAACGCCGCATCCACCCCGTACGGTCGCTCGCCTGCCGGACGTGTGAACTCAACGCCCTTGCTCTTCAGCTCCTCGTACGTTTTGAAGCAGTCGTCTGTTGAAAAGACCAAGCCGCTCAGCATGCCCTTGGAAATGGCCTCCTGTACATGTTTCGCCGTCTCCCGATCGGCTGCGCTGCCGGGAACGGCGAGGACAATTCCGATTTCCGGTTGCTCGGGAGACGCGACGGCAAGCCACCGGTACCCGTTATTGCTGACATCCTCGCGAACTTCCATCCCAAGCTTGCGGAAGAACTCAAGCTCCTCTTCCTGATCCCGTACCCAAACGGTCGTATGTGTGAGCTTCATGCGATTTGACTCCTTTTGGATGAGCTATGGCGGAGATTTTCTGCGCCCTAACTCAGCCTAATCAGGTGGCAGAGCCGCGTCTTCTCGAATCCTGCTAATTTATCCGAGATTGCCAACTTAGGAACTGAGGCGAACGGATGAGGGACACGTAAACCTTCTGCTTTCTAGAGGACACGGGTGTATTTCAGGACAACACTCTGTTGCAAAAGGTGCTGGCTTTGACTAGGATGGAGGCGTAACCGGATCTGCCTGTTGCATCGCACTGAAAAAACAGGGAGAAGCATTTTCAGCATGAACACACATACCGACCGTTGTCGCCTCTTACTAGCAGTGGTTGTCGCGGTCTGTATGGCCATGGCGGCATGGGTGCCGGCATTCGCCGCTCAGTCCGGACACAAAATCCAGTTCGCAGCGACGACGCCTCATGGAATGATACCGGCGCCTCCAAACGTGCTGCAGACACGGCTCTTGAACGCGATGCGCCTTGAGTCGACTGCCCGTGGATCATCTACCCCCTCATACAACTTTTTCAGTTCGTTCGCAAATGTGGAGAACGTGAACAAGGTGCCGTGGAGCGAATTCATTGAAGCTTCCAAGATTGGGCCCACCTCGGCGGCGACTGCCGATGTAATTCTGAACAGACACAAAAGCGACTTCTCACAGTTCGCCGAGAACGATTGGGCGTTCGCCAATCTCGTGACGACCGACTTCGCTGTTAGCGGTGGAAATGCTACCGTAACATTGAAGTCAAGCCAGATCAGCCATTCGGGAGCCTCACCGGCACGTTCACCCAAGATGCATTCAGTGCAGAAAAGTGCAGCTCGGGGAGCGAGACGATGTACACGGGCGCATTCAAGCTCACCGAGAGCTTTGTCGCCCAAGAACAGCCAAGGAGCCAGTTTCCAGCCTCGGCACCGTGTCCGGTACTTTCACCTTCCCCAACACTTCGACCAACTCCAGCGTCCTGGACGTCGACAACAACTGCATCCCCGTCAACTCCCTCTAGTCCCACTTACTGCACGGTGGGTAGCGACTGGTTCAATCCCTACGCCAACACCACGCCTACCAAACTTTTTATCGGCGATACAAGTACCACTGAATCACCCACTCCGATGACTGAGGCTGGAGTCGAAGCCTTCCGCACAACTCCGATCGTGGGCCTGCCGATGGGAGGCGGGTTCAAGGCCGGAGGGGTGACCTTGACTCGTAATGACCTCGACGCTGGACGATACCTTCACGAATCAAACCTACAGCCCGGGCAGTGCTAAACCGTACTCTATGACCGAGAACGTGGCCTCGCCCCACTGGTGATTCTTACTTCCAGGGCAGCGTTACGGTGACGTCGAAAGCTTCGACTTCCGCCGAGTAGTAGCTCCTGCAGAGCCGGGAGCGCGAAAAAGACGCAAAAAGAGCGCCTCAGCTCGGGCACGTACTCCTGGACAAATGGCCCCACTCCCCTCACAGCTGACAGCGCTGTTGGCGGCAACTTCGCTTACGCTAACCAGTCTGCGGTAAAGCATGGGCAGATCGTCCGCTCAACTTACTCCTGAGATGACCAGCTGCCTCAGCCGGTTTTAGGTCAAGGCCAGACAAGCCCCGCCGGGATTCATCCCGGCGGGCACTTTTATGGTGGATGTACGAGCCGCCGCTGATCCGTCTACTCTTTTGATACGAGTAGCCCACAACCACAGCCTGTCGTAAGGGAGGGCCTAACCTGGCGGAGACGTCGCGTCTTCTCGAATCTGGCGGACCCTCGGTCGATCCCACGACTCGCCCACACAGCTGGGCACGAATGCCAGAAAGGAGAACACGTCGGACTGTCCTCGATAGGAGGCAGGGCTTTCGCCAAAAACCTTTCCAAAGGCTGTGGTAAAAGAGCCGACACTCCTCAGCCCAACTTCCGAACAGATACGGGAAACGGGGTAATCTGTGTGCCTCAAGAGAAAGGCAGCGCGCTCGAGGCGGCGGCTCATGATGTACTCATGCGGAGTTTCGCCAAAGGCCTGTCGGAAAGAGCGAGCAAAGTGGGCCGGCGAAAGATGCGCAATCCGGGCCACGTCGGCCACTAGGAGTTTGTCTGCGTAATGCAGGTCGATGAAGTCCTTCGACCGTAACAGCCAGCGATTCCGATCATCTCGTGATGCCAACGATACCCTCAAAACTTTGTTACGTTACTCGATTCTACAAGCAGTGGAGTGATAGAGGCGCCATCCAGGCTGTATGCTTCTCTTGAACCCTCTTCCCCCGCCCTTCGAGACGTGAAGAGGGGATCAATTCGGGAATTCGGAGGCGTCCGATGGAGATTGGAATCATAGGCGCCGGCATCATTGGCCGGACGTTGGGGGAGCAACTCGGGAACGCTGGTCACACTATTGTCTTTGGCTCTCGTAACCCCTCGGACAGTCAGTACGACGACTTGCGTAGCCGGTCATCCGTAGTTCTTATACAGGATGTTGCGAAAGCCGCGGACGTTTTGCTTATCGCTATCCCGGGTAGCCGAGTGGTTAGTCTGCTCGAGACTGAGGGCGAAGCGCTCAATGGCAGGCTTATCATTGACGCCACCAACGATACCGGATCGGGAACGTTTCATCATCTCGACGCGTACGAACGCCTGGCTCCTCAAGCCCGAGTCTTTAGGGCTTTCAACACATTGGGTTGGGAAAACTTTGCCGATCCAAAGTTTGGGAGCCAACAAGCCGACCTCTTCTACTCCGGTCCCGAGGGGAGCGATTCAGAAGTGGTTGAGGGCATCATCACGAATGTCGGACTCAGACCAGTGTATGTGGGAGCCGGCGCAGGAGGGGCAGGTCTCCTCGACGGCGTCACCCGGTTGTGGTTCGCTCTCCAGGGCGAGCACGGCCGGCACCTTGCGTTCCGGGTGCTGGGAACCCTGGAGTAGGGCCGCAGCGAATTCCGGGGAGGCGGAGAAACGGGATCCGAAAGTCATACCTCCAATGCCCGAGTTGGTACCCGAAAGTAGAGGACTACCTAGGCAGGGATTGGCGGCCTGAAATTGGTCTAGCCGGAACGGTAGTTGCGCCTATCCGATTGATATGGGGTAGACGGCGCCAAGCTTGTGTAGGTCTGGGGCTCTGTTCCCGATGCTAAAGTCCAGCGTTTCGTGGGTGCGGGAATCCACGGTGAAGTTCACCTCGGTCCCTCTGGGGAAAGGAGCACCCAACGGCAGATACGCGTGCCTGTCCACGAACGTTCCTCGCATCTCCACAAACCAAACCGGAGTCCGAGGACCGTCGACGCCTTCACCCTCCAGCCACTCAGCCGCGCCTCTCGTAGCCATGACGGCGGCGCCTGAGGTTGGGGACCGGTCGCCCATTTCTCTGGCAACCTGGCGAGACATCTTCCGAACATACAAGGGGACGCGGCCATCGCTGGTGCCGGCTGCGCTATGGAGCCCCACATCGCGGCCTTGGGCGTAGAAGGCGAGTTGAGGCGAAGCGGATGCGCTGGTTCGATCGGCCTGTCCAAGAGGCAATCCGTGAGCGGAAACAAGCAGGGTCTCGCCACATAGGATCCCTCCGAGCGATGCTAAGGCCAAGGTGCCGATCAGTCTGGTTCTGCCACGCTTAAGCATTTCTGCCTCCTATCTGCTACCTGCCGACTGTGACCTAAACATACCTCACATCCGTCAACGCCTCTCTATGCGAAAGGCGAAGTGAGTAACACGCCTTCCCTGGATCTCTCCGGGGTCGTCAAGGAGTCCTGCTCCTCAAACGGGGTTGAGGTGCACGTAGTCAATGGGCGCAGTGTCTGTTGCCCGGCCTCCGACGATCTTCCACCGGTGCCGTCCGTCGCCTCTCGCCAACCCCGTGATGGAAATACTTCTTGCGAGAACCTGGAGTTACGGGATTGAGAGGGCTTTCCCTTGGCTGAGGGAGCGGGTCAGGAGCTGCTCTGTGTCTCTGCCGGGACGTCGACCTTTGAAGCCGACAGGTACCCAACCAATAACACGATGAGAACGGTTAGAACCGCTGCCACCTTGGCGTCTCCGAAGCCCAGGCCTCCAAGGATATGTTTGCCGGTCCAGTCGGCAAAGGAGGCACCAAGCGGCCTGGTAATGATGTACGCAAACCAGAAGGCCACGATCTCATTCATACCCAAAAATCTGTAGGCCAAGGCAGGAATGACGATCAATACTGCAAACAGAACCATCGAAGCAAAGTAGCCCAATTTCAGCGTCGAGGCCGTCAAGTCTCCTAAGGCGGTACCCAGGGCAAACGTGGCCATGACGGTAGCCCAATAGAAAAGCTCACGGCGGCCGGCATAGACGGTGTGGATCGAGAGCGTTCGCTCACTCCGGTACCAGACTGCGAAAACAACTGCCAAAGCCGCCGCGAAGAATACAGTGGTAACTGCATAAGGAATGTGCAGCACAACATGCAGCACATCTGCCGCCATCGTGCCGAAAACAGCTACCATCACCACAGCGAGCCAGTACGTCCAAGCGATATAGCGAGGGGCTCGGAACTGCAGGACCAAGGCCACAATCAAGCCGAGACAGCCGAGAGCTACTGCCACGTACGGGTTGATCTGGAACACGAGGAAGTCGGAAGTCGATTCCCCCATGGCCGTGGATAGCAGCTTCACAACCCAGAAGATCGCCAATACGTGAGGAACCTTCCTCACGCACTGGACGGCTCTCCGCGATGGTGCGGAGTTGAGAGTCAATCTGACCGTCCTAAGTCGTCATCAGCCGGCCCCGATGCAGCCCTTTCCACTGTCAAGGGCACAGACTGTAGTGAACGCATAATTATCCGATATGCGCCAGCCGGGCTCCGCTTGGCGAGTTATAACCTGCGGGTTCCTCGGCTGACTCCCCGAATAGCCCCAGGCCTTTGATGACGGCTTCAAGGCAGAGTCAAGGATCTACACCTAGCTTGATGCATCGCTATCGATGTTCGGTTGGCTGTCCTGATTGGCATAGCGGGCAGGTGTCTGGCAGCCAGAGCGGGAAGTCCGATCTTCCCAGTGTGATGACATCCATGCCGGCTTGCGCGGCAAATCGCTCGCCTGAATCTCCAAGTATCAGTAGACAGGCAAGGGCAATCGGCTTGGCGCCGCAGGTTACCAGGTCGCCGAAAGCACCCCGAATCGCGGAACCCGCGCTGACGACATCGTTCACGATAACGACGCGCTTGCCTTCTACCACGCTTCGAAGCGGTTTTGGCAGCCGGTATTCGACGGGGAAGAGGCCGGTAGCTGATCCACTCTCGAAACGTTCCGCATAGCAGAAATCGACGCCGAGATGGTCCGCCAGCAAGAGGCCGAGAAACGCTCCCTCGTTGAGCGGCCCACAGAGCAAATCGAAACGTACATCCCTGAGATGCTCGGCAAGCGCCACGACATGGGGCCTGAGACGGGTGGGATGCAAAGCGAGGAGCTCGAGGTCGAGCCAGAGATCGCGGTGGTACCCGGATTCAAGTACAAAGTGCCCCTGGTGGATCGCGTCGGGTCCAATCAGATCTTCTGGAGATGGAAGCTCATTCATCTTCGATCCGTCGCTCCCCGTGCATCATTTTGGATGGAAGTCGGCAGGTGGCTTGGATACGGCCAGCACAATCTCTATGGTTAAAGATTACCTACAGCGCCACTGTACGTCAGATGCCACCGGTGATTCGAAGCCCAACAAATGCCACCGAAGCCTGAAGTGGGAGCAGTGCAAGACCGGCCAGAGAGAATCGGATTGCCGGTACATTGGAGCCGGCCTCTCGCGCCATCCGCCGGCAGATTAGAGTCGCGACGGAGCCGGTTAAGAGTAAGTTTGGGCCCGCTGCCATGGCCAAGATCGCCGCCCACTCGCCGGTATGACCGGTCGCGTGAATTGCGCTCGCGGCGGGAAGGTTATCCAGTACGGCAGCTAGGAGACTACCTGTTGCGAGCTGACCGGGATAGCCGCCATGCAAGATCGAGACTTCCGTCAAAAAGGGCGCGTACGGCGGCGGCCGCGATGAACATTGGCAGGAGATCCAGGAGCATGGAGATCGCGAGTGCGTGCTGCTTGGCTGCTCTCGTTGCTCGTGGACCCTTGCTTTTGCCAAGAGCTAGGCATAGTGCGCCGATGGTCAATGTCACCACAAGGATCCACGGCAGCCAGCTTTCCTTAACGTAGGAGACGGCGGGAATCGATGATCGAGACAGTACCAACAAGGTCGTAAGATTCGAGGTGGGTAGGAGGAAAGAGGCGGAGTTAGCGGTGATTGCGATGGATAGTGCCAGTGGCTGCGCCGGTAGATGTTGATCCAACGAGATCTCTAGCGCTAGGGGCATCGCTACGACCACTGCCACGTCAATATTGACAAGCCCGCTGACTACGGCAGTGAAGACCAGGAGTATCGCAAAGGCGGGGCTGGGCGGTATTCGCTTTGGCAGGAGAATTCCCGCCATGAAACGGAAGACGCCGAGGCGATCAAGAACAAGGCCAAAGATGATAACTGCCGTGAGAATGCCAAAGGGCCCGATCACGCTTCGTGTCGACGGCCATAGCTCGCTATGGCGTGCGATCAGTGCGCTGAGAAATAAGAGGCCTGATAGCGACCAGAGAGTGAATCTAAGCGGATCTTTATGTATCATAATATTGTCACGTTGCCTCTCAGTCCACCGTCGGCCGCGAAAGGCCCTATTGAATGCCGGCTAACAGGGCTAGAGCCTTATGGACCCAAGATTACTGGCCTGGCACAATATGGAGAGAAAAACGTTGAGCATTCCGCTATGCGTCTAACTCACAGGTCAACCTATATAATATTACATAATAATGGCACATAAACCAGCAATCCCAGCCGAGCAGGAGGTCGAGGCCCTCATGGCGATTCCACGGCTCGCGGAGCGGGTGGGCGTTACGGCGCGGGTCTTACGATATTGGGAGGAGCAAGGGCTGATAAGTCCCACGCGAGAGCATGGGAAGCTACGCTACTCTCCGCGAGATGTGGCGATAGCAAGGTTGACGAAGGCGCTGCTCGATGCCGGTGTAGGCATCGAAGGAGTTCGCATGCTAAAGGATCTGTCTGAGCGCGAGATACGGAGGGCAGGAATCGGAGATGACGACCTCGCAATGACAGAGATGGCCCTTCGCATCCTGTACCAACGCAAGGCCTTCCGCGAGGTTGTGGGTGTCGAGGAAGAGAAGTTTCTTCAAGAGCTCATGCCGGAGGAACCACCAAAACCGCCAAGACTCGGGCACCCGAAACCGCCTCACAAGAGATAAGGCTGTCCTGGCGCTCCTATTCGCTCCAAGATCGGCAATCCGAGCAAGGGGTGAGACTCGCTTTGCGGCCGCGGAGCCAGCCGCGTTATCGGCCGGCCCGCTCAGGGCGTGGCGGCGCCGTAATGTGAGTGGATGTACGCCGCGTAGGAGTCGGAAGGGAGCGGACGGTCGTAGTTCTTTATCAGTGCAAGACAGTCGCCCCACGTATCCCACGTCCAGGCCATGTAGCCAGAGATGTGCCGGTCGGCCCACGGGAGCAGCACGCGCATGTTCTTGCTCGTGCATTCGGAGTCGTCGTAGGTCTCACCCGTCTCGCCCCAAATGACGGGAATCGACTTGGCCAGGATGCCGTACTGAGGTCCGAGACAGGATCCATCACTCTGAGCGCCGCAGGCGTTGTTGCCGTACACGTGGGCCTCGGCCACAAGCTGATGGAGAGGGTCGGCCGGATGCGAGGCGAGCCATGATGAGCCGTCGTAGCGGGCGCACTGATTGGCATAGTCGATACAGGGAATCGAAATGATGCCCTTGTAGCCGGCCGATCGCATTGTTGTAATCGCCTGGCGCATGGAAGCAGTTTCGTACCCCTTGTTATTCGGACCGTAGGTGGCTTGATCGTTGCAGCCCGTGCGCATGAAGCACGTCCAACCGGTTATGGTCTCTCCCCACGGAGCCAGGATTACGTTGGGATCATGGGCGAAGGCTTTCGCCATCGACGCCCACATGGCAGGCGAATGGTCCTCGTCTGGCCCTCCCGGCTGATAGGTCGCCTGATACTTACCAGGCGCACCCCAGATGAGCGAAATCTCAGCGTACATCCCATGCTCATGCAGGAGCTTGACGTAGGCTTCGACCGCACGGATATAGTTGCTGCCATAGTAGGCGGCCGGCAGCGAGCCGCGATTGATCCCAAGCCAGCAGTCTTCGTTTAGCGGGACCCTGACGATATTGACGTGCCACGAGGCGATGGCCGCTACAGAGGCGGCGTTGCTGGGGCCGTCGAAGATACCCCACCCCTGGATGCAGGCATACTCGGTACCCGAGCGGTTCACGCCGTGGAGGTGAACTGGAGTCCCGGCGTTATTGACAATCTTATTGCCCTTCACCCGCAGCCCGTCGGGGGCGACCGGCGCGTGAGGGGAGTGGGAAGGGGCCATGCCCATGGTCGCCGCCAGGAAGAGTATCGCCAAGGCTCGAATGATCACCGCATTCCTCCCTCCATGATTGGGTCTATGATAACCCGCTCAGGCCGCTGGCCCCTGGAGCCGTTGGTACTCTCCCCGGCCAGCCAATTTGGGCAGTGCTTTTGATCGCTTCCATTCGACCAGCGCGCTTTCGTCGGACCCGTGTCATAAGTGAGCACGCACCGCGCGAAATGGACGAGTGCACTCGACAATGAGTCTCAGCCCACTACCCGGTCTTGCCAGGCCTCGGCTCGCCAGAACGGGGCGCCCGCGAGCCGGGCCGCGCCGAGCAGAAAGGCGGCGGCGAAGACGATGACGATGGGCAGCAATGAAGCTCGCCCAGTGGTGGCGTCGCCGAACGCATCGAACACCTGAACGAAGGCGATGAGGACCATGAATGCGGCAAGAATGCGTCGCGCACGGATGACAAGCAGCACGACCAGCATCACCGACATGGCCAGGTTGCGCGAGACCAGATAGTTGGCGTAGATGCGGGCGGCCTGGTTCATGTGTTGACCCGACTCCAGAAGTATCTCGGGACGGACCAGGGCAAGTATCCCGCCCGCAGCGGTAAGAATAGCTCCCAGGATCACGAGTGCCACGAGCCAGCGGGAAATGGGCCGGAGGGTCGAACCGGAGCGTAGACTGTTGTTTGTGGGGGCGAAAGCCAGGGTCATCGTGAAACCTCACACGGTGGCACAGCTCCGGCTGCCCGAGCAAGCGGAAGACGCGCTTCGGTCACTCCACTTGCACCCTGCGTTGTCGATTCGAACGGCGTCGTGTGGGCGAGCAGCAAAATGCGACCCACGAGCAGCAGCGTAAAGAGGCTCTGGATGCTCGTCGACAGCCGCTCGTAGAGGCCTGCGGGATAGCCGGCGCCGGCAGCGCCAAAAGCGGCGATGAAGATGACAGTGAGGATACCCGAAGCCGCTGCAAATACGGCCCATGCTCGCCAGGCGGGAGCCGCCCCGAAGCGCCAGGAGAAGACAAAGCAGGTGATGGCGAGCGAGGTGATGGCGACGACGGCGCCGGCAGAGTGAATGGTTTCGTGCAGGCTGGCCACCGTCGGGGCGACGGATCCCACTGGATATCCTTTGCCCGGATCCTGGGCGAAGATCCCATCGGCTATCAGGCTCATGGCGGTCACCAGTTTGAGCATTGGAATGGCGAACTGGCCCCGGCCCGGCGTAAGAACCAGCCGCCAGCCGAGAGCCGAAACCGCGACCAGCACGCCGAAGGTGATGAAGGTGGCCGATTGAACCCATCCGCCCGGTCCAAGGCTCAGCGCGCTGATGGGCTGACGCCAAGCATCATATCCAGGGCGCATCAGGCCGTCGATCATCCAGCTGAGAGTGAAGATGAGTGAGCCGAGGACGGCGCACAGAAGTAGTGCTGAGGCCAGGAAAGACGCTCGACGATGAAGGCTGTGAAAACCAGCGATGTGATTCGTGTCCATGATGTCCCGTTTCCTTTCGAGTTCGGCTTTATATAACCTTACAGTCGTATGGTAACAGATGTAAGGTATACTCACGAGACAAGAGTTTCTTCGAGATCAGGGGTGACGATCATGGCTCGAACGGTGGAGGGCCCAGTGGACAGACGGCTCACCCGGCCACGGAATCCGCGTGGCGAGGGCGGGAAGCTTCGCAACGATATCCTGGACGCTGCCGACGCGCTGCTGTCAGAAAGTCGTGACGTCGATTCTCTCTCGCTACGGGCAGTGGCGAGGCGAGTCGGAATCGCCGCTCCATCGGTCTACCTGCACTTCAGCAATATCGACGATCTAAAGCGGGCCGTAGTCGAACGTGGGTTCGCGGACCTCGACGCGGCCCGAGACGAGGTGTCGAAAGGAGTTGCAGACCCAGTGGAAGCTCTGCTGGCGCGGTCGGTTGCCTACGCAGAACACGCCCTGGCTCACCCGGGCCGCTATCGCCTCATGTTCGGGCCGGACCTACCTCCTGCCCTCGCGTTTGACGCCACGCATTCGCCCAGCCGCCACAGCTTCGACGAGCTGCTGCAGAGCATCAAGCGGTGCCAGGAAGCGAGACGCGTGCCGCTCTCGCTCGACGCGACCAGGCTGGCGACGGATATCTGGGCCTCGATTCACGGAATCGTGACTCTACGAATGGATCGGCCAATGTTTCCGTGGCCGCCTCTCCAAGAAATGGTTACGGGCATCGTGAGCCGTTTGGCACAGCTCGACGTCGCCCGCATCGATCCCTCGACAGAACGCAGACCGCCTCTTCGAGCGACTCAAAACTGAAAAATTAAAAGGTCAAAGCTGCCTCCCCATCTGGCGGGCTGAAGGGGTCGGGGAGGCTGGAATTAGACGTGGAAGGACGAAGCGATAAGGGGAACTTCAGCGCGCGGACCACAAACCGTCCGCAGGCGCTCACCTCACTGCTGTTGCAGCCTTTCGCCAAGCGCAAACGTGCTCGCTGCTCTGCAGCCGGAGAAGCCCTAGGAGGGAGTAGCAGATGCGAGTCTGCGGGGAGCTATGCTGCCGGCGCGGCTCGAAGATAGCCTTCCATGAACGCATCGAGATCTCCGTTGAGAACGCCTTGCGTATTCGACGTCTCGACACCAGTCCTCAGATCTTTGACCATGTTGTAGGGATGAAGCACGTAAGAGCGGATCTGGTTCCCCCAGCCGGCTTCGACGTGCTCGCCTTTTAACCGTGCCTGCTCCGCCTGACGCTCCTCCAGCTGACGCTCGAGTAGCCGAGAGCGAAGCACGCGCATCGCCAGGTCACGGTTCTGCAGCTGGGAGCGCTCGTTCTGGCAGGTGACGACGATGCCGGTTGGAATATGGGTAATGCGGACCGCGGATTCCGTTTTGTTGACGTGCTGACCACCGGCGCCTGTCGACCGGTAGGTGTCGATCCGCAAATCGTCTGGCTTAATATCGAGATCCTCGTCTTCCTCTGTAACGGGCATTACCTCAACCAGGGCAGAAGCTGGTGTGGCGGCGGTGGGCGCTGTCGAAAGGCGAAAGGCGAACAAGCCGGTGCACGCCACGCTCCGCTCGGAGGTACCCGTAGGCGAACCGGCCGGAGATCTGGATATCGGCGCTCTTGATCCCGGCTTCTTCTCCCTCGGCCATCTGAATGATGTCGACCTTATACCGATGATTCTCGGCCCAGCGGATATACATCCTCATCAGCATCTCAGCCCAATCCTGAGACTCGGTACCTCCCGCGCCCGCGTGAACCGAGAGGATGGCGTCCTTCTCCGCGTAATTGCCGGAAAGCAGGACTCGAACATCCAGAGCCTCAACCTGGCGGGTGATCTCCGCGGCCTCACTCCGGACGTCGGAGAAGAGAGAGTCATCCTCCTCAGCCTCCGTTAGCTCGATCAGACCTTCCAAGTCGCGGATGCGCCGCTCCAGGGCATCCGACTCCTCAACGGCCTCGCTGAGGGAGCTTGCCTTCGACATGAGGTTGCCCGGCTTCGCGGGGGTTGTCCCAGAGATCGGGGGCGGAGACCGCGGCCTGAAGATCGGCTAGCTGCTTGCGCTTAGCCTCAACGTCAAAGATGCACCTTTAGCTGGTGAAACTTGGAGGAGTCGGCGGCAAGCTGCGACTTGATCTCATCGATTGAAGGGGCAGCATCGTCGTTCCGTTCGGGTGCCGACGTGGAAGTCGTCATGCTAACGAGCTCCAGGTACGGCTGGGTCGGTTCGACCGTGACAGAGCTTGTACTTCTTGCCGCTGCCGCAGGGGCAAGGCTCGTTGCGGCCGATCTTAGCCGCACCGTTTACACTCCGGACCGGCTGACGAGTCCGCCCGTTGGATGAGGGGTGGGAGCCGTTCGTGGATGCCCGGGAGCCATTCGATGAGGCCTAGCGCCATTCTTCGGCGTGGGCTTAGCTCTTCCATTGCTGCCTGCCTGAGGAGTCACCTGTCCCGAAGCGCCATTGTTCGCCTCCGTGCTGCTCCCCTTCCTCTGTCGTGATGGAGATCGGACCGAAGAGAATGTGGAAGATGTTGTGGGTAAGACCTCGACGCACCTGGGCCTGAAATTCATCAAACATCTCGAAGGCCTTACGCTTGTACACCACGAGCGGGTCCTGCTGACTGAAGGCATGAAGCTGCGCCGCTTCTCGCAGCTCGTCCATGGCATCGACGTGCTGAATCCAGCCCTGGCTGATGATTTGCAGGAGGACGTTCCGCTCGATGGCGCGAACGATGTCTTCACCGACAGCCTGTTCCCGCTCCTGATAGATGGCTTCTGCGTTGTCAAAGAGGTAGTTCTTCAACTCCTCCTTCGACATCGTTTCGACAAGCTCAGGGCCGAAGTCAGCTGGGAGGCTCGACAACCATTTGGGTGTAGATGGCTGCCAGATTCTCGGTATCCCACTCATCGCTGTGGTTGCTGGAACAGAAACTGGAGATCATCTCGTCGATCTCGCCTTCAATCTGGTCCATCACGATATCGCGCACATCCTCGCCACGGAGGATGTCCTTGCGTTCCTGGTAGATGATCTCCCGCTGCTTCCGGATGACGTCATCGTACTCGACCAAATGCTTCCGGTAGTCGAAGTTGAAGCCCTCGACCTTCGTCTGGGCAGACTCAATGGTCCGGGAGACGAGATTGTGTTCGAGCGGCTCATCGCCGTTCATTCCGAAGCGTTCGAGGATTCCCTTGACCTTCGGGCCGACGAACCGCTGCATCAGCTCATCCTCGAGGGACACGAAGAAGCGCGACTCTCCGGGGTCGCCCTGCCGTCCCGCTCGACCTCTTAGCTGATTGTCGATCCGACGGGACTCGTGTCTCTCGGTACCGATGACGGCGAGGCCGCCCAGATCGGTAACGCCAGAGCCAAGAATGATGTCCACGCCGCGTCCCGCCATGTTGGTTGCCACCGTAACGGCACCCGGCTGACCGGCATCGGCAATGATCTGCGCCTCTTGCTCGTGCTGCTTGGCATTCAGAATCTTGTGAGGCACCCCGGCTCGGGTCAGCATTTTAGAGAGCAGCTCGTTCATCTCAATGGATGTGGTGCCAACCAGGACCGGCTGCCCAAACTCGTTCTTTTCCTTGATCTCGGCCACCACGGCTTTGAACTTGGCATCCTGATCCCGATAGACGAGATCGGCATAATCCTCTCGCACCATGGGCCTATTCGTTGGAATGGCCACAACGTCGAGTCCATAGATCTTGTGGAACTCTTCGGCTTCGGTCTCGGCGGTGCCGGTCATGCCTGCCCGCTTCTCGTACATACGGAAGTAGTTCTGGAGGGTGATGGTGGCGTGTGTAACGTTCTCGCGCTGGATGTTGACGCGCTCCTTGGCCTCCACGGCCTGATGGAGACCATCACTCCAACGTCTACCGGGCATCAGGCGACCGGTGAACTCATCGACGATCATGACCTCGCCGTCCTGAACCACGTAGTCCTTGTCGCGATGGTAAAGTACCTGTGCCCGAACAGCCTGCTCGAGGTAGTTCACCAGCTGGAAATTCTGCTCGTCATAGATGTTGTCGATGCCGAGCATCTTCTCCATCTTCGCGATGCCCACTTCCGTGAGGCTAACCGACCGAGCCTTCTCGTCGACGGTGTAATCACTCTCGGCTCGCAGCTTGAGGTGCAAGCCGGGCAAACGTCCGATACATCTCCGAGGATTCCTCAGCCTCACCGCTAATGATGAGAGGCGTCCTCGCCTCGTCGATCAGAATGTTGTCGACCTCATCCACGATGGCGTAGTGCAAATCGCGCTGGACGAGCTCTGAAAGATCAAAAGCGAGGTTGTCGCGCAGATAGTCGAACCCAAATTCGCTATTGGTGCCGTAAGTGATGTGGCAAAGATAGGCGTCTTTGCGAGAAATCGGTCGCAAGTGCTTGAGCCGTTCGTCGGCTCCGTTGTCATCCAAATACTCTGGGTCGTACATCAGGGACATATCACCGGCAATCGCTGACGTCGTCATGCCCAGAGCGTGAAAAATTTGACCCATCCAGCCGGCATCACGCCGTGCTAGGTAGTCATTCACTGTCACCAAGTGGCAGCCGCGACCCGTGAGGGCATTGAGGTAAAGGGCGGTTGTCGCCACAAGGGTCTTGCCTTCACCGGTCTTCATCTCGGCAATCTTTCCCTCGTGGAGGACGATGCCTCCCACAAGCTGGACATCGTAGTGGCGGTGGCCGATGGTTCTCTTGCTGGCCTCTCTTACCGCAGCGAATGCCTCGGGGAGGAGATCATCCAGAGATTCACCGCCAAGGTGGCGACTGATGAACTCCGTAGTTTTGTCTCGAAGCTGGTCGTCCCGGAGCTGTTCGAACTCCTGCTCGAGACTATTGATCTCGTCGACCTCAGGTTGTAGACGCCTGACGTGCTTTGTATTTGGATCACCGGCAAATCTGGAGAAGAATGGCATGATTTCCTGACTTTAAGGGCGCCCTGACTACGCAGGTGCCTCGATGTTTGCTTTCGTGGGGATGGCTAAATCATGTGACGAGAGCACCGCCCAAAGCCTATGCGGCAGCCGGCGATGCTCCACTCCACTTTAGCATTGAGGCCCTTTTTCGCCAAGAAAGGTCGCAGTTGTGGCAGAAGCCGGCCGGAAATGCGGGCCGACGTCTTCCTACGAGGTTAGCGAGAGGGCGGCCTCAACCGACTGCCGGAAGCGCGGTACATAGCGCCCGAGCAGAAAACGCAGATAGGCGAGGCTAACGCCTTCCGAAAACGCCAGAATCAACAACGTGTCCTCGTTGACTGGCTGCAAGGCGATGTAGTCCTGGTCTGTCTCAATCACAGCCATTCGCACCTCCCCGTAGCCTCCCAGCTCCGCTACGCCCCCAGCGGCTCGCGAGGCATCCACGGCGGCCGCTGACAAGGCAGGCATGTCCCGTGGAGTCGTGGAGATGCCATCGACGACAAAGCCCTCCCAGCTGGCGATGATAGCGGTTGTGATTCCGCCTACCTCGAGCAGTTGTTCCAGGGTCGCGCGCATCGTTAGTTGATCATTCAAAGGGAGTCCTCGGGCAGAATCGAGGGTAGCTGTCTCGACTTCGAATCAGTATAGTCAGGTTCGTCGAAGATATTTACCCCACATTTGGGAGGGAGGGCCGAAGTGAGGCACCGGAGCCGGGAAACCCCTCAACAGCAGCTTCTCCTGGAGGCGCGATCGATCGAGCTTCTGCTCTCCGAATTAGAGCCGATTCCTACCGACTTGGGCCGATACTGGGACCTCTCTACCGAAATGATCAATCTCATGGTTGAGATCGAGGAGGTAGCAGAGACGGCCCGCAACAGTCAACCGGATGACCCTGACTATCTCCGACTCAAAAGGCGACTTCGCGACATCGAGAACGAGGCGATCAATCTAATGCGACGATCAGAAGCCAGCGACGCCTGACCCGAACGAAATGAGTAAGCAAATCTGTGAATGAGGTTTGCGGCAGAAGTTGGGACCTGCCAGACCGACTCGGCCGGGATCAATTGGTCCCCCTTTGTGCCAAGAGCGCATCCTCAAGGTCATACCTAAAGTCGTTCAGGTCGAACTCTTGGGGAAGGTTTCTCAGCTCCCATTCGATGGTTCGACTGAGTGCAATGTCAGCAGGCGTTTGTTCGGTGAATCCGAGCTCATGCCTGATTTGTCGCGTGTCTGCGACCAAGTGCTGTGAAAGGTTATATTCCCCTGCCATAAGTCCTTCTGGCAAGGTCTGCCTGCTCTGCTACCAGAACCTCAAAACGCCAGCCCACTGCCGCGGCCCCAGACCTGAATCTTTCAGATACTGTAGGCGTCGACTCCTCGCCAACGTTGAAGATGCTATCCCGACCAAGGTCAGTCAAGACTGCAAGTACAACCGCATATGCGACATCTTCCACATAGGCATGGACGAAGCGCCAGCTCGCCATCCCGGGATCCAGCACGAGTATATGACGGCCATCATGGATGCGCTTGCTGACGGACAAAAACCGGTGCTGCTTATCTCCCGGTCCATAGACGGCCGGTAGTCGCAGGACCGTGGCACCGAGCCCCGGCGCGCTGAGATACGCTTGCTCAACGAGGATCTTGTCATATTCGTCCATCCACTTCGATGGGTCATCGGAAGTTCGGGCTGGGTCATTGCGGTAGGGATACAGGGTCCGTCGCAATTCTGACGTCTCTGAGAACGGGACGGGAACCGATGCGGAAGCGCTCTTGCCCCGGAACACATCATACGCTTCATAGACGTCCATGCTGCTTAGAACCACGGCTCGCGGCGCCACACTCTCTAGGACGACCACAGCCCGCTGGGCATCCGCCTCGGTCATTGCCCACATGTCCACCACAACATCCGGTTTGAAGGCTGCAAAGTCGTCAGTAAATTCCTCAATCCGAGCCCGGTCACCATGGATGTGGTGAACGTCGTCGAACCCGGTATCCGGCTCGTGATTTCCTCGATGGAAGACCGCGACTTTGCAGCCGTGTGACTTCAGCTGTTGAACCACCGAAGGGCCAATGAAGCTCGTGCCCCCGAGGACGAGGACGCGCGGGGATCCGTTCGAGGTGGTGCGCGCGTCGGGATTCACGTCCTCACTCTACATGAGTGCTTCTCGGGCCTTAGGGCAGCTGTACTCCAGTTATTTCCATGGCTTGTGACACCCCCCCGTCCGTTCGCTTCCGATGTTCATGAGGGACGGTGGAATGATGCAAAGTAGCGAAGCGTATCAAGCCCGGATCCCAAGTGGCTCGACTCGCAGTTGGTGGGCTTCCATTGCTGCCAATGGTTCGGATCAGACGGCGATCCTTTGCGCACCGTTGTCGTGCCAGATGCATCAACGGCGAAAGCCACCAGTCCCACGGTTCGCGGCTTTACGAAGTTGAAGAACTTCTTGGCGCGGTCGGGGAAGCATCCGAGCTGTTTGAAGTTCCACTCCGTAACCATGACTGGTGCTGCTGAGGCCAAGAATCCAAAGTTATGTTGCCAGACCGAGGGACTCTGTACGTACGTGGTGTAGGGATGTTCCGCATACACGATCCCCAAGCCGCTTGGGACGTCCTGCAGGAAGTAATTCTGACCAGTGCTGGGGTTGGTTCCCGTGATGCCGTGGAAGGACTCAGCCCACGCCGGTCCGTCCGCAAGGAGAGCATTGTTGGCACCTGTTGCCCGGACGACGTTGAGGAGAGTCTGCATTCCTACCGAGCTGGTTCCCAGCTGGCAAGATGCCTTGTCGCTGCACCCGTTTAGCCACTGAGCCCACCCTTTTGCCGTCGTCTGGACTCTGGGTTCGTTGAAAAGCTCGAACATGACGTTACGGTCGTTGGCAAAGGCAGGCGCCAAGAACTGCCAGGCCTTGACAGTCTGATTGGTTGGCATCATCTGGCCGTCTCCGCAGCTCCATGTCTCGGCCTGCATAGCGAGAATGACTCCGAGGTGGAAGGTTTCGGCGAAAGCCACTCCCGCCTCGATCTTCTTCAACAGAGCTCCATCCTTCATGGCCAAAGATGGTTGAGGGACCAGGAACCGTATGATGTTGGCATGCCACTGAGACTTTACAGCGGACAGTTCGGCCGAATCGAAGTTGCGAGCGGCCAAATTTCCTTGAGCGTTGCCACATGCTGCCCACCCTTCGGCCGCAACTGAATTCAAGCCGCGTGCGATGAAGGGCTGACCGCCCCGCTCCAGGGTGTTCCCAACGACCCGGAACCCCCGGATGCCGTTCTGCGAGACGGCATCTCGGTTACTCTGGCTGGCGTCTGCCGCTTGGGGTAAGACGACGACTGCAAGCGCTATAGCAGAGGCCGTCAGGCCGAGTAAGAATGGCAGACGCTTGTGGCTACGAGCTCGATTGGAACTGTTACGTGCGCTCATTGGTTTCAGCCTCCTTTAGAACCATCATGGTTGGGAGGCCTGAAAGGGAAATGAGCGATGCCTTAAATGTTGCTCACAATTGTTAAAGATGCGTTCTTAGGACGATTCGGCCGAAGGCTTCACCGTCCTTTCAGAACCCGATGCGGGAAAACAACAGAGCGAGAAGGCAGATTTGCCTCCTCGCTCCTGACTGGTGACAAAGGTAGTTGGACCACCGGTTGCAGTGGTCCTACGGTTGTCAGGCCTTTTTGTAGATCTCTACGTCCGCCGAGATCTTATTGCCGGAGATGGTGGAATTTATCGGGCCGACCACCCAGATACCAAAGTGGTTTCCTCCCACGATGGTATTGTTTTCGATTACAAGGCTCTTCAGAGGCGAGACAGCACTCCAGGCGAGGATGCCCGTGGTACGCATATTCCCCGAGTCAGAGTCTCCAAACAAATTGTTCTGACCGATCCAGTTTCCGATGATCCTATTTCCGCTCAGGTTCTGGTTCGGCGCGTGGCTATGGAGCATGACTCCAGCGAGACCATTCCCGGCAACGACGTTGTTCTCAACGGTATTGTTATAGGCCTTCGTGCCAGGTGTCGGGTCGAAGATGCCAACGCCTGCACCTCCATTGTTCGTTGAAGAATTGTTCTTGATTACGTTGCCATACACTCCGTATCCAGGGCCGGGCTGGCCTTTGACGAAGGAGTGAGGATGTGAAGCGAGCGTTACACCGCAGTCCAACACGTTGTTCTGTATAGCGCTGTTTTCGACCACATTCCCAGCGGACTTCCCGAACTCGTCGGAAATCAGAACTCCACCGGCATCGTTCTCAATGACGTCATCATTGAGGACCGTGCTTGTGGCTCCGTTCAAATTGATCCCCTCTCCGCAATCTGCGGCGTCGAAAGGGAGAGCCCCTTTGCAAGTGGGGTTATTGGGATTTGACAGGTTGAGGTTTGTGTCGTTGCCTTGAACTGTATCCCTGACGATGATGACCTTGGAAGAGCTCTTTACCTGAATTCCCGATAGCGGCGCCTTCTCGATGGTGAAGCCTCCGACGACCGTCTTGCTGTGAACACCGGAGATGGTGACGCCCACAACGGGGCTCTTACTGGCGGCGTTGATGATCGTCTTGCTCGATCCGGCGCCCAGCAAGCTGAGAGGCTTCGTAACTTGAACTGCTCCCGTGTATGTACCTGCAGCGACGTTTATAGTTTCTCCCGAACTGGCAGCGTTAATGGCGCCTTGAATGGTTTTATAGCATCCACCGGTGCCCGTTGTGTTCACACACGCAGGGCCTGCCGCCAGCGTTAACGGCGCGGACAGCGTTCCTATGGTCATCGCACCAAGCATAGAAGCGCCGGCCGCCATTGCAGCGAGTTTTCGAACCTTCAACACAATTCTTCCCCCTATTTTTACGTGTCCGTTTCGACCGCAGTGTAAATTTTACATCATGGTTCGGGAGGTCATGACGTAGGTAGTGGTCTGAGGAAGGGAACTTCTACCCGTACTACCTTGACTCGAATTTTGCCTGTTGAGCTTCCCGCCTGCTAAAAAGTAGCCATATCCTCGCTTGGGAGAAAGCTTTATGGATGGGATGCCAAACGTGGGTACAGAGGTAGTCATCGTTGAGGACGGTAGAGTGTTGCTCGTCAAGCGGGCAGACTTCGAAGTGTGGGGCCTTCCCGGTGGATACGTCGAGTCAGGCGAGTCCCTAACTGAGTGCGCAGTCCGCGAGGCCAGGGAGGAGACAGGTCTTCAGGTTCGACTCTCAGGGCTGGTAGGAGTCTACTCGTTTCGGCACTGGCTCAAGCGTGGCTATCATTTCGCTGCTTTCCTGGCGAAACCGATTGGAGGTAGCCTCCATCCACAACTGGAAGAAGTCATGGCAGTCGAATACTTCGAGCCAGCCGGCCTTCCAGAGACACTTGGATTCGCCGTCGAACAGGTTGTTGCAGATGCTCTGACCGAGCAGTCGGGATTCGTTCGGTCGCATGACGGCAAGCTCGATCAAGAATTCACGGTACTGCTTCAAGGGGCTGCTGCTTCGGGCTTATCGCGAAGCGACTTCTACCTATCGGCCATTGCTCCAGAGCTCCAACCCGACAGTATGAGCTCTGACCTAGATGTTGAGGGGCCCTAGACTCGCTGAGAATTGCTCCAGGACTTAAGCACGAGAGAGCATGGCGGGAGTGCATGGGAGTCGAACCCATCCGAGACGGCGATTAGAGCCGCCTCGCAACGATTTTGAAGATCGCGAGAGCCACCGGACCCCAACCACCCCCGTCCGAGTCTTACAGACGTGAAACTCCAGCGTCAAAGATAAGCGTGATACCATTGGTCGCTCTCGGTTGCTCAGGTCAATCGAGAGACTTTTTGTATTCAGACCAGCATTTGCAGTGCGTTATCTAGTCCTTGCCGATATCCACGCCAACCTCGAGGCTCTGGCAGCCGTTCTCGATGATGCCGCCTCGTGGGACGCTACCCTCTGTCTGGGCGACCTCGTCGGCTATGGCCCAAATCCTAACGAGAGCGTCGAGAAGATCGTCTCCTTGAGCAATCTGACGGCCGTGATCGGCAACCACGACGTGGCGGCCCTGGGGCAGATCGATCTCGATACATTCAATCCCCATGCAAAGTTCGCTGCTCTTTGGACTCAAAGCCAGATGACCGAGGAGACGAAGGGATACCTACGATCTCTCGGTCAGCTGGAGGAGGTGGATGGCATCACGCTCGTCCACGGGAGCCCTCGGGACCCGGTCTGGGAGTATCTGGAACGTGCTTCTCAGGCTCCGGAAAACTTTGCCCGGTTTACCACCAAGATTTGTCTGAACGGTCACACCCACGTGCCACGGGTCTTTGGTCAGGACCCGGACGATCGCCGGGCTGATGTGAGGTCACCTGAGGAGAGTGAGCAGCTAGATGTCTCGCTTAACATCAGGAGGATTCTCAATCCGGGGAGTGTCGGACAACCCCGAGATGGCGACCCAAGAGCCGCGTACGCGATCTTTGACACAGACGAGAACCGCTTCGACTTTCACCGCGTCGCCTACGACATTGAGGCGACCCAGAAGAAGATGATGGATGCCGGCCTACCTAAGCCGCTCTCTGACCGGTTGGCCTACGGCTTTTGAGCTTCTAAAGACAAATAGCAGGCGGTCGTCTCGAGCTAAGGGTAGATGCCACGCATGGTGGTGGCGGATGAAACCCTCTCGATTGCCAGAGAATAGGCCGCGGTGCGAAGGTCGCAGTTCAGACGGTCATGCTCCGCCCACACGTCGTCGAAGGCGGCCCGGATAATCCGTTCGAGGCGAGCATCCACTTCCTCGTCTGACCAGAAGAAGGATTGGAGATCCTGAACCCATTCGAAGTACGAAACGATAACGCCCCCCGCGTTCGCCAGGATGTCGGGCACGATCAGCACGCCTCGCTCGCCAAGAATGTCGTCTGCTTCGGGAGTGCTTGGACCGTTTGACGCCTCCGCGATGATCTTGGCATCGATATGTCTGGCATTCGTAGCGTTGATCTGCCCCGAGACGGAGGCCGGGATTAAGAGATCCGTGGGCAGCTGGAGAAGATCTGCGGGCGATACCTCGCGTGCTTCCCCGTATCCCCTAACGCTTCCTGTTTGACTCTTGTGCTCGAGAAGACGTGTGGGGTCGATACCTTCAGGGTTGTAGACGGCGGCCTGAGAATCGCCAACCGCAACAAGAGTGACTCCCATCGCCTCCAATGCCATAGCCGTGGATGAACCAGCGCTGCCGTATCCCTGAATCACGCATCGAAGTCCGGAGACATCCAGCCCCAACCGTTCGGCCGCCATTGCTACCACAACAGCAATGCCGCGCCCGCCTGCCTGTAGGCGGCCTTCAGAACCGCCGATCGCAATCGGCTTACCCGTGACAACGGCGGGAACGGAGTGTCCAACCTGCATGCTGTAGGTATCCATGATCCAAGCCATCTCTCGAGGTCCCGTGTTCAGATCCGGACCAGGAATGTCACGGTCAGGTCCCAGAAGAATTGAGATCTCGGATGTATACCGCCTGGTGAGGTGTTCGAGCTCGTGTTGCGAGAGTCTCCTCGGGTCGACAGTAACGCCGCCCGCAGCTCCACCAAACGGAATCCCGGCAACGGCTGCCTTCCAAGTCATCCACATGGCAACGGCGCGAACATCGTCAATGCCGACCCGTTCGCCGAAGCGAATGCCCCCCTTGGCCGGGCCTCTGGCAATGTTGTGGTGAACACGGTAGCCGGTGATCATTTCGATCGACCCGTCGTCCATTTGCACCGGGAAGTTGCTTGTTAGCTCCCGTTTCGTTTCGCGCAGGACGTTTCTCGCATTGGAGTCGAGATCGATCCGTTTGGCGGCCCGGTCAAACTGCTGCTGGGCAACATGAAAGGGGTTGTACGAGGATGGAGGCACTTGAGCGGACATGTGGTCTGACTCCACCCTTATGGGAAGATTACGGCGTTGTCCCAGGATTTGTGACTGGCGGTTGGCCGCTGGAACTTCCACTATTGCTATTACTACTGGAGCCGCCGGTCGTGTTGGTGGTAGTGCCGGTGGTGGTGGTTGGCTGCGTTACTGGCGGAACGATGACGGGTTGAGTCGGTATCGGAACAGGGGTTGCCGGCTGGTACGTCACAGGTGGCTGATAGGGTTGGTACGGAGTCGTTCCCTGGTCGTCGACACCAGCGACAGTCGGTACGGAGCAGTATGGAGGCGTATTGCCGGAATAGATATCGGTGCTTGAAGAGCTCAGGATCGGATTTGGAGTATTGGCCTCACGGCACTCTGACCCGGTGGTTATCCCTGGCGGCTCCGTGAAGTTGACGTTCGGAAGGTTGAGCGTCTGAAAGGCCTGCTCCATGAAATCATGCCAGATCGGTGCAGCTCCGGTGATACCTGTGCTCCCAACCATGGCGCTGTAATCTGCGTTACCGACCCAAACCCCGGTGACGAGCTGAGGAGTATAGCCTACCGTCCAGTTGTCGGTGAATGAGTTTGTCGTGCCGGTTTTGGCGGCAGCTTCATGATCGAGAAGTAGGGGAGAGGTTAGACCAAATTCCATTTGACGAGCATTGTTGTCCGACAGGATGCTGGTGATGAGATAGGCATCGGCCGCCGGAGCTACTCGCTGACGGAGGGCCCGCAGCCACGGGTCTTGCGACGCGCGCCAAAGGACCTTTCCGTTCGTCCTATTCACAATTTCTTTAAATGCTAGAGGCGGCACTCTGACACCGTTCGTGGCGAAGGCGCCGTAAGCGGCCGTCTCTTGAACCAATCTCACCCCTCGTGGCATACCTCCGAGAGTAAGAGCATAGCCGCAGCAGCCGGCATTATCGCGCCAGAGGTCGCTTATACCGAAGCGGACGGCTGTATGAGCGACGGCATGAACTCCGTTGAACACTTCCACTCGGACGGCAGGCGCGTTTAGGGAGTTGGCCAACGCCTCGCGAATCGTGACGTCCCCGTGCCAGGTTTGATCGTAGTCCGTTGGTGAGTAGAACCCTGTAGGCGACGTATTATCGGGGATGTTTAAGGGGCCATCATCAACCATCGAGGCGGGGGCGATACCCTTCTCAAACGCGGATACGTAGTTGAAGACCTTGAATGAGGATCCCGGTTGGCGAGGGGAGTCCGCCATGTTGATCTCTTCGTGGGCTTTATCCAGGTTTGCACTGCCGACCATGGCGAGGATGCACCCGTAACATTGAGGCTGCACACTCATCGACACCAGGGCTCCATCAGTCACGTTCAAGCCGCCGACTAAGGCCACCTGGTGGGTCACGATTTGCTGCGCTTGAGATTGGAGCGTCGGATTCAGTGTCGTAATAATCCGAAGGCCATCATAGAGGCCTCTTTTTCCTAGTTTTGCCACCAAGTACGGGTCGTACTGATTTCGATTGTTTGGATCGGTCATTTCCTGGAATTGACCGATTGCGTAGTTGACGAACTTGGGGTCAACCATGCTCGAGGTGGATTGATAGAAGGTGTATGCTTGCGCTTGACTCTCGGCGACCTTGACCTGTTGCTGGTTGATATATCCACGTTCCTTCATGTACTGAAGTACCTGCAGCATTCGTGAGAACCAGAGACCATTTGTCCCCGATCCGCTGTTGAATGGGTCAAAGTCGGTCGGCGACTGAGGCATGCCGGCGATCATTGCAGCTTGCCACAACTTGAGGTGCGGAACGCCGACGTGGAAGTAGGTTTCGGAAGCAGCCTGAACTCCGTTCGCCAGCTGGCCATAATAGACGCTGTTCAGATAGTCATACAAGATGTAGTTCTTGGGATACCGCTGTGCTACCTGGTACGCGAGCCAGATCTCTTTGACCTTACGCGTGAGGCTCACAGAAGGGTCATGAAGGATGTAGCGCTTCACCATCTGTTGGGTGATCGTACTTGCGCCCGACTGAATCTGACCCGACGTGGCGTCCTGATACATGGCTCGGAAAATGGCCATGGGATCGAATCCGGGGTTGCTGTAGAAGGTCGGATCCTCAGTGGCGATCGTCGCGTCCCGGAGAATCATTGGAATGCCGTCGCCTGAACATGTGTAGTACGGTTTCAAGTGCTTGGTGTGGCGACCATCTGGACATTGCTTTCGACTGTTCGGGTTGAGCTCCAGAGGCCTTACGATGCGGCTCCCGAGCTTCGGATTCGAAAGGTCATAGAGAAGCAAACGGTTCGAAGCCATAATCTCCGTATTTTCGAAGTTCAGACTTGTACCAAAACCCGGTTTGGGTAAGTTGCTGCTACTCACATAGACCAAGCCTGCAGCCGCGCCGCCAAAACCCATGAGAACGAGACTCGAGATGATGGCCAGAGCAAATCGCAAGGCCAAATTGCCTTTCTTGTCCGGACGAGCCAGAGCCGAGCGTCTGGCCGCTAAACGACGGCGCTTTCGAGCCTCCACCTATTCTCCTGTTCGGGCGACGGAGCTCATCTGACTCCTCCCGCCTTCTGCTGTCTTCGAAGTCTGAATGCCTCGGTATCGAACACTTCGGGGTTTACGGGATTCGAGGGTTTATGGCCTTCCAGAGTGGCAATGCAATTCTCGGCCGCCATCGTCGACATTCGGGTTCGCGTGGCGATGGAGGCAGAAGCAATGTGGGGCGTCAGGATGACGTTCGGTGCTTTCAGCAAATCCTCATGGACGTCTGGCTCTTCCTCAAACACGTCCAATGCCGCTCCCGCGATTACGCCCTCCCTCAAGGCCTCGGCAAGGGCAGCTTCGTCGACGCATGGTCCACGCGAAGTATTCACCAGGTAGGCGCTTGATTTCATCCGGCCGAGCCTCTGCTTGTTCATGAGGTGTCGGGTTTCCGGGGTGAGGGGCGTATGTAGGCTAACGAAGTCGCTCTCAGACAGGAGTGTATCCAGATCGACATACTGGACGCCGAGCTCCTTTTCGCGCTCAGGCGTTTGTCGGTATTCGTCGAAGTAAAGTACGCGCATATTGAATCCGCGTGCCCTCTCGACCATCCCTTGGCCAATTCTGCCTAATCCCACCAAACCCAGCGTCGCCCCGTGAATATCACCACCCATGAGAAGTTGGATGCCCCAGCCGGTGTACCTACCGGCTCGCAGGTAGCTGTCACCCTCAACCACACGGCGGCCAATTGCCATGACTAGAGCAAAGGCAAAGTCCGCAGTCGTGTCCGTAAGTACTCCTGGTGTGTTGGTGACGACGATTCCCAATTCCGTCGCGGCTGGGATATCGATGTTGTCGTAGCCGACGGCAACATTCGCCACGACTTTCAGCCTTTCGCCGGCGCCCATAACGTCTCGATCGATCCTGTCGGTCAAAAGCGTTACAAGGCCGTCGCAACGGATCGATTGCTGTCGTAGCTGATCCGTTGAGAGTGGCGTATCCGGCTCGTTCACCTCGACGTCGAGCTGCGAGCGGAGGAGGTCGATTCCCGGCTGGGGAATGACCCGCGTGACAAAGACGTGAGCGTTTGGCAGTTCGCCTACCCTTCCAAAGCGGTGCAGACCCATACTATCAGGAGGCTCTCTTTTCGCTTGTCAGAGTCTCAAATTAACGGCGTAGAAGGTCCGTGGGAGCGCACATGTCACGTTATCTGGAGATCCTCGCCCCGAATGGAGCGATAACCAGTCCTCTTCCGCTCGCCACGCAGGCCGGTGTGGACATCCTCCAGAACGGCGGAACCGCCGCCGACGCCGTCGCCGCGGCGTTCTGCGTCATGCTGGTCCGCGAGGCTGGGCTGCTTATGGCGGATGTTGCGATTGACGGCTTCATTTGGGACCCGAGCCCGTCGGTGTTGAACCGGGTCAGGTTTAGAGGACAAGGAGCAGTGGACGGCCTGGCGTCGATACTCATGCGATTCGGCACCCGCTCTCTGTACGACCTTGCGCGGGAGGCAGAATCCTATGGCAAGTCAGCCTTGGGCCTTGCGTGGTCAGCCGACACCGCCTTCGCAGGACAGCTTGGAGAGCTGGAGCTGAAGTCGCTTGGACATCGCGGGGAGCGGGCGGAACTCTTGGTGGACCCATGTAGACCTGGAGACGTGAGTGTGTCCGCCCCATCGGCGGATGAGGAGGAGGTCGCGCGAGAGCTGGCGAGAATCCTTGCCCGCGAATCGGACCAAGATCTACTGAGCCGCCTGGCGAAGCTGGCTGGTCCAATATCCACGAGAGAAAGAGCAACTGGTGAGGTGGATGCGGAGGCCAGCGGTGTCCAGTCGATTGCGGCAGATCACCGTGGAATAATCGTCTCGTTGGCCGTTAGCAAACGGGAAGCAAATAGTAGTCCTTTTCAGGTCGTGATCTGTGAAGATGGCTATCCAGTCATCTGGACCGGCGAACTGGGTCGCAATCCATTAGCGGCCATCGAAGTTGCGTGTATGGCTCAGCAAAACGGCCTTCGTATTCAGTCGGCAGCAGAGGCGCCCCGCGTCAGGGCGGCCCGGGACCAAGCCCACTTTGTGGGTGAGGAGACATTCGACATCAAAACCGAGCTCTCGCTTGCGAGCGCCCTGCATATAGCCATAAGCGACAAGCGTTGGGACGCTAGACAGGGGTGCGTCCAAGGGATAGCGGTTGACCGTCGACGCGGATTGATTCACGCAGCGGCAGACCCGAGACTCGGGGGTCAGGCAGCCGGATACTAAGCCAAACAGCTCCAAGCCGGTTGGCGGTGATTTTTGCTAGCCAACCACTGCAGCCTGTCTGGCCAAGGTCCCTTCCACAAGAGTCAATGCTCGCTCGAGATTCTCGTAGGAGTTGGCGTAGGACAAGCGAAGGAAGCCCTCACCATTCGCTCCGAATGAGGTGCCGGCAAGAACAGCCACTCCAGCTTCGTTCATGAGCAGATCGGCTGCCGTTCGCGAGGAAAGTCCCGTGCCCCTAATATCCGGGAAGGCGTAGAAGGCTCCTTTTGGAGTGCTGCATGAGACTCCCTCGATCTCATTCAGTCGGCGCACAATCAGGTCTCGGCGCCGACGAAACTCTGCGACCATATTCTCCGCATCGGTCTGTGGTCCAGTCAACGCCTCAACCCCAGCGATCTGGGTGAATGTAGCCGTGCAGGAGTTGCAGTTGACCATCAGTTGGGTCACGGCACTGGCCAGGTCCTCTGGCATAACTCCATACCCAAGCCGCCAGCCGGTCATGGCATAGGTCTTTGAGAAACCGTCGAGGATAACCGTTCGGTCCTCCATTTCAGGGATGGCCGCAATCGACTCGTGCTCGCCTTCATAGATAATGCGCGAATAGATCTCATCCGACAAAACGATGGCGTCCACGCGCTGAGCTGCCTCAGCGATGCGGACCAAATCTTCGTGCGAAAGCGTTGCACCGGTAGGGTTGCTGGGCGAGTTAAGGATGATGAGACGGGTCGACTCATCGACGCGCGAGATCAGATCGTCGACATCGAAGATGCAGTACTCTTCCGAAGTTGTGAAACCAATGGGAATGCGTCTTGCTCCTAGGAAGTCGACCATCGATTCGTAAATCGGAAAGCCGGGGTTTGGGTAAACGACGGAGTCGCCTTCCTCGAGGAGGGCCAGCATCACAAAAAACATAATGGGCTTTCCGCCCGGAGTCACCACAACATTCTCAGGACGCACAGAAATGCCTCTGCTATCGGACACCTGTGCTGCTATCGCTGTCCTCAGCTCTGGAATACCGGCGGCAGCTGAGTAATGGGTAGACCCGGCCTCGAGAGCAGCAACACCTGCCTGGACCACATTCTCCGGTGTGTCGAAATCGGGCTCCCCGATCTCCAAGTGGATGATCTGCCGTCCCTGGGCTTCAAGCGCCCTGGCACGTGCGAGGACCTCAAAGGCTGTTTCGGTCCCTAGCTTTTGCATCCTCTTGGCGAGTCGCATTGACTTCCTCCTCTGACGTATCTGCTCGAAGTATAGGACTTGCTCTACCTGACTGTGCACATCTTCCAGTGCAGCGGCTCCCGCTAGACTGAAGCTAGCTGCAGCACTCGTTCCAGGGGTGACAAATGGCTGAATCGACGCTGGCTTCACGGCCTACTGAGGTCGACACAATCCCGCGAACAATGTCGGCTCTCATCAAGCCGGCTGCGGCTCCTGGAGCCGAGCTGGTCACAGTGCCAGTACCGACAATCGGCGAAGGGGATGTCCTCGTTCGGGTCGACGCAACTTCCATCTGCGGAACCGATCTGCACATTTATTCGTGGGATGAGTGGGCCGCCAGCCGGATGAAGCCTCCGGTCATTCTGGGGCACGAGTTTTGTGGGACGGTTGTTAGGGCGGGAAGTGAGGTAACTAGGGTAAAGGTCGGCGATTTCATCGCCGCTGAGAGCCATGTGACGTGCGGACATTGTGACGAGTGCAGAGCTGGGGAATTGCACGCGTGCCGCAATGTTGAAATCATCGGCGTTGATCGGCCCGGGGCCTTCGCTCAATATGTATCGATTCCGGAACAGAATGCCTGGACCGTCTCGACCTCCCTTGCTCCCGAGATCGCGACCATCGAGGAACCCTTGGGTAACGCGGTGCATACGGTCAGCGCCGCACCGATTGTCGGAGCCGATGTAGCCATCTTTGGCTTAGGTCCACTTGGCCTTTTTGCGATTCGCATCGCGAAGGTCTATGGCGCCGCACGCGTCTTCGGTGTCGAGCTAAGCCCATACCGGGCAGAGCTAGGGCGAGTAATGGGCGCCGATCGAGTCCTCCAACCGGGGATTGACGACGTGGCGGCAACAATTTTGGCAGACACCGGAGGAGAAGGTGCTGACGTCGTCCTTGAAATGTCCGGAAACCAGTCGGCCTTCTCAGAAGCCCTCAGAGCCTTGCGTTTTGGCGGTACGATGTGCCTGCTCGGACTTCCATCCCATGCCTTGCAAGTCGATGTAGCCAACGGTATCGTCTTCAAAGGAGCGACTCTCAAGGGAATCGTGGGGCGGAAAATACCTGAATCATGGTTCCAAACTAGAGGATTGCTGGAGGGTGGCGTTGACATGTCACCCGTCATCACCGACTCCATGCCGCTCAGCGAGTTCGAGCGCGCGTTCCGCCTTCTGGAAGAGGGGCGTACCGGAAAGATCGTTATGTATCCGAACGAGAGGGCTACAGGAGGCACCGAAACAACATGAGAAACATGGAGTGGGCAGAGGAGGAGGTTCAGGAGCTAGAGGCTACGGGTACTGCGATCCACCTGAACGTTCTGGAGACGCCCCAGATGCCAAGAAGTGTTGTCAATGGAAAGCAGGTCATTAACCTCTGTTCCAACAACTACCTTGGACTGACGACGCACCCTCGGCTCAAGGCCGCGGCGCTCCAGGCTCTTGAGGAGTTCGGAGTTGGAACGGGGTCAGTGCGCTCGATTGCCGGCACGATGACCCTTCATCAAGAGCTGGAGGAGCGCCTAGCGACTTTCAAGCACACGGAAGCGGCCCTGGTTTTTCAATCGGGGTTCACCTGTAACAGCGGCATCATTCCGATTCTTGCCGGTGACGGCGACATGATCATCACGGATGAGCTCAATCATGCCAGCATCATCGATGGTATTCGCCTGTCAAAGGCCAGCCGCAAGATCTTCCCTCACTCCAACATGGACGCCCTGGAGACGGCTCTCAGAGAGTCGCAAGATGCTCGACGGCGGTTGGTGATTACAGACGGGGTATTCAGCATGGATGGCGACGTGGCAAAACTTCCCGAGATCGTGGATCTAGCGGAGCGCTACGGGGCGATGGTGTATGTGGATGATGCACATGCAAGTGGCGTGTTTGGTAGGAACGGTCGTGGAACCATCAACCACTTCGGTCTCGATGGACGGGTGCATGTCCAGGTTGGAACTCTTTCAAAGGCAATCGGAGTCCTTGGAGGGTATGTAGCATCAACCCGGGGGCTTCGCGACCTTCTGATTAACAAGGGGCGTCCGTTCATCTTTTCCACTTCGCACCCTCCGGCCGTCACGGCAGCATGTATAGCAGCAATTGAGGTGCTGGAATCTGAACCAGAGCTGGTTGACAGATTATGGGACAACACAGCCTTCTACAAGGAGCAAGTCAAGGAACTCGGCTTTGACACCGGCTCGAGCCAAAGCCCTATCACACCTGTGATTACGGGAGAGGATCGGAAGGCATCAGAGTTCAGCCGGATCCTGTTTCGGGAAGGTATATTTGCACCTGGCATTGCATATCCGACGGTGGCGCACGGCAAGTCAAGGGTTCGTACGATCGTGACGGCGACTCATACCCGCGAGGACCTTTCGCAGGCACTTTCCGCTATAAGGACCGCAGGAGAGGAACTTGGCTTGATCGGTGCCGCTGCTCCAGTCCTCGGGGCGGAGTAACGCGCAAGAGGGCGACTCAGAGAGGCGCCTTTGCCAATAAAGCACTTACAAGCAGGGCGGTGTTCAGCCGTCAGGTCGGAGGACATATGGAAGTAACGTCGGTTGGACAGATTTCGGAGGCACCGAAGGAATCAGCTGTCATCGCATTCCAGTTCCAGGGCGAATCCTTGGAAGACGATGTGGCGGCCGCCGCCCGTCAAGCCGCCCAGAGCGACTTTGCCGATGCCGAATCCCGCGGCGAGCTTAAGGGAAAGCTCTACAACTCGATCGTGCTTCGTGGCACACCTTCAATTCTCATCGTCGGATTGGGAAAGCGTAAGGAATTCAGCAACATTAGGTGTCGTCGAGCCGTCGAAGCGGGTACAAGGTTCCTCTCTCGCCACGGTTTTCGCAAAGTCTCCGTACTTCTACCTCGGTTCCTCGGTTCAGCTGCGGACCGCATTGCGGTCGAAAGCGTGGTACGTGGCACCTATGACGAGGGATTGCTTAAGACCTCCAATGAAAGCGATTACACCGTAGATACCGTCACTTTAGTTGGATCGACGTCGCTCGAAGCCGGGCGCCGAGGAAAGATCGTAGGGGAAAGTGTCAATTTTGCTCGCGACCTCGTGAACTTGCCTCCCAATGACATCTCCCCCAGAACGCTGGCAGAGCGATTGAAGGCGATGGCGGATGAGACGGGACTTGGGATAAGGGTGCTGGATGAGACCGAGGTAGCTGACCTTGGCATGGGCGCACTGTTGGCCGTGGGGAAAGGCAGCAGTGAGCCGGCCATGGTTATCGACCTTCAGTATGGTCCCGAGACCGCGCCGACAAAATTGGCACTGGTTGGCAAGGGCTTGACTTTCGACTCCGGCGGCCTGTCCATCAAGACAGGACCTGGCATGGAGTGGATGAAGGGCGACATGGCGGGCGGAGCGGCAGTCGCTGGAGCCATGAGAGCCATCAGCCTCTTGAAGCCGGAAGGCATTCATGTACGAGGGATCATCGGGGCAGTCGAGAACATGATTGGTCCAAGCTCGATGAAGCCAGGTGATGTCTTGCGAACAATGAGCGGCAAGACCATCGAGGTCCTCAACACTGATGCGGAAGGCCGGCTGGTGCTTGCGGACGTCCTGAACTACGCCGTCAAACGTGCCGGCGCAACGCATATTGTGGATGTCGCGACCCTTACAGGGGCCGTTGAAGTAGCACTCGGCAACGAGGCAGCTGGCCTAATCGGGACCTCTCAGGAGTGGATTGACCGAATCCTTGCTGCCGCGGACAGTGCGCTGGAGCGTCTTTGGCAGCTTCCACTTTATCCCGAGTATCGAATTCAGATGGACAGCGACCTGGCCGACATGAAGAATACCGGCGGCAGGGCCGGCGGCGCCCTCACTGCCGCTTCCTTACTTGCCGAGTTCGTAGATGGCGTACCGTGGGCCCATATGGACATCGCCGGTCTGGCCTGGGTAGAACGTGCGAATGGTTACTCTGCCAAAGGGGCAACGGGTTATGCAGTCGCTACCCTTACAGAGCTGGCACTGGGCATGAGCTCGGGAAGTACTGATCAGGCATGAGAAGCGACGATGCCTCCCGTTGCCACAGTGAGCGCCCCGGTGGTCGCGGATTCACGAATTATACGGGCAAGCCCGCGCCATGGGACGACTTTATGGAAGTCGATCCTGAGTCAGGATTGCGTATTTTTGCAGGGCCAGACGAGACGAAGGAAACTTCAGCCGGCTGGCTGGAGCATCCAGAAGAGGACAAAGCTTAAGAGTTAAGAGCAATTTCTTGGAGGAGATTAGATGGAAGAAGATCGTGGGACGGACGAACAGTTGAAGACGAATAGCGAAGGCGAGCGAGCTGAGGTGGTTGCCCACTTTGACCCGGCCCCCACTGGAGATGGTCTCGACGGCAACACCCCTTTAGAGGCCGGGATTCAGGGCCGTCTAACGGAGGCAGGAGGGCACAAAGAATCGCCTCGCATTGATTACGACTGGCAACCGGAGGTTGAGGTAGATCAACCCGTCCAGCAGGTTCGAGAGTAACTTCCCAAGCCGGCAGTAGGACCTAGGCGAGGGCGGTGAGGGGTCACATCGATCTCGCGAGTGTAAGCGAGGCTTGATAGGTCGAGGTCCGAGTTTCCGACGCAGCGTTCAGGGAGCCGGAGAATCAAGAACTTCGATTAGTTCGAGATCCTTGCTTGATATCCAATACTTGAGGTCCTGCTGAGCTCGCTTTTGAGTAGGACCTCGATAGCCATGGCCCACCGGGATTTTGTCCGAGTCGAACAAAATTACCTGATATAGGTCGCCTTCGCGGACCAAAGCTACATATTTCGGACTAGTCTCACTAATGGTTTAGTCCCTTTCCCCAATCAAGGACACTGGCCCTCCTAGGATTCGGACGCTTGATACCGAAGACTCAAGGTGCCGATCCGGTTGGACAAAGTCTGACATCCAGTGCTGACGTGAGTATTCATACATCGCAATCGACGCGGCAGTCGCTACATTAAGGGACTTTACCAATCCTGCCTGCGGTATGTAGACCTGACTGTCGGCGACTTCAGCGATCTCGTTGGCCACGCCGAACATCTCCGATCCAACCACCAGCAGGACGCGCTCCGGGAACCTGAAGGTGGTTATGGGAGTGGCGTTCGCCTGCTGCTCGAGCGCAACGACCATGTAGCCCAGGGACTTGTACCGGTCAATCGTGCCTTTTGCGTCTGCGCCCCATTCAACGGGTTGCCAGCGCTCGGCCCCCATGGCTCCGCAATTGTCCGGTTCCAAGCGGTCGAATATTACCCGTTCAATCATGAAAGCCTCGGCTACACGCACTATTCCTCCGGCATTCGAGACTTTGTCCAAGTCGTTAGCAAGGACGACCAGAGGGTTCCGGGGAGCAGTGTGGTACTCCGGATGCCTGTGGAACCGGCGAGCTACCTCACGTTCTGGCACCATGAATCCTCCTGAGCGACATTGTACGCTAGGGCGTTATGGGTCTAAGACTAGTTATTCGCTTACTTCGCTCCGTTCTAACCATAGAGGGTGTTGTTCACTCGTTCGCAACACTCCAGAAGACTCGCCGACTGGAGGAGAGACTCGCCGTTGGAGATCCTCGCGCGTCAACCGCTATCGGATTGACCAGTGAGGGGTATATGCTTGGGATCCCCAACGCTATGATCGCGACAGCTTATTTCGTCATGGTTGCCGTTCTCAGCATTACTGGGTTGGCTGATCGGGGAATCACGCGCCGGCTCACCTTGATAAGCTCTTGGATCAGCTTGGCGACCAGCGGCTACCTGCTGTATTCTCTATTCTTCGTTCTGAAGCGGCGGTGCCCCATTTGCATGCAGGCGCACCTACTCAACCTGGCCACGACGTTAGCCCTAACTCTGAGAGTTGATTCTCTAGAACCGAAACGTCAGTAGTCGGTAGATCGCAGGCATATGAGCGACAAACGTAGGCGGTAGCCTTGCCATTGAGCATGGTCCTGCCTTCCAGAAGAGGAATGCTAGGGCCAGCCAAACTCGGATCAACCGGGACCACTACCGCATTGGGAAGATACCGCCTGAATGCTGGAAGCAACAGCGACTCGTAGTCTGGTGCGCCAATCCGTCCCGCAATCACTATCTCCTGATTTCCGTTTAGATCAAAATCGAGCGCCGAAAGCATGTAACCGAACGAGCCGGCGTGCGCTCCAAGCACATCTCGCAGTAACCGGATGGCGTTCTCAGCGGGCTCCAGCAGCTGCATGTCTCCGGTCAAGGCGCTGAGCCGTAGCAACGCCATGGCTGCTGCGGAATTGCCCGAAGGAACGACGCTGTCAAATAAGGATTTGGGACGAACGGGAAGCATCGCCGATACATGTTCTTCCGAGTCATAGAAACCACCACGCTCCGGGTCCAAGAACTTCGTGATCATGAGATCAGCAAGCTCTCGAGCCCGGGAAAGCCATTCGGCTTCCCCCACCGTTTCGAAGAGCGTGGTGAAGGCTTCGATGAGGAACGCATAATCGTCGAGATAGGCTGGGATCGTCGAGGGCCCCTCGTTGTAAAGGTGGAGCAGCAGACCTTCCTGAAAGAGGTTCTTCCAGAGGAAGTTGGCGTTCCGGGTAGCCGCTCGAAGATAGTCGTCTCGATTGAATGCTCTACCGGCCAGAGCAAGTGATCGGAGGGCCAGCGCGTTCCAGCCCGTCAAAATCTTGCTGTCGCGCTCGGGACGTACGCGTTGCGATCTGGCCATTCTTAACGAATGCCGACCCTCCTCTACGACTCGCGGGATGTCTTCGGGACTGCGACCAAAGTGTTTGCCAAGCACTTCGACATCGGTCCGATTCGTTGGGATTGACTTCCCTTCAAAGTTACCCGGTTGGGTGATCCCATAAAACTCTGCGATCAGGGGAGCTTCGGCGGAATCGACCGCGGCGTGAACCTCCTCAGGCGTCCAAACGTAATATGTGCCCTCCTCACCCTCGCTGTCCGCATCTTCTGCTGAGTAGAATCCACCCTCTGGGGACGTCATATCTGCCAGTAGGTAGTCGAGGATTCCTTCGGCCACTGCCCTATATCGCGGATTGGCAGTTACCTGCCATGCATTGACATAAATCCTGCTCAGAAGAGCATTGTCATAGAGCATCTTCTCGAAGTGAGGGACAGTCCACTCGGCGTCAACACTGTAGCGATGGAAACCACCTCCAATTTGGTCGTAGATACCGCCTGCAGCCATCCGGTCTAGCGATATAGTCACGATCCGAAGCGTATTGCGGTTGCCAGTTCGAACGAAGGTGCGTAAGAGGAATTCAAGATTCAGGGGCTGGGGAAACTTGGGTGCACCGCCAAAGCCGCCGTTCACCTCATCAAAGTTAGCGGCAAGCGAGTCCACTGCCTGGTCGAGTATCTTCTCGCTGAGCTCGGCATCGGAGGACCTGAACTGGAGCGCCCCTGCCATGTGATTTCCAAGCTCTGCGGCTGACTGCAGAACTCTCTCGCGCTCATTTCTCCACGCCAGGGCGATCGACTGAAGCACCTGAGGCCAGCTCGGCATTCCGTGACGTGGTGCTGGAGGCCAGTAGGTCCCACCAAAGAATGGCTTCAGATCCGGAGTCAGGAAGACGTTCAGAGGCCATCCGCCCTGCCCCGTCATTGCCTGCACTGCTTCCATGTACACTGCGTCAACGTCTGGTCGCTCCTCTCGATCGACCTTGACGTTGACAAAGCTGCCGTTCATGAGACGTGCAACCGCTTCATTCTCGAAAGACTCGTGAGCCATCACGTGACACCAGTGGCAGGAGCTGTAGCCGATACTCACGAGTAGCGGTTTGTCCTCGTTCCTCGCCCTCTCAAAGGCTTCGTTTCCCCACGGCAGCCAGTCAACAGGGTTCTGGGCATGTTGTCGAAGGTAGGGGCTTTTCTCGGCTTCTAAGCGGTTGGCCACGTTTCACCTCAATTCAGGCTAATTCAACGTACTCACCCTGTTCCCCGCCTTAGATCCCTGTCAGAATGTGAAAGCCGACGAATCCATGAAACAGGATCGGAAGACATTCTATGGCGTTAGACTCGCCGTTCCTGCTCGCGGCGGATGGTCACAATCTCTTGTTTAGATCCTTCTCCAGCGTTCCCAGGTCTATCGTCGATCCTGAGGGGCGACCGGTCAACGGGGTCTACGGCTTGATGGGCACGCTATTGAAACTCATCAGGGAGCGAAGGCCAACGTTTGCGGCAGTAGCCTTCGATGTGCCGGAGGTGCCGACATTCCGACATGAGGCATTTCCCGCTTATCAAGGCCAGAGAGGGCCGCTCGGCGGAATCGACGCAGAAAACTTTGCCTGGCAGATCCAGCAGGCCAAGGAAACACTCACGTACTTCGGGATCAGCCACCTCCAGGCGCCGGGTTATGAAGCCGACGACGTTCTCGGTACATTGGTCACGATGGCCAGTGGACAGGGCGTCCCTTCGGTGGTCGTATCGAATGATCGCGACCTCCAGCAGCTGGTGCAACCTTTGGTCAAGGTCCTGATCCCAGGAAAGGCACCACTCGAGATCGGCATCGATCAAGTCGCTGAGCGATTGGGTGTTCGGCCGCATCAGATTGTGGATTGGAAAGTGCTGGCTGGAGACGCTTCCGATAACATTCCAGGCATCGATGGAATCGGTGACAAAGGTGCAATTGCCCTTCTTAAGGAGTTCGATTCTGTGCAGAACATTTATGAAAACCTAGATTCGGTTCCGACGCGATATCGTCGAGCCTTGGAAGGCGGGCGGGGGCTAGTGGAGGGATTGAAGCTTGTCGTAACGATACGGAGTGATTTGGAATTAGACGTCGCCCTCGATGACTTGACGCTGGACTACAGTCGATTGCCAGATCGTGCCGGGGAGGCTCTCCGCGCTGTCGGCTTGAGACCGGAGTAGCAGGTGGTCGCCGGGAAACGGGTTGAAGTATTGGGTGCGCCGGTGGACCTTGGCGCTGATCGACGCGGTGTTGACATGGGCCCGAGTGCGATTCGATACGCCGGATTGCGAGCCGATTTGGAGGAGTCCGGCCACGAGGTTGTCGATCTAGGAAATCTTCCCCTCATGCTCGGCGATGAAGTCGAACCTGGATCTGCCCGGGCCAAGTACCTTGACGAGATCGTTCGAATGGCCGGCAGCATTGCAGACGCAGTCGCCGCGGTGATCGAACGGGGGGGATTTCCCCTGGTCCTCGGTGGCGACCATAGTGTCAGTCTGGGGTCGGTGGCCGGCGCCGCGCGGGGCCGCAGTATCGGACTGATCTGGATCGACGCGCACGGTGACTTTAACACTCCAGATACGACGCCGAGCGGTAATGTTCACGGCATGATATTGGCGGCCTTAACCGGCTTTGGTGATCCCCGGATGGTTGATCTTGAGCATGGAAGGCCCACGGTCGATCCCAAGAGGGCTGCACTTGTTGGCGTTAGGGAGCTGGACTCGGGCGAACGGCGATTGCTCAAAGAGTCGGGCTTGCACGTATTCACGATGTCAGAAATCGATCGCCTGGGCATGGGATCTGTGATTGAGCAGGCTGTTGACCTAGTTTCCGCTCCTGATGGTGTTCATCTTAGTCTCGACCTCGACGCTGTCGATCCTCACGAAGCACCAGGTGTTGGCACCCCCGTACCCGGAGGACTTAGTTATAGAGAAGTACAACTTGCCATGGAAACGGCGGCCTCTCAGGCCAATCTCCTATCCATGGATGTCGTCGAGGTTAACCCCATCCTGGATACCCACAACCAGACGGCCAGGATGGCTTTGGACTTTGTCGTTTCGGCCATGGGTAAGCGAATTCTGTAGAACAGCACTTTCTCGCCGTCATCATCTTCTTCTACGGCCCTCCCAGGTGATCGGACTTTCGAGACCTCACAGATATCCATCCACGACGCCAGATTCCAACCGGCTAGCATGATTGAGAGACGTTGGAGGAGCGGCATGCGGCTGGGATTACAGGTACCAAACTTTACGTGGCCGGAGAACGAAGTAGGTCTTGGTGAGCGATTCGGACTAATTGCTGAGCGAGCCGAGCGGGCTGGACTATACAGCCTTTGGGTGATGGATCATTTTTTCCAGATTCCAAAGGTGGGGAACACGGAAGAGCCGATGCTAGAGGGGTGGAGCGCGTTGGCCTACGCTGCAGCCCGCACAAACCGAATTCGACTGGGAACTCTGGTTACCGGAGTCACTTACCGACATCCAGGAATCTTAGTGAAGACAGCCACCACACTTGATGTCTTGTCAAGTGGTCGGGCTTATCTCGGAATTGGTGCAGCCTGGAATGTGGAAGAGCACGAGGGTCTCGGCGTGGCTTTCCCCAGCGTGCCGGAACGGCTAACGCGGCTTGAAGAAGCCCTTCAAATTGTCCATCAGATGTGGTCAGGAGACGAGAGCCCATATCAGGGCGAGTATTACCAGCTCGGTAGGCCTCTCAATTCTCCGCAGCCAGTTCAGAAACCGCACCCGCCAATCCTTATCGGGGGATCTGGAGAGCGAAGGACGCTGAAATTAGTGGCTAAGTATGCCGATGCCTGCAACCTGTTTCTAGCGGTCGGCCCGGATGAATTGACGCGGAAGCTGGAAGTGCTGAAGGATCATTGTCAGGCGGTCGGACGTCCCTACGAGGAGATTGAGAAGACGGGTCTGGCAACGCTACATCTAACCAGGGATGGTCGAGACGGCTCAATGACGCCTTCGGACGTACTGGATTTTCTCCGCGACGTTGCATCAATCGGCATTCAGCACACCATCTTCAATATGCCGAACGTTGCTGACTCAGAACCATTCGAGATCCTGAGAGATGAGATCGTGCCGATAGCAAACGGCATGTCCGTGTAACAACGGAATCTCCGTCTGTGTCTTGCAACCATTGTTGTTGTGAAAGCCTAACGCCCACCCGGGGAAACTTAGGTACCGTTCTTTTAGGGCCTTCTTGGGGCTCTCCGGTTCGCTTTGTGTTTGGAGACATTATGATTCGCGAACGGGCGCCGTCGTCCGGTAGGATGGCTCGGGATGCTACTGGAGACCTTGCTTTGCTCTTGAGGAGAGTCGCGTGACAGAGTTCACTCATCTCCACGTGCACTCTGATTACAGTCTGCTTGACGGCCTTGGCCGGATCCCGCTCCTGACGGATCAGGCACGCCAGCACAAGATGTCTTCGCTGGCACTCACCGATCACGGTGTCATGTTTGGCGCCATCGATTTCTATGGGGCCGCCAAAGAGCGTGACATCAATCCGATTGTCGGTTTTGAGGCATACGTGTCGGCGGGACCTCATCAGGAGAGGTCAGGCGGCGCCTTCCACCTCACTCTCTTGGCGGAGAGCGAGGCCGGCTATAGGAATCTGATGCAGCTCACGACAAAAGCTCACCTCCAGGGCTTCTATCGAAAGCCGAGGGTTGACCATGCGCTGCTGGAGCAGCACAGCGATGGCGTCATCTGTCTTTCGGGATGCGCGAGCAGTGAGATATCCCGAGCGATCATGGATCAGAATACAGACGCCGCTAGCGAGCTAATCGAGTGGTATCGCTCGATTTACAGGGATCGCTTCTACCTGGAGCTCCAGGACCACGGAATCGAGTTCCAGGCCGACCTCAATCAGGAGCTCATTAAGCTCAGCCGGTCGATGAACGTGCCGCTTGTTGCGACGAACGATGTCCACTACGTCCTGCCACAGCATGCCGCTGCACACGAAGTTCTCATCTGCGTGCAGACCCAAACAACCATGTCGGATCCAAAGCGGATGAAGATGGACAGCCGAGAGTTTTACCTCAAGTCTGCAGAAGAGATGGAGCAGCTTTTCGGACACGTTGAAGGCGCTCTTAAGAACACCATGGCGATTGCGGAACGCTGCTCTTTAGACTTGCAATTTGGCCAATTCCAACTTCTTCCCGAGCCTCCTGTTCCGGCCGGAGTCACCCCGAAAGACCACCTCCGCACTCTGGCGGAGACCGGTTTGACGGAGCGCTACGACAGAGAGGGTGGATTGCCGGAAGAGGTGAGTCGACGCCTTGACTATGAGTTGAAGGTGATCGAAAAGACGGGCTATGTCGACTACATGCTTCTCGTGAATGACTTCATCCAATTCGCGCATAGAAATGGGATTGCAATCGGGGTCCGGGGAAGTGCAGGCGGAAGTATCGTGGCGTACGCGCTCCGGGTCACTAATGTAGATCCTGTCGAACTGGGCCTGTCATTCGAGCGGTTTCTCAATCCTGAGCGAGTGTCGATGCCCGACATCGATATCGATATCGCGGACGACCGCCGCGAAGAATTAATCCAGTACGTCACTAAGCGCTTTGGGCGTGACCACGTTGCCCAGATCATCAGCTTCGGAACGATGGCCGCTCGTGCCGCCATTCGAGACGTTGGTCGCGCTACTGGAGTGCCGCTTGCAACTGTTGACCAGATCGCAAAGCTTATTCCGTTGAACCAAACCCTGACGCAGGCGCTGCAGGAAGTACCTGAGCTGAAGTCGGCCTACGATCAAGATGCCACAGTTCGGACGCTCGTCGACAACGCGCGGGATCTGGAGGGGGTTTCGCGTCACGCATCCACACACGCGGCGGGAGTGGTCATTTCGGCGGAGCCGCTTGCTCAGCACGTGCCTCTCTATAAGGTGCCAAAGGCCGACGCTGTTACGACTCAGTACTCGATGGCGCCATTGGATAAGCTTGGGCTCCTAAAGATGGACTTCCTGGGGCTCCGCACGCTTACGGTTGTGCAACGTGCGGCCAAACTGGTGGAAGAGGCAACCGGAAGGCATTTCGATCTCTCTACCATCCCGCTCGACGACACCGACATGTATCAGCTTCTCGGCCGTGGAGAGACGTTTGGCATCTTCCAGGTTGACGGAAGCGGCATGCGCCGGCTATTGCGAGAGATGCGCCCTGATCACTTCGACGACATCGTGGCATTGATTGCCCTGTACCGGCCAGGCCCCATGCAGTTCATCGATGAGTTTGTGCGTCGGCGGAATGGTTCCGCGCCTGTTACCTTCCCCCATCCCAGCGTTGCCTCTGCACTGGCAGACACGTACGGGATTGTCGTTTACCAGGAACAGGTCGTCCAGATGGTGGTAGAGGTTGCAGGTTTCACCATGGGGCAAGGCGATCTCGTGCGCAAAGCCATGGCGAAAAAACAACCTGAGCTGCTGGCTCGGTACCGTAAGGATTTCGTCAAGGGCGCTACGACTAAAGGCACGAATCCTGAGGTGGCCGACGAGTTATTCGACATCATTCAGCACTTCGCGGGTTATGGGTTCAACAAAGCACACTCCGCCGCATACGCCATCCTCACCTGTCAGACAGCCTACCTCAAGGCGCATCATCCCGTGGAGTACATGGCCGCATTCTTGTCGGCCGAGCGCGAGAACTCGGAGAAAGTCACCGAAGCTCTTGCTGAATGCCGCCGTCTCAAGATCCCGATACTTCCACCTGATGTCAACTTTAGCGAGGTCGACTTCTCCATCCAGAATGGTGGGATCAGGTTCGGTCTTGGTGCGATCCGTAATGTGGGCTCACTGGCGGCCGAGTCGTTGCTCCGAGAGCGGCGACAAAACGGTCCTTACGCCTCCGTCGGAGACCTTTGTCGGCGGATCGATTGGCAACAGGTGAATAAGCGGACGTTGGAGTCGCTTATAAAGTGCGGAGCGCTTGACCAGCTTGGAGACAGGGCACGATTGAACTTTAACCTCGACCGGCTGGTCGGGTACGGAACCAAGTCGGCAAGGGATGCCGCGAGCGGACAGGTAAGCCTCTTCGGTGAGGCCGATGTTGCAAGCCTCGAGCCTGAGCTGGAGCCGCACCTAGACAACGACCCTACCAGCTGGCTTCGGTGGGAGAAGGAGATGATCGGCGCATATCTCTCGCACCACCCCCTTCAAGACGCTGTACAGAATCTGGAACGGATGGGAGCAATTGTTCTCAGCGAGATCGATGCCGATCTTGAAGATCAGACAGTCACCGTCGGCGGGATTTTGGCTGCGGTTCGCTCTTTCACGACACGCAAAGGCGATCAAATGGCCACCGCTGAGCTGAACGACCTCGATGGCAGCATCGATGTGGTGGTGTATCCACGGATATTCCGTAACTACCAGCATTTAGTTCGAAATGATGCTGTCGTCGTGATCAAAGGAGTTGTTAAGGTTGCCGACGGCCGTGCAGAAATAAGGGCAGACGAAATCTTGACCCTTCAGTCAGCGGAAATCGAAGCAGACAGCATGGAGGGGGAGCTAGAATCCAAAATGTCGGATCCTGAGCTTGACGCACCTCCAATAAAGGAGCCAATTCCCTTCCCGGTTAAGGGCCGCCAGAAGGAAGAGCCTGTAGCTCGAACTCAACCAGCCAAGCTGGTTATTGACTTCTATCGCTCCGAAAATCGGCAGCAAGATCTCAACAGGCTCCAAGCCATTTACCAGTGCATCCTCAAGCACGGGGGCCGCGACCAGGTGTCGCTCATCATCCACAGCGGCGGAAGTCAGCGAGCCGTTCAGCTCCCGGTTGACAGTGTGAGATTAACGAAGGACCTACGAGCAGAGATCAGTGCCATCGTTCCCGAGGCAAGACTCAACGTTGAAGAAGCGCTGGGAGCCTAACTCGAAGCAGAAGCCTTGGCTCAAGCGATCAGGCCCAACGATGGGATTAGCTGGAGCGTCTCTATCGAAGCGACGTCCAAATGAGCACAGGTGTTCTATGCCATGGGACAATGGGTCAATAATTGCTCTTGCTTCCCGCCGGGGGCGGAAGTGACCTAGGAGCTTCCAACGTAAAAGGAGTTCAGGCATGCGCGCTATGTGGTCCGGCGCTGTTAGCTTCGGCCTCGTCAACATCCCAGTGCGCCTTTACAGCGCCACGGAAGACCATCAGCTCGACTTCCACATGCTTCACAAGGCTGACCTTTCGCCCATCGGATACGTGAAGGTCTGCAAGGAGGACGGGGAGGAGGTCAAGCAGTCGGACATCGTTAAGGGATATGAATACGAACGCGGCCGATACATCGTCATTGACGATGAGGACTTCGAACGCGCGAGCCCCCGGAAGACCAAGACAGTGGACATTATTGATTTCGTCTGCGTCGACGAGATCGACAGTATCTACTTCGAGAAACCCTACTACCTTGAGCCGGATCGGGGTGCGGACAAAGCGTACAGCCTCTTGAGAGAGGCGCTCGAGAAGTCAAGGAAGGTCGGTGTGGCGAAATATGTCATTCGCAATCGGGAGCAGCTCGGAGTCGTCAAGCCTCACGGAGACCTTCTTGTCTTGGATCAGATCCGTTTCAGCCAGAACGTCCGGAAACCAGAGGGACTGAAGGTGCCGGATGTCGAGGTCCAAGACAGAGAGCTATCCATGGCGTTGGCCCTCATCGACCAGTTGACCGAACCTTTCAAGCCCGAACAGTACCACGACACCTACTCGGATGAATTGCTTCGAGTGATACACGCGAAGATTGCCGGGAAAGAGCCTGAGGCTGGAGAGCCGGCTCCCGAAATACCAGAGGTCACGGATCTGGTTGCCTTGCTGAAGGCAAGTCTAGAGAGCCAGCCAAAGAAGGCATCCGAGAAGCCGAAGCGGGAACGAAAAGAGAAAGTAGCTTAACCGCGAATGTTCTTCTGCCTTCGTCTCCGCTTTGGTGTAGGCGCGACGGCAGACATTCCCTTTCCCTAGGTTCGTGATTCGAGATCAATCACATTGATCTGCGGCGCTGGTTCGGGCTGCGCCCGACGTAGCCGGCCCAGCGGGAGCCACGCCACACTTAGCAGAGCTGCGGCTAGGCAAACTGCGGCGCCACCCCAGAAGGGTATTCCCGCCGACACGCCATAAAGCGATCCGAGCAATCCAGCTCCCACTGCGCTCCCGCCGAATTGAAAGAACCCTCCCATGCCCATAGCGCGCCCGCGAATTTCGGGAGCTGTAGCTTCACTGATCACCGCAAAGAGAGTGGGCTCGACAACCACGAATCCGCATGCCTCCACAAGGCCGACGATCAAAATGACGGGGTAAGCACGAAGAAAGGGGTAGAGAGAGGCGCATAGTGCCACCAGAAGAAACGAGGCTGCAACCAGCAGTCGGCGGTTCGCTCTATCGCTCAACTTACCTGCTGGTCTTGCTAGAAGCAGTACGGGAATGGCAAACGTGCTAATTGAGACTCCGATCAAGAAAGGCCCAACACCCCGGGCCTGAAGGTACTGCGGCCACACCACGTCATACATGGCAAACATGACGCCTGCCGCCAGAAGGGCAAGGCTAGGTACGAGGACCGGGGCGCTTCGCCACCAGCCCTTCGGCGCTGGGCCCGATTCCTCCTCTTCCAAATGCCCCCTGGTCTCAGGAAGCCGAAATAGCGCCATCACACCAATTAGCGTTCCCAATCCAGAGCAAAGATAGATGGCGGAGTAGGTCCACAGCGCGATTGCACCTCCGATGAAGGGCCCCACCAGCAAGCCCGCCATTTCAACGGCCTGCAGCTGGGCGTATCGCTGTCCCCGCTCATGAGCCGGTGTTAGGTCTGCGAGAGCGGCTCGAAGAGCTGGCACGTAGGCCCCACCAGTAAACCCCTGTCCACATCGAAGTAGGGCCAGAAACCAAAGGGGGCCAAGGTTGGCGAATAGGCCAAAAGACAAGAGGGCGAAGATGAGACGCGCACCGATGAGAACGGGCTTTCGACCAATTCGGTCGACGAGATAACCCGCCGGAACTTGAGCTATCGTATTGGCGACCATAGGACCGGCGATAAACAATGCCACGGCGATAGGGCCGCCACCATGACTGCGCACATAGAGCGGCGCAATCGGGAATACGGCTGCGATGCCGGTGAACATGATGAGCTGACCGAAAAGCAGCCTTGTAGCGGGATCCGATCGGCGTGACAGGGCCCCACGGATAAGAGTTGCCAACTTCCCTCCCCAGCCAGTACATGTGAATCCCGCACGCACCCAGATCGGAGGTCAGCAGGCTCCGGGCCACCATTCAATGGCAACTCTATTCAGTCTCTCAGAGAGTCAAGAAGGACATTGATAGCCCGTTCAGGGCGGCCCAACCGTGTCCTTTACCGGACATTCTTAAGGCCCCAGCCATAAGTGTGACGTTCATACGTCGTAGGCCCAAGACTCAGGAGCCAATCGCATGCCTCAATCACAAGAGGAACCGTTGAAGTCTTCGCTACCGTGGCTCTATCACAGCGTCATGGCTCGCGCACTGCAATCGGCTGCTTGGACAGCATACAACCAGGGCTTCCACTCTGACGATTCCCTTCCCTTTCGGGAAGTAGGAAGCAAGCTGTACCAACGAGTTACCGAGGAGAGGATTCGGGCACTGTATGCGAAAAGCGACGAGCAAAATCGACTTATCGAACGGAAGCTCCACACCGGGGCCGGCGGGTCAGGTCGCTAGTCCAGCAAAGTCTGGCTTCCGAGAAACCTAGGTTACCTTAGGGCCAAGGTCGACATCTACGTCTCGTCGTAGCTCGACCTTTCCTGTAGCTCGGAAAACACTTCTCCGAGTTGTGATAAGGCCGCAGTCCCGGTTATGCGGCCTGGAAAGTGCCCGACTATGTTTCGAGAGAATGGGGAAACTGGTTCAACGGGGACTTAGATGCCACTCGAAAAGTATGTCGAGAAGCGGGACTTTGATCGGACGCCCGAACCGGCTGGAGGTGACCCGAGTCTGACGCTGCCCAGATTCGTGGTACAGCTCCACAAGGCAACACGTCTGCACTATGATTTCCGTCTTGAGGTCGACGGTGTGCTGAAGAGTTGGGCAGTGCCCAAAGGCCCATCCATGAATCCAGACGATAAGAGGCTGGCGATGATGGTTGAGGACCACCCGATGGACTACCGGCTTTTCGAAGGGATTATTCCAAAGGGTAACTACGGAGCTGGCACCGTAATGGTTTGGGATGAAGGCGAGTATACCGTCCCCGAGGGTGATGATCCGGAGATCATCGGCCATGCGATAAGGCTTGGGCTTCACAAAGGGCACTGCGCCTTCGCTCTCCGAGGCAAGAAGCTGCACGGCATATTCGACATCATCAAAGTTCGCGGTCGGAACGGAGAAGAGAACGCTTGGTTACTTGTAAAGCGTAAGGACGAGACTGCTTCCGAGAGCAATGTCTTGGAACAGGATCGCTCGGTACTGACAGGACGATCTTTAACAGAGATTGCCGAGCGGGCCTCTCAAGCCGGTGAGGTTTGGTTTTCCAACCAAGGTGATGCGGCCATAGATGTCGAAGACGCCCCGCGAGGACCAATGCCACAGAGTGTCCAGCCAATGCTTGCGAAGGAAGTGGCCGAGCCGTTTGACCGCCAAGGTTGGCTCTTCGAGGTGAAGTGGGATGGATATCGCGCTATCGCTCGAGTTCAACCGGAGGCGGAAGTTTCCATCTGCTCACGTAACGGTCTCTCCCTCAACGACCAATACCCGCAGGTCGTGGATGCGCTCCGCCTCCTCGGACACGCCGCCGTGTTGGATGGTGAGATCGTTGTCGTCGATGAGCAGGGTAAGTCTCACTTTCAAAGGCTTCAAGAGTATCAGAGTAGACCTTCCGGCACTCTGATCTACTACGTGTTCGATATCCTCTTCCTCGATGGCCACGACTTGCAGGGCTTGCCCTTGAGAAGGCGTAAGGAGATTCTCAAGCAGCTGATAGGCGAAGGTGGCCGGGTACGGGTGAGCGATCACATCGACGAAGAGGGCACAGCTCTTTTCGAAGTGGTGAAAGCTACTGGACTTGAGGGCATGATGGCTAAAAATGCAGGCAGTACCTATCTTCAGGGCAAGCGAAGCTCGGATTGGTTGAAGGTCAAGGCTTTGAACACCACCTTCGCTGTCGTCGGCGGATATACGGAGCCCCGAGGAGGACGTCAGCACTTTGGTGCTCTAGTTCTGGGGATGTACGAGGGTAAGAGCTTGAGCTACGCAGGCCATACAGGTGGGGGGTTCGACGACGCTCGATTGAGACAGGTTATCGACCTTTTGGAGCCATTGCAGACCCCGACGTGTCCTTTTGAGAGTGTACCGAAGACCAATGCTCCCGTGCACTGGGTAGAGCCTAAGGTGGTCTGTGAGATTGAATTGCGGGGCTGGACAAGCGCCGGAATCATGCGTCAGCCCGTCTTCAGGCGTTTAGCTCCAGAGGTAGAGGCGGTGTCGGTCGTCAGAGAGGAAGCGGCGCCTGTCGTAGCCACTCCGCCCTCTAAAGGGAACCGGCGGTTTGGCGCTAAGTCCTCAGACGTCATAACCCATGTCGACGGCCGCCGCCTAAAGCTCACCAATCTTGATAAGGTCCTGTGGCCGGAAGAAGGCTATACAAAGGGTGACCTCATAAGCTACTACCGGGAGGTGTGCGAGTACATCCTTCCGTATCTGAAGGACCGGCCGGAGTCCCTTCACCGGCACCCGAACGGAATAGATCAAAAGGGCTTCTTCCAGAAGGACATGCCAGCAGAGACTCCTGATTGGATCCAGACGTGCTCGGTCTACTCCCCGACCCACGGAAAGGACGTCCGCTACCTGGTATGCCAGGAAGAAGCAACGTTGATCTATCTCGCCAATCTGGCCTGCATTGAAATAAATCCGTGGAGCTCGCGAACCCATTCGCTCGACCGACCGGACTTTATTGTTCTCGATCTAGATCCGTTGGACATCGACTTCAAATACGTCGTAGAGTGCGCCAACATTACTCATGCAATCCTGACGGACCTTGAGATCCCCAGCTACTGCAAAACTACAGGCTCGAGAGGGATGCACATCTACATTCCCATGGAATCTCGTTACACCTACCAGCAAGCGAAGCAGTTTGCCGAGCTCCTTGCAAGGCTCGTGCACTCTCAGTACCCTGCTGTGACCAGCCTCGAAAGGATGCCGGCCAAGCGACGCGGCAAGATCTACCTCGACTTCCTACAAAACCGAGACGGCCAGACCTTAGCTGCGCCGTACAGCGCGAGGCCCAAGCCTCACGGCACAGTCTCCACACCGCTTCTCTGGGAGGAGGTGAACGAACACCTTAACCCTCGCGCCTTCACGATTAAGACGATTTCCAAACGTCTGAGCGAGGTTGGCGATCTATGGAAGCCGGTGTTGGAGCAGGGAGTCGATATGGGAGCGGTTCTTGAGGATCTTGGCAGGTCTAAGTATGCCCCTGGGCTCGCTGCCCTAGCCTGAGGCTCTCCGCGAAAGGCAGGCTCCGCCTACGTCTCGAGTGGGTATACCTGCACCGACTCACCGGGATCGACTCGAGAGACATCGGCCGGGACCCTGACTAGCGCATTTGCCCTTGCCAGGGGAAGAAGTAGGGATGAATCTTGTGAGCCGGAAAGTCGGGCGTGAAGTCTGCCTTCGCGAGCCGAGATAAACACCCGAAAGAACGTTTCCCGACCTCCCGCGTTGTCTAAGGTGTCGTCCGCTACAGCCTCGAGGGCGTCGGGGAGTGGATTCATAAGACCCATCATTTTGAGAATGACGGGCTTGGCAAAGACATAGAAGGTAATCATTGTGCTGGTTGGATTGCCCGGAAGACCAAGAATCATGGTTCTGCTCTGGCCGATCGAATTCAACCACCCGAACATGAGCGGCTTTCCAGGCCGCATACGTACTCGCCAGAACTCGATCTCGCCTGTTTCCTCCAGCACAGTTTTCACGTAATCAAAGTCACCGACTGAGACGCCTCCAGAGCTTACGAGGAGATCAAGATCTCCGCAGCTCGCCAACACTCGGTGAAGCTCGGCTGGATCATCTTTCGCCATGCCCAGTACTTTCGGTTCTGCCCCGAGCTCGCGAACGGCTGCGGCAAGTGCATGGGCATTGCTGTTATAAATCTGCCCCCAAGCGAGAGACAAACCCGGTTCCACGAGCTCATTGCCAGTGGCAAGCACTCCGATTACCGGTCGCCTATAGACGCTGAGCGCCCCCCTTCCGACACCAGTGCACAGGCCAATGTGTCTAGCTGTAAGGCGGATACCCGGCTCGAGCACGGTATCTCCCGCATTGATGTCGAGGCCGGCAGGGCGGACGGCTGACCCAGGCGAGAGGTTGGAAGGAACACGGACCCACTCGTCTTCGGTCGTAGTCTCTTCAAACGGTACGACCGTGTCGGCCCCTTCAGGCATGGGCGCTCCCGTCATAATCCGGGCGACGTTCCCAGGCGATACGGACGCAGATTCCCGAGCACCGGCTGCGATGCTTCCGCTCATACGAAGATTTACGCACGGCTCGCTGGATATCGTGTCCTGAGCGCGAAGAGCAAAACCATCCATCGCCGAATTGGCAAAGGGAGGTAAGTCGATAGGGGAGACCACTGCCTCGGCAAGTACTCGTCCTAGAGCATCATCGATCGCAACCGACTCGATCGCTAGACTCGAGACTGAGGATAGGATCTGTGCTCGAGCTACATCAACGCTAAGAAGCGATTCGGCTGTTGTCAGCCCGCCTCTCCGCGTAGGATCTTTTCGTACAGCATTCGAGTCGACGGAGCCGGTTGGGCAGCGAGGTGCTGTGCAAATAGCCGTTCGGCGTACCGGTAGAGCTGAATAGCCTCACTGCGACGCCCTGCCCTGGTCAGGTAGAGCATAAGCGCCTGATAGGCGTTCTCGCGATAGGGATCAGCATCGAGAACTCGCTTCATGAAGCGAATGCTGTCGCTGAACTCACAACGGTCGGCGCAGATAGCTCCCGATCGGAACATAGCGGATATCCAAAGCTCCCGGAGCTTCTCTCGGCGCTCACTTGGCCAGTCTTCATAAAGATTCTCATGCAGGAAGTCCTGGTTGTACACGGAAAGAGCGTTGAGGAACGTACCCAATGCAGCGTCCATCTCACCCGCCTCTTGGGCGTGACTTGCGAGGCGTACCTGTGCCTCAAACTCGTCGGCATCACACCAATAATCCTGCTCGGTGTCCAAGCGCAGCGACTCGCCCTCCTCCACCAGGTATTGATGGCCTGGAAGATCCGACCGAAGCAGCTTCCGAAGTGCCCCGAGCCGATCATCGAATTCCTTAGCGGCTACCGCTCGGTCCAGGTCAGGCCATGTCATGTAAAGCAGGGACTCACGGTCGACGTTTTGGTTGGGATTTGTGATCAAGTACTTCAGGATGAAGCGGGTCTTTGGGTCACCCGTTTCCTCATCGATGAGTGTCGAGTCGCCCATTGATACTCTAAACGGAGCCAGCGCATGCACTTTCACGGTATCGACGCCCGTCGCAGCTGCCTTGGTCCTGTTCATCCAGACGCGAATACGAAGCAGGAGCTCATCAAGGTCAAACGGTTTCGGGATAAAGTCGTCCGCCCCACGGTGAAGCGCATCGAGTATGTCACTATGCGACGACTTGGCGCTGAGAACGATAATTGGGATCGCACCCAACAACCCTTCTTCCCTAAGCGTGTCCAGTACCTCAAAACCACTGATCTCGGGCATCATGAGGTCAAGAATCAGCAGAGATGGTTGCTGTGACCGGATAGCTCCCAAGCCCTCCCGACCGTTTCTTGCGGTTCGTACAGGAAAGCCTTCGTCGGTAAGAACGGCCGACAGGAAGGTTACAATGTCCGGCTCATCGTCGACAATCAGTATATCGCCGCGGTCGACTTCCTTGGACACCAATACTTCCTCGGCTACGAGTCGCGCCACTATGGATTGTCCACGGCTAATAACTCGATGTCGAATTTCTTTTCATTATAGGTTTCTCATGGACGTCTACGATGTCGTCGCACGCTATTACGATAACGAGCATAGTCACATTCGGCAAGATGTCGATATGTACATTCAGTTCGCGAGATCCTTCGGCGAATCGATCCTTGTCTGCGGAGTAGGAACGGGTCGGGTCGGATTGGGGCTTGCCCAGCATGGGTTCGAGACCTGGGGGTTCGATAACAGCCCCTCCATGTTGGCCAGGGCGCGAGAAAGCGCAGTTGCTACTCCCAACCTACACCTATTCGAGGCGGATATGACGTCCCTTGAATTGGGGCATGACTACTCATTGGTTGTCATTCCGCTCGACTGTCTTACTGGACTTGGCACGTTGGAGGCTCAGCGAGCGGCGTTGTTGTCCGCCCAACGTCATCTCGAAGGAGACGGGATGCTCATCGTAGACGTCGTGAATCCGTTTCGTCTGCCGGTGTCGGACGAGAACGGGCTTGTTCGCACACGCTTTAGAGATGAGTCGCAAGGCCGGAAGCTAATCATCACGGAATCTACTCAATGTGACGAAGCAGCTCAGCGACTTGAGCTTCTCCTCAGATACGATGTACTTTCACACCAGACCGTCGCGACTGAAACCGCGACCCTTATCGTACGCTGGCTTTATCGATATGAGCTGGAGCTATTGGCGGAAGTATGCGGCCTTCAGACCGAGCACATTTATGGTGACTATGACCTGGCCGAGTACGTGACGAGCAGTCCAAGACTGATCTTGACCGCTACGCCCAATCGGTAGTGACGCGATCCAGGGGACCATCCGCACTCGTATGGCATTCGACCCACAACTTGGACGCCGAGGTTCAGGCCTGCACCATGTCGCTACATTCCCGAGAATTGCTCTGATCGTACAGAAGGCACGGTGACAACAAATCCGCAATAGATCGGGAGGATGGAGTGGAATTGCCGTTTATGGTCCCTGCGCTCCCCGCATGGAGCTCTCGATCGCCTGAACCTCCTCCCTTGTCAAGGAGAACTCGGATTTGGCTCCGGTAACGGGTTTTGCAAAGAGCTTGCTTTCCAGCCTCGAGTGCAAACCGCTAATGACAACGCCGTCACCACGACTATCAAGGATGGCAAGCGAGAAACTCTGGTTTCCTCCGGTGTCATGAAAGGGGCTGAAGCGCACCAACCCGACATGACGCACCATGCTGGGCACGTCTGAGGAAAGCTCGTCCAGCCGGCTTTGCAAATTCCTGACTTGACCTGAGAGATGCTTGACGGTTTCCATGTACTGGAGCAGAAGGCCCTCGACGTTTCCCCCTTCAACTTCGCTCAGCATCGAGTCCATCCTTGAGTGAAGGCGTCGCTGCTGAGTCGACAGCCTAAGTACCCAAAAGAAAACTGCAACGACAATAATGGCAAGGCCGAGCCAGAAGTCGAACATGTGGCTGTTGACATAACTTTGCATCTTTCGCACTCACTCCCGGGACGTCTTTCGGCCTCCACCGCACCGTTAAGGGAGGCAGGCCCGTGTATAATACCGCAGACTTGAGGCGGCATAATTCCGCCCATACGCTGATGGTCCTAGATAAAAGGACGGGTCTGCGTTAGCGTCGCTTTTCAGGCTACCGTGAAGGAGCTCACTTGTAATGCCCCCTAAGAAAAGTACAAGGGCTGCCAGGGCCAGACGGCAACCCGTTCGACCACGGCCGCCTCGAGCTGCGGCCGAACCGTCAGTAACTGATAGCACGGCTGAGTTGAACCCTATCGGCTCGTCCACAGCCATAGAGTCTGCCTCGCGGCCGCCAAGGCCATCCTCCTCTAGGGTCACGTCGGCTCGCACGAACGCTCCAAGAGCCCGTACAACGCGCTCTCCAGCTCAGATCGTCATCGGAAATTATGGGTATCTGCGCCACGATCTGCGGATCCTAGGAGTACTTGCTCCGACCCTTATCGTTATCCTGGTTATTCTGTCGTTCGTGGTTCACTGAGCCCTCCTCCAGTACAGGCGCCACCGTCTGTTGATAAGCTCCTCTCGGATGGCAGGCTGAGCCGTCTTGCCGAGGAACTGGATCACAGAACTCTTGTGGCCCTCGCACGCCAGGCTTGCTCCGCTTGGCGGGAGCGCGTATCTGCAGGAGAGGAAGTTGAAGCCAGCAAGATCGTCCCCGACATCACAGCGCGAGGCCACGATCTCTTAGAACTGGCGCCACGGCAGGTGGTCAATGCGACGGGAACAATCCTCCATACGAACCTGGGTCGAGCGCCTCTTGCACTTTCTGCCCGCGACGCGATCCGTAGATCCGCTGGCTACGTGAGTCTCGATTACGACCTCTCCAATGGCACTCGAGGATCGCGTAACGAGCACGTGGAAACCCATCTAACCACGCTCCTAGGATCTGAGGCGGCAACCTTCGTGGTTAACAACGCGGCAGGTATGCTGCTTAGCCTAACTGCCCTTGCTAAACGCAAAGAAGTGCTTGTTTCACGGGGCGAGTCGGTGGAAATTGGGGACGGTTTCAGAGTGCCGGAGCTTCTACAGCAGAGCGGCGCTCGCTTGCGGGAGGTCGGGACCACTAATCGGACCTATGTAGCGGACTTCGCCACAGCTATCGGAGAACGCACCGGTGCAATCTTAGCTGTGCACACAAGCAATTTTGCTATCGTCGGTTTCACAGAGCGAGTGCCACTCTCGACGTTGGCCGACCTCGCCCATGCTAGGGGCCTATTAATGCTGGTCGACAACGGGTCAGGAGCGCTGGTCGACACGGCGGCGTTCGGGCTGGCGCATGAGCCCACACCGGTTGAGGCATTACGGGCTGGCGCTGATCTAGTCATGTTTTCGACGGACAAGCTTCTTGGTGGTCCCCAGGGCGGAGTCATCGCCGGACGAAAGGAACTTATCGACCGGGTTCGCCGCCACCCTCTGGCACGCGCACTTCGACCGGATAAGACAGCCGTGGCGGCTCTTCGAGCGACGCTTCAGGAATATCTGCGAGGTCGTCCCGAGAGGATACCGGTAGTCGAAATGATGGCTCAGTCCTCCACGGTCTTGCACGAGCGGGCGGAGCGAGTGGTGCGACGTCTGAATCCAAGGTCCCAACACCGCGTTGAGATCGTGGAATGCGAGTCAACAGTGGGTGGAGGCTCATTACCGGCTCAGATTTTGCCATCGGTAGGGCTACAGCTGACCCATACACTTGGGGCGAGACGGCTAGCGGCTAAGTTGAGGGCGCAAGCAGTGCCGGTTGTCGGGCGGATTCACCGTCGGCATGTCGTCTTAGATCTCAGGACAGTTCTTTCAGAGGAGGATGAATTGCTCGCGTTGGGAATTGACGGAGCTTTCTCTCCGGAAGAAGGGGCTGTAGTCTTGAGAGCGACTGATGGATGAGGCGTCAATGGGGGATAAGCGCTGGAGTAGAGAGCCGTCCAGGCTCTCCTTAGCCGGATCGGACGATCTGGGGACCTGGGTTCCTTGAGGATGGCTAAGATGGCGCGGGAGATTGCCGAGACGCTGGCCCTGGCTCTGGTCATCTTCCTGATTGTCCGCGTTGGCATCCAGAACTTCAGCGTCAATGGAACGAGTATGCTGCCCACACTTCACACGGGTAATCTAGTTCTCGTCAACAAGATCGATTACCACCTGGAGAGTCCACAGCGGGGCGATGTCATCGTCTTTCGCTTCCCTTTGAACCCCAGTCAGGATTTCATCAAACGCGTGATAGGCGTGCCAGGGAATGTGATAAAGATTACCCCTGGGCACGTTTATGTAAATGGTCGCGTCATTCGCGAACCGTACATCAAGTACAAGACAAATTACTCATTCGGACCGAAGAGAGTGCCGAAGAATGAGTACTTTGTGCTGGGAGATAACCGCCCCGAGAGCTATGACTCTCACCTTTGGGGAATGCTCCCCCGGCGCGACATTATTGGGAAAGCTCTTATCTCGTACTGGCCGTTAAATGGCATTAAATTCTTTTCGTTCTGATTCCACTCGCCTCGAACGAATTGCAGATCAGCCTGTCATTCAGGCAGCCGAGAGCAACGCGCCCGTATCTCTGCCGACTAGGACAGGAGAAGGAGTCTGATATGAGCCGTGCACTGCAGATTGCCGACGCTGAGGCTGCGGCGATTATCGCCGATGAGGAGAAGCGGCAGAGCGAGAAGATCGTTTTGATTGCTTCCGAGAACCACACCAGCTCCGCCGTGATGGAGGCGTCCGGATCGGTGCTGACCGATAAGTACGCCGAGGGCTACCCCGGTCGTCGCTTTTATGGCGGGGTTGAGGTAGTAGATCGGGCTGAAAACCTGGCTTGCGAGAGGGCCCTGCAGCTGTTCGGTGCCGAGCATGTCAACGTGCAGCCCCACGCGGGGGCGATGGCAAACATGGCGGCTTATGCTGCAGTCCTTGAGCCAGGCGATCGCGTTCTCGCTATGGATCTCAGTCATGGGGGCCACCTAACTCACGGAGCAGGGTTCAACTTTTCGGGCAAGATGTACCACTTTGCCTGGTATGGCGTGGATGCTGATTCAGAGCGGCTCGACTACGACGCAATTGAACGCCAGGCAGAGGAATTTCAGCCGAAGTTGCTGGTGGCGGGAGCAAGCGCCTATCCTCGCATCATCGACTTCCCTCGGCTACGGGAGATTGCAGACGGTGTTGGAGCAATGCTTCTGATCGATATGGCTCACATTGCCGGTTTGGTCGCCGCCGGAGTTCATCCTTCCCCTGTGCCCTTCGCTGACCTCGTAACCACCACAACTCATAAGACCCTGCGCGGTCCACGCGGAGGCATGATCTTGTGCAAGGAACGTTATGCGAAGAAAGTCGACCAGCGGGTATTTCCTTACATGCAGGGCGGCCCGTTTATGCATCAAATCCTCGCCAAAGCTATTTGTTTCCAAGAAGCGCTCGATCCCTCCTTCAAGGACTACTCTTCACGGGTGGTCGAGAACGCCCAAGCACTCGCATCGTCCCTGGCGGGTCGAGGCTGGCGAATCGTGAGCGGAGGCACAGATAACCACCTGTTGCTGCTGGATCTCCGCGGTTCGGAGGTCGACGGGAAGCAGGCCCAAGTAGCTCTAGATGACGTGATGCTAAGCACGAACAAGAACATGCTGCCGTTCGATCCGCTGCCGCCAACCAGAACCAGTGGGATCCGTTTGGGGACGCCCGCAGCCACCACTCGCGGTATGGGGTCAACTCAAATGGATCAGGTCGCCGACTGGATTGATCGGCGTCTGCGTGGCCTGGAAGATGAAGCATCTGCTCAAACGATACGAGCTGAAGTCGCTGATTTGACTCCCAGGTTTCCAGTTCCAAGCTTGACGCCTACCGGTTCACCTGTCCTGTCGTCGGATCGAGGGTAAACCCAGCCCAACCTCAAGCACAGTAGTCTCGAGCTCGGCTCGTAGCTCTCGGACGATCGGGTGCGGTTTCTCCTTGCGGCCGTTGGAGAGTGGGACAAAGCTGTCCTCGAGTGCTGAATGAATCTACGAAAACGATTCGGATCTTGGGCGCCCTTGTCTTCGTAACCAAAGTAGCCAGGGTGGGGCAAGAAGGAGGCCCTCAGTGGAGAAGCTGTGGGAAACTGCAGCCCTCCAAACCGGGGACCAGAAGTGGTAGTCGGTTGCTATCGCGTAAGTAGGTAGTACCCCAGTAAGGCGGCGGAGGGATCTCCGAGGGACCCAAAGGGGGCAATTCGGTACTTTTTTCCTACCCTCTTTAGTACTAATGCCTCATGCCCTCAGCCTAGGGGCTAGGTAAGCTCAAATTAGTGGATAAACCAAGGAAAGAGGGGGAGACTGAAGACCATGGAGCAGACGACCGCCACAGCCCAGGGGGGACAGTTGATCTATCTTTCCCGGAATTCGAAGCTAGCCCGCTTATTCCAGGAGTCGCCGGCCAGTGTTCCCGCTCCGCCTCGGAGGCCTCGCGTCGATGCTGGTAGAGCATCAAGCCTTGCTCGCTCGGCCGCAACCGCCTGTCCAAAGCTGCAGGCCATTACAAAGCCAGGCCTTGAGCTTACTCGACCATTAGTTGCCGCCCTGATGCGAGAGCAGGAGGGGATGCGCTGCCGAACACGCGGGGTTCTATTAGACAACGAGTACGTTCGAGATGTTTGCGCGGCAGGGTGTCATCAGCATTGCCCATTCCTGCAGGAGTAGATGCTCCACCCAGCCCTGACTCGCAGCTAGATCGCTACTTGCCGACTTCCCAACTCGAACACGGCGCTCCTACTGTTGACGGGTAGTTTACGCTCCGTCATCCACTACCTCAAGCTTGAGGTACTTCGAATGGTGCGTGGTCTCGACCCAATCTTCAAAGGTCTTGCCGGGAGCCTGCTGAATTAACGACTCGCCCTTTCCTTCACCTCGAAGGTTTCCGGCTTCCTCGACGATCGCACCAAGCTCGTTGCCCTGGCTATCGCTGATCTTGGCCCTCCGCATGGTCTCCCTCAGTCGGTTTTTCTGGCCCATTCTCGCAGAGTCGTGGTCAAACAGGCACAACGCTCTTCCACTTGCTAGGCCACGCATACGCCGTAGGCGCCGGTACGACGATTGTTACACTTTCAGAGTGAGCCAGTACTGCGGGATCGTCTAACGGTAGGACGGCTGACTCTGAATCAGTTAGTCTAGGTTCGAATCCTAGTCCCGCAGCCAGTTTCTGATTGAGGCGCATTCGTCTAGCGGCCTAGGACACCGCCCTCTCAAGGCGGAGATCACGGGTTCGAATCCCGTATGCGCTACCACCCTTAGGCTGATAAGTTACAGCTTGATCGGCTGCTGACAAAATTGGGCGACTGCCGGTTTATCCAAGTGGATTGACGAAAGGCTCGATCAGTCCACCCACCGGTCGCCGCGCCTCCGTGATACGTTGGGTTGATCGTCTTGCATGGTCATTGGCCAGCTAGCTGTTGGCACGGTTTTCGCCCGCGGAAGCGCGGGCGTTTGTGTGTGAGGAGGACGTAGTCGTGAATATCGTTGTTTGTGTGAAACAAGTGCCAGACACGACGGCGAAGAAGGAGCTGGACGAAGGGTTCCGGCTTAATCGGGCGAATGTCGAAAGCGTGCTCAATCCGTTCGACGAGTACGCAATTGAGGAGGCCATTCGACAGAAGGAATCTCATGGCGGTGAGGTCACAATGCTGACTATGGGCCTCCCTTCCGCCGAGGAAACGATGAGGAAGGGGTTGGCAATGGGGGTCGACCGGGGTATCCTTGTCACGGATGAGGCTTTGACCGGCTCGGACACCTGGGTCACCGCCCTAGTACTGTCGAAAGCACTTGAGACAACCCCGTTCGACCTCGTTCTGTTTGGGCAGGAAAGTGCTGATGCCCGGACCGGTCTGCTGGCCGGATCAATGGCGGAGATCCTCAATATCCCGCTTGTCAGCTATGTGCAGAAGCTGGAGCTGTCAGATGATGACACTCTAACAGCACACCGAGAAATCTCTGGTGGCTATCAGGTTGTGACCGGCCCGCTCCCGGCGATGGTTTCGGTGGTCAAGGCCATTAACGAGCCGCGGTACCCTTCTCTGAAAGGTATTATGTCGGCTAAACGTAAGGAGATTAGCCGCAAGAGCATAGGCGATCTTGGCTTAGACCAAGGGGCAGTAGGCCAAGCCGGGTCCAAGTGTAAGGTTGTCGGTTGTACGCCCAGACCTGGGAAGGCGGCAGGACAAATCGTCACCGAGTCGAGCACTGTTGCTGCCGGATTGATTGCGGACTTCTTGGCTCAGAACAAGGTGATCATATGAGCGGGGACATCCTGATCGTTGCAGAGCTTGAGGACGGTTCACCGCGGCGAACAGCTCTCGAGATTGCGTCAAAAGCGGCTGATCTGGCAGTTGAGTTGAATGCCGAGGTTCATGCGGTGGCTCTCGGCCGGGGCGCTTCTGCTTCGTCTGATCGATTGGGGGAGTACGGGGTCGACGTGGTCCATGCGGATGACGGCGATAGTCTTTGGAAACTACCTAACGGACCCTGTGGTGGGTGCGGTTGCCGCGGTAATTGACGCCATCCATCCACAGGCCGTAATCGTGGTCAATAGTCCAAGCGGACGGGATGTTGGAGCAAGACTGGCTGCTCGCTTCAAGACTGGCGCAGTTGCGAATGTTATCGGTCTGGAAGTGTCGGACGGTGTGATTCGCGCGGAGGAGACTATCCTCGGAGGGAGTTACACCACGCAAGTGGAAATCCAGGGTGACGGCCCAGGAATCTTCATGGTGCGGCCAAATGCATTCCAGGCCGAGGTAAAGGGAAAGACAGCGCGTCTCGAGCCGCTCTCGTACGAGCCTTCCGAGTCTGTGCAGAGGGTCAAACTCGGAGATGTCGTTCGGGAGGAGGGTGCGCCTGTCGCCCTTGATGAGGCGACAATCATCGTATCGGGCGGCCGCGGACTCGGAGGTCCCGAGCCTTTCCAAATGCTGGAGGACCTTGCCACCGAGGTTGGCGGAGTCGTAGGTGCTTCCAGGGCCGCCGTCGACGCTGGATGGATCAGCTACCCGCATCAAGTAGGACAGACCGGCAAGACGGTAAAGCCCCAGGTCTACATTGCCGTGGGGATTTCCGGTGCTGTTCAGCACCGGGTTGGCATGCAGACTGCTGACACGATTGTCGCCATCAACAAAGATGCTGATGCACCGATCTTCCAGATGGCGGATTTCGGGGTGGTTGGCGACCTCTTTGAGATCGTGCCGGCCTTGACGGAGGAGATTCGAAGGCGAAAGAAAGACCAATGAGATGCTCGCCCGGATGGTGGGCGCCGAGATGAATAGTGATTCTGGCTCCAACAGCAGCGACCACTCCATTCCTCATCTAGCCGGAGCGTCGCAATGAATCGATCCGCATAGTGGACTTCGATCTTTCGGAAGAGCAAGCACTCATTCGTCAGACGGCGCGCGAGTTTTCCCAGGCAGAGATCGCACCAGCGGCTGCTCACTTCGATCAGAATGCGGAGTTTCCCTATAAAATCGTGAGCCAATTGGCTGAGATGGGCTTTATGGGGCTGCCGGTTCCTGAAGAATACGGTGGGGCGGGAGCCGATACAGTCTCGTATGCACTAGCGGTGGAGGAAATCTCCCGTGCCGATGCTTCAGTCGGTATAACGATGGCGGCTCATGTTTCACTAGGAACGATGCCTTTCGTCTACTTCGGTACGGAGAAACAAAAAGAACAGTATCTGCCTCAGCTTGCGTCTGGTCAGCTCCTATGGTCGTTTGGTTTAACAGAACCAAATGCCGGCTCCGACGCCGCAGCAACCCAAACTCGTGCCACCTTGGATGGCGATGAGTGGACGATAAACGGCACCAAGGCGTTTATCACAAACTCCGGCACTCAAATCAGTGGTGGGGTGACGATTACGGCCGTTACCGGAGACGGAGGAAGCGGCTCACGAGAGATCTCCAATCTCATCGTCCCGGCTCAAACATCCGGATACAGCGTGGGGAACAGCTATCACAAGATGGGCTGGAGAGCTTCCGACACGCATGAGCTAGCGTTTCACGATGCTCGTGTACCAGGGGAGAATCTTCTGGGAGAGCGCGGACGGGGAATGAAGCAGTTCTTGACCATTCTCGATGGAGGACGTATTAGCGTAGCCGCGCTTTCGGTTGGTCTAGCGCAAGCATGCCTCGATGCATCACTCAAATATGCGAAGGAACGGATTCAATTCGGACGCTCAATAGGGAGCTTCGAGGCTGTTCAGTTCAAGCTAGCGGAGATGGCAACGAAGATTGAACATGCACGTCTCATGACCTACAAGGCGGCATGGATGAAGGACAAAGGCCAGGAGTTTGCCATGACCGCGGGAATGGCGAAGCTCTATGCGTCAAGAATTGCCACCGAATGTGCGGATGAGGCAGTGCAAATCCATGGCGGCTACGGGATCATGGAAGAGTATCCGGTAGCGAGATACTGGCGCGATGTCAAGATTGGAGAGATCGGCGAGGGGACATCTGAGATCCAGAAGCTCGTAATTGCGCGAATGATGGGCCTCTAAGCCCACCAGCTTCACCCGGCCCTCAGCTCCTACGTCTTAGAGATCCGACCACTGGAATTGCCGGCACCGTCGGTTCCTCACTCGCCAGGTGCTGGGAGGGTCGCCCCGCTTCCGAGATCGGGCACGCTCTCCTCCTCCCTCTCCCCTATACCGTCGCCCTCAGCTTGCTGGTTTGACTGCAAGGTCCAGATTTCGTACACGTATTTGCCGGCGGCTACAGCGACGATCGACACCAAACCGAATCCGAGAACCAAATCAACGCGTGTCAGTCCACTAATGTCGGATGGAACGAGCACCACTCGCAGCGGCAGCACGGACAACACCGAAACAACCAGGGCCTCTGTAAAGTGCTCGAAACTCTTGCCCGGGCCTCGGCCCACGCCCTGGCGACACAAATAGCAAGTGCATAAACAGGATCGCGAACAGAAGTGGGACGCAGGAGACCGCATAGACAAAGAACTCGTTGTACCAGTCACGAGTGGCCGAGAAGTAAAAAGTGTCTGCCGAGTTCGAAATGATCTTTTGGTAGTTGTTGGCTTTGGTTACAGAAACGGAGTAAGTATTGCTGACTGGGCCAGCGTCGATAGCTCGCACAAGGGAAGTCGTACCCGAGGTGAACTGCTTTTTGGAGGGGAAGGTCAAGGAAAGAGATACGTCCCCCGTGTAATCGTCCTGCGGATACTGGCCGGCGAATCCCTTGAGAGGGATGGTCAATGGATAGTCATGAATTCCGAGAATGGAGCCAGTAAACAGATCCTTGAGCTTTATGCTCTCTTCCGCTTCAAAGTTGGCGCTTCCCTTGGACACAAGAATTTGCGCCACAATCGACTCGTTTGCGGTCGATGGAAGAGGGGTGCAGTTGCTCGGGCAGTTGGCAAAGAGCGCTTTGCCGCTGGAGTCGGTCATCTGAGGCGGGATTCCGGGAGGAATGATTACCTCCAAGGTTCCTGCGAGTTTTTCGTCAGAGGGTGATAGCGAATCACCAATGAAGGAAATGTAAGGACGTTCTAGTAGTGCCGCCTGTGCCTTGCTGACCTTGCCCTTGTTATTGACAATGCCCTGCAAGAGATCTCCGACGTTGAGAGCGGTGGTCCCCTTCGGAAGAGCTGCCGTGCCGGCGGAGGAGACTGTCCGGGTCAGGCTACCGACGATCAGACAAGCCGTACTCGCCAGTAAGACTGCAATTCCTAATGCGAGCAGAAGCGCAAAGAGACGGTGATGCAAGTGCTTTCCCGATTGGGTGTTCGCCATTCTAGTGAACTGATCCTTTCGTCGCTAGCTTTCTACGAGTCGGCTGCGGAATTATAGCGACTCACCTCCCTCCAGTTCGCACTTGTCTTTCAGGACTACGTTGTCAATGAGTCGCGTGCCGCCAAAACGCACAGCGAGCGAAAGGAGGAACTCGCCCCTCATCTCCCCTCTGATTGCTTCAAAGCCGTCCATGGAAGCCACAGAAACATAGTCTATCTTGCCAAGGGGGGCCGATTGCAGAATGTATTGAATTACTGTGTCTTCGATTGTTTGGGCACTCCGCTCGCCGTTCCAATAGGCATCGCGTCCAAGCGTCAATGCCCGGTTGAGAGCGCCTGCTTGGCTTCTTTCGGTCTCAGAGAGATAGGCGTTCCGGGATGAGAGAGCAAGACCGTCAGGATCCCGAACTGTCTCGACGATCCTCACCTCGATCGGGAAGGCCAGGTCGCGCACCATTCGGCGGATGATCCCCGCTTGCTGGGCATCCTTCTGACCGAAATAAGCGCGATCCGGCTGGGTGAAATGAAAAAGCTTTGCGACTACGACCGCAACGCCGCGAAAGTGTCCGGGCCGATGATGGCCTTCAAGCTTCTGCCCTGCTTCGCCTGGATCGATCCACACACTCTGTTCGCTCAGGCCTCCAGGGTACATGGCTTCGTCAGTCGGAACAAATAAGACATCCACTGACGCCTCCTCGGCAATCCGCTTGTCCCGCTCCAGATCGCGTGGATAGCGCTGAAAATCTTCACCAGGGCCGAACTGGCTCGGATTGACGAAGATGCTTGCAACCACGAGTGCACACTCCCGTTTTGCGGCTTCAAACAGCGCAACGTGGCCTTGATGCAGGTATCCCATTGTGGGAACGAACCCGATGCTCTGGGCGGAACAGCGAGCTTCTAAGAGAAGGCGCCTCAACGAGTCAGGATCTGTTTCTACTTTCATCGAAGTTTCTGTCTGAATTGACTATTGTCGAGACGTCCCGAATAGCAACACATCCTCATAACAGAATCCGGATCAAATAGAGCTTCCAATCGACATGAACGCGGAAGCCTTCGAAGCTGGATTCAGATACGATGGGATCTGGATTTCTCGGTTGTCGCTCTCCATCTTTTCGATTAAGCCCTCCTTCACATAATCGTCATTTCGCATTCATGCTGGGGCTCCATGATAGTGGCATCGAGACGCCCAATCGTTTCGGGAGGTTAAAGATGCAGGATATGGACAGAAGAACCGAGCCAAACGCCATTACCATCTCGCAGCAGGCTTCCCAAAGGAAAGTCTGGATGGCGAGCAAGCTCCAATCTGAGGCCTGGGAAGCTTACAACCGGGCGTACCACACGGATGATCCGGAGACGTACCGCAAAGTCGGACGCGAGCTCTATCACCAGAATCTGTTGGCCCAGATCCGTCTTCTGCTTGATCGGTCTGACCAACAGAACAGCATTATTCGAGAGCACTTTGAATCCTAGCCAATTCCTTCCTCCTATCCAGAAGGGGAGCCTTCGGTCGAAAGGCCGAAGCTCCCTGACTGTCTTTTCGAGTTCCAGAGTCAGAAGAGCGCATGACCGGCTCTCGGATGCCGGGAAATCTCTCGGCCAGGAGTTTGTCAGTTGGCACGGCAGCATTCCCTGGTTGAGGTGGCAACCCGCTAAGTGTGGCTGGGATTACGATCCGCGATCCGAAATCCTTCCCATTCGTCAACGTCAAGGACGCCCATCCGGCCAAGCATTCCGATGGTCCAATCAGTCTTCTGAGGTCCGAATGCCGGAAGGGCCATCAGTCTGACGGCGAGATCGTCAACTGACATGGATTCTCTCCAAATCTGACTGGAATCGCCTCCGTAGCTTTCAGTAATTGAGCCAGCCAAACGCGATGTCAAAGTGGCAAAGCGGTTGGGAAAGCGATGAAGTGCCGGTTTCGTTAAGAAAGCGTCCCGAACCCGATCTTCCTCGGTCGCGAGACGAGACATCTCAAGGTGGCCCAGTCGTCCTCGAAGGACGAACGGAATCGCGAAGGCCCTCTGGGTTTGATACTGGCTGTCGTACAGAACGCCGAGTAGCAGCGCATTGGGATCTTCGGCGAGAAAGGAGTTCACCTCCGGGTCGTCTGTAATCGTTACCCCTCGGCCTTCACTTAGATGCGCTATCCATTCGAGACGTTCTAGCTTAGGCATGCGACATTATCTCCAGTCCAGGCTGCCGCTTTCCATGAAGAGGCTTCTGCGATTTCTCTCCATCGAGTTGTAGCAGGTCGTCGACGTTTGCAGACTCTGAGCAGGTGAGCGTTTTAAGGTCCTCATGGGATACTTGGACATAGCAGTTTGAGCCGCTCCATCAAGCGGAGCGGAAAGGGACACATCTTGACATCTGAGAAAGCGATTTTTGCGGCCGGTTGCTTCTGGGGCGTGGAGGCGACGTTCCGAGAGCTGGATGGGGTGGAGAAGACACGCGTCGGATACATCGGGGGGGCATTCGAGAAGCCGACTTACAAGGACGTGTGCTCCGGGCGGACCGGTCATGCCGAGGCCGTTGAAGTCACGTTCGACCCCTCAAGAATTTCGTACGATCAACTTCTCGCGGCCTTCTGGGACGCTCATGACCCTACCACCGTGAATAGACAGGGGCCGGATGTGGGAACCCAATACCGCTCCGCCATCTTCTACCTGTCGCCTTCCCAGAGATCCCAGGCGGAGGCGTCGAAAGAGGCCATGAGCGGGACGGGCCGCTGGAGCCGCCCGATCGTCACCGAGATCACGGAAGCAACGACGTTCTGGGAGGCAGAGGACTATCATCAGCAGTACCTGGAGAAGCGAGGCCTAGCAACCTGCCGGATACCCGTCGCGAACTGACGAACATGAGTCAGCTTTAAGGCCAGCCAAGGACGGAGGCTGCCCTGAATAGATCGGGACTACGGCCCTTCTGTCTCTGACCTGTAGTATTCGCCGGCTGAGGTTGTAAGGTTCCAAAGAAACACATGGACCATCGGGCTGCACACTGGTCGATCTGGACTCAGCTTGTACCATTTGCCATTGCTCTCAGGCGATCACAATCAAGCTGGGCATTGGATTAATCCAGTACTTTCCAGTTGCGGCATCACCCGCAGGCATGCCGCCAAACACCTGCTTCCACCACATCACCGGATAATCGGTATGGCTCGTGAGATAAGGGTTCGGGAGGAAGAGCTTGATCCCTCTCCACTTCACTCCATACCTTATCTGTGGGCCTAAGAGCGTGTGGTAAACGGACGCCTTCGTGGCCGGAGTTCCAAAGCCGTCCTCATCGATTAGTGGGTCGACGTAGGGCACGTTACGCCGCAGTCGCCACCGCTGGGTAATCATCTGAGTCTGGAACTCGTGGACGATCAAGATCTTCTTATGGACGAGGTGAAGTCGCTTTACGTAATGATCGAGGATCATCTGGGCTTGGTTGAGCTGCGACGCAGAGACGCTTCCGATGGGAATACCGGGCGTTGGATATCCGGGAACCAGATGAAACTCCGGATCAATCGCGACTTCGACGTTATCGTACTTAAGGTACCCCTGCCGAATCATGTGCATCACTTCGGCAGCGGGAGTTGAAGTGCCCAGCTGATCCTCGAGAATGACGAGCATGTGACGGCGCGCTGCCGGTTTTATGTAGTCCTTCACGATGTTCGTGCCCACCTGATCGAGGTACTCCAGGCAGTCACCCCCATAGGAACAGCCCATTGCCATACCGTAGATGAGGTCGACGGCCACAATTACCCTGCGGCCGTGGTTGTTGCGACGAATGCCCGCCTCGTACGGTTGGATCTGGCGCTGCATGGATGCAAAAGAGGTGTCGATGCCGAGTCGCCCCAAGACAGGAGCCACTCCGAAAGCCCGACCATAAATGCCGAGAATTGTGGTATTCGGTAGCCAGGAGGTGGGTACCGGCGCAAACGGGCGGTGAGGCCCATTCGATCGAATCGACAGAGTCGATGTGGGTGTCGGTGTCGAGCCAGGTTTCGCTGAGTGACCCCCGCAGGCCGCGGTAACCACCAACATTCCCACGATAGCTGCCAGGGCCATCAAGTCATGCCAGCGGAAGTGCCATCCAGCGGCAGCGACTCGAGATCCTGTACAGTGCACGTTATTAATTTACATCTTGGGCTGGATGCCCCTCCGACGAGCCATCGTTTCAGGAGGGAATTGATGCATGTCGGAGTGCATTTGCCCCGACAACAGATGAGGGATTCACAAGCAAGACTGCCCAATTTGACGACACCTCATTGGTAGTATGAGTCGAGCGGGTCAGGGTTATTCAGCCCGAATTTTCGCCTCGTTCTGAGGGATCTTCATGGAAGATGTGGTCATCACAGGCGCTGTACGGACGCCGTTCGGACGCCTGTTAGGCGCTCTAAAGGATGTCTCAGCCATTGACCTCGGAGCCGTTGTGATCAAGGCGGCACTTGAGCGTTCAGGGATCGACGGCCGGGCCGTTGATCAGGTGATTATGGGAACAGTTGTGACGGCGGGGCAGGGGCAGGTGCCGGCACGGCAGGCCGCCATCCGCGCTGGACTGCCTGTCGAGGTTTCCGCGATGACCATAAATAAGGTCTGTGCCTCAGGCCTCAAGGCTGTTAATCTTGCGGCTCAAATGATCAAGGCCGGAGACGCTGAGATCGTCGTGGCTGGAGGGATGGAGAGTATGACCAATGCGCCATTCCTCTTACCTCAGGCCAGAGAGGGTTACCGCATGGGGGATGCGATCATGCTGGATGCCATGCTAAGGGATGGCCTGTCGTGCCCCATCGGTGCCGTTGCCATGCACGAGTACGGAAGTGCCGGTGCCGCGGAATCCGAAATAAGCCGGGAGGCGCAAGACGAGTGGGCACTTCGAAGTCAGAGGCGATATCAGGAAGCGCTCGAAGCGGGAAAATTCGATGACGAGATCATCCCCGTGAGCGTCCCCCAACGTAAGGGGGAACCAGTAGTCGTCGACAAAGATGAGCAGCCCCGGCCTGACACGACAATGGAAGGGCTTGCCAGATTAAAGCCCCTTGGTCCAGGGGGAACTGTCACCGCCGGGAACGCCCCAGGCGTCAATGATGGTGCAGCGGCCATGGTTGTAATGAGCGCGAATAAGGCTCGGGAGTTGGGCGTCAAACCTTTAGGCCGGTTCATTGCCATGGGTGAAGGGAACGATCAGCCGGCCCGCATGGCTAGAGTACCTGCATACGCTTTGAGCGACGCAATGCGGCGCTCGGGCATCAGATTGGAGGACATCCATCTCTTCGAGATCAACGAGGCGTTTGCAGCCGTTGCTTTGACAGTTATGCAGCTACAGGGGATGGAGCCTGATGAGGTCAACGTCAATGGTGGCGCTGTGGCAATCGGCCATCCGATCGGAGCGTCCGGTGCTCGGATTCTTGGCACCCTACTTTACGAGATGAGACGACGAGGTGTTGAGTATGGCGCTGCCTCAATCTGCAGTGGAACAGCTCAAGGCGAGGCCACCATTGTCCAGCTCCTGAACGGTGCCACATAGCTCTGTAGTCGGCGGTCGCGGCAGTTGACACGATTCGTCCTCAGGGTTTCTAGCTGAGGGCTCATATAGTTGAACGCTCACATAATGAGTCAGATTGACAAAGGAGCCGGAATGGACTGGTCGCTCGACGAGGAGCAGGAGAGCGTCCTTGAGATGGTGCGCGACTTCGCCGAACGAGAAGTCAAACCGCGTGCCCACGACATAGACGAGAAGGCTGAGTATCCAGCAGATCTTGTCCAAAAGATGGCGGACCTTGGGCTCATGGGAATACCATTTCCGGTTGAGTACGGCGGCGCCGGTTTGAGCTATGTGACCTTTGCTCTTGTTGTGCAGGAGCTCTGTAAAGCCTGCGCCTCGACGGGCCTAATTATGGATGTGAACATCTCCCTTTTCGGGGAGCCGGTGTGGCTATTCGGTACAGAAGAACAGAAAAAGAAGTACCTATCGGCGATTTCTAGCGGGGAGAAATTGGGTGCTCTGGCCATGACTGAGCCAGAGGCAGGGTCCGATGCCGCATCGATAACGACCACCGCGACAAGGGATGGAGACGGCTATAGGCTCCGGGGGAGGAAGATTTTCATCACCAACGGAGAGAAGGCGGACTATTATGTTGTTACCGCCAAGACGGATCGGTCGGCCGGCTCGCGCGGGATTACAGATTTCATCGTCGAAAAGGACTGGCCAGGCGTCTCTTTTACCACCCACTACGAGAAGCTCGGGATCAGGGGCTCAACAACCACGGATATCGTCTTTGACGACGTTTCGGTACCCATCGATAACCGTCTCGGCGATGAGGGTATGGGATTTAAGATCACCATGGATACGCTCGACGCCGGGCGAATCGGCATTGCGGCCCAGGCCATTGGCATCGCCAGAGCTGCACTTGAGGAATCGGCTGCATACGTGAAGGAGCGGAAGCAATTCGGCCGCCCAGTGGGCGAGTTCCAAGCCGTTCAATTCCTGCTAGCTGATATGGCGACAGACATTGAAGCGGCACAGGGTCTCATGCTTCAGGCTGCCCATCTTCGTGAGCAAGGCGTTTCGTGTGCCAGAGAGTCGGCGATGGCCAAGCTCTTTGCCGGCGACATGGCGATGAGGGTGAGCGACAACGCGGTACAGCTATTGGGAGGCTATGGGTACATGCGTGAGTATCCGGTGGAGCGCCACATGAGAGACGCCAAGATCACACAGATCTACGAGGGAACGCAACAAATCCAACGCCTTGTCATCGCGCGTTCCGCACTCTCCGGACAAGCATAGTCATGGAGCTATCCGAAGAGCAACAAATGATCCGCGACGCTGTGCGGGAGTTTGCCCGGAATGAGGTCGCTCCTCGAGCTGAGGAGATTGACCGTACGGACGAGTTTCCGGCCGATCTCGTGAGGAAGGCAGCAGAGCTGGACTTTCTGGGCATCGTCATTCCTGAAGAGTATGGCGGAACCGGGCTCGACCACGGCTGCTTCGCGCTCTTTATCGAGGAGATTGCGGCTCAATCAGGCTCGCTCGCAGTGATTCTCGACGTTCACACATCCGTCGGAAGCGAGCCCATTCTTTTCGCAGGAACTGAGGAACAGAAGCGCCGGCTGCTTCCAGATATGGCGGCAGGCAAGTCTTTGGGAGCGTTTGCACTGACGGAGCCGAATTCTGGGTCAGATGCTGGCTCTCTGAAGACCGCTGCCCGCAAGGACGGGAGTGGCTGGCGGCTATCGGGAACAAAAACGTTCATCACCAATATGGGCATCGCCGATATCTACATCGTTCTTGCACGAACGAACATGCAAGAGCCTGGAGCCCGAGGTATTTCGGCATTCATCGTCGAAAAGGGAATGGACGGACTCGAGTTCGGCCGCCCAATGGAAAAAATGGGTCTCCACGGATCTCCCACCGGTGAGGTGATTCTGAACGACGTGTACGTCCCGGAGGAAAATCTATTGGGCCAGCTAGGGGAAGGCTTCAAAATCGCCATGCGGGCCCTCGACTCCGGGCGGATCGGCATCAGCGCTCAGGCGGTTGGCTTAGCAAGGGGTGCGATGCAGATTGCCACAGACTATGTCAAGGAGCGGAGGCAGTTCGGGAAGGCGATTTCCGAGCAGGAGGCAATTCAATTCATCATTGCGGACCGCTTCACAGAGATCGAGGCCGCCCATGTTCTGACACTGCGGGCGGCGTCGCAGTGCGACCGCGGTCTCCCTTTCACGAAGCTTGCTTCAATGGCCAAATTGTTTTCGACCGACATGGCGATGCGGGCTGCAATTGACGCAGTTCAATTACTCGGTGGCTACGGCTACATCAAGGAGTTTCCGGTAGAGCGTTACTTCCGGGATGCGAAAGCCACCCAAATCTATGAGGGAACGAATCAGATCCAACGAATCCTGATTGGACGTGGCGTTCTTGCTGGCTGATACGGCACTCAAACGTAATGACACCCCAAAAGACAACCGTCAGGCTGCTTGGTCAGATCCAGACGAGCTTTCCTCGAACATCCTTCGCGGGAGCTATCGGGCCGCGGCTAGAGCCATTTCGATGATAGAGGACGGTAACTCCCAATCTGATTCGATCGTCAAGGCAATCTACCCACATACGGGTCATGCCTATACGGTTGGCTTTACAGGTCCACCCGGCGCTGGAAAGAGCTCCCTCGTCGACGATCTCATTCAGCTTGTACGAAAACGGAGTAAGAAGGTGGGTGTCATCGCTGTTGACCCGAATAGTCCCTTTTCTGGAGGCGCAATTTTGGGCGACAGGATTCGGATGATGCGCCATACGGTTGACCCAGATGTTTTCATCCGATCAATGGGAACCCGCGGACACCTGGGAGGCCTCGCACTAGCCGCCTCGCGTGCAGCCCATGTTTTCGATGCTCTGGGCATGGACTACATCTTCCTGGAAACCGTGGGAGTTGGGCAGTCCGAGCTAGAGGTGGCCCACACGGCAGACACGACAGTTGTCGTCTTGATGCCTGGCTTAGGGGATTCCGTTCAGACAATCAAGGCCGGCATCATGGAGATTGCAGACATATTTGTCGTCAATAAAGCGGATCACCCTGCGGTGCAGAAGACAGTGGCAGACCTGAGGGAGTTGATGCGACTTGATACTCGAACCAGAAGCTGGACGCCACCGGTGATAAAGACGGTTGCCACCAGGGAGGACGGAACAGAGGAGCTCTGGGCTGCCATTGAAAAACACAGGGAGTTTTTAGAAGAGAGCGGCGAAAAGGTGTCTCGACGGCGGAGCAGATTGGAAGGGCAAATTGTGGAGATAGCTGCGCGCCAGCTGCGCGACGAGGTTCTTGGCCCTTCCAGCGAGAGCCAGGCATTCCAAAAGACCCTCGGGAGAGTTGTAGATCGCGAAATAGACCCCTTTAGCGCTGCATCCCTATTGGTTCAGCAGGGAGTTGCGGCCGCTGGGAATGAAATGATCGATAAGGGAACAGTATGACGATCAAGGATGAGAGCCAAATCGTCGGGAGCTACGACGACTGGCGGAAGCAGTACGGCAAGGAACGAGAAGCGTCCTTCTCGACGATCTCTGACCAAGAGATAGCACCCATCTATTCGCCGGTTGACCGAGAAAATGAGGACTTCTCCGCCGATATTGGATTCCCGGGATCGTTTCCATACACCCGCGGTATCTACCAAAACATGTATCGAGGTCGACTCTGGACAATGCGCCAGTTTGCCGGCTTCGGGTCAGCGAAGGAAACGAATCAGCGGTTCCAATATCTCCTGGCCCATGGTGGGACCGGGCTCTCCGTCGCCTTCGATAACCCAACGCTTATGGCCATCGATTCGGACGACCCCAGATCACTTGGAGAGGTCGGCCGCACGGGGGTAGCGATTGACAGCCTGGAAGACATGGAGACCCTCTTTCAAGGCATCCCGCTAGATCTAGTCAGCACCTCTATGACGATCAATGCCCCCGCAAACGTGCTGTTTGCCATGTATATCGCGGTAGGCGAGAAGCAAGGTGTTTCCGTAGAGAAGCTTAGCGGTACGAATCAGAACGACATTTTGAAAGAGTACATCGCACAGAAGGAGTGGGTTTATCCTCCTGAGCCCTCCGTTGATCTCGTGGTCGACAGTATCGAATATGCTACAGCACATGTTCCGCGGTGGAACCCGGTGAGCATCAGTGGGTACCACATCCGTGAAGCAGGATCGACGGCCGCTCAAGAGCTTGCCTTTACGATTGCGGACGGCATGACGTACGTAGAAAAATCGATCGCACGTGGTCTCAATGTCGATAGCTTCGCCCCCCGCCTATCATTCTTCTGGAATTCTCACATCGATTTCTTCGAGGAGGTGGCGAAGTTCAGGGCGGCCAGACGAATCTGGGCGAGGCTCATGCGGTACAAGTATGAAGCCCAAAACCCTCGCTCATGGCTTATGCGATTCCACACGCAGACTGCGGGTGTTTCGCTTACGCTCCAGCAGCCCGAGAACAATATAGTACGGACAGCTCTGGAGGCCCTGGCTGCCGTACTGGGTGGTACCCAGTCTCTGCACACCAATTCGATGGACGAAGTGTACGCCCTTCCAACAGAGAAGGCGGTTCAGATCGCCCTCAAAACCCAGCAGATCATTGCCCACGAAACTGGAGCCGTGAACACTGTAGATCCGCTTGGAGGATCCTACTTTGTCGAGACTCTAACCGACCGGATGGAAGAAGCTGCCCTCGAGTACTTCGCCCGCATCGAGGCAATGGGCGGGGTGATCTCAGCGATAGAGCAAGGGTTCTTTCAAAAGGAGATCGGTGATGCGGCCTTCCGTTACCAACAGCAGCTTGACCGAGGAGAAAAAGTCATCGTAGGAGTGAACGACTTCGTCATACCGGAGACCGATCCAATTCCAATCCTCAAGATCGATCCCGAAATCGAACGAGCTCAAGTTGGAAGATTGAGGGCTCTCAAGGAGTCACGGGACAATGATCTGGTAAGGCGAAGGCTCGAGTATCTTGCGGAAGGTGTCAGCCGGCATGAGAACTCGATGCCCTTTATCCTTGAGGCTGTCCGTGCTTATGCGACCGTCGGGGAAATCACGGATGCCATAAAGGCCGTGCACGGAACATGGCGAGAGCCTGCATTTGTTTAGTAGACAGGTTCGAGATGCTAGCTTTTATCTGCTTGAGGTGAGGAGGTAGCTTCGATGGCCGACACGCGGGTCCGGATACTAATGGCGAAAGCCGGATTGGACGGCCATGACCGAGGCGTCAAAGTAGTCGCTCGAGCACTCAGGGACGCGGGTGTTGAGGTGATCTATACAGGTCTTCACCAGACACCTGAGCAGGTGGTCACTGCCGCGATCCAAGAGGATGTCGATGGCATCGGGCTGAGTCTTCTATCCGGGGCCCACATGACCTTGTTCCCGCGGATTGTGCAGCTATTGCGTGACCAAGGTGCAGGTGACATCGTAGTGTTTGGCGGCGGAACGATTCCCGAGGATGATGTGGAGACACTCAAGGCTCAGGGTGTTGAGGCGTTGTTCACTCCAGGCACATCAACAGAAACTATCATCAACTGGGTGACGGAGCGCTTCGGCCTTAAAACCGCGCAATAGCTTTTGAGTCGATGATGAGTCCCGATTTAAGTCAGTACCCCCCAAAGACGGTTGCGCCGGCTAGACCCATATAAGGCATTCTGCCGCAGCGAGGCCCAAATGTCTGGCTACCTCCCGTAGGAAGCGGATTTCTTCTAGCCTGCTGCTCGACTCATCTGGCTTTACCCGCAATTCGGGCTTTGCGTCCCCTACCAGCTGCTTCGAGCCTCTGGTTGGTAGCACTCGGAGCAGTACACCGGCCTATCCTGTCTGGGAACAAATGGGACCTGGGCCTCCTTGCCGCAGCTTGAGCATGTCGTCGTGAAAAGCTGTCGGGCGCCACGGGAATTGGAATTTCCCCCAGCCGCTTTCCGTTGATCCCGGCACGGCGAGCACCGTTTGGGGTTCTGGAACCCCCGCGACTCGTAGAACTCCTGCTCTGACGCTGTGAACACGAAGTTCTGCCCACACTCCACACAAGTTAGATCTGCATCCTGATAGGCCATTTCCACCCTCGATTGCTATTGAGCCTCCGGGACCAAGGCTGTGGAGACCTACCGGGCACCCGACGACCTTCCTTACGCTTTTGGCGCCAGCGCTTGTCAACCAGACTCTGGCGAAAGTATACCGGAATGAACCTGAAAGATAGATGACAGGGATCCGGGGGGACGATCACCCTTGGACGTGGGAGTCGTTGACGCCAAGCAGGCGGCTACACAGGCGAGGCGACGAGCTCTGGCTCTGCTGCCTCCTCGGCCGCTTTCATCGCACTATCGTTCAGATCCCATTGAATCGCACCGGCTCCCCATGTGAGTCCGGCACCAAACCCGACCATCAGGAGTCGGTCCCCTGAACGGAGCCGCCCCTGTGACTTCGCCTCGCAGAGAGCTATAGGTATCGAGGCGCTTGAGGTGTTGCCGTACTTCTCAATGTTTATGAAGCACCGTTCCCGGGGGAAGTGCAGCCTGTTGAGGGCGGAGTCAATGATCCGCTCATTGGCTTGGTGAGGGATGAAAAGATCGATGTCCTCTGAAGTGAGGCCCAGCTTATCTAGCACTTGCCGGGACGACTCCACCACGACACGCGTGGCGAACCGAAATACTTCCGGGCCTGCCATCCGCACCGTGTGCAGACGGTCACGGACTGTTTCGTCTGCGGCCGGCCGGCTGCTGCCGCCCGCGGGAACATAGAGTGCCTGCGCGCCGGCCCCATCGGACCCCAGGATAAACGTTGGATCGAAGTCTCCCGCTTCAGTTGCCGACACGACGACTGCCCCTGCGCCGTCTCCAAACAGGACGCAGGTGCTTCGATCGGTCCAATCGAGAATTCTCGACAGTACCTCAGTTCCTATGACGAGGACGTTGGACTGCGCGCCACATGCCACCATACTCGCGGCCATAGCGAGTGCGTACATGAAAGACGTGCATCCAGCTTCGACATCGAACGCGCCCCCCGTGATGCCAAGCGCATTCTGTACGAGACACGCCGTGGCAGGGAACAAGAAGTCGGGAGTTGCGGTGCCAACGATTACAAGGCCGACGTCCTCGGGGCCGATGCCCGCGTCCACCAACGCTTGCCGCCCGGCTATGATCCCCATGGACGATGAGGTCTCATCGTCCGCGGCGATGTGTCGCTCTTTGATTCCTGTTCTTTGTGTTATCCACTCGTCACTCGTATCGACCATGGCCTCGAGATCCTGGTTGGTAAGCACGCGCTTGGGGACATACATCCCACAGCCGCTGACGGTCGCCCTCATCCCTCTTCTCCTTTCTCGGGCCGCACACCGATCAGCTCCTGGCCCTTCTCTACCAAATCACCCTCTTGCACAGCGATGACTTCCACGGTACCGGCCACCTCGGACAGCACCTCGTTGAACAGCTTCATGGTTTCGATGAGACCCACCGTCTGACCAACTGCTAGAGCATCACCGACTGCAATGAACGGTGGCTGGTCCGGCGCAGATCTCGCATAATATACGCCGGTGAGAGGCGCTGTTATCGCCACTGTATCAACCGGACCAGCGACGGTTCCCTGGGCTTGAGAGTCGGTTATGCCGGCTGGGTCTTGGGTGACTCGAACACGGATCGATCTCCAGACTAGCTCGAGGTGCTCGACATCCGTTTCCTCGATACTTTGCAGGATGGCGCGAACGGTCTCCACCGGAAGGCCCAGCGCTTCATGCTCTTCCTGGCTCAACGAAGGGAGTGCTGCATTCCAGAAGATCTCGACCGATGGATTGGGTGGCTGGTCATGCCGCCCGAAAGATGAGGGATACGTTGTGGCCACCAAAGCCGAAGGCATTGCTCATGGCAGTTTCTACCTTGGAGGCCCGAGCCTGGTTTGGAACATAATCGAGGTCGCACTCGGGGTCGGGATGATGATAGTTGATGGTTGGAGGAATGCAGCCGGTGCGGATAGTCTGGATGGCAAAAACGGCTTCCGCTGCACCTGCGGCTCCCATCATGTGACCCGTCATCGATTTTGTTGAGCTCACCGCAAGCTTGCCTGCGGCGTCCCCAAATGCAGCTCGCACTCCTGCCGACTCGGCTCGATCGTTTCCGGGAGTGCTGGTTCCATGAGCGTTGAGATAATCGATCTCATCGGGCGAGATTTCGGCTTGCTGCATCGCCATGCTCATTGCTCGGCCTGCCCCCTCACCCCCTGGGGCGGGATCCGTGATGTGATTGGCGTCGGCTGTTGAGCCGTAACCAATGATCTCGGCCAGGGGCTCAGCTCCGCGATTCATTGCGGCCTCGTACTCTTCGAGGACAAGAATTCCGGCTCCCTCCGCCATAACGAAGCCATCTCGCGTAGCGTCGAAGGGGCGACTTGCACCCTGAGGATCGTCGTTTCGCGTTGAGAGCGCTCGCATATTGGAGAAGCCCGCGAGGCCAATCGGGACGATGGGAGCTTCTGCACCACCCGCAATCATTGCGTCGGCCTGGCCCCGCCGGATGATCTCGGCGGCCTCGCCGATGGCGTGAGCCCCCGTGGCGCATGCCGAGACGATGGCAAAGTTCGGCCCCTTGGCCCCAAGAAGTATCGACACCTGGCCGGGAGCTAGATCCGGCACCATCTGAGTGATGAGGAACGGGCTAATCCTGTCAGGGCCGCGCTCGTGAAGCAGTTTGAATTGATCGCTTAGCGACTGGATACCCCCGATGCCCGACCCAATCAGCACTCCTATCCGTTCGGCATTGCTCTGCTCTATCTCGAGTCCGGCCTGCGTGAGAGCTTCAATCGTCGCTGCGAAAGCATAGTGTTGGAATGGATCCATCCTTCGAGCCGACTTCCGATCCATGACGGTTGAAACATCGAAATCCTTTAGCTCTCCTGCAATATGCACCGGAAAAGCCGAGGTGTCAAAAACGCTAATTTCGCCGATTCCCGACTCGCCGCGAACAAGCGCTTCCCATGTCCTGCAGACAGAGTTACCTAGTGGAGACAAAACTCCCGTCCCCGTGACGACTACTCTCCTGGTCCTACTCACCGCACCCTCACCTCACGTCTTGAGGATAAAATCCCACTTGACCGGTACATCCCCCCGAACCTCGACCACTTAACCAGTTGCCGAGCATAGACTCTTCTGCTCGAAGGACCGAACTCGTGCCACGACCTCATCTACGACCCAGTCGGGAGTTGAGGCTCCGGCAGTGATGCCAACACGGTCTGCGTTCTGGAGCCACTCGACCTCAAGGTCTTCGACACGCTGCACCTGGTAGGCCCGTGCTCCTTCCTCCTCAGCCGCCTGCACGAGCTTTCGCGTGTTTGCGCTCTGTTGACCTCCAACAGCTATCACGACGTCTACATCCCTAGCAAGGGCTCGCACTGCTCGCTGGCGTTCCTTCGTTGGCTTGCAAATGGTGTTGATTACCCTGATCTCCACGCCTCTTGCAACCATCTCACCCACCAGCTTCTGTGCCAGCGCAATGAAGAGCTCGACATTTGAGGTACTCTGCGCGATTAGAGCGACTCGACGAGTTGGCTCCCAACCGTTCAGATCCTCCATCTTCTTGATCACCTTTGCCCGTCCGTCAGTCCAGCCAACAATGCCTTTCACTTCTTTGTGATTTGCATCGCCATACACTAAGACCGAGTACCTTTGGGTCACGAGATCTAGGGCGGTCTTTTGGATTCGCGTCACGAGCGGACACGTAGTGTCAATGACCTTTAGGCCTCGCTCCTCTGCTCGGCGCTCGAAGTCGGGAGGCGCACCGTGAGCGGTGATCGCAACCATAGCTCCTTCCGGGGCCTCGTCCAGGTCGTCGATAACGTGTACGTTGATCTTCTCGAGCTCTTCGGCGACCTGGGGGTTATGGACGATGGCTCCGAGAGTGTAAACGGTTTGGCCGTTCTCTCCTAGCTCCCGGACGACATCGATCGCGTCCCTGACTCCGAAGCAGAACCCCATGGCCGTAGCCCTAACAATCTCCATACAGGCGACTCACCACTCCTCGTTTTGGACCAGCCCATTGTACCGGTAGCCGGTTCGCGCGCCTTGTCAAGAGCCCAAAGAGCCACGATGATTACACCTACCAAGACAAAGAGGTGAATATGCGTGAAAGGGTAGACGACTGGATCGACCCAGGGCGCAAGAAGAGCAGGTACGGCCAGTCTCCGCATACCGGCTGCAAGGGCGACCATCGATCCTGGATACACAAGGGCGAGGTCATGGAAGAGCAAATGGTTGGCAACAAGCAATGTCACCACCGTTACGGGGAGCCAGGCGATGGATCCCCTTCCCATAGTCCGAACGAGAACGATGATTAGGACGCCGCTGAGTGCCAAGCCAAGCCCCGTAGGCAGGCGGCCGTACCCGAATAGCGCATGCATCTGTGACATGAGCGAAAAGTTGAATCGCGATCCCCAGTCGTGCTGCGTTGTCCACCCCGCCGCATCCATCATCATGCGAACAAAGCCGCTATAGGCATCGAATCCTCCCGATAAGAGTCCCAATACCAATGCCGCGGAGAGTCCGAGCGAGATCGCAGTCAACTCTCGGCCACGCCAGCGAACCAAGATCAAGATCGCCGGCACTACTAGGAATTGAGGTTTCATCGAGAGGATGAATACTCCACCCGCCATTCCTAGAACTTGCAGTAAGTGGCTTCGGTCAGAGGCTCCAATTCGGTGGTCTCCGAAGCCTAGAAGCACCAGTACGAGTCCTAGCACGATTAGGCCGGAGTTCTCACCCTGTAATGTGCCGATCACAAGTGGAAGGCAACCCAGGAAACCAACAGTGGCCAGCAGTCGAGCGGAGGGTTGAAGATGTCTGATCGTTAAGAGCGCTGCGAGCACAAAGGCGCTAAGGTTCAGGATGGTCCAGACCATAAAGGCGCGATGGAGGGAGGTGTGTGCGAGCAAGCCGAGAAACCAGGCGAAGTGCGGCGGATTGAGAAACGGTAGGTGGGAGAGAACGGCGCGATGAGAAATGCCGCGTTCGATGGGATGAATTGCCGCTAGACTGTAGGCAGCGGCCTCCTTCCCTGCAGCGGTCAGGCGACCCGCGGCGTAGAACACCACGAAGTCGGTATGTTGCGGTGTAGCGAGGCGCTTGAGCCAGGCGACCCCAAAGGTGAGGCTTCCCAGTGCAGTCAGGACAATGACGCAATGGGTGGTGAGCCAGCCAAGGTGCCCTCTCGTAGTGGTCGGCTTCACGGAGTGGACGGGGCTGGCAATCATGACTCGACCAAAGGAGACGACAGCACACTTATAGTCGAGCCGGAAAGTTGATTCGAACAATCGCCTGAAGGTACCGACGTGCCGTCGCGTATTGAAGGCTGCTAGGCGAACTGGGGAAATTCGTTCCGGCTCTTCCGAGTAGCCGAACCTCTACGGCAACCCTTTGGTCGGCGCTTCACGGAAGGAAGAGACAGGATGCCCGAAATGTCGAGCTCCGTCTTCGAGACTGTGACCAGCTATAAAATGCTTAGCTTTTCGCCAGTCTGACTGGAATGTCTTCTCGACAGTCTTTGCCTGTCCTCCTCCCAGCATGATTCCCAGCTCCCGGTTGTGATCAAGCGATGTGGAAGAGATGTTTTCGGAGCCAAGAAACAGGCGAGTACCATCGGCCACGATGGCTTTCGCGTGGATGTAAGGCTCATTGAGGATCTCAACTTGCACGTGGTGCGAGACGAGACGGGATACTCCGCTTCCTTTGTTCGAGGTTATAAGGCGAACGCGAACTTTCCTCTTTTCGGCCGAAATTAGATGGGATTCGAAAGAGGAGTCCTCCATCTCCTCTTCATAGAGGTCGAGCGTGTGCTTAGCCGAATCAACGAGATGGGTAAGGGACGACCGGGCGTTGATCGGGCTGACGACTAAACGGCGATCGCTTAGGTGTGCCGGCTTCCGATTCCAATCGGCATTGAAGATAGAACCAATCGCTTTTGCATCCTTTGAGCTGGAATCAATCACTCCGAACTCTCGGTTGCTCTCCAGGCCGCTGTAACTGAGGTTGAGCGTGAAGATACCGGCGGTGTGGTTGTCCACCTCCATGGCCTTCTCATGAGTGAAGGTGAAAGCCCGCTCGTTCGCCCATTTCACTGAGATCCCATCAGACCTTAGCTCGGAGTAGGCGCGTTGTGCGTACTGATCTCCCCCCTCCGGATGCTGTTCGAGTAGAACATGAACTGAAACATGCCGGTTAACGGCATTGCGCAGTGCTTGAAAGATCGCGCCGTCAGTGAGGATATAGACCTCGAGCTTGAGTGACCGCCGAGCGCTGTTGATCAGAGATACAACGGGAGCACTACCTCGGCCCGGTTCCACAAAAACGGAAGGGTTCGCACCTTTCTCCGCCATGGCCGGCTGCAAGGGAAGACGTGGCGCGACGACCAGGCCTAAGAGGACGGAAAGACTCAAGAACAGACAACTGGCCTGTTTCATATTCACCATCATACTCGACCCACCCTTGCAACTCCCTGGCAGCGATGGGACGGAGAGTGGATGGCTGAACCAGTCGTCATCGATTGGGTGTTAGCTTGATGAGCGATGCGAGCACCAATTATCGTGGACGCACAATGGCTCTCGAATGCAGGGTTACTGGACAACCTTCGAATCATCGACGCTCGCCCTGCGTTTAGCTATCGGGCGAGTCACATTCCTGATTCGGTTAACCTCTCGGCCGCCCTCCTTATGACTCCAACTGGCGATCCTATTGCGCCTGACACCTTCGCCCGCCTGATGGGAAGGATAGGAGTCAAGCCAGGTGATGAGATCGTCGTCGTCGACGAGAATGGCACGCAGGCTGCCTCGTTGCTCCTCTGGGTGTTGCACCTTTACGGGCTAGACAGAGTGCATCTTCTTGACGGCGGTTTCCAAGGGTGGGTGAGTGAAGGCTTCCCAACGAGCAATGAGCCCGCAGTAGTTGATCCAGTGGAGTATCCCGTACCGGTCCCGCGGGAAGAGGTGCTGGCATCCGTATTAGATGCGGTCGCAGCGGGACATGACGCCACAAGCACCCTGGTCGACGCGCGTAGCGGGGACGAGTTCAGCGGAAAGGATGTCCACGGCGTCCGAGGTGGGCACATCCCTGGAGCCGTCCATGTGGAATGGAGCTCAAACTTCGATCGAGAGGCTTCTCAGACCAGAAGGCTAGATGCTGAAAACGTGCGCCGTATCTATGGGAGCGTCGTGGCGGATGACAGTGCGGAGGTCGTCGTCTACTGCCATGCAGGTCCACGGGCAGCAGTCACGTATGTATCTCTCATAGATGCCGGCTTCAACCATGTTCGCCTGTATCCGAACGGCTGGGGCGAGTACTCAACACACATGGATCTGCCGGCCGAGCTTTAACACTTGCGCTGCTAGCTGATCAGCTTGAAGTCTCGCTCGTATGAAGGGTCGAGGTCGCCTCAACCGTCGCTTGACCCTCGATCACCTCGTCGACTGCTTGGACATCTCGGATCGCCATGGATATCTCCTCTCGCACAGTCTCATCCGACTCGACAAGCAGAGCGGCATTTAGTGCCTGTAGGGCGGCTTCATCCGTGATGCGCAGTCGTGTCCCGAGCCTTCCAATTGCCCAAGCCGCGTGACCTCGAACCACTGGGTGTTCGTTTGAGAGCATCGCCTCGTTGAGATGTGGCAGCGCAGATTCATCCCCGACGTTGCCAAGCGCAACAGCTGCATTGCGCTGCAGCATCCAATGCTTAGCGCGGCGGATAGCGGTTCCCCGGAATCTGTCGAGGTACTCCTGGTGGGTCATCTCTAGAAGGGCGAACAAGTCGACATAACCTAGCGGTTGCGACTCGTCATGGCCGACTTGTTCCACGTTGCTCAAAGCTGGACTCACCTGTTGTGGGCTATCTCACACTGACTGCGTTATGCACCTACTGTCAAGAACACCTCGAGTGTTGAACGCGTCACTAGAATTGGACAAGAACCGCTGCTATGGATGCGGTGGAGGAGGCTAAAAACGACTAGTCCCAGACCCGTGGCCGTATATCCGAGGGTTAAAGTGCGTGGAGCACCGCATCAGCGAGGCGAGTCGTATGGCCTCCAAGCCAAGAAGCGAATCGTTAGGACTATTGAGATTTACCGGGACCTGTTTAGGTTCTATTCCGGTTTGGATTGGGCCCGGGTCAAGGAGTACTCGAGCCGCTACCTCCCGATTATTTCCGAGTACAATTCCGACCTAATAGACGAGATGCGGGGTATCGCCAATGGCGCCGGGGTCGCCTTCGAGGATATCCTCGCAATCAACGTCCGAACAGAAGTAATGTATGGACTCGGGGAGCTGAAAGCAGCTGCTGAGTGCACTGCTTTTTGCGTTCTTCCTGAGGCCGCGGAATCTGGACAGCTACTACTTGGGCAAAACTGGGATTGGCATCCTTCAGCCGCCGAATCCTGCGTGGTGCTTCAGATCGATGAGGGGGAGAGTTCACCAGCGATCACCACCGTAGTTGAAGCAGGACTCATCGGGAAATTCGGCCTGAACAGCGAAGGGGTTGGAGTGGTTACGAATGCACTGGTCTCTGACATTGACCGGGGCGAGCCAGGTATTCCATATCATGTGCTACTTCGGACGATCCTCAGTTCAACCTGCTTTCAAGACGCGGTAGACGTGGTGCTTTCAGCAAAAAGATCTAGCTCGGCCAACTACCTCATAGCCTCCAAGTCGGGCTCCGCAATAGACCTTGAAGCCGCACCGGGAGAGGTGGACGCTGTCTTCGCGATAGGGCCTTCTGACGGAACGCTGGCGCACGCCAACTGCTTCATCGCCCCGAACCTCACGGTGGAGGATGAGACTAGGCGTCTTCGTCCACTCAGTCAGATTAGACAGAGAACGATGGAAACTCATCTCGCATCCGGCGGCGATGCTATCACCCTTGATTACCTTCAAGAGATCCTGCGCGATCACGCCTACGAGCCCAATTCCATTTGCCGGCATCCTATCGACTCCATGCCAGATCAGGACAGATCAGCAACGGTCGCATCTACCGTCATGAACCTGGACGAGGGGGTGATGTGGCTGGCGGATGGACAACCTTGCTCTCATCCCTTCAGGCGAATCGATTTCAACAGTGATGTGGCCGTCGATTCCGTGGCGTAATCGAGTCCCTGGAGGAGCTACAAGCGAGTTTGATCGCGTAGGGAAGTGTTACCTGCCGCTAAGCAAGTTTTGAGGTGCGCAGGGCGCAATTGCGCAGCATCCCTACTGAGCACCAGGCGTTCAATTCGGCTCCGAGGATCCAGTCGAATGAGAGGCCCCGGGTAACTGATAAATGAATCCTGGCCCACCACGGTACATCCCACCGTCAACGTTGACGCATAGTCCATCGGCGTACACAAGCGGCCCGTGGACATCCTTCGCTTGGGATTTAGCTACTTTGTCGATGGGAGTGTGTCCATGAATCAACTGGTTGGCGCCAAGTAGTTTGAGGAAGAATTCCGCTCTGGTCTCTCCACCAGGCCGGCTTGCATCGAAATCGTGACGTGATGAGAATCCATCCATGGCCCGCAGCCATTCGTCCATATCCTCACCCACCAACACCTTGTGGATTGCGGCATTAATCGATTCCACAGAGTCCCCGTAATCGAGGTAGAAGAGCGAATCGGCGTGCGCCAAAAGCCGTCCGTGCTCCAGCTCGAGTGCTGGAAGATGCTTCAACCAGCTGATGTGCTCGGAAGTGAGTGACTGGAGGTCCGAATCCATCCCTCCGATTGACTGCCAGAATCGCATCATTTCCAAGCCTTCTGAGTCTCCTCTCGCTCCGAACCTCTTTGCCGCGAGGATGAAAAGCTCATGATTGCCCAGAAGTGCACCAACAAATCCTCCTGTCTCTTGAGCTTCGTTCTCGAGCCGCATCACAAGTTCGAGTACACCGATGCCGTCTGGGCCCCGATCGAAGAAGTCGCCCACAAACCATAGGCGTGAATCGGCACCCACCCACGTTCCCGAGTCGTCGATTACACGGGCCATTTTTAGGTGGCCCAGAATCTTGTCCAGCTGCCCGTGCGCATCTCCGAGTATGTAGACGTTAGGACTGAGGTCGATGGTTACTCTACCTCGGGGCCGCCGCGAAAGCGTGTGGATAGTGCCTGTCTAACGGACCGTATCCGAACGTCTTTTAGAAACGGGAACTGCGCATCTTGAAGGTTGGTCACAGGTGGACATACATCCTGGCAGATGTCGCAGCCGAACACCCAGTCACCAACGAGCGGACGAAGGCTGCGAGGGATAGGTCCCCTGTGCTCGATCGTCAGGTAGGAGATGCATAACCGAGCATCGATTGTATAGTCTCCCTTTAGTGCTCCCGTGGGACACGCTCTCACGCACGCGTGGCACTTACCGCAGCCATCTGGCATGGGAGCATCCACCTGAAGCTCGAGGTCGGAGACAACACCCCCGAGGACGAAGAATGATCCAAGCTCGCGACTCAGGATATTGGTGTTCTTCCCCTGCCATCCAATCCCGGCTCGCGCTGCCAGTGCCTTGTCCATCGTGGGAGCGGTATCGACGAAAGCCCGGGTGTCGGCACCAAGACCTTGTAATTGCTGGGAAAAAGTCGTAAGCCTATCCCCCATCGTCTTGTGATAGTCTTCTCCCCAGGCGTAACGGGCGATCCTCCCGGAATTGCTCCCACCTTCTCTTATCGGAGGGCCCGCATAGGATCGCGCGACACAGACAACCGTTAGTGCACGAGGTAGCAGCGAGCTCACATCGGAAGCCCTGGCGGCCCAGTCGGGAGTGATCCATCGCATCTCCCCTTGCCTATTACCCTCGATCCAGCGCAAGTAGCGCTCTCGCTCCGGTTGAAGTATCTCTGCCCTTGCCACGCCAACCGCGTGGAAGCCGCACTTGTAGGCCAAGCTCTTGACTTGGGACGTTAGTTCGGGTGGGTTAGTATGGCGTGTCAATTAGCTTGTGGGGTTGCCGTGACAGACCGGTGGATGGGCGTCAAGATGATGGCTGTGGCCCTTCTTGCGATGCTTTTCTTGGGCAGGCTCTTGTTCCACATTGCCGGCTTTATTCTCCTTCTAATCGCCTTACTTGGACTTCTGACTCTTGTTTTCTATGCCGGAACTCGTACCCTGCTCGGCAAGAAGTAGCGCTGGTTCTATCGTATAGGCCAAGGCTTTACGCGCTTTGAGCAGCGTGGGCCGGAAACGGGAACGAGCCGAGTTGCTACCGCCTCATACTGGAGTGGGACGAGTGATGGCCCTAAGCCCGTCAAACGGCGTGAGGCCAAAAAGGAGGATGAGGTGACGTCACGGGTAGCCCTCTACCTGCAAGATAAGCACGCCATTCGTGAAGGAATGGAGTATGTCCGTTACGCGGAATCGAGAGGCTTTGACGCCGTTTGGCAAGCCGAGTCTCGACTCGTGCGAGACGCTATCGTGCCGATGGCGGCTTTTGCAGCGGTGACCGATCGAATCAAGGTAGGTAGCGGCGTGATCAACAATTGGACACGCAATCCAGCGATTATTGCTGCCACTTTCTCGACTCTCGATGATCTAGCCCCTGGCCGAATTCTCTGCGGGATCGGCGCGTGGTGGGATCCTCTCGCTCGACAAGTGGGGATCGAACGGCGGAAGCCGCTTCAGGCCATGCGTGAGGTTGTTGACGTTGTCAGACGGCTACTGGCAATGGAGACAGTCACCTACTCGGGTGAATTCGTAAACGTAAAGGATATTGAGATCGATATTGTTCACGGTGAGCGCAAACCGAAGGACGTTCCGATCTATATCGGTGCGACCGGAGACAGAATGATGGAGCTAACGGGGGAGATTGCCGATGGTGTCGTACTCAACTACCTCGTTTCACCCAGCTATAATCGCCGTGCGCTCCAGCTTCTGGAGTCCGGGGCGAAGAAAGCGGGACGGAGCTTGGATGATATAGACAGGCCGCAGCTCGTCGTTTGCTCGCTAGATGAAGATCGAGACCGTGCCTTGGACAACGCGAGAGAGCTGGTAACCCAGTACCTGGGACAGCAGCCGCATATTATGAAGGCGAGTGGCGTGTCTCCCGACCTCCTGGAAGAGATTAGCTCTGTCTTGACCTGGCCAGCTTCAGAGGAAGACATTCGTCGTGCTATGAAGCTCGTTCCGGATGATGTCGTGCAGCTCATAACGGCTTCGGGCACACCAGACGAATGTCGGGCCAAGGTTCAAGAGTATGTGGACACAGGCTGTACCTGTCCCATCCTCTATCCTCTTGGGGACGATGTCCAAGCCATGATTGATACCTTCGCGGTCCGATGATAGGCATACTTGGAGGCACAGGGCCAGAGGGTGTTGGGCTTGCCACGAGGTATGCCATGGCGGGCGAGAATGTTGCTATCGGATCTCGGTCTCGGGAGCGAGCAACTGAGGTGGCGGAGAACGTGACGAGGACCTCGTCTGGAAAGGTCACTGCCGGCACCAACGCTGAGATTGCCGAGCAGAGTGATGTTGTCATTGTCGCGGTTCCGCTCGATGGCGTCGAAAGTACACTCTCAGAGCTCCGCTCTCTGCTGCGAGAGAAGGTGGTTGTGAGCGTTGTGGCATCCATCCGTTTTGTCGATGGGCGTCCTCAGCCAGTGATACTGGAATCCGGATCCGTTGCTGAACTGGTGGCCCAGCTGTTACCCGAGTCCAGAGTTGCCAGCGGATTCCATACCCTGAGTGCCACCAAGCTGGCAACGATTGAGGCGGATCTGGACGAGGATACGATCATCTGTGCGGATAAGCGGGAAGTTCGTGAGCAGGTCATGGGTCTGGCGGAGAGAATCCGTGGACTCAGGGCCGTCAACGGCGGACGGCTTGCCGGGTCCTGTTATACCGAGCAGTTCGTCGGGATGCTGGCGACGATCAACCGTCTGCACAAAGCTCACGCAGGATTGAGAATCGTCGACCTTTAAAGCCGGGAATCAACAAGCTCAGAGAAGGATACCCGGGGCATCAAGAGGAGCGAGAACGTGGGTGTGCCAGAGCGTCTCGACGGGTCAGGATCGGCCGGTCATGAGGACCAGCCAGATGCTGCCGATAATCAGAATGATCCCGACCAGCTCACTAAGCGGGAGGACACCGAGAAAAGCGAGGATCATCTCGAAAGAGTCCTAACTGCTGCTCGCCCGTTCTGGACGGATCCCACGATCTCAGTTTACCCGCAATTAGTCGAAAATGCTGAGGCAGAAGTGGTGGTGATCGGTGGCGGCATCTCTGGAGTCGGCGCGGCAAGATGGCTAGTCGAATCAGGAGTTGAGGAGGTTGCGGTCCTAGAAGCAAGGACAATCTGTTCCGGAGCATCTGGCCGCAATGCAGGATTCGTTATGGCCGTTGCGCCCGAGAATTTCCCCCCGTCGGATGACCCACAAGATCATGAGATCGCGAGAGCAATCTGGTCTTTTACGGATACGAACCAACGACTTATGGAGCAAACGATTGTCGAGATGGAACTCAATGCCGATTTCCGCCGACGGGGCTCCCTGGGACTGGCTGCCTACCCAGACGAGTGGGACCTCATCAAAGCAACCGCTGAAATCGCGCGCGAAAACGGTTTAGCCGTCGAGATCATCGAGCGAGCGGATCTTCCCGGAGAGTGGCTCACTCAAGAGTATTATGGCGGCGCATGGTTTCCCGGGAATGCGGAGATAAATCCAGCTTCATTCGTGAAAGGTGTCGCGGCGCGGCTCGCGGCTGGAGGAGTCCAAATCTTTGAGAATAGCCCCGTGCTCGAAATTGCTGACGACGGTGAGCATCACTACCTGCGTACCGCCAATGCTGTACTACGCGCAAAAGGTCTGGTTGTGGCAACAAACGGATATACCTCTGCCCTTCTCCCCGACTTTGAGAACCTGATTACCCCGATCCGAGGCCAGGTTTTGGCGACAAGTAAGGTCGAAGATGGCGTGGTCGAGTGTCCGGTTTATGCCAACGATGGATTCCAGTACTGGCGACAAACCGCCGATGGTTCGGTCCTCGTAGGGGGTTGGCGTGACTTAGATATCCGTCATGAGGTAGGCCGTCGTGAGAACTTAAACAGCGCAATCCAGACGCGACTGGAGCAGGTAGCCAGGAAAATTTGCTCCCCAAAAAGGATCCGAATTTCTAATCGCTGGGCGGGTATTATGGGATTCACACCGGATCGCCGCCCACTTGTCGGTTGGATTCCAGGGATGGAAAGGGCTGTTATTTGTGCTGGATTTAGCGGGCATGGTCTTGCGATGGCCTATCACGCCTCGAAGGAGGCGGTTTCCATTCTCTTAGATGAGGGAAGCGAATGGAGCGACCTGTTCGATCCGAGACGTTTCGGTCCGTAATAGGGTCAGACTGTGGCGAGGGAGTACTGGAGATTGCTGCCCTACGACGTCGGCCTATCGCCAAAGCACATGCTCCAGACAGACGCATTGGTCCGAAATGCGAGGGGTAGAGCGCCCTCAGTGTGGTGGCACTCCACCGTTCACACCACACTGCTCGTTGGGCCCGGAGTGCAAAGCCGGATCCCTTCCGGTCCCGTGAGCTCGAGAATAGAGGTCGTTTCGCGACCTACGGGAGGTGGCGCAGTGCTGGCAGGGCCGGGAGTGATTGGGCTCGACGTCGCCTTGCCGATCTCACATCGTCTCCTCAAGGGCGATGTTGTTGAGGATTATCGGTGGCTGGGGGAATGCTGGGTGCAGATGCTCTCGAACTTGGGTTTACCTGCACGCACTTTAGCGATTGAGGAGGCGCGGTTCCTAACAAAGTCTGACGCTCACCAAGAGGATCTCGAGCTAGCTTGCTTCGGCACCTACTCGCCTTATGAGGTGGTTGTCGGTCGGCGGAAGGTTGTGGGCGTCTCGCAAGTTCGCCGCAAGGGCGGCGTCCTATTTTCCTGCGCGCTTCACTTGGATCTTTCCCCTTCGGACCTTGCCTCCCACCTTCCGATTCCCGCAAGGCGACGGAGTAACCTCAAAACCGCTATTCAAGAGCGTGCCGCCTCGTTGGCAGAGCTCGGAGTGAAAGTCAGCGAGCCCGATCGAGCAATGGAGGCCTTCAGGCTGGCCCTTCGAGACCGTCTCGGCGTAATCTTGCGGCGCGGAACATGGGCGCCGAGCGAAGTAGAGGCAACCGCTAGCTAATGGATCGGTGGCTACGCTCGTAGTCATCGATAGCAGCCTTCATTGTCGAAAGAGCAAGGGTAGCGCATCTCGTTCTGCTCGACACAACTTCTCGCCCCATCTCCTCGACGACGTCCTCGTACGACATTTGCCTTACTTCATCAAGGGATTTGCCCACGATTTCTTCAGTAAGCATTGAGGCGCCTGCCTGACTGATGGTGCAGCCTTCACCTTGAAAGGCTGCCTCAACAACGCGGCCATCGCTCCCCAGTCGGGCGTACAGGATAACCACATCGCCGCAGCCCGGATTGCCACCACTTGCCTCTATGTCTGGATGCTCAAGCTTTTTTCGGTTCCGTGGATTGTCGTGGTGGTCGAGGATGATCTCAATGTAGTCCTGCCGAGAGAGCGCTTCCATCTACTTCTCGATTGGTGCTCCAACCAAGTTCCCCCACTCGGTCCAAGAGCCGTCATAATTACGGACATCACCATAGCCGAGAAGGTACTTCAGAACAAACCAGGTGTGTGAGGAGCGCTCGCCAATCCGGCAGTAGGAGATGACCGGCTCGTCAGGCGAGATGTCATTCTTCTCTTGGTAGATCTCTTCCAACTCATCTCGACTCTTGAAGGTGCCGTTCTCAGGATTGGCCGCAGTTCCCCATGGAATGCTTTTAGCCGTAGGAATGTGGCCGCCCCGCTGCGCTCCCTCCTGGGGGTAGTCAACCATGTGCAGAAGCTCTCCGCTGTATTCCTTCGGGGACCTCACGTCGATGAGCGGCTGATGGCTCTCCAGCTGCTGCTCGACATCCTTTCGGAAGGCGCGAATCGAAATGTCAGGTCCAGAAGCTGTGTAGCTCGTTTGCTCATACTTCGGAATATCCCGGGACCAGCCCCGTTGTTCCTGCTCCCACTTGACCCGTCCGCCATCCATGACCCTTACATCTTCGTGTCCATACATCTTGAAAAGCCAGAAGGTATAGGTGGCGTACCAATTGTTCTTATCCCCGTATAAAACCACCGTACTGTCATTCGAGATCCCATGGTTCGCCATGAGCTGCTCAAAACCTTCTTTGTTAACGAAGTCTCTGCGGACGGCGTCCTGCAAATCTACGTGCCAATCCAGCTTCTGAGCGCCGGGAATGTGCCCGATTTCGTATAGCATGACGTCCTCGTCGGCTTCAATGATTCTCACGTTCGGGTCGTCACGATGCTGGTCCACCCACTCAGTGGAAACCAACACTTCGGGATGCGCGTACTGATCGAATTTGGATTCGGTGTCTGCTGCCGTTTGAGCCATTTATGGCCTCCTATTTGTTCTCATAGCTTTGGCTGGAAGCAGCCCACGAAGTCTTCAATCTCGGAACAGCCCCCGTCTCAACATACATAAGCGTGGATGTTAAGTCGAATAAGTAGTCCCTATCCCCGACCATCAGGGACATTATTGATGCCATCTAGGTGAAGGGGTAACGGGCCTCTTGGGGGTGCCTAGAGATGTCGAGGATGTTAGAAGGTCAGACGTCCATCCACAGCTCTAACCAAAGCTTGTGGGAGTCGGTGTAGGAGCTGGGGTAGGCGTGGGCCTTGGGCTGGGTGTTGGTCTCGGCGTCGGCGTGGGATTGGGCGTGGGGGTAGGGGTAGGTGAAGGCGTTGGAGTTGGAGTGGGAGCCGGGGTTGGAGCGACTGTCGGAGCAGTCGTCGGAGTGGGAGTCGCCTTTGGCTTCGGTTTCGTCTTCCGAGGAGTTGGTTTGGGGGTCGGTTTGGGAGTAGCTGTCGGATGGGGCTTGGGGACGTGGGGATGAGAATTCGCAGCATTGTAAATTAGCAATCCGGCTGCCACGGCCGCGCCCACCAGGGCCAAGGCGAGCAAGATGAGCAATGTTGTGCGCCAAGGGTTCTGGGGTGTCAGCTCTGTTGCCTGGCCTCTAGACGTCACGGCCGCCCTAGGTGTCTGACGAATGACCGTTGTTTCCTGGCCGCCAACTGTCCTCGGGACTACCGTGGTGGCCTCACCAAGCGGGGCCATCACAGTAGCTTGCTCTCCGCCGGGGACCTCGAGATTCTGCATCGCGAGACCGAACTCGGCGGCGCTCCTATAGCGATCGGCCGGATTTTTGTTCAAGGCTCGCAGCACAACTGCCGCGGCAGCAGGTGGGATGCTCGGATTGAGCCGGTTGGGAGACGGCGGTGCGTCGTGCACCTGCTTCATGGCGATGCCGAGAGGGTTGTCCGCATCAAAGGGAAGCTGACCGGTCAACATTTCAAAGAGCACAATGCCGAGGGAATAAATGTCGGATGCGGATTCAGCCGGACGCCCCTGAGCCTGCTCGGGTGAGAGGTAATGTGCGGTACCCATGACCAATCCGGTACGGGTCATTTGCGAGGAAGTGGAGCTCCGAGCGATACCAAAGTCAGTGACCTTGACGCTTCCATCTGGTGCGACGAGCACATTCTGGGGTTTGATGTCACGGTGCACCAAACCCCGCTGATGGGCGAAGGCCAGGGCCGACGCAATAGCTTGTCCAATGGAAAACGCCCGATCGACCGAAAGCGGTGCCTCCGCAGCAATCAGCTGCTTGAGATTTTGGCCCTCAACCAACTCCATGACGATATAGTGGAGGTCGCCAGACTCACCTACATCGAATATCGACACAATATTGGGATGGGAGGAGAGGCCCGCCGCAAACTCGGCTTCCTGTCTAAAACGCTCGACGAAGTCGTGATCTGCCGCGAACTGCGAGTGCAGGATTTTAACTGCGACATCGCGTCCAAGTCGCTGATCGCGGGCCCGATAGACGGTAGCCATTCCGCCGGAGCCAATGACGCCGAGAATCTCGTATCGGTCGTTAAGTTTACGACCGATTAGTGGGTCGTGTAGAGGATCAGGCTTCCCGGAAGACGGTGGCTGCATGCTGCTCCTGCGCTGGCCTAGCGAAGCCCGCCAAAGTTCAGGACAGTATAGCGCGCCTCAGCCAAAACCGCTTCCAGGAGGGCTGGTTATTAAGCGGCCCTCCGGTTACTCGGAAGAGAACTGGAGCACGTTGTCGCGAATCCGTTGTTCGATCTCTTTCGAGACTTCCGGATTCTGCCGTAGGAACTCCTTACCGCTTTCACGTCCCTGGCCGAGTCGATGCTCCCCATAGGAGTACCAGGCACCGCTCTTCTCCACGATACCCATCTCGAGGCCGACATCGAGGATACTTCCTTCGCGTGAGATTCCACTTTCATGCATCATGTCAAATTCACACTGTCGGAAGGGAGCTGCGACCTTATTTTTCACCACTTTGCATTTGACTCGAATGCCGATACTATCCGAGCCTTGCTTGATCGTCTCCACTCGACGCACTTCGAGGCGAAGTGATGAATAGAACCTGAGTGCGCGTCCACCGGTTGTTGTCTCCGGGTTCCCGTAGACAACTCCGATGCGTTCGCGCAATTGGTTAATGAAGATCACGATTGTCTTCGATCGGTTTATCGCTGCCGTCACTTTGCGCAGCGCCTGAGACATCAGTCGTGCTTGCAGACCAACATGCGAGTCGCCCATCTCTCCTTCAATCTCGGCGCGTGGAACCAGCGCAGCCACCGAGTCAACCACAATGACATCGATGGCGCCGCTACGAACCAGCATTTCAGCGATCTCAAGCGCTTGTTCGCCTGTGTCGGGTTGAGCGATGAGGACATCGTTGACATTCACGCCGATCCTCTCCGCATATAGAGGATCAAGTGCATGTTCTGCGTCTATATACGCCGCCATCCCGCCCATCCGTTGGGCCTCCGCGATCACATGCAGTGCAAGGGTGGTCTTTCCGGAAGATTCGGGTCCAAAGATTTCGGTGACCCGGCCACGCGGCAAACCGCCAACCCCGAGAGCGATATCGAGAGCTATTGATCCGCTCGGTATGGCCTCGATCTCCATCGCGTGGTTATCGCCAAGGCGCATGATGGATCCCTTGCCAAACTGCCGTTCGATCTGCGACATCGCCAGATCCAGTGCACGGTCGCGGTCAGTCATGCTCTTCTCGTCGGGCCTACTCGCAGTTACCATCGCTTCACATCCCTTCGTGTGATCTAAGCATTCTAGTACATTTGTACTTACTCTTGGATCGCCATGGACGCACTTAGGCTCTGAATCGAATCATACACTAGTGCATTCAATCGATCACGGCATGGAGGAGAAATATGTCAGAGATCACTCCAGAGGAAACGATCGCTTCGACGATGGTATTTGAAGGGTCACTTATCAAACTGCGGAAGGACACGGTCAGGCTGAATGGTGGAAAGACCACCGTTCGCGAGATTGTTGAGCATGCTGGTGTGGTCGCCATGGTGGCCACCGACCAGGAAGGTGCCCTGCTGATGGTACGGCAGTATCGGAAACCAATTGAGCAGGTGCTCCTCGAAATTCCGGCGGGTGGTATCGAGGAGGGTGAGACGGAGATGGATGCCGCTACACGGGAGATGCAAGAAGAAACTGGATATACTCCAACCCAAATGGAGCGGTTGATCACTATCCACCCGAGCCCGGGCATATCTGATGAAGTGATGCACCTCTATCGTGTCTGGGGGCTTGAAGGTGACGGCCGCCCGACCGAACCTTCTGATCAAATCGAAGTGGAACGTGTGCCGATCGCAGAGGCGGCCCAAATGGTGAGATCTGGGGCGATCTCGGACGCCAAAACAGTAGTCGGGATCCTCATGCTAGAATCCGCCAGTAAACATAACGAGGCGGCGGGCGCCGGCTAGACGAGCATAGAATGGCCATCGGTCAAGCCCTTTCGGTATCGCGGCGAGGCCGCTTAGCTCCACCTTCTCCAGTGCGGAAACTGATGCCGCTTGCGTCGGCCCGAGCAGCTCGAGGCATTCGAATTCACCACATTAATATCGGCCAGCCGGATATTCCGACTCCCGCGCCTATGCTGGATGCCATTCGAAGCTACGAGCCCGATATTGTTCCTTACGCTCCTTCCCGTGGCATGCCCGAGACACTGGAAGCGTGGAAAACCTACTACTGCATCCATGGGTACGACCTCGATGTGGAGCAGTTGATTGTGACCACTGGAGGAAGCGAAGCGCTCTGGTTTGCCTTCATGGCTGTCGCCGACGAAGGCGGCGAGATTCTGATGTTCGAGCCAACGTACGCCAACTACTTTGGGTTCGCTGCCTCGACCGGAGTGAGGCCAGTCGCCATCTCTCTGGATCCTGCGAACGGCTTCCATCTACCGCCGGCCGCCGTTATCGAAGAAAGCATTACTTCCGAGACCCGAGCCCTGTGTATTGCCAATCCCAATAACCCCACCGGGACCGTCTACGAACAACAGGAGCTTGAGTCACTTCTCGATGTGGCTCGAAGGCACAACCTGTACATCATTTCCGATGAAACGTATCGCGAGCTGGTCTTCGATGACGCTCACTTCGAGAGCATATTCCATCTAGCCCGAGAGTCCTCAATGCAGGACCAGATCATCGTCGTCGATAGCATTTCCAAGCGGTTTTCAGCGACGGGTATGAGAGTCGGCTGTCTTGCCACGACAAATAGAGAAATTATGGATGCGGTAGGACGATTTGCACAAGCTCGACTGTCGTCGCCGACGGTAGAGCAATTGGCTGCGGTCTGCATGCTTGTCGACCCGCTTCCCTATACCGATTGGCTGAGAAGCCTTTATGAGGAGCGGCGAGACGCCGTATTTAAATGCATCCAGAAAGACCAAAGGATATTCTGCCAGAGACCAAGCGGGGCCTTTTACGTCATGTTGACGCTCCCTGTAAACGATTCCGATGATTTTGCGTCCTGGCTCCTGACCGATTTTGAGGATGATGGTGAGACAGTGATGATCGCTCCTGGGGCGGGCTTCTACTACACCCCAGGAATTGGTTCCGATCAGGCGCGTATCGCTTATGTGCTAAATGAGACCGATCTTGCTCGGTCCGTTGCTCTGATTTCCAAATCCTTAGATCATTACCCGAGTGCCATCGCATGACTGTGGGCCACCAACAATCTGTGAGCGGAGCCAGCATGGAAAACCCGGTTGGCTCACACATAGACGGCTTCCTTGATCACCTCGCTGCTGAACGAGGTTTCTCCGCCAATACCGCAGGGGCCTATCGGAATGACCTTAAGCAATTCGCGGCCTTCCTCTCAGAGCGCAGGGTGAACACCTGGTCTTTAGATCCGGAAACTCTCCACGCTTATCAGATTTCCCTGCTCGAACGGCGTTATGCCGACACGACTTTGGCCCGAAAAATTGCCGCAGTCCGCTCGTTTCTGAACTTCTTGCGAGCCGACGGCATTATCGATCGCGATCTCGCCTCCCATCTCGATTCTCCAGCCGTGGGGAGGTATTTGCCCCACGCCATATCGGAGCAACAGGTGGAAGACCTCCTGTCGACTCCTAACGGCGAAAGCCCAGCCGGGATTCGAGACCTTTCCATGCTGCGGATGCTATGGGCGACGGGAATGCGGGTAAGCGAGCTGGCTGCCCTGGATGTGAGTAACGTAGATCTCCAAACCGACACGGTTCGATGTTTTGGCAAGGGCGGCAAGGAACGTCAGATTCCCTTCGGGATGCACGCTCGTGATGCTCTGAGCCGGTACCTGGATGAAGGCCGGCCTTACCTGTGTCGTCGAGCCAACGAATCTGCGTTATATCTCAATCATCATGGGGAGCGTTTAACGAGGCAGGGATTCTGGCTCATTCTCAAGGCCTACTCGAAGGCGGCGGGGATCGAGAAGATCAGCCCCCACACCCTGCGCCACTCCTTCGCCACTCATCTACTTAATAACAATGCCGACCTCAGGGTTGTCCAGGAGCTCTTGGGCCATTCCAACATTTCTACGACTCAGATATACACGCATGTTAGTCGGGAACGCTTGCGTGCCGTCTACGACCGGTCCCACCCGCACGCTCAGGTGAGTGGCGAGTAAAACTTGGCCGCCCGGCCGGGTGTCGCTGTTGGCTCTGTTTGTCTTGGCTTGCCTGGTAGTCGCTGGTCTCTATCTCGGAACGATCGGCGCCACCGCCAAACACAGCTCGACAGCTCGACGGCACCACGTCTCTCCTTCCGCGAGAAGAAGCAGTCGGACTCCGAGCCTGACGACGCTGCTCGAAAGGCCGGTGCCTGTCAGCAACCTGTGGTCGGAGACGAGCCGGCTCAGGCTGGGCGGCCGCGGCGTTCCTCACATCGTGAACCACCATCCTCCCAACTATCCGGTAGGTCACGAGGACACGTTTTGGGTTCTCAACGTGAATACAGACAAGTACGACCGGGAACGGGCAACGATTGCATGCGAGACGCCACATCTCTACCTTTATGTGGAACACGGTGTGTCGTATAGCCGATCTCAAGCATGCAGATCCGCTCGGAGGTTCGAGAAGAAGATTTATCCAGAGGACCGTCGAGTATTCGGCAGCGAGTGGACGCCAGGAGTCGATGATGATCGACATGTGACGGTGTACTTCGGCAATCTTCAGGGGGTGGCCGGCTACTTCTCGGGGGAAGACGAGTATCCAACAATCGTGAACCGGTACAGCAACCAGCGCGAGATCATGTTTATAGACGCTTCTTCCAATCCGCTCGCAAGTGCAGAGTTCTACAGCACGATCGCCCATGAGTTCCAGCACATGATCCACTGGCACATGCATGCGCAAGATGAAGCATGGTCAAATGAGGGATCATCCATGCTGGCTCAGGTCCTGAACGGCTACAGCGCCGACGGAGATGACGAGACCTACGCGGAAGATCCCGTGCAACTGGATTCCTGGACGGATGGCGACAGCAGCCCAAATTATGGGGCGGGGTTCCTCTGGATGGATTACCTGAACCTAAGATTCGGTAATCGGTTCACCCACGCGATGCTTTCAGACAGCCGGTACTCGGGATTGGATCTGGCACGGGACGTCCTCAAGAAGTTGCACACCCACGATAGCCTCTCAGACGTCTTTGGCGACTGGGCAGTTGCCAATTATGTGAACGACCGGAGCCTCGGACGGCGGTTCTCCTACTCCAATAGCTCTATCCACACAAGTATTGACCTACACCTTCCTGCTGGCTCCTCCAATGACCGAAGAGATTTGAAACCTTACCTCCCGTACTACGTCGGAATAAAGAACACCGGTCGAAGCCGCACGATTCACTTCTCGGGTGCGAGGTCTATGCCACTGATCAGCGCCTCTGACTCTGGCCGGTTCTGGTGGAGCAACCGGTGCGACTTTTGTGACACCTCTATGACACGGACGCTTGATCTTCGTCATACCCGAAATCCCATCCTCACGTTCTCTACTTGGTTTCGGATAGAGTCCGGATACGATTATGCCTATGTCGAAGTGTCGACTAACGGCGGGAAGAGTTGGCAAACACTTAAGACGAAGGCTGGAACAGAGACGAATCCCAATGGAGCCAACTTCGGCAATGGGCTGACCGGATCGAGCCAGTCGATTAACGGCGCTCACAACGGCTGGGTGCCGATTAAGGCCGACCTGCATCGATTCGCCGGGCGCCGCGTTAAGCTTCGTTTCGAGTACATAACCGACGACGAGTATAACGAGCAGGGATGGGCAATCCGCGATGTCGCAGTGCGCGCGGCACATTTTTCCGACTTGGTCGGTTCGACCGCTTGGAGCCTCCGTGGGTTCGTCCCGGTGAAGCAGAACCGCTTACCTGTTGAGTGGGGTCTCCGATTGATCCAATTCGGATCGAGCCATCCCACAATTCACTCGATCTCCTTACGGAGGGGCGCGACCACGATTCACATCTCAGCGGAGAAGCATGCGGCTCGGTCGGTTATCGTCGTGTATGCTCAAGCCCCCAAGTCGACTGACACCACGACTTTCACGTTGGCAGGGTAGCAGCCGGTTTCTGAGGTACTATCTATTGGCCTTTGGCCTGTCGATGTCGTGCACGATGGTCTGTCCATGTAGATGGTTCTGACCACCGATGAGAAGCGCCAGCGGCTCCGTTAGTAATCTTGATCTCAAGTGATGTGGGGAGAAGTGAAACTTACCAGTAGTCAGGAACAGTTGAGCCGCGGGCTAATGACGGTGGGGAGGGCGGTGGCTCAAAGGAGCCCGTTGCCCATTACCTCCAATATCCTCCTGGAGACCGAAGACGATAGGCTGAAGCTTTCGGCAACCAACTTGGAGATTGCGATCACAACGTGGATAGCGGCGAAAGTCGAAGATGCGGGCAAGGTGACGCTGCCGGCGAGGTTGCTGACTGAATTTGTGAATGCCCTTCCGAACGAGACCGTCTCATTGAGTGTCAAGCAAGGGGGGCAGACCTGCCATATGCGGGCAGGTCGCTTCGAGGCTGACATCAAAGGAATGGATGCGGAAGACTTCCCCCGGATTCCTTCGGCGGAGGAACAGCCAACCGCTCTAATTGCGGCCAGCCTCCTCAAAGACATGATCGAACAAGTAGCGTTCGCCGCCGCGACCGACGATACCAGACCCGTCCTTACTGGAGTCCAATGCACGTTTTCCGAGGGTGAATTGACACTTGCCGCCGCTGACAGCTTCAGACTCGCGCTCCGGAACGGAAGGCTTGGAGGCGAGACAAGTGGCGATTTCAGCATCATCATTCCAGCCCGCACACTGACAGAGTTGAGCCGTATTCTCCCGGAAAAATCGGAAGATGAGTCGCCGGAAGTATCGATTACCGTGACCCCGAACCGAAGCCAAGTAGTGTTTCGGTCAGAGAATCTTCACGTTGTGTCTCGTTTGATTGAGGGAGTCTTCCCCAATGTCAAACAGCTCATACCCAGTAAGTTCCAGACGAAGGTCACCGTTAGCACAAGTGAATTTCTAAAGGCCGCGAGGGTAGCGTCATTCTTTAGCCGCGACAATTCGAATATGATCCAGCTTGATATAACGCCCTCCACGGATGCCGGAAGCGGCAGTGGAACCACCGGCGCAATTACTGTGACTGGCTCTGCTGCCGAGGTCGGTGAGAATCACGGCGACCTCGATGCTGTGATTGAAGGGGACCCTCTTCACATTGCCTTCAATTCTCGATATGTATCGGACGCTCTCAACGTTATTCAGACGCCTCAGGTTGATCTGGAACTAACCGGGCCAACGTCTGCAGCTGTCATCCGCCCGTCAGACAACGCAGACGGCAATTCCGACTATACCCATGTAATCATGCCGATCCATACGGCACACTAGAGGCGACACTCGATTGGCAACGCGGTACAACGTCGCTCCGTAGGAGGCTGCCACTCACGTCGCAAGACGCAAGCGGCTTGCTAAAGCCTTGCTAGCTTTGCTTCAGTGGGTTGCTCCCCTAAAGACGAGTGACGCTGTCTCTACCTTAGGTATGCAATCGAGCTGAGGGCAAGGAATTAAGGGCTGGCGGTCTGCTCTGCCTTTCGCTGCTCCGCAATCCAGTCGTCCACGCTCGTGTTCTCGAACCGTTTTGGTACACGGCCCTGCAGCGCAGCCATAACGTTCTTGTACCCAAATCGCTGGCCGAAACTAACGATTACTCGAAGCCCGTCGTCCCGTGACTGGGCCTTATTCCACTCTTCGTCAAGCTGCTGCTTCATCTGCTCAAAATCGTCCTTCCCCAACCCGCTCATTCCATACTCCTTCGGCATTGTGCTAAGCGCATTGTAGTAGTATGTAGCTTCTTCCCGCTCGCCTGCCGGCATCTAATTCCGCTCTCCGTTCACAAGTGAACCGGATGCTGACCCGTGCCGAGTCATTAGTGCCGCGTCACTCTCATCGACCACTCGGAGTTTCGAAGCCTTGCGACAGGATGTTCCGTAGTTGAATCCCAGCCGCCAACGTAAAGATGATCAGCCAAACCGACTAGGCATAAGCTTCTCTCTGCGTCAGATCGGGAGTTTTGAGAACGTCGAACGCCTGACGATGCTGGCGGAGGAACTCGGCTTCGATTCCGTATGGATCCCAGAGGCCTGGGGGCGGGACGCAATCACGGTTCTGGCGGTACTTGCCACTCGAACCACGCGGATCAAACTAGCCACGGGTATCGTCAACGTCTTCAGTAGAACACCAGCGATTACAGCGCAAACCATTGCTTCCCTAGACGATTTGTCCAACGGCCGGGCCATCTTGGGCTTGGGGGTAAGTGGACCGCGTGTAATCGAGCAGTGGCATGGCCTGCCTTTTGAAACTCCTTTGGAACGGACACGCGAGTTTGTCGAGGTGGTGCGGGAAATCTTGAAAGGCGAGCCCGTCGACTACAGCGGTCACATCTTTCGCCTCAGAGGCTTCTCTCTGGGTTTCAAGCCGCCGCGTCACGACATCCCAATATTCTTGGCAGCCATTGGACCCGCGAATATTAGGCTCGCTGGTGAGGTGGCTGATGGATGGTTGCCAATTTTCGCATCACCTGACTTGTTAGCAAGCGGTGCAGGGTGGCTGGCTGAAGGTGCAGCGCTTTCGGGCCGGAGCGGCAGGGATATCCAAATTGCGAGTTACGTTCCCGCCCTCTTGGGGCCCGGAGCCGATGATCGGTTGAGAGCCCACATCGCTTACTACGTGGGCGCCATGGGGTCCTATTACTACCGGCTCATGGTTAGGAGCGGCTGGGGTGCGGAAGCGGATCGAATACGCAGCCTCTGGAGGTTGGGTTCGCGGCGAGAAGCTGCGGCCAGTGTTTCTCAGGAAATGCTGGAAGGTCTCACTCTTCGAGGCTCGGTTGCGGGAGCACGAGAAAGGCTTCTCGAATTCCGTTCTCAGGGTGTCACCATACCGATCCTCGCCATGCCTGAGGGTGCGACTTTCGAGGCCATACGTGCGACACTGGAATCGTTGAGCACCGCCTGACGGTTCCTACCGAGGCGGATCCTGGAGCGATTTGGAGGTGGCTGTGCCGACGCAGTTCGAAGTGGTCGTGTACCTCAAGACGTCGGCGGAGCTCGAAGACTTGGCTCGTCGAGTGTTCGACTCCCTTGGCGGTGACTACGCCTTGGAGAATGAGCCCTCCATGGGCGGGGACTTTTATCGCCTCACGTCGATGGGTCTTGAAGCAACTCTATTCAGCAACGTCGACGAGATGCTCGATGAAGACTTTGAGAGCTACCAATATGCGCTGAGTTTTGTTTCCACATTCGTGGACCCAGACTTTGAAGTTGCTCCTCTGGAAGCGCCGCTTGCGGAGTATTATGCTAGGTTCCTAGCATTCAATTTGGATGCGGAAACAGCGACAAGCTTTTATCTGGGAACTCAGGATGGTATCGATCTCTACGAAATCAGGGCCTTCAAACGAAACCCCCAATATGTGATGGACGCCGGTATCACCGTCCCTCGGGTATACATGGCGGAGCGGCGTACGGTCGAATACGAGGCAATCGAAGGGGAAATGGAGGAAGACGGCGAGATACAAGACGTTGAGGCCGAAACCATCGGGGACGACCAAGGATAGGAAGGCATCTTAACCACCGTGACCGACGGTACCGACCTCTATTACAAGATTCGGGATGTCGTCCGTCGTAGGGGACATCAAGAGTCAGACGCCTGTCGTGTATTCAAGGACTGGCATCTCGAGCTTCGGGTAGGCTCGGGCCATGTAAGCGTCTGGACTTCTGAAGGCATCGTATTCCTAACCATGTCTGAGAAGCCGGTCCATCACCGTCCGGGACAGTGGGAAGAACACCTCTCCCGCTTGCACATCGGGAGACCGGTAGCGCCAGCCCCTGTGGCACTCAGAGAGCTGTTGCGAGCACAGCTGCTCGCGGAGAACGAGTCACCTAACACGGCAGGGGATCAGGATGAAGAAGAGGCGGAGGAGGCAAACGCCGAATTGGTTACGAGTGATCGGGGCAGTGATCAAGGCTCAGAAGTCCTTCACGAGCCCTCCGTCCGTCAAGAGGATCTCGCTACTCCCTGACGAGCTCCAGGCGTGACTGAAGCAGATCCTTCTTTGACTTCCAGGATTTCGTCGCTTCAACAGACTCTTGACGTGCTCTGCGCACTGCAGCTTCGACGAAGCTGGGGTTGGTGCTTCCCAACGTACGCCTTGACTCAACGGAGCTGTGAGGAGTTACCTTCGACACCGGTTGATGCTGGTCCCCTTCTGGATATAGCGCCAACGTCAACTCAGCTTCCTTCACGTCGTCGAGGTCTTTCTGCTCGCCAACCAGGCGGTTGACTAGGCGTGAGACACGACGATGCGCCTCGCGAAACGGGACTCCAGACCTGACCAATTGATCCGCAAGGTCGGTCGCGAGAGCATACCCGCTTGCAGCCTCCTCGAGTATGTCCGTATTGAACTCCAGGTGCTGAATGAGCGGACTTATCGTTTCCAGGCAACCGACGAGCGTATCAATGCAGCCCAATAGCGGGCCTGTCGCCTCTTGCAGGTCACGATCGTATGACATTGGGAGCCCCTTCATCATCGCCAGCACTCCGACGAGCTCTCCGATCATGTGACCGGATTTGCCTCGCACCAGCTCAAGCGTATCGGGGTTGCGTTTCTGTGGCATCATGCTGCTGCCACTGGTAAATTCCTGTGGCAATACAACGAAGGAAAACTCTGAGGATGCCCAGATGATAAGATCCTCAGCCAGGCGGGATAAATGGACCATCAGCTGCGCGCCCAAGAACATGAAGTCGGCCACGAAGTCCCGATCAGCGACAGAGTCGAGGCTATTGGCGGTAGGACGCGCAAATCCTAGCTGCTGTGCCATCCAAGCTCGATCGAGTGGGAAGCTTGAACCAGCTAGCGCCCCCGATCCAAGTGGGCATTCGTCTGCACGCGCCCACGAATCCTCGAGCCTGCTAAGGTCACGCGTAAGCATCTCGACGTGGGCCAAGAGATAGTGCGCGACCAGGATGGGTTGTCCGCGCTGCATATGGGTGTACCCCGGCATAATCGTCTCGTTGTTACGCTCCGCCAGATCGACAAGGGCAGCGATGACAGAGCAAACCGCAAGGGCAACATCGGCCTCTCCCTGTTTCGTAAGAAGACGTTGGTCGGTTGCGATCTGGTCGTTTCGAGACCGACCCGCGTGCAAGGCGCCGGCGAGAGGGCCAATCGACTCAGAAAGTCTGCCCTCGACATGGGTATGGATGTCTTCCAGATCGTCGCGTAGAGGAAGCGTCCCGGAATCGATTTCCTCAAGTACCTTCGATAGACCTCGCTGAAGTGCCCGGGACTCCACAGCTGAAATGATGCCTGCGTGTTCGAGAGCCTGTGCGTGAACTTGACTAGCGCGTATGTCGAAACGAGCTAACCGAATATCGGTGGCGATCGAAGACGAAAAGCGCTCGAACAATTCCAAGTCGCGAACGCGAGCCTCGCCTTCAGGGGCAGAGGCCGACCACGTCTTCCTCGTCATGCCTCATTCGGAGAGAGCTTCGGCTCATCAGTTAGATTTTGAGCCTTGGCCTGAGTACGGAACGGCAATCCCCAAATGGAGATAAACCCGTCGGCGGCGGCATAGTCATACGTATCCTCACCACCGTAGGTTGCAAGCGCTCGGTCGTAGAGAGAGTATTCCGACATCCGGCCGACGACCGTACTGGATCCTTTAAACAGGCGAATACGCACCTCACCTGTCACGTGCCTCTGCTCACTTGTTACGTAGGCAGCCAAGTCGCGCCGTAGTGCGCTATACCAAAGTCCGTTGTACACGAGGTCGGCATAAGTCTGCGACATCAGGTCGCCAAAGCGTGCCGAATCCCTCGGTTGTGTCAAGCTCTCCAAAGCGCGGTGTGCCTGATGCAAAACGACTGCGGCGGGCGCTTCGTATAGCTCCCGCGATTTGAGCCCGATCAACCGGTTTTCGATCATGTCGATCCGGCCAACCCCGTGTCGTCCTGCCTGGATGTTCAAGGTCTCAATCATCCGCAGTATCGGCATCACCTCGCCATTCAGTGCCTTCGGAATCCCAGTTTCGAAGTAGATAGAAATCTCTTCCGGTTCGTTAGGAGCTGCGGCCGGGTCCGCCGTCCAGGTGTAGGCATCAGTAGGTGGTGGCTCAGCAGGGTCTTCTATCACTCCGCATTCAATGCTCCGACCCCAAATATTCTCGTCCGTGCTGTAAGGGCTTCCGACTGTCACAGGAATGGGAATGGAATGGGCTTGGGCATAAGCGATCTCCTCCTCGCGAGACATCTTCCATTCCCGGATCGGGGCAATAACTTTCAAGTCAGGCGCCAGTGCGGCAGTTGCCACATCGAAACGAACCTGATCGTTCCCTTTTCCCGTACAGCCGTGAGCGATAAGCGATGCACCAGTGGCGCGAGCTGTATCCACCAGCATGCGTGCGATAAGCGGCCGGGCAAGTGCTGTTGCGAGAGGGTAGACGCCTTCGTACAGAGCATCCGCGGCAAGAGCCGGAAGAATGTACCTATTTGCAAATTCCTCGGACGCATCCGCCCCATATGCTTCGACGGCGCCTACTGCAAGCGCTTTCTGTCGCGTGGCTTCCAGGTCGATGTCGCCTCCTAGCCCCACCGTAAGCGTTACCACGTCGAGCTGGTAATGCTCCTGAAGCCACCTAATCGCGACGGAGGTGTCCAGGCCGCCCGAGTAAGCCAGCACTACGCGGCTCATTGCCATTTATATGCGGGATTCTGAGGAATCTTCAAGTAGCCTCCACAGGCTCCGCCGTCGAGCGCTCGGGACTCCCGTTGAGCGTCCGGTCCTCACGGCTAAGTAGTGGACCCTTCTGATAAAGGTACACGAACAGGGCGGCACCAACGACCAGCGTAACAACCGCCGTAAGCTGGGCCTGTTTAAGACCCGCTAGCACTAGCGGCTCATCGCGAACAAAGAAAATGAGGAATTGTGAAATTGAGTAGAGCATCAGATACGCAGCGAATAGGACACCGGCTCTCCGAGGCCTAAAGCGAAAACTGTATAAGGCAGCGAAGATGGCCAGGCTGATGAGCAGCTCGTAGGCCGCTGCAGGTTGATACGCCACATCGTGTCTGCCTGGAAAGCTGTTCGGGTTGATGTATTGCGTGCACCAAGCGCAATTTGATTGATAGCCAACGATATCCCCGTTGATGATGTTGCCGATTCGTCCGAATGCTTGCCCAAGCGGAGCAAAGATGGCTCCCGCATCGAGTATGCTCCAAAACGGGAGGTGTCTTCGCCAGGACAGATAAAGAATCATCAGGAAGGCACCGAAGATGGCTCCGAAGAAGGCCATGCCACCTTCCCACGTGGCCAAGATTTTCAGTGGATGCGACAAGTAGTAGCCAAAATTGGACTGGACTACGTAATACAGGCGACCGCCGACCAAGCCTGCAATCACGATGGGAAAGAAAATCTCCATGGCTCGGTCGCGGCTAATCCCGCGGCTTTCAACGAAAGGAAGTACTACAAACAGAGCTACAGCGATGCCGACGACATACATGACACCGTACCAATGAATCGCCAAACCACCGATTCTGACCAGGACAGGGTCTATATCGATCTTGATGACCTGTATAGGCACACCGCTCATGGTCGGCACACGGAGCTGGCACATCTATCGTCGATGGCCAACCTCCGACTCAATCTCTGAGGCCGCTCTTTTCATATAGAGGCGGATGAGACCCACATTGCTTGCTTCATGCCCCAAAACCATCAGGACCATGTCACCGGCTGCTACGGCTTGAATGGAACCGAGTGTTGCGAATACGGACATGTCAGACAGCTCGCCTAGGCCGGTACGCTGAACGGCCTTGTTCAAGGTTCCGAAGATTGCCCCGGTCAGTGCACCGATCAGCTCTTCATCCTCGCCGACGATTACATCGGGCACTGGTGCCCCGGTACGGGTTACAAGGATTGCCGACCTCACTCCCTCAAGTTCCGAAAGTCGGTTGATTATCGACTGGAGCCTGTTTATTGACACGCCTAAGCCTTCCTTCCGTGATCGACAATTTGGCGTGACCGTAGCTCGTCGAATGCCAGGCTATACGCATCGATCGCACGTTCGAAGAATCCGGTCTGCATATACGTGTCGCCAAGAGCTCGTTGGAGTCCTCGGACCCGGATGCCGTCAACTAACAGTGCCTCAAGACGCAACTGAATCTCAGAAACCAAACGCGGATCTCTTGATTGGACAATCAGCGAGTACTGAGAAATCGCGGGCTCTAACTCACCCGCCATCTCCAGCTCACGAGCCAATTCGAATCTGGCACCGTTATTGAGCGGTTCACGTACGACTGTCTCCGCGAGAGTTGGAAGTGGCTGGCTTTTGCGAGCCGAATCAGAAACTGCTTGGTGCCGCGGCCGAGACCATCTGTTCTCGAACTCATCCAGGTTCATTGCATGGCCCGCTTCTGTGGGGGAACCCGCCTCTACCGGCTTCCGATCTGACTCGCCTGGCGGATGTAAGTGCGCTTTCTCATCCTTCAAAGGACCAGGATCGAATCCTGTTGCCTGCTTCTCCGCTCGATCAGGTTGAGATTGCATCGAGTCGACGGAGACCTCTTCTGGCTTCGGAGAAGCTGCTGCCTCCCCGTCTGACCCCTTGGAACGCTCCTCTTCAAGAGGTGCGCCGACAAAGTTCTCGGCGTCATGCGCCAACGGATCGACCTGCTCGATAAAGGGCAAGTCGTTTTCTGAACCCGTAGCAAGCACATCTTCTGCGACGGCATCGTCCTGGGTAATCGACTCCGTTGAGCTAGCTTTCGAGTTGGCCGCCTCGGTGCTTGACTCGTTGAAATCACGCTCATCATTACGCTCAGAAAGCTCGAATTCATCATCATTCGGAGTCTGGGCTTGAGACGCAGGCTCTTTCGTGCTGCCTATCTCGCGGTGGCTTCCCCCACGCCCATAGTCTTTGATGTCCACCGACTCCACAGCCTTTAGAACGTTCTCTTCGAACCAAGAGTCGAAGTCTTCCATTCCGCTTACCCCGGTCTTTGCTTCGGATTCCTCGGACTCGGGCGGCGACGTCGCAACGATATCCTCCGAACTTGACGAGACGGCATCTGGTTCGTTCCGAACTTCCGGTTGTGTCACAGATGGTGTCGCATCGCGGTCGACGACGTCAGGTAGGTCGGTGGAGAACTCCTCGGACTGCCTCACATCCGCTTCCTCGAGTTCGCTGCGATGTAGGTCATCGTTGTCGGCCTCGGTCTCAATAGGCTCGGATGCTTGTCCCAAGATTGAACTGGGTTGCTGAGCCGGTTCGTCGCTCGCAGAGAGGTGAGGCTCGGGGTCGGGGACTTCGACCAAGCCGCTGTCTGTAGCCCGAACGCTCATGTCCTTGTCGGAATCGGAAACCGCTACGAAATCTTCGTCCGAGCTTTGGAATTGTTCTGGATCTCCAGGTTCCTTCCACGTGAAAGTAGTTTCAACGGTTGAGAGCCGAGTTGAAACGTCCACAAAAGACTGCGCTGCTGCAGCGACCAGTGCCTCGCTGGGAAACTTGCCAGCCGCCAAGTGAGCTGTAGCCGTTCCCACAGGATCGAGTGATCTTACCCGGTCGATGCACATCTGATACTGGGCAAGGTTACCTTGTCGTCGAGCGGTGTCGGCTGCGATGATGTTCGCTTGTAAGCAGTCAGGGGCATCCTGGAGAAGCGCATCGAGGAGCCCAGCAAGAGGCCAAGTCATTCGTGAGAGCCAGCATGCTCTGACGAGAACGAGCAATAGGTCGACCCGGAGCGGATCTTCACGCACTTCCGGAATGAGATTATCGATCGACTGCATGAAGAGCTGGCTGCGCTCGTTGACGATGCCCAACCTGGCAACTGTACAAGGACCGTTCGACTCCAGTCCAACGGGGTAGGACGGGCTTGAGTGATCAACAGTCAGAAGTCGATAATGCTCCGATTCCGTGTAGCGACCCGCCACATTGGTAAGCCGCGCAAGGGAGGCATAAATGGTCGGGTCCAACGGGTCCACCGTCTCCAGCCATTGGTGCTCACGGATCGCCTCCTCAAGGAGGCCCGCTTCCGCATAGAGCTCCGCTTGTAGCCGTCGAGTGACCACGCACTTTGGATATTGAGCGAGAATTTCCTCGACAATGTCCTTAGCGTCATCGAATCCGCCCTGAGAAAAGTAGAGTTGAGCCCGCTCAATGGCCTCTTCTAGGGGCACTCGGCTGTCCAAGCGCTACTCAGACTCCTCGGCTTCTTCCCCCTGCTTGCCAAGAGCAACAATATCCCCAGCCTGAAAGAGAATCTTCTCGAGCGCGGCTCTCCACTTTGGCTTCCGGCGGAGCAGGTATTCGAGATCCATGCCGAAGTGTTTGAACTCTTCTTCCTGGGAGTTCTGCATGATTGCCTTGGCGTCAGAGTCTCGCTCCACGGATATTCGCTGCTCGTACCAGTTGATTGCTTCTGCTTCCTCTGTCAAGGAGACAATCATCCGAGCGAAAGTCCGAGTTTCCTGAGACAGTTCATTGGCTGGTTCATGGTATTGCTCAAAACCCATTTTCATCCCCCGTGGATTTGCGTTCAGTCCATTCTGAATGATCCCTGCAGGTGGCTGAGCACGCCAACTGCACCAGAGCGGTTTTAATACGTTCGTGACATAATCTGGGGACTAAATAGGCTCTGTCCGTGCATTGTCGACGAGCCAGGCTTCCATTGTCCAAATCGTCGTTGTCTCGCGCGCAATATTTGTAGCCGGTGCCAGGGAAAGGACTCCTTGTGGAAGGCCAGCCGAATTACGCAGTCGGAAGGTGACGTGCAAGTGGTAGCGAATGAAGAGACGCTAACAACACAGGGCAGCGAGGTCACATACGAAGAGGGCTTCGAAGAGGCACAACAGTCTCGGAGGCTGCTCTCCGTGCCCACGCGACGGAACCCAAAGTTATCGTGGTTGTTGGAGCGGATCCACGAGGACGAGGCGCTCCACCAGCTTTGGCGCTCTGCCAACATCAACGCGGTCGATCGCTCGGGGATGAGCGATCACGGGCCCGTGCATATCAGGATCGTTTCCAACATAGCCCTGAAGCTTGCTCGATTGCTGCATGCAGGAAATCTGACGTTCGACGTGGTCAAAAACTATCACTTAACCTACGAGGACGCCGAGGTGATCATCCTCCTGGGAGTGGCTTTGCACGATATCGGTATGTCGATCCACCGGCATGAGCACGAGCTCTACAGCCTGGTACTTGGAGCACCCATCGCCCGTGCTCTCCTCACCGGCTTGTACGAAGAGCCGCAGCTGACGATTGTCGTGAGTGAGACGTTACATGCCGTTGTCTCACACCGGTCGGATGAGAAGACTTACACCCTGGAGGCCGGCGTGGTCAAAGTCGCGGACGCCCTCGACATGACCCAGGGTCGGTCACGTATTCCATTCGAACAAGGCGCTGTCAATATTCACTCACTTTCAGCGGCAGCCATCGAAAAGGTGAAGATTGGGCCAGGCCGTTTGAGACCAATATGCGTCGAGGTCCTCATGAACAACTCAGCGGGTCTGTTTCAGTTGGACGAGCTCCTCAAGCCAAAGATCAATAGTTCGAGCCTTGCGCCGCATGTTGAGGTTGAAGCACGGATAGAAAGTGAGACCGAGAAGCGCCTGCTACCGGTTTACAACCTCTAGCTCTCTCACCCAGGTGAACGATTCGCCAGTCATACTTGCCTCGCTACCCATGCGCAATGGGATTGGATGATTAGGTGGGATCAGGATGAGAGCAAACAGGCCAATCCGAGAGAGTATCCATGTCCTCCCAAAATAGTAGGAGCAGTCTTCTTACTCAACTTCGTGAGAAGGCAGTGCTGCATGGCAGCTTCACCCTAGCTTCAGGCCGTGCCTCATCTCACTACGTAGACGCACGAAGGGTGAGTTTGTCCGGAGAGGGTAGTCGGTTGATCGGGACTATCCTTTTTGAGATGATCGTTGATGGTCTGCCCGACGCTGTCGGAGGCTTGTCAATGGGTGCAGATCCGCTGGTCACTGCTACGACAGTTATTAGCGCCATACAACGGCGGGAGGTCGCGGGACTCTTGGTTCGAAAAACTACAAAGGAGCACGGCACTCAGAAGCAGATTGAGGGTCCTCTGGAACTGGGGATGCGGGTTGTTGTCCTCGAAGACACGGCCACGACTGGCAGTTCCGCGCTTGCCGCAATCGACGCCTTAAAAAGCGCCGGCGCGACCGTCGACCGCGTCATTGCCCTAATCGATCGAGAAGAGGGGGCAGCTGCCATGATACGATCCCACGGCATACATTTTGACGCGCTCTTTTCACTATCCGAACTCCTTGGATGAGAGCCCGGTAAAGACGAGCAAAAGGGTAGGAGGCTAGACCTTGGCCAACTCGTACAATAGCCTGCGTGGTCACTAGCGTCATTATCAACACCGATGGAGCTGCCCGTGGTAATCCCGGCCCTGCTGGACTCGGGTATGTCATCACCGATCCATCTGGGATGAAGCTTGACTTTGGTTCTCGTTACTTTGGTGAAACCACCAACAATGTGGCCGAATATGAGGCTTTGCTCCTGGGCTTGACCGCAGCCAGGAGACTTGGGGCGCGCGACCTACTTGTACGCATGGACAGCGAGCTCGTAGTTCATCAGGTAACCGGGAGGTACAAGGTGAAACATCCAGGGTTAGCACCATTGCATGCGAGGGTGCAAAGCGCTATCGCCACCTTCCAGCGAGTTCGATTCGAACGTATTCCGCGCGAGCTAAACAGCTGCGCCGACCGCCTTGCCTCGACCGCGTCGAGGGGCAGGTAAGTCTCTAGCCTGGTCAGGCTTGGGCTTCCGCCTCCGTCTTCGCTTGTTCCCCCACTGAATTGGAAACGTGTTGGTATGCATGCGATGACCGGCCGCCTCGAAATGCCCAAGGCGCAGAGGGAGGCGGTGGTCCGAAGTTTGGCTCCGTCCTACAGCGCCTGAAATGAAGGGGCACCAGCGAGTGCGGCCGCTTTGGCTGTTCTACCTGCCGTGGGGAGTCCGCGCAGTCGGTGCCGTAGCAATGGCTGTGAGTGCGTTTCTCCTCCTGAAGTGGGAGAACCTTGACTGGGGAATCGCTGTTATTGGAGTAGCTGGTTGGATAGCCGTCTTTTTGCTCTGCGGACGGCGATCGCGCATCTCTGTCTTGGCACTCGGCCTAGATCTGCTTCTGATATTCGCGTATGTGTGGTCGATGGATGAGGCTGTCAGCGTCAACATCCGATGGACCCGCGGTGGCTACATAGCCAAGGTCGGCGGAAATTCGGTAAATCTGCGTCTCTCTTCTCTGCATCGATCCCGACAGTTTATCCGAGGTTCTCATCTGGGAGTCTATCAAGCAGGACCTAATCGGCGAGCTGTTACTCCTCTCGGAGGAGCCAAGGTGCCGCCACATCCCAGCGAGCTGACACGACTTGGAGAAGCGCTTCGATTCGCCGGCCCCGGTCCAGCGTGGAGCGACATCAGACTCGTCAGTCACAAAACACGTGACGACATTTCGGCATCGCCCGGATCGCTGTCGATCGGATATAGGCGATGGATTCGCAACCCACGGGGAGAGCTCCAGGGACCTCTAGATTCCTACGGGCTCTTTCGACTACGTGCACAAAATCACTTCCTCTTCTCTGCCCAGCTACATCGGTCCGACGGCATAGAGGGAGTGCTTGTCGGAGTGAACACGAAGGGGCAGGGCTACCTGCTTGGGGTCAGCATGGACGATCGGATAGCACGCTGGTATCGATGGAACCGTGGACCGGGGCAAGCACTTGCACGTTCACACACATTCTCAGTTCAGATGTTGCCAATGGTACAGCGTTTACTTCGGGCTCTCTTACCGAGCGTGGTGCTAGGACTTCTCCTCCTCGGGCTGATGATCCCTCTATATGGTGTTTTGACATTGGCCTTCGCCTGGATCGGTAACTCAGTGCCCAGAATCCAGCTTCCCAAAATCAACCTGATTCTCCCGTCGGTATGGGACGTGACCGCCCTGGTCGCGACAGTGGCATCGGTTGTGGTTACTGGGTGGATTGCGGTAAACGTGTATCCTGGCGTTCCCCACGTCCAAGATGCTACCGCCTATCTCTTCCAGGCGAAAACTCTAGCCCTCGGAAGACTTTGGACCCCCGTTCCTCGTCTTCCATCCTTCTTTACGGACTATTACGTACTGCTTCTCCACGGCCACTGGTTCAGCAAGTACCCGCCCGGTTGGCCGATGCTTCTGGCGCTCGGTGTCCTGGTCGGCAAACCCTGGATCGTCAACCCGGTCCTTACGGGAGGATGCCTTTTCTTGTTGTATCTGATCGGGTGTGAGCTGTACTCCAAGGGAATCGCACTCCTGGCAGTTCTATTAGCCTTCAGCTCACCGTTTGTCCTTTTTATCGGAAACTCCTACTACCCCGAAGCAACAACATGTTTGTTTCTTGAAATTTTTGTACTGGCAGGTAATTCGTTGGGTAAAACGCCGCGATGGCGGCGACTCTACCTTCCTCTCACTTCCCCTGCAGGCGGCACTTTATCTAGTACCAGCCGGGTTCACTCTGGGACTTGGCCTTCATGACACGTCAATTAGATGCCGTGGCATTCTGCATTCCCTTTCTCATTCTCCTCTTGAGGAGGCCTCTCGATCTCATTTGGCTTCCTGTGGGCGGCGCTCATACCCGCTATCGCTTTCGCTGCTTACAACGCAGCCCTGACCGGTAGCATATCCGGAAATACCTACACGGCAGCTTCCTCCTGGGATCGACTTGGCTTCGGCAAGGCGGTGGGAGGGCCCATTGGGACCTACTACGCGGACTTTACGCCCGCGAGAAGCGTGTGGAATATCGCCAGCCAGATGGAGCATCTTCAGTCTGCTCTCTTTGGGTGGCCCTACTTCTTTGCCCTCGCCATTCCTGCCATCCCATTCATCTTGGGAAGAGCAAAGAAGACCGATTGGCTCATGGCTGCTTCGGCACTGACGATTGTCGTGGCGTACGTCTTCTACTTCTATGATGCGATCGTCTGGAATAGCTTTCCACGCTACTGGTATCCAGCGGTCATCGGGCTCGCTCTCTTGACAGCTCGGGGCTTCCAAGAGCTCTATCGGTGGCCATTGCGGCTGGGACACCACCTTCCGGCCAGCAAACTGGCCGCTGCGCTTCCGGTCGCAGCTCTACTTGGAATCCTACTCGCATTCAATCTAGGGCAGCTCTTGCCCGCGACCAGCTCCATGATCAAGGTGTGGAATGCCGGCGATTTGAACGCGGTTAAGGCGGTTCAGAAGGCACATATTCATCATGCTGTGGTTTTTCAAGTGCAGGGGAAGAACTACTGGTGGCCGTACGGCGGCGTGTTCTTCGAGAACTCCCCCCTTCTGAATGGCGACATCGTATGGGCTCGTGACGAGGGAGGAAGGGACAGACGGTTGATGCGGCTATTCCCCGGTCGGAGTTACTATCGTTTGGACAACGAGACGTTAACTCGCCTGAAGCCGACCAACTCCCTTCAGCACGGCAGGAAAGGTCGGAGGCCGCATAGAAGGAAGCAGCGAAAGGACAGCCTAGCCCTCAAAACTGCGTTTGAGAGACATGACGTCCGCGACATATTGAGCGGTCCCCTGTAGGTATCCGTGCTCGGCCAGGTTCCGCTGTCCCTCGTAGTATGCCGCCGCAGCTTTACGCTCGTTTCCGCCGTAATATCGGGTCAGGTAGCCAAGCCAGTACACACCCGCCATAATGTTGTCGGACTCTACGCCCAGGTCGATGGGTTGGCCTGTGTCGCGAGCGACAAGAAGAGCGGTCGATGGCTCAACTTGCATCACGCCAATAGCGCCGGTATCACTGATGAGGTTCTCATCGAACCCGCTTTCTTGATATGCCAACGCAGCAGCAAAGACGGGATCTACATTCAGTCGCTTTGCTGTGCTCTCAATGAGGCGCCTGGTTTGGGTGGGGTGATATGGTGCTGGAATAAATAATCGTTGCCCGGGGTAGATCCGGTTCGGATTAGAAATATGGTTCCACTTCTCAAGCTGAACTTGCGACACACCGAAGTGGATCGCAATAGAGCCTATCGAGTCACCCGACTGCACAGTGTAGGTTCGATGTAGCTCCACTGTTGGTGGTGCTCCGGAAGTGCCGACACCTCCAGCAACACCCAGGAGCCGCTCGACCCCCAAGCCGAGTCCCATGACCATTTGAAACGCTACGACTGCAGCCAGCAATCCAATAAACCAAAGGACCCGAATACGAACCCGTGGTCGACGGCGAGACGAAAATCGATGATAAGAGGCCATGGCTACACTCGATGGATCCAGTAATGCTGCGTAGATCCATCCAAAAAATGGAGTGGCTTTAGGGTGCTCGGCACACGGTCTTGACGGATGAAAGCAAGGGTCAATGCGGTAAGGGCTGCACTTCTTGTCACTCCCGAGCAGTGAGCCTCGGTTAGTATCCCGGCCCCATAGCAATGGTATGCGCCGTGGCATGTACCGGCTTCTGACGCTTCATGGCAGGTAAGCCACGCACATCCAGACTAGCTTGCTTCCGCAAAGCTGCCACGTAAGGGACCAAATAGCGGGCAACATACCGTTGACGCTGCTCATCTATGATATTCGGGTTGGCTAGGGCATCAGCGAGCACAATGCCGTCTGCTTGGGGATACGGGACTCCCATCAGCCTCATCGCGGTTGGAGTGATGTCTACAAGGCGAGCAGGGAAATGCGAGGTGTGATTCCGTCGAACCCCGGGACCAGCCATGATGAGGGGGATCCCTTGAGATGCCCAAGAGGGACCGCCATGGTCCCCGTGCCATGGCCGCGAACCGCCCCGCGCCAAGAGTTCCAGTTCTTTCCGGGTACATGCAAACAACGTGCGGCGCGTTACTTCCCGCCACTGTCTTTAGTAGATACCGATAGGCACCGTCCAAGGCGGGATGGATTCTGGCTGCTGTCTTAGAGGAGGGTTGGTACGATCGATTTCCATGCTTTTCGAGCATGTAATAAACCGCGCTAACGTTGGAGACGTTTGCAGCGTCTACTGCCGCAGCTGCCTCGGCGGCGTACGAAGAGTTCTCGAGCCAGGCAAATGCGCCAGTGGAGGTGTCGAAAGAGATGGCTACATCGACAGATTCGATTGCAGCCTTAATTTCATGCGGATTGGCGAATCGCTCTAAAGGCGTAACTCCGTGATCCCCCAAGACCATGAATACCGTTTGATCGTAGACGCCAAGAGCCTTGTATTCATCTTGGATCTTTCCCAAGAGCTTATCGGCCTGGCGCATGAGTGTCTTCACTGATCCCGGATCCAACGGACCACCATAAAGATGCGCTACCGGCCAGTCCATTTCTGGCAGATTGAGGACCACGACTCGCGGTCGCTCCTTGCGAATGACATCGAGGGCGAGGTCACCCGCCAGAGCATCCTGTTCCCCCAACGCCATATTGCCTAGCTGGTGAGTGAGGGAGTGATTGTTCAGAAGTTCCTGGGGCAAGTCGTGGCCGGGTATGCTAGTCGGCCCCCAATTGTTGTTCCCGTCGCCTTTGAAGTAACTGATGTAGTCGGCATGCGGACCGCCGACAGCATCTGCCGCATAGAACTTTTGCGCACTCGCCGTATAGATTTTTGCTCTGGCGTCGCAACGCTTTACATACTCCGCCATCGTGGGCGCGCCGCTGTTTCCGATAAGCACGGAAAGGCTATCCGGATCGCTTCCATCAAGAGGGACTGAGTTGTAAGTCGTGCCTGTAGCTGGGTCCTCCCACCAAAAGCCAAGAACTCCGCCATCCGAGCAGGGAAAGCAACCGGTACCAATAGTGGCGTGAGAGGCCGGCGTCGTGGCTTCCAACTGGCCAACCCACGCTCGGTCGTAGAACGTCCCACGTTCCATGAGGGCCTTGATATTCGGAAGGTCAGTGTAACCGAGATAATCGGGCCGACCGGCATCGACGATAAGCATCACCAAGTGTTTGGGCGATTCGGGCGCCGAATCGGCGTGAGGAGTAAAGACCGATCCCGTCGTTGCGGCCGTTCCACATGCTGCCAAGAGGGAGGATGCGGCCGCGGCAAGACCAAGGTCACGCCCACGGCGCAGCAGCGTACGACGAGTTAGCGGACGCTCGATAATTTCGGAGAAAAGATCGTCAAGCTTCCGCTCAGCTACTTCCTTCCTCAAACAGCCCCTCCGGTTCCCCTGTTCCCAGCCCCAGCGCCGTTCCTCCTTCGTAAGACCCGGCGCCGCCTTCAGTGTAATGGATTCGTAAGATAAAGCATCAAGAAGTAAGTTCAAAGGGCGACAATACAACTAGGAGCCGCACGTCAAGGCACCACTCGAGAATTACTCATAGAGTACCCATCTTCGGCGGCTCGTGTCGTCCAATCTACGAGGTTTCATGACAACTGAACCCGATTCAAGTTTAAAGGACCTTACACCTGCACCGCAGGAGCACAGACTAAAGCTGGGAAGGGCCGCCTTCTTGGGACTGGCCGGGGTTACGGGAGCCGCCTTGGTCCTCGGGAACAAGGTCAAGATCCCTTCCTCCCTCCTGACGGGGGGAGCCAATGTTAACGGCTTTACCATCTACACGATCGCGGGATTCCCAACATTTGATCCCCGCACCTACCGGCTTCGAGTCGATGGCTTAGTGGAAAGCCCAAGCGACTACACGTATGCAGACCTACTGAAGATGCCTGCCATTCATGAAACTCGGTACTACCAGTGTGTTACCGGATGGGTGGTCAACGCGCCTAAGTGGCAGGGTATACGTTTGTGGGATCTGGTGAAAGCCTCCCATCCAACGGCAGGCGCGAAAGCCCTCCGGTTCACGTGCATGGACAATGCCTACTCGGAGAGCCTAACTCTTTCTCAAGCCAAAACACCAGATGTTCTCCTTGCTTATGGCCTTAACGGCAAGACTCTTTCGCGTGATCAAGGTATGCCGCTGCGACTTGTCGTACCTGGAATGTACGGCTATAAGTTTGCCAAGTGGGTCAACCGCGTTGAAGTAGTGGATCGGGTCATACCCGGCTACTGGGAGAACAACGGGTACGATGTCGATGCCTATATCGGTCGGAGCAACGGACTTTAGCCTTCGGACCTAGGTAGGTGACATAAGTATGGACACCATACCTCTTCCTGCCGGAGTGGATGATGCCCCATCTGAGGAAGACGACGAGCGTTCTCCGGAAGCAGTGCATCCTACGAGTGGCACTTCCCCTCGCGTCATGCGATTCGACCGGACCGCGAGAGTAGTCCACTGGGTGCAGGCACTCACTTTCCTGTCGCTTCTTTGCACCGGCCTCCTGATCAGCGTTGCGGCACTCCAAGAACTGGTAGGCCACCGGGCACTTCTGAGGGAAATCCACCTTATCATGGCGTTCTTTTTTGTGTTTGGGCCTGCTCTCGTCGCCCTATCGGGGAATCTCAGCTCCATCCGAAGCGACAAGAAGGAAGTCGAGGAGTGGACGCAGGGAAGACGTCGCCTGGATTAGGCAGCCCCGGATAGAGCCTGACGGACTGACGCCTCCTGCAGGACGCTTCAATGCCGGCCAGAAGCTCAATGCGATCTTTACCGTTTACTGCGTTCTCGCATTCTCGGTGACCGGGCTCATCCTGTGGCAAAATCGCCGGTTTCCATTCCCGTTGGTCTCACAGGCCAACCTAATCCATCAGTATCTGGCGTACATCGCGCTCCTAGTTTTCATGGGGCACTTTTACCTGAGTGCCGTACATCCCGCAACGAGAAGGTCACTAAGTGGCATCCTCTCCGGCGGCGTTGATCGAGCCTGGGCTAGTCACCACCATCCAAACTGGCAGCCCAATCCCGGACGGGAGCTCCCCTTTCGGTTGGCCAATGCAATTCGTTCGTTGGCAATTCTTGTGGTGGCACTTGAGGCGGCATTACTTCTCGCGCGGGTTGGTTTTGAATGGCTTGGTGCCAATGGTACCGACCCAGTCATCAGGCTCATTTATCGATTTAGTGCAATGCCGGGAACGGAACAAACAAGTGCCGGCGTACACCGGTTCGACATTGCTGCGGTCTTCTGGTTTGGTCTAGTCCTCGCTCTGGTGGTGGGGATGGTCCGCGGTCAGCATCTACTTCCTGGGCTGAATAATGCGGCGTCGTAGTGCCGGGACGGCCGAGCGTGCGCGAAAGCTGGTGCCTGACGAAAGAGTCCGCCACCATAGCCCTCGAATCGCAGTCATGGCTATACATCGTCATGCGAACGGAAATGTGAATTCCGGCAGTTACACCTCAAATGCATGAGACGATACTCATCGTGGACGACGAGCCTGCGGTTCGGGATGTTGTTGGGCGCTACCTCAGACGCGACGGGTTTCAGACAGTCCTGGCAAGTAACGGCGAGGAGGCTCTGTCGAAGGCAGCGGACGCCGATCTAGTCATTCTAGATTTGATGTTGCCGATCATTGACGGCTTTGAGGTGTGTCGCCGTCTGAGATCGGTGCGAAACGTTCCAATTATCATGTTGACAGCCAAGTCGGAAGAGACGGACAAGGTCATTGGGCTTGGGGTCGGGGCGGACGACTACGTCTCCAAACCCTTCAGCCCTCGCGAGCTAGTGGCGCGAGTACAAGCGGTGTTAAGACGTTCTAGTAACGCGCAAGGCAAGGACGACATCATCCGGGTCGGCGACCTGCGAATCAATACTAAGACGCGCTCCATCGAACGCCTTGGGCAATCCCTCACCCTCACGGCGCGTGAGTTTGATTTACTGGCCTTCCTTGCCAGCAGTCCCAACCAGGTGTTTACGCGAGAGCAGCTACTGAATCAGGTCTGGGACTTTCACTTCGGAGGGGACGAATCGACCGTGACGGTGCATGTTCGCCGCCTCCGGGAGAAGATCGAACCTGATCCAGTTCGTCCGCAGTACCTCAAGACCGTCTGGGGTGTCGGGTACAAACTTCAGGCATGACAACCGGAGCTAAGTCTCTTGCGATTGCCTTCTTCACCTTTGCGCTAACGCTAGTTGTCGCATTCGTGGGCGCTTTCGACGTGCTGAGAGAGTCGGCAGGCGCCACCGAGGGGATACTGCGCTATGTTGCCGTTTCGGCTGGCGCGTCTCTGATTATCGGGCTTGTCGCGGTGGCCACCGGAAACCGCTTACTGCCGAAGCTCTCGTTGGAAGTCGCGGTGGTATACGCCGTTGTTAGCGTGGCAGCCATCATAACCATCGTCTACACTCCCCTCCTAATGTTCAAAGACCCTGGGGATCTTCATCTCCTCGTACTCCTGTTGGTATGCTTCCTGGCTATTTCCCTTGGCCTTGGGGCGATTATCGCCGTTGGAATCGCGCGGAACCTGGAAAACCTGAGGGAGGCCGCCCGCAAAATCGCTCGGGGAGATTTCACCACAAAGGTACGTTTGCGCTCCCGAGACGAGCTTTCGGACTTGGCCACAGCTTTCAACAGAATGTCATCCGAGTTAGGCGACGCGTTCCAGCGAGAGCGAGCCGTCGAAGCAGGCAGGCGTGATCTGGTGGCTGCTATCTCTCATGACCTCAGGACCCCTCTGTCTTCTATCCGGATAATGCTGGAGGCCATCGGAGACGGTGTGGTGCAGGATGATTCGACTATCCGCCAATATCACGCTGCGATGGGAGATCAGGTGAAACGCCTGAGTCATCTGATCGACGATCTCTTCGAGCTATCTCGTCTTGATTGTGGTGAATTGACATTCGAGCGATGCGACGTCAATATGGGTGAGCTCCTGACAGAGACCGTGGAGAGTATGCGGCCGAGTGCAGCCGATCGCGGCCTCCAGCTCAACCTTGAGAGGACGTATGGGGGAAATGCTCTCGTGGACCCTGATCAGCTCCAACGTGTGGTTGTCAATCTGATTCAGAATGCAATCCAACACACGCCCTCTGGAGGCACCATCGACGTTGACCTGCGACAGCAGGACTCGGAAATTGCGGTCGAAGTGAGAGATTCAGGCGTGGGAATCAGTGCGGAGGATACAGAGCATATCTTCGAACGCTTCTATCGTGGCGAGAAGTCGAGGACGAGGGGCGAGACGAATGGAGCAGGTCTGGGACTGGCGATAGCTAAAGCGATCGTTGAAGCGCATAGCGGACGCATATGGGTCCACAGAGCGCCTGATAGAGGCTCTAGCTTCGTCTTCACCCTGCCAACTGCACAGTAGTGCTACCCGTCGGATTTGTGGGTAGCGAGCGCATTTTCAATTGCTCGACGGGCAGTGACTGTCGCCAAGTGAAGCTTGTACTCCCTCGAGGCCTGAATCTCGGGAGTTGGGTCCAAGCCTTCCGTGACAAGTGCGCAGGCTGACGCAATGGTCTCAGGGTCAGGCTCTGCCCCTTCCAGCGCTTCTTCAACTGCATATGCTCGAATCGGAGTCGGTCCAACGCTGGATAGAGCGAGTCTCACCGCGGCCAACCGGCCACCATCTAATCGCCCACTAAAGGCTGCCCCAACAATTGCCCAATCACAGAGCCGAAGCCGGTACTTTTCATAGTGCTGTCGAGTGTCCGCCTCGACCGGGAAGCTCAGCTTCGTCACGATTTCGTCTGGCTCTAATGCAGTGGTGAAAATATCGACGAAGAAGTCCTGGGCAGATCGCGAACGAGAGCCGCGGGAAGATGTGCTTTCTATCGTGGCGTTCAAGGCGCAGACCAGGGCGGGCATATCGCCGGCCGGATCTCCATGCGCGATACTCCCTCCAATCGTGCCCCTATTGCGGACCTGTACGTCACCGATTAAGGGAACGGCTTGGTGTAGGAGAGGCAATCGATCTCGGATAACCTCCGAGCGTTCCAGGTCGACATAACGAGTCATCGAACCGACTTCGATGAAGCCGTCCGTTTCACGAATAAACCGTAGATCGTGAAGACGACGCAGGTCGATTAAGACGGTAGGTGTGGCGAACCGCAGCTTCATTAGAGGCAGAAGACTTTGACCACCTGCAAGCACCTTCGCCTCATCACCATACTCAGACAGTGATGCAAGTGCATCCTCAAGGGCCCCCGGGGCAGAATAGTCGAAAGACGCCGGAATCACTCGGCTGTTGTAGCCGCCGGCTCTGGGGTGGCGCTCATATGCTTTGCCGCCGCCTGAACGGCCTTGACGATGTTGACATATCCTGTGCAGCGGCAGAGGTTGCCCTCGAGGCCGTGCTTTATCTCCTCGACGGAAGGACTCGGGTTATTCCGCAGCAGATCAATCGCCGCGAGAATCATGCCTGGAGTACAGAAACCGCACTGGAGCCCATGATGCTCCCAAAAGGCATCCTGCACGGGATGAAGGTCTGATACCGTACCAATCCCCTCGATAGTCGTTACCTCAAGACCCTCACATTGAACCGCAAGCACTGTGCAGGATTTGACGGCCTCGCCATCCAGCAAAACAGTGCATGCACCGCAGTTGGTCGTGTCGCACCCGATATGCGTACCCGTTAACCCTAGGTTTCGTCTGATGAAGTGAACCAAAAGCAGACGAGGCTCGACGTCCGATACGGCGGGCTCGCCATTGACAGTTAGAGATATTCGCATCCTTTGATTGTAGGGCCCACTGTTGCATTAGCCGCGCGAGCGAAGCAGATCAGGCCTTGAACCAGATGAAGCCTAGAACCTTATCACCCCGGCAGTTCTTTAGAGTTTCGTTAATGCTCCGAGAAACCCAAATTGACCGGGCAGCATCCGGAGGAAATGCAACAGGCGACTAATTGCTTTGCCAACTACAATCGGCCATGCGGAAGGGAATGCCCACTCGTCACCTGAGTGCCAACGCTGGTCCAAAGGAGGATGCGCCTGGACTACACAGCGTTTTTCTGTCGTTCCTGCTGTTACTGTCGGTTGTGATTGCCACCCTGGGTATCGCGATAATGGTCGGTATCCTGATTATTCCCTGATCTTTTTACTAATCTCTGAACTTCATTCGAGGAGACTCCGTGGCCACCGGGACAGCAACCGATCAGTCGCCTTTGACGCGCGAAGACCTTGTCGCGATGTACTACTACATGCAGTTGACACGCTCCCTCGAGGACCGAGTCCGAAACCTTTATCTCCAAGGAAAGCTTGTAGGCGCCGTGTACAGGAGCATGGGACAGGAAGGAACGGCAGTGGCAACTGCCTACGCTCTTGAGCCGGCGGACTATGTGGCTCCTCTGATTAGAGATTTAGGCGCTTCAGTGGTGCGAGGGGTGCCACTAGATAAAATCTTCGCTCAATGGCTCGGGCGCGTAACGGGCCCAAGTCGCGGTCGGGATGGGAATCTCCACTTCGGGTACATGGATAAAGGTGTCCTTGCACCGGTGAGCATGCTCGGGGTCACAATTCCTTTATGCGCCGGCGTAGCTTTGGCGGCCAAGCAGCGAGGAGAGTATCGAGTGGCTATGGCCTACATCGGGGACGGCGGTACAAACACTGGCGATTTTCACGAAGGGCTCAATTTCGCGGCGACTCTCAAGTTGCCCATGATCCTTATTGTGGAGAACAACGGCTACGCCTATTCCACTCCCACATCGAAGCAGTTTGCCACAACGAATCTCGCGATTCGGGCGAAAGCGTACGGTATACCGGGAGAGGTTGTTGACGGCAATGATGTCGTGGCCGTTTACAACGTCACAAAGAGGGCAGTGTTGCGAGCGCGATCTGGGCAAGGCCCGACGCTAATTGAGGCGAAGACCTTTCGCATGCGGGGACACGCTGAGCACGATGATGCCTCTTACGTGCCAACCAATCTCTATGAGGAGTGGGGACGGCGCGATCCGATCGCGAAGCTCGATGCACACTTGGAAGAAAAACGACTCTGGCGCCAAGGTGAAAGAGCGGCAATCCAGGACCGAATCAAGCGGGACCTCGACTCGGCCGTCGCTTCAGCCGAGGCAGCGGCTCACCCTGACAGTGCAACCCAGGCCGACAGGATTTACGCCTCAGAAGTCAGGGAAACTGACGCCCTAGAGTAGCTTGAGCTTCCGAGAGCCGCCTACCCGGAATGCCGCCACGTGCAAATTTGGTGGAGACGAGGGGATTCGAACCCCTGACCCCCTGCGTGCAAAGCAGGTGCTCTTCCAGCTGAGCTACGCCCCCAACTAAATACGAAAACCGGGAACAAATCCACGAACCCGGAAGAAAGTTCCCCCGTCACTTTGCACCTCAAAGCTCTGGAAGCCGGGCAAGGTTAAGTGGTGGGTCTTGGTGGACTCGAACCACCGACCTCTGCCTTATCAGGGCAGCGCTCTAACCGACTGAGCTAAAGACCCATCTGCATGCCAACTCCTAAGTGTAAGAAACCAAGGGGCCCTGCTGCAGATTTTCCTCATCCTCGTCCCATAAGCGGTCACTGGGTGGGGTGGTTGACCCGATGGGGAGGAGAGCGCGCACGGCATAACATCGAACGACACTTTTCCATAAGGAATATCCTACCCTTGAAGTTGGCATGAGATTTGCATTGACCTATCACGACAAAACATTACGCGGAGGGACTCGTGGAGGAGCGATTGCGGTCCCGGCTGAGGGAAGGAGCTTGTGATGGGGATCTTTAAGAAGTACAGCCTTGGTTGGGCCTTTATGGCGATGTTCGTCGTGGCCATTATCCTGATGACCTTGAGTGACTGGCAGTACTTTGTCACTCAACAAGCGGAACACCACCAGGTCGCTGATGTCTTTGGCTCTTCTGGATTCATCTGGCGCTGGGGCCTGGACACCTTTTCCAACTGGCAGGCGGACTTCCTGGGACAGGGCTTGGCAGTCATCCTTGGCGCCTATCTCATATTCCAAGGAAGTAGCCAATCGAAGGATACGTCCGATTCAATAGAAGCGACCGTCAACGATATCGAGCGTATGGTCCGTGGAAGCGACCGGGCGGAGCAGGACCAAAAGCGTTCCGAAAAGATCGCCACACGTGGTGGCCCTCTGCGAAATTACGGCTTAGGCATTGCGCTTATCGGGGCATTTCTCGTGTCGTGGGGCCTGATGACCTGGATGGGCTGGAATAACTTCGCTGCGGATGCAAAGGAGCACCATGAGGCTGCAACCGTGTGGGGAACCTCCGGATACATCTGGGAGTGGATGAGGCAAACGTTCTCGAACTGGCAGGCAGACTTCTTGGGTCACTCAATGATGATCGTTTTGCCGGCCTACCTTCTCTACAAGGGTTCAGGCGAATCCAGCGAAGGGGAGGATCGTGCCGAAGCGGCAGTGGAGCGCGTTCACCGGGCGCTCCGTGAGAGGCTTGGAGGACAGGCTGCCGTTCAAGATCCTTCGCCAGGTCAGAAGACAAAACCAGCGCCAAATCTTTGGAGCCGCTACGGTCTAGGCATTCTTTACCTTGCCATCACGCTCATCACTTGGGGCGCTCAGACCTGGACGGGTTGGGGTTACTTCCTGGCTCAGCAACTCGAACATCATCAGACCGCCCAAGTCTTCGGGTCTTCGGGATACATCTGGCTTTGGGGAACCGACACCTTCTCCAACTGGCAATCGGATCTGCTCTGGGAGGGTATAGCTGTTCTACTGGGCGCCTACCTAATCTTTCAGGGTAGTGGCATGTCGAAGGACAGTGATGATCGCATAGAGGAGCTTGCTAACAACATCGAAGCGAGAGTACGCGGCCAGAAAGTAGCTAAGCGATCGCAGGCCAAAACTGATGCAAGGGTCTCAAGAGGCGGATTTGTATTCACACGCGGACTCGCCTACTCCATGATCATTGGAGGCATTATCAGCTGGGCGCTTATGACTTGGATGGGCTGGATGTACTTTTCCTCTACGGCACAGCAGCATGGACTAACTGCGACGGTCTTTGGTTCATACGGGTACATCTGGGACTGGGGCCGATTGACACTTGAGAACTGGCAGTCAGACCTGATCGGCCACGCCGCCATTGTTATTCTCCCGGCTTACCTCCTCTATCGAGAGTCAGCTGAGTCGCGTGAGAGCGACGACACGACTGAGGCTGCCCTGCAGCGAATCCAGAAGTCTCTGGAGAATGGCGAGTCGGTCTTCTCAACAGCAGCAGCGCCCGATAGCAAACCGGCCGTCCTATCGAAGTCCAAGTAGGACTGCTCTCAGGCATGGTCATCCCCTCAGAACAGGGGATGACCATGTCAATGCGTCTGCCGGGAATAAGACGAACTCTAGCTCGCGCACGCACTGGCCTCGACGCCGCTTCGATCCGACCAACTAGTGACTCAAGCAGAAAGACTGAAATCTGCCAGATGACATCCGGAATTGCCTGCTGAAAATTCGATGGCTCCTCTCCACCGATCGAGGGTCGCATTCTTAAGCAGAGGCCGATCTCGGATCAGCACTAGGGAACTGGGCCACCGCGACGATAAGGTCGAGTTAGCCGACGCTGGTGCCGTGCTCGTACGACAGACCCGCGAACCGGAAAAGATTTTCGGCGACGTTGATCCAGCCCCGCGTCTGCCCGCGGTGACCTAAATTACGTCTTACCGGTCAGGAGATTTGGTCGGGTGATAGCGGCTGAGCGGAGCTCAAATCGAAAGAGTCTCCCTCAGTTAGGACGTGAAGATGAACGCCGAAGATACTGATCACTCCCTCCGGTCTGGCATCTGAGAGGCTCGTGTAGGAGATCTGGCGGCCATCCATCACATAGACAGCCCCGGCCCCAATGACTTCGAACCGCCTGTCCGAGCCAACGACGATAGCTGTATTCTCATCGATTCCCAGTCCTAGATTCTTCGGGTTTTCAGAAACAGCTCCAAGGAGCCGGCCAAAGCGGCCTCGCTCAGCAAAGTGCGAGTCAATAACTACGCCATGAATCAGCCCTAGCCCTGGGGCCATGCCAAGGGTTGAAATATTAGACGACTCGTCGCCTCGTCCGGCGGTCAACATGGTCTCCGGCATGGAGGCTGCACCCGCTGACGTTCCAGCCACTGTCAACCCCGCTTGGTGCCGCTCTTGTAGGCATTGAAAGACAGGGCTGTCGGCCACTTGGCTCGTTATTCGGAGCTGATCCCCACCCGTAAAGAAAACAACGGAGGCATCACGGATCTTGGCGACCGCACTGTCGTCGTAAGCGTCTTGTCGTGTTCTTACTCCCAAGAATGAGACATTCCGAACACCTAAGTCGCGAAAGATGTCTTGGTAGTTCTGATATTCGGCTTCGTCGAGATGGGAGGCGACACTGCTGATGACCATGGAGCCGGACTCTCCAGCCGCCGCAGCTACGCGCTCGAGAATTGTGCGCTTCCGTCTGGGATCCTTTTCTTCATGACCGCCAATGATGATCAGGCTTCCACTGGTGTGCGGCCTCTCGTTCCCGGGTTCCGATGCCCGATCACGTTGTTCAGTCATAAATTAATCTCTCCTTTGAACAAGGTCCGCGATGCGAGTGAAGTCACACACCCGGACTTTGGGACGGGAATGTGCCTCGGCAGCTAGGCAGGGATGGGCTGACGGTCTTCGACATCGAGCTCCTTGGAGGAGTCGGTCTGCGACGTTTCATCCTGATAGAGCCCATCTCTTACCATTTGCCTTCCGCTGGCGAACACATGGACCACGTCGAATGTTTCCGGTTGCATGACGATAAAATCGGCGTCGGCTCCAGGACGGAGCCTGCCTTTCATGCCAAGCTTCAGGACTGTAGCCGCATTGGTCGAGAAGACTCTGAGAAGATCGTGCAGCGGCAAGATCCTCTGACGCGCGCACCGTCGGAAGGCGGAGAATAAATCCTCCGGGTTGCCTGCGCTTGAATAGCTGTCGGTTGACACAGTGACCCGGTCGAGGGGCCCTCTCTGCTCGATATAATACCGAAGCCAGTGCTCGAAGTGTCCATCGGTGGTGTCAAGATCGACGAACGATCCTCTGCGGGCGAGGGCAACCGCTTCGTCTAGAAGCCCCTCGTTTCTGTTGACGTGAGTTGGGTATATGTGGCCAGGTTCCACGGGATAGTCTTCCAATAGATCCACCAGAATCGCCAGCCGGGCTTTGCCCTCTCCGACGTGAAAGTGGGTCACTCCAGCCTTACCGCTTAGGCTTCCACCGATGGCCGTCTCTGAAACAAGTTTCGCCAAATCTCGAACACTCGGATGAGACGATCGGAAGTCTGAGATCGCGATCTCTCCCACGCCGATAACATTGTCGATGACGACTAAATCAGACGTCACACTCCCTGTGAACGTCTTTGGTGGGAACGCGTATCCTCCAGTGAAAACCAACGCCGTCATTCCGGCTTGTGTCAGTTCTCGGGCCTTTGCCATGAGACAGGTAAGGTGCCGGGTGGCTGTGTCAGTTCCCAGCAATCCAACTACCGTCGTGGTTCCTGTCTGAACGCTGTCCTGCACCTCAGCTTCGTGAACGCGAGATCCAAAGCCGGATTCCCCACCTGCACCAATGATGTGCTGGTGAGGATCGATAAAGCCTGGCGTCAGCAGGAGACCTGAGGCATCGACAACATCCACATCCCAAGAGTCGCCGGTCAGGCCGATCTTATCCGGCGTTCCTACAGCGAGGATTGACCTGCCGGCCACCAGCAGGCTTCCAACCCCCTGGTATTCGGGCGTGTAAAGCTCAGCGCCTGTTACTAACGTTAGTTTCACACTGTGGTTCTGCGAATTACTCATGAAGAACGCCCTTCAGCAGAGAGCTTTCTTGCAGCTTTCCGATTGATCCCAGCTCGACGGCTAACGTCCAAGTTTCTCGAGTCCCAGTTGGAGCCGGCCGGCAAGACTGAAGGCGCGATGCGACATTCGGCTTCTGGTAAGCCAGCCCACTATCCCCAGGGCGCCGGCAAGCCCGATCGCCTTCTTGATCCTGGGATGAGTGTCCAAGGATGTCGCCAGGCTGCGTTTAAATGCCATTCGGCCGAAGTCGCCCCTAGGGGTGTTGTACTTCCCTGCTGGGCCGTTGAAATTATTCGGAGCCTCGACGGTGCGTGGCTCACTTGTCCGTTGGAGCTTGAATCCAACCAGACTGAAAACCCCATCGAGGAAGCCCGGAGATAGCTTCTGCAGCCTAATCAGACTCTTGCCCGCTCCTCCCACAACGATGTCCCGGGCGTCGTGTTCCGTTGCAAATAGGATCGCATCGACCACGGCAGAAGGATCATAGATCGGAGGGACGCCCTTCGGTTTAACCCCTATCTTTGTCAGGGCCTTGTCGAATAGAGGTGTATTGATCGAGGCGGGCAGAATTTGGGTAACGCCAATAGGGAGCTTGTCGTGACGAAGCTCCACTCGGAAGGCCTCAAGGAAGCCATCGATTCCATGCTTAGACGAAGCATAAGCGCTGTGGTAAGGAAGAGCGCGCTTCGCCTCAATTGACGACACGTGAATGAGCTTGCCGGCACCGCTTTCCAGGAGGCGGGGAAGCGCTGCCTTGGCCCCGTGGACCTGACCGAGTAAATTCACCTCAATGACGCGCTTGAACTCTTCAGGGGGAGTATCGATAAAGGTCGCGTAGAGCGCAATTGCGGCGACGTGAACCCACGTATCCATTCGGCCAAACTCTCGGACAGCTTGCGTGGCCACATTCTCCATCTGTTCGAAGCGCTCAACCTCTGCCTTCATCGGAATCACCTGTCCTGGCCCGTCCGCCAGTTCTGCTACGAGTGAGTCCAAGCCTTGGCTATCGTTGTCGCAGACAAGCAGTCGGGCTCCGCGCTTGCATAGCTCTGTGGCTGTGAGGCGGCCTATTCCACTGGCCGCCCCCACAACCACAACTACCTGTTCAGACAGTGGCCGGTACTTCATATCACGCCACACCTTCGGCGAGAACCTGCTGGCGACACTCCTCCGCGTCGGCCGCCTCGAATTCGAGTTGCCGCAAGGCCTCCAGCGCTTCATCAACTGATTCGGGGATGATGACCAGGCGTTCTCCGGGCCCAATCTGTTCCCATGCCATTCGCAGGCCCTGTGCAAAATCCGAGGCAGAGTCAAAGCGCGTGCCGAGAGGAAGATTCTCGGCCATGACGTTGGGGATCTCCATCGGTCGGCGACCACGCCGATACTTCGGTTCATACAGAACGTAGTGGTTTGCGAATCTGGTGGTCGCAGAGACCGTTTTCGCCATATCGTCATTCCGTCTATCGCCTGGAAGCGTCAACAGTATCACGGTCCGCTTAGGTTCTAGGGAACTCACAGCCTGCGCAAGTGCTGACATGGCAGCCGGGTTGTGCGCATAGTCGAGAATGACCTCAATACCGTTGACCTCCATGATGTTGAATCGCCCCGGTGCCGTACTGGCATCGGTCACGAATGTGGAGAGGGCACGACTGATCAGTGCCGGGTTTACATTCAGAGCCCAAGCGGCGCCAACCGCAGCAAGCGCGTTCTGCACCTGGAAGCTCAAGTGTCCCCCCCGGGTGAAGCCGACCCGATCGAGACCGACTAGATCAACCCACTCACTCTCATCCGTTCCCGACGCCAGAATGATGGATGTTCCGTTGCTCAGGACGCATCGTCCCCCGGCCGCGAGATGGGCCGTAACCACTTTGTGCTTGGGATCACAACTAAAGTAGATAACTTCCCCTTCTGTAGCTGCGGCCATTTCGGCAACCAGCTTGTCCTCCGCATTTAGAACAGCGACGCCGTCTCGACGGACTGCCTCGACGACCACCTGTTTGACTTTGGCCAGGTCCTCGATAGTGTCGATGCCTCGGAGGCCCATGTGGTCCTCACTGATGTTCGTAACTACTCCCACGGCGCACTCATCGAATGCCAACCCTTCTCGCAGGATCCCTCCCCAGCCGTCTCCAGAACGGCTACCTCGACGTGCGGGTGCATAAGAATGGCGCGAGCACTCTGGGGACCAGCCGAATCGCCTTTTAGCACCTCTTCCCCTGCTATGAAGGCACCCTCCGTGGAGGTCGTGCCAACACACTTGCGAGCAGTCTGAAAGATATGAGCGGTCAATCGCGTGACGGTGGTCTTACCGTTCGTGCCGGTAACGGCGACGATAGGAATTCGAGATTTGGAGCCTGCCGGGTACAACATTTCGACAATGGGAATCCCCACCTGTCTCGGAGTGCCAGAGCTCGGTTGCAGATGCATCCGCAGACCGGGAGCAGCGTTGATCTCGACAATAGCCCCCCCTTGGGGTCCGAGAGGTTGACTGATATCCCGGCAGATCATGTCTATCCCGGCGACATCCATGTTCAAGATCTGTGCAGCCAGCTCGGCGAGCTTGGCGTTCTTCGGATGTACAGAATCTGTCACATCACTGGCAGTGCCGCCCGTGGACAAGTTACTGTTCGAACGGAGCAAGACGATCCTTTTTGCCGCAGGTACAGAATCGCGACTCAGGTGCTGGCGCTCGAGTATCAAGTCTGAGGCGCTATCAAGGACGATTTTGGTGAGGGCTCCGCTATGTCCGTCACTTCTTACAGGATCCGCGTTGATCGCTTCCACCAGCTCAGCGACCGTGTGGATTCCGTCGCCCGTAACTTGGGCGGGAGCCCGACAGGCTGCCGCGACCATTCTTCCGTTTACGACGAGCAGACGGTAGTCAACGCCATCGACATACCGTTCCACAAGCATCTTCTTACTGAAGGCAGAGGCAACGCGGAAGGCGCGACGCACCTCGACTTCGCTCTGTAGATTGACGCTTACGCCTTTGCCCTGATTGCCGGCCTGAGGCTTGACCACCACAGGGAGGCCTATCTTCATAGCCACCTGCCATGCCTCGACTTCGGATGAAACGGACCTTCCCTCGGGAACAGGCACACCCACGGATTTAAGCATCTTGTTGGTGAGTTGTTTATCCTGGCAGATGTCCACCGCTATGGCTGAGGTATACGAGGTTTCACTGGCACGTATTCGCTTTTGGTGAATACCGTAGCCGAGCTGAACCAAGCTTCCAGTTGGTGTAAGTCGAATAACTGGGATGTTTCTTCTTCTTGCCGCTTTTACGATGGACTCGGTACTTGGGCCCAAACGATAACTAGCCGCCACATCCTTCAAGCGATCAATCTCTGCACGGATGTCGACCTGTCGGGCATTCATGGCGTCGATGGTCAGGCGAACCGCCGCGCGGAAAGCCTCTTCGGCCGGGACTTCCTCTTGGTACGCCATAACCACTCGGAAGACTCCAGGCGCTCCCGTTCCTCGAGCCCTGCCAAAGGTGACAGAGAAGCCCATCTCCTTCTGTAGCTCCAACGCCACATGCTCGGCAATGTGGGCCAAGTAGGTTCCCCGACGTAATCGTTCAAGGAAGCCACCGCGCCGCCGTAAACTGCATTCATGGCGGTCAAGCCCAGGCAGCCATTCCAAGAGGCGATCAGCGAAGCCGGGTAAGCTCGCGCTGGAGCGCTCGCTGTATGGTCCTGTTTCCAAGATGGCAACCATCACGGGCATGTAGGCATAAATGTTGGGACCTCGCAAGAAGCGAAGTTCCTTAATCGCAACGCCTTGGTCCTCAATTGGACTAGGAGTGTTCATCAGCACGCATCCCCAAGCGAATCAGTTTCAATATCGTTGACCAAGCCCTCGACCTGACGAGCCAAGAAGCCAACTGCCCACACGTCTCGCTTTAAATCTTGATACGCGAATGCGTCTGTCTCTATCCGCTGACGCATGTCTGCGGCACGGTTCTCGATCTCTTCCAACGTATGGACGATTTCGGGTGCTTGCATCTCTCTTCTCTCTTCCTCCAGTCACAAAGGAGACAACTGATGGTTTTGTTTTCTCTCAGGCGACGACCCGCACCATCTCAAGGGACGGGTCAGCAGAATCAGGAAAGGGGAATCCCATCTCTTTCGTCATTTGCAGAAAGTCGATGATCGGTCTGGTGAAACGCTCACCCGGACCGATGGCAGGAATTCCTGGCGGATAAGGTGATATCATTTCCGCGGCGATCTGCCCTTCGGCGTCCTGCAGCCTGACGTTCTTCGACTCACCGAAGAATGCCTTGACTGGGTTCGTCACCTGCTCTGGAAGCCGTTGATCGGCGGGACGTGGCTGCACGGGAGGTCTTGATGGGTTCTGCCGCGCCCAGTTAACCAGCTCGCGCATACCCGCTAGGAAGCGATCTGCCGTCTCCTCGTTGTCGCCGTTTGTAAGTACCAATTGCATGATGCGCGTGTCACCCAGCTCTGCACAGATGTGGCAGTGCTGCTCCAGCCAGTCGCAGGCCTGCATTCCAGTCAAGCCGAGCCCGGAGACATCGATGTTCAGCTTCCCCGGGTCAATCCCAACGACTTCTTCTCGCTCACATACTTCATCTCCCATCACTCGCAGCTCGGGATACTCTGAAAGCGATGTACGGATGTACTCGTGAACCTTGTAGACAAGATCCCAAAGGACCTCTCCGTCTCGGACCATCTGCCGTCTCGCGCCGTCCATAGAAGCAAAGATCAGCGACGACGGCGCAGTTGTCTCGAATAGATCAAAGACGATAGAGAAACGCTCTTTGTCGATTAGATCGCCCTTAACGTTGATGATGGAGGCTTGGGAAAGACAAGGCAGCATCTTGTGGTAACTATTGATCGACATATCGGCGCCGCAGTGAAGCGCCGCCCTTGGCAGTTTGCTGTTGAAGGGGAAGTGTGGGCCCCACGCCTCATCTACAAGAAGCGGAATTCCTCGCTGGTGGCAGACGCTCGCAATTGCCTCCACGTCGGCCACTGTCCCATAAGTTGAAGGACTAACGACGAAAACAGCCACCACATCTGGATTGAGATCGAGAGCTTCCTTAATCTGCCCGGGAGTCGGTGCATGCTGGATTCCCCAATCCGGGTCTACAGGCGGCTGCACCCAAACCGGATCAACTCCGCTCATCAATATGCCGGCGATCGCTGACTTATGGATATTTCTAGCGATCACGACCTTGTCTCCCCGGGCCGCTACGGTGAGCAACGCGGTGTGAACGCTGAGAGAGCTCCCATTTGTAGAAAAGAGTGTCTGATCGGCTCCGTGAGCTTCCGCCGCGAGCTGTTCCGCCTTCTTCCGAACACCGAATGACTTGTGCCTATCGTCGAGCCCAGCCAGCTCCGAAATATCGTTTCTAAAGACGTCGGAACCAAGAACCTCCAGCGTATCAGCAGCCACCCCATGACCAGTCTTGTGACCGGGCGCGGTGAACGGTAAGCGGTTCAATTCATGAAAGGCGGCGATCGATTCGAGAACTGGCGCTCCCGTTTGTTTCTGGTCCATTTCTTGTTCCCCTTTTCCAGATGACGTGCTTCCGACAGATAGTTTTGGGGTCAGTAAGCATCAGCCGTGCCAAGCGTGTGCGCGGGCTGAGTATGGGACGGCAGAGCTCCCATTTAGCCTGACATTCCTTCAGTCCGGCAGGGTCTTGGCCCTTGCTTATAAACAGGAGTCACCAGGAGTCAGAATGATGCCCCGTGTTCCGAGCCCCATGCGAGTGAGGACGATGGGGCCTCAGGAGACTCGGAGCCTAGCTGAGCAGCGCCTCAGAGAGTCTTCTATGGCGAAGGCGTATTTACGGACAAGGAAGGCCTCGCCCAATCCACCTAACCATTACGCCTCTATCTTCAAAGCCTTCCAGAGATATCGCACTCATGGGTCGTCATTGAGCGCAAGCACTAAACGACAAAGACGTCTCACGGTGAGGGTTCATGCGTCCCTGCCCACAATCGGGGAACCAACCAACCGACAATTGATCCTCGGACTTCATAGAAGCAACAAGCGGGGCCTGAAAGTTGCTTCCTCTCGGTATTCAATTTTGCGGCCTTGCTAAGGCCATGGGCGGGAACAGGTTGCAGGATCTTTCAGCGGAGATCTCTGATTGTGGCGTGCTGGTGAGTGAGCCTTCATCCAATATCCTGCCTGACGTCCGAAAGATAGCCGTACTGAGAGCGAACGGGATCGGTGATTATCTGTTTGCCGTCCCTGCGCTCGAAGCTCTAAAGGCGACGTATCCAGATGCCGAACTTACACTCCTGGGAAAGTCCTGGCATCGGCAGTTTGTCCACGGCCGGCCAGGCCCTGTCGATAGGGTTGTGGTCGTACCGCCGTGGGCCGGCGTTACGGAAGGAAACGACCATCATGACGATCCGAATCAGCGTTCGGAATTCCTGAAGGCAATGCAGGCTGAAGAGTTTGATATGGCCATTCAGATGCATGAGGAGGTCGGTTCTCTAACGTTTTGGTTGATGGGCTCGGCGCAAAGATAACGGTTGGTCTCCGAACAGCAGATGCTCTCCCCCTAGATCGCTGCCTTCCGTACGTCTATTTTCAACAGGAGATAGCTCGATATCTGGAGCTCGTTTCGTTGGTAGGTGCAGCACCCCTCACCCTCGAACCAAGAATCGCAGTAACCGCTTGCGATCGTGCCGAAGCCGCTGAGGTTCTTCCGGAGACATCGGCTTCCTTTATAGCCCTTCACGTTGGGGCCTCGGACCCACAGCGGCGATGGCATGCCGACGCTTTCAGCTCGCTTGGCGACACCTTTGCCGAACGTGGCTATCGAGTCATCCTGGTTGGAGACGAGAGTGAGCGGCGCATCGTCGACGAGGTCGCGGAGGGCATGCATCATGACCCCGTGAATCTGGTAGGTGCCGTGACGCTCGGGGGATTGGCAGGCGTGTTCGACCGGTGTAGACTTTTGGTCGCGAACGACTCAGGACCTTTGCATCTCGCACACGCAGTCGGAACTCCAACAGTTGGCCTCTATCTGTGCTTCAATGCTCTGACTGCAGTGATTTTGGGCCGGTCAAATCACCGCCCCCTCATCTCCTGGCGAATTACATGTCCCGTGTGCGGAGTGGATCGAACAACGCAGCACTGTTCTCATCTCCCGTCCTTTGTCGACGGTATATCGATAGAAGAAGTCCTATGTGCTTCCTCTGAGCTTCTTCAGGCTCCTGTCGACTCGTCCTGAGCCCGACCATTCGTCCTGGATGACTGGATACTCACCTCGAGGACAGCAAGCTGTCCTATATCGCTCCGGCAGGGAGCTCTCGAGAAAGTCGTGGGCAGGTGCTGAACGAAGATTTCCTCCATAGACCTCTCGCCGGCAAATCGTACCAATGCCGGTAGCTCGTGTAGATTCTGCTTCATCGCCACGACGACCAGGTGCATGCGAGGCTTCTGTGTCTCTCGCTCGAGGCGGAGGCGCGACAAGCGATCGATGTTGGCTACCACTCGATCAAAATGTGCGCCCAGTCGAATCCGCTCGTACGTCTCCATCGTTGCACCATCCATCGAAATATGGATGCAATCGAGGCCGCTCTCGACGCAAAGTATCGCTCGCCGCTCGTTCAACAAGGTCATGTTGGTGTTGGTCGTTACGTTATCCGTTTTCCGACCGCGTACCGAACCATGTCAAAGAACCGCGGATGCATTACCGGTTCGCCCAACCCCTGGAGGTGAAGCGTGCTAACAGATGGAAACTGGTCGAGCAGGGACGTGAAGCGCTCGAACGGCATGAATGCCAGTGGACCGAAGGGAGGTCCATCCCTCCGAAACTGGACAGCGCACATCGTGCACTTCAGATTGCACTGTCCCACAGGCTCTATCTGAACGTAGCTGGGAAGCGGAGGAACTGAGCCGCCAGCGTTGAGCGTGGCCCCTGGTGTCGGAATGACTTCCCCCTTCAAACGCGCCACTAGCTGCATCTCTTATGCCAACTGGTTCGTGTCTCGATACATAGATCTGTCACAGAAACCGGTTTATGAGCCGGGCCAATGTGGCCTGACCCGCCTGAGTCCCGGCGGGACCTCTGACGTCATGGCTTATGGGGCTGCTCCTATAGGATCATCCGGACAATATGGAGCTTTCGCGGGTAACAAACCTCACGCCAAAACCAGGGTAATTCAAGGCTATGTCACAGTCTCCTCACCCCGGGAACGTGACGGGAACAAAATCGGAACATCTTGGTGATATGCTCCTCACCAAAGAGCCACAAACCCCACTTGGGAGTGAACATGGATGTCAGCCGAGACGAGGGAATCCTGGGACTAACGACCTACAGACAGTCGACTTGACCGAAGCCGTGATGCCGGCCGCGATGCTCGAGGCGGGCGAGGGACCGTGGTCGATCGTCCGGACGCTCTCACTCGTCGCTTGGCCGAGCTTCCGACCGATGCCATCCTCGAGGTCACCTTCGCTGACCCCACAATGCGCCTCAACATCATTCAGTGGTGTCCTGGAGCGGGCCACGACCTGTTTAAGATGGCAGCCGATGGGGATCACACCTCGTTTTGGATCAAGAAAAGATGAACCACCGTTGGAAGAGATTATTGCGCAACAGTCAAACAGCCGCGGCCAAGGGAGGATGTGCGGGGGGATTCAATGAGGCAGGAGTCCCGATAGTCAAGAGGTCAACAGCGACCAACCCCTCTCCGCGGATGTTCTCCGACGTTCGCACTGATGTCCGATGCCCCGGGTGCCTCCCGGTTCGCCATCCCTGCAGAACGACGGTCTACTAGTCAAACAGAGAAGCGGCGGCACGAAGGGGAAGCATCCTCATGCCGCCTGAGCCGCTTAAGCCACGACGAGCGCCGACCGGCTCTGAACAGTCCCGATCGGTGCCAAGGTGTTGGTCACCGTGATTGGTCCAGACGTGGCTGTGCCTGGCACCACCGCCTTAAGCTGCGTGGATGAGACATGAGTGACGCCGGCGGCGGCCACACCATTGAACTTGACCGTCGAGCTGCTGGTGAAGCCGACGCCCACGATCGTCACGGTGCCTCCGCGCCCCTGGCTTCCGGGGGTGAAGCTGGTGATGGAGAGCGTGGGATGAAACGTGCCGGCGCTGGTTCCCGATCCTTGCGAGTTGGACACAGAGACGTTGCCGGGGACCGCTCCGTTCGGCACGACGGCCTTGAGTCCCGTACCCGAGAGCACCGTGGCCGCTGGTGAGGCCAGCGCCCCGAACTTCACCACCTCACCTCGAACGAACCCGGACCCAGTGACGCTCACGAGGCTGCCGGTGATGCCTGAGCCAGGCCCAAACGAACTGATCGAGGGAGCTCCGTACGCGTAGAGATCTCCAGGTCCGGCTGCGCTCGCGCCTCCGGGAGTGGTCACCGTAACGTGCACCGAGCCGTGGGCGTGTGCCGGGGCCTGAGCCTTCAGCTTGGTGGAGGAGATGAAGGTCACGGCAGGCGAGGCAGTGGTTCCGAACTTCACGCTCGAGCCTGAGACGAAACCGCTCCCAGTCAGTGTCACGGTCGTACCTCCCGCCACGGGACCGGAGTCTGGGGTCGCAGCGCTGATTGCGGGAGGGGGGTCATACGTGTATTTGTCGGCAGCCGTGATCGCGCTCGTGCCCCCCGGCGTCGTAACACGCGACATTCACCATGCCCACCAGGTGAGCCGGCGCTTTCGCTTGAAGCTTCGTCGTCGAGACAAACGTGACGGATGGCGATGCCGTCGCTCCGAACTTCGCCGTGGATCCGGAAAAGAACCCGGAGCCGGTGATCGTGACGGTGTTTCCGCCTGACTTCGCTCCAGCGTTGGGGCTGAGTGCCGTGACGGAGGGGGTCGCCAAATAGGCGTAATGATCACCGAGCGTGTGCACGCTCGTTCCTCCCGGGGTAGTCACGGTCACGTCTATGGTGCCGGGGGCCTGAGCCGGGACCTTCGCCGTCAGGTGAGTCGCCGTCGCAATGGTGACAAGCGCCGAGCTTGTGGATCCGAACTTCACCGTCGATCCGGCGACGAAGCCGCTGCCCGTGATTGACACGCTGTTACCTCCGGAGCTCGGACCGGCAGAGGGGCTAATCGCCGTCACTGTAGGTTTGTTCACATACGAATAATGGTCCGAGGGCACGATGGCGCTCGTTCCGGTCGCCCCCGTGACCGTCACGTTGACGGTCGCCGCGGTCCCGGCCGGTGCTGTTGCCGAGATGTTGCCGTCGCTGTTGACGGTGAAGGAGGAGGCGGCGACGCTGCCGAAGCTCACGGATGTTGCGCCCGTGAAGCCGGCCCCGGTGATGCTCACGCCGTTTCCGCCGCCCACCGGACCGGAGGCCGGGCTGACTGCGGTGACGGCCGGAACCCAGCTGAATTGATCTGCCGGGCGCGTGGGGGTGGTGCCGTTAGAAGTGGTGACAGTGATATTCACCGGCCCACCGCTCCCTGCCGGGCTCACGGCCCGGATATGGTGCGCGTCGACGAAGGACACGAGCGGTGAGGCCGTTCCGCCGAAGCTGACAGAGGTCCCACCTTTGACGAAGTCGAGGCCTCTGAGGTCGACAGTGGTGCCACCCGTGGCCGGCCCCGAACTGGGGGACATTGAGGTGAGACTCGGAGCGTCGAAGCTGAACTGGCCGATTCCGGTGGCCCAATTGCTGCCGCTGCCGGAGCCGCCGTACTCCTGCGCTGTCCACACATTCCCGCAGTCGGATGGGTCCTCGGCGATTCCCGAGTACGCGCCCCACCGGGTGCCTGTGTAGGCGGTGTCTCCAGAGAAGTAGGCGTAGCGAACATAGCCGGTCCCCGGAGTCGACGTGCCGATATCGCTTGCGGATGGCAGCGTTCCACTGGTATCAGAGTAGGTTGCGCCGATGTGGAGGTCGCCGACGCAGTCCTGTGTGACCGATGGATACGTGTAGTACACGCCGAAATCGCCGAGGTCCTGGTCGAGGAGAACGGTGAGTGCTGCCGGGTTCGAGGTGTCGATCTCGTCCACCCGGATGCAGTCTCTGACGGCGAAGTCCCCCGCAGGAGTGCAGCCGTCGGTCGCAGACGCCCAGAGGTGATTGCTCTCCCAGGTGACGGACTCGATGTTGTTGTCCCCGGCCGCCCCGCTCGGAATACCGCTGGCGTCGACGCTCGCGGTCATGGTTCCGATCGCCGGGGACTGTACGTTGCTGTTGTCGAGGTTGCCGCCATCCGGGGTTCCGGTGATCTGATCTATGTGGAGCAAGCCGTAGCCCTGCCAGACCACGTACTGAGTGGTGTTGTTGTTCGCGGCGTAGGGCGTCGGCACGGCCGGTATCGAGTCGAACGCGTACCCCGACGTCCACCCCCCGTAGCTCACGGTCTTACCCGCGATCAGGTTCGACTTCTGAAGCACGATCACGTCCTCGCCCGTGAAGTAGGCGCCCGACCCGTTGTGGCCGAGGTAGACGTTGGCGGTCATGGTCACCTTGTCGTCGCTGAACCCCAGCTTCGGCTGGTCCTGAAGGTTCCCCTGGGCGTTGAAGGGGGCAACTCCATAGAGGTTCTGGTACACGGTCCAATTTCCAGCAGGATCGGGCCCCGAGGAGACGGCCAGGTTGACGCCCATAGTTGTCCAGTTGCCTCCGCAGCCGGCGTTTTGACAAACCATGAGGCTGATGAACCAGCGCTTCGAGCCGGCGTCGTAGACGATCTTCGGATCGGCGCCGTAGTTGTTGGGCTTGTAGAGCGAAAGCAGCGCCGCGAGGTCGAAGCTTCCGAGCTCGTTTCCTCCATGGTCGAACACAAAGGCCGTCAGGTTGACGGTCTCGACGACCCGCGTGGGGCTTACCGCAATCTGAGTATCCGGTGGCTCGCTGTAGCCGGTGTTGTTGCGCGTGGCGCCAGTGAACGAATTGAGCAGCTCGAGGTTCGGTCCCACGCGAAGGGACGCCCGTGCCGGCTTCGACGACACCGTGCCTTGGAGTGGCCCTCGGACCGGGCTGGGCGTGAGGCCGGCTCGAGCCAGGAGCAGCGCCCGTGATGGCGGCTGCGTCTGCGGCACGCTGATGGGGCCACGGTGGACGCGCGGAAGGGAGCGGGCGTTGATTGTTCCGAGCGGGACAATGGTTCCCCTCCCGGCAGGCCCCAGACGCGATGAACGGGCCGCAATTGAGCGGAGGCCTTGGAGGCTCCAGAAATGGTGGTTCCGGCGACCATCAGGAGGGCAAGCAAGGTAACAAGCTGGATTCGGCCGGGATGGATCATCGATTCGCTCCTTACATATGAGGGGATTGGGAGTCTCGGATCTGCGCGGCCTTTCGAGCTGCTGTTCTGTGTGTGAGAGCTAACTCCTGTAAGCTTACGTCCTCCGGTCTTCCCGCTCACTCGGAAGGATGGCTCGACCGGGAGAGACGTTGGGGCCTTGGGTCTGGCCCGACAGCAGGGAGGACGATAATGTCACCCTGACAGCCATGCGGTGGCGCGTGAACCACAGTGCATCCTTGGACCGTTCCATCGACGGGATGTTAACGGTCACCCGAATCGAACCCCGCTGACTTCTCGGCGCCGGCTCTTGAGCCCGGGGTCTCGGGCTGCTCATACTTTCAGCTGAACCATCCCGACCCAGTCGATCAGGCTGATCCCGAGGCCTGGCCGCCTGAGAAACACCTCGGCCGCGTCTTTGATCGTGGCTTCGACCTCGACACGGTAGCCAGCCACCAGGTGAGCCTTTGTCCTTGCGGGGCCCTCGAATCGCAGCCACATGCAGCCTTTTGACGGCTCGGGGGAGAGTGGGAGCTGATAAGCCTGCGTTCCCTGCGTACAAAAAAGCGCCCGGACGTATCCAGGCGCTTGGTGTTCATAAGAGAAGAGTGAGAGTCACGGGATTGATGCGAGTCAACTTGTTCCGATCCTGTTTGGGAATCGGATGTGATACGGAAGATTGCTCTTCCGATCGACCTAGGATTCGTGTAATCCCTAGAAAGGAGGTGATCCAGCCGCACCTTCCGGTACGGCTACCTTGTTACGACTTCACCCCAGTCATCAGGCCCACCTTCGACGGCTGCCTCTCTTGCGAGTTAGCCCACCGGCTTCAGGTGTTCCTCACTTCCATGGTGTGACGGGCGGTGTGTACAAGACCCGGGAACGTATTCACCGCCGTGTGCTGACCGGCGGTTACTAGCAACTCCGACTTCATGCAGGCGAGTTGCAGCCTGCAATCCGAACTGAGACCGCGTTTGATGGGATTCGCTCCAGCTCGCGCTTTCGCTGCCCTTTGTCGCGGCCATTGTAGCGTGTGTGTAGCCCTGGACGTAAGGGCCGTGCTGACTTGACGTCATCCCCACCTTCCTCCGGGTTTCTCCCGGCAGTCAGGCTAGACATCCTAACTAGCCTCAGGGGTTGCGCTCGTTGCGGGACTTAACCCAACATCTCACGACACGAGCTGACGACAGCCATGCAGCACCTGTGGTCAGACCCTTGCGGGGGGACTTATCTCTAAGCCTTTCCTGATCATGTCAAGCCCAGGTAAGGTTCTTCGCGTTGCGTCGAATTAAACCACACGCTCCGCTGCTTGTGCGGGTCCCCGTCAATTCCTTTGAGTTTTAGCCTTGCGGCCGTACTCCCCAGGCGGGACACTTACTGCGTATGCGCCGGCACCGGTGGGGTCGATACCACCAACACCTAGTGTCCATCGTTTACGGCGTGGACTACCGGGGTATCTAATCCCGTTCGCTCCCCACGCTTTCGCGCCTCAGCGTCAGTCGTCGGCCAGGAAGTCGCCTTCGCCACTGGTGTTCGGCCCGGTCTCTACGGATTTCACCCCTACTCCGGGACTTCCACTTCCCTCTCCGACACTCCAGCTCTGCAGTTTTCCGCGACTTTCCCCAGTTGAGCCGGGGGCTTTCACACAGAACTTACAGTGCCGCCTACGCGCTCTTTACGCCCAGTAATTCCGGACAACGCTCGCCCCCTACGTATTACCGCGGCTGCTGGCACGTAGTTAGCCGGGGCTTCTTCCTGTGGTACCGTCTTCTTCTTCCCACAGAAAAGGAGTTTACAACCCGAAGGCCGTCGTCCTCCACGCGGCGTTACTCGCTCAGGGTTTCCCCCATTGGCAAAATTTCCTAACTGCTGCCTCCCGTAGGAGTCTGGGCCGTGTCTCAGTCCCAGTGTGGCTGACCATCCTCTCAGACCAGCTACCGATCGTCACCTTGGTAGGCCTTTACCCCACCAACTAGCTAATCGGACGCAGGCTCCTCTCAACGCAACTCTATTCCTCGAGCCTTTCTTCTCTCGACCACATGCGGTATTAGCACCTGTTTCCAAGTGTTATCCCCCACGTCGAGGCGGGTTCCTACGCGTTACTCACCCGTTCGCCACTCACTGCACATCCGAAGATATGCAATCCGTTCGACTTGCATGTCTTAGGTACGCCGCCAGCGTTTGTCCTGAGCCAGGATCAAACTCTCCATTAAACCACTTTTCTGGCTGTGGTCCGCCTTTTGAGTCCGATTCCCTGCTCTCACTCTTCTTCTTACGCGTGACTCTCACTCTTCTGTTGTAAACGTACAGACGCCAAACCGGCAGGTGAACCTGCCGATTACCCCTTAATCTACCATACCCTTCTTCCCCTTTCCAAACCTGTCTAACACTCGATATCCAACACTCTGAAGGCCAAGCTAATCTCGTTTACCTCCTTCCAAGCGTCCGAAAAGAGTCAGTATCATACGGACGGGCGGATTTTCCTAAGAGGTCTGTCTTTCGGGATACATACTGCCTCTAACGTCGACGACATCGAGATACCTTGCCGCCTCCCCATATCAACTGGTACCCTGAAGCGGAGCGAAAAAGGACCCGGTTGCCTCCTAAAAGCCAAGGCGAAAAACAGCGCCACAGCAGAGGTGGCATTGCTCTGATGGGAGCGCTGGGTGCGTACACGGTGGTTTTCATCGTCGGCGGTTTAGTTGCGGGTCTACTTTTGGATCGTCTCCTGCATTTGCCATTGTTCTTGGTGGTTGGTGTTCTTGGCGGGTTCGGTGACGATGTTCAAAATCATTCGGGTAGCGATGGGGGAGTTGAACGAGTGAGCGGTCGTGGATGGCTGCGTAAGTTCGCCATGGGCGACGTTAACCTCCTTCTTCCTGCGCTGGTCATCATTGGCGCTATAGGGGTGGCCGTTTCCGATCATCCTTACATCGCGGTAGGAATTGCAGTTGGTGCCGTCCTTGCCTACGTCAACAGTGGGTTACTCGCAAAGCGCATCATGCTGGCAGCGACAACAGGCAATGCCGGAGCTGCCATGATCTCTATGCAACTTGGACTGCTCGTAACCTTTACGGTCGTCGGGGGCATAACGGTCGGAATGGTCCTGATCTCCCGGCCAATGACTGTTGCGATGGCCATCTGCTTTTTTGTCGTCCAAACTGCAGAACTCGTTCTCTATTACCGAGCCCGAAGAGGACTTGAGACGGCTTCTCTCGCCGCTACAACACACGAGGGGGCGATATAGTGCTGCCCCAAGTCCTGGGTGCCACTCTACCCATTGGCGAACACTGGTGGGTCATAGGCCCCGCAGGCAGCCTATGGAATATCCACATGGATACGGTGGTGATGACCCTCGTCGCCGCGGGCATCCTTCTGCTGCTCGGGCTCTACATTAGAAGCCACGTGACCTACAAACGGCCGACCAGGGTGCAGAATGCCGTCGAAGCGATCATGGAGTTTATCGACGGCATCATTGCAGACAATTTGGGTAGGAATCCCGGGAGCATCGCTAGCATCGCGCTGACCCTATTCTTCTTTATATGGGTCATGAACGTAATCGGGCTGCTTCCTATCCCCTACTTTCACTCCCCGACCGCAGATGTAAGCACCACATTTGCTTTGGCCTTGCTGGTATTTGTGCTTATGCACGTTCGCTACATACAAACAAGCGGGCTCGGTGCCTATAAAGGTCACTACTGGACCGGGGGGTTCAAGGCAGTACTGTTAAACCCTGTTTCCGTGATCCTCACGCTGGTCACGGAGCTTTCGCGTCCACTGACACTCTCGTTTCGTCTCTTCGGCAACATCCTGGCAGGCGAGATTTTGCTTATCGTTGCTGGGTCACTGCTACCGCTGGAGTTCGCCGTCGTTGCGAACATCTTGATCAACCCACTTATCCTGGCCTTCGGCTTGTTCGTCGGTACTATCCAAGCGTTCATCTTTACCGTCTTGACTGTCGCTTACATGGCTATCGCGAGTGAGTCTACTGAAGCCCATTAAGAGCCAAAAACAGAACTGAAAAATCGGAGGAGGAAGAAGTGTTAGAGCTACCCATGATCATTGCGGCTGCTACAACTCAGGCCGCGGCCACCGCGAGTGCTGGTGCCTACATAGGTTCGGGACTGATGATTGGCGGAGGCGCTGTGGGCGCCGGCATCGGTGACGGCGTGGTAACTTCTCAGCTAGTCGCGGGACTCGCTCGCCAACCAGAGGCGAGGGAACTCTCACGACCTGGATGTTTATCGGCGTTGGTCTCATCGAGGCCTACGCGGTTATCGCCCTCATCTTCGGAATCATCGTTCTCTTCGGCAAGCCTTAACCCAAAAGCGAGGCAACCGCTTGTACTCCTACTTTTCGGCTCAACTGCTGGCCGCGACACCGATCTCCGTCAGCATCCCCACTCTTGTCATTGAGGCGCTGATCTTTGGCGGGATGGTCTGGATTATGGAAGTCTTTGTATTCGCGCCGATACGGAAGGCCTGGCGCGAGCGAGACGAAGCTATCCAGGCCGGACTCAGCGCCTCCTCTGATACTCGGGCAGAAGCTGATGAGTCACGCGATGCGGTTCGACAGATCCTCGTCCGGGCCCGCCAGGAGGCGCAGGCGGCCATCGACATGGCGGTTGCCGAAGGCAACGCTGTCAGAGCCGAACAGATTGCGGAGGCAAACGCGGAATTTCAGCGGTTGGTTACCGCCGCTCGTGTACAGATCCAAGCTGAGCAGGCACAGGTTGCCGGGCAGTTACATGATCGGGTGGTAGATCTTGCCCTGGCTGTCGCTTCCAGAGTGACCGGTACGCCATACGATACGCCTGAGTCGCGTGAGCTCGCTGCGGCAGTAGTCGGGAAAGAGGCACTGCTTTGATTCCAATAGTCGCAGTTACGGAGACGGTGAAAAATCTTGCCCTTTGGGTTGCAGAGCTCATTGGCTTTCTGCTCCTCGTTTGGTTCTTCGTATCCAAGCGGTTCGGCAGTCAGCGAAAAAGCGTTATTGGCATGATCGGAGGAATCCTCGACGCGAGGGCCTCCCGAATCGATGCACTGCTTCGAGCGGCGGAGGAGAGTCGGGAGGAGGCACGCCTGGCACATGAGCAGGTGCAGGCAGAGATTGCGGACGCTCATCGAGAGGCAGAAGCGATCGTGCTGCGGGCGCAGGCGATGAGTAGCTCGCTTCGCGAGGAAGCCGCGGTCACGGCCGAGTCCGATAAACAGCGAATTGTTGCTCAGGCACGGGATGAGATCGAAGCTGAACAAAGCCAGGCACTCATGGAGCTTCGATCTCGAGCTGCGGACGTTGCAGTTGACGCGGCCCAGGAGCTGCTTCGCAGAACAATGAACGATCAAAGCGACCGGCGAATCATCGAAACCGCATTGGCCGAGGACGGCTCCCTTGATGACGGCATGTCAGGAAGCTTCCGAACGTGAGGATTAACGGACTCGCCAGACGCTACGCCAAGGCTGCATTCGATGTCGCCGCTGCCCAGGGGGACGGCGAGGGACCTCAAAGCTGGCAGGGGGACTTAAAGGCTCTGGCAGAGGTACTTACCGACGCGAGCCTTGCAGAGACGCTTCGAAGTCCTCGTCTAACGAATGAACAGAAGTCACTAGCAATTGAAAGTCAATTTCCCGGACTGCGGAACGAACTGAAAAATCTGGTCCGACTACTTATCAGCCGTCATCGAATCGCGATGCTACCACAGATAAGCGCCGCCTTTGATGAGCTGGTGGATGAGTTGATGGGTCGAGCTCATGCCGATATGATCTCGGCTCGTCCGCTTCGACAGGAAGAGCTGGTTCTGATCCAGGAAAAGCTAGACCAGCGCACGGGTCTGACCGTACGATTGAGCCACTCCATTGACCCCACCATAATCGGCGGGGTAATTATTCGTCTGAATGACCAGCTTATTGACGGCAGCGTGCTCACACGACTCGAGCGGCTCCGCCAGCGACTAGCATAGAAAACAAAGGAAGAGACACCCATGGCAATAAAGGCAGACGAGATCAATGCGATTCTCAAACAGCAGATCGCTGGTTTCGATGCAGCGATAGAAGAGCGCACTGTCGGTACGGTCGTCGACGTCGGTGATGGGATCGCCCACGTTTATGGTCTGCAAGGAGCTCTCTATAACGAGCTGGTTGAGTTCCACGGAACTGTAGACGAAGCAACGGGACAGCCGGTGATGGGAATCGCTCAGAACCTCGAAGAGGACTCCGTCGGAGTTGTGGTTTTGGGTGAGTACGCCAAGATTACTCGAAGGTGTTGAGGTACGCAGTACAGGAAGAGTCGTCGAGGTTCCGGTCGGCGATGCCCTCCTAGGCAGAATCGTCGACCCGCTGGGGCGGCCACTTGAGGAAAGGGTCCAATCAACGCCCACAGGTTCCGGCCGGTGGAACGTCTCGCCCCTGGAGTGGTTGTGCGGTCCCCAGTAGATACTCCAGTGCAAACCGGGATCAAGGCGATCGACTCGATGATTCCTGTCGGTCGCGGTCAGCGGGAACTGATCCTCGGCGACCGCCAAACCGGAAAGACGCCATCGCATGGACACCATCATCAATCAGGTGGGTCAGAACCTTCTCTGCATCTACGTTGCCATAGGACAAGAAAGCTTCGAAGGTCGGCGGCATCGCGGCGATGCTGGAGCGCACGGCGCACTTGAATGACAACGATCATCGCGAGCGAGCGGCCGCCGACGTCCGCGGCTTTGCAGTGGCTAGCACCGTTCGCTGGATGCCATGGGTGAAGAGATGATGGAGAGTGGGCGGGACGTACTCGTCGTATACGATGATCTTCGAAGCATGCCAGGCATATCGGCAATCTCGCTCTCCTTGCGGCGACCACCTGGCCGCGAGGCTTTTCCGGGCGACGTTTTCTTCCTACATTCTCGACTTACTCGAGCGCTCTGCAAACTCAATGACGAGCACGGAGGTGGTTCGCTAACTGCGTTGCCGATCATCGAAACACAAGCTGGCGATGTTAGCGCGTATATACCGACCAATGTGATCTCGATAACCGACGGTCAGATTTACCTCGAAAGTGACCTCTTCTATCGGGAATTCGGCCTGCGTGAACTCGGGGACTTCGGTCTCGCGGGTGGGAGGGGCGGCGCAACTAAGGCCATGAGACAGGTTGCCGGATGCGCTGCGACTTGATTTGTCTCAGTATCGTGAACTCGCGGCGTTTGCTCAATTTGGTTCAGATTTGGACAGGGCGACTCAAGGCCGTCTTAGTCGAGGACAACGGGTGACGGAGGTCCTGAAGCAGCCTCAGTACATGCCACTACCGCTTCATCAGCAAGTTGAGGTCATCTACGCTGCGGTGAACGGCTACCTCGATTCGGTGCCGATTGAGCGAGTTGCAGAGTGGGAAACGGCCTTCTACCGCTTTATGGACTCTAGCCATCCAGAGGTAGGAGCCGCGATCGAAGACCAGAAGCAGATTAGCCCTGACACCGATACTGCGTTGAAGGACGCAATCAAAGAATTCAACTCAACCTTCCAATTCGAGGCCGCCGCTTAAGACAGCGGTCGTAAGAGATTCGGGGACATCCCCGCTCTCAGTCAAGAGCCCCAACTGACTTATCTCGTGTGCAAGGGCCGCCTCGACCTTCATCCAGACTCTAAAGGAGAATCAAAATGGCAAGCCGCCGGGAAATTCGAAGGCGTATTCGTAGCGTCAAGAATCTCGCCCAGATCACTCGAGCCATGCAGATGGTAGCGGCCTCGCGAATGCGCCGAGCGCAGGCCCGAGTTCAGGCAGCCCGGCCATACTCCGATGCCATGCGTGAAGTAGTAGCTCAGCTAGCTGCACGAAGTGGTGTCAGCGACCATCCTCTTCTACTCGAACGGCCTGTACGGCGGGCAGAGGTGGTGGCGATCACTCCGGATCGCGGCTTAGCGGGAGCCATGATTCCGAACTTGCATCGGGCGCTGGCACGGTACGTCGACTCCTCCGAAGTTCCCGTTCAGGTCATCGCCGTCGGCCGAAGGGCAATAGCTTTGCCGCCCGAGCGAGGATGGATCTGGTAGCGGGGTTTACAGATCTTGGTGATCAGCCGACGCTTGCAGATATCCGTCCCGTCGCCAATCAGATCCTTCAGGACTTTTCAGAGGGTAAGGTTGACAGGGTTAGCCTTGTCTACAGCCGCTTCGTCAGCACCTTGAGGCAGACTCCCGAGGTCATTCAATTGCTTCCAACTCAACCACCCGAGCTTCCGGCAGGATCCTCTCCTTGGAATTTCGAGCCGGATGAACCAGCTCGTGTTCTTGATGTGCTCCTCCCTCGCTATGTCGAGTCATTGATATATCAGGCATTGCTGGAGACAGTCGCAAGCTATCAAAGTGCTCAAATGGTTGCCATGAGCAATGCAACAGACAACGCCAACGAGATGGTCGATGACCTTTCTCTTGAAATGAATAAGGCCAGACAGGCAGAGATTACGAAGGAGATCGCCGATATCGCCACTGCGGCGGGCGCGGTTACCTCCAGATAAAGGAATGGAGTAGTAGATGACTCAGATTGAAGAGGCCCTAGCCAGAGCGGATGGCTTGGAAGATGGGCACAACCGCCGGAGTGTCGGACACATTGTTCAAATCATCGGACCGGTAGTTGACGTCGAGTTTGGCGAGGGAAGTTTGCCAGACATCAACACCGCACTTCAGATTCATAACGACGGCCAAGTGATTACGCTCGAGGTGGCAAACGATCTCGGAAATAACTGGGTCCGTTGCGTCTCCATGCAGCCAACTGACGGTTTGGCTAGGGGGACCGAGGTCATAAATACGGGTCAACCGATTATGGTGCCGGTTGGTGAGGCCGTACTGGGACGCGTCTTCAATGTGGTCGGTGAACCGACGGACAACCTCGGCCCAGTCAAGACAGACCAAAGGTTGCCTATCCATCGGTCGCCTCCCGACCTCACGCAACAATCAACGGATACCCAAATCCAGCAATACGTACGGGAACCAAGGGACAACTAACAGT
>CAWCYJ010000023.1:0-41186 GCA_963799725.1 uncultured Pseudomonadota bacterium
GGCCTGCCGATCCTCCGACCCGATCGCCGGGCCCGGCCCGAGCCGGACCCGGCCGGCGGGCCGCCGCTAGCCGACACCGTCGTTTACTCCAGATCGCCCTCCCCGGGCGGGGCCCTCGATCACGGGGGCCGCAGGAGTGCCCCGGCCGATCGCCCGGCCGCCGCGGCGTCGGTCAACGAGCGGTTCCGGATCGTGCGGCCCCATGCGCGCGGGGGGCTGGGCGAGGTCTTCCTGGCGATCGACCCGGAGCTCGATCGCCAGGTCGCGGTGAAGGAGCTGCGGGCGTACCACGCGCACGACCCGACCAGCCAGGCGCGGTTCCTGCTCGAGGCCCGGCTCACCGGGCGGCTGGAGCATCCGGGGATCGTGCCGGTCTACGGCCTGGGCCGATATCCCGACGGGCGGCCGTACTACGCGATGCGGCTGATCGAGGGCGAGACCCTCGGCCGCGCGATCGAGCGGTTCCACGCCGAGGAGGACGCCTCGCGCGAGCCGGGCCGGCGCGAGATCGCCTTCCGCCGGCTGCTGCGCAGCCTGATCGACGCCTGCAACGCGGTCGCCTACGCGCACAGCCGCGGCGTCGTGCACCGCGACCTCAAGCCCGACAACATCATGCTCGGCCGGTTCGGCGAGACGCTCGTGGTCGACTGGGGGCTCGCCAAGTCGGTCGTCGATCGCCCGAGCCGGATGCGGCGACGGGCACCGATCCCGCCGATCCCGGTCCGCGGCGATTCGTCCTCGCTGACCCGCCCCGGCGCGGCGCTGGGGACGCCGCAGTACATGAGCCCCGAGCAGGCCGCGGGCGACCTGGACCGGGTCGGCCCGGCCAGCGACGTCTACAGCCTGGGCGCGACCCTCTATTGCCTGCTGGTCGGGCACGGGCCGTTCTCGACCGGCGACGTCGCCGACGTGCTTGCAGCGGGTGCGGCGGGGGATCTTCCCCGCGCCGCGTCGGCTGCGGCGGTCGATCGACCCGGCGCTCGAGGCGATCTGCCTGAAGGCCATGTCGCTGAAGCCGGAGGACCGGCACGCCACGCCGATCGCGATGGCCGAGGAGATCGAGGCCTGGCTGGCGGACGTCCGCTACCGCGCCGAGCACGAGCAGGCGCTGGGCGACGTCAAGCGGTCGCTGGCCCGGCTGGCCATCGAGCGCGCCGGCCGGCTCTTCGAGCGCGGGATGATCGGCGAGGGGATGCTCTGGCTGGCCCGGGCCCTGGAGAACATCCCGCCGGATGCGCCGGGCCTCGACCGGGCCGTCCGCGCCAGCCTGGGCGGCTGGCACGCCGGGCCGAAGGCGGTCGAGCGGACCCTCTCGCACCGCGACGTCGTCCACGCGGTGGCGTTCAGCCCCGACGGCCGCCGCCTGCTGACGGCCTGCGCCGACGGGACGGCGCAGCTCTGGGACGTCGCCACGGGGGCGAGGCTCGCCGTCGCCGATGAAGCACGAGGGGGCCGTCCGCGCCGTCGCCTTCAGCCCGGACGGGCGGCTGGCCGCGACGGCGGGCGACGACGGGGCGCTCCGGCTCTGGGACGCCGTGACCGGGGCGTCCGTCGGCGACGCCGGCCGCCACGGCGCGCCGATCTCCGCCGTGTGCTTCAGCCCCGACGGCCGCGGGTCGCCACGGCGAGCCGGGCCGGGACCCCCTGCCTGTGGGACGGCGCGACCGGCCGGCCGATCGGCGGGCCGGCCCCGTGGCCGGGCGAGCCGGGCGCGTCGATCCTGTCCATGGCGTTCCACCCCGACGGCACCCGGCTCGCGGTCGCGGGCGACGACGGCACGGTCGGCTTCTGGGACGCCGCGGCCGGCACGCCGATCGGCCGGGCGATCCGGCGCGAGGCGGCCGCGCTGCGCCCTGGCGTTCGGCCCCGACGGCCGGACGCTCCTCGGCGGCTGCCGCGACGGCCGGGCCCGGCTCTGGGATGCCGGCGATGGGTCGCTCCTGGCGGAGCTGGCCCACGCGGCCGGCGCCGAGGTCGGCTGCGTCGCGTTCGCCCCGGACGGGCGCACGATCGCGACGGCGTGCCCGACGGGACGGCCCGGCTCTGGGACGTCGCGACGGGCCGGCCGATCGGCGAGCCGATGGCGCACCGGGGGCCGGTCGATCGCCTGGCGTTCCACCCCGAGGGGACGATCGTCGCGACCGCCGGCCGCGACGGCACGGCCCGCCTGTGGGACGCCGGCACCGGCCTGGCGATCGGCCCGCCCCTGGAGCACCGCGGCGCCGTGCACGACCTGGCCTTCAGCCCCGACGGCCGCCGCCTCGCCACGGCCTCCGCCGACGCCATGGCGCGGTGCTGGCGCGTCCCGGCCCCCGTCGCCGGCGACTGTCGAGCGGATCGCCTGCTGGGTCCGCGTCGACGACCGAACGCGAATTCGACGAGGGCGACGCCATCCGACCGATCGACCACTGGCCCTCTGGGAACTCCGCCGCCGCCTCCAGGACCTGGGCGGGCCGCCGGTCTGAAGTCGAGGAGAGCGGAAGAGTTTCACGCAGAGACGCAAAGGGCCGCAGAGACGCAGAGAAGAGGATCGGGATTGCGCGCGGAGTCCGGAGGCCCATGTGGGAATACTGAAAGTGTATTGTGCTTACTCGTCACGATAGCTCTGATTGGACTTGCCAAGATTTCGCTGCTTCTCTGCGTCTCTGCGGCCCTCTGCGTCTCTGCGTGAAATCCGGGTGCTTGCATGTCCGGAATTGCCGTGACCGAATCCCCGCCGCGACGATCCGCGAGCTGGTATCAGCCCCGGATCTGGCACCTCTCGCTGCTGGTCCTGTTCGTCGCGATCGCGATCGCCGACATCCAGGACCAGCGGGTGCACGAGCCCTTCCTCATCGCCCTGGCCGCCGGGGGCTTCCTGCTCTATGGGCTGATCGGCTGGCTCGGCTGGTGGGCCGCCCGTCGCCGGCTGGGATCGCGCCTCGGGCCGATCTGGCTGTTCGCGATCTACGCGATCGCGATGGGCGCCTGTTCCTCGTCGCGACCGCGATCTATCTCGTCATCGAGTATGTCTATCGCAACGGGTGAAGTCGAGACGCCACGCTACCGCCGCGACGGCCGCGCCGGTGCCACTCGATGCCGCCGCGCAGGCCGGGCAGACGAGCCGGCCCTGGCGGGTGACGGCGAACTCGAAGGTCGGGTGGCCGCAGTCGGGGCAGGCGGCCGCCTCGACGGCCTCGACCAGCGGGTCCCAGACCAACTCCAGCCGGCCGACGGCCGACCGGTCGCCGGCGCGACCACGGCCGTCTGCAGCAGGAGCTTGGGCTGGTGGATGACCAGCAGGTTGAGCAGGCGGAGGTGGACCTTCAACTGGCTCTTCTGGCGGAGCTCGCCGACGCGGAGCTGCTCCTCGCGCTCGAGGCGCCTCGCGGCGCGCGGCGAACTTCGCGGGGTCCTCGCCGCGGCCGCGGGCCTTCGTCGCCTGCTCCTCGACCTCGGCGCGGAGGTCGGCGTAGTACCGGCCGATCCGCTCGACCTGCCGGTCGAGCCGCTCGTGCAGCTCGCGGTGACAGGTGTTGGCCAGCGCCGCGAGGGTCCGCACCACGCGGTCGCGGGCGATCGGGTAGGCCGCGCAGGCCCGGGTGCCGCGCCTCGGGCAGCGGCGTCCAGGGCTCCTCGGCCAGGTGGGCGCGGTCGAGCAGCCGCTCCAGGTGCCGCACCTGCCGGCCGTGGTGCAGGTCGATCGCCACCGGCAGGAGCTCCTGCTCCTTCTGGTCGCTGACGAACGTCGCCTCGAACCAGAAGACCGCCTGGGGGAAGTGCAGCGGCCGCGCGCGCTCGACCTTCAGGGCGATAGCCCGGCGGCAGCGTCGACCGCCCGGCGCAGCCGGTCCTCCAGGCCCTGCGGCGACGGGTTCAGGCCGACCAGGTAGAGCTCGAGCGTGCCGGCCCCGGCTCACGGCGTCGGCCAGCAGGCGGTCGACCAGCGGCGTGCCGTAGCTGGCGAGCTGGGCGCCGGGATGCTCGGGGATCGCCTCGGGGTCGAACGCCACGCGGACCACCTCCGGCTCGCCCGCGCCGTCGCCGGCCGGCAGCATCAGGTCGTAGACCTGCGGCTCGACCTCGTCCCAGAGGCCGCCGGTGACCTCGGCGTAGTCGCGGAGGAACGTCTTCCAGCGGGCGAGTCGGACCGGGCGTCGATCGGGCGTCGGTCTGCCATCGGTCGCGTCCTCGGCTCGACCATCGCCGGTCAACCGCTCGGGCGCGAAGCGGTTGCCGAAGAGCTTGTCGTCGTGGCCGCGCTGCTCGGAGGTAGGCCCGCTTGGCCTCGAGGAGGCGGTCGCCCAGCGCGTCGATCCGGCGGGCGAAGTCGTCGCTGGTCGGCCGACTCGGCCCAGAGGTCGGCGACGACGTCCTGGAACTCGCGCTCGTCGTCGAGGTTGCCGAGGATCATGTCGATCTCGCCGATGACCAGCTCGAACATGTTGAGCTTGGCCTCGAGCAGGTGGAGCACGGCCGCCTCGACGGTGCCGGCGGCGACCAGGTTGAAGACGTGGACGTCGTGGGTCTGGCCGATCCGGCTGAGCCGGCCGATCCGCTGCTCGATCTTCATCGGGTTCCAGGGCAGGTCGAAGTTGCAGACGGCGTGGGCGAACTGGAGGTTGCGGCCCTCGCTGCCGGCCTCGGTGCAGAGCAGGAGCCGCGACCGGGCCGCGGAACCGCTCGATGGCCGCCTCCTTCTCCAGCCGCGACAGCCCGCCGTGGAACACCGCGACGTCGTGCCCGGCCTCCCGGAGCCGGCGCTCGAGCATCTCCTGGGTCGCCCGGAACTGGGTGAAGATGACCATCTTGTCGCGGGAACTCGTCGACCAGCCCGAGCAGCCGGTCGACCTTGGTGCTCTCGCGCCTGCGCGCCGGCGCGGTCGGCCAGGTCGACGAGCCGTGCCGCGGTCGGCCGCCGCCAGCCTGGGGTGTCTCGGCGATCTTGCGCGAGCGTCCCGGCCGCCGCCTGGCTGGAGCTGCCCAGCGCCATCTGGAGCGTCAGCAGCGCCATCCGGTTGACGAGCCGGCCCTCCTGGCCTTGTCCTTGTCCTTCGCCTTGTCCTTGTCCTTCTCCTTGTCCTGCGACGGCGCGGAGGTGGTCGCGGACGAACGCGGTCACGTCGCGGTAGAGGTCCTGCTCGGCCGGGCGAGGGCGGCAGGCTGACTCGGTCCGGGCCCAGCGGCGGGTGAACTGGAGGCCGACCGTGCTCCGGCGGTTGCGGACCATCACCTCGGCCAGCAGCGCGTGCAGCTCGTCGACGTTGCGCGGGGTCAGCTTGTCGCGGCGGTCGACGAAGTGGCGCTGGAACTGCCGCGCCGTGCTCAGCAGGCCGGGCTCCAGCAGCGTGACCAGGTTGAACAGCTCCTCGAGGTTGTTCTGCACCGGGGTCGCGGTCAGCAGGAGGATGAACTGCTTCTGGAGCTCGCTGGCGAACTTCCAGGCCTGGGTGTTGCGGTTGCGGAGGTGGTGGGCCTCGTCGACGATGACGATGTCCCACTCGCCGGGCGAGGATCGCCGACGCGGTGCGGCTCGCGCTTGGCGGTGTGGATCGAGGCGATGACGCGGTCGAACTCGCCCCAGGCCGCCGTGCCCGCGGTCGCGGAAGGCGGGGTCGTCGTGGCTGGTCAGCTCGATCGAGAACTTGCGGCGCATCTCGCCCTGCCACTGCTCGATCAGCGACGGCGGGACGAGCACGAGCACCGAGCGGGCCAGCCCGCGCATCATCAGCTCGGAGAGGATCAGCCCGGCCTCGATCGTCTTGCCCAGGCCGACCTCGTCGCAGAGCATGGCCCGGCCGCGGAACCGCCGCAGGACGGTCTTGGCCGTGCGGATCTGGTGCTCGAGCAGCTCGATGTCGCGGACCAGGGGCAGCGCGATCAGCCGGTCGAACCCGGCGTGCGTGGCCAGCTGGGCCGCCCGCAGCGCCAGGTCGAACTCGTCGCAGTCCGGCCCGGCGCCACCGCGCCGGCGGTCTGCACGACCGGCCAGTCGCCGCGGTCGAACTCGATCGGGACGCCCTGCTCGGTCGTCACCGCGCCGTCGGCCGGATGCGGCGCGCCGGGCTCGACGACCAGCCGGAAGCGGCCCGGCGCCCGGTACTCCAGCCAGAGCGGCGCCGGCCGATCGGGCGAGGCGCCTCGGCCAGCTTCGGCACGACGATCGAGCCGGCCCGCCGGGTCGAGCGCCAGGTCGAGCGGACGGCCCGCCGGGTCCTCGATCTGCTCGATCGGGAACCCGTCCGGGCCCAGGACCCGGGGCAGGCTCAGCCGGCCCGCCCGCGCCGATCGGCGTCACCTCGAACCGGTCGCCCGGCTCGAGCCCGGGCGGGGTGAAGAGTGATTGGGAAGGGGCTGCCATAGCCGAGGAATTCGGCGCGAGGTTGATTCCGGAGCGAGGCGCCTCGCCCTCGACCCCATTATACCCGCCGCCGGCCGCGACGACGCGGAGGCTATTGCAAGCTCGCGGCGCCGGCCGTCGTGCTTGAAGCCTCTCCGGCGAGGGCATCGGATGGGTGTACGACGGAACTCCGTAGGCGCTGGGTCGAGCGACATGCCATCGGCGTCGTGAGGCCCACCAGATCGCGGCGACGCGTCGATGGGCCTCGCCGCGGTGAACGCGCGGCTTCGACCCACCCGGTCCACCGCTACACCCGGCCTACCAGCCCAGCCCCTGCGATTCCTTGACGATCTGGTCGAGGCGCGAGGCGATGATCTCGCGGCGGTTCTCCTGCCGCTTGTCGACCAGGTCCTTGAGCTTCTTGATCTGGGCCTCGAGCTGCTTGATCTCCTCCTCGTGCCGCTTCTGCCGCTGGTCGAACTGCTTCTCCAGGACCTCGGCGAGCTGGCCCTTGAGCTTCTCCCGGTCGGAATCGGACTTGGCCGCGGCGAGCTGCTGGGCGAGCACCTCGGCCTGGCTGCGAGAGGCTGTTCCTCGGCCGTGAAGGCGAAGTTGCGGCCGGGTCCGTGGATCGCATCAGTGTCGGAAGCGGGCATGGCGGCCGCGCCCGGGCCGGGGGCCGGCGCCGGCGGCGGCACCGCGGGGCGAGAAATCTGCCCCCCGTCGGCGCCGCTGCGGACGTGATCGTGTAGGGCGCGGACGGCGTCTGGGCCGAGGCGACCAGGGCCGTCGAGCCCACCGCGGCGATGAGGAGCAGCACGAGCTTCGACTTCATCGGTCATCTCCTGTCGGGTTCATCGGGATCGGGGCGAGGGGAACAGCGGGGACGGTCGGGGCCGGGCCGCGGCCGGGGGCGAGCTCGCGCTCCAGGCGACCGGCCCGATCGGCCAGGTCGTGGACCATCGCGGAGACGCGATCCGGCGCCGGGGGATCGGCCGGCCGATGCAGGTCGGCCTCGATCTCCGGGCCCGATCCCAGGCCTCGCGGAACGGGTCTTCGGTCTCGTCGGTCATGGCGCCGGAGGCGAGCGGAGGATCGGCACGGGGCCGGGTTCGGGGGAGGCCGCGGGGACGGTCGGGGCGCCGGCTGCCCCGTCGGCGACGGTCCGCGGCACCCACCACACCCGGTAGGCGAAGGCGAGCCCCAGGGCCACGGGCACGGCGAGGAGGGCCGCCGCCTCGAGCCGAACGGCGGATTCCGTCGCGAGGCCCCGGCTTGGGCTTCGCCGGGATCAGTCCCGACGGCAGCCATCGGCCAGCGGCTGCTGGACGTGGGCCAGGCACCGGCCGAGCAGGTCGGCCAGCTCGGAGGCCGAGGCGAACCGCTCGGCCGGGTCCTTGGCGTGGAGCCGCTCGACGATCGCCTCGAGCCAGGCGGGGACTCGGGGTTGAGCTCGCGGATCGGCCGGGGCTCGTCGTCGGTGACGCGGCGGAGCACGGCCACGGGCGTCTCGGCCCGGAACGGCGGGATGCCGGTGCACATGGCGTAGAGCACGCTGCCCAGGCTGAACAGGTCGGCGCGGTGGTCGGTCGCCTCGGCGCGGGCCTGCTCGGGGGCCATGTACTGCGGCGTGCCGGCGACGACGCCGCTCTGGGTCATGCTGGCGTCGGCGACGGCGCGGGCCAGGCCGAAGTCGGTCAGCTTGACCCGCTCGACGCCGTTCTCCAGCAGGATGTTCGCCGGCTTGACGTCGCGGTGGACCAGCCCCTGCGCGTGGGCGGCGGCCAGCCCGGCGGCCGTCTGCATGCCGATCCGCAGGATCTCCGGTAACGACAGCGGCCCGTGGCGGTCGAGCCTGTCCTGCAGCGAGCCGCCGGAAGCACTCCATGACGAGGTAGGGCGGCGGCCGTCTCCACGACGGCGAAGATCGGGACGACGTGCTCGTGCACGACCGCGGCCGCGGCGCGCGCCTCGCGGAGGAACCGCTCGCCGCGCCGCGCCGAACGGCCAGGTGGGGCGAGAGGACCTTGATCGCGACGATGCGGTGGAGCGCCGGGTCGAGCAGGACGCAACCGAACCAGTTCGCCAAGGACCACCTCCACATTCGCCGAAGTACTCGGGCTACGGTCACCAGGTGACAGCAAAACTCCCACATATTTGCTTCAAGCATTAACAGGCCCGGCGGTTGCCGGCTGAGTGGAGGAAGTTTTGAGCACAGGTGTCAAGTCAGAGCGGCAGGTACTTTCGGGATCGCGAGAACATTTGACACTGGGGTCGGGCAGTGACTGAGGAGATCCAACAGCCGTTTTTTGTACGGTACAAGTGGCTTCTTCCGCTGATCCTTGCCCTAATCATCGTCGCCGTCGTACTGGGTTTCGTACTTGCCGCTCAGGCAAAGAATGGCGGCAAGAAGGGCCACCACCATACCCCGACGGTGGTTCCAACGAAACCCGTTCATACCAAGACGGTACCGACCAAACCTGCTCCTACGACGCCCGTCCCAACGAAGCCACCGCCAACCAGGCCTGCACCTACGAAGAGGCCAACCCCAACTCGTACTCACGCAACCCCCACGCCGACTCCTAGCCCAACGGCCACGCCAACTCCGAGCCCCACGGCGTCCACTGCGCCACGTACAGGCATCATTACCCAACCGAAGTCACAGATCCAACACATTCAGACGGCGGCGTCTCAAGGTCAAAGTGCATATACCGTCTATCTGAACCCATACCAAGCAGTAAAAACGACCCTTAAGAACTACGGTTTCACTGGTACCTATACCTTCGTATCTCCGGCTCCAACTGCTACTCCGACCGCAACCCCGTTTACGAATAGCTCAGGACAGCCGACGATCAAGGTCGTCATCAGTTACCAGGGCCAACAGTTTACGATCACGGTTTCGCAGCTGGCAAAACACGGGACTGGTGGCATCTGGCTAATCGTTAACATCCAGCATAGTTAGCAACAGCTAGCATGCCGGCTGTCACCGCAAGGGCGCTCCCTCAACGATCTGGCCGCGGAGGCGTGGGCTCTCTGTGAGAAAGCCCTACCTCATGTCCGGCTAGCCGGCGTCAGGGCAAAGTGCAAGCATGTATGTGATGCCGATACCGAGTTCGGGAACCGCGCGGAACCGTTTCCGCCTACGGCAATCGGCTAAGACTGAATCACTCCGAACGTCGATCTACTGACCGATCCGAACCTCGATCATCCCATTCTCAATTCGGGTGTCGTAGTAGGGCTCTGCCGTGGTCGCAGGCCCATTGATAACCGATCCATCAATCAGGCTGTACTGTGAACCGTGACAAGGGCAGATGATCGAATCGTCCTCCAATGTTCCACCCGCGAGTGAACATCCGGCATGGACGCAGGTATCGGAGAGAGCATGGACTTGGTCTCCACGCTTGACCAATAGGATGGGCGATCCGGCCGCATCGACCTTTGTCGGCTTGTCCGGCTCCAGATCCGACTCGCGCATCACCTGCGTGTATTTCCTCGGTCCGTGTTCGAACGCCGTGTGGTTTACGCCGTAGCCGATATCGTAGACCTCGTCTCCACCGAGATACGCTCCGGCCGTCATAAGTGCAGCTCCTAGATTGGAAAGAGCCAGCCCGCTCTTGCGCTTTCCGCCGAGCCTGGCGGCAAGGGAAAGACCATACAGCATCGTGGTCCCACCCATCAAGAGACCGTGAAGGAGCCCCACCTTTCGCTCCTTGCCATAGGTGTCGCTCCAATCGGTATAGCCGGTGAGAGCCGCTCCTATGGCGGCGACAATGCCGGTCGCCACGGCGATGTCGGCCGCATTCTCAAGGCCATCATTACCCGAGACAGAGGCTGCCCCATCTAATACAAGACTGGTGGTCCAGGCGCCAACAGGAACATCCGTGATCACGGGGTGAAGAGGGTGACCCAACCAGGTGCCGTTGAGGAGGTTCTTGACGCGCTTGCCTGATGGGCCGGCACTAGTGAAAATGTCCCCAATCACCTTTTGCAGTGGATCGCCAAGCGAATCCAGCCATTGCTGTTGACTAACAAACCGATCGATCATCGGGTTCATGGCTCCTCCTTCTCGCGGATGGTTCGATATTCAGTCGGAAGATTGCCCATCGAGTAGCAGGAATGTGGCCACGTTGGCATTCGCAGCCAGCATCGAAACCTGCGCAATCACTCTTAGAAGATTCGAGCCTAGTGACTCAACCCTGCCGGGGCGTCTCCAGATATGATGCGACGGTAGAAAGCCAGCTCGGCCTCAAGTGAGGCGATGATGGACGGTGCTCGACGGAAGCCATGACCTTCACCCTCAAAGGGAATGTACTCGCAGGGCACGCCCCGTTCGAGAAGCGCATCGCGCATCAGCTCGGCTTGTGATGGAGGCACCACGTGGTCTTCGAGACCCTGTAGCAGGAGCACCGGTACATTGATGCTGTCAACGAGACGCACGGGTGATCGCTCCCGATACATTTCGGTTGATTCGGGCAGTGGGCCAAGCAGAAGATCGGTGTAGTGCGCCTCAAACTTGTGGGTATCGTCGGCAAATGGAAGAAGGTCCGTCACGCCGAAATAGCTGCAACAGCCGGCGAAGGTGTCGTGACCGCAGACGGCCATCAAAGCCACGTAGCCGCCTGCCGAGCCGCCCGTCACAAACATGAAGCGCCCATCCGCCATTCTCTGCTCTGCGGCGTACCGGGCCGCGTTGAGTGTGTCCTCGATGTCGACGATCCCCCATTGACCATAGAGGGCCTCGCGGTAACGACGTCCATAGCCGCTACTTCCTCGGTAGTTCACATCCAGGTACGCAAATCCTCTCGTTGTCCAAAACTGGACAGCCAAGTCCAGATAATTGCGTGCGGAGCTAGTCGGACCGCCATGAGCGTGCACTACCAGTGGTGGGAGGACGCCTGGAGGTAAGGTCAGCTCGGGGTTGAACGGGGGATAAAAGATGGCATGGGCCATCTCGGTGCCAGATGGAAATGTAATCGGCTCACCGGCCGACAAGTAGTTTGAGCTAACGTCGGATTCAACCGCGCTTCGTAGCACCTCGAAGCCGCCAGTCTCAGCGTCAACCACCACCATGGAGGCGGATAGCCTCGGTCCACCCGCCAGCATGACGACATCTGAACCGAGAGAAACGACCCCTCCAATATCCGTGAGAGGCAGATTCAAGAACTCCAGTGTTCCGTCTGGCTCCCGCACCGCCAGCGTCGCGACAGATTCCTTGTCTACCGCGATGGCCATGCGGTTATTGGATAGGAAGCAATAGCTAGAACGTCCGAATGTCCAGGAGGGCCGGGCACACTCAGCTTCGATCTCGACAATCGGAGCTGGCTCACCTTCCGTGTCGGCATAGAGGTTCCACCAGTTCGTTCGATCCGAGATGAAGTAGAGGACGCCATCAGACGACCACGATGGGGACATCAACGATTGATGATTTCGCTCGGCCACTGCTCGCGGAGAACGTGGGACGCCGCTTTCATCGAAGGTTGCACGGTAGAGGGAAGTATCATCCCAGGGCATATTTGGGACATTCCAGGTGAGCCATGCGATCTCGTCGCCCGTCGGATTGATCCGCGGATTGGAATAGAAGTCGTTTCCCTCAACAAGAACGAGCGGTTCGCCACCGGTCAGCGGCACCGCAGCAATGTAATTCCTTACCTTGGATCCACGATGGTCCTCAATGATGGAGATGACGCGATTGCGGCCTTGATCGATCTCCATGTCTGCAAATCTCAATCCAGCAATGGTGCAGAGAGGGACCGGCTCGGTAGCGGCTTCGTCCAGGCGATACAGTCCGCCATCCGCCCCATGGGAGAACACAATGGTTCCATTGAGGACAGTGAAGGCGCCGCCCCCGTACTCGTGAACGAAGCTCCTGGCGCTCCAGGGAGCAGGCAGAGCGTCCTCGGTTCGCCCACCAGCGTATCTAACAACGACATACCTTCCGCCCTCGAGCGGCCTGGACTCGCTCCAATAGATGTCCTGACGGTCAACGCAAAGCCCACCGAAGGTAAGGCCGCCCTGAGCCACGATCTCAGGCGAAATCGGTGTGGGCCAGAAACCGGGATCCTTTGCCTTTGTGCCGTTCATGTCAATACCACCGTCCTTTCCTACGTGTCCGGGTCAAGCAATCACGCTCCAAGCCCGGAAAGCGAGCTCCGACAACCCTGACCATCACTCCATTCTCCATGACCCCACAGGAAGATTCGATGCCCAGTACGATTCCGCTTGGGAGTACTGCTACTACTCTCTCTCGGCACGCCTGAGGTTTGCTGCGGCTCTCCCATACACCTCAATCACGCGGTCAATCTGATCTTCTAGCCGGAAGGAAGACGCGCGATTGATCGCCTCCTGCGATTTTCGGCTTCTGCCCTCTCGGAGCCCCTCCTTGATGCCTTCGGCTAGGCTAGAGCCCGTGGGTTCGCGAACCAGATAGCCAGTGTCTGTTGTAACTACCTCGTTCATCGCCTCGTAGTCGAAGCAAACTGGCGCCAAACCAGACGCCATTGCTTCAACCAGCACCAGTCCGAAGCCCGCATAGAGCGTCGGAAAAACGAGGAGATCGACTGCGGAGTAATACCAGGACATCTCATCCGCCGGCACGTGACCCCGGAACTCAACTCTCGACCCGAACTCGCGTTTGACCCGCTCGTCAGAAGTGTGGTGGAGAACCAGTAGGGTCACATCTAGCGGAAGATTCCTCATGGCCTCGATCAGGATGTCTCCACGGGACATGTCGAAGTGGCCGATGTAGAGGAGGTACTGTCGATCAGGATCTAAGCCGAGACGGTGGCGAGCCTCCGTGTTGTTTCGGGAAAAGAAAGTGCCACTGTCGTACCAGTTCAGGATCGTCGTGATCCTGGAGGGTGAGGTGAGGTAGAGGTCAACAAGCTCAGATGCCACGCCCTCAGAAACTGCGATGCAGTGATCCGACACCCTGGCTATTGCCTCCTCCATGAGGCTGGTGGCGCGGTCGACTGCCGCCTCCCTTGGCTCAGGAAGCCCGAGTTGGGCGTACCGAACGACGGGCCCAAGAGCAGTTAGATGAAATGTTGACACCAAGGCGGGCCGGTCGGGCTCCGAGACGATCCGGAAGAATGGCTCGTAGCCAAACTGGCCATGAGAGTGGATCACGTCATACCGCGAAAAGTCGATGGCGTCGGCAAGAGCTCGTGACTTCTCTCGAAAGGCGTCGACCTGATTCTCGGGATAGGTCAGGCCACTCTTGATACCCAGAATCCGGCTAGCCAGTGGATTCTCGTCGTCCGGGAGGAAACTTCGATCTTCACACGCGATGTCGACTTCGATGCCTCGTTGCAACAGGCCCCGAGTAAGCTCGAAAACGTACTTCTCAGTCCCGCCACCCGACGGTGTCGGTCGGTAACCACAGACCATGCAGACTCGGAGACCGGACGATGACGGCATTTCACCGCCTCCCGGCTCACTCTAATAGATTCTGAGCATATGGCGATTAACTCACCCAGACACACTGCACATCTGACGAACGGGGAATTAGTTCGACAGGCCAATACTTCTTCTCGCTAGACGCCCCTCAAGTGCTCCTGTCCTCGAGCACGCGGCGAAGAAGGTCGATGGCTGAAAGGGCTACGTGGTGTTTTACGAGATCTCGTGGGCCAATCCGCTTGACGAGTCTCGATGTCGCACCATCCGGCCCGGCCACAGCAATGTAGGCGGTACCGGGAGCGGCGCCTCCATGCGGCTCAGGACCAGCCGCACCTGTTGTCCCAATTCCAAAGTCGGATCCGAATCGTTCACGAGCTGCCTGAGCCAATGCCTCAGCTGTTTCGGCACTCACAACGCCCTCAGCATCGAGCACGTCGCCTGGCACGCCAAACTTCTGCTTTATGTCTTCGTTGTAGAGAACCATGCCGCCCAGAACGTGATCGGAGCTACCCGGAACGTCTGTGAGGTAACTGCAGACAAGTCCTCCCGTTAGCGACTCCGCAGTCGCTACCGTCGCATTGCTCTTACGCAGCATCTCCCCGACGACAGAGGCAAGGGAGTCATTGTTCGAGCTGAACACGCTCTGGCCCAATCTGGCCTTCGCGTCCTCAACCACGGGACGCAGAAGCTCCTCAGCCTGGGAGCGTGACTCCGCTCTCGCCGCGATGCGAACGTACACCCCATCCTGCTTGGCATAGGTGGCGACGGTTGGGTTCGAACCCTTGACAAGCTCGCCGAGCTGCTCCTCGACGGCCGATTCCCCAGATCCGAAGGTTTTTAGCGTCTCGCTTGAGAACGCCGCCCGTGAGAGGACCTCGATGCGCGGTCTGACCTGGTCGGTCCACATACTGCGCATCTCGGGAGGCACACCCGGCATACAGGCAATGCGCCGGTCGTTTGGTGCCTTCACCCACCACCCGGGGGCGGTTCCCAGAGGATTCGGCAGCGATTCGGCGGCCGGTATGAGCCATGCTTGCTTGATATTTTTGGCGGGCATTGACCGTCCCATCCGGTCAAAACGTTTCCTCAGTTCGTGCTCCAGCTGTGGATCGACATACGGCTCCTCTCCGAGGACCGCGGCGATCGCTTCTCGAGTCTGGTCATCATCTGTAGGTCCAAGGCCGCCGGAGCTCACGACGATGTCGGAACGGGAGAGCGAACGACTCAAGGCCTCTCGTATGCGCTCCGGATTGTCACCTACTTGAGTTACCCAGTAGACATTCACACCAAGTTGGGCCAACTCTGAGGCGAGATAGGCAGCATTGGTATCGACGATCTCCCCGAGGAGAATCTCTGTTCCGATCGAGAGGATTTCAGCATTCATGATGGATCGTACGCCTTGGGTTCAAGAATCTGACAAAGGGAAGGGCGCCGGAATGCCGGTTTGCAAACCGCGAGCCAAGGCCTTTAGGAATGGAGCCGAAGCTCCTTCAACCCGCTACGTCGAGTGCTATCGCCCCTTGAACGCGGGTTGGCGCTTCTCCAAGAAAGCTGTGGTTCCCTCGGTCCGGTCCTCAGTGCCGATGGCTAAGCCGAAGTAGACCGCTTCCAAGTCGGCGGCCGAGCGTAAATCGATCTCGAGCCCTTCGTTGATGGCACGCTTTGCCAGCTTGACCGCCGCGGGCGACTTGGCGGCAATCGCCGTTGCCATCTCCTTCGCTCGATTCATGAGCTCCTCGCGAGGAACCACGTGATTCACCAGGCCGATCTCTTTAGCCTCTTGTGCCGAGATCCGATCTCCAACCAGCACCATCTCCATGGCCTTCGTCCGCCCCACCAGCCTTGGCAATCGAAAAGTGCCGCCAAAGCCGGGGATGATGCCGAGATTGATCTCTGGCTGCCCAAAGCTTGCGTTCTCCGAAGCAATGATGATATCGCCAGCCATCGCCAGCTCACATCCACCACCGAGAGCATAGCCGTTGACCGCCATAATCACCGGCTTGGAGAGGTCGACCATCTTCAAAAGGAGGTGGTGCGCGTGATGAGAATGGCGATGACCGTCGAGCGCCGACTCAAGCGCCTGTAGCTCGGCAATGTCGGCCCCTGCAGCGAAGGCGCGATCGCCAGCTCCTGTGATGATAAGTACGCGAAGGGACTCGTCTGACTCTGTGGCATCAACTGCCTGCTCAATCTCCTGCAAAACCAAATGAGACAAGGCATTGAGGACTTTGGGACGGTTGATGGTAACGATGCACACCGGTCCGTCATGCTCGACAAGAAGCGTCTCGAACTGAGTGGATTGGCTCATGTCAGCGCCCGGCACTATAGTCGTAGAAACCGCGACCAGACTTCCGCCCCATCATTCCGGAGGCGACCATCTTGCGCAATAGCGGAGGCGCCGCATAACGCGGATCTTTGAACTCGTCGTACATGATGTCGGCGATATAGAGCGTGGTGTCGAGCCCTACGAAATCGAGCAGGGTTAAGGGCCCCATCGGATGGCCGAGCCCAAGATGAATCGCTGTGTCAATGTCTTCACGTGTGGCAATGCCGTTCTCCAGCATCCGCACAGCGTCCACCAGATACGGGATCAGCAAGGCATTCACGATGAACCCGGGCGTATCCTTCGCAACGACGACGGTCTTGCCCAGCATCTCCGAGAAGGCTCTCAGGTCATCCATCGTCTCATCGCTGGTCTCGAGCGCTCGTACGATCTCAACGAGCTTCATTACCGGCACCGGATTGAAAAAGTGCAGGCCGGCAACCCTGTCCGCACGCCCTGTGACCGAACCAAGCTCCGTGCTGCTTAGAGAAGACGAGTTGGTTACCAGAATTGCGCCGGAAGGCGTGATCCGATCGAGATCCCTGAAGACCGCCTTCTTGACCTCCATGTTTTCAATGGCTGCCTCAATGACAATATCGCGTTCGCCCATGTCCTCGAGGCTGGTCGTACCGCGAATACGAGACATGGCGTTGTCACGATCCTCTGCTGACGTCTTGCCACGTTCGACCGCGGTATTCATCGACTTCTTTACTCGCTCAATCCCTCGATTGAGAGCGGTGTCGTCGACCTCGCGGACCACCACATCACAACCGGCTCGGGCGCAGGTCTCCACGATCCCCGATCCCATGAGCCCCGCACCAACAACACCGACCTTTTCTATCTTCAACTGTCCCCTCCTCCATCACTCTGCTCCACGCCCAACACGAGCGTGACCGAAGACAACTCAGACTATCAACCACTGATTGAGCTATATTCTCCGATGTTTGGTTGTGGTGCCTATCGCATTGCGGAGTTAGACGCCTTCGAAACGACTAATGCACCAGGGGCAGAGCAGCCGCGAGAACTTGCTGAGCGATGGGAGCAGCCACGTAAGCGCCTTCACCGCCGTGCTCCACGATCACTGCGACGGCGACCCTCGGATGCTGTGCCGGGGCGAATGCGACGAACCACGCATGCGGGCCGCCAGGTCCGGCCTCCGCCGTTCCAGTCTTTCCAGCCACCTGCACGCCCGGGACTTGGGCGTAGTAGCCGGATCCACCATTCACCACTTCAGACATCGCATGGATCACCTGAGAGGAAGTCGAGGGGCTGATGGCGTTGAATAGTGGACCGGAGCTGTCTTTGTGAACCACAGTTCCAGCCGGGTTCCTTATCGACTTGACCAGGATTGGCTTTGGAGCTGTTCCTCCGTCACCTATGGCTTCCCCGATCAGAAGCATCTGCATCGGCGTCACGTGATCATCACCTTGGCCGAACGCACTGCTGGCGAGTGCAACCTGATCGAAGGTCTCACCTGGGCTGCGCACGTGGCTCACCGAGACGGGCAGGTCGAAGGGGATCTGCTGGCTGATTCCAAAGCGGTGAGCATAGTCGAGAAACCTGCTGGACCCAAGGCTCAATCCCACCTGAGCAAAAACGATATTGTCTGAGTACATGAAGCCGTGCAGAAGGTCGACATTCGTGACTCCGGCAGGCAGATTGTTACCTCCTGGCCCAAACTGATGCCCTTCGACATAAATCGGTCCGGATGCGGCCGTCCCGTTGTATTGAGACGAGAGAGATTTCACCCCACTGTCCAGGGCGGCCGATAGGGTAACCATCTTGAAGGTGGAACCGGGAGCATAAAGACCATTGGTTACTCGATTTACGAAAGGACCGTTCGGCTCGCTGCTGATTGCCTTCTCGCAGCTATTTTCCGCGGTTCCCAGAGGACTTCCCAGACACGTCGGGTTGAAGTACGGTTTGCTTACCATGGCCAGAATCTGTCCGTTTCGTGGATCGGACACGACGATGGCAGCGGGCAAGCTCGAGAAGTTCGGTGAGTTCGCCAGCATTAGAGATGTTGGATTATTCAATGCGTTGACGGCTGCACTCTGAATCCGTTCGTCAATGGTGAGATAGACGTCGTCACCTCGGACCGGACGGTGAATCCAGCTATTGAACGTCTGGGTCCAGCTGGTGCCGGATTGGCCACTCAGGTACGGATTGAGGACGCTTTGCAATCCGGTCTTGCCATAATCGATGCTGTCGTAGCCGAGGGTCTGGGCCAAGGAGGGGTCGGTGTAGTAAGGCTGGACGAAGCCATTCTTGTAGATACGGCGGCCCACAAGTAAGACCCCGTTACGGTCGAAGATTCGACCGCGGAGCACACGATCCGACGAGATCAGGGTGCGTGGATTGCCGGCGTGGTTGTTGAGCGAGCCCGCATCGATCACCTGCCAGTAGACGAGATCGATCGTCACCAGCAGGAAGATTATCAAGAACACGTTGGCCAGGCGGCGGATATTAGCGTTCACGTCGCACCGTCTGTGAGACCTTGAGGAGCAGGCCGATGATCACGAAGTTGGCGACGATCGAGCTCCCTCCATAGCTGAGGAAGGGAAGCGGAACGCCTGTCAAAGGAATCAACCTGGTATTGCCGCCAATGATCACGATGGTTTGAACAGCAAAGACGGAAACCAAGCCTGCAGCCAGAAGCTTCTGAAACCCGTCTCGGGCCATCATCGCCACGTCGAGTCCTCGAAAGATGAGGATGACATAGGTCATGACCAGAGGCGACAAGCCCGGCCAGCCCAACCTCCTCGCCCAGCGCGTCCCAGATGAAGTCGGTGCGAGGCAACCGGTATGTAGTACGGAACGCCCTGAGCCGATACCCTGGCCCGCGATGCCTCCCGCGGCTAGGGCGAAGAGTCCTTGAATGATCTGGTAGCCGCCAATTGCGTACTTCCAAGGATCCAGCCATACGTCCGTCCGTAGTCGTACGTGCGGAAATAGGAAGTAGGAGCCGACTGCTCCGATCACGAAGAGGCGCCAGGCCAATCAGCGGATAGATTCCGCGGGAGGTGCCCACATAGAGCATCGCCAGGAAGATGCCGAGGAAGAGAAGCGCGCTGCCCAGATCGTTCTGGCGGATAAGCAGAAGCAGAGAAAGCCCCCACATGACAAGGAGGGGAATGCAGGTACTGAAACGGCGGTAAGACGAAGCTGGCCCGATCTTCAACCGACCTCCCGCTAAGCAGTTCCCGCTTCTCATCCAGATAGGCGGCAAAGAAGATGACCATAAAGATCTTGAGGAACTCGACAGGCTGAAGGTAAACGCCCCCAAATCCGATCCACCGTCGGTAGCCGCTATTGCCGATGTCTGACCCATGCACGATGGTCAGAGCGATGAGGCCAAAGCCAATAAACGCCCAGGTGTACTTGTATAGCCGGAGCCAGTTCACATTTCGCGGCCAGACGCAGGTTACGAGGAGGACCACGTCGCCAACGACCAGCCAGAGTAGCTGCCGATCTCCCAGCTGCGGGCTCAGCCGGGTGATCTCCACCAGCCCCACTCCCCCCAGAACGGTCACCAGCGGGAAGATGAGCTGGTCGGCATTGGGTAGCAGCCTGGCCGAGCACGAGACTCGTTGCCAGAGCCGCCAGAAGGTAGAGCACGATGGGAACCATCATCGAAGCCGCGACTCGCCCATGCTCCGCCCCGCCCAGGAGCGCGTAGGCCAACCAACCACCAGTGCCGCCGCGAGAAGCGAAGCCATCTCGAGCCACCTGGGTGCGGTACGCCCTAAGATTCATGACCATCAGCGGACCAGCTTCATGCGGACACCGCCGACCGCAAGAATGTCACCGTAGTCCAGGCGTGTCGAAGCCGTCACTCTCTGGCCGTTGACGAATGTGCCGTTGGTGCTACCTAGATCTTGCACTGTCCATCCTTTCTTGCTGTGGACGAGCTTGCCGTGACGAGAGGAGACGGTGGCATCGGGCAGAGGGATGGTGTTGTCGTTGGTGCGACCAAAGGTATCGTCTCCGCCATCAGAGGGAAGGCATCATCTGGACGCAAGCCCGTTTCCGCCGGCTCAACGATGACCAGCTCGCCCGGAGCAGCGTCCTCAGGAGATGCGGAACGGTTTCGCAAATCACGACTAAGACTGAAGACGACCCACAGCAGAAAGAGGTAGAGCAGAACCAGAAAAAGTATCCGGCCCCAAAAGAGCAGGACGTCGACACTCATGGCGGCGCCTCACTCGTGAAAGATAACTTCAAATCCGCCGATCGAAACTCGATCGCCGTCCCGCAGAGCCGCTTGCCGGACCAGGCGGCCGTTGACGGCACTCCCATTGGTGCTTCCGAGATCCCGAATAATCCACCGACCTTCTACATGCTCCATATCTGCATGCCTTCGAGATACTCGCCGGTCGTCGACAACGATGTCATTCTCGGGAGACCTTCCGATGGTGACGGGACTTCCCTCTAGGTAATAGGAACGATCCGGAGATACCAGCTGGGCGACACGTCGCTTGGGAGCGACGGCAGGTGCCGCTGTGGGTAGCTCCATAGCTCTTGTGTGCTGGGCAACGGGCTCAGCGGTCTCGAGGCGGCCGTTGGCAACCGGCCCGATGTCTTCCATCTGAGCGCGAACACCAAACTCGCCGGGTCGCAGCTCCTGATTGTTGTGCAGTCTTACGATAGGAGGACTGGCCAGCACAAACAACCGGTCGCGCGCCACCTTGGAAAGGTACGTCTCCAGCTCATTCGTCACCGAAGATTGAATCGGCTTGAACTGCTGAAAGTCTCGTGGACTCAGCTCGACATCGAAGATGTTCGGCACACGGACACCCAAGGTGCTGACAACCTGATCAGCATCCATGACCCGTCCCAGTCGCTTTGCGATCTCGACGGGTTGAAGACCCGAGTGGGCTGTACGTGTAAGCGTTCGCTCCATCAACCGCTCAATGAAGCTCTCGAATCGGGCGATGGGGTTCACAGTCGATTATAGGTTTGGCACTTCGCGGCCCTGCCGCAAACACGCACACGACCGGGTTGAGCTTGACGACAATTGGGCGCGACCTCATGCGGTACTGTTAGTCGGTGCGGGTGGTGGGCACTTAATCAGTGCGAGTACGTCCTTTACCCGGCGCCTACTTCTTCCCCAATGTGTTTGGGGAACTTCGACTCCATCTCTTCACGGGGAAACTCTGTGCTTTCATTTGAGACCGCGATCATCACGTTCGTCAAACATCTGCTCGAAACCGTTGGCTACCCTGGCATCTTCCTGGCGATGCTGATCGAAGGTTCGGGCATTCCTCTTCCCAGTGAGATCACCATGCCTTTCGCCGGATTCCTCACGACGGGAGCCCACCCGAAGTTTCAAATTCCCTGGGTCATTCTGGCCGGTACTGTTGCCGAGGTCTGCGGGGCCGGCATCGGGTACGCAGTTGGCCTCTTCGGAGGAAGGCCCCTTCTGGAGCGGTACGGGAAGTGGGTCCTCATCTCACCTGAGGACGTGGACAAGGGGTCATCTTGGTTCGACCGTTTCGGCAGCGGAATCGTCCTTGTTGCCCGCCTCCTTCCAGCGGTTCGATCCTATGTCTCCATTGCCGCGGGTATTGCGGAGATGCCCCTCGTGCCGTTCTTTGTCTTTAGCCTCATTGGGTCCCTGATCTGGTGTACATTCCTCACTATCTTGGGTCACGTGCTAGGTGACCATTGGACGAGGATCAGCAACGCAACTCGCCCATTCGAAGTACCCATTGTCGTGGGAGTTATCGTCGTGCTTGCTGCCTACCTCTTCTACCGGCATTTCTGGTCTGGGCACAGGGGAGAAAAGGTTCAGGGGAAGCCCTAAGCCGAAGTGCGGAACGGTACTGGAACTTGCCACCTGTTTCCGCGGGCAATGCGTGTGTGCGACGTCAGTCCTAGGAGGCCTGCCCATCCCCTTGAGACGAAGCGGCTAGCAAGAAGTGGCACAGGTGGGATTGGCCGGCAGATGCCATTAATTAGGAGAAGTGTTGCTGAAGCCATCCAGGGGAACTTGACGAGACTGCGGCACACATAGCAACAGAAGTTATTTGGAGGATTCCATGTGTGTCATCACCGACGCAGTGAGTCGAATAGATTGGAAGGTGGTCGAGGAGCTGAGCCACATTCCTGCCGGAAAGAAGCACTCACTGCAGGATGATCTACGAATCGAATATGCGGCTTACCGCACGATTCACCGCCAGCTCGAGGCTGACCTGCCCGCAAGAGCTGCCCTCATGCAGGCGGTGTACAACATCCGCCGTTCCCATCCAAGATTTAAGCCTCATTACGATGAGGCCTTCTTCTTTGGGGGGTCTCGCATGTCGATGACACTCGCCGGAGACCCGCTTGTCGAGGAGATCCAAGCAGTTGCGGCAGCGGGCGGCCAGGGCAAGACGAAAGTCAAGCTGGGAAGTCTGCCTAGCCGGGAAGTCCCAATCGCTGCCACCGAGATGCTGTCCGCCTGACGTAAGCGGAATCGGGGACGGCTCTCAAACGAGGGCTAGGCGTTAGGCAGTCTCGTCGTATCCAATCACGTCCTCTTCGTCCTCCCTCGTAGGAAGCGCGGACGGCTCGAGGATCGGGCCTTCCTGCTTTAGGATGACCTTCTCGGTGATCGTGCAGCTCCTGATGTCATTTCGGGAGGGAATATCGTACATGATGTCGAGAAGAACATCTTCGACGATCGTTCGGAGTCCGCGTGCCCCGGTCTTCTGAGAGAGTGCCTGTACGGCAGTCTCTTGCAAAGCTTCATCGGTAAACACGAGATCGACCTTATCGAGCTCGAAGAACTTCCGATACTGCTTGACGATGGCATTCTTGGGCTCGGTCAGAATCCGGATCAGGGAGCTCTTGTCGAGCGGTTCCAAGGCGACGATCACCGGGAGCCTTCCGACAAACTCAGGTATGAGTCCGTATTGAAGAAGGTCCTCGGGAATTACGGTGCCCTGGGTTGGCGTCTCATCGTCCTTGACGAACTCTGAGCCATACCCATATGGCCGGTTCTTGCCGGTGCGACGATCAACAATCTTGCTCAGACCTTCAAAAGCTCCGCCGCAGATGAACAGGATATTTGCGGTATTGATCTGGATAAAGTCCTGATGTGGGTGCTTCCGTCCGCCCTGGGGCGGCACATTGGCCACGGTCCCTTCAATGATTTTGAGGAGGGCCTGTTGTACGCCCTCACCGGAAACGTCTCTTGTGATCGAGGGATTGTCTGACTTCCTGGCGATCTTATCGATCTCGTCGATGTAGACGATTCCCTTCTCTGCGCGACTGATGTCGAAGTCCGCAGACTGGATAAGACGAAGGAGGATGTTCTCAACATCCTCGCCGACGTATCCGGCTTCGGTTAGGGCTGTGGCGTCTGCGATGCAGAAGGGCACGTCCAGGATTCTGGCCAGCGTCTGAGCCAGGAGCGTCTTTCCGCAGCCGGTGGGACCAATCATCAATATGTTGGCCTTCCCGAGCTCCACGTCGTCGATCTGCATACCGGCTGCCACACGCTTGTAGTGGTTGTACACCGCTACAGAGAGAACCTTTTTGGCCCGGTCCTGCCCAATCACGTACTGGTTAAGCTGCTCCATGATCCGTTTTGGCGTCGGAATCTTGGTGATCGGGAGCCGGGTCGCCGGCGCGGCCGACTGCTCCTCTGCGATGATCTCCTGACAGAGATCGATACACTCGTCGCAGATGTACACCCCACCCGGTCCGGCGATAAGCCGGTGAACTTGCTCCTGGCTCTTGCCACAGAACGAACAACGGTACTGGACGCGCGGTGTTTTCGATCCGGCCATCAGTTACCTCGACTCGGGAAGCTGCTCTGTTCTTCCGAGATCATCGCAGCGCAGGCCTGAACGCAGGATTCGCAGATGTGCACGCCCTTGGGCCCCGCGATCAGACGTTCAACCTCGTCGTTCCGCTTCCCACAGAAGCTGCAGGAGAGCGATCCTTCTTGACGGGACTTTATCGTCACGGGTTGAGTCATGGTGCTATGCACCAACCGCGACTGCTGCGTTCTGGTGTGCCACAACTTGATCGACCAATCCGTACTCTTGAGCTTGTTCGGCCGTAAAGAATCGGTCTCTTTGGAAGTCAGCCTTAAGCTGATCCGCCGCCTTCCCCGTATGGTGAGAAAGTATATCAATATTTCGTTCCTGAAGTCGAAGCAGCTCCCGAGCATGAATCTCGATGTCCGGAGCCGAGCCTGCCAGCCCTCCCGTAATCAGGGCAGGGTGGAAGTGAATCGTGGCGTTGGGTAGCGCGTATCGCTTCCCAGCCGCTCCACCGGCCAGCAGAACGCAGCCCATGCTTCCCGCGAAGCCGATGCAGAAGGTGGAGACATCAGGTGAAACCAGCTGCATGGTGTCGTAGATAGCAAGACCGGCCGTGATCGAGCCGCCCGGAGAGTTGATATAGATCGAAATATCTCGCTCTGGATCTTCCGACTGGAGGAATAGCAATTGTGCGCAGACTAGGGATGAAACCTCATCACTAACCGGCGTGGCTACAAAAATGATGCGCTCCTTTAGGAGCCGCGAGTAAATGTCGAAGGCACGTTCCCCACGATTCGTCGTCTCGATCACCGTGGGAACAAGATAATTTTCAGGATTCATGGCACTTCCTCCTAGACCGCCTCGGCTTCAGCTTCTTGCGTGCTCTCCTGCGGAGATGGGTCCACAGAAGGTGTGTCCGAATCTTCGCTCTCCAGATCGTCGTCTGCATCCACATTGAGACCGCTGGTAATTTCGACCAGCCTGGCGAGGGCTCTCTGGCGGCGCAGCTCCTCCTCGATCGTCTCCCTCAGACGATCGGAGTGAGCGAGTCGCTCGTAATCACGAGCCGAGTGGGAAACGGCGCGGGACGTCAGCTGTAGCTGACGGTCTACGTCGGCCTGACTCGGCGCGATGCCTTCCGCCTTGGCCACGGCGTCGAGTATCAGCTCGCGCTTTACGGATCGTTCCGCCGGCGGCCTCAGGTCTTCCCTATACTGCTCCTCAGATTTGCCGGCTGCCATCAGGAATTGATCGAATTGAAGTCCGCCACGCTCGAAATACTGGCGGTGCTCCCTCAATTGTCTGTCCTGTTCCTGAGAAACCATCACTTCGGGAGCCGTCAGGTTCGTTCGCGCAATCAGGGAATCAACGACCTCCGTGGCAACCTTGTTCCGAGCTTCCTGCTTCTTCTCGTTCTCGAGGTTGCGACGAATCAATTCCCGGAGACCGACGACGTCGGTTTGCTCGCTGACCTTTGCAACGAATTCATTGTCCAGGTCGGGAAGAACCCGTCTGAGCACTTCCTTGACCACGATTCGCAGACTCAAGCTCTTTCCCGCTAGTTCTTGCGGATCGTAGTCGAGAGGCAGGGTGAGGACAACTTCACGAATATCTCCTGGCCTTGCACCGACCATCTCTTTGCTCAAGCCCGGAAACTGAGTCTTGTCCTGTCCTTCTTCCTGTGACTTCTCATCAACGAGGTCGAACTGGTAGTCCTCTTGAGAGATCACCTGCTCACCCTCAGATGTCCCGTGGATGTTCATGCGGACGACATCTCCGATGGCTGCAGGTCGGGCGGTAGCCGGCTCCAAAGTTGCATGAGCCAGGCGAAGCCTGTCGATCAACGCGTCGACATCCGCTTCGCTCACTACAACAGGAGGGGCAGGAATCTTGATCTCACCGTAATTCGGCAGCTCAACCTGCGGCTTTACGGGCACCATGGCAACGAAACGAAACTCTTCTCCGGGGTGCAGATGTTCATGCTCATCGCCGTCTAGATCGAGCTTGCCCTGGTCGAGCGCTTCGACACCGCTGTCCTTAAGAGCCTTCGGATACCATCTTCTGAGCGCCTCATCCGTGGCCTGGTCGTAAAAGTAGTCCTCGCCTATATTTCGCAGCAGTAGCTGACGAGGCGCCCTTCCTGGCCGAAACCCAGGGATTTTTATGCGCTGGGTCAAGCGCTGATACGTAGCCTCAATAGCGCCGTCGACCTCTTGTGGAGTCAGCGTGACGCTGAGGCGCGCCTGATCTTGTTCGCTGGTGGTAACTTCTACCTGCATGGCAATCCTGTCATAGCGTTGCGGAGTTGAATTCAGTATGGGAAGGGCACTTCGTCTGCTTCGAGAGGCGCTGGTAGGGACGGAGGGACTCGAACCCTCACGCCAAATGGCACATGATCCTAAGTCATGCCTGTCTACCAGTTCCAGCACGTCCCCGCGCCGCCTGCGCCCAAAGAAAGCGCTGATTCAGGATACCAGCGGCAGCAAGGTTTTTCGCCCTCAACGGATGACTCGAAAGGCTCCAACCCGGCCCAATAGCTCCCGAAAGACGGCGGTGTTGCGAGAATAGCTGAGTTCTTGGAAGGAGTTTCCCGTGCCGGAGCTACCGGAGATCGAGGGGCTTGCGAGCTGGTTGGACCGGAAGCTTCACGGCAGGAGGATTGAGGGGGTACGGCTCCGTTCGGTGGCGGCCCTAAAGACCTTCGACCCTCCGCTGTCTCAGCTCGATGGAGAAACGGTGCAAACGGCGCACAGACGGGGGAAGTTCGTCGCCTTACACACGGATGCCCTCTACCTTGCCATTCATCTGAGCCGGGCCGGTTGGATCAGATGGGCAGAAACGCCCACAACACGAAAACCCTCGATGCGGGGACCTATCGTAGCCGAGCTTCGGTTTGAGGACGGAACCTTGGACATAACCGAGCAGGGGCACGAGAAGCGACTCGCCATGTGGCTGGTCCGGGACCTCGACGAGGTGCCAGGCATTGCGGACCTCGGACCTGATGCACTCGACCCCCAACTCGACCAGGAGACCTTCCAAAGGTTGATCAGATCGAGGCCAGGAACCATCAAGCGAGTTCTGTCGGACCAGCACGTAATCGCCGGCATAGGCAACGCCTACTCAGACGAAATCCTTCACGCAGCAGGCGTATCTCCCTTCACCCGCATCGCTAAGCTGGATGCCACTCAGGTGTCGGCTCTATTTGAGTCGATGAGAGCAATCCTTGGTGGAGCAATGGAACGTGCAAGAGGTCTGGAGGGACGAGAGCTGAAGGACGACAAGCGTTCCCACTTCAACGTTCACGGACGAACGGGGCAACCTTGCCCCGTCTGCTCCGCACCCATCCGAGAGGTGTGGAGCTCCGAAAGATCTTTCCAGTACTGTCCAGGCTGTCAAACAGGGGGCCGGGTCTACGCCGACCGGCGGCTTAGCCGTCTCCTCAAATAGGAGCGGACCTCACTAGCAAGCTGTTCTCTTCTAGGCCTCGAACCTATGCCGCTTGGCTCCGAGAAGTCAAACCGTCGAGCAGTCTGTGACTCGCCGCGGCGATCTCTTCGACTGCCGCGTCGAAGACCTGGCTGTTGGCCATCGAAGGTTTCCGGTACCCGCTGATCTTCCGTACGAACTGCAGGGCAGCGGCTCTGATCTCTTCATCCGTAGCCTGATGATCGACTGCCCTGAGGGTCTTGATGCTTCTACACATGCTTTATCTCCAAGTAATTTTTCTTGTGGTTCGAAATTCAGAGGGATTGTGACGAGCGAACGCCATCTCCAATCCAAATTAGGTTCCAGACTTCCGGCCGCAAGGCAACCAGCGAGTTATATATTCAACTGCCGCCCGATTGCTCTCGATGGTACATGCCGGCGTGGCGGAATAGGCAGACGCATGGGACTTAAAATCCCTTGACCGCAAGGTCGTGCAGGTTCGAGTCCTGTCGCCGGCACCACTCCTTGGGCCAGATCGCAGCTATCGCCCTCACAATCATTGACTTATACCTTGACTACAGTTGAGGTATGTCGCCGCTAGGTGAGGCAGTCGCACGGAGGCGCTTTGCCTCGCAGCTTCTTACAGGCGTGCCCGCCTCCACTCCAGAAGCAGTTGTCGAGCGCATTTTGGCCGTCCAGGCCCAGGATTCGCGAGGGGCCAGGTTGGCCATCCGAGCTCGCAGTCGCGGTCTCAATTCTGGCGATGTCGACAACGCGCTCACACAGTCGCGGTCGCTCGTGGTCTCATGGCTCAATCGCGGAACGCTGCATCTGGTGCGGGCTGAGGACTACTGGTGGCTGCATCCTTTGACGACACCGCAGCTATCCGTGGGCATCAAGCGGCGGCTGGCAGTGGAAGGAGTCGAAGGCAAAGAGGCAGATCGGGGGGTCGACATCATCGTGGCGAGCCTCCAGTCTGAAGGCCCTCTCACGCGAGCAGAACTTCGAGGTCGCCTCGATCAAGCGGGAGTTCCAACTGGAGGGCAGGCCCTCGTCCACCTGCTAGCTGCAGCTACGCTCAGCGGCGGCGTCATTCGCGGACCACTAAGGAACGGGCAGCCCGGCTTCGTTCTTGCCGCTCAGTGGCTAAAGCCTCCGCCCTCTCCAATCGGTCGGACAGAGGCTTTAGCTAGGTTGGCGAGCCGGTACCTGCAGGGCCACAGCCCGGCGAGTCCACGGGACTTGGCGAGGTGGGCGGGGATCCGGCTTACTGACGCGAGAGCAGGATTCGAGGCTATTCGTGACGCGAGCGTCGACATCGGTGACGGGCTGCTGAACGTCAGGGATCGTGCCCAGGCGGTGGACGTGCCGAAGCCGATGCTGCTTGGCCAGTTTGATCCACTCCTCCACGGTTGGGAGTCTCGAGAGTTCGTGGTTGCAGGTCATGGTGAGCTTGTCACCTCGAACGGACTCTTCCGTCCATTTGCCCTCGTCAAGGGCCGAGCGGCCGGAATATGGTCACTCGATCGTGGCCGTGTCAACCTTCGCCCCTTTGAACCCATCGGCCTGGAGGACAGTAGGGCATTGGAGGCCGATGCGGCGAACGTGCTCTCCTTCATAAGCCCAAAGGCCAGTTTGCCAAGTTCGCAAAGATAGCGGATGGGTGGATGACCAATGAGAATGTCGACGCTACCTGAGCCCGGCATGTCATAGATCGCACAAAAGGGGAAGCTGATGCTGCTCGGCAGGCGCGGAGGCGCACCCCTCCTTGGGTTCCACGGGCCCGACACAGGGCCATAGGAACCTCTGGATTCCCTGAAGATTCCCGGCCCGCTGTACCTCCCACGGCAATGGCCGTAACCTCCGTGCCTACCTTATATGGAATGGCACGCATAGATGTCCTAGCCCGGCCGTCTGGCCCTGTAGCCAATTTGACCTCCTGGCTGCCCGGCAGCGTCTCCCACCATCTGAAAGAGGGAAGACAACTCTTTCGGAGGAGGTAGCTCATGCTTCATGCTCATGTCACTAGGAAAGCAAAGCTTGGCGGTTATGCTGCCGTGGCCCTGATCTCAACCATCGCTTTGGTTCTCACCGTGCTGGCTGGGCCGGCTGGCTCAAGCGGACGTACCCATCTGGTACGGGCACTTGTGAGCCACTCTGTCAACAGCGCATCGTCCTACCAGATTTTGCCTCGGCAGAAGCCGCTGCGCCTCCCTCGTATCAAAGCCTCCATACGTCTCTCGGGAAGAATCATCAACGATCAGAACGTGGGACTTGTCAACGCAATTGTCGAGCTAAACGGAACGACGGCCGTCACCAAGGCCGGAGGCACATTCCGCCTAGCTGTGCCTCTCGGCTCCCGCCTTTCGGGTGTGGCCTGGGCACCGGGATACCAGGAAGACTCGTTCACCATGACCATCAGAGCCAGTGGGAGCTCTGGAGGGTCCTTTTCCCTTGCACCCTTCAAGTTGGACAGCGCGTTGGCCAATCGATCGGATGGTGCTGTTCTCCGTGGCCTGACAGTTGTGACTTCAACAACCGTGAGGAAGTCAGTAATCCGTGGCAGCAGCCGTCTACCCGCTGGCCGCCAAATCTATGTGACTCAGCCCGATGGCTTGGTAACCTCCTACCCTCTCAAGGGCTCAGGGCGAAGCTTTCGAGGGACAATTCGATACGCCGCCAAGGGCATCTACACCGTCGAGATCCCGGCGGCGGACGGCCTGCCTATCTTCAATCTCCCCGTCTTTCATGGAGTTGCGCCTTCCTTGCCGGTGGGGCTGTCAGTTCCAGCCGATCCGAAAGGCGCCAGCCGGACAGCCCTAGCGACCTTTGCGTTAGGACTAATCAACAGCGAGCGGAAGCGGTTCCACTTATCATCCTTGGCCATGCGTACCGCCCTCAGGCGGGTTTCTCAAGCACACGACAATGAGATGATTCGCGATGGGTACTTCACGGCACATCCTCACGTAGGGGCAAACGGGTCTACCCCTGGCTCCCGAGTCAAGGCCGCCCACATCCGATACAGCGCCGTCGGCGAGTGCGTCGGCGAAGGCCCGACCGTGGGTTCTGTCATCGCCGGTTTGTTCGGCAGCCCTTCACACCGTCAGATCCTTCTCGACCGATCCTTCCACGTAGCTGGGATCGGGTTGGACAAAGCCCGCAACGGACTGTGGGCCTTGGTCGTCGACCTGATCGATCCGTAATACGGCATCGACAGAGGCCCTCGGCGATCGGTGGTTAGCCCCCTGCTCTGAAGCGCTCGCTATATCGGATTGGAGCAGCGAGCGCGCCCAAAAACAATCCGCAGAATTCGACGAGGTCGATATTCGCTTCCAACCTTCTGGGATTGATACGTTCACCCGTGCCGTGGATGGCGGGCCCGGGGCGGGTAGCCCCTGAACCTGAAGGCCTCAAGACTGCGAATCAAATCGAGACCGGCGGAAAATGCCAGTGCCTCGGTGGCGCGCACCCCACGACGTTCCAGATTGCCGTCGACCTCAAACCCGAACGACAGTTCCTCCGCACCGCCCTCCTCGTAAATGGAGAGCTCGTGGCGGCCTCCAAATGATGTCTGCACGTAGTACTTCGATCCGGCATGCGTCGTTTGGGAGAGCTCAACGGCGAGAATAGCACCGCCTGGGCTAAGGCCCACATGCGACTCCGAATCCGTCATGCCTTCTTCGGGCCGTGAGCCGTTGCCGTTCGTCTCCCATGTGCCCGCACGCAGATCGTCGACGACGGCATCCATTGGCTGGGTTGATAGAAGCTCTTGAGGTGATCGCTGTTCGTCTCGCATTTCGAAGCCTCTCGTAGATTGCTTTAATTCAAGCGTGACCGTTCCAGGGCCATCTCTCAATGCCATTTCGGTAAACATTACGTAAATAATGCCGACGGAGTCGCTTATTCCGATATGCATCACCCGAACGGCCTAGCCGGGACCGGTTGGCGATCTTCGTCTTATAGCGGAGCCACTAGCTGTCGTCGCAAAGGCGAACAAGCTCCTAAACCTTCGACCAAGTCGATCGGGTCGTCATGGGGTAAAGATCGGCACAAGCTCTCGGGTGCTTCCCGCTATGGCACCTCTCGTGGAGACGAGATTGGTCCCAGAAAGCGGATCATTACCCGGGCGTCACACTTTGAGACGCCGAGCGGCGCACCAGTCGCTTCGTCCTAACTGGCTCGATTGTTTGCTTTCGAGACAAATCCTTCGGTAGCATGGAAATGTCTGCGCGTTCAACGCAGAACACTGAGACCCCAGGAGAGCGTCAGCGTGAAGAGCCTAATCGTGCGTTTGTTTGCAGTAGCAGCTCTAGCAGTGCTTGGACTGTCAGGAATGCTAGCGTCGTCACACCCCTCGAGGGCCGAAAGCATTTCGGGAACCCCCTACCGGATCGTCGGATACTACGGCGACTGGGATCGATACGGCTGCCCCAGCAATGGAAGCACGGAGCTCACGGGCCACTGCTCTCCTGTCAGCAACGTCCAATTTAGCCACATCACGGATCTGATCTACTCCTTCGCCGATCCAGGCCCGGGGACGCAAACGGTTGCCAACGGTGGCCAGGGGAGTAACAACAGCTCAAACGACTCCTGCAACCTCAAGGATTTCTACAACGACAATCGCGACGACTTCGGTTACATTCGCCGGATGAAGGAGCGGTACCCCAACCTGCAGGTGCTGCTCTCTGTCGGCGGCTTCAGCTATGCCTCAGACTTCACCAATGCCATCACGAGCCAGGCTGACATCAACACACTTGTCAGCAATTGCATGAATCTCATCATGCTGCAAGCACCCGGCGTCTTCGACGGAATCGACCTCGACTGGGAGTGGCCACAGAATACCACCCAGGAAGGCGAGCTCACGAACCTGGTGACGAGCTTCCGAAGTGCCCTGGGCAACAATCGCGTTCTCACCATGGCCGCGAGCGCAAACCCTTCCAGCATGCAGTACGTCAACTGGGGCGCAGTTGTTCCCAACCTTGACTGGATAAACCTCGAGACCTACGACTATCACGGTCCTTGGGCGCCAGGGACGAGACCGGACCGGATGCCTATACCGACTTCATCGCCCCGCTGCAGCAGGATCCGTCGGATCACAATACGCAGGAGGGCTTTTGGGGCGAGAATGCAGTCACGACGCTCGAGAACACTTACAAGGTGCCCAGTTCAAAGCTCATGCTTGGGATTCCGTTGTATGGTCGCGGCTACTCCGGTGCGTCTGCCGGTGCCGCCGGCAACGGGCTGAATCAGCACTATACCAAGGCTACACCGTTCGGGACCACCTGCCCGGCCGACAACTGTTCAAACCCGACGGCTGACGGCGGGGCGCAGTTCGACTACAGCGACCTGGTGAAAAACTACATCAACAAGAACGGGTACACTCTCTACGGCCCGAACAAGTACTCAGACGAGTTCTGGCTCTACAACCCGAAGGGTGGTACCTTCATCAGCTTCGACAATCCCACTACGATCGATGACAAGACCGACTACATCAAGTCGGCCGGACTGGGCGGCGCAATGCTGTGGGACGTTGGATACGACACCACTGCTCAGAGCACCAGTCTTACTTACAGGGCTTACCAAGACCTGATAGGCTAAACGCAAATACGAAGTACAGACTCAGCCCCCCGGCATCAGACCATCTGACTGCCGGGGGCTTTTTCTCGTCCTCGTATTGTTGGGGTCGGATCTTAAAACCGGCGAACCTCGATGATCGAGACAGGCCAAGAGCCGGGCGAGCGTCGCGGAGACCAGGAGCGACAGCACCCGAATCTCTTCGCCCGCTTAGCTGTACCGCGACCCGTCGTGCGTCCTCCTCGTTCCGACACTAGAGAACCGATGAACGAACCCTGTGTTGAAACTAGCATGGCTCCATGCCGATGTTCTGCGTGAAGGACGTGGCTCACCTACGAGACTTGCCGGCCGAGTCGCGGCTAGGGAGCAAACCAGGAGGCGAGAACAGTGCCAAGCTTTGGTTGCGAAGCATCCTGGTGCGACCTGACAATGAGGACCACTTTGTGTCCAATGCCATACCCAGGAACGTGGACTCCGCCGACCCACACTTCCCAAACCCCGATCAAGTATTCCGCTATACCCACCAAAGTCACTCCCCTCTTTGTCCAAACTGGGGCTGAGGCTGAGGCCCTTGCCCTGCTACGGGCAATTGACGCTGCCTTCTCTCGGCTCAGAGTGCGTGTGTGTGGAAGCGAAGCTGAGAACGTCATGCTGTACCGCTCTTTGATGTGGTTTGGGGCGTAAACGGCGCGAACATAGTGGCCGATGCCAACGTGGAAGTCTTCGATCGGAGGGTCCGGGAGTTGCCTCTCCATGCATTCCATAGGAGGAGGCGGCAGCTTAAGGCGGTACTTCCCGGACCTTGCCGTTAGCAATGCGAGATAGGAACAGACCCATTCACCGCGAAGCAAGATCCTAAACTTGCCATCCTTATTCGCCACGACGACCAGACCAGTAAGGGCGGCACGAGAAGAAGTTGTGGGTCCGTCGAAAACATTCGGCCCCTGCCAAAAACTAAGAGTGATGGGCATTGAGCGCGGCCAGTCGGTCCCAATGATCCGGGGAGGTTCCGAATTCAGGGACAACCGTAAGCGCGGCCCATCAGGTCCTCCCGCGCAGAAGGTATAGTGCCCACATTTGGCTGGGGTTCGGTGGGCATACGACGGTCGAGCACCTGTTGCCGAAACTGAAACCGTGACAAGGAGCACTGCGCACAACGATAGCCGTGCGAAGGTCTTAGCCCGTTTAGCGTAAGCAGATGTACCGCGACCCGTCGTGCGTCCTCCTTGTTGCGACACTAGAGAACCGATGAATGGACCGTTTGTTGAACCTTAGCACGTTTCCCCGACGATCTCCTCAGCAACGAATCTCGGTTGACCTCCTCAACCGGTAAGCGGGAATCGATTCTATGGAGCAAACCAGGTAGCGAGTACAGTACCGAGCTTTGGTGGAGAGCCATTTTGCGTAGACAAAACAATGAGCACCACCTCATGCCCGAGGCCATACCCTGGTACCTGGACCCCACCGACCCAGACTTCCCAGACACCCGTCCCAAGCCCGGCTAAGCCTACGCCAGTTGTTCCACGCTTTGCCCAAACTGGCGCCGAAGTTGATGCTTTTGCCGTTTTACGGGCAATCGATAGAGCCTTCTCGCGGCCAAGCCTCGGCCCTGCCGGCCATCCGCTCGCCAGGGTTAGGCTGTACCTTTGCCTCACGAAACTTCGGGCATAAATCGCCCGGACGTAGTGTCCTGCGTGGACCCGGAACGTTTCGATCGGAGGAATCGGACTAGGCCTCTCGTGGCAAAACACCCCAGACGGTCGGGGCAGCTGAAGCTTGTACTGCCCTGACCTCGCGGTGAGCAGTGCCCAGTACGAGCAAAAGCCCTCGCGCGGGAGGGAGAATCTGAAATTGCCCTGGTTACCGTCCAGAATCAGTCCTGTCAGGGCGGCACGACGTGAAGTTTTCACGCCAACGAATCCCAGCCTTTGCCAGAAACTAATGTCTACCTGTCTCGAAGCGGGCCAGTCCTTTCCACTGACGTGCACACCGGTTCCGTTAAAGGAGAGGCGTAGATTTGGTCCGCCGGGAACTCCGGTGCAGTAGGCATAGTGTCCGCACTTCGTGACAGTACCGGAGGTTGACCCGGCCACAGCACTAGACTCCGAAACTGAAACAGTGGCCAGGAGCAAAGCGCACAAAGACAGCCAAGCCAACGACTTAGCGCCTTTCAGATAAGCAGCTATTCCGCGACTCATGGTGCGGCCACCTTATCGACGTTGCTAAAGAACCGATGAATGAATCGTGTGTTGCACCCAGAATGTTTCCCTGAGTTTGAGGCAACAGGTTGGCCAAGGAGCACCTAGAGAATGTGCACGGCATCCCGTGCCTCCAGACAATCGAAGTAATCTCTCATGCCCATCTCCTGAGCAACGAACGGTTTGGGTGATTTACTTGAACGGAAGCGGGAATCGATCCCTATGGGGCAAACCAGGTAGTGAGCACAGTACCAAGCTTTGGTGGAGAGCCATTTTGCGTTGACAACACAATGAGCACCACCTCATGGCCGAGGCCATACCCTGGTACATGGACACCGGCGACCCAGACCTCCCAGACGCCCGTCCAAGCCCCGTCCAAACCCAGAGGAGTCGATCCAGGCTTCGCCCAAGCCGGAGCAGATGTTGAAGCTTTTGCGGTTTCTCGGGCAATCGACAAAGCTTTCTGGCGGCTAAGTCTCGGGCCAGCCGGCCATCCGTGCTCCAGCTGTAAGCTGTACCGTTGCCTCACATAACTTCGGGCATAAATCGCCCGAACATAGTGCCCGGCGCTGGACATGGAACGTTTCGATCGGAGGGTTCGGAGTGCGACTCTCCATGCACACGAGAGAAGAGGGTCGAGGCAGCTTAAGACTGTACTTCCCAGATCTGACGGTTAGCAAAGGGGCGTACGAGCAAGCACCCTCGTGCGGGAGAGAGATTCTGAAATTGCCTTGGTTATTAGCCATGACCACCAGGCCTGTGAGGGCAGCACGATGTGGAGTTTTCGAGCCAAGAAGCCCCAGCCTTTGCCAGAAATTGATGCTTACCTGTTTCGAGGCTGGCCAGTCCTTTCCACTGACGTGCGCAACTGTTCCGGCCAGGGAAAGTCGTAACCGTGGACCGTTCGGCCCCCCGGCGCAGAAGCTGTCGTAGCCGCATTTGGTTACAGTGCCTGCGGCGTATACGTGTGCGCTCGCAGGGGCGAAGAGTGAAAGCGTGACCAGGAGCGAAGCGCCCAGCGAAAGCCAATTTGAGCTCTTTATGCCTTTCTCGTAAGGTGATGTACTGCGAGCCATCGTTCGTCTCCTTGCTGGCATTACTAGAGAACCGATGAAAGAACCGTTTGTTGCACCGTAGCAGCTTTCCATGTGTCTGAGGTTGGAAGGCGGACAACAAGTGCGTTTGTGTACCCACTCCGTTCAGCGAAAGGTCGGATTTTGACTCCGAGTCAGCAGCGACTGTTGAAGCCAGTCGGGAACTTTCGTGACGTTGCCGAAGCAGAGTCGCGAAAAGGCAACGATGTGTCGCCGATCAGGTTTTTGAAAGGCCACATTTTCCGCCCGTGGCACGGCGCGTGCTGATGGGCTATCTCGGTCGACTTTGAATCCCGCCCGACCAGGAAGGGCAATGGATCTTGTCGGCCGAAACGAGGAGAATTGGTGCGACTTGAAACGCCCGTCACGTGGTGATCTTGGAGTCAGGAGCCTCAGCGGGAGGACAAAAGGTAGGGAATTTCCTGACACTGATTTTTCCCCTCCCGTCATGAAAAGTGTTCTAGATTGTGATAGACAGCTTCCGCGCCTGGGGGGTTACATGGTGACAGGATGGCGTTGCGGGCTAGCCGGTGCGGGCTTTGCCTATGGTTGTGCCTCAATAGCTTCCGAAGAAGCAGGAGTACGAGCATGAATCGATATGTCGGCTTGGTCGTGGCCTTTGTAATAGGATTCCTTCTTCTCTTTGGAGTCGAGCGGGGTATCAGCTCGGCAAGTGAGCTAGGATACACTCCACACGGCCTGGTAGCCACGAAAACCGGGCCCCATAGCGCAAAATTGACGCTCTATACGATGCCGGACAGTTTTGTCTGCCACGATCCGCCTAACGGCGGTGGTCCGCATCCCGACTGGGTCTCCTACTGTCCTACGACGAGCATTGTCGTGCCCGCAAATTCGCTGATTACCGTAACCATCCGGCAGTACGACTCGGGAAGCACGGTGCATAACACCTTCTTCGCCTCAGTTCATGGAACCGTGAACGGCAAAGCAGAGCTGGTGCGCGGAGCTATCGACGGGAGCAGCGCCCGAGCCGGGCACTGGTACAAAACCATTCCCAACATAGACGGGAGCTTCGGCCACACCTTCACCATCCAACCTGCCAATAATTCTCCGACCAATCTCTTCGTGAGCGTTCCTCTGCCAGGTGTGCAGGATCCGAGTGAAAAGGGTGCGCCGCAGCCGGTGAAACAGACCATCCTTGGTCATACCTACACCGGTTATCAGCCGCCGAACGTTATTCGGTTTCAGTTTCGATCAGGACCAAAAGGGAACTATATCTGGAAGTGTTATGTCCCTTGTGGCTTAGGACTTTATGGCTTCGAGGAGGGCTTTGGTGGTCCCATGGGAACGGTCGGATACATGCTTGGTAACCTCCACGTCGCATAAACACCGCTTTGAAGAAGTGATTCGTACTCCGGAGCATGTAAGAGGAGCCTGAATTATGTCCGTCGCAACGGTACCTCCACAAGCCCAGCCCAATCACCTCAGGCGCTGTGTCATCCTCTGGGCAGTTCTCTCGATTCTCGGGATGGTGGCAGCTTTCTTCGGAACGGCTCAGCTCGTTCCCACGTCGGCAAGTGATGCCGAGCGGTTTGCCAATGTCACGATTGTCGTGTTTACCGTTGCCTCTGTGCCGGTCGCCTTCTTTGTCTGGGTGTTTATGGGCTACAGCCTCACCTACTTTCGAGTCAAGGGACAACCGGTCACCGACGGGCCTGCGCTCCAGCCCAGAACCCCCGCACAGATAGCTTGGGTTTCTATTTCAGGTGTGCTTTGCGCCTTCCTCTTCATCTGGGGACTCTACGGCATTTTTAACCAAGCGTCTGCTCGGGCCAGCCAGGCCATGACCGTCAATGTTGTGGGTCAGCAGTGGACTTGGACGTTTCACTACCCGAAATATCATGTGACGACTCACCGGTTGGAGCTTCCCGTCAATCAGGCCGTCCTTTTTCGGGTTACCTCACTCGATGTTCTTCATGGATTCTCGATCGCAGAGCTGGGGGTACGGCAAGATGCCAATCCCGGTCAATGGATCGCGCTTCCCGTTATGACACCGAACAGAAAAGGTCGCTTCACCACTCGATGTGTTGAGCTGTGCGGAACCTATCACACGTTCATGACCGCTCCGGTGAATGTCGTGAACGGAAATGTATTTCGAGCCTGGCTTAAGAAACAGGGAGCTCACGTATGACCACAGTTACCGCCTCCACCCATCAGCCCACCTCAGACGTAGCCAAGCGAGGCCCGATCTGGGTTCCAAGCATCCTGCCCGGGCTCGTTTTGGGAGTGATCTTTGCCATTATCGGAGGGGAGATCGTCTCGCGCGTCGTGGCTGGAAACGAAGACGCTGCCATCTTTGCCGTTTACACCGGGTGGGCCATCGGCTTCCTCGCCGGTGTCGGAGCCTTCAACGGCATTTGGGAGTGGGGCTTCGGCAATCACGAAATGGGCCATGAGGAAGAGTTACAGAACGCTGGAAAAGGCGAGGGCCTTTGGCGCTACTTCCGGTTCTGCACCGATCACAAGGTCGTCGGTATTCAGTACCTGATCACGGTGCTCATCACCTTCTTCATCGGGTCGATGGCGGCGTTTACCATTCGGCTCCAGCAGTCTCGGGTTGAGAACAACATCGTCACGCCTTCGACCTACAACACCCTTGTCGGCCTGCACGGAATCATCATGATCATCTCGACGATCGTGATGATCTCGGGAAGCTTTGGGAACTTTATCCTGCCGATTGCGATTGGTGCTCGCGACATGGCGTTTCCCCGGCTCAATGCGCTGAGCTACTGGCTGTTCTTTACGGTAATACCCGTCTTGCTATCGACCCTGGTCATCGAGGGATCCCCACCGGTTGGACGGGATATGCTCCGCTTGCCGATCAGGCTCAGGTGGGCATGGATGCTTACTCCTTCACGATCATCGTGTTTGCCCTTTCGGTTTCCGTTTCGGGCATGAACATCGTCACCACCATCGCCACCCTGCGTACGAAGGGCATGACGATGGGCAGGATGCCGATATTCGTGTGGGGGACGGGCTATCCGTTCTGCTTGGGCTCATCGCCTTCCCCACATTCATGCTTGCCCAGGCCTACGTCGCCACGGACCGGATGTTCAACACTTCCTTCTATATCGCGGCCCGCGGCGGCAGCAACTGGCTCTATGAGCACCTCTTCTGGTTCATGGGCCATCCTGAGGTTTACGTCATCGCCTTGCCGGCTTTTGGGATTGCCGCGGAGCTGGCTGCTGTCTTCTGCCGGAAGCCGGTCTACGGTTACCCACTGCTCGTTGGTGGCATGGTCGGCATCTTTGTGCTCAGCTTTACGGTTTGGGCCCACCACCTGTACATGAGTGGCTCGGCGACGCCAATGGATCCGGCGTTCATGCTCTCGACCGAGCTGATTCGATTCCCACGGGCATTCTGTTCTTCGCCTTGGTCGGCACTTTCTGGCGAGGCAAGATCTGGGTAAAGGCTCCCCTTCTCTTCGTGATGGGCGTGCTTGTGAACTTCATCATTGGTGGTGTTACGGGCATCTATCTCGCCGACGTTCCGAGCGATGTTGCCTTCCACGGGGGTATGTTTGTTACCGCCCACTTCCACTTCACACTGGTTGGTGGAATGGTGTTTGGCTTCTTTGCTGGTTTTTATTACTGGTTCCCCAAAATGTTCGGCAAGCAGCTCGATCAGACCCTAGCAAAACTCCACTTCTGGTTGTTTGAGATCGGTTTCGTCGGGACATTTATGGCGCTGTTCTATGCTGGAATCCACGGAGAACCTCGCTGGATGGCGGAAATTCCTCCGGCCTTCGGCACAGCAAACACCATCGCCAGCTTGTTCGCGATCTTGATCGCTCTGTCGGTGTTCACCTGCGCCTACAACGTGATCCACACGCTCATTGCCGGCGAAGTGGTTACTGAGGCCAACGTCTGGGGAGGCAAAACGCTCTCGAGTGGATGGTTCCGACGCCAGTACCATTGGAGAACTTCCCTGACGAAATGCCTGAAGTTGAGGACGACCCGTACGGGTACGGACGGGGTGCCGTTCGCCCTCCAAGGGCAGCAGTCGGTGGAGTGCAGCTAACAGAGCAAATGCACGAGGGGACGTCTTCGTGAATCTTGTAGGGGGCTTCTAAATGGCAACCGTAGCCCATCAGGCACGGAGCACGGCGGAGAACTCACATACACCATCAGGCACATGCGCGTGCGTGTGGGCGTGATTCTCCTGATTCTCAGTGATGCAATGTTCGTCGGATCGCAGTTTGCCGCCGCAGGATACCTCCGGGTTCTCAACACCAACCATGCCTACAAAGGACCGCACGAGGCAGCCTCTTCCTTCTTATGGGGCCTCGTGCTCAGCTTGTTGGCGGTTCTCGCGGCTCTTGCATTCTTCTGGGGACAGCGGGAGTGGAAAGCGGGAAAACATAAGGCTCTACGAACGGGGAACCTGATCGCGACTGTGCTGATTTTGGTTGCCTTGGCGGGGCAGATCGCGCTTCTCGCAAGTAGTCACTATGTCGGAACTGCAGATGATCCCTTTGCGATTGATGCGTTCGCGAGTTCCAACATGTTCATCAATGCCTATCACTGCGTCCACCTTTTCATCGCAGCCCTTGTTGGTGTCCTCATGATGGGCAGAATAAGCAACCATCGCATCGAGGGCCACGAGTACATATTGGAGGCCGTCGGATTCTGGTGGCAACTCAACGTCGCCATCATCTCGGTGGTCACCTGGCTCCTCATTGCCGCGATTGTCTGATCATGGCAGTGCCCGTCCACTCCACTCGGTAGTTTTTGACTTGACGTGAGCTCGCTTGGCCACTGGTCCGTTGATACTGTCGTCGTCAGTGCCTGCGCTCTAGGAACAACACTTTACCTCATCGGGTGGCATCGTCTCGGATGGCTTCGACAGTCCCTCTGGCTTCCGAAGGAGAGGAAGTCGCGGGTCCTCAGGACCGGGAGTCCGCGCTGGGCTGGACAGTGGTGGCGACTGGTGGCTCTGTTCGGGGCAGTGCTGGGGATGGTGATTGCTTCGTGTTCTCCCATCGATTACTATGCCGCCACTCTTTTCTGGGTGCATATGATTCAGCACCTGATCCTTATCTCGGTTGTTGCTCCATTGATCGTGGTGGCAGCACCATACATTCCT
>CAWCYJ010000024.1:0-10433 GCA_963799725.1 uncultured Pseudomonadota bacterium
CCAAGGTGGTGTTCTCTCGGACGCTGGACCGAGTGGAGGGAACGAACACAACGCTCGCGCGCGGCGACCCGCGCGCAGAGCTGGCTTCGCTCCAAGAGTCTGTGCGGGGAGACGTGGAGGTCGGAGGTGCGCAGCTCGCAGCGGAGGCTATTCGGCTGGACCTGATCGACGAGTACAGGATGTTCGTTCATCCCGTCGCGGTCGGCGGCGGCATCCCGTTCTTCCCACGTGATCACCGTGTCGACATGGATCTGGTCGAGACGCGCGCGTTCAGCTCGCGCGTTGTGTACCTGAGATATCGCGCGGTCGGCCGATGAGTCTCCGGCCGAAGACGAAGGGAAGGGACGAGGCCTATATGATCCGCAATCAGATGTGGCTCGCCGTCGCTTTGTGGGGATCGCCCACTCGTGGTTGAACTACATCTTTGTGATGCGGCCTTGACACCGAAAAGCAACCTTGGGTCGAGTGGGTGACGTCCTCCACCCGGATTACGAGACGGACTTGGAGCTCAGCTCGGAAGGAGCTGCCGTCTCGGATTGACCAAAAGCGCGGAGAAAGTGCATACCACACTTTGCGTCGCTCGTCTTTCGTTGACCGAAAGGCACCCACGCCCGTGGTCTTGATGGTTTCACGTCGGGCCGGCTACATTGGTTAGCCCAACGTTGTGGCCGGAGCGGGATATCATGCTCCGCTGTCCTTCCGCCGGATCACCGCAGAACCGGGAACACGAGATGCGTGACCCGGTCACCTTGGACGCAAACCGTCGGGTTGCCGAGCAGGACGCCTTCTTGGGAGAGTTCGCCGAAGAAGGGCCGATTTCCCGCGCCCATCACGACCGGAACCAGGTCGACGGCCACCTCGTCCAGAAGCCCCAGCTCCAGGCACTGCCGGGCGATGGTCCCCGCGGCGACGGCGATGACCCGGTCGCGGGCGAGCTCCTGTGCCCGTGCGATCGCGGCCTCCACCCCATCGGTGACGAAGGAGAACGGCGCGTTCGGATGGGCGTCGACCCAGGCCGTCCGGACATGGTGCGTCACCACGACAACCGGGACGTCCAGAGTGTGGCGGCCCTGCCAGCCCTCGGCCACGTCGAACAGCGTTCGACCACAGACGATCGCACCCAGCGAGGGCACCCATCGCCTCCAGTGCTCTGCACTCGGCGCCGTGAGGTGGACGGTGAAGTCCCCAGCGGGGGTCGGCATCGCTACCTCGCCATTCTGAAGCCAGTCGAACAACCGGCCGATGGTGTTGTCCTGCTTGGCCACGTACCCGTCGAGAGACATGTTCGCCTGCGCCCGCACGATGCCCATGGAGCCTCACTCCTCACCCCTGTGTGGTCGGTAGACCTGCACGACGATGCCGCTGGGGAACGGCGTGGTCTCGACAAGGTTCAGACGCCGTGGCTCCTGCAGTTGATCGAATAGGGCCTGCCCGCGGCCGAGGACCAGCGGCTGGACCAGGAGGCGGTACTCGTCGATCAGGTTGGCCGCGGCGAGCGCGCCGGCCAACCGGTGACCACCCCAGAGGATCACGTCCGGGGCGGCTTCTGCCTTGATGGCGCTGATCTCGGTCGTGAGGTCGCCCCGCGCGACCCGCGTTACCGGCCACGTGGCCTCAGCTTCGCTAAGGGTCTTCGAGAACACGACCTTGGGAATGTCGTTCATCGGCGCGGCGTACGCATCGTCGGACTGCGGCCAGTACGACGCCATCTCCTGGTAGGTGACGCGACCCATGAGGTGGGCGCCGGCCTTATTGATGCGGTCGATCTTCCACTGCTTCAGCTCCGCGTCCTCGGGGACCGCCATCCCCGGGTGCTCGCGGTCGCTGCCGACGAACCCATCGAGCGACATCGACATGTACAGAATGACGTCTCGCATGATTACCTCTTTGTTCCTCGTGCGTCAATTTCCCGAGACGCCGAGTCCTCGTTCCATGAATGGTTGCCGCCCGCCGTCATCCGAGAATTCCACGCAGCGTGTGCGCGAACGCTTCGGGCTTGCCCGCGTAGGGAGAGTCGCCACCGATGAAACCGCCATGATGGCTGGGAAAGACCGTCGGTTCCCGGCCAAGACGTTCGAGCGACGGCTCCGACGTGCGCGCGGTGAACAGTGCCCGTTGACTCTTCGCCCACACCAATGACGATGCGTGTCGGCTCTGCCGCCAACGCGGCGAAATCGGGCGATAAGTGGTAACGGGTGCGTGAAGCGTCAGAGAGCAGTGGATCATCTCGACGGCCGTCATCCTCATCGGCAACCCAAACTGTGTGGGATCCGGCGAGGGCTGTGCGAAATAGTCCTCCGTGAATTCGCCCTTCCATGACGTCATGGCGATGAACGCCGCCATGCCTGCACCGAACCCCTTTGCGAGATATGCATGGCGGAACCGGGCCTCAGCGCGTGATGCTGCCTCTGCGTCTGGAAGACGAAGCGGTGGCTCGTGTGCGACAAGTATGGTGACATCGTTGGGGTACGCTGCGACGAGTGCAAGCGCGGTGACTGCCCCGCCACTGCTTGCAAACATCTCGACTGGTCCGGCTCCTAGCTCCTCAATGACGGCGTGCACATCGTTCGCCTGGACAGTCGGCACGTGTTGCACCTGCCCAGCTTTCCGGACACTGCGTCCAAGGCCGCGCGGATCGTAGGTGATGACGGTGCGGTCGGGGAAGTACGACGCCAACGTGCGAAACCCGCCGGCATCCATCGGTTGCCCGATCATGAAGAGCGGTGGGCGACCGTCAGCCGTTGGCAGTGGACCCTGCACGTCGTAGACAATGTCGGCCTCAGGAGTTTCGAGCGTTCGTGTCTCCATGCGGTTCTCCTTACTCCGAAAGAAGTCGTTCGAGTTTGTCGAGCTGCTCTGACCATCCCTGCTCGGCACCTGCCAAGGCTTCGGCGGGCGGCATGGGCTCGAAGTACGACTGACGCATCGTCAAGGCGGTGCCTCCTTCACATGGTTCGAGCGTGATCTCGATCAACGTGGCGAAGAGCTCCCCCTCCTCATCGTTGACGGCCCGGCCGCTCATGACGAGTCGGTGCGGACGGTCAATCTCGTAGTACTCACCCCCCAGGTAATGGGAGAACTGCTGTTCAGCAGGGATTGAGCCGGGCCACTTCATCGCGATCCGATACGTTCCGCCGACGCGAAGGTCCACCTCCGCAGCTGGGCAGCTGAAGCCGTTCGGCCACCACCACTCCATCAACTGAGCGGGGTCGGTGAATGCATCGAAAATTCGCTCGGGCGATGCCTTGAACGTTCGCTCGATGATGAGCTCCTTGGTCGGAACCGCCGATCGGACATCCACGGGTGTACGGGTCTTAGCCATCCTGGTTCTCCTCTTTATTGGTGGTTGTTTCTGGCTGCTTGGCGAGATGGGTTTCAAGGCGATCAAGGCGATCGGACCATTCCGCATGTGCCCGGCGGAGCCAATCATCAACGGGAACCAGAGCCGTCGAGCCGCAGTCGTGCCGGCCTGCGTTGTCGGTCGCGGCCGCGAACGATCAACCCTGCCGACTCCAGAACCTTCAGATGCTTGGTGATGGCAGGCTGGTCAATGTGGAACCCTGTGCCAGCTCCACGACCCCGGCCTCGCCGGAGGCGAGACGCTCGAGGATCGTCCGCCGAGTGGGGTCGGCAAGAGCGGCGAAGGCTCGGCTGAGTGGATCGTGCTTGTCCATTACCCATAGTTTATATAACTTAGAAGTAATAGTCAAGTGATAAAGAGCGGCGGGACTACTTCAGTCCTTGCCCAGCTCGAACGTCATAGCAGCCGCATCCAAGATGGCATCCACGGTCTTGGGGTTGAGCGTTTTATGGAATGTTCTCAATGCTATTCGCTCGACGCTGGAGATGGGAGTGACTCGGGCCGGCACGAGGCGGGGCCCGTGTAACCGGAAGAGTCGTCTCTGGCGACTACGTAGGCATTGGCGCGCCTCGTTTGCAAATGTCAAGTCACCATGTAGAGGCGTGGGATCAATCTAGTCGAGGAGTGCCTCAATGACTCGACGACATCGAGCGGGATCATGGTTGAGTGCTGCTTCCAGACCCCAGAGCCAGTAGTCGATGCTCCGAACAATGGCCCATTGTCTTGCCTTATCTGCATCGAGCTGCGCCTCAGCGACAATAGTCCTCAGTAGCTGCTTGAACCCCTCTGGATTAGTCACTTCATCCGCCCGAGTCCACAACATCTCAGGTACGGAAAACTCAGGGTCGCCCGCAATTGGTTTCGGGTCGATGGCGGCCCAGCTATTCCTCGAACGTCGAAGCACGTTGTCATAGTGAAGATCTGCGTGCACGAGATACTTCGTCGTGACGCCGCGTGTCAGCTTCGCTACAACGGTCCGACACTTCTTCATGATTCCATCAGGGACCGGCTTACCAAGTCGCAGTTGGCGTTGCCTCCAACCAGCCTCGATCTGCGCTAGCACGTCTGTAAGGGGTGGGAACCCACAGGGCGCCGGCACTGTAAGTGCCCGCAAGACCTTGCCAAGCTCCGCGGCAGCCTCAAACAGCGGGAGCCGACTAAGAGATTGAGACTCGTGCAACCGCTCGAGCAAGAGAATGCCTTTCTCGCGATCTTCGTCGAGCAGCTCAACAGCTCCAAACCCATTCCAGACAGTGAGTGCTCGTGCTTCCAAGTCAGCATGTTCCGCCGGCCATTCACACTTGACCGCACACGGTAGGGAGCCGCGGCGTACTGGGATGACAACGGCGTGGTAGCCATTGCTGGGAGTGCCGTCAGGCTCTAGTGACCAACGCTCACAGGCAGAAGCGAGCAGCGTCGGAAGTTCCCGAATCCAGTTCCGCCCGGCGGCGTCCGCGGCTGCGGCAAATTTCAGCGGGTCGTGCGACAGGTACGAGTAATCGATCTCCATGCTCCTGCCAATTCTGAACACTGATTGTGGAGAAGGGAGCCTGACAAATCGGCGCCATGGTTGGCATTGCGGACGATGGTGGACTCACTTGCATCGATGCGACTCGGATTGGTAAAGCCGCTGCAATGTAAGCGCCCTCCTTCGAGTCGCGAAGACAACCAGTTGATAGTCTAGATTGATTTCGAGAGAGGTCCCGAGGTGCTCTTGGACGAAGAATAGACGACTCACTTACGGGGTTGACCTTCACGCTCCACGGGCCCAGTTTGGAACTAACTCGATTTCGTAGACGTCACCCGCCTCTCGTCATGCAAACGCCCACGCGACCATTCGGGGGAACTCTTCTTCCAGAACGCTCCGCCATGCGAGCCCGGGCCGTTCCTTCATGACAACGTCAGCAGATGCAGCGCGCAGTGCGTCCGCCCACCGAGCGGCGTTTTCCAGGAAGAACGGCTCTCGCGTGCCGGCGACTAGGTACGCACGCGGAATAGAGCGCGGCAGTACATCGGGCGGACGGTAACCTCCGCCCGGTGAGGCGCAAAAGATCGCTCCGTACACATCGGGATGCCGGACACCAAGGGCAAGCGCAAGCTCTCCGCTCGCCGAGACACCGAACACCGCGGTACGACCAGCCGGTAGTGCGACTCCGAACTGCGTCAGCGCCCACCGGGGTACGTCCTCCACGAAGAATCTCTCGTGGGCCGCGAAGCGCTCCGGGTCAAAGAGGGGTGAGTATTCGTGCAGCCGCAGCGTTTCATCGGCCAGACGATGTGCACCGACGATCATGGTGGGTGGTACGGCTGCCGCCTCAAGAACATCACCCCATTGCGAAATCAGCTGGCCATCCCCAGCGAACACGATTGCCTGGGGCGGCGCCGGCGGAACGTATACCGTGACCTCCCGGCCGCCGTCGTAAGCAAGCGTCTCTGTGACGAGCTTTCCTGTGATGGACATTCTGGTGTCTCCTCCTCAGCGTCTCACAGCTTCAAGAGGAAGGCTGGAGATGCGGCGGTCAAAGGCGGCATATTCGGGTGCAGCCGAGTACCACCATATGGTGCATGCCGCCTAGACGCACCCGGATGATATGATCGCCGGCGAAGTCAAGACCAGACAGGTGACATGGTTGTTCGTCGGGGTCAGTTGCTTGAGGTCCGAACAAAAGCCCCTTGATCTTCGTGGCTCGACTCAGCGACTTCCTGTTTCCGCGTTGCAAGCCACAGCCCGCCGAGGATCAGGGCGAAGCCCACGAGCTCGCTCGCCGTGACCTTCTCGCCCAGTATCAGCGCTCCTACGGCTAGCGCCACGGCCGGATTGACGTAAGTGATAAATGTCGCACGGACGGGTCCTGCTTCCGATATCAGTGCAAGAAAGATGATAAACGCCGCTGCCGTACACACAACGCCCAACAGAATGATGGAAAGGATAACTTTTCCAGAGAGACCACCGGAAGGTAGCTGGGCGATGCCGAGCGGCGCATAGATTACAGCAGGAACACCAACGAGATGGCGACGATGCCCTCGCCGGGAAGGCCCTGCAGCCGTCGGGAGATGATCATCGGTCCCAGGGCATAGCCGACGGCGACGACCAACAAGGCAGCGATCCCGGCCATGTCGTGGGCTGACACGTTGAAGCCGACGACAGCCCTACGCCCGCTAGGCCAATGAGGAGTCCCGCCAGTCGCCGTCCCGTGAACTGATCGTCCGAGCCCGCCAGCTTCGCTAGGACGACACCACATAGAGGGACCGCGCCAATCAGTAGGCCGGTCAGCGAGCTGGAAACGCGCGTTTCGGCCCAGGAAAGTAAGACCCACGGAATGGCCACCTCGGCCACAGTGTACGCGAGAACCATACGCCAGTAAGGCCGGAGAGGAGCAAGACTGCCTCTCCAGGCTGCAATTGGCGTGAGTATCGCCGCGCCGACGCAGCATCGAAGGAACACCAGCGTTACAGGCGTTACCTCGCCTACGGCCACTTTGATCAGAAGATAGGGGATACCCCACATGATCCCCATGGCTGCGAAGAGCAGCCAGGCCCGACGCGTCACGTAGATGCTCCTTCGGTTTCGACTCTGTCATGGCGCAAGCCGCACTTCATCCCGCGAATCATAGCAGTCAATTCTCGCCCGGGCTCTACGCTTATAGGCGATGCGGGAATTGGTGCTGGGACGTAGACGATGAGAGACCGTCTGGCCGTAATCACCAGCGTCTGGACGAGTCGGGAGTACCGGGCATTCATCCTGGTCATGGTGTTTCTCTCCCTTTCCGTCTCTTCGACCCTGCCTCTCGTCACCCTGTATCTGGTGGAGAAGCTCCACGTTTCGCTCTCCCTGGCGAGTATCTACTTCGTCGTCGAGGCCTTCTTTGGGCTTGCCCTCGGATTGGTAGTAGGACGCTGGTCCGACCGTTGGCGCTCACGCCTGCCCGCAATGCGTCTAGCGACCACCTGGGCAGCCGATTGGCTGGCTACTCTTTGCCATCTCCCCGAACTTTTGGATCACCGTGGCCATCGGTGCCCTCTTTATAAGTGCGGGCGCAATCACCATGGGCCAGGCATTCGCGGCGGTGCACGATGTCATGGTTCACAAGGAAGAACCGCGCCAGGGTTTCGTCAATGCCACCGTTCGTACCGCATTTTCATTCGGCTTTGTGCTTGGACCGCTCTTGGGGTCGCAGCTGGCGGCATTGCTAAGCTTTCGAGCTGCGTTTATCGCCGCAGGCTGTCTCAGCCTCCTGTGCCTCATTCCGCTGTATGGCTTGGACATTCCGGTTCCGGTAAGCGGTACGTCGCCGGAACCTTTTGACCGAGGATCCAATGGCGGAGAATACGCGGCTTTACATCTTTGTGGGTCTGTGCACACTATTGCTGACGGGCACCGCCCTGCGGATCACCTATCTTCCCATCGACGTCATAAGACACTTGGGTGGAAGCATCCGGCAGTACGGGACCGTCATGGCAGTCTCTCCCCTGGCTGAGCTTTTCACCATGCCGGCAGCCGGTCTCTTGGCGATGCGGTTTCGCGTTGGACGTCTGTTCACCTTTGGGCTGGCCATCGCCATCGTCGAGTACGCCATCCTCGCCTTCAATACCGCGGTCTGGCAGGTCTACGTGACGCAGGCGATCGACGCGCTGGTTGTCGCGGTTGTCTTTGGGCTGGGTCTGACATACGCACAGCGCATAAGTCCTGGCCGGGCAGGGCTGGCCAGCAGCACCTTCGGCTCAGCTTTTGGAATTGCGACGCTGGTGGGCAATCTGATCGGCGGAGCCAGTGTCAGCGTTCTGGGCGTCCCGCACATCTTTCTCATCCCCCTTGCGACCTCGTGCCTCGCTTTGGTAGTGTTCATCGGTCTCGACCGGTTTTCCGGAATTTTGCCCACTTCCATCAGATCGGCCCCTTCACCAGTCTGATGCATTCTGCACAAAGTTAAGCCCGATCTGTCGGACCCGTGGCGGCGCATCAGGGAAATCCCTGACGCGCTTGGAGCATGGCATGTGGGTGAGTCATATCACAGCTTGATGGGCTTCCAGTGGCGGCCGGCATCGCGAGTCACGAAGATGACCCCGACTTTGGCAGGACCGTCATCCGGCCCGTATACAACCCAAGCCTCGCTATTGGTTGTGTAAACGATGTCGTTCCAGCCAACTCCTCCATCGCCTGAGGCGATGACCCGTGTCCACTTCGTACCGGTGTTATCGTTGTAGTCCATGAAGGAGCCGTCAGAGAACGAGGCCACAGCCAGGTTGCCTGAGGCCGATGCGGCCAGCTGGGCCTGAATGCCGTACGGGGGCAGCATTCCCGCGTATGTCTCGGTTTTCCCCATGTTGCTGGATCGGTAAACTGTTTTCTCAGCTTTACTGAAGCCCGGGTTCCCATCACACAACAGGTCGACGTTTTGAGCTGAGGTAGCCACGACGTCCACGAGCGCGAGATCCTTGGCGTGATCGCACGGGGCCTGCCGGGCCGTAAATTGATCTCCATCAGTACTCGAATAAAGCCGGTCCGGAGCTCCGGAGTCGAGCAGCTGGTCCCACACGTACACCGAGCTTCCGTGGAGAGCAAGTCCTGGTGCGAGGGACATCGGCAACGTCAGAGGAACCTTCTTCCACACGCCGCCTGCGGCGCTCCGACGGAGAAGCGTCAAAGGCTTTTGGCAGGACAGTCCAGTATCGAACTTGCACGACGAGACGACAACATAGCTGTCTCTCGAGCCGGTGGCGAGCGCAACCACGTGATGAGCGCCGCCCGGAATGGGTTGTGGCTGCCAGGAGGCTCCTCCATTTGTGGTCACGTACAGACTCGTCCCAAAGGCCCATCCGACTGAGGCCGACATGAAGCGAATTTCGGTTACACCGTAACTCGGATAAGCCAGCTGCTCAAGCGGTGCGGGGACTTTGCCCAGAAGCGTCCATGACCTTCCTCCGTCCGTGCTGGTGATGACATCGGTACATCGATGGCGCTGACACGGGGCGGATCCTAGTATCCATCCGTGACTGGGCGTCAGCCACGTTATCGAGTTGGCGATGAACCCCTTGGGGACGGGAATCGTCTTGGCTCCCGACGCTTGTAGCGGGGAAAACGTCACCACCGTCAGTAATACGGCTCCAATAGCAACCCACAGAACTTTACGCATGCCTCTCCTCTTGCTTCGTTGTCACTCCTATAACGGAGAGACGGCTACAGTGTTACAGGTCCGCACATGGTCTTTGCTGAGGTAGTTCGTGTGACGGCTTGATTCGGTAACGTTGGAACTCCGTCCTTTCATCTCAAAACAGACGTAGATTGGCAGAACCCATGGCGCCCAGTTGTATCCTCAAAGGTCTGGTCCGCACACGCGTGACCTGCACATGCACAGACCTACGCACAAAGGGAGGAGATTTCACATGAACGTTTCCGACGGAACCGTTCTGCTACTCGCCGGAACCAAGCGCGGCCTCTTCGCCTTCACCTCGAAAGATCGGACGAAAATGGGAACAGGCGGGTCCGATGCTGGGAGGAAGTCCGGTCTACAATGGCATCCTGGATCAACGGTCATCCCCACGCATGTACGCGGCCGAGAACCAAGGGTTCTTCGGCTCGTACGTCAAATACAGCGACGACTTTGGCGAGACCTGGAAGCAGCCGGCTCAGGGTATCGAGTTCCCGGAGTCCACCGGTCGCAAGCCTCCAAAATATCTGGATCGTCCAGCCCGGCCGTGACAACCGAGCCCGAGACGGTGTATGCCGGCGTCGACCCCGCCAGTCTCTGGACAAGCCAGCGACCGCGGCGAGACCTGGGAGCTGAACGACCGGCGCTTGAGTCGCATCCCAGCCGCGAGAAGTGGCAGCCGGGTTTCGGCGGCATGTGTCTCCACTCCATCGTTCCCGATCGGACCAACGAGAATCGCATGTGGATCGGGATCTCCGCCGTGGGCTGCCTCCGCACCGACGATGGCGGCAAGTCGTGGCAGTTCGCCAACAAAGGCACACGCGCCGACTTCAACCCGCCCGAGGAGCGGTATCCGGAGTTCGGCCAGTGCATCCACCGGCGTGGTGCAGCACGCACACCAAACCCGACACGCTGTATCAGCA
>CAWCYJ010000025.1:0-176488 GCA_963799725.1 uncultured Pseudomonadota bacterium
CAAATCGATGGTGAGGGCGCTGGGATTCGAACCCAGGACCGACGGATTAAAAGTCCGTTGCTCTACCACTGAGCTACGCCCCCGAGACGTGCGCGGCGATATAGGTCGCGCTGCCATCGATTCTACCCGGACGCCCAAGCCATGCCTCTTGTACGACCCCTATGCCACCCGACCCTGGGACGACTCCCCCACGACCCCCTCTGCGTCCCGTTCCGCCTCCCTCGCCTTCCGTGGAGAATGCTCCCCGAATCCGGACAATACAGACTCCAAAACGGGAAGTAGGTGCAACACCTGACCCGTCCGGATGACGTAGTCCCAGAACGGCTCAAGCTTCTTCCAGCCGCCCGCATACGCCGCGTGTCTCAGCCGCCCGTGCAGCGTCTCCTTTGTCCGGGCCGAGCGGAAGATTGAACCCCACTTGTAGAAGTCCTCGTACGCGCGCCAGTACCCGGCTTCCAACTCATCCGGACTCAACAACGTCGGACGGAACACCGTGTGACGCGTGTCGTAGAGATCCCAGTCGCTGTGGAGGAGCCGCCCGGCATCCTTCATCCGGTCATACAACGCCGTGCCCGGATAGGGCGTCAGGATGTGGAACGTGGCTGTCTCGATCCCCGTATCGATGGCCCAGTCGACAGTGCGCTCGAATACGTCCGGCCCATCGTGGTCCATTCCGAAAACAAAACTCCCGTTGACCATGATTCCCATGGAATGCAGCCGGTTCGCGGCTTCCCGGTAATCCATGCCGACGTTCTGATGCTTTCGCTGCTCGGATAGATTTGAGGCGTTGACCGTCTCAAAGCCGACGAAGAGGCTCCGAAGACCCGCGTCGAATGCGGCTTGCAGCAAATCAGGCCTCTCGATGACTGCCTTGACCGTCCCCGCGGCCTGCCACAGACGCCCCATTCCCCGCATCCCCTCAAAGAGGGCGGAGGCAAATCGTGGGTCGCCAAAGAGATGGTCGTCCAGAAAGTACAGATGCCTTCCGGGCAGCCGGTCGATCTCGGCCAGGGCGGCGTCAACCGTCTGCGTATAAAACTGGCGGCCACCCTGGAAGAAGGCGACCTTGTAGCAGAAGTCGCACACGTGCGGACAGCCACGCGAAACGACGATCGAGTTTGGAACCAGGTACCTGTGCCGCTTGATCAGGTCACGCCGGATCTTGGGGAGTCCGGCCAGCGTCCGGTGCTTCGATTCATATCGCTTCTGTGGACTGCCCGAGCGAAAGTCTTCCAAGAACTGGGGCCAGATATCCTCACCTGGTCCCAGGAAGATTGTGTCAGCGTGGATCGATGCCTCGTCTGGAAGGGACGTGACGTGCAGACCGCCCAGGCAAACGTAACTCCCTTTCGATCGGTAGTGATCGGCAATCTCGTACGCGCGACGGGCCGATGTGATGTAGATCTGGATAACGACCAGGTCGGGTTCGTCGTCGAGACAGAGCTGCTCGACATGCTCGTCCGTGATAACGACATCGTCATCCGGACTCAGGTAGCCGGCCAGCGTGGCCAGACCGAGAGGCGGAAACAGCGAATATTTGATCGGCCTGAAATGAGGGCTCGTCGCCTCCGTCAGCGCCGGAAGAATCATTCTCACTCGCATGTCGTCACCCCTTTGCGTTCGCTGACCGTCTATGGAGATATGGAGCCAGGGGCTGTTTTGTTTCACGGGGTGGCTCGTATGCTTGCGCGAAGCTGGCCGAGTATCAACCGCAGCCGGCCGTCCGCGTGATGCTTGATCCCGCCGGGCACCCCTTCTGACTCTTTCCTAGCCGGGATTCCAACGAAGAGCTACACTTGGCTCAGCCATCATCGGCGTCAACGCGAAAAAGGGGATGTCATGTCCGATGCACAAGGGGCTGATTCAATCAAGCTGGCGGCCCGGCTGCAATTCCTTGAGAAAGAGGTGTCCGAGCTGCGAGCCAAGCTTGACCGCAAAGACTATAAGGAACCCGCCGTGAAGCAGAACGTGGGCGATAAGGCGTCAGCGGCCGTTTCCTCAAGTCCTCTGACGCGGCGACGCTTGCTCGGCTCGATCGGCGCCGCGACTCTGGGCGTGCTGGCCGCGCAAGGCCTGGAAGGACAGATGGTTGCTCAGGCCGCGGACGGCAATTCCATCCTGGCCGGTGAGACGAACACGAGCTCCCACGCTACCGCCCTCGCAGTCAATCAAGACGCGGGCGCGGTGGGCTACGGCTTCGGGGTCGTGGACGTCAGTCTGTCGCAGTTTCCCTTGAGCGCGTCGCTCGCTGGTCACAACAACGGCACGTACGACACCGCCGTCCTCGGATTTGACCAAAGTATGGTCGGAATCGGAGTGCATGGAGTAGCCGTTGAAGGCACGGGAGTGAAGGGTGAAGGCCAGACCACCGGGGTGCATGGAGTGGGGTACGGGCAGGGAACCGGCGTCATGGGCAAGTCGGCAAGCGGCAGCGGGGTATTCGGCCAGGCCGGCACGAATACCTCGAAGGTGAGCTTCGAGGTAAACGCCGGTACGGTTGGCATCGGATTCGAGAAGGCGATCGGCGTCGTCGGCATCGTGGCCGGCCCAGGAGTCAAAGAAGGTGCCGGAGTCATTGGGCTCGTCCTTAATGCCCACAGCGATGTGGCGGGCGTTATCGGTGAAACGCTGGGCACTGGTCCCGGCGTCTCGGGGGAAACCGAGGGCGTCGGTCCGGGCGTCTCGGGTAACAGCAAGCTCGGCCGAGGTGTTGTCGCCCAAGGTCTACTTGCCCAGCTGAGGCTCATCCCTTCCAGCAAAAAGAACCATCCAACGAGCGGGTTGCCTGGGGACCTTTTCGTGGACGCACTTCGACGGCTGTGGTTCTGCAAACAGGGAGGCACAAAGCCGAAATGGGTGCGGCTGGCCTAGAAATTATTGACGAGGATCTTAATGGCCGCCTCGTATCCAGCTCGTCGGACAATGCCGCGGCCGAAGCTGAAATAGACGACGAGCTCTCTCGAGTGGTTACTCGTTGGATGGCAACTTCCGCAGCTCTATCAGGCGGACTGCTGGTCGGGAGCCTCAGCTCTCGTCGACGCCATGGAGCGTCCTACTTCAGCCGCCTCGCCACGGTTTCAAGCGCAGTTCTTCTGCTTCAACATGCAATAGTTGGGTGGATGGCCCTCCGTCAGCGCAAAAGTGGAGGGTTGCCACCCAACGCTTTTGGCATCGCCGACGTTCTGACTCTGACTCGTGGGGCCGTCGCTGCACACTTGATCGGCATTGCATACTCTTCGCACTTCGACCGGTCGGACCAATCTCCTGGACCAGGCTCTGCAAGTCTCGCGGTTGCTTGCACGGCTCTCGACTGGCTCGACGGACCTGTCGCCCGGAGGTTCGGCGGCGGGAGCGCTTGGGGTAGAACCCTTGACCTGGAGATCGATTCATGGCTGACGCTCTGCGCTGCTTGCGCTGCCTGCGCGTCAGGTCAATTGCCCTTGCAAGTTCTACTGGCGCCGGCGTTGCGGTACGTTCTCCTTCCTCAAACCCGGACAGCCAACGGGTCCCTGAACAGCTGGTGGACACGCCTGGCCGGAGCTTCCCAAATGCTTCTCTTTGTTCTCTCCTTAACGCCAATGGTGGAGGGTCGAGCACGCCGAGTCGTCGGTGGCACAGCCGTCCCCATCGCCACGTTGTCTATGGCTAGCCTGATGGCTCAAGCGCGGGCCGCTCGTGCTCCCGAAGCGCAAACGTAAGCACGAATAGTTCCAGCCACAGGGTCAGCAGCGCCAGGACGATCCGTTCCAGTAGCCCGGCCCAGGGAACCAGCGGAGTCGGCCCGACGAACGTCGACCACCCCACGTGAATCAGGAGAACGGTGAGGACAGCGAGTGAACCGAGCCCCATCGCTCGCGAGGTTACCCCGAATATCCCTTTGGAAATCCGTGAGCAGGAAGGGCCAGGCAGGAGAAAGCAGCACGAGATAAGGGAGGCGACTACCAGCCCGAACGAGGCGATGTGGACGGCAGCCACTGGGGCGGGTTGCTGCACGTAGGCAGGAAAGACACCCAAGAGAATGCAGCCGAGAGAGGCCATCCACAGTAACCATGACGGCCTGAAGCCGGGAACGTCGCGATTCGTGTGCGCTACCAGAGCAACGAACGGCAGCTCCAGAAGCCCGAAGACAATGAGGTTCCCCCGCTGAAGCCACCCATCCGGCCCGACTGCCAAGTCACTAATGGATTGTCTGAGCGGGTCGTACTCGGGACGTATGAGTCCGGCTAAGATCAGAATTATCCAGAATTGGATCGGACCGATCAGGGCCACGAAGACAGGTAGTCGGTTCGAGTGCATCATTAGTAAGACCGCCGGTTGTCGCTGGACCAACAGCCGTGCCGACCGGCCCCGCCAGCAGCTCCGTTCACCAGATCAAGGCTTCTGTTGAGAGCCTCTCGATGAGGCAACGAGCGCATCCCTTCCCGGCCGGTTGCTGGCGAGGACAGCTTCCACGTACTCTTCGGTTGAGTAGGGGACCCGTCGAAAGTCGATCGAGAGGTTTTCGCCGTCCACGGTGATGACAGCGTACTCGGCCCACGGATCCACCAGTAGATCACCTTCCGGCTGACGCCTATCGAAGGCGAGGCCGATTGATCCGGGGTTGAGAAAGATGCTGGAGCCGAGTCGCCGTACCTGCTGGAGGTGTGTGTGACCGCCCGTTAGCAGCCGCGGCAGTGGATAGGGCATGAGGCCCAGGACCTCGTCATCCGGCGTCTCGGGAAGGATGACGTCGAAGTACGATCTCGGGGAGCCGTGGAAACAAAGAAGCTCCGATCCGTCGCCCAAATCGACGGCGACCGTTTCTTGGAAGCTTTGGATCCACCGTATATCCTCGGCATCGAGCTGGGAGAGTGTCCATGCCCTCACCTCCAGCTGCTCCGGCGTGACCGGCTCCCTGTCATCATCCGGAACCTCGAGGAGGAAGGCATCGGCATTGCCCAGAACAACTGGGCAGTTGAGATCCCTGAGCCGGTTCAGAGCTTCCCCCGGCTGGGCACCCCCCTGGATGGCGTCGCCCAGACACACCATTCTGTCGACGCCAAGCCGGCGAACGTCCTCGAGTGTGGCATCGAAGGCGACGCAGTTGCCGTGGATGTCGGAAAGGATGGCCACCTTCATCACTCTGCCTCGATCCGTAGGGACGATGGAGTTTCGCCCGGCAAGGCCCTACATTCGTATGATTGCAAACCGACACCTGTCGCGCTGTCCCACCGCGCCCTCAACCTCGAAACTGATTCAAGCCCGCACGGCAATCGATACCATCAGGTATGGACCAGCGGCCGGTGACTGAGGGAAGGCAGTGCGTTCTCGTCCTGTGGGACGCCTCTGAGGAGCAGAGGCGGATCATCAGAGAAACGCTGGAAGATGTTGCCGACGTCGTGTTCGCTGCCGGGTGCCAGGACCAAGAGCGCCGCCATCACTTGGAAAGTGCCGACGTCATCCTATCGGCGCCCTCCTTCAGCCGCATGGTGCCGCGGGAGGAGTATCCGTTGCTCAAAGGGATCCGGCTCATCCAGCTCATCTCCGCCGGGGTAAACCAGATGGACTTCTCGGAGCTGCCGAATGCCGTCAGGGTTGCGGGTAATGCGGGCGCCTTCGCCGAACCGATGGCTGAGCACGTGGTGGCGATGGTCCTGGCCCTGGCCAAGCAGCTGGTGATTCAAGACCGGAAGCTGAGGCTAGGCGAGTTTGATCACGACAGTCTGAGTCGGAGAGTGGCGGGAATGACGGCGCTGATCATTGGGTTCGGTGGCATCGGAAGGGCAACCGCCCGCCTGATGCGGGCCTTCGATGTACGGATTGAGGCGATCAACCACAGCGGAACCAGCTCTGAACCGGCGGACTTTGTGGGAACCCTTAAGGACCTCGACGAGGCCCTGCAGCGGGCGGATGTTGTCGTTCTTTCCCTTCCCCTGACGAACGAAACCCGGGGCTTGATCGGATCGGCGCAGCTCGCGGCAATGAAGCCGGACGCAATCCTTGTGAATGTCGGACGTGGTGAGCTGACCGACGAGCAGGCACTCTACGAGCACGCCAAGACGCATCCAGAGTTCATGGTTGGGCTGGATGTTTGGTGGGATGAGCCGTTTCGAGACGGTAGGCTTCGAACTCAATATCCGTTGATGGAGCTTCCCAACGTCATAGGCTCACCCCACAATTCGGGCAACGTCCGCGGCATTATGGATCACGCGGCAGGCCAGGCGGCACAGAACGTCAGACGGTTCCTGTTGGGAGAGGATGTGGTTGGTCTCGTTCGCCGAGAGGATTACGATCTAGCGCTGCATCCAGGGATGGTAGTAGGTGGCTCGATCGCCGCGCACGTCGCTGAGGACTTCCCTTCCGTCTAGTAGGCGTTAGCTCGCCCTTGAGACATGAATGGGGTATGTAGTCCAGGCCTTTAGGCCGTTCAGCTACCGACAACCACGAGCTACCAACTGGGCGACCGGCCCGAGGTTCTTGAGATGCTAAACGCTCCGAGGCGCATTCAGCGGTCGGTTGTTTGGCACCATTGGTGCACGGAGGCAATTCACGGATCATCGAGGGCGACACGATCCGGAAGTCCCCGCTCCACCATCGTTGCTCAGTCGGGACGGTATCGTGTCAGTTGTTCTGTGGACGCCCTCGGTAGATGGACGGCCTAAAGGCACTGGACTACGCACTGCAGTTGTCTGCCGATAATCGCGAACGGCTCGAGCTCGACCACTCGCCCGGCCACACAGGGGCCGGGCTACGTTACTGCATTTGTCTGCCGATAATCGCGAAGGGCTCAAGCTCGACCACTCGCCCGGCCACACAAGGGGCGGCGGGCTACGTTCGCTCGGCGGCACACGCGGGCTGAGGGCTTCCCTTCCGATGGCTCAGAGTCGTCGCCATTGTCGACCAGGTCTTCCTCTGCGTTTCGGGAGGCTCCTGGCCAGGCAAGGGTGCGCGCTACGTTCGCTCGGTCGTCGACGTAGCGACGTCTTACGACGTCTTGCCCTTCCCGAGATAGATACTGCCGTCGGTCGCCACGATTCGGATCCAGATGTCAGACCCACCGAAGCGAATGCGTGTGGAAAGAACAGGTCGACGAAAAACGGAACAATTTCGGAACATCACCTCGATACACTTGAAACGATTCTTGATCCAACACCACTTGGATCAGTAAATCCAGGAAGGAGACAAACATGTCAGTCCAATCCCCGGCCGGTCATAGATTGCGTATCGTCTTGGCCGCGCTCACGCTCTTCGCTGGAATGGCGAGCCTCGGGCTTGTTCAGAGTGGCACTGTGCGCGCCTCGTCCCCAACGTGGACGGCGTCCACCGTGCCGTTGCCCACGGGTTTCCCAAAGGATGCGAACGTGACCATCGCGTCGACCGCGTGTCCCAGCACCGGAGATTGCTTCGCTGCTGGTTCTTACTACAGTGGCTCTAGTAGTTCTCCCGTTACGGGAAAAGGCGCGATATTCACACTGTCGAGCAGCACTTGGAAGGTGATCAAGGCGCCTATCCCGACCGGGGCCAACATCGCACCAAATTTGACCCTCAACGCAATCGCCTGCACGGCGTCGAAATCGTGCGTCATCGGCGGCAGTTACGTCGACTCAAACGGCAACACCCAGGGGCTGATCATCTCCAACGGGGGAGGAGCGACGTGGCATGCAACTGAGGTTCCTCTTCCCGCCGACGCGGCATCGAACCCCTCGGTCTCACTCACGATGGCAGCCTGCCCCTCCAGTGGCAGCTGTGCATTGGCCGGTACCTATACAAACACCAGCGTTCAACGGGGAGCATTGGTCTTGACGACGTCCGCGAGTAACTGGACCGCCACACAGCCGCCCATCGTGATGCCCTCCAATGGGTCGAACGCTCAGGCTACAGCACTTGCATGCCCCACCTCAGGACACTGCGTGGTTGTGGGCATGTCGGACTTCAACTTCAGTGGCGCTGCCGTCGCGACACTCTCCGGAACCACGTGGACGGAGACGGTCATTCCGGCCCTACCGAATGGGAGCGGCGGGTTCCTGCAATCCGTCTCCTGTAGCTCTGCCAGCTCTTGTGTCGCTGTTGGGGGGTCGCGGGGCCAAAACTTTCAGTTCTCACCGCTGATCGTGTCAGGCTCGGGAACCAAGTGGAAGGCTATCGCAGGGCCACTGCCGAAGACGACGAACACTTCCTCGTTCATTTCCTCTGAGCTATACAGTGTCTCCTGCCCATTCGCCACGTGCGTTGTCCTGGGGTCATACCCCAACGCCGAGAACCTATCGCAGGCCATGATTCTAACTGGCTCGGGCACGTCCTGGAAGGTGAGTGCGACGCCAACCTCATCAGCTATCGCCGGCGTCTTCACAACCAGCGGCGTAAACACCGGACTTGATCTCGCCTGCAGCTCCACCTCCCGCTGCGTGGCAAGCGGTGAGGGCTTCAACAGCACTGGCTTCGGCGTTCCGCTGTTGCTTTCCGAGTCCGGGAGTGGCTGGTCTTTCAGCTCCTTCACCCTACCCTTGGCCGGAGGCACAACGCAAGCCACTTCCCTGAACGGGGTAGCGTGCCATGCCACAGTCTGCGCGGCGGTCGGCGAATTCTTCACCGCCAGCAACTACCAGCAGGGCCTCCTCCTCTCGGCAACCGGCAGTAGCTGGACCTCGACTCGGGGGCCCCTTCCATCAGATGCTGGGATAACTGAAGGCGTTGTGCCGGGAGGGCTTTCATGTTCGGCTGTAGGAAAGTGTATGGCGGTTGGTGTGGTCAGCGATCCTGAGATTGGGCCAAACGCGGTAGTCGTAGACAGCCTGAGCAGCGGAACCTGGACGGCGACGCGGATCAAGCTGCCGCCAGACGCGAGTATTCTCTCCGCCCCGGCTATCGGTGCCTTGACCTGCAGTTCCAGCACCTCCTGTGTGGCTGTGGGTAGCTACCAATCTACAGCAGTAGTTGAAGGCCTGGTTCTAGCGGAGACCGCAGGAAAGTGGAAGTCCACGAGGGTGCCACTGCCCTCGGCCCTCCAGAGTGGCCTACCGTTCGGCTCAATTCACTTCGTCCGGGTCCTTTGTCCGGCCGTCAACGCTTGCGTGGCCGGCGGTGAGTACGATAGCGATACCGGCAGGTTTGGCGGTGTGTTATTGACCCAATCTGGATCAAGTGGCGCATGGACTTTGACCCAAGCGCCAGGGATATCAGGCTCCGGCACTGTGTCCCGCGTCGACGACTTGGCCTGCCCATCTGCCGGATCTTGCGTCGCCGTGGCGGACAGTCCGTCGTCTCAGTCCGGCTTCCCCAATGTCTATGGCTTCCTGACGGAAAAGAACGGAAGCTGGATTCCTACCAGGGCCCCCGCTCCCTCAGGCGACTTCGCCACGGTAACCGGTATCGTCTGTCAGAAGAGCGGGTCCTGCACCGCCATTGGGTCCGTTTCGACCTCTTCCGGTGCCATCGACCCGGCAGCATGGACGCGATCAAGTGGGAAGTGGTCTGTCTCGCTCATGAAGGCGCCGCCTAATGCCTTCAGCAACTCGCTGCTCAGTACTGGACCCTTGGTATGTCCGTCAACCACTGGCTGCGTCGCCGCCGCAACCTACCTCGCCGCCACGGCGAACAATACGCCGACCACCCAGAATATCCTCGGCCTCTCAGGTGCGGGGACGCACTGGAGCCAGTTCAACGGAGCATTGCCCGGGCCGACATTCGCGACAACCGCGGTCGACGGCATGGCCTGTACGTCGATGAGCAGTTGCGTTGCGGTCGGTACAGTTCAGGATGACGAAGGGAACTCGACGTCCGTTGACGATGCCTTCCTGGCCGTCGACACCGCCGGGAAGTGGTCGTCCACGGTAGCGCCGCTGCCGACGCCCGCCGCCGACAATTCAGTGACGGGTCTGGCTGATGTCCAGTGTCCCAGCAGCACCTCATGCGTTGCCTTCGGCAGCTACACCGCCTCGACAGGAGCGCTCGTTGGAGTCTTCGAAACTCAGGGATGAGCCTAAGGTAAGGTCACGAGCAAAGCCCCTGGCTTCGGCCTGGGGTTTGCTTGTATTCGCAATGGCCAGGGCATCCACAGCCCCCGTTAGGTCGGATGCGATTCGCTGAGATGCCAAACGGGTCCAGACGGTTCCGGCGACCATTGTTTGCACACGGCTCAAGCGCGTCCACTCGCCCGGCCACACAAGGGCCGGGCTACGTTACCTGGGCCGCAGGCACCTGGCACGACGGCTTCCCTTCCGAAGTTCGAGGTTGCTCTATCGTGTCGACCGGGTCTTCCTCTGCATTTGGCGACTCCCGGCCGGAGTCCATTGGCGTATTTCCTGTGGAGAATGAAGGAGTACATTTCTCGCCGGGCTACGTTCTCTCGGGCGGGAGTTGCAGGAGACTTCGCCCTGCCAGACTGTCATTGGGCCAGCCGGATCAGTCGGCGATTGTCAGACTTGCGAGGTCGCGGGGGTAGTATGTGAGCACTTCGATCCCATCGGGTCTGACGACAACCGTGTCGGAGTGACGGAAGCCGGCGAATCCGGGAACGTAGATGCCAGGCTCGACGGTGAAGACCATCCCCTCCTCGATGACCGTTTCGTCACCGATATCGAGGAAGGGAGCCTCGTGATCGCGCAGGCCGATGCCGTGTCCGGTGTGCTGGCCCCAGTAGGCCATCAGATCGTTGTTCTCGAAGTAGGAGAGAACGTCGCGATCGACATCCGCACAGGTCCTTCCCGGGCGAATCGAATCGAAGGCCACTTCCTGTGCGGCTCGCATGTGATCGAAGTATCCGCGTTGGTCTTCGCTTGGATCTCCGATGATCATTGTCCGTTCCAGCTCAGAGTTGTATCCGCAAATCGGAGCGCCGGTTTCGCTGACCAGTACGTCGCCGTCTCTGAATGGATGATTGCCAGCCACGGCGTGCGCAAGCGCGCTGTAGCGTCCGATCTGACCTCGGTAGCCGGCCTTGACACCGTCCGCCGAGCCCTTACCTGTGGCCTCCGGGCCGAGTGTCTCCAGCATCGCCAGGGTGGCTTCCATAGCCGCTTGCCAGCTGGCCTCGGCCTCTGTCGCTCCCGGTATCGAGTAGCGCTGCAGGAGTCTATGGCCGAGATTGCACCACTTGGCACTTTCACGGATCAGGTCGATCTCCGCCTCACTCTTGATGCGGATCATCCTTTCCAAGAAGGAGCCGATGGGGCCGATCTCGGCTTCGGTCACATCCGAAAGGCTTGGTCCCTCGTATCCCAGAATTCCTGGATACCCGTCTGAGTCGGCCGCGATCTTCCCCACGATTCCCATATCCTTGAGCACTGAATTCAGCACGAGCATCGGGTGTTTCAGTGAGGGGTACTCGGGATACGACTCAATTCGATCGATGGCGGTCGCCAGCTTGACGTGCTCGACCTCGAAAGCCGGCACGAATAGCGCCATCTCATCCTTGGCATTCATGACAAAGGCGACAGGCCGCTCGGTGGAGAGGTAGCTGAACCCGGTGGAGTAGAGCACGTAGGCGCTGTCGAACAGGACAAGCCCAGCTGCAACCTAGGTCGTCGATATGTTCGGCCAAGCGGCTTCGGCGGCCAGGCGAACTCCTCGGACGAGATCCCTAAAGGTACGACAGAGCTCCAGGCAGAGCCATCATTCCGACCTTCGACTCGTTCTACGCGGCTCGACGGTTGTGTCGAAGGCTGAGCGTGACACGGTAGTGGATGCGGTGACGGCATCGGGTGGCGCGTCGAGCCTCTTCACCAAGCTCCCGGCCACAACAGTAGAGGACGCCTTTGCGCTCGGTCTCTTCGGCGGCCAGCATCTCGTCGATCAGCCTGTCGACCTGGTAGCCGCCCTCCCAGCAGTTCTCGTTGGCGCACAGAACCAGGCCACGGTTAAAGTTGCCTCGCCGGAAGCCCATCTTTCGGCGGTTGCGGTTTCGAGGTTTGTCGTCAGGGCCGTCCAGCTCATCCCATTCAATCGTGGCGTCGTATAGGGCGGGGAAGGCGGCCTTGAAGCTGCCGAATCCGTTGTAGAAGGCGCTCGTTCGCAACCGCGGGACGCTCATGCCAAACCTCTCTGAATCGGTCCGCTCTTCCATCAAGACTAGCGCCGTTGGGGTCGAGAGGCAAGAAAAAAGCGGCCCGAATTGCTTCGGACCGCTAAAAAACACCTGGGGAAAGACTTGGGGGTTAGGATCTCTCCCGTTAATTTGAGTGTACGGACCGATTATTGGAAAACGATTGAAGCTGAGAAATTGCTCAGCTGGATCGGTCCGAGAAGATAAGAGGAGTCTACGGAAGGATCAGATGTAGATCTCCGAACTCGTGCCAGAGGTATCGACGGTCGAGTGCGGCCGCGTAGGTCAGTCTTAGGTGCTCAGCATCCACCAGACCTCGAAGCATCATCAGATGCGAAGAGCGAGGTTCGTGCAGCCCGGTCAACAAGCCTTGAACCGAACGGATTGGCTTGGAGGGACTGACGACGTGGCAGGTCCAGCCTTCGATGGGATAGGTGACTCCATCGCTGCTGGTCGCCGTTTCTAACGCCCTCACGACCGTCGTGCCAACTGCCACAATCCGTCTTCCTGAAGTCCTCGCAACATTAACCTGGGCCGCCGTGGATGCCGGAACCCGGTACCACTCCTCGTAGGGCGGCTCACCTTCCTCTAGACTTGCAACGCCGGTGTGAAGAATCAACGGTGCGATTCCAATTCCGCGGGAAACGAGCCGCGTCACCAGCTCGGCTGTAAAAGCACGTCCAGCCGAGGGCATTTCGGCACTGCCGGTCTCTGTGGCAAACACGGTTTGATAGTACTCTGAGGGCCACTGCTTCTTGACGTAGTGGTACCGAATGGGAAAGCCGTGTTGCTGGAAGTACTCGACGGGAGCTGAGGGAAGCTCGAGGGTTACCAGCCACAATCGATTGCCATCCTTGACCTCGCGGCCATCACAGCCGCAGGAGTAGGGGGCATGGATGACTGCTCTGCCACCTCCTGCCAACTGCAAGCGGTCACCTGCCTGAGCCGACTGAAAGGGGATGGTGGCGGAGCCGTTCTGCAGGCGCAGCTCAGCGGTCCAGATTCCGGCCGGAAGTCTAGTCGAGAGGTGGAGCTCCAGCTCGAGCCCGTCCTCGCGCTGGGCTTTGATGGCAGCGTTCATGGTGCCGCTGGTGTTGACGACGAGCAGGTCGCCCGGCTCGAGAAACTCCGGGAGGTTAGAGAAGTGAGCGTGCTCGATGCGGTGGTTCGAGCCACGCGAAACCATCAGTCGCACCGAGTCGCGACTGGCGCCCCTCGCTTCGGGTGGCTCGGAAGCCTCGAGGTTGGGCGGAAGCGTGAATTCGAGTCCATCTGCGTCAACCCCGAAAAGGGAAGTGAGCAGGAGGGCCAGCCGACGTAGCGGGCTGCTGTGGCTGTCGGACACCGGTATCACATCGCGCCTCCTTTCTGCCGAGCTTCCGGCCTCATAGCGTCCACTCGGCAGGTCTCCCTCGATCAATTGGAGGAAACCGGGAATGCTCTCCTCCGGCGGTGGCCTGTCGCTGATGTCTTCCCCAGGGAAAGCATCCTGCTGCATGCGCGTTCGCATGTCGCCGGGATCTACCCAGTAGATGAGAACTTCAGGATTCTCCGCTGCTAACACGGCCGAGAGGTGCTCCAGTGCGGCTTTGCTGGCTCCATAACCGCCCCAACCCTCGTAGGGCTCGACCCCGGCGTCACTGCTGACATTGATGAGTCTGGCGCCTGGTTTCAAGTACGGGTTGAGCGCTTGGATCATTGCTAACGGAGCGATTGTGTTGACGGCGAAGGTTTCGCTCAGGGCCTCCAAGGGGTAATCGATGAGATGCGGAAGCGGAGTGGCACCCAGGGTGCTGGCATTGTTGACGAGCAGGTCGAGCCCACCAAGATCGGACACGGCTTGAGCAACGCGCAGCTCGATGTGCCGCGTCGGAGACGTCTCCCGCTATGGCAGCGACTTCACCATTCGACGAAAGCTGCAACTGAGCCTTTGACAGCGCGTCTTCATCCCGGCCGGTAATCAGCACGCTCCAGCCTCGCTGAGAGAGCGCCGATGCTAGGGCGAAACCAAGCCCAAGCGATCCCCCGGTTATCAATGCTGTGCGGTTAGGAGCCTCGTTCATGTCTCACCTCCAGGCTGGCCTTTAACTCCACCATACTCTTGAACTGGTAATAAAGCAAGTACTTACTTTGCATAATTAGCAAATTCACCCGATTCCGACTTATACTGGGGCATGAAACTTGGTGGCCACCGATCGTGTCTGTAGCGTCTATTCCAGGTCTCGCGGGACTTCCCGAGAGCCGCAGGATCATGTTGGTGCGGCTGAAGCGCGATGGCGAGGCTACGGCCGAGGCGCTTTCCAAGGAGGTCGGCATCACGGTTACGGGTGCCCGGCAACACCTCTCAAGCCTCGAGGTGGATGGCTACATCGGGAAGCGGGAACGGCGGAGTGGTAGGGGGCAGACCGAAGTTCGTCTACTCCCTAACGCCCCTCGGCGACGGGCTCTTCCCTCGGAACTATGCCGAGCTGACCAATGAGCTGCTGCAGTACGTGGAGGATGAAGATCCGGGTATGCTGGATCGCATCTTCGACAGAAGAGCGCAGAGGCGCTTGGAGGCGGCTCAGGCTCGGACTCGGGGGTTGGACTTTGGACAGAAGGTTGCCGTTTTGGCGGCGATTCTTGACGAGGATGGCTATCTGGCCGATTTTGAACGGCGCGATGACGGCAGTTTTCTGATCACTGAGCACAATTGCGCTGTGCTCAATGTCGCCAGAAGGTACGGCCATGCCTGTGGCAGCGAGCTGCAGTTTCTAAAGGAAGCGATGCCCGAGGCCGAAGTGGTGCGCGTGGCTCACCGGCTGGCGGGTGGGCACGTCTGCTCATACGAGGTGCGACCGGCTAGCCTATAGCCGGGAATTTTCCGTCCCTCGGTTGTTCTCGATGGGCAAGCCGTCTTAGGCCACGCCTACCGAGTCGAGGACGCGGACTGCGCTCGACGTGAGGCTTGAAAGGACACCGCCGAAGTCGGATGTGCTCCTCGTACTCATCGCGAAAGTGTCGAACGCTCGCGACGATGTTCGAGGTGGAAAAGTCTCCCAGCGCACAGAAGGACTTGCCGGCGATGTTGTCGGAGACATCGAGCATGATCGGTAAATCCTCCTCGCGTCCGTCTCCCGCCTCAATCCTTTCGACCATCTGCCGGAGCCATCTGGTTCCCTCACGACAGGGCGTGCACTTCCCGCAGGACTCGTGACTAAAGAACTCGCTGATACGGAGCTGGGCGAAGACGATGCAGCAATCCTCGGGAAAGAGGATGAAGCTGGCGGAGCCCATGGTTGAGCCGGCGGCAGGATAGGACTCGAAGTCGATGCCGATATCCAGCTGGTCACCTGGCAACATTGGGGCGGAAGCACCACCGGGAATATACGCCTTCAGCTTCTTGCCGCCTGTCATGCCGCCTGCACACTCATCAAGCAGGTAGCGGAAGGGTGTGCCCATTTCCAACTCGTAATTGGCGGGCCTGTTTACGGGACCGGAGATGGAGCAGATCTTGGTTCCTGGGCTTTTCTCAGTGCCCATGGACTTGAACCAGTCGGCTCCATTCTTCACGATGTGGGGGACGTTCGCGAGCGTCTCCACGTTGTTCACGACTGTCGGCTTTCCGTAGAGCCCTTTCACGGCCGGAAATGGAGGACGAAGTCGGGGAAATCCGCGAAATCCCTCAAGAGAATCCAGCATCGCCGACTCTTCTCCGCAGATATACGCGCCGGCTCCCCGGTAGACGATAACCTCACAGCCCCAATCCTTGCCGAAGATGCGGTCGCCGACGAGGCCCGCCGAACGGGCATCCTCAATCGCCTGGTCGAGGATTTCCTTGATGTGCAGGTACTCGCCACGCACATAGATGAAGGCATAGCGTGCCTTGATGGCGTAGGCGGCGAGCAGGCATCCCTCTATGAGCTGGTGCGGGTTTCGCTCCATCAGCTCGCGGTCCTTAAAGGCTCCGGGCTCGCTCTCATCGGCATTGCATACCAGGTAGGAAACCGTTGCGTCCTTCGGCAGGAAGCTCCACTTTAAACCTGTGGGGAAGCCGGCGCCTCCTCGTCCTCGAAGCCCTGAGTCCTTGACAAGCTGAACCAGGGCCGCAGGATCGATCCCGTTTACCGCTTGCTCGAGGGCCTCATATCCGCCATTCTTTCTATAGACCTCGAGCTGCTCGATGTCGGAGACATCCAGATGCTTGAAGAGCACTCTCTTTTCGGCCAATGGATCTTCAGCTCCCGCTTCAGGTTTGGACTAACAATTCAGGATAAACCGGCGAAAGCCCCCGGCTGCAATCGCAGGCTCATCACATCGAGCCATCGCCGTCGTCTGGTGGTGGGTCCGACGCCTCCGCGCCGCTTACGTGGACGACAAGAAGGATGCCCTCTCCACGAGAAATTGTGGCCTCTGAGAGCGTCATTACGTTGCTAACGCCGCGGGACGATCCGCGAGCTAAGGACTCTCCACGAAGTGGATACTCCAGATCATCGGTTGAGATGTCAGTGACCTGGGCCGATATGGGAATCAACGTCACCAAGTCACCCGGAGACCCAATGAGAGTGAGCCGGTGGCCCGCCACACACAATTCGTATCCAGGAGCCAGTAGCCGGATGGGAGGTTTAGTTCCGTTGTAATCTCTCGCCAGCAAGAGGATATTGGCCAGAGCATGATCCAGGCGGCCACCGAGCGCTCCCAGCACAACGATCTCATCCGCTGACTCGATTTGCGGTAGATCGAGGGCCAGCTCCAGATCAGTCTGATCCTTGCGGACTGGATGCCTCAAAATCTCTGCCCCTCTCCTCTCCGCGATCTGGACAAGCTCGCTTGGCGCAGAGTCCAGGTCGCCGACGATGATGGCCGGGGTTACGCCGGCGGAAATGGCATAGACGAGCCCGCCGTCCACGGCGACGATCAAGTCGTTCGGTTCAAGCTGCGAGCGAGCGAACTCTGTATCGCCCACCTCTCCATTCGCGAAGATCACGGCCCGCATCAATGGAGGAATCGGGAGGTGAACAATTGATTGTTTGGAACCAGCTTCGATACGAGATGCTGTCTATACATCCACGCTGCCAGCTGATGCCAACGAGACGATCTCTGGCTGCCGAAGCGAACGCCTGAGGGTTGGACGAATGGGATCAGGAGGTGCCAGCTCCGCGCCACCAGTGGCGTGCCTTTCTTCGTGTCGTACGCGGGATTGAGTCGCAGGAACAGCCGCACGGCCTTAGCAGGATGTCGTACGGCGAACGCTTCCCCTTCTGCCAGGCTCTTGGTAAATCGAGCCACGACGTTGGGATGCGATCTGATCAAGCCTCGACCGGCCAGCAGCACAAGCTCGTACTCATCCGGAACCCCCCACTTTTGAAGCTGGATGACGTTCACCTTCAGGCCGAGCTGCTCTAGCTCGATTCTCTCCCACACTTGGTAAGCCCCCTCGATCGCATCCACTCTTTTAGAGGCCAGCGCCTGCACGTAATCGGAGTTGAGGTCGACACGCTGGACTCTTCCAGCCACTCCCGCACGTTTGAACACCGTGTCGAGAATCACGCTGTCTGCGGGGGTTTCTGCCGCCCCGATTCGCTTCCCGGCCAGCTGTCGAGGGGACGTGATACCGGAGCTCTTCAGGGTCATGATGCAGTTCAAGTGGTGCTGTACGAGCGCTCCAATCGACTCCACCGGAATTCCCTTTGACTCGGCAGTTACGACATCGCTCATGTATCCAATCCCCACGGCGTCTCCGCTGGCCGCGACGAGCTTGAGGGGATCCGTGACGTTCGCTGGAGGGCGAATCGAAACGGTGAGGTCGTTGCGCGCGAAGTAACCCAGAGCCTGGGCCACAAAGATGGGGACGTGCGCACCCCATGGCGTATAGTCCAGCCACAATGTCAGATGGTTGGTACGGTGAGCGGGAGCGGCCTGAGGGCCTCCGCACGCGGCTGCCAATAACAAACTCAGCATCGCAAACATAGCTATGGCTAACTGCGTGATCGAGCAGCAATGCTGGCGGTGCAACCCCATGTGTCTCAAGCTCGCCACAAGCTGCCGACGTCGGAGCCGGTTCCATGATGCCAGGGAAGCAGGACCCGCTCCAATGTCGACACGGCAGCAAACAGCAGGATGCCCAGGACAGAGAGAACAACCACCGTGGCAAACATTCCCGGAATGTCCAGGCCACTCTCCTGGAAGCGCATCAGATATCCCAGACCACTCTGGCCCCCAATCCATTCACCGATGGCGGCTCCGCTCACGGCGAACACGATCGCCAGCTTCCCCCCACTAAAGAACGCGGGAAGGGCCCAGGGGAGTCGCAGCCGAAGCATGATCTGCCATTTCGAAGCTCCCGCGGAACGGAGTAAATCCACAGCCTCTTGGTCAACCGAGGAAAGTCCATCGGCCCCCGTGACCACGATCGGAAAGAAGGAGTACAGGCCCGTGACGATGATTTCGGGTAGGAGTCCGTAGGAAAAGATGATGGTTACCACCACCGCGATGGCGAAGATAGGAATCATTTGGCTTGAGATCAAGAGCGGATAGAAGGCGCGCCTCAGGGTTCCTGAGATGCTGATCGCCACCGCAAGAGGGGCTCCGGCCGCGAGGCCCAGAGCGAAGCCGGCAAGAATCTCTTGTGTGGTGGTTGCAACATCCGGTAGGTAGGCCCAGCCGTTGCCGATCAGCGAATTCCAGACCTGAAGCGGCGTTGGGATGATGAAAGACTGGATGCCGAAGAGGGAGACGATCCCATACCAAAGCAGGATGAGAAGGGCGAGGAGAATAAGCGGTGGAAAATAGCGACCGAGCAGGGATGAAAGCGGATAACCGTGGTCCCGCTTGGTAGTGCTGTCATCCAAGCGGCGAGGAAGAGTTTCACGGGCTAGCGTCATGCGGCTGCCACTCGCCTGGCTCGGCTCGCCCGCAGCCGGCTCAGAAGCTCGCCTTTGAGAGCCGCGAACTCAGCAGTGCCTGTGATTTCTACGGTTCTGCGACTTCGGTAGGGTGACCGGCACCTCAGCCACGATTTTGCCGGGCCCGGCACTCATGACATAGACCCGATCTGAGAGGAAGATGGCCTCGTCGATGTCGTGGGTTACGAGAACCATCGAGCGTCCCGTGGAGGTCTGAAGGTGCAGCAGCCACTCTTGGAGATCCGTACGGGTCATGGAGTCGAGGGAGGCAAAGGGCTCGTCCAGCAGCACGCTTTGCGGCTGAAGAAACGTCCGAATGAGCGCGATTCGCTGCCTCATTCCTCCCGACAGCTCATTCGGTCGCGCCTCCTGCGTACTGTTCTAGGTCGAACCGTGCCAGCATCTCTCGCGCACGGTTCTTGGCCTCAGCAGCCGGCGTTCCACGAATCTTTAACAGAAGTGCGGCATTATCCAGGGCCGTAAGCCAGGGAAGCAGGAGGTCCTTCTGGGGCATGTAGCTGAAGAGGCCAAGCCGATCCTCAGGCTTCCGTCCGTCGACAAGTACTTCCCCGGACGCCGGCTGGAGCAGGCCTGCCAGGATGGCGAGGAGGGTGCTCTTGCCACATCCGCTCGGTCCAAGGATCGAGGCGATCTCACCACTGTCCAACTCGAAGATTGACGGTTTCCAAGGCCGTGACCGCGCTCCGGCCTCTCTGAGCCGGATAGCTGTAGGTCAGGTCAATCGTCTCAAGAGCGGGCGCGGGTACATTCATCAAAAACAAAGACCGCATCTCGAGCGCCATCCGAGATACGGCCGAAAAGGTTTCAGTCGCTTCCCTACGCCGGCATTACCCGAGATCAGGTTCAAAGGGTCGGCTACAAAATGGATGTAGCCTCTCAGCCACGATTGGCTCCCCTAGCGCTATGCGGTTGTGGTCAACTCCCAGTCTTTCGGCTTGCGACAGCTCATTCTACCGTTGGCCCCGCGGTACGGCCTTCGATCGTCCGATGAAGTAGAGAGTAAGCGAACAGACGATCACCAAGGCCATGCCTAAGATGGAGATCCAACCGGTCCAGTCACGGTGAGTTCGAACGCTTAGAGCGATGGCACGACGCCAGGTCACTGCCTTCACGCGCCTTATGGGAATTGCCGAATCGATCAGGCTATTCAGCCTCGATGGAAGCTTCTCGTGGCCGCTCTGTGGTGTCGCAACGTACGCCACCACAAGTGAGGAAGCATCACCGACGCTTCCGAAAAGCTGCTGCACCGTGGCCAGCGGCATGATGATTCCGGGAGTCGTGGTGAGGAGCTGGCCTTCTGGCACCACATCGGCAATGCGCACGAATACGGCTTGTGAGTGGATGCGGGTGAACAGCTCGTCGCCGACTCGAAGATCGTTCGCATTTGCCTCTGACTCGGTTACGAAGCTGTTGGAGCCATGGAGATGGGAAAGAGCCAGGCGCCTCCCTCCCACACTCCTTAAAACAGTAAAGTCGGAGGCGACAGGACTGCGACGTACGTTCCCGTGTCCGAATCCCTCTCCCAGGAGAGATGCTGTGAATGAGGTGTCAGTCCTGATGTCTCGCCAGGTAAGTCTTGTCACGGTCTCTGGAACGGAGCCGGCGACATGAGGTTGACTGATCAGCCTCCGGTTCAAGGTGTAGTAAGTATCGATGCTGAACGGCCGCGACGCGTAGGCAACCTCGCCGTATACTGTTGCCGAGACAGAGGAGGCCGACGCCGGAAGGTGAATACGCAGGCCAGAGTCCACGGAGGCATCGAGGATCAGTCCCAAGAAGCCGATCAGGCTGGCGATCGCCAGGGTGAGGGCAAAACCTTCCACTCGGGAGAGTAGCCGCCGAATAGCTCCCGGCAGGCCCATCACTATAAGGAAAGCAAGGGCAACCCCGGTGCAGCTCCAAGCCAGTGTCGTAGTGGTAAGAGGCACATTCATCACAGCATCAGAAGTTTCCGGAGCCCGACCTTCGCAAAGGATGCCTCAGCGGTCTGCTCAATAGTAGGGAGGCTTCCGACTCCAGCGATGTCATGCATCCTGCCGCTGTCTCCCAGGTCAAGCTTTTGGCATGCGCCCAGCAAGCTCTGGTTCATGCAACTGAAGTCGCCTCATCGGTGTTGTACGGTTTGAAGACATGAAAGATGGCATCGCACAGCCAACAACTCTTCCTTTTAAGCTGGCTCTCAATGTTGACGGAGCGTTTGAGGACCTGGTGCTAGCGCACCAGCGCCAGGTTTTTCTCTTCGCCTGCAGGATGACGGGATGTACGGAGGAAGCGGAGGATGTGGCCCAGGACACGTTCATTCGTGCCTATCAGGCTCTGAAGTCGTACGACTCGGAGCGAATTCGAGCGATGCAGCTTCACAGCTGGCTCTTTCGGATCGCGCTAAATCTCACCCGGAATCGGGCGAAGCGACATCGCCTAAAAACCGAAGTCTTGGATGGAGATTCCACTCCCGATTCAGCACCGATGAATACACCAGCAGAAGTCTACGACCGGATGGAACGAGCCGGCGAGATGGCGACGCACGTGGCCAAGCTTCCCCATCGAATGAGAGCGCCAATCGTGCTGCGATACGTAAACGACTTGAGCTATGAGGAGATCGCTGAGGTGTTGGAACAGCCTACAGGCACCGTGAAGTCGAACGTTCATCGCGGGATTGGTCTGCTACGAAAATCCATTGAAGCGTCCCCAACATCGGAGGGGGAGCCGGAGGTTACGAGATGACAGCCGAGAACATTGACCTAGATATCGAAGTCGAGCTGACCTCCCTACGCGTAGGCGACCCGCCCGACTCTCTAAGGGAGGGCGTTCTGATCAGCCTGGACCTAGCCGACAGGTACTTCCTCATGAGCACTATTTTCGGCCCCACCTACTTCGCGTTCAATTCGAAGGGGATTTCAGCCGTCGAGCTGGCGGAGGAGAGGACAGCGTTCGAGCAGCAGTTTCGCGGCCATTTTGGGCGCCCGGCAATCCCGGTTGAGGAACCTCCCTCAAGACTTGTCGAACAGATCAACCGGCGTCTTGAGGGCGAGCGAGTTCCGGGTCCGCGCTTTGATCTTCGGAGTGTAACGGAGTTTGAGCGAGACGTATTGATGAAGGCCTTGGAGATTCCCTTCGGGCAGGTTAGGCCTTATGGCTGGATCGCGAGCCAGATCGGCCGCCCCAAAGCAGTCCGGGCGGTCGGGTCGGCTCTTGCCGGCAATCCCATCCCTTTGCTTATTCCCTGTCACAGAGTTGTGAGAAGCGACGGCGATCATCGGCAACTACGGAATGGGCGGACCCGACGCCAAACGACAGATCCTCGCGTTCGAAGGGGTCGAGACCAGCGAGCTGGAAGCCCTAGCTCGCCGCGGGATTCGCTACTTGGGTAGTGACACTACGCACATTTACTGCTACCCAACCTGCCGGCATGGCAGGAGAATCTCTCAGGGCCATCGCGTGGGATTCGCCACAGCTCAGCAGGCGGTCGTTTCGGGTTACCGTGCCTGCAAGGTCTGTGGGCCGGTGGAGTCGACGGCTCCGGCTCTTTAGACTACTCTTTACATAACGATTACGACGGGGCTGCCCTGGCGCGACTCTCGTCATCATCTAAGGATGACCTGCAAGTTGGCTGACTGGCAAAGCTTTCCGTTACATACTCTGGCATACTCTAGTCTTCGACAGCTTACCAACTTAGGCTCCTGACGAGGTTGCTCCGTGGTAGTTCTGCCTATCTACGTCTCTGGCTGGGAGATTGAGTGCTGTCAACCCGACATCACCGTCGGAGAGCGGTGGCTGGCGTTTCCTATATTTACAGAATCCGACGGTTCGGGCGAAGTCACTTCCGGTCCGACCAACGGGACGGGGAAGCCGGTCGGGCTCATAGAAGCCAACATTAGACCTCATCGCTTATCGGAGGCGGATGCCCCAGTCATCGAGCTGAACGGCTTGGCTATCGCGTCGTCCGCGCACCTTGAGTCTGCGGCTACCGTAACGGGCCACCTCTTCAATGACGCACATTACTGCGACGAGACCTACAACTCCCAGTACCCGCTGTTGGTCGAGGGCATCGTTCGCCGCCTCTACGGCATGAAATTCAGGTACAAGGACGGCAGTCGGATTTCACAGGCCGTCACGCAGCTAGTGACAAGTGCACGCGGCGGCCAGCGTGATCGCTACTATGATGAGTTTCTGATGCTGCTTGAAGTCGCCGGACAAGAACTGCCAGAAGCGTCCACGACGGGTTAGGATTCAAACTGACTGGTCACCCAGACATCTCTATACGTTGAACCGCAGCGTACGAACATCTATTCTAAATAGGCACCCTTTTCTAAAGAGCTCGGTGCCGAGATCCCTAAATCAGGAGGAGCCGCTAGGTGATCTCCTACATCCACGGGACCCTCAAACGCAAGTATGACGACCACGTGGTCGTCGACGTCAATGGTGTCGGGTATGAGGTTTTCCTCCCGCAATTCGTTCGGCGAACCTACGACTCTCGGAACGAGGGCGAAGCAGTGGAGCTGGAAATCTACTACCACGCCAGCGAACGACAGATTCGACCCATCCTGTTTGGCTTCAATCATCGTCATGAAAAGCAGTTTTTCGAGAAGATTATTACTGTGGAAGACGTTGGGCCGGTAAAGGCTGCCCGAGCGCTTGGGATTTCTGTCTCGACCGTGGCTCAGGCAATTGAGGCCGATGACTCGGCCGCCCTGAAGAGGCTGCCTGGAATTGGCGACCGAACGGCCAAGAAGATGATCGCCACACTTCGAGGTCGTTGCGTCGAGGAGGCCTTGCTCCGAGATGAGGGGTATGACAGGATTTCTCCGAAGCCCGAGCCGAATGAGACGTCGGATCTAACGTCGGACACGCTCGAGATCCTTTTGAGTCTCGGACACAGGAGGACGGAGGCCACGGCCAAGATTCAAGCTGCGCTAGAGCAGCGGCCCGACATTGCGACCCCAGAGGAGCTGATTCGGGAAGTCTACCGCCGAGAATCAAAGGCCTAGCGCCTTGGGAAGACGGCCCGCACTCAAGGGCTCCACTCCTTCGCAAGAGGAGCGACCGGAGGATACAGAAGATGAGCAGCCGATGGTTAGCCTGCGCCCCAAAACTCTGGAGGAGTACGGGCGCGCAGGACAGCGGGTTGTCGTCGAGAACCTTGGGATCGGGATCGCAGCGGCAAGGCAGAGGAACGAACCACTAGAGCACGTTCTCCTGTACGGGCCGCCGGGACTCGGAAAGACGACTCTTGCCCACGTGATCGCAAACGAGATGCAGGCGCTTCTAATCAGCACCTCTGGTCCGGCGTTGGAGCGCCAAAGCGATCTGATGGGGATCTTGACGAACCTCGAGGCCGGTAGTGTCCTCTTCGTCGACGAGATTCACCGCCTCCCCCGGACCGTCGAAGAGTTCCTCTACTCCGCGATGGAGGATTTCAGCGTTGATTTTGTGCTGGAGAAGGGGGCGCATGCCCGCACGATCAAGTTTCCGCTGAAGCGATTTACCCTGGTTGGGGCAACCACTCGATCCGGCATGCTTACACCGCCCTTAAGAGACCGCTTCGGTTTCCACTTCCATCTGGACTTCTACAGTGCGGAGGAGCTGACACGGGTGGTGGTTCGATCAGCAGCTATTCTCGAGACCCCCATTGAGGAGGAGGCGGCCGCGGAGATTGCACGGCGATCCCGTGGCACTCCCCGAATCGCCAACCGCCTCCTGCGAAGAGTGAGGGATCATGCCCAGGTAAAGAGCGATGGTCAAATATCGCTAGCCGTTGCTCAGGCTGCTCTGGAGCGTGAGGGAGTCGACGAGCAGGGGCTGAACGAGATGGATCGTCGATATCTTCAGACCATCCTCGACTTCTACGATGGTGGCCCCGTGGGCATAGATGCCTTGGCAGCTACATTGAACGAGGAGCGAGATACCCTGATCGATGTCATCGAGCCGTTCCTCCTCAAGCTTGGGCTTGTCACGCGGACTTCAGGTGGCCGAAAACTGGGAGTGGGATACTCGGAACGCAGTCCCGACGCACAAACGAGGCTCTTTGGCTGATGCCAACTCTCACTGGAACGGTAAGCCGGATCGTTTACCGTAACGATTCTGACGGATTTGTGGTAGCTCGGTTCCATGTCGATGGTGTTGAAGGACAAGGAACTTACGAAGACGCCACAACGATCATCGGTACGCTCGGGCCACTTGTCGAGGGAGAGCTGCTCCATGTGGCCGGGGAGTGGGAGCGTCATCCACGACACGGCACACACTTCAAAGTCGGATGGTTCGAGCACCGGCTTCCGTCCACAAGGGAAGGCGTCGAGCGTTTCCTGGGTTCGGGCATCATCAAAGGAATCGGCCCGGTGACCGCCAAGCGGGTTGTCGAGTCCCTTGGGGACGACACGATGGACGTCCTCGAACGGGATCCTGAGCGGCTTCGGAAGAGCTGCAATATCAGCCGGAAGCGGGCCGACCTGATCATCCAGGGTTGGAACGCTCAACGCCGGCTACGGGATCTGATGGTGTTTCTGCAGTCAAACAATCTGCCGCCGTTCCTGGCGAAGCGGATTCTGGACCAGTACGGAGAGGAAGGCATTGCCGCCGTCCAGCGAGACCCATACCGCTTGGTGCATGATGTCCGTGGCATTGGCTTCAAGACGGCGGATGCACTTGCCCTCAAGCTCGGACTACCGGTCCACTCCATGTCGCGCCTTGTGGCCGGTCTCAAATATGTGCTCGAGGAGGCAAGTCGTGACGGACACGTTTACCTGCCCCAGACGGAGCTGTTAAAGCGCGGGAGGGGAGATTCTGGCGGTTCCCGTGGAGCAGCTCGAGCCGGCGTTGCTCGAGGCATCTCGCCAGCGCATTGTTGTGCTGAATGACGAGGCGGTTTATCTAGGCTCCTTCTTCAGGGCAGAGCGTTATGGCGCCCTTCGACTTGCCAGACTGCTGTCGGCGCCCTCGTTCCTGAGTAACCAGCCGGAAGGGCAACGTCTTGAGGAGTCTGTGGGCTCGGCGGTCAGAGATCTGTCCATGACCATCGGTGGTCAGCAGCTGGAGGCCGTGCAGATGGCGGTTCGGGAGAAGGTATCGATTATTACCGGAGGCCCCGGAACGGGCAAGACTACCTGCCTTCACGTGATCATCCAGGCTCTAGACAGAGCAGGAGTGCCTTACAGTCTCTGTGCCCCGACGGGTCGAGCGGCCAAGCGAATGACCGAGGCGACAGGGCGACCTGCCTCCACCATCCACAGACTGCTGGGGTATCAGCCCTCTGGCAATCAGTTCAGCTACAACGACGACAATCCGCTGCCCCAGCAGATGATCATCGTGGATGAGGTCTCCATGGTCGATAGCCTGCTGTTCTACCACCTGCTAATGGCGGTCTCTGACGATTCACACCTGTTGCTGGTGGGAGATGCGGATCAGCTTCCGGCCGTTGGACCCGGTGACGTGCTGCACGATGTCCTGGAATCGGGAGTGATTCCTTCCGTTCGGCTTGAACAGTTGTGGCGCCAGGCAGAGAACAGCGAGATCACGGTTGCGGCGCATGAGATCCGGCGGGGAATCGCTCCTGCGCCCCGGGACGATTCCGACCTCTACGTGATTCGGGTCAACAGTGCAGACGCTGCCCGGAAGGTGATCAAGGAGATGGTCCAGACGAGAATCCCCAGAAGATTCGCCTTGGATCCGATGCGGGAAATTCAAGTTATGAGCCCCACGCATCGTGGGGTCGCCGGAGTGCGGTCTCTCAACGAGGAGCTGCAGCAGGTTCTGAATCCGGAGAGGGAGGGACAACCTCAGATTGGCCTAGGGCCTCAACGCTTTCGATGCGGAGATAAGGTCATGCAGCTGCACAACGACTACGAAAAGGACGTTTACAACGGCGATCTTGGGAGAGTTGTCGCGCTCGATTTGGAACGGGAGGTTGTGGTCATCGGCTTCGGCGAAGGGCAAGACCATCGAGAGGTCGACTACGAGGCATCGGATCTTACGAATATCACGCTCGCGTATGCGATCTCAGTTCATAAATCGCAGGGCAGCGAGTTTCCGGCGGTCGTCATGCCTCTGCTGATCAGCCAGTATCCCTTGCTGCAGCGTAATTTGCTGTATACGGGCCTAACTCGCGCAAAACAACTCTGCGTTCTGGTGTGCGAGCCACGAGCATTGCGAATGGCGGTGGGGCAACACCATACTGAGAAACGCTTTACGCGCCTAGCCGACCGACTGAGAGAGGTGTGTGAATCGCCTGCCACCGATCTTCTTGAGGTGCTGGACTGAGGATGTGGCGCTAGAGCATCGCTAGAGGTACGGGACGGCGTGCAGCAGCCGGCTGAGCCGGTTTACCAGCTGGATATCACTCTTTGGCCTTCACCCTGTCGAGGAGCAGGCCCACGTAGGTCGGCAGTGCTTGCGATAGATCCATGCCCAACGAGCGAGCCGCCAAGCTTGACACCTCCGATAGGACTTCGGAAGTGGCGATAGCTTTCTCGACGAGATCGGCGGCATCAATCCGTGGCACTGTAAGTTCGATGGAAGGAGGCATGTCAGTCTCCGAGTGGTCAAGAAGTGTCGTGAGTCCATATTGCGGGTACGGGAGCCGATTGGCGACGCCCAGAGCCGCCAGATGTGACTTCGAACTTCATGGATTCGGTCGTAAGCCTCCCAGAGGGAGCCACGCATCATGTACTTTGATGCATCCATCAGACCGACCCAGGCCAGGAATGTCCACTCCGTGACCTGCTCTTCCCGTCCCCGGGACCAGAGGCTGTTCCAACCCTGGGTGGTCCTCAGCTCTTTGGGATCGTAAAGCATCAGCGACTCGGGTTGTTTCCCCTTGGGTTTGGTGGCCGGAACAGCTACAAGATCGATTTGGAGGCCAGAAGCGTACTGGACGAAGAAGCGTTCGTGATCCTTGTCTGCCCAACCGGGAATTTTGTGCCGAAGCAGCCCGATTACCGAATCCAGGCTCCTGAGCATCTCTTCCAGGTCATCCAAGGATTGGGGCCATCCAGAATCAGTCACGCCAAGGCCTAGATCGAGGTCGGAGAACGCATCGGCGCGACCCTCAGCAAGCGAGCAACCCAGCTCCAGCCACTCCCACCTCTTGTCCATCTCCACGCGAGTGAGCAGCTCCTGGAGGAAGACTTGATGTGCTTCCAGCTCCGACGGTAGAGAATCCAGCCAGGATTGCACGCTGTCCTTCACGGCTTCGAGGCAGCGATTCTCTTCAGGGCATCCGCTAGTTCGCTGACCTCACGCTCGGGATAGTTGGCTGGTTGAAAGGCTACAGCGAGTACTGCCCGTGGTGCTGGTCGAGACGCTCGCTCTCATGGAGTCGGACGAGGGATTGCCGAAGGGGCCATCCTGATCGACCAGCACAGGTCTATGAGAGACATTCACCCAATCCTTGCGAATCCCTTTATACCCTTCTTCGTCGCCTCCAAGTCGAAATTGGATAGGCGGCTTAATTGCCTTTAGGTCGTAAAGCCCAACCGGGCATAGCGTGCGCAGGGACCAGAGGTTAGCGGCATCGACAACGCAGTTCACCCTCGGTAGCGGATCACCGTGAAGGACCCGTCGCAGCAGCGACTCTGAGGATGGACGGGTGTGATGTGGATCCAAGCCCATGCCTCGATACATCGCTCTGACATCTTTCACCCGACCGATGTCGCCGGTAGTGCTCCCGGCATAATCCTCACGAGCCTGTTTCTCACCGGCTGTCAGCTGCTCCTCGAGCTGGGAATTGGAAGGTTGGACGCTGAGCCCTTCAATGATGATCCAGCCCGGTCGGCAGAGCTGCCTGATCGCTTCGGACGTTTCGATGTTGAAGTCATGCAGGGGAGTAGCGTTGTTCATATTGAGCATTATCGGTCACGTGCCCACGGTGAAAGGTGTCGCCTCGTGCCGTCAGCGCCGGATTCTGATTAACCCGGACTATGCGAGCTCATGCCACTCCGGGAGATGAGGTGCCAATCACCGGTCAGTCCGGGTCAGGTCCAATGAACATAAAGGAACGGAGCGCCGGGAGGTTTTGTAAAACCTCCCGAGCGCTCCGCTTCCAACCGGAGGCTAGATTTGTGAGTTTAGCTCTTGGCGGCCGGGCAGTTGTGGCCGACTAGGTAGCTACCTGCTCCGCCGGCGGAGTCAGCCGATTCGAGCAGAGCTGCCGCGGCGTTCAATCCGACTTCCTCGTACGATGCGGCACCTATGTGGGCGAGCGTCGTCTTCGAGACAACCGGCGCAGGTGGACCGAAGTCGGTTAGCGGGGCTGTGATCGAGATTGTGCCATTGGTGGTGTCCACGCTTCCTGTTGCGCTTCCGATGGGGGTGAATTGTGCTCCACCGGTCGGCGACTTTGCGATTGAGCCGTACCCGAATGCCCAGGGCGTCGTGTTGCTTGCGCTCACATTACTGGGGTCGTAGGACGCATCCAGGAAGTAGGTGGTTGGCGTTGCGTTGGCGACGGCTGGAGTGTAGTCGAACTCGAAGTACCACTCGTCACCGCTGCCAGAGATCGCCGGGTTACCAGCAAGACCGTCGTTCAAGCTCTTCAGCCGAAGCACACCGGTGATGGTGGAGTTGGTGGCCGGCGTAGCGACACTCGTCGACATCCCACCTGCCTCGATGGAGAGTGCATCGTTGTTGCCGTTTGATCCAATCGGCGAAGCCGTGGCATCTCCGTAGAAGAGGTTGCATGCCGGTGCAGGCACTGGCGGGAAAGTTGGTGTAACCGGCTTCTGGGCAATCAGCTTGTCCATGTTGGCGATATTGAATGAGCCGTTACCTGTGGCGAAGTCCCAACCGGGAAGCGCCGGATAGGGTCCGGTATCCCCAAGCGTGACATCGTTGAAGGCTGCCGTTCCAGCGACGGCATAAAGGCTGGGCGAGGCGAATCCGATCTTATTGGCATGGGCGCTCTCGATTCTGGCCCATGAGCCAAGGGAGAGCGGAGAAGCGAGGCTCGTTCCACCGTTCTGGGTAACGGCACCGGCATTGTAGAAATTCGCGCCTGTCAGGTTGGCGTCAGCATCCATTGCTACATCGGGTAGGTCACGAGCCAGGCAGGCAGGAGCCTGCACTTCGCAGCTATCACCGGTCGGGGGAGCAACTCCACTCTGCCATGCCGGCTGGTACTCGAAGTAGCTCGGTCCGCCGCCACCGGCGACCCATGCCAGCTCTTCGCCATACGTCCCGTCATTGTTCGTGACCAGGGTGGTTCCACCGGCAGCTACGACGTAGGGAGAAGAGGCGGGATAGTTCACATCCGCTTCGCCCACGGGAATACCGTTGAGGAGGCCGTTCGCCGCGCAGAATCCGCCGCTATCACCGGCGGAAGCAAACAGCGTCTGTCCCTGGGCAGCCATCTCATTCATAACCTCGTCATTGGCAACCATGAATCCGTCAAGGTATGCGGCGTATTCGCACTCACCGAAGGAGGCGCTGCCGGCCTTTGCAAGGTCCTGGCTCGCGAACTTGTTGAACTCGAGGGCAACATCACTGTCATCGAGTGCGGTCACGTCGTAGATGTAGAGATGCTTGACGTTTCCGGCGATGCCCGTCGACGTCTGGGTATCCATGTCCCACTCGACCATTCCGCTAGTGTCGGTGCTGGGAAGACCCACCTGCTCGGTGGTTACTGGCACCCACGGGGCATTCTTGGTACAGGTCTTCGTGCCATTTGTGGTCGTGCAGGTCTGATTGTTGGGATCCGACTCGTAATCGCGCAGATCTGTGATGACCGGCTTCACGTTACCCTCGGCCATGATGGCGATCGCGGTATTCCAGCCGGTGGACGTCCCGTGTGGCGTTATATGCTTTTTGGAACCCGGGTGCCCAGTAGCTTGTGGGGATGGTGCACGTCGGGGGGTTCGTGGTGCTGCATGGCACCGTCGGAGTGGCTGTCTTCGGAGTAGCTGGGAGAGACATCTTGATCGCATCCGTCAAGCCGAGCACCGCGATCAAGACATTCTTGAATTGCGCTGGAACCAATGCTGGTTTGATATTGGCGTACACCAGACTGTGACCGGCACCCTGGGACGGCTGGTTGAAGGAATTGATCTGCGTGTCGAAAGCCGCGTCTGCCTGCGCAGGCGTGGCGTTGCCACTGACATAGAGTCTGTTGGAAGTTGCGCTCAGGTTGGTGAAGCCCTTGCTCGTCAGATAGCTTTCCACTGACGAAACGGTTGAAGCTGAGGGCGCATATTCCTGAGTAAACTGAGCGGGCGTCAGAGACTGGCCGTACATGGACGAGCCAGGGGTGCTGACTGCTTTAATGTATGCCTGGAGCTGGGGCTGATTTTGAAGAGCCAATGCTACTGAGAGATGCAAGGGAGTGTTTGTCGTGAGCTTGCCGAGATTTGTTGCCTTAGCGAGTGGGATCGCCAGGGTGTGGGTCGGCGCCCAGGTGGACCCGGCGGCTGCGGCACTGCCGCTGCCGATAAACGGGACAAGCCCAAACGCCGCTAAGGCTACAATCGCTGCGAATCGTCTCAACATTGGTATCTTTCCTCCGGTTATTTTCGGTACATTCTACTTGACTGCGTATGCAAGATCCTCACAGGAAGGCCTTCTCCAATTGGATCCTGAATTAGTGTGCAGCAATCATGGTTAACGCAAGGTAAACTTACGGTAAAAATTGGGTAAATACGGCGCATGAGACTGACTGGAGTCGAAGCCATCCTGGATGATGGCGGCCGCGGATCTCGCTGGCCCAGGAAGCGCCAAGATCAGCTGCTGCTTCTTGGCTACCTAGCGGTCCAAGCTCGACGACTCACACCGTTACTCGGAGCGGGAGATCAATCAGGTCCTGAACGCCTGGCACACCTTCGGGGACCCCGCGTTGCTACGGCGAAGCATGATCGAGGAGGGGATGCTGACCCGCACTCCGAGCGGCTCTTTTTATTGGCTCACGTCAAGCCACCCCAATCGCAGCTCCGACACTACTGACCGCTGATGAACGAAGAAGGCGAGAGGGACCTCCATAACCCGCACGGAGTGGGGACCCTAGTCCGTAGAGAGACGCGCCGAATGACTCTCGATTTTTGGGATACCTTGATTCTGCGGGCTTCCGCCGCAGCTCGTGCCAGCTACATTCATCCCAGGGCGCGCCTCTCAGAGCCAGCTTCGATAGTGATTGGGGAGCACGTTCAGGTATACGCAGGAGCCACCCTCTCTGGCCGGGGGGACCCGAAGCCCGCTCTTCAGCTCGGAAGGTACGTTATCGTACGCGAGAATGCGTACATTGACGCCCACGGAGGTTGGATTAAGCTGGAGGCCGGTGTGTTTGTTGGGCAGAATGCCGTTATTTATGGTCAGGGTGGCGTGCACATCGGTGAGAATACCCTCCTAGCTCCTGGCGTGACTTTGATTGCAGCCACTCATCACTTCGCCAGCCGGGATATCCCCATCAAGTTTCAGCCGGAAACATACATGGGTATTCGGATTGGATCAGACTGCTGGCTGGGAGCGAATGTGGTGGTTTTGGATGGAGCCAACATCGCTGACGGCTGCGTGGTCGGTGCCGGATCTGTAGTGACCTCCGACCTGCCAGCATTTAGCGTGGCTGTGGGAGTACCGGCTAGGGCGAAGCGTTCCCGAGGATCCGAGGCTGGTCCTTCGAGGGTGAGCTAAGTGAGGCAGATTCCTGTCGCTTGGGGAGCTCTGTTATGTCTGCTGACGGTCTTTCTTGTCACCGGATGCGGGATCCAGCCCAGCGTTTCGAAGCCAATTGCGACGCCGGTGAAGGTGACTGCCACTCGAGCTCCAACGCCGACATCCCACACCGGGAGCGGAGTCGACACCCACTTATCCGGTGAAACCGACATCGACTTCAGCGGCCGAAACCGACACCCACTTCCGCAGCGAAACCGACTGCCACCTCCGTGGAAAAGCCAAAACCCTCATCTGCCCCCTCACCAACGCCTACAGTTCGGGTCAGTCCGGACGCCAAAGCCACTACCAACCCAACCGCATCCTCAGACGCATTTCACGCATCCGCCTGCGATGCAGATCAATATAAACAGCTCTTACACAGCGCACCTGTCGACGTCGTACGGGCAGATTGTTATCTCGCTGTCTCCCAAGACCGCACCGCTGGCCGTCAACAACTTCGTATTTCTGGCAAGGCATGGCTTCTACACCCACGTGCTCTTCTGGCGAGTGATCAAGGGATTCATGATCCAGACGGGTGATCCCACGGGAACCGGTGAAGGAGGACCTGGCTATACATTCAAGGTCGAGTCGGCGGGAAACAACTTTGTGCCAGGAACCGTCGCGATGGCCAACACGAGCCAACCAAACTCGAACGGTAGTCAGTTCTTCATCTGTGAAGGCGGTGCCTGCGCTTCGAATCTGGACACCGCGCCACCTCCCGGATATACGATATTCGGCCATGTGGTCCAGGGCATGAATGTAGTCCACGCAATCGCCGCGGTTCCGACACACCTGGGAGCCGACGGGCAAACATCCGCTCCCAACCGGCCAGTGTACTTAAACAGCGTTACCATCACTTCGAGCTCTTGATAAACGTGACGAGGCAGGCGTCCGCATGGCACGAGTAACAACCCCAGAGGCTGAGGGGCTCATGGACCGCGAGATAGTGGTCCTCGATCGGGGCTTCGTTCGTTTAGTGGATTACATGGGTGGCGATCCCTCGATCGTGCAAGCCGCACGCGTCAGCTACGGCCCCGGAACCAAGTCGAAGCGAGAGGATCGTGGACTGATCAATTACCTCATGCGGCATCAACATACGACTCCATTCGAAATGGTCGAGCTGAAGTTCCACGTCAAGCTGCCCATCTTTGTGGCTCGCCAGTGGATCAGGCACCGGACGGCGAGTGTGAACGAACAGAGTCTTCGCTACTCGGTCATGCCAGATGAGTTTTACGTTCCACCCATTGAAAGCATTGGGCTGCAGAGTAACTCCAACCGCCAGGGAAGGGACACTCAAAGCGTAGAGCCGGAGCTACAGCGGAGAGTTCTCGAGATCCTGACAGGTGTTCCGGACTCACTCTACCCGCAGTATCTCGAATTGATCGAGTCCGGGGTGGCACGCGAGCTGGCAAGAATTTGCTTGCCTGTATCGGCTTATACCGAGTGGTATTGGAAGATAAATCTCCACAATCTGTTCCACTTCATCTCCCTCCGGGCTGATCCACACGCCCAGGACGAGATCCGTGCTTACGCCAATGCGCTGGCGGTCTGCGCTCGCGCTGTAGCTCCGAACGCCTACGCGGCCTTTGAGGAGTATAGGATGCTAGCCATTGAGCTGTCTGCTCACGAAAAGGCGATTGTATCCAAAGCGTTGTGCCATCAGGAAGTTCAATGGGAGAATTTCGCCTACTTCGGAGAGACGGTCGTCGGCGCTGACGGTCAGATCAGCAAAGTTTTGACGAACCGCCGAGCTGAGCTCGAAACAAAGCTAGGCGCAAGGATCGAAGTGCAGGATCCAGATCGGGCCGGCGTAAGTCAGTAGAGGCCACCTGCCGTTCTCCAGATGCAAGGGGTCACGATAGCAGGCTACGAGCGATATGCGCATATGCATCCACAGCTTCGCTTAGCTCCGAGACATCTACGTATTCGTTGGGCTGGTGCGCCTGTTGTGGAAGGCCTGGTCCGAAGATTACGAGTGAGGCATTGAGGTGCGGTGCGAGGACCGCGCCATCGGTTCCATAACTTACGCCGGCGACTGACGGCTTGGTTCCTCTTACCGCTTCCGCCGCGTCGATGGTGGCCGAGACTAGGGAATCTTCCGGATGCGTCTCCACAGGAGGCATCTTCTGCAGCACTTCCATCTCGGTCGTCACCTCGAGGGCTGTATCCGTTCGGGCTCTCTCCAGGATGTCCTCCATCAGCGCGATGACGTTTTCCGGATCCTGTCCGGGAACGAGGCGCAAGTCCAGCTCCGACTGTGCATTGGTCGGGGACGACATTCGTTTTAACGCCTCCCTGGATGACGTTGACACTTAGCGTCGGATCTCCGAGGATCTGGTGGCTTGTGAAGGGGAATGGATAGGGTTCGAGCAATCCGATCAGGTAAGTCATAAAGCTGATGGCGTTGACTCCAAGATGCGGCATAGAGCCGTGGGCCGTCTTTCCGAGAGCTTTCAGTCGCAGCCAAAGCACACCCTTCTCGGCAACGTAAACGTTCAGGCCGGTCGGCTCACCAACGATGATTCTTGCGCTATTGGCCAGGGTATCTGAGGCGATCATTTGTTTGGCGCCTGCCGTGTCCGCCTCCTCACCCGCACTGATCGCAAGGATGAGATCGGAAGAAGGTTTGAAATCGGACTCGGCGAGCCTGGCGAGTGTCATCGCCATGGCAGCCACCCCACCCTTCATGTCTGCAGATCCCCGGCCGATGATCCGATCATCGACCAGTTCTGCAGCGAAGGGTGGATAGTCCCACTCCGATTCACCCTCGTGAACGACATCAATATGACCGCTAAGCACAAGGTGGCCCGAATCGGATTTGCCTGTGGATCCGGCAGATCAGGTTCGCCCGAGACTCAGCAATGGGCTGGATCTGAGGATCCAAGCCTCGATCACGGAGGAAGGAAGCAAGATGCTGGATGGCGGTTAGCTCATTGCCGGGAGGATTGACCGTATTGAATCGAACGAGCTGTCGAGTCAATTCCACGACTTCGCTGGGTGCGCGAACTCACTCATATGATGGTCACCGCATTCAACTCCTGGATCGGGTTTGTTCTTGTAGTCAGGACCCCTCACAATTCAGCTCCTTCCCTAGATAGTTGACCGGCCCCCACGCCTCGAGTTTGTCTTTGAGTGGCAGGTAGCCATGCCTCTCGTATAGCCGCCGCGCACGAACGTTTGAGGCATCAACCCCAATGGTGGTGGTGTGGAATCCCCGGCGGCAGGCTTGACGCTCCAGGAATAAGAGGAGCGTTGTTCCGAGGCCGTGCCCTTGAAATCGAGGATCAACAATCAGATTGCTGATCAGAGCACGCGTTCGAGAATCGGCCAGATCCGCATCCTCCGCCTTGAGCACGAGTGCTCCGGATGCCGCGGGTTCGCCATCCATGTGAGCTATATAGATGATCGAACGGCCCTGCTCCATCGATGAGAGGCCGGTTTCCGCTGCCGACCACCCAACGGCGATTCTCAGGCGTTCAATGAGCCTTTTGTCCTTAGGTCCCGCCAATCGAATTTGGACCTGGCCGTCATTCCGATCGCTCACGCCTTCACGCTAACACCGGAGGTTTCTCCTTCTCTGAAAGGAGGCATGAGGGTATCGAGGGGTGCAGTTCATAGAATGGGTAGACAGGATGCGCCAAGACGGTATGGAGGAAGACCACGTACCAGGTCCTAACGCGAAGACATATCTTCGACGTCACGGAATCACTTCGATGCCGATTTCTCGGGCTACCCATTTTCTACAAGATTCTGGTTGCCAACTCCGTGATTGTGGTGACAGGTGCAATAGCCGGGAGTGCGGTCACGCTTGCCGTCGCGGACAACATGGGGCCAGCCGGGCGAATTGAGCTGATCGTCCTGTTTGCTTCGCTGGGAACGCTGGTCAGCGTTTCCGTCAATTTTGCAGCGCTAAAGGCCGCCTTCAGTCCGCTGGTGCAGCTGGAACGAACCGTGGACGAGGTGAGAACGGGAAACTTGAGCGCTCGTGCTAGGCGGAATCCTCATGCTGATGCTCACATCGACAAGCTGACCGAGACGCTGAATGAAATGCTTGATTCCATGGAGCATTATCGAGGGCGGCTTCAGGCGATGTCTGCCGAGGTTCTGATGGCGCAAGAGGAGGAGCGCAAACGGATCGCACGTGATCTCCATGACTCAACCGGTCAGCTTCTCACAGGTCTTCTCCTTGGGCTCAAGCCGCTGGAAAGCTTTGACGATGAACAAGTCCGGCGGACAGCAACTGATCTGCTCGACATAACGTCCAAGACGTTGGAGGAGGTCCGGCGTACGGCAATGGAGCTGCGGCCGCCCGCTCTTGACGATCTTGGTCTTGTCGCCGCCCTCGAGGGGTACATTTCTGACTACTCTTCGACTACCGCAATCGAAACGCGATTTACCCACGAGGGTGTTCCGGGTCGGTTGCCGGCTGACGTCGAGCTGGCCCTCTACAGGGTGGTTCAAGAGGCATTGACCAACGCTGCAATTCATGCCAAAGCGGCAAAGGTACAGGTCCTCATCCGCAAGCGAGGAACGAAGGTCGAGGCGGTGGTTGAGGACGACGGCGAAGGATTCGATGTTGGAGCGGTACTCCAATCCGGGGATCGAGGTCTCGGCCTATTTGGTATGCGAGAGCGAATCTCCCTGCTCGGTGGCTCCCTCCGGATCAAGTCCTCCAGCGGTACACGCGTCTCAGCCGATATCCCTCTCGAACCTTCCGTTCTGGGTGCGAGCCAATGACGACTTTTGTTCAAGCACCCGGCTCTACCATCAAGGTTCTGATTGCAGACGACCATCCCGTCGTTCGCACCGGACTGGCTTCCCTGATTGGAGGTCAACGGGACATGGATGTTGTTGCCGAGGCATCGACCGCAGAACAAGCTGTAAAGCTAACGCTCGAGCATCAACCAGATGTCGTCATCATGGATATCTCAATGCCCGGCGGAGGGCTCGAAGCTACAGCGGAGATTGCGCGGCAAAAGATCCCATCACGCGTACTGATCCTCACCGTTCACGCCGAGGAAAGGTACCTGCTCCCCGTGCTCGAGGTTGGCGGGTCTGGGTATGTTCGCAAGTCATCTGCCCATACCGATCTACTCGATGCCATTCATACAGTGGCTCGGGGCGATGTGTTTCTCGAGCCGTCGGCCGCCAAGATGTTGCTTCGCGGATACCTCGAGCGTGCAAAGGCCGGCCGGGAGACGGATATCCGGGAAACATTGAGCGAGCGCGAGCGGGAAGTTGCAAGGCTTACAGCCGAGGGGTTCTCGGCGCACGAGATTGGTAGTCAGCTGTTTCTAAGTCCGAAGACGGTCGAGACCTACCGTCAACGGGTCATGCAAAAGCTGGGTTTGCAGCATCGATCCGAGCTGGTACGGTACACCCTCAGGGCCGGCCTGTTGGACCCAGATGCGCACTGAGACGTGCAGGTTAAGCTTGCTGGAACACTTTGACCGGCTGAGCTATGCCGGCTCTGCCGCGCGAATTGGCAGTGGACTGCTCGCTTCTGACATAATTCAGCGTGTCCAGAATTGAACTCGTGAGGCTAACTTGACGGATTCACTCCGCTTGGTGGAGCTGGTGCTCGCGGTTGCTCTGATTACTCTGATCCTGATGCAGTCCCGCGGGACAAGCCTCGGAAGCGTTTTTGGTCAAGAGGGCAGCGTTTTCCACACTCGTCGAGGTGCAGAGAAGATTCTGTTCAACGTGACGATTGCGGTTGCTCTCGCCTTCATCGCCGCTGCTCTCGCCCTCGTTCGGTCGACCACCTAGACCTTCGGGCGTAGGATGCTCGCTTGGTCGCGGGCATGGCTGTGGCGGCACACTGAATCGCTCTGTGAGCGAGCATAACGATGGCTGCTCAGCACCAGCTGCTTTGACTCGTCGCATGAAAGCCAAAGTGGTGCGTCGGGTTGCGGTCATCGCAGTCGTAGCGGTCGCGGCGGCTGCGGCAGGGGTAGCGCTTCTATCGTTTCGCTCTGTTCCAATCGCTGGCGGCGTGTTGGACATAAATCTCGGAGCGCCGTCCCAATACCTAAATCCGCTTCTGGCGACCACAGACACGGATCGAGCGATAACCGGGCTCGTTTTTCGAGGGTTGACCACGCGCGACACAAATGGTCGAATCGTGCCGGATCTTGCCCGAGATTGGAGCGTCTCCAAGAGTGGGGAAACATACACCTTTCGACTGAATCCTCGCATCCAATGGCAGTCGGGAAAGCCCGTTACCGCGGCGGATGTCCAATTTAGCTACGATCTCTTGAAGTCGCCCGGGTTCCCTCGCACAGTGATCTCTGGAATGGGGTCCAGATACGGGTGCTTGGGCCGGATCTCGTCCAGTTTCGATTACCCCGTCCGGACTTCACCTTTCTGCAGCAGACGACCATCGGAGTAGTTCCAAACGGGTATGCTGCGATCTTCCTGGCCCGTCGGCGATGGCGAGTACAAAGTTACGCATGTTTCCCCGTCGGGAGTGACCTTATCGGCGACGTCGACAAGAGCGTGGATCCCACAACTGCACTTTCAAACCTCAGGTACAGCCTCGTCCGATACCTTGGCCTGCAACACGCGTTTGCTGCTCGGAAATCGTGGAGGTCCGCCGTCGATTCCCACTACTGCCTTGCTTGGACTCACTTTGAACACTCGAAGCCTCCCAAGCGTGCAGCTACGACAAGCCCTACTCGGATCGATCCAAGCCTCGGGAACCAGCGTTTACGCTCCCATCCCCACGTGGCCTCGCGGTGACACCTCCCTCCGCACCGTCTCCGGCCCGGCGGCGCCTAGAACGCTTTTTGAACGAGCAGGCTGGAACGTGGTCGGCGGTCACTGGATGAGGCGCGGACAGCGGCTGGCGGTGACGCTTGTTGCTCCATCCGGGCCGGCATCGACGCGTGTCACGTCATTGATTGCAAGGATCTGGAGACGCGACCACATTGAGGTAGTTACTCTGACAAAGCCCTTTCCCACCTTGGTGCGGGCCGTCCTCTACCCGCATGCGTTCGATGCCGCCATTCTTGAGTGGGATTTTCAGAGTCCTGACTATGACCCCCAGACCTACTGGGCGTCGGGATCTCCACTCAACTTCTCAGGCCTGCGGGACAATGTTATCGACCGGCTTGCCTCGTCTCTACCTCTACTTTCATCCCTGAAGGCCCGTGATGCGAGCCGGCAAGAGATCAATCGACTCGTCCTTCAGGATGCCGGCGGCATTGGGCTGGCTCCCTTGGCGTACTCCTGCCACGTGCCTGGCACACTTCACGGGTTCGAGACTCCGCGGATGGTTACGGACTCGAGTGGTCTCTTCGTGAAGCCATCTCGGTGGTACGTCAAGACAAAGATCGTCTTTCGCAATCCTCTGACATCGCTCAGGCGAATGCTCCGCCAGCATGGCCTCAACTGGTGACAACTGAAGGCAGTCAGGAGTGCGGAGGCCTGCCGCACATCATCGCGATCGTGGGATCAACGGCGGTGGGAAAGAGCAAGCTCGCCATGGAGCTTGCCACCAAACTGAACGCCGAGATCATCTCTGCCGATTCTCGACAGGTGTACCGGATGCTGGATATAGGAACGGCCAAGCCCAGCATGAGCGACAGGAAGCTCGTTCGTCATCACCTTATCGATCTTGTGGATCCCGATCAGCAGTATTCAGCCGGCGAATTTGTCCAAGATGCCTCACAGGCACTGCGGTCGATCGGCCAGGTGGGAAAGACAGCTCTCTTGGTTGGGGGGACCGGTCACTATATTCGCAGCCTCCTCGATGGACTCTCCATTCCACGGGTGCCAGTGGATCAAGAACGGCGTGATTCCATCGAGGCGCGGCTTGCAAGCGAAGGTGTCACCGCCGTACTCAAGTCCATTGCTCGAGTTGATCCACGAACGGCAGCTCGCCTCGACCAAAGGAACCCGAGACGAATAGTGCGTGCCGTCGAGATTATCGAGGCTACCGGCAGGCCCATTCCGACAGTGGTACCCAATCCATTGCCGGCCCTCCGCCTTGGCCTGCGAATGTCTCGAGATCGACATTACGCCATTGCGGACCGTCGGGTAGAGAAGCAATTTGAGGCAGGTCTGGTGGACGAGATGAGCGCGATACTCAGCCGTGGATATGAGGACTCCCTTCCGTCCTTGAGAGGACTTGCTTACGGCCAGGTCGGGGACTATTTGGCAGGCCGGATGACGTATTCGGAAACGGTTAAGGCCTACAAGCTCGCTACCCACCACCTGATTCGCCGGCAGGATACGTGGTTTAGGAAAGAGCGTGAAGTCCAATGGCTCGACGTCGAAGACCATGCGCTTGAAGACCGCGTCATGGAACTTGTCGATCACCACATGTCTCAGCTGCCGGCAATTACCTAAGCCCATCTAAATACGAGAGGTGCCAATGGTAAAATTGAGCCGCTTGGACGCCCGTCTTCGGGTAAACAAATAGGCAATATTATTAGAGCTCTCCTCACGTAGAAGGAAGCCGAAGGAAACCACAACTTGGGGTCAACCCACAATCATTTAATGCAAACTGCAGCCACTATGGGTGAGCTGAGGGAGAGCGGTTACCAGCCTCTGCCAGTGAAGGCGGAGATGCGAAGGAACCTGCTGAACACGCTCACAGAGGGCGGATCAATGTTCTCTGAAATCGTTGGTTACGAGAGCACAGTCCTTCCTCAAATTGAGAATGCGGTTCTTTCAGGACAGGACATCATCCTGCTGGGAGAACGGGGGCAAGCGAAGACACGAATCGCAAGGAGTCTCGTCTCACTCCTTGATAAAGAGATACCCGTGATCGCCGGATGCGAGATAAACGACAATCCCTTCGACCCGATCTGCGCCCCCTGCCGGGAGAGGATCGCCGAAACGGGCGACGAAACACTAATTGACTGGCTGCCCCGGGAGCGGCGTTACGGAGAGAAGCTGGCCACTCCCGACACCACAATTGCGGATCTCATCGGAGAAGTTGACCCCATCAAGGTTGCGGAAGGTCGCTACCTCTCCGATGAACAGACGATTCACTTTGGACTGATTCCTCGTACAAACCGCGGCATCTTCTGTATCAACGAGCTGCCGGACCTGGCAGAGCGAATCCAGGTTGGCTTGCTGAACATTCTCGAGGAGCGGGATGTTCAGATTCGGGGTTACAAGATCCGACTTCCCCTTGACGTGTTTGTTATCGCCTCAGCGAACCCCGAGGATTACACGAATCGCGGCCGTATAATCACGCCTCTCAAGGATCGCTGTGGCTCCGAGATCCGAACGCATTATCCTCGCACCACCGACCTCGAGATCGAGATTATGGAGCGAGAGCGTTCGCACATCGACACGGCGCCCTACCAATTGGTCGTGCCTCAATTCATGAAAGAAGTGATTGCTGAGGTGACTCATCTCGCCCGTAAGAGTCCTGACATTAGCCAGCGATCAGGAGTCAGCGTTCGAGTATCGATCTCAAATTATGAGAACCTCATTAGCAACGCACTCAAGCGGACTGTCCGTCTTCGTGAGGACTGGGTAGTTCCACGGGTGAGTGACCTTCCCGCAATCATGGCCTCGACAAGCGGAAAGATCGAGCTAGAGACGATCGGTGACGTCAGTTCGGAGAAGATCGTCGACAAACTCATTCAGGCGGCCGTGGTCAACGTTTTCAATCGCTACTTCCTGGTGCAGGAGTTCGACGATGTGGTTCAGAGCTTCGAAGGCGGGCTGACGATAGAAACTTCCGACAGCCTGCCCTCGATGGAGTACGCACGAGAGGCGTACAAGCTCAAGGGTATGAAGGCTGCCGTGACAAAACTCAATGCAACCGGCCAGCCGGCTCTCGTGGCTTCGGCGGTTGAGTTCATCCTGGAGGGGTTGCACCTCAACAGGAAGCTCAACAAAGATCGAATATCGGGTCGCGGCCGCTACCGTCGATAGATCGGAAGCGATCCCCAAACCTGAGCTCCTGCCGACGAAGTCGCAGCGGTTCGACTTATGATTTGAGGCAACCGCAATTGGTTCTCTTTTGACAGTAAATTGGCACAATGATAGTCTGAAGTAACGGTTCAGTGTAGCTAGGAGTACTAAATGATCACGATTACAGAACCTGCCAACAGCCAGTTGAGAACGCTTAGGGAAGAGCAGGGACTCAGTGACTTAGGCCTTAGAGTGTTTGTTGCCCCGGGCGGATGCTCGGGCTTTCAGTACGGAATGCGGTTCGAAGATTCCGCAATGGATGGCGACGAGATCGTGCAGCAGGATGGCATTCAGGTCTACGTCGACGAATTCAGCGCCCAATACTTGGATGGAGCGGAAATCGACTTCGTCGATAGCCTGATGGGCGGCGGCTTTACCGTCCACAATCCAAATGCGGTCAGTAACTGCAGCTGCGGCCAGTCGTTTACGTCGGCATCAGGGGACGGAGCGCCTCGAGCCTGCGGGGCTTAGCCCTACCGAAGTCGGACTTATCAGTTCCCACGATGTAGTGGGCTGGCCCATAGATTGCGCTCAGTATCTCCGACGCTGACTTCTTCAATCAAGCGAGACATGAAATGAACACGGATCTCATTCAGGATCTTCGGCCGAAGCTGGAGGAGGATCGCCGGCGGCTGGAGCTGGAGATCGCAGAGCTGCGAGACTACGCGATCAAAGCGACCACGTACCTCGAGGATGAGAACGACACTTCCGACAATCACATCGCGGATGATGCCAGCTCGCTGGTAGAGCGCCAGACGGATATGAGTCTGTTGCAGAATCTCGAGCGTGAGATGGCAGACACGAATCATGCCCTCCTGCGTATGGATGAGGGTACGTATGGCCTATGCGAAGTGTGCGGAAAGCCCATTGGAGAGAAGCGGCTTCGAGCCAGGCCCATGGCAACGACCTGCATCGAGTGTCAATCGACCATCGAGGCCCAGCAACGACGGGATCCGGCGGTAGCAGAGTCATAAACTCTCGGCTCGCGCGCTGTCAGCAGCGCTTGACGGCTGCATGGCGGAGATGTAACGATAAGGTTGTTCATCCGACAAGCCTATAGGAGGCGCGAATGGCGACCTGCTCGTGTGGAGTGACGTTGAAAGAGTTCTGGCTTTGGCGCGATGATCAAAGTACGCCTCACGCGTCGGCCTTTCGCCCTGCCATTGAGCCGGAGGTAAGCTATTGGGCTGCAACCGCGCGAGATGCTCTTACCCCACTCAGTCCTGGGGTAATCCCGAAACACGATATTCGTTCTTCGGCAGGCGCCAACATTTCCAGTGGGCGCTGTCAATCGAAGGTTCCCGCCTGAAGCGGCGCTCTTCCCGGAGCCAAATGCCTTGACTTCCGAAACGAAGTATCCCTTTGTCGATGCAACCTTCGCTGCGGAGATGTTGGGGGTTGGACTCGACAGGATCCTGCAGCTTGTAGCCGACGGACGGTTGAAGACGTACGGCGGTCGAGAGCGGAACCCGTTTCTACGAACTGCCGACATTACAGCTCTGGCGGAGGAAATTGGTCAGCCGCTCAAGGTGGCTGAACCCAGCAAGCGGCAGGCAGACAATCCCGTCAAGCGGGTTTCACTTCGGATTCGGGCGGATGCCCGATGGAACCAGGTGTCTGAGGCCGATATCGACGCCTGGGTGCGTGAGGCAGATGAATCCTCAAAACAGGCTGCCGGAAAGGTTGCGGCGGCTTCGATTGCCAAGTTGAAGCAACTGATGGATGCAGTCAGCCGCGTCGACTGACCCGTGTAGGAGACCTCAACAGTAGCTTCCGGGTCAGGCTGAGCGGACTGGAAGTGAATCGAGTAGGCATTCGATAGCCGCATCGACATCCTCGGCCGTGTTGTAGAAGTGTGGCGAAAGGCGTATCTTCCCCGGCCTACAGTCGACGACGATGGAGTGTTCTGCTAGATGATCAACGGCAGATTGAGGATCCTCAGCACGAAGCATGATGATGCCGGCTCGGTCCTCCCTCTTGGATGGCGAGGCCAGCTCGAACCCATGCTTTTGTGCGGCCCGCACAATATTGTCGGTTAACATCCCAACTCGGTCACAGATAGCCTCAGGGTCCGCCTCTAGGATCATTTCGAGACCTGGAATTCCTGAATAAACGGTGGCAATAGCCGGCGTTCCCATCTGGAGCCGGTCGGCACTTGGGGCTCCCTCAAGCGCAAGCGGATTGAAGGCGAATTGGTCTTTGGATGCGAACCATCCAGTTGCTTCTGGCTGCAATTGTGAGATGGCCTGCTCACGCGCATAGATGAACGTGAGCCCGGGGCCACCACAGAGCCACTTAAGGGTGCCGGAGACGTAGAAGTCCACACCCAAGGCCTGCACATCCACGGGAATCACCCCAGTTGCGTGGTACCCATCGACTACCACCAGAGCGCCATGAGCGTGTGCAATAGCGCCAATTTCGGAGACATCCTGCCTTGCACCCGTGGCATAGAACACGTGAGACGTGGCGACAAGGGCCGTCCGGTCATCAACCAGTCGCTGGTACTCTTCCAGCGGTATCGTGATGCCGTCGCCGCTCCGGGCAAACACAACCTCAACACCTCTCCGTGCCAACCACTGATAGGTGATCGTCGGAAAATCCAACTCCGACACAACGACTCGATTTCGCCGGCTGTAGTCAACACAGCTTGAAATAGTGGACAGGGCGGATGAGATAGAGTGATGAATTGTGATGGCGTCAGGAGGCGCTGACACGAGACGCGAGAAGAGGCCCTTGATATGTTGGATCCGGGGAATCCATTCGAGCCACCAGGCAGGAGCTCCGTTCTCTTCCCAATGATTGGCGTACTCGGTCAGCCCTTCCCTTGACGCGGTGCTGAGAGGACCGAGAGAGCAGGAGTTTAGGTATCGTTTCTGATTGAAGATTGGAAAACGAGATCTGTAACTGTGAACGGTGGTTTCATCAATCATGGTCATGAAATCTCTCGCGACGGAAGGTGGAGTGCTGATGGGCCGCCGATACAATTGGCCGGAATGAACTCAAACCATACTAATCGGCCTCGCGTGCTTGCTTGGATCTCCGACCTCTTCTTTATGGGTGCGATTGGTTCGGCGGGTCGAAAGGCCGGGGTTGAAGTCGTGTTCCAACAGCCAGGACAGGAGGTGCCGGCAGGCGTGCGCTTGGCACTCCTCGATCTTCAGGTGCAAGGGAATTGGGAGGCCGACATACCGGCATTTCTCCATGATGGCGGTGATGTGATTGCGTTTGGGCCTCATGTCGACGCGGATCTGAGGCGTCGAGCGAAAGCCGCAGGATGCTCTCGGGTTCTTGCAAAGTCGAGGTTCATCAGTGAGCTGCCGATCCTGTTCGCCTCTCTTGGTGGTCAGCCCCCCGCGTCAGAGATCTCTGCTACCTCCGATTCGACGCCATCCGCTTGAACTTTCGCGCCGGCCAGTATCTTGTGTCCCGAATGGCAGCCCGGGCGTTTGTCTCAAGTCTTGCTCGGCTGAGCCTCTTTCGAATGCCTCCATTCGTTAGTGCGGCCGCGTTTATTGTCATGGAGGGCCGGGTTCTCATGATCCAAGACAGGGCTCAGCGCGCTCTTGTGCTGCCCGGAGGCCACCTGCATTGGAACGAGAGCGTGGAGGAAGGGATTCGACGAGAGGTGTTTGAGGAAACGGGGTATATCGTTGAGCCGGATGAGGTGCTGGCAGTGTGCAGTGGTCCTCAAGCTCCCGTGGATCGAGGAATCGTGCGAGTCATCATGAGCGCCAAGGTTATCGGTGGCGTCGAGACTTCCTCAGCTGAGGGAGAGGTTGCGTGGCCAACACTTCAGGAGGCCTGCGAGGACACCGGCCGAGATTCGAAACTCGTCGTCAAGCTTCGGGATGCGAAGGCGACTTCGGCTTCAACAGCGTAACCAATTGACTGTCGCCGGGGATTCCGCGCCTTCCATCGTTCGCATACTCTCCTACAACATCTGGAACTATAGCGGTCATTGGAGACGACGACGAGGACTTCTCGTTGACCTTATCAAGCGGTACCGGCCAGATCTTATTGCCTTGCAGGAAGTGCGGCATGGACTTCGGGACATGCCTGGCGGAAATCAAGCCACTTGGCTTGCCTCTCAAGCCGGCTACTCTTCGGTGTTTCGCCCTTCCAACTACTTCTGGCTCTTACCACCAATCGCGGAAGGATTGGCCTTCTTGGCTCCCAGAGCAAGCATTTCCATGTCGTGGGTGGATGTCCCGAGTTTTCCCGGAGCCGGTCCGTCCAGAATCATCCTGAGAACGGAGGTCAGGGGGCTTCTCGTCTACAATGTTCACTTCCCCTTGCGGGAAAAAGCAAGGGCGATTGAGGCAAGGATGCTGGCGAATCTTGTTAGAAACAACTCCAAGCCGGCCATTGTCGTTGGTGATCTCAATACCAGGCCACAAGAGTACCCCTTAGAGATCTTGAGACGGGCTGGGTTTATGGACCTATGGACGCGCGGTCGGTCCAGGTCTGAAGAAGATGACCATTGGCCCGATCGCGATCGCATAGACTATGCTCTCGGGTTGGGATTCGATCCAGGACGGGCGTCGGTAACCCGAGTTGGGATGGATCGCGAGCGGACCGGTATCTACCCGTCAGACCACCCAGGACTACTCATCGACCTCGATCCCGACCCCTGAGCCGGTAGCCTGACCAGGATTTCAGCCGACCGGATGGATCAGGGTGATACCTGTTGATAGTCCTCTAGCTCGACGTCCACATCTTCGCCATCTTCATCCTCCTCACCATAGGAGACTCGGGCAAGAACAAAGACTGTCGGTGAGGCAGCTGACGATGCTGGCGCCGGATGGAATCCGATCAGCTCCCAGCCGTCCTGAAGCAACCGATTCGCTTCTGCCACGGATTCGGCTGTGCAAACCTCATCTATCTCAACTAGCTCGCTAAACATCTACTCTCCTCCAATGTCGACCGTCCGCTCTTCTGTCCGGCTGTCAGGAGTCACTCGTTGGTTTCGCCGCTCCCACCGCAACCGCCCTTTCGATAGCGTTGTACAGATCGTCAAGTTCAAACGGCTTTAGCAAGACGTCGATTCCGCGGTCGTACAGCCATTGCTCCTTCGACTTGAGGTCGAGAGCCGCGGCGGAGCAAACGACAACAGGAATGTCTTTCGTGACGGGATCAAGCTTCAACAGCTCAAGAACGTTCCATCCCGATTCGGGCGTCTCCATTCGTATGTCAAGCACAACGAGGTCCGGAGGCTGCGCTTTGATGAGCGGATAGGCGCCGGTTCCTTCCCGACACACAACGGCTTCCCACCCCCGGCTTTCTAGAACCTCTTTCATCAAGGTGAGAAAATCCGTGTCGTTGTTGACAACTATAATCCGCAAGTTTTCCTCCACTTTATCGTCCCACTCGCATCGACTCCTCCAGAAGCATAGCGCAGCTTCCAACAAGGAGCCTCATATTTGATCAGCGCAGTATTCATTGCCCCGACCTGCGGCGAAGCTTTATCCGAGAACCGGCATCCGTGATCTTTTTGCGCATACGGACAGCTTTTGGCGTAACCTCGACCAGCTCATCGTCCTCAATGAAATCAAGGCACTCCTCCAGCGACATCTCGTGTGCCGGTACCAGCTTGACCGTTTGATCCTTAATGGGTGACCGCACGCTAGTTTTTTGCTTTTGCTTGGTGGCATTGACTTCCACATCCTCGGCTCGCCGATTCAATCCGATAATCATTCCCTCGTAAACGGGAGTTCCAGGGGTGATGAAGGGTTGGCCTCGCTCCTGGACATTCAGGAGCCCGTAAGCTACCGCCATCCCCGTCTGACTTGCCACTAAAGCGCCGTTTCGAGTCGTTCTCGGAAGGGCACGCCAAGGCTCCCAACCGACCACTCGAGTGGAGAGCGAACCGGTTCCCCGCGTCAGCGTGAGGATAGAGCTGCGAAGACCTATCAGTGCACGGGTTGGAGCGCGATAGGTGAGTCGAGTGCCGGCTTCAACGTCGGGCTGCATGGATTCCATGATCGCCCCTCGCCTTCCCAGGTCTTCTGTTACGGCGCCAATTGCCTCTTCACCACAGGTGATTAGACACTCTTCAACCGGTTCATGGGTTACTCCGTTGACCTCTTGCGTGATAACCGTTGGCCGGCCCACCTCAAACTCAAATCCTTCTCTTCGCATCGTTTCGACAAGGATGGCCAGGTGAAGCTCTCCTCTTCCGCTCACCTCGAAGCTATCCGCGGTTGGCCCATCAGCCAACCGGAGAGCCACATTGGTGAGGAGCTCCCGTTCTAGTCGGGCACGCAGCTGTCGTGAGGTACTGCTCGTTTGAACTTCGCGGCCGGCGAACGGCGATTGGTTGACGGCGAATTGCATTCGGAGCGTCGGCTCGCCAACTTGGATGCGTGGCAACGCTTCCGGATCGGCTGGGTCGGCAATGGTGTCTCCGACTCCGACGTCTCCAAGCCCGGCGAGGTAGACAAGCTCCCCGGCCTCCGCTACTTCGACAGGCATTCTTGTTAAGGCTTCGACCGTAAACACATTCGTGACGCGGCTTGGAGCTGAAACCTCTTCCGCACCGCACGCGACCACCATCTGTCCTGCGCGAATGGTTCCTCGAGTAATGCGGCCAATGGCTAGACGACCGATGTGACTATCGTGGTCGAGATTGCTAACCAGCATCTGCAAGCTGCCGGAAGCATCCACAAGAGGTGCGGGAACGTGACTGAGAATCGTGTTTAGGAGCGGCTCGAGGGTTGTGCCCGGGTCCTCGAGATTTGTCGTCGCCGTCCCTTCTCGACCGTTTGTATAGATTACGGGAGCTTCGAGCTGTTCGGGAGTGTGCGCCAGCTCCAGTAGTAGGTCGTGGACACCCTCCACCGTTTCCTCGGGCCTAGCGTTTGGCCGATCGATCTTGTTGACGACGATGATTGGCCGAAGACCGAGCGCAAGCGCCTGTCGCAAAACAACGCGGGTCTGGGGCATTGCTCCCTCCGCGGCGTCGACGAGGAGAAGGCAACCGTCTGCCATGCCCAGAACTCGCTCGACCTCACCGCCAAAGTCGGCGTGTCCCGGCGTATCAATGATATTGACCTTGACGCCGCGGTAACGGATGGACGTTGTCTTCGCCAGAATCGTAATGCCTTTCTCCCGCTCCAAATCGTTCGAGTCAAGGATCAGCTCTCCGATCTGTTCGTGGGCTCCGAATACGTGAGACTGCTTGAGCAAGCCGTCGACAAGGGTGGTCTTGCCATGATCCACGTGGGCAATGATTGCCACGTTACGTAAGTCGTCACGTCGAGTGTGGGATATAGTGCGTTCCGGCGTCTGGATACTCATCTACCTCTATCTTGATGGATAGCGACGTCAAATCCTACTCAGACGTTCAAGGTGAACCCGACTGCTGGGTCCACTCGTCGCTCTTCCGATGGGTAGAGTGGACTGTATGGCGAATGTTTGCGCTGTTACAGGCCCCTTCAGCTACACCGGGAAGTACATCGCCAGGCGATTGATCGCTGATGGCGTGGACGTGCGTGGACTGGTGCGGAGACCGCCCTATGGGATGGTTGCAGACATTGACTGTCGAAAACTTCAATTCACGGATCCCGACAGACTTGCGGCCGACCTCGAAGGTTCCACAGTTCTGTACAACACATACTGGATCCGGTTCAGTCACGGAGGGGAGACGTTTGCCGACGCCGTTCATAACACCGCCATTCTGGCGAATGCCGCCAAGAGGGCGGGGGTGGGTAAGATCGTTCACATAAGCGTGAGCAATCCCAGTCGGGACTCTCCCTTTGCCTACTTTCGTGGAAAAGCAGAAGCCGAGGATGCCGTTCGCGTCGGAGTCCCTGTATCCATAATCCGACCGACCCTGGTGTTTGGAAGGGAGGACATCCTGGTCAACAACATTGCCTGGCTCCTCCGCCGACTTCATGTCTTCCCGGTTCCAGGAAGTGGCGCTTACCGAGTTCAGCCGGTCTTTGTGGATGATGTTGCAGCCCTGGCATTGGAGCAAGGCTCTTCTCCAACCGAGCAGGTGCTTGATGCCGCCGGTCCTGAAATCTTTACGTTCAAGAAGTTCTGCGAGCTCCTCGCACGTGCGGTTCGGACGCGTGCCCTCATACTCCCAGCGCCCGTTTGGGTGGCACTGACAGGGGGACGTGTTCTCTCATGGCTTCTCCACGACGCACTCATCACAGACGAGGAGATCGGCGCACTGATGGCGGAGACTCTTGTCTCCCACCAACCACCCACCGCGCCAACTCGCCTTTCCGACTGGTTGAGCTCTCCCGGGTGGTCTCTTGGCCGGACGTACACCTCTGAGTACAAGCGACATTGGTCAACGTACGGCTCCTAGGAGCGCATGAAGGAGAGATCGGAGGGCGCTACCCTGCGGACTCTCGAGCGTTAAGGTAACGATCGAAAAGCTACGGCTCTATCAGGGTTTCTCGCCGTATACCCGACCGAATGGCTGCTGCCGCCGAGTTGGAGCGAACAGCAGATCGCTCGACAGTAATGGATCGCTTGTTTCTTGCATCCAGCTCCAGAGTCGCGAATCGAGCCGGCTTCTTAGGTCGGAAAGGCGATCATCGTCGACCAGGTTTTCGAGCTCAAAGGGATCGTTTTCGAGGTCGTAGAGCTCGACAGGGACGTGAGGCCCGTTATGGTACAGCTGGAGAAATCGACGAAAGATCGCCCCTTGTTCAACATCGCCGGGAACTTCTACTGCAAAGGTTGGCTCGAAATTGCGGATGAGCTTGAACCTTTCGGTACGGACTGCGCGCATGGGGTCGTAGTAGCTGTGCCAGGTTTTTTCGGCATAAATCTCAGACCTGGCCGTGTAGGACCTCTCGTGCAGCAGTGAACAGAATGACCGGCCCTGGATGTTCGGAGGCACGGGTGCATCCAAGAGCTCCATCAGTGTCGGTAGTAGGTCGATGCTGCTAATCATCTCGCCACGAGAGCCAGGGGTGATCGAGCCGCTCCACGAAATGATCAAAGAGATCCCGATTCCGGCATCGTATAGCGTGCACTTTGCTCGCGGCATAGCGATACCGTGGTCGGCCATAAAAATCACGATACAGTTCCGAGCCACACCTGATCTCTCGAGGGCTTCCAATAAGGAACCAATCGCGCCATCAGCTTGCCGCAGCGCTCCTTGGAATGCAGCCATCTCTTCGCGGGTTTCATCGGAGTTCGGAAGATATGGTGGCATGTAGACACCCCGAGTATCCTCAGGTCGGGCACCACCCTGGTCATAGGGCCGGTGAGGCTCTTCTAGGTTGATCTCGAGGTACATGGGACGACTGGGTAGTGGGCCTTCTAAAAAGTTGTCGAGCTCGAGAAGAACATCGCATCCCAAGGCCGTGTCGGAGCACTGCTCGTCTTCTCCGCAATGCAGCCCGTAAAACCCCAGTTGATCGGGTTCTGGAGCAACGTGCTGAAATCCGAAGAGATGAGTTTGGTATCCCAGCTCTTGAAGGAGGGTTGCCATGTGCTTCTCCGACGAGTTCAGGCCCCAGCCAAACGGTGGGTGAGTCAGCCCCAGTACGCCGTTGTTGTGGGGATAACGCCCGGTGGCAATCGAGGCACGGCTTGGGCTGCATCCCGAAGAGGTGGAGAAAGCTCTCTGGAACAGGATTCCGTTGGCCGCGAGAGCGTCGAGGTTCGGAGTGTTGACAGTTTCCCGTCCGTAGCAACCCAAGTACCTCCCAAGGTCGTGACACGTAAGGAGAACGATGTTTGGCCTGCTCTGCACCTTTAGGGCAACTCCCTGCTGCGAGTTAATTCCTGGCTGTCCTTGGCGACGAGCAACTAGAGAGGATGCTTGTCGATGCCATTCTCCCACCCTCATCGAGGCGTCTCTGCAGAGGCCGAGGCTGATTCGGGACCCGGCATCTGAGCCGAACAAGCACGTGTCCCCTCAGGCCGCAGTAGGGCGCTGCACGCAGTGGCGGACGATGGCCACGGTAGGGGATACTCAGGAGTCATTTCAGAGTCGAGGTCACGAGAGAATTTGAAGAGGTTCAGCCACGCGGTGGCCTAAAAGCTTCGGCGTCGGCGCTTTGGTCCTCGCGCTTGGGGTGTGGTGTTCTGCTATCTCAGCTCCCACAGCGCGTGCTGCTTCCCCACTGACTTCATATCCGCCGGCTTCGTTGTCTAGCGGGAGCGCCACAACTCAAAACCGTGAGGTTTTCGTGTCTCCTACTGGAAGTGATTCCAATCCAGGCACGTACTCTCAGCCTGTGCAGCAACTTTCCTACGCGCGCGACCTGGTCCGGAGGATGAACACCCACATGACCGGCAATATCACGGTCTATCTCGAAGGGGGGACTTACCGGCTTACGGAGCCGCTCCAGTTCACGCATCAAGACTCCGGGACCAATGGGTTCAATGTAATCTGGTCATCGATGCCGAACACGAATGCGGTTATTAGCGGAGGTTTACAGATAACCGACTGGAGCCTCTCCGATCCGATCCGGAATATATGGAGCGCCCCGGTTCCCGCTTCACTTCGCACACGTCAGATCTACGTTAATGGCATGAGAGCGACCATGGCGGCCGGAGCACTGCCCGTCAAGGTAAGAGCTACGGCGACCGGTTATATTGCCTCCTCATCAATCATGGACAGCTGGCCGAATCCACAAGAAATTGAATTTGTGTATACCGGTGGTGGCCCAATCTGGAACGTGAAGACGAATGGCTTAGGCCAGTGGACGGAGCCCATCTGCCCAGTGGCGTCAATCCGAGGCCGCGTTATCACCATGGCTGAGCCATGTTGGAACAACTCGACAAGGCGGATCGTTGAACCCGATGATAAGAAGCGATCAGTCGAGCTGGTGGGGCCGCCCCGCCTTTCTAATCAGGAGCAGCCCTCCTACGTTGAGAACGCCCTTCCCCTTCTCGATCATCCCGGTCAGTTCTATCTCGACACGGCCGGAAAGCGTCTCTACTACATCCCGCGTAGGGGAGAGGACATGAACAGGGCTGATGTGGAGGCGCCCGCGCTGCAGTCGCTTCTCATGGGTAATGGAACTGCGGAAGCGCCGATTCACAATCTCGTCTTCTCGAATCTTGAGCTCTCGTACGCGACGTGGCTTCAGCCCAGCTCCAAGCAGGGATTCTCCGAGATCCAGGCCAACTACACGATCACAGGAAAACGGGGTTACGCAACGGAGGGACTTGGCGAGTTCGCGCCGCATGGTACCTACCCCTATGGTGCATGGACCAAGGAGCCTGGTAATGTGCAGTTTTCGTATGACCGTCATTTGAGTTTTCTCAGCGACCGGTTCGTTCATTTGGGAGGAGCGGCTCTTAATCTCGATAACGGTTCGCAACGCGACGAAGTGAACGGATGTATATTCACCGACGTTTCTGGGAATGGCCTGGAGATTGGAAACGTCAATATGCCACAAGCAAACCCACTATCCGAGACAGCCGGGATTACTGTCACAAACAACCATTTGTACGATTTGCCGGTTGAGTTTCATGGGGGCGTGGCAATTGACGTGGGATACGCTTCCGAGTCGACCATCTCCCACAACCAGATCGATCACACGTCGTATACGGCAATCTCTATTGGCTGGGGCGGGTGGCTCGACAAGATCAAGAAGCCTCCGATTCCGAATTTCAGCCGCGACAATGTGATTGACGACAATCTCATCTACGACTACCTGCAGGTACTCAGCGACGGCGGCGGGATATACACGCAAGGAGTTACCGGCTCGTCCATGAAGGACGGGGAGCGGGTCGTCGGGAATGTGATTCATGATCAGCTCGACTGGGGTCACGCGCTCTACACCGACAACGGAGCGACGTTTATCACGTATACGGACAACGTTCTGTACAACGACTACGACGACTGGGGTGCTGCGCACCTCGACTATAGGCCGCCGCGAGCGGGGGAAATGATCCACTTGTTATTGCGAATAACTATTGGCAGCAAGCCACCCCACTGTCGTCCTCTCAAGGACTTACCGTCTCCAACAACAGGCTTATAAGTGGGCCAGACGACGCTCCACGCACGTTGGTCAGCAATGCAGGGATCGAAGCGGGTTTTCGGAACATTTTGGCATGGCAACCCACCGGTACCTCTCTTCCCCTCCCGCCCCAACGGGTCGCGGCACGCTCTGAGGGTGGCGCCGCTTATGTCACATGGGATCCTAGCTCTACAGATGGAGCTGATCCAGTCGTTTCATATCAGGTCACCTCATCGACGGGACAGGAAGCGACGATCGCCGCGAACGACTTTCAACGATTGGGCTATGCGGTTGTCCAAGGCCTACCCACCACCGGCCGTTACTCCTTCACCGTGACTGCCACGAGTGCAAGTGGGCCAAGTACGCCTTCGATTCCTTCGCCGGCGATAGAAGCTCAGCTCCATAAGCAACGGCTGCCACTTTCACCGTCAACGATGCGTGCTTACGTCGAAGGCAATACAGTTAGTGTCCACTGGCACGCACCCTTGAAGGATGGAGGATGGCCGGTGATTGCGTACCAAGTCTCATCCGGAAAGCAAACGCTCGTGGTTGGGGGCGAGCGCTCCTTGCTTGTTTCGAACGCCGGGGGCGCTCTTTTCACGGTCTTCCGTAATCTCGCTGCCGGGCATCGGTACGTCTTCTCGGTCTCTGCCGTCACCCCGGCAGGTGTAGGTCCGGCTGCATCCTCACGTCCAATGGTTCCCGGAGGTTGACAGCCCGGGCAGTCGGATCAGCCCTCGGCTTCTAATTCGGCCTGGCGCCATAATCCAGGAGCAATCGGCTCCTCCATCTCTTCCATGATGTGAGCGACCAGTCCGATCGATCTAGCCATAAGCCCGAGCCCCCGACATATGCGCCACGGAAGGCCGATCTCTGAGGCAACGGCACCGATGGCACCTGTAACGTTAATGGGAAGAGGACGTCCAAGCTCCAAGGTTGCCTCCTTGGCGATCTCCTCCATCAGCGAAACGTAACGGCCGGAGAGCCCGTACTGTCGAGCGAGATCGAAGAGTCGAACGGCTCGAGGGTCAACTGGCCTGTGGATGGGGTGGCCGAGGCCCGGAATGATCTCATGGCGCTGGTGAAGATCTTGGACGATACGCTTCGCCAAGGTGGCAAGGTTCTCTGGGCCATTATTCTCTTCAATGGCCTCCTGTAGGATGCGGGCCGCGCCCTCCACGCTCCCCACAAATACACCGCCAAGACCAAGGAGACCGGCGGCGACGGCTCCCTGCAGCGCATCGGGCGCACCGAGGTAGGTAAGTCGTGCGGCCAGAGTGTTGGGAGTAACTCCATGCTCGACCAAAGAAACCAGCATGGCATTGAAGACGATGGATGTCCCCTCATCGGGCAATGCTCCCGTGAGCTCTAAGAACGCCATTTCTCCAAGGTTGACGTTGCCCATCAGATCGTGAGCCAAGTCGAAGCCCCGAACACTAACTGTGTCTGGGGTCGACGACGATATCTTCGAGCGTGCCTTTGGCTGTCGTGTCATCTCACTCCCTTCAATGGTCAGCGTCTCGGGGTGCCTGCTCGGGGGTGAGTCGTTGACTTGCCATCCGTCGGAGCTGTTGTTTTTCCACCCGTTGGGTCTCCGTTTTGGGGAGAGAGTCGACGATCCAAACCTTCCGTGGAACCTTGAAGGGTGCCAATCTCGTTCCAGCCCAAGCAATGAGCTCCTCCGGCTCGATGATGGACGATTCCCGGCAAACGACAAAGGCCGCTACGTCGTCTTCTGTAAGTTCTGATGGTATGGCCACCACTGCCGCTTCGAGAACTGACTCATGGGCGCCCAATACCTCCTCGACCTCGGCAGAGGCAACGTTTTCTCCACGCACTCTGATCACGTCCTTCTTCCGGTCCACGAAGTAGAAGAAACCCTCACTGTCCCGGCGGACGAGGTCTCCGGTGTAGAGCCAGCCGTCCCGTATCGTCTCGTCAGTCTTTTGTGGGTCGCGGTAATACCCCTTCATGAGCACGGGGTTTCTGAAGATCAGCTCTCCTATGCTGTCGGCCGGTACGTCGTTCCCTTGGTCATCAACAACTCTGGCTTCGTTTCGAATCCTCTCATCTGCATGCTGGCGGGGCTTTCCTAACGACCCCGGCCGTCGCTCTCCCGAATGTGATTCGATGAGTCCGTAGGTGTTCTCGCTCATGCCAATTCCCGATATGAACTTCATCCGAAAGCGGTCTTCTGCCTTAGCTCTGACGTCACCCGGAAGCGCTGGCCCTCCGTAGGCTAGACGCACATGATGAGACTGTTCGGCGGTCGACGGGTCAGCCTTCAGCAGGATGGCCAGCATTGAACCGATGTAGTTGAAGACATCGATGTCGTACTTCGCCATGTCGGACCAGAACCGGGATGCGCTGAAACGCTCGACTACAACAACCGATGCACGGGCGGCAATTGCTCCCATGAAGGTGTAAGCCTGTGAGTTGATGTGGAACAGCGGAAGACAGAGGTACAAGCGTTCCCCTGGTTGAAGCCCCATCCACGTGGCGTACCCCTCACCGGTGAGTACGAAGTTACCATGCGTTTGCATCACTGCTTTCGGTCGCCCTGTCGTCCCTGAGGTGCTGATGAAGCTGATCTCGTCACTGCTCTTCAGTTCGACGGGCTCGAAGCATTGCAGGTAGGTTGTTCCCGAAGCAAGAAACTCCTCCCAATGCGACTGCGTGCCAATTGTCACTACTTGTCGGATGCCAAGTCCGGAGGATCTCGCTGCCGAGAAGGTACTTTCGTGCGCTCGACCGATGAGGGCGAAACGGGGTTGGGTCAGATTGAGGAAGTGTCCTACCTCTTCGGGTGTCCAACGGGTATTGATCGCCACGAGAATCGCCCCGTTGTATGCGAGACCCATCCAGGCCACGAGGAACTCCGGGCAATTCTCCAGCATAAAGCCAACACGATCGCCCTTTCGCACTCCCAGCGCCTGCCACGCAGATGCGGCAGCCCGTACCTGAACCGCGAATTCCCCGTATGAGACTTCACGACTGTCGTAGACCAGCAGAGTCGAATCTGCCGAATCACTAGCCGCTTCCTCAAGGAGATCTCGGACATTTAGCAGGGACAAGTCGCGTGTCGAAGGTGCCGCTACCCTGCCTCCCACTCCCCTAGCTCTTAGCCAGGCTTCGGAGAAGGAACAAAAGGTTTGCTGGCCGTTCGGCGAGTCTTCGCATGAAAAACGGGTACCAGTGTGTTCCGAATGTCGTGGCCACGAGGACGGTGTAGCCGGCCTGGGCAAGCGATTGCTGAAGGCTGGGTCGAATGCCGTAGAGCAGCTGAAACTCGAAGCGGTCTCTTCCGATGCCGTGTTCGTGAACAAACGAGATCACGGCTTTGATAATCGATTCGTCATGAGTGGCAATCGCGGTGTACCCGTCGCCTGACAGTGATAGCTCGACCATTCTCAAATAGTTTCGGTCTACGTCAGCCTTCACCGGAAATGCTACTTTCGCACTCTCTAAGTAGGCGCCCTTGACGATTCGCACATTCGGCCTGAGTGGCAGGAGCGATTCGAGATCCTCCAGACTCCGATAGAGATAAGCCTGGAGGGCGACACCGATATTGGTGTGGCCAAGTTCACGCATTCGACGGTAAATGCGCAAGGTCGAATCGACGTACTTTGACTCTTCCATGTCGATACCCACCGACAGGTTGTGAAGTTCTGCCCTTCTTAGCAGGTAACCGAGATTCTCCTGCGCAAACGTTTCGTCCATCCGGAGCCCGAGGAGGGTGAGCTTGAGAGCCACCGAGGCATTGAGACCCTCTCCGCGCAGCCGCCCCACCAGCAGCTCGTACTCTGACCTGGCCCTCAGCGCGTCGTCCCGATCCGTTACCGCCTCACCGAGAATCGCTGCATTCGCCTTGAGACCCTGTCCGTTTAGCTCTTTGATGACGCGGATGCAGTCGTCAATGTCTTCACCGGTCACGAATCTGGATGCTCCCAATCGCATCCCGTAGCGGGTCACCCATCGCTCGGCCCTCCTGCTGTTGGAAGCGGCTAGAAGGAGACTCCGTGTTCGCTCGTGTGCGAACGACCGGAACACCTTTGCTATCGCCACTAATTGCGCTGTTTTGAGAGGTTTGTGCGATTCAGAAGAGGTGGGGCGAAAAGTGGCTCGAGGGTCAGCCTTCGACATTAGAATTGCGATTCATGACGCAGCGGTTGAATCTAGAAGTTGGCTGAGCATACCGCTCCAGTCGAAAGATCGAGCCTCCTCAAAGTGGAACGCCATCAATCCTGACGTTGTTGCCGCCTCCACGTTGTCGATTCGATCATCCAGGAACGCAATCTCATCAGGCCGAGACCCTAATTCGCTCACCACGACTTCAAAGATGCGACGGTCGGGCTTCGCCAAGCGAAGATCGCAGCTGAAGAACTTGGGCATGAAGTCCCCAAGCCAGTCGATGTGCTGCAGTCGTCGAGCCAAAGACGCGGGCGCGTTCGAGAGAATCGCGAGCCCCACGCCCGTGGGGCGAACGAGGTTGGCAATAGCAGCCATCGAGTCGTCATTCGGCCAAAGCCAGCTGCTCACGTCCAATTGATCCAAGGCGGTCACCTCTTCGGATGAGGGAGACCAGTCGAGAAGGTCCGTCCAGTACTCTTCTACCGTCAGGTCTGCCCGATCGTACTCGGCCCGCCGCTTCCAGTAGCGCTCCTCAAAAACGCTGGTATCGAGGCCACAGAGCTTTGCCATGGCATCCACAGAGTCCCGTGGCTGCATCTCCGAAAGCACTCCGCCATAGTCGCACAGGACCCATTGAAGACCGCCGGCCAAACTCGCCTCCTGGCTCAGACTCTGCTGTCATTGTCCCAGGTTCGAGCACGACTTCGCGACAGAATTCGATCGAGACGCTGACCGCGGCTCACCCCGCCGCCGAGCGTCAAGGTGGATAGGAAGCCTCGGGTGCTGAGCTTCCCGCCTAAAGGATTTGCCTTACCCCATCACTCCTCTTAGGTGGCTGCAACCGGATCAGTGACCTCATTGAGCTTTCGAGCTTCTTCTCCTGACGTGATGTTGCCTGCCTCCATGTTCTCCCAGAAGCTTTTCGTATCGTTCACGTGAGGGAAGGGAAACGAGGGCACGTCCACGCCGAGGAACCGGCAGAGAGGCTCCCAGCCTTGCTTGACTTCGTAGACCAACAACCTGTCGGCTGGCACATAATCCTTTACGGCTTGATTATGGTTCTCAAATATTGAGATCGCACGTTGCTTATCGTCAAACCTTCCTTCCAGGTCCCCGTTCCAGACGATGGTCTGCAGCATCTTGGTTACCGGCCGGTCCGCGAATTCCGGCATCTCCACGATTTGGAGGGCAGCTTGGTAAATCGTGTCGTACGTGCTCTTGTACCAGGCTTCTGGATCACGAACGGTGAGAATCACGGGGGCATCAGGATAAAGCTCCATGAGGTCTTTGTAGAAGCTGCATCCGGGCCAGTCCACCGTGGCGCGAAACTCCTTCAGTGATTCCTTCCAGTCCACTGACTTGCCTTCGTAAGCTTCCCGAAAAGTGTCCGACAGCTCGGGCTGGCCTCCCAGAAGATCAATCATATGCAGGCATGGAGCGAATCCAAGCTGCTGCAGTGCGACCTTGAGGGACATCGTTCCTGTTCTTCCAAAACCGGCGCCAATAACATCCATGGTCTGGTCTGTCTCCTTCTTGTTTGTTGTTTCGGTGATGACGACTAACTGCCCAGTGGTGATGTCAGGTACTGAACTTCTTCTGTTTAGTGACTCTCCTCGTGCGCTGGTAGGCCGTGATGAGCAACGCTTTGACTGTGACCGATGATCGCCAGGCGGGCGATGTCGGCCAGCTCAATCTCCGTTGCAACCTCTTTCTCGGACCAGCGATGAGGCCGCTGCTTGGCAATGATGAGTGCTCCCCACCCTTCACGTCCCGCATGAATCGGTACCGCTGAGACCGACCGCACGTTGAATCGAACAGCCATTTCCCTCGAGGGGCGAGTGTCCGTCATGACATCGGACACGAGGATAGGATGTCCCACGCGCGCTGCCTCAGCAACGACTCCGACAGGAATGAATGGGACCCAGGTCTGAACCAAGGGCATGGACGTGCTAGACGGGCCGGCGATCGGCCTCTCTCGGTTATCAAAGGCTGTGGTGTAGAACCCCGCGGCTGCGCCGCCAAAGTAGATTGCGCAGTGATTGGCTCGCGTACTGGTAACGGCCTGCCGTCCGATGAAGTCAACGAGTCGGCGAGGAGGCAGCATCTCGAGCAACCTGATGTCTTGCGTGGTGGTCGTCTCTCGCCCAAGCGGAAGCATATCGGCCAGCGTCAACAACTCCAGCTCCTCGAAGAGCTGCCGCTCGGCAGACTCTAATCTGACACGCTGGGGGAACGGAATCACATTGAGCCAAGCGCTGTCGTCATCTTCGTTATCCGCACCGACGGCCCGAAGAATAGACAGGAGGCTTATCGAAGATGGCTCCTTTCCCAAGACGACACCGCCGCCCGGGCCTCGTTTGGAGCGAACGATGCCGGCCTCTGCTAAGGAGGGAATTAGCCGCTGCAGGTATGCGCCAGGAATCCCATTCCTAGTCGAAAGGGACTCGACAGTACTCCCGCCCGTCTCGGCCAGGTCGAGAACGGTGCGAATCGCATACTTCCCTGTGCGTCCTACGTGCATTGGGCGCTCTCCTAATCCTGATAATCATATCAGGATTCAAAAGAGAATAGCACAGGCGGACGTGTCGGGTTGAACCGCCAGTGGCTATCGGAACGCCTTAGAACCTTCTACAGCTGCGAGCCGGAATTACCTCAGGCCAGTTAAGTTTTCGGCCCAATGGAGCTTCCGACTCGATTCGAGCTAGTGGTCTTGCGTCATCTCCACATTTGCCAGCTCGTAGAACCGCTCCTCGTCAAAACCGCTTTCGGCTTGCTTCAGCACCTTGGCAATTTCGCGGGTCACTTCATCGCGCTCACCGCGGTCGCTGAGACGGTTCAGCAGCTTTGCTATTCGATCGAATTGTTCTTGAGTCATCACTCCCCCAACCTCTCTAGTCTGTGCCGGATTCTACCCTGCCGTGGTGACGGCGAGATTCGAGTATGCTTTGTAGTGTCCTCCCACCGCCTCATTTCATCGCATTCCCCGTTCGAGCCAGCGATCGGGTTTTCCAGGGCCGTCCGAGTTGAAAATCGAGTCGTCGTGTCGGGCACAGCTCCCATCGGCGAAAACGGTGAATGTGACGAAGATATAGAGTGGCAGGCCAATCGATGTCTGGAGATAATCTCGGACGCCATCGAGCAAGCAGGCATGAAGTTGGAGGATGTCATCAGAACTCGCATGTACATCACGAACCCAGCCGACTCTGTTGCCGTCGGCCGGGTGCATGGACGATACTTCGGATCGATCCGGCCCGCGAGTACCATGGTGGTCGTCGCCGGTCTCTTGGATCCCCGCTGGAGGGTTGAGATCGAGGCGGAGGCTTTTCGCGCCGAGCCGTGAATTTCACCTGGGCGCTAAACCACGTAAGTATCCGGCTCGAAGCACGGCGCGCTTAGCATTAGTTGTGACTGACGACGTGGAAACGTGGAATGAGGAGGCGTCCGACATCTTCGTCCGCTTCGGTGACTCCTTTGTCCCGTGGCGAGGCGATATTGCCGATGCGATCCTGCGGCTACTTCCTGTTAGCGAAGCGGAACAATTCACGATCGTTGAGCTCGGAGTGGGAACAGGTTGGTTGACGGAGGCCGTCGTATCGCACTTCACAGGAGCTCGCGCTCTTGCTCTGGACGGCTCACCACGGATGCTGCAGGAGACGGCTGGTCGTTTGAAAAAGTACCAGGAACGACTTGAGCTGAGACCTTTCCGTCTACAAGAATCTTCGTGGATTGATTCACTTCCGCTTCCGGTTCGAGCTTTCGTCAGCTGTCTAGCCGTTCATCACCTCGACGGGAATGCTAAGCGCGACCTCTATAGGCGGCTGTTCGAAAGGCTGGAGCCGGGCGGAGCGTTGCTATTTGCGGACGTGATCGCTCCGGCATCTGCACAGGAGGCGCGGTATTACGAGTGGTGCTACGAGCGCGATGTACGCGAACATTCACTCGCCCGTACCGGGAGCCTGAGCGACTTTGAGAGCTTCCTCGAACTCGAATGGAATCTCTTCCGCTATCCCGACCCGGTCGACAAGCCTTCGATGCTGACGGAACATCTTGGTTGGCTTGATGAGGCAGGCTACGAAGGAGTCGATGTATTCTGGTCGCGATCTGGCCATGCCCTCTACGGGGGCTACAAACCTACATAGACGATCAGACGCTCGCCAAGAGGCCCATCGCCGGAATGAATCGTGCTCCTATGAGGGGCTGTAATGGACGCTCAGCCAGCGAACGGAGGTAACAATGTGCTTTGATGATGACGCTCGACCACCCTTACCAGTCCTGGAAAACACGGGAGCGACAGGAACCGAGATCGAACTCACGGCAGAGGATGGTGCGAAATTCCTGGGCTACCTCGCGGAGCCGGGTGATGAGGCGCTTTCCCAAGTTGTAATCCTGCCGGATGTGAGAGGGCTCCATCAGTTCTACGTGGAGCTTGCCATGCGTTTCGCAGAGTCCGGGACTCGCGCGCTTGCGATTGACTATTTCGGCCGAACGGCAGAGAACAACGATAGAACTGAACCTTTCGACTTCATGTCCCATGTCCAGCAGATGACTCCCGAAACGTTCGGCTACGATCTACGGGCCGCAATTGGCCGCATTCGTGAAGGAAATGAACGCGTACCCACCTTCACCGTAGGATTCTGCATGGGCGGTTCGCTTTCGTTCTGGGCCGGTACACAGGGGCACGATCTCAATGGCGTTGCCGGCTTCTATGCCGGGCTCAGCCGGACGATGGGGGCCGTGACTCCGGTCCTTGACTGGGCTGACTCGATCCGGGGTCCAGTTCTCGGACTCTTTGGTGGCGCGGACCAAGGCATTCCGGTGGAGCAGGTGAATGAGCTTGAGAGTAAATTGGAGGCGGCTGCCGTGCCACACGAAATTGTCATCTATCCGGATGCGCCGCACAGCTTCTTCGATCGCAGGGCCACGGAGTTTGCAGCGGCTTCGGCGGACGCATGGAACCGAGTGCAGGGCTTCATTCGGGGGGTTGAGGCACTTGTATGACGTGGTCTTCGTGCCAAAGCAGCGCTGATGGTGTCATCGCCGGTTCCCTGATGCGAGATGGTCCGACAGGGGCTATGTTCCGCAGGCCCGCCAGGCCCTCTCATTGGGCCTGTGGAGCTCCTGGAATGAATCAAAGCGGTTAGGCCCAGCCACAAAAGGAAGCCCGGGCTCATGGCGAAGGGCAGGCGTGTTGCGTTTCGTGCCGCACACACTTGCAAAGGTGCTACCGGTCCCCGCGCCGAGAGGCCAAACTCTTCCACGGACAGTGATGATCATCGGGCTCAGGCACGGCGGCTGCCGGCGGGGATAGCTGAGACATACAGATGCGCCAAAAGGGGCATTGACCGGAGCCGAGTAACGGACTACGTAACAAGGTAGAAATATCCCAAACCTGTGGATGAGCCTTGGCTGCGGCACCAGGGCGAGGTACTCAATTGATCGGTTTTCGCCTTTGATCGCAAATGATGTTGTTCTTCCCGACGGGCGGACATCCGGATTGAATCCGATTCCCCCCTCGCGATCGCTCTACGCTGTCTGGCTCGGCTATGCAGCGCTTGCTCTCATGCTCGTGGTCAGCACGATCCTGTTCGCCCTCCGTATCGCTCCTCCTGGCTCATCTGCTGTGCCCTTCATCGTGCCGGGACTCGAGCTGGCGACGGGCGCCATTTGTCTGGCTGCTTCAAGGATTGGCTACGGGGGTCGCATCGGGTTCATCGTGGGCATCGGGGTGGTGTCGTGGGCATTCGGCGATATCGGTCAGGCGCTGGTCTCGCTAGGCTTCCACGTAAGTCACCTGGTCGTGGAGTCATTCCACTTGTGGTTCTTCCCAGTCGTCATAGCGGCTAGCCTGGCCCTGTCGTGGCATGAGCTTCGTCGAGCCGGGACTTCCGCTTGGATCAACGGCATAATGGCGGCTCTTGGAGCTGCCGCGGTAAGCGGCTTGGTCGCCTTTCAGTCACAGGTCACCCTCGGACCAAATCTAGATGCAGACATGCATCTGGCACTGCTGGCGGCGGTTGTCACGACGGCTGCGGTCCTTGCGGGCGGTTTCGCCGCAACCTCGGGCCGGCAGACGGTCACCTCCGTTGTACTCGGCCTCGGTTCCGCCCTCACCGTCTGCGGATGGTTGGCTCACCGGTTTCCTCTTTCGATAAGCCAGTCCGGCCTCGGTGTCCACGTCCAGGCGGTGCTCGTTCCGGTGGGTATGATTGTGATGGCATGCTCTGGATCATTGCCGGCGACCCCGTGGGAAGTCCGTCATCGAATCGATGTGTCGTTGCCCAACGTGGCCGCTGTGGCGGCTCTGTTGATTACCCTTATCGACATTCTTATCCCCCTGAACCGAGTCGCACGCATGCTGGCCATGTTGACCATCATCGTCGCGGCCGTCCGGATGTTTCGTCTGCTTCGGGAGACCCGCGCCATCAGCGATTTCCAACATGGTCAGGCCGCAACCGATGAGCTGACCGGTGTCTGGAACCGGCGCCACCTCTTCCGCGTGCTCGACGCCTACTTTGCTGGCCGGTCATCTGGAGTAGGAGACACGTCTTTCGCGATATTGTTTGTGGATATGGACCACTTCAAGGAAGTCAACGACTCGTTTGGCCACTCGGCGGGCGATCACCTCCTAAAACTCTTGGCGGCCCGAATGGCAGGCGTGCTTCGGGATCGCGACATCTTGGGCCGGCTCGGCGGAGACGAGTTTGCCGTTCTCCTGCCCGGTTGTGACCTGGAGGCAGCCACAACCGTTGCGCTACGGTTATCCACCTGCCTGGATCACCCCTTCCAACTCAACGGTGTCACTGCGAACGTCGGCGCTAGCATCGGCATTGCCATCGCCCCCGATAACGCTCAGGATTCTCAAAGTCTGCTTCAGTGCGCCGACCTTGCCATGTACCGCGCGAAGACCGAGAAGACCCGCCTGGCCAGCTACGTAGCCGAGATCGACCTCGAACGTAACCGTATGCGGCTCGTCGAAGAGCTCCACACCGCAATCGAGGAGGACGAGCTGGTTCTGTACTATCAGCCGCAGCTCGACCTCCGCAAGGGAACGATCGTCGGTGTTGAAGCACTCATTCGGTGGCGGCATCCGCGCTTGGGGCTTCTCGCCCCCAATGCCTTTCTGCCCATCGCGGAGGAAACCGGAGAGATACATGCCATCACGGACTGGGTTCTCGAGAGAGCAGTCTCGCAGTGTGCCGCGTGGCGTGCCAATGGCAACAATATTTCGGTTTCGGTTAATGTGCCTTCTTCCAGCCTCCTGCAAAGGGACCTCGTGTCGACCGTGAAGGACGTTCTCGACCGTCATGGGCTACCGGCAGCGTCTTTGGTGGTCGAGATCACGGAGAACTGGGTGATGTCCGATCTGGAGGTGGCCCGTCAATCCATGCTACGGTTGGCGCAAATGGGACTGGTTGTGTCCATCGACGACTTCGGGGCCGGCGTGACCTCTCTCGCCTATCTCACCAACCTGCCGGTCGGAGAGCTAAAGCTGGATCGGGCTTTCGTCGTCGGCCTCACGGCGGATGATGGTCACGAGCGTCACCTCATGCGGTCCACCATCGAGCTTGGTCACTCTGTCGGCCTGCGAATCGTGGCCGAGGGTGTTGAGGATGGCGCCACGCTGGACCTGCTGGCAGAACTGGGCTGCGACCTCGTTCAGGGGTACCATATTGGCAGGCCGACGCCGCCGAACGAGCTGGCCCTCCAGCGAAACAAGATCTGGGGCCGAGCCGCCTAAGGGCCAGGCTGAAGGTCGAAGGGCGGCGAGAGTCGAGGAAAGATTCCGTCACCTCACTTCGCCGCCGTCTGCTCCTGCGCTGTAAAAAGGTTCTCAGGGATTGGGCACCCGATGGCCTTTCAATTGGGAGTCTGCACCAACATCGACTTCGACTGTTCAGGCGCGATTTGAGCTAAGAGAAACGATGCTCTTGGGGTAGTGTGAAGCGTTATGCGCATTTCCGAGAGCATGGCTCGCGCCGTTCACTTAGACGCGCAAGGGCTGATTCGAAGACCCCAAACTACACCTACTAAGTCGGACGTGCTCAAGGCCATCCGCAGAATGGGCGCGCTTCAAATCGACACCATCAACGTTGTCGCACGAAGCCCGTACTTTGTGCTCTGGAGCCGGCTCGGGAGTTACGAGCCGACCTGGCTGAACGAGCTATTGGCCGCGGGAAGGATTTTCGAGTTCTGGTCGCACGCCGCTTGCTTCTTGCCGATTGAGGACTACGAGCTGTACCTTCCTTTCGCCCGGGAAGGATTTCCTCGTAGCCGAGCCTGGATCGAGGCGAACCGCGAGGTTGCCTCGGAGGTGCTCGAGTTGGTGCGCCGCAAGAGACTTGTGCGCTCTTCGGACTTCAAGCGTGAAGGCAAGGCCAGCGGGTGGTGGTCGTGGAAGCCTGAGAAGGTAGCGCTTGAAAGCCTCTTTGCCACAGGTCAGCTGATGATCGCTCGTCGGGACGCGGGATTCCAGAGGGTTTATGCGCTTCCGGATCGGGTTCTGCGAGGCAAGCGATTTCAGGAAGTTTCGAGGGAAGCCGCGATTCGGGCTCTAACCGTGAAGGCGGTAAGGTGCCTTGGGATTGCAAGAGCTTCCTGGGTTCCCGATTACTTTCGTCTCAAGAAGAGTGGCGTCGCGGCAATTCTGAAACAAGAGGTCGAGGCCGGGACCCTAATGAGCGTGGAGGTAGATGGTTGGGGCGAGCCAGGCGTACGCACACGTTGATGCCATCCGCTCTATCCGCTCGGCTGTTCGAGGGCGTCTCGTTCCAACCGCGACAACGCTACTCTCACCTTTTGATCCAGTTGTTTGGGACCGTTCCCGAGCCAAGCAGATGTTCGGGTTCCACTACCGCATCGAGGTTTACACGCCGGGACCGCAGAGACAGTTTGGCTACTTTACTCTTCCTATTCTTCATCGGGATCAGATCGTGGGCCGTCTGGACGCCAAGGCCCACAGGTCAGCCGGCTTGTTCGAGGTTCGAACAATTCATCTTGAAGACGGAGTGGCCGTGGATGGTGACCTTGTTGCGGGACTGGCACACGCCCTTGTCAGTTGCGCTCAGTGGCATGGGACACCGGAGATTCAGATTCGTCCGTCTCATCCAGCCCGAGCTCGCTCAAGAGCTTGCCGCCTCCATCCGAGCGAATTCAGTCGTCGACCCAAATGGACCCAATTGAAGGCTCGACTCCCGCGCGTGGCCAGGATCAGTACCCGCGCCGTTCAGGATGCGAGCGGTCATATAGGATGACCTAATGTCCCAAGAATCACTATTGGATCCGGTGCCTGAGGACTGGTCATCCGCCCTGGCGGTTGTCGCTCATCCAGACGACTTGGAGTATGGCAGCGGCAGTGCCATCGCTCGTTGGACGGGACAGGGCAAAAGTGTTGTCTATTTGCTTGTTACACGGGGAGAAGCCGGTATCGATGGCCTGAATCCCGAAAGGGTGGCAGAAATTCGAGTCGAGGAGGAGCGGAAAAGTGCACTGCGAGTGGGCGTCTCCACAGTTGAGTTCCTTGACCATAACGATGGAGTAATCGAGTACGGACTTCCGCTGCGCCGAGATATTGCTCGAGGCATCCGTCGATACCGTCCAGATGTCTTGATTTCCCTGAACCCACACCTTACCTGGGGTGGTTCTGCATGGAACTCTGCCGATCATCGGGCTGTGGGGACAGCCCTGGTAGATGCGGCCAGAGATGCCGGAAATCGATGGGTGTTTCCCGAGTTGTTGAGTGAAGGATTGGAGCCTTGGAACGAGACAAGGATGGTGCTCTTCTCGGGCTCGCCTAAGCCGACCCACGCGGTAGATGTAACGGATTCGCTTGCGAACGGCGTCGCCTCGCTTAAGGAGCATGAAGCCTACATAAGTGGGCTTGGGGAAGAGTTTGATCCTGATCGATTCCTACGAGAGGTAGCCAAACTGAACGGTCCGAGGCTCGGTTGCGAGCTGGCGACGACCTTCGAGCTGGTGCCTCTGTAGCCTGCGACTTGTCGCAAGCGTTCTAGACAAACGTTCGGAACCAGTCGGCCATGTATCCGAGACGGGCGAATCTACGTGATGGCTTGCCCGCTCGCGACAGACCATGGCTCTCCTCCGGGAATCGAATAAACCTCACGCGGACTCCAAGCCTTTTCAGAGCCGAGAACCACTGCTCTCCCTGCTCTATAGGGCAGCGGTGATCCTGCTCCTGATGGAGGATCAGCATTGGCGTCTTTACATTCGACACAAACTTCAAGGGGGACTGGTCCCAGAGTCTTTCAGGGGTCCGTTCCGGAGTGCCTCCAAGGCGCTCTTCTCGAAACGGTGCGAGATCACTGGTGCCGCCTTGACTGACCATGTTGCAAATCGATCGCTGAGTGCAGAGCGCCGCGAAGCGATCTGTGTGGCCGGCGAGCCAGTTGATCATGAAGCCTCCGTAGCTCCCCCCGGCTGCGACCATCCGGTTCCTATCGACCCATGGTGTGGAAGCTACCTGATCGTGGAAGGCGACAATGTCCTGAAAGTCCAGGTTACCCCAGTCGCCGCGTATCGCCTCCTTGAATGCACGACCGTAGGAGGTACTGCCGCGAGGATTGCAAAAAGCCACGCCGAAACCTTGAGCCGTCCACCATTGAAGCTCGTGAAAGAACGTGTGTCCGTAAGCGCTCTCCGGGCCGCCATGGATGTACAGGAGAAGGGGATAGGTTTGGGAGGGCTCGAATTCACTTGGTTTTAAAAGCCAGCCTTCTACCTCTTGGCCATCGTTTGATGTCGCGACCACCCGTTGCGGCACGTGCAACTCGACCTCAGCCAATAGAGGATCATTTTCGTGGCTGATTTGTTCTTCGCCGCTTCCTCTGTCGAGGAAAATCTCGGCAGGGTGAGAGAAATCGGCTTTGGAGTAGCAGATGTAACCGTTTTCGGCAATTGCGAAGGACGTGATGTCGTGGGCTCCTTCTGTGACCGGGCTGACGTCGCCATTACGGATTCGGTAGATGTTGGTTTTACCCCGGCTGCTTGAGACAAAGGAGATGCCGTGGGCATCCCAGGTGAGCGTCCGGCCAGAAAAGGCGCCCCAATCAGACACGAGTGAACGGCCCACGTCAAGATCGCAGCCATCCAGCAGATTCTTGGTCTCTCCTTCGGCATCGGTTAGCCAGATTTGATCGTAGTAGGTAGCAGGCTCGTTTTCCGGAAGGGGGTAGCCCACGTAGGCCAAGGCCCGACCGTCTGGGCTAAACGCCGGCTCCTCCCATTGCCCGGGCGAATGAGTGAAGCGTAGCGGAGTGCCTCCCGTCGCAGGTACGGTCCAGATGTCGGTTCCACGCTCAGTGTCCCAGTTAGGTCTTCGATTCGAGGCAAAGGCCAGCCGGCGGCCGTCGGGCGCCCAGCAGACCGAAGACTCGTTGAAGTCACCCTCTGTTATCTGCCTGCAGTCACGGCTCTCGACGTCTAGAACAAAGATATGCTGCCGGGTCGAATAGATGAATCCTCTTCCGTCGAATTTGAACATCGCCCGGTTGATGACCCGCGACAGCTCCGACTTGGTGTCGCCGCTCTCTGGCTGCTCCGATGAATCTGTAGGGTAGCTCGTGGGAGCGACAAAGGCGATCATCCTCGAATCGGGAGACCAGACCGGCTCGCCTGCACCCTTTTGGAGATGTGTGATTTGAACGGCTTCGCCGCCGGACGAGCGTAGAAGGTACAGCTGAGGTTCCCCCGATCGTGCGGAAAGAAAGGCCAGCATACTTCCATCGGGAGACCAACGAGGTGCGGAGTCCTTTCCTCCACGGGTGAACTGCCGTGTATCCGTGCCGCTCCAGATGTAGATATTTGACTTATACCCGTCAATCGACTGATCTGCTTGTCTAACCGTGTAGGCAATTCGCGACCCATCCGGTGTAATTGCCACATCACCCACTACCTTCAATCGATAGAGGTCATCGCGGTCGAGAAGCCTAGTTCTTATCTGCTGAGTCATTGGTCGTCCATTCTCAAATGGGTCTTTGGCGAAAGCTGTTCCGCGGTTATGCGCGGTTGTTTGGACCCGATAGCCACCGGTTGACGCCCTAACTTGCTGTCATACCTGCAATTAGGATCTCCGCTACCTCAGGCCTGGAGAACTCCGGCGGTGGTAGCTCACCGCGGCTCAGCATCTCTCGTACCTGCGTTCCGCTGAGCACAACGTGCGACTCCTTGCTGTGAGGACAGGTCTTCGCGGTCGCCATCCCTTCACAGCGCAGGCAGAAGAATGAGTGCTCAAAGAAGAGGGGAGTGATACCCAGCTCAGAAGGCTCGAATTCCAAGAATATGTGCTGCGCGTCGTAGGTGCCGTAATAACTTCCAACTCCAGCGTGGTCCCGCCCGACAATGAAGTGCGTGCAGCCATAATTCTTCCGGATTAGAGCGTGAAAAATGGCCTCTCGAGGGCCTGCATACCGCATGGCGGCCGGGTTCACCGAAAGTAGCACTCGATTAGCGGGATAGTATGCTGCTAGCAACACCTCGTACGAGCGCATCCGTATGTCTGCCGGCACGTCGTCGCTCTTCGTTGCGCCCACAAGCGGGTGTAACAACAGCCCATCGACGATTTCCAGGGCTGTCTTTTGCAGGTACTCGTGAGCTCGATGAACGGGATTGCGGGTTTGGAAGCCGACGATTGTGGCCCAGCCTCGGTCCTCGAATGCCGCTCGCGTTTGCTTGGGAGTGAGACGGTGCTCCGGGAAATCCCTGTTCAACGGAGCCTGAAGGACATCAACCTTCCCCGAGACCACGGTTGGATTCTCGGCATAAAGCGCCGCTACGCCAGGGTGAGCAGATTCCGTCGTCCGATACACCAGCTCGGCTTCACGGGCTAGATCTCGATCAAAGACCGACTGCACGTGGAGGATCGCTATGACCGTGTCATCCTGGATGAGCGCCAAGTCTTGACCGGGTCCCACTTCCGCTCTCAAAGGCAGCGTTATTGGTATTGACCATGGGAGGCCTGACGACAACCGCATCGATTCGATCACCGAGGTGTAGTCGTCTTGACCCATGAATCCCTCGAGCGGACTGTACGCGCCAATGGCGAGCATCTCAACGTCGGAGATTTCCCTCTCGTTAAGGACCTGCGAAGGCATGCTTTCAGCCGCCTGGGAAAGCTCCCGAACTTCATCATTTGGGACGAATCGGTCGATCAACGTACCACCGTGGGGAGTTGAGCCGAACGTTCGCTTGTTGCTGGTTATTGTGGTCATGGCGGTAGCAGCTCCTTACCTAGTAGTGATGCGGGGACAGCCTGCAGCGGACCCCCAAGCGAGGAATTCCGAATTGGGCGGGCAAGTCGGACGAGACCCACGTCCTAATCGTCACATTGTAGGCAACGGACATCTAATGCCGGTGCGGGGCAGCCCAAGACGGGTACGGTCCAGCTGACGGTCGCTCACCACTCCTGGTAGCGCTGGTCCCCCGTGACTTCGGGATGTCTCCCAAATCTGATGCGAAGTACCTCCTCAAGGTCGAGGTGCCCCTTGGTCGTCTGTCCCTTTAAATCGCCAGAGGCCAAAGCCTGATTTCTCCCCTGGCTAGTCATCAGAAACGTCGTGGCTGGATGTAAGTACCTCAAGTTCTCGGACCGCAAGTAGCGACCGTAGCGCAGGATTCTCAAGGCCACAGATCGATTCTGTACTAAACTCCGGATTGCTTTCCGATCGTTATCGAGCTCCGCACGAGCCAGCTGCACAAAGATGCGGTATGACTCTTGGCACATTGCCTGCCCGTTGGATGGAATCGTGGTCGTCCATCCGCAGGTTGGCCCTGTAGCGGTGGCCGGAAGGAGTGAGCAGGCAGATAGGAGGAGGATGGACGGAAACACTACGAGCAATAGGAGCCAATTCTTAACCATGGACCCCTCATTGTCCATGCCTCCTGTTTCCGGTCAGAGATGGACTACGGTTGGCGATCTCGGCAAGCGCTTAGAGTGCTTATTGAGGAAGCACTGCGTCGGACCGGATGCTCTAGTGCTACTCAAGAGACCGTCTGGAAGGAACTGAGCTGATGGGAGAATGAAAAGAACAGCGGGTTTGACGAATTGGGTGCCGCGGTCGAGCCCAGTCGCCTCTTGTAGCGCAGCTTGATCATGCGCGAGTGCCATGTAAGGCACTAAATCTATTTGGATGGAGTCACCTATGGGATCACAGGGTCCGAATGCGCAGCCTGAGCTTATTCCTCCCCGAATCCAGGCGAACCCATGGATCGTGCTCGTGGTCCTCACTCTCGGGTTCTTCATGATCCTCCTCGACACAACGATTGTGAATATTGCTATTCCGGCAATCGAGAAGGGAATTAGCGCAACTTTCGACCAGATTCTGTGGATCCTGAACGGCTACATTCTTGTCTATGCTGTTCTGCTGATTACGACTGGGCGTCTTGGCGACATGTTCGGCCCCAAACGCCTCTTCATAGCAGGGCTTGTGCTCTTTACGCTTTCGTCTGCTGCCTGTGGATTCGCCCAAAACTCGACTCAGCTGATCATATTCCGTGTTATTCAGGGAGTTGGTGGCGCTATTCTGACTCCCCAGACCCTCTCGGTGATCACCACGATCTTCCCTCCAGAACGGCGAGGCGCGGCTTTCGGCGTTTGGGGAGCAGTCGGAGGCGTCGCGGCGGTCGTCGGGCCCACACTTGGTGGTTTTCTTGTGACATCTGCCAGTTGGCGGGCAATCTTCTATATCAACGTGCCGGTTGGGATCATTGCCGTAGTGGCGGCGGTACTTCTTATGCCGGAGATCCGGTCACGCCGACGGCACGAGCTTGATTTTACGGGAGTGGGACTGGCATCCACCGGCTTATTTTTAGGCGTATTTGCACTCATCGAAGGGCAGCGCTTCAACTGGGGACCAATCAATACCTTCGCGTCCTTTTCGATCGGTTCCACCAGGTGGAGTTTGATCAGCATCTATAGCTTGCTGCTGTATGGAGTAGTCCTGCTTGTCGTCTTTGTACTGCTTGAACGTGGAAAGGCGGAGCCCTTACTGCCCCTGTCGCTGTTTGCCGACCGAAACTACTCTATTGCCAACTTCGTGTCGGCGGGTGTTTCTTACTCAATCCTCGGAATCTTCCTGCCGATGACGATCTTTCTTCAGTCCGTTCTCGGTTTTTCGGCTGTTCATGCCGGAGTCACCCTCATTCCGATGTCGGGCGTGTCCCTTGTGACTGCCATATTTGCCGGCCGACTCACTGACAAGATCAATGGCAAGTATGTCCTGATGTTTGGAGGCGTTTGTTTTGCGGCTGGAATGGCTCTCGTGATTCACGCGCTTTCCCTTTCGGACACTTCATGGGATCTCACATTTCCCCTGGCGATCGCCGGCCTCGGCATGGGTTGTACGTTTGCTCCGATGGTGACCATGGCCATGCGGGATGTGGAACCGAGGATGGCGGGATCGGCATCAGGCTTCCTCAACACGATTCGCCAGGTGGGACAGGCGATGGGAGGAGCTGTAGGGGGAGCGATTTTGGGAAACTCCGTTGCAAGCCAGCTTAGTGTGCAGGCCAAGGCTGTAGCCACTCGCGTGCCCACTCCGTATCGTGCCGCGTTCGTTCACGGCTTCAAAGCTGCTGCGAACGGAGCCCAGAAGTTTGGAACCGGGCAGGTGCCCAGCCCCCGTCTTCCAGCCGGAACTCCGCCTGCCGTCGTACACAAATTGTCTGCGTTATTTCGGCTAGTATTTGATCGAGCATTTCTGAACGGGATGCGGCCGCCGATGGTGGTAGCGGTGTGCATCCTCCTCTTAGCTGGGCTCACCGCGGGCCTCATGCGAGGCGGGCGCTCAGCACGAAGTGCTCGCGCTGGTCGCCCGGAGCCCGTCCACACCGAGGCTGCCGGCTGATATCTGACGCGGCACTGCAAGGCCCGCGAAAGATGACCCTAGCGCTGAGAGCTGATGCCGTCCGGCAGTGACTCATCCAAAGGAGGGAGCTAAGCAGGTCTCCGTTTGAGCTCAACCAGCACTCGCTGGGAGGCTGGGCCCGTGTAGTTAAGCTCCCTCCAAACCAATCCAAGGCTTACGACACCTAAAAGGAGCCAAAGGAACGCGAGCCCGACATCGCGGTGAGTTCCGATGAAGGGAGTTCGGACTCCCATCCACCATAGGTTGTAATTATTGATCTCATAGTTGTCATTCGGGTTCGCGAGGCTCATGTGCATGTTCGGGGGGATGGGCGATGCGACGAGATCATACTGCTTCTGACCGAATACTCGAAGCGCCGTGATCTCGTAGAGATTCTGATAGCCGATCAGAATTGGACTCCGATCTACCGTCCAGTAGTAGTCGTACCAGAAGTGGCCACTCCTATCTCCCCAGTTAAAGCCCTCCCGTGCCTCAAGCTGAGCATGAATTTCCCGGTACCAAAACCGGTATTGCGGGCTGATGACGCCGACTAGCTGAACCGAAAAGCTCAAAGCCACGACAGCGATGAAGGCAGCCCGCCAGCCTCTCGCGAGAGCGCCCCACCGCTCCAGAACAATGCCGAGCGGGAACACGAGAAAGGGCGTCGCCGAGTAGATGTATCTTGGGCCCCAGGCGGGGTCTCCGTGCCAGTAGATGACAGTGCTGAACAAGAGGAGCTCGACAACGAAGATAGCGGCGAAAAGGGCGGTGATGAGCTTGTGCTCTCGATAGAACTGCCGGAGTACGAACGGCACTATGAAGACGATTGGCATGTACCAAACGATCCCCTTTCCGGGGCTGACCAGAAGTCCTGACATTCCTCGGAGTATCGGCTCTCCAAATGTTGGGGGGATCCCGGTTTTTGTTACCGAACCAAAGCGGGCGTAGTTCCAGGCACCGGCTGCCGCGAGTGCCGGGACCAACCCGGCCACAAATATCACCCAATCCTTGAGGATGGAAAGCAGAAGCGGACGGTCATGTAGCGAATGCCGAATGATAGATCCAACACTACGATCTGTCTCTTCTTCGTCGGCATCTACCGGGTGTAGCAAGGGCTTCCGGTATGCCATTCTTGCCGCGGCGACATAGAGGGGGAGTAGCGGGAATAGGACGCCTGTGTCATACCGCGTGAGAAATGCACCGCCCAACGACAAGCCGGCGCCGAACAAGTTCCATGGGCGACGGAAATTTCCTTGCACATATTTGAGGGTGCAAAGGACAGCGAGCATGAGGAAAAACGTCACCTCCGTGTGCTCCAGCATGCTTTCAGCGTCGGGCCAGGCGACAGAGGCAAAAGCATAGATCAGAGTCAGAATGACGGCAACCCGACGAGAGAAGCCAAGCCGCAAGGCAATAAAGAAGAAGACGATTGCCGTCAGTGCCCCGAAGATATCGTCGAGCATGTGAGTCGCGTAGATGGGTGTGTACCGATAGTCCCCCGTCACGTGGTGCGCCAATGCTTTGCCGAACACATAGAGAGGTATCATGGCGAAAATCTGTCCGGGATCGTAAATCGTTACCGGAGGCCGATGATAGGCGATCACCATTCGGAGGTCCGTCCAGATCGGATGGTGAACGAAGATGGTGCCATCATCCACAATCGCCTGAGTCGTTTGATAGCGCAGTAACGTGTCGCCGTTCCCTTGGAGGTCGTTAGGGAACGTGAAGATGTAGAGCGCAAAGACAAGCAGGCCAAGCAGCGCCGGGAGAAACAGGGCGCGATGACGCGTGAGCATAATCGAACTCAGTTTTCGAAATCGTAAGTTTTAGGGCACCATAAAAAGCGGCTTCCTTGCATCGCCGGAAGTCGCCCCGGATAAGCCACTATCACTACTATTATCTCCGCTCCGCTAACCGGGGTGACATCCGGGTCGCTCGTAGCCTTCGAATGGTCAAGGTCACCAGACCCACTTGATGCAACATAGGGAGTATGGCGCTTGGGGAAGGGATGGAGGCAGCGTGAGGCTGCGCAAGGTGCTGGTGGCCAACCGCGGCGAGATCGCGTTGCGGATCGTCCGGACCTTACGGGAGATGGACATCCGCTCGGTGGCCGTTTATTCTGACGCCGACCGTTACGCGATCCATGTATCGGAGGCGGATGAGGCTTACCGCGTAGGACCTCCGCCGGCCCAAGATAGCTACCTGAATGCTGAAGAGCTGATTCGCGTAGCCGTTGCCTCGGGAAGTGATGCCATTCATCCTGGTTACGGATTCTTGGCGGAGAACGCTGAGTTCGCTCAAGCCGTTGTTGATGCAGAGCTGATCTTCGTGGGGCCTTCATCCGAAGCGATTGCCCGGATGGGTAACAAGATCCAAGCTAGGGCGACCGCCGTTCGCGCGGGGATTCCGGTGGTCCCGGGCACTGAGGGGGCTGTTAAGACAGCAGAGGAAGCGAACAGATTCGTCGAGCAGCACGGCCTGCCAGTACTGGTCAAGGCGGGTGGGGGTGGAGGCGGTCGCGGCATTCGTGTGGTGGACTCTGTAGAGCAGTTACCAGAAGCTTTGGAACGAGCTTCCAAGGAAGCAAATACGTACTTCCATGATCCTGAGGTATATCTCGAACGGTACTTCGCAGAGGCTAGGCACATCGAAGTTCAGGTGGCGGGTGATTCCTCAGGTGTCGTCGTAGCGTGGGGAGAGCGAGACTGTTCCACGCAGCGTCGCCGTCAGAAGCTTATCGAGGAAACGCCTGCGGCCGGGATTTCTCCCGAGGATCGCCGGCACTTGCTGGATGCTGCTATCAAGTGCGCCACCACCATCGGTTATGTGGGAATTGGAACCGTGGAGTTTCTCTATGTTGGTCCGTCACAGTTCTACTTCCTGGAAATGAACACGAGGATCCAGGTGGAGCATCCTGTGACGGAACAGACGAGCGGTCGAGATCTCGTGCGAGAGAGCTTGGTTCTGGCCGCAGGGGGCAGTGCTACGGTTGACATAACGCCTCGTGGTCACAGCATCGAGGCTCGAATTAATGCGGAAGATCCGGCTCGGGGGTTCGCTCCCGGCCCCGGACTCATTAGTCGCTATCGAGAGCCGGGTGGGCCGGGAGTACGGGTCGATAGCGGCGTGTACCAAGGCTTTAACATGCCGGCTAACTATGACTCCCTGATGGCGAAAGTGATCGCGACTGATGTCAACCGCGAGAGAGCCAGGCTGCGCCTCCTAAGGGCACTGGCCGAGTTTCAAATTGAGGGCGTGCCCACCACTATCCCGCTCGTTCGCAACATTCTCGAGTCTCAACCGTTCATCGCGGGTACGCTGACGACAGATTGGCTCGACGCGCATCTTTCCGAAGTCGTTGGGCCTGCCCAAAGCCCTGCCTCGATTGCCAAGGTTCCGGACGAGAAGGAACAAATCATGGGCGTTGAGGTGAATGGAAAGCGGTTTAATGTCCGGATTTTTGACTCGGGTGCCTCAAATGTGCCCAGGCGATCAAAGGCTCGGGAGAAGAGGACCTCGAAGCGGGTTCACTCAGCAGGGGACATCGTGAGCCCGATGCATGGAACGATCATGGCTGTAAATAAGAAAGCCGGAGAGTCCGTCGAGCCGGGCGAGACTGTCTTTGTCATCGAAGCAATGAAGATGGAGAATGAAGTCGCTGCTCCTCGTGCCGGTACGATCAAGGCAGTTGTCGTCGAGCTAGGCCAAACCGTTGAGGTGGATCAGGTTCTTGCGGAGCTAGACCGGGAGGAGTAGCCATTGGCGGTTCTGGCGCGACCCTCCAATTGGATTCCTGCGGTTCCGTCTCGTCGACTTGATTGGAAGTTGCTGGACTTGGTTTTTCCGCCTCGATGCACTGGCTGCCGACGCGCGGGAGCCTGGATCTGTGACTCATGCTGGAGCAGTGTCTCCTGGCTGGCGGCGAGCGTCTGTCCACGCTGCGAGCAACCAAGCGCAAATGGTGACTTATGCCTGCGTTGCCGCAGTCCGCGACGCGCTGGAGCAACCACCGTCAGCGCATCTCAAGGAGCTGGGCTGCCTCAGGCTCCGTCCATCGCCTTCCGAGCTGTGGCGAGATTTGAGGGGAGCGCACGTCAAGCGATTCATGAGCTGAAGTATTCTGCCCATTACGACATCGCCACGGTCCTTGGGCCGCTTATGGCGACGAGAGTTATGGACGTGGTTGGGGCGGTTCTCGTTCCCGTTCCGCTACATCCCTCACGTCGAAGGGAGCGAGGCTACAACCAGTCAGAGCTGCTGGCCAGGCGGATCCGTGCCGTCCTCGGGTGCAGCTTATTGACGAACAGGCTAAGACGGCGAAGGAATACAGGCGACCAGGTGGCACTCGATGCTCTCGGCAGATGGGCCAATGTGGGCGACGCCTTCGAGTGGCGCGGAAAACCGATTGATGCTCCAATCCTGTTGATCGATGATGTCTCCACGACGGGAGCAACGCTAAACGCCTGTGCTGCGGCACTTCAAGCTTCCGGAATGACCGACATCCGCGGTCTCGTCTTCGCTTCAGTTACGCGAGTCTCGGCTCTTAAGACATTCGGTCGCCTTGAAGCTTCAGGAAGAAAGTGAGCTCGGGCTAAAGCGGTGAAAGCTTCTCGGCCCAGGCCCCTTGACCATGCGGCGTGGCCAGCAGGCGTTGCTCCACTTGGCGTGGGCGAATTCCTTCGTCGGAGGAGAACGTCCTGACGTTGTTATCCGTGATGCCTCTCCACACTCCGCTGCGTTCTTCCTCCCATACCACCTGACCGATGGAGCCGAGGAACCGCATCACATGTTTTTCTCTCGACCGCTCGGCGAGATTTCTCAGCTCTGAGGAGCGCATCTTCTTGACCGGCTCAGGAACCTGGCTGTCCAGTCTCGCGGCCGCCGTACCGGATCGTTGTGAGTACGGGAAAACATGGATGCCATCGAAGTCGCAGCCCTCTATAAAGGCCATCCCGTCCTCAAAGTCCTTATCACTCTCGCCCGGGAAGCCGGTAATGACATCAGTTGTAACGGCAACTCCCGGAATTTCTTCTCGAATCGCCCGAACCATTTCGAGGTACTGGCCGGTGCTGTACTTCCGTCGCATCCGAACGAGCACGGAGTCAGAGCCCGCCTGCAAAGGCACGTGGAGATGCCTGCAGAGGCGCGGATCGCGCCAAAGCGAGAGCCACTTGGTATCGAAGTCGCCTGGCTCAACCGAACTAACCCGAACCCTCAGGATTGATGTCTCCTGCAGAATCCTCTCCAGAAGAGAACCGAGGTTCCCGTAACTCTCGCTTCCATCGCCATAGCTACCCAGGTCGACCCCCGTAATTACAACCTCTGGATAACCCTGTTGATGGAACCCCTCTATGGACGCGACGACCTGGGATGGTTCGATACTTCGAGAGCGACCCCTAGCACGCGGAATGATGCAGTAGGAGCAAGCGCTATCGCATCCATCCTGAACCTTGACCATCGGCCGGCATCGTGTTGCCGTTTCCGACGGATCCAGGAGCCCCTGTGCCACATACTTATCGTCATCCATGGGACGCGATACTGTGGAGTCTTCCCGTCCGATAGCTTCCAAAACAATGTCCAGCAGTCGGTCCTTATCGCGATTCCTGACGATTAGCGCATCGGGAATGGGAAACCTATTGGCAGTGACTGACGCGTAGCATCCTGTGGCAACCACCATCGCTCCTGGACTCGTTCTTCTCGCCTGCCTAAGAATCTGTCGCGACTTGCTGTCGCCAACGTGTGTGACGCTGCACGTATTGACGACGTAAATGTCGGCCACGGAGTCGAAGGGTACGGGTTGGAATCCCGCAGCGGCAAACTGCGATGTTAGCTGATCCGTCTCAGCCTGGTTCACTTTGCAGCCGAGCGTGTAGAAGGCCACGCGTCTTGAGGTAGTCACAGTCTGAATATACGATCTGGGTGGAGTTGGACGGGTTGGCCTCGACGTACCCCGCATAGCGACTGTATGGTAATACTAGGTACTAATGCGAGTTGGGGCTTTCACGTTCCAGCTTTGACGCACTCGGCTTGTTGACATTCTGTTCCAAAAAGGGATGATCGAAGCTCATGGACTTCAACGCTTTTCGTAAGACGTTTATTGGCGAGCTCATTGAGGTCGCAGCCATTGCGATCGTATTGTTCTTGCTGGCCCACATCGCCGTGCAGAACTTTCGGGTTAACGGTTACAGCATGGAACCCACCTTGCACAACGACGAGTTCATCCTGGTGGATAAAATTTCCTATCATTTCGTGCAGCCCCACGATGGAGACATCATCGTATTCAAATATCCGTATTCCCCGAACACGGACTTCATCAAGCGCATCATGGGTGTGCCCGGAGACAGGATAAGCATCCACGCAGGACATGTATACCGAAACGGCAAGCCCCTCGTCGAACATTACATCGCGGCGCAGCCTGCGTACAATATGCGAACTATCCCCACTACAAACAGCACCCTTGTACCCAAGAACGAGTACTTCGTCCTCGGAGACAACCGAAATAACAGTGACGACTCCCACCTTTGGGGCCTGCTACCGAAACATGACATTATTGGTCGCGCTTTGGTCGCCTACTGGCCGCCTCAGAACTTTGGGTTGCTGGCGTCCAGCTTTTTCTCAGCAACAGGGTTGGAGGCTTTGTTGTGAGCGGATACTCACGTGAGCTGTTGAAAGGCGCAGCGGATACCCTTGTGCTCTCCACCGTTGGGGGACGGGAGAAGTACGGGTATCAGATAGTGAAGGAAATCGATCGTCGCAGCGGTGGATTTTTCCAATTCAAAGAGGGGACGGTGTACCCGATCCTCCACCGTTTGGAGCGTCAGGGATTGTTGAAGGCCCGCTGGGAAACGATGCCGAATGGTATTGAACGTCGCTATTACTCTCTAACGGCTTTAGGACAAAAGTCCCTTGACGATAGAATCGAGGAATGGAGCGGATTCTCTCAGGCGGTTACACGCGTGACGGCAACGGCTGGAGTTTAGTGTCAGGTGGCTGACGAGATACTTGACTCACTCGCGAAAGGTGTCCGAATGTCCGGGCATACGCGCGATCAGGTCCTACGAGAGCTTCGGTCGCATTTGGCCGAGAGTCGCAGCGAGCTGGAGGCGGAGGGACGGCCAAGTCTAGAGGCGGAACATGAAAGCATGCGACGGTTCGGCGATCCCATCGAAATCGCGAAGATGCTCACGAAGGTACATCGGCGACCGACTCCTCGGGTTCGTCTAATTCTCATCACAACATTCGTCCTCGCCGGAATCTCAGCCGCCTTCGGTGCGGCAGGCACTCTCGCGGCGCCTCACCCACAAGTTCATCATCACGTTGTAACGGCAGCTCATCGGGACGCCCGTCATCGTCAGAAGGAGACCCGGTAGAACTATCGGGCAGCGGCTAGCCTGGCGTCAGGGGGAGACGAAGGCAGGCTGCAACCTTTGAGCACCATCCCAGTAGTGCCGGTTCTGGCCGGCTCAAGGTAGTAACGGGACTTCAGCTGACAGACGAAGGAAAAGGGAGACGGAGGGAACTTGGACCGACTTTTTCTCGAGGGGATTGACGTCTATGCGCATGGCGGGGTCACGGAGGGGGAGAGAGCAGTTGGCCAGCATTTTCGGGTTGACGTCACCCTAGAGATGAGCTTGGAGGCTGTATCCTCCTCTGACTCCCTCGAGCATGCTGTGAGTTACGTCGATATCTATTCGGCTGTTAGGTCTGCTTTGACTGACGCCGAGTTCAATCTGATCGAAACAGCTGCCAGCCGTGTGGCGGACGCGGTACTGCAGGCCACGAAAGCACCAGCGGTTACCGTTCGATTGAGAAAACTTCTGCCGCCTCTTCCCGGAGTCTCGGCGTCAGGCGTCGAGATCAGACGGGAAGGATGACAGGTAACGCTACTAGATAGCGACCTAGACGGATCTGCTTTAGCTGGGAGTATGGGGTCGAGACTGACGAGGGCGGTGCAGCCACTGCATTAGAGGTTGCGCTTAGGCCTCATCCTTGTGAGATCGAGGACCAGGCGTGCCGAGCGGATACCTGGCCACCGGAACGTAATTCGGCCCATGCCGACCCAGGACGCTCTGCATGACCGTCACATGACTCACCGGGACGCGAACTGCAGGGAAGCGTTGTGTTTTGCAGGCCTGCAGGGAGTTTACGAGTCGGGACAGATCATCACTTCGGACTCGGTCCTTGACTCGACCGAGAGTGATGTGAGGAGTGAAGCCCTTCCCTAAATCAATCTCAAATCCTACTTCGCTGAGATTTCTGCTCAGTGATCCGTGGAGTTTCTGTACTTCTGTGATGCCTCGCTTGAGTCCCAGCCAGATGACGCGAGGCGTCGATCGTTCAGGGAACCACCCAACCTGCCCAGTTTCGAGAAGGAATAGGTCGGGCTTTGTTGAGGCGGCAACTGCGGCCAGCACTGACTCTACCTCCTTTGAATCGAGACTTCCTAAGAATTGCAGCGTGACGTGAAGTAGATCCGTCGACACAAGCTTCAAACCTGAGGCTGATGGGATCGCTGAGTCGCGAATGGCTCCTATTAGTTGCTGCTGCGGCGCGCCGATCTCGAGGCACGTGAAGATGCGCCTTCGACCCACTTGACGAGTCGCATTCTCCACTCAGACCATCGTCTCGCGGCCATCCAAAAGCGACGAGTCTCTACTGGATGACGAGAGGGATCGTGCGCTGAGTCCGAATGCTGATCTGAGCTGCGGTCTTTTGGGAGATCGATTCGAATGCCGCCGTCTCAACCGAGTCGGGGGCAAAGATTGATACCGGAATGCCTGCATCTCCACTCTCACGAAGTGAAGGGTTTAGTGGAACAGCGCCAAGGAATGGAACCTTCATCGCACCCGCTACTGCCTGGACCCCGCCGGCGCCAAATACGTCAAGGTTGTGGCCGCAATTGGGACAGCAGGATGCACTCATGTTCTCGACCATGCCAAGGATAGGTACGTGAAGCTGCCGGAACATTTGGAGTGCCTTGGTAGCGATTCCAAGTGCCACGTCCTGCGGAGTCGAGACGATGACCACACCGCTTAACGGGATGAGCTGGACCAAGCTAAGCTGCGCGTCACCGGTGCCGGGTGGAAGGTCCACGACCATATAGTCGAGCTCTCCCCACTTCACATCCTCCAGCATTTGCTTCAATGCATGGCCGATCATGGGGCCTCGCCACATGACTGGCTTATCCCCGGCGATGAATCCAAGTGATATCAGCTTGACGCCATACGCTTCGTTTGGGACCATCTTCGCTTCTTCAGCTCGGATACCTTCATGGACGCCCATAAGTTGCGGAATACTTGGTCCATAGACATCCGCGTCGAGCAAACCAACCGACGCTCCCGACTGCGCCAGTGCAACCGCAAGGTTTGCGGCTACTGTCGATTTCCCGACGCCTCCCTTACCGCTTCCCACCGCGATTACGTGCTTGACCTCGGGAAGCTGAACCTGGTGGCCATTGCCGCCCGACACCGATTTCTGTACCTGTGCGCTCATGTTCACGTGAACCGACGCAACACCGGAAATCCCTTCCACGGCCTCGCGAGCAGATGCCTCGAACTGATTTCGGACGGGACAAGCCGGGGTTGTCAGCTCGAAGGTGAAATGTACGGCACTGCCACCCGCATCGGGAACAATCTTTAGATCCTTAATCATTCCCAGTGATACGATGTCTTTATGTAAGTCGGGGTCTCGGATCTGGCTGAGCGCAGCGAGAACAAGCTCAGATGTGACGTGATTGTTCGATGAATCCGGCATAGATGCTGCCGGCGTGTGATCATTCTTGAAAGGCACGCAGTACTCCTATTGTCGAGCCAAGAAGGTAAGCAGTACTAACGGCTTCTGCACCGCTCGCAAAGAATCATTCGGCTCGCGTGTACCTCATTCTAGACAACGGCCCAAACCCTTCCATTGCGAATCGGTACCTCTTGGGAACGCTAGGCGAGAGTCGTCATGACAGCTACACCGGACTTTCCATGCTTACTTCGGCTGGATCACCGGGCGAGGCCCGAATGAGCTGCTGCGATGATGCTTACAAACCGGGAGGTTCGTGACTTCTAGTCGGTTAGCTTTCTGGGTAGGATCGCACGCCATAAAGCAGTGCGACCCTACTCTCGAGATCCCCTCTAGCGGAGCTGCCTAAATCTGGCCCGGTTCACCTATCTACGACGAATGAAGGCCGGAATATCAAGATCGTTCTCGTCATCCGAGTCATCGGGTTTCTCATATAAAGACTTCGTCCTCGGCGCTGTGGACCTCCGCTCGGTCTCCTGAGTCTCTTGACTCGCTCTCGAGCTTGACGCCGCCGGACGCTCGGCCTTTGGCTCCGACTTCGATTGCTCTCGTGGTGCCGCCGCCTGTTGTTGACGGTTGCGCTCAAAAGCCGTGCGGTACTGACTTCGCTGCTGCGTCAAGGGCTGCTTGGTCTCAAAACCTGTTGCAATAACTGTGACCTGAATATCGTCCTTGAGGTTTTCGTCCATGACGGCACCGAAGATGATATTGGCGTCCGGATCGGCAGCTTCCTGAACGATGCGGGCCGCTTCGCCCACTTCGTGGAGAGTGAAGTCCGAACCAGCGATGTTGAGAAGTACGCCTTTGGCGCCCGTGATCGAGACGTCCAGCAGCGGGCTGGAAATAGCGGCCTGGGCTGCCTCGACAGCTCGATTGTCGCCAGCAGCACGACCGATGGCCATGAGCGCAGAGCCGGCATGGGACATGATGGCTTTGACATCGGCGAAGTCGACGTTTACCACGCCTGTCTCTGTGATCGTGTCGGATATGCCTTGGATGCCTTGATGGAGCACCTCGTCTGCCAGGGCAAACGCTTCAATCATGGAAAGCTTAGGATCCGCCAGACTAAGCAGCCTGTCGTTCGGAATAGTAATAAGCGTATCAACCCTTTCCTTGAGGTTGTTGATTCCCTCTTCGGCAGACTGCCGTCGCCGGCTGCCTTCGAAGGCAAAGGGACGCGTCACCACACCCACGGTTAGGGCGCCGACCTCTTTGGCGACCTGGGCGATGATGGGCGCCGCACCAGTTCCTGTACCGCCGCCCATTCCCGCCGTGATGAAGATCATATCGGCACCGCGCAGCGCCTCGTACAGCTCCTCACTGCTCTCTTCGGCCGCCTTTTGGCCGACGGCGGGGTTTCCCCCTGCGCCAAGACCACGTGTAAGCTTCTCCCCGATGTGAATACGCGTCTGAGTCGGGGATTGTAGCAATGCTTGGCTATCGGTGTTCACGGCGATCAGCTCGACGTTGGTGACTCCCGCCCGGGTCATTCGGTTGACGGCGTTGCTTCCGCCGCCTCCCACACCAACGACCTTAATCACTGCCTGTTCAGGCAAGCCGCCGCCATCATTGCCGCGACCGAAGTGTCTCATATTGTCCATTTTTCCCTCCGTGACGCGGATCGCGTCACTAACCCCTCACAAAATTGATCCACTCACTCGTTATGGAGCAATATAGCAGTGCCACAGAATTATGGCAGGAACTCCCGGAGCCATCGACCCACTCGATTGCCGTTCGGCCTCCACTGGACGGAACCGCTGGAGACTGAGACTGAGGAAACGGGTTCGGCGTCCTTTCCTCCTGCCCATAGCAACAATCCAACGCTGGTGGCATAGGCTGGACGGGTCACAGTGTCAGTGAGTCCGACCACGCCGCTCGGCCGCCCCACTCGTACCGGCATACCGAGGATGTCTCGACCCAACTGACGAATATCGCGAAGCTCCGCTGTGCCACCCGTAAGAACCATTCCAGCCGGCAGTAATCGGAGGTAGCCCGCTCGATCGATTTCGCGCCGCACCAGTGCAAAGATCTCCTGCACTCGCGATTCGATGATTTCCGCTATGAGGCGTTTCGAAACCTGCTCGCCTTCCTCGTTGTCGAAGGTCTTGAGCTCTACCGCGTCGCCGGGATCAATATCCCCCGTGATCGCAGTTCCGTATTTCAGCTTGACCTCTTCGGCAAGGGCAAATGGTGCACGGAGGCCAAGCGCCAGATCATTGGTGATGTGGTTACCTCCGACGGCGATGGATGCTGTATGACAGACTCCCTGCTCGTGGAAGATAGCGATGTCGGTCGTGCCCCCGCCAATGTCGACGATTGCCACTCCCAGATCGCGTTCCGCCGGCGTCAGCACCGCTTCGGCTGATGCCAACGGCTGCAGCACCAGGTCATCAATCTGAATCCCTGCCCGCTTTACCGCTCTGACAAGGTTGTGGATTGATGTTGTTGCTGCCGTTACGATGTGCATCTCAGCCTCGAGTCGGTGACCCGACATGCCAATTGGGTCGCGAACTCCTTCTTGACCGTCTAAGGTGTAGCCGCGAGGGATGACGTGGAGCACTTCACGATCGTGGCTCACGGCCTGAACGCGGGCCGCCTCCATCGCTCGGTCAACATCCGCATGGGCGATTTCGTTTGCCGTGGATGACACGGCAACGACTCCCCGCGTATTCAGACCTTGAATGTGTGCGCCGCTTACTCCCACGAACGCCGACTCGACACGATAACCTGACAGCCGGCCACATTGCTCGACAGCATCGCCGATGGCCCCGGCTACCTCATCGATATTCACCACGACGCCCTTGCGCATCCCCCTAGATTCAGAGGCTCCAACGCCGACGATGTTCAAAGCTCTGCCAGGCTCGACCTCGCCGACAAGTGTGCAGACCTTGGTCGTGCCGACGTCTAGGGATATAACCGCGTGCTCTCGGGCCATTACTTAATACTCACTGTTAGGAGAAGGAGGCGTAGGGAGACCGGGATCGAAGATCAATCCAGGTAAGGTGGCGACCATCATGGGCAGTCGCCGCCAGGAACGCCTTCAACGTTGCAATTCGAGTGACAAGACGTCTTCCCGTAGGCCTACCCAACACCGCACCCCAACCTTGCTGTGAATGAATCATCAACCCCCGCGTCCTTCCGAGATTGAACCAACGAATCCCGGCTCGTGGAAGAGTTTGCTCAGTATACGGGACAGCCATGGCAATTCGTGGATCGATGTAGCCTCCGAGTCGAAACTGCTGATGTGTGTTGTTGTCGACCACGGGTAGTGTGGTTCTCTGAGCTGAATCAACCAGCCTTCCATACTTGTCGACAAGATACAGCTTCCCCGATTGTCTCCAGCCGAAGATTGGTCGCGACATCTCGGCTCGGACAGTCACAACGTTTGGAAGCGAGACGTCCACTCCCAGAACAAGAATACTTGGGATTCGCTCAAGGCGCTGGACGATGCTCGCGGCTCTCACCGTGAAGACGTTGCGTCCAATAGCACCTGAGTCGTGAATCATTCGATTCGCGGGTAGATTGCCGCCCACAATCTGAACCTTCGCCACCCGAAATGACGGTAGTACGAAGGTGAGTGCCAATAGAGCCGCCGTGCCGGCAAAAAGGATGTAGCTAGCTAGCGGGATATGGCCACGCCTGACCTCGCTTTCGACGGATCGTTCCTGTGCAACCGACGTCATGCCGTCACCCCTTCAGCGGCTGGAACCTTTGCTGGCTCCGTCTGGTCCCAACGCCCCACCATTTGCACCTCCGGTTCCAGGTCGATATCGAATCGCTCCTTCACATGCCTCCTCGCGGCCTGAATTAGCTTGAAGACGTCATTGGCCCGTGCGGATCCCTTGTTTACGATGAAATTCGCATGCTTGATTGAGAATTCAGCATCACCCATGCGGAGTCCTTTCAAGCCTGCCTGCTCTATAAGCGCGCCCGCACTTTGCCCGGAGGGATTCTTGAAGGTTGATCCTCCAGATGGCTCGGCGATAGGCTGCGTCTGCCGTCTCTTCTCCATCAGTGAATCGATCAGTGCCATGCTCTCCTTCGGGCTTGAGGGACGAACGCGAAACCAGCATCGGGTGATGACGATAGGGCTTTGGGCGATCGGGCTGTTCGCGCGCTTTAAGGAGCTCTCCCGGTACCCGAACCGAAGATCGTTGTTGGTGAGCCGCACCATGCCGTCGGGTCCCACCGCTTCTGCCTCTATAAGAGACTTGGCGACGTCTCCCTCATGCGCTCCGGCATTGTTCACAACACTTGCGCCCACCGTTCCCGGAATTGCGACCCCCCACTCGAGGCCCGAAAATCCTCGTTTGGCAGCGAATCGAGCGACTCGAGCAAAGAACACCCCAGCACCCGACTCGACGCGTGGTTGCTGTTCATCATTCTCGAGTTTGAGGGTCTTGATCCTGTTGAGAACAACGAGACCTTCAATTCCCTCGTCGGCAACTAGGACATTGCTCCCTCCACCAAGGACGAGGCAGGGTATGCGGTCGCCTGCCTCGCAATATCCATCGCCGCTTGCAAAGAGCTGGCTTCGGTGGCGACAGCAAAGATGTCTGCCGAGCCGCCGACGCGCCAGCTCGTATGGTCGCGCATGGGTTCGTTGGCAGCCACCCTTGTCAGGCCAGCGTCCCGAAGCTCGTCTGAGAATGGCCTCAATGGGCATGTAGGGCCCTTTCGCTCATCAATTGGAGAATCGTCTCCCCCATAGCGTTTACGTCTCCGGCCCCCATCGTAACGATGACGTCTCCTGCGCGGGCAGAGTCGGCAACATAGTGAGCGGCTTCGGGTTTGGAATCGTAGTACTGCACATGGGCATTGATTGGGGCTATAGCCTCTGCGAGGCGCTCTCCCGATACTCCGGATATCGGCCTGTTCCCGGGCGGCGTATACATCTAGGATGATTGACTCGTCTGCCTCGGCAAGGGCTCTGCGCGAACTCCTCCAGCAGATGATTGCGTCCTGCTATATGTATGTGGCTGAAAGATGACCCGCAGCCGTCTTCCGGCTCCTTCCAAAGCCGAGAGACTTGCCCGAACTTCTGTTGGATGGTGGGCGTAGTCATCGACAAGAGTTACGCCGTCCGTAACGCCCTTGATCTGAAGCCGTCGCTCGATCCCGCGAAAGGTCGTGAGTGGCTCTCTGAATTCGAGTGCATCCTTTCCAGTCATTGACACGGCGCCAGCTATCGCCGCCACAGCATTTTCCACATTGTGACGTCCAGGAATTTGCAACAGGTAAGAGCCAATGCGTTGCCCCTCTCGGCTGAGGCTAAATCTCGCTCCGTGCTTCTCTGTCCGAAGATCCGAAGCGACCCATGTCGCGTCTCGTTCCAGAGCGTAAGTCTCGACCGGAATCGATAAGTCAGACGTAATGCTTGTTACTCGGTCGAACGTGGAGGCAACGATCACGCGTTCCGTGGTCTGCTTGAGGAACAACCTGTACGCTTCGGCCATATCGTCAAAATTCGCATAGCAGTCGGGATGGTCGAAGTCGAGGCTGGTGACAATTGAAACGGTTGGGTGAAGGTGCAAGAAGCTCCGGTCGTACTCATCCGCTTCCACGATAAAAAGGTCGTCCGACCCAGGGATGCATGGCCCATCAGAAGTGCCATCTTCTGATAGGACGAAACCACCGGTGAAGATGGTTGGGGCCGCTCCCACCGCTCGTAGCAGATGTCCCGTCATTGCTGAGGTAGTTGTTTTTCCATGTGTTCCAGCAACTGCTACCGACCGGCCCGAGCTGGCAATCGAACCAAGTAGCTCGGCTCGCTTGATGACAGGGATCCCCTGTTCCGATGCCGCGGTCACCTCGATATTTTGCTCGTCTGCAGCCGCGGTGGTGACAACGAGGTCCGCACCTTCTATGTTCTTGGATGCGTGTCCTATCGTCACGCCGATCCCCGCGTTCCTGGCCCTTTCGATCTGAGTTCCGTCGCGCAGATCCGAACCCGTGACCCGTATGCCCTTGTGAACCAAGTACTGGCCGATGGCGAGCATTCCTATGCCACCAGCGCCGACAAGGTGAACATGGTGAACCCCACTCAGTGGACTGGCCGGAGCTCTCATGCTGCCCGAGCGGCCCGAAGCACCAGGGACCCAATCTCAGCGGCGGCCGATGGTCGGGATTTGGCTGCCATGGCAGCCGACATCTGTTTCAACCTGTTGTCGTCTCCCATGAGCTCGAGAATGAGCTGAGAAAGGGATCCGGTCGCCGCGTCCTGGTTCGACAACACCACGCAACCACCGTCTGAGCATAGGGCTCTGGCGTTCTCCATTTGGTTGACCCTAGCAGCGGGCAATGGGACCACTATTGCCGGAAGCGCTGCCGCCGGCAGCTCTCCAAGAATTGAGGCTCCCGCCCGGGTCACCGCCAGGTCGGCCGCGAACATGACCGTCGCAATCTGCTTCTCATCTACAGTTGGCACAAGCTCGTAACGTCGAGCCAGTGACTCAGGCAGGGTCGCAGCTAATCGGGATGCCCGCTCCATATTGGATTTGCCGGCTATGTGATAAATCTTCGTCACCTCAAGCAAATCAGGCAGTCTCAGCGCGATGGCCTCGTTGATTGCCTGTGCGCCAAGACTCCCACCCATCACGAGAAGCAGCCTGTCCTGTGGATCGAGGTTCAGCTCTAAGCGAGCTGACTCTCGACGTGTCGCTGCGAACGACTCTCTCACGGGATAGCCCGTCACGACCAGCGGAGATCCTGGACTGAAAAAAGGGCAGGTGTCGGAGGACGAAAGGGCGATTTGTCGAGCCAGACGAGAGGTCAAGCGAACGGTGAGCCCCGGCACGACGTCTGGAAGGAAGATCACGATGGGGACACGACGAATCCATGCCGCTAGCGTCGCCGGGACGCTCACAAAGCCTCCCGTTGAGAAGAGCACGCTGGCTCGGAACTTCCCCAGGAGCTGCCAGGAAATGCGACTCGCTTGCAGCATGTCGAGTAGTGCTCGGGGCAACTTGAGAAATGAATCAGGAGTGGTCAGAGAGAGTGCCTCCAAGCGAACGCCCAAAGGAGGCACAGCCCGCTCTTCAATTCCCGACTTGATTCCTATATAGAGCACGTCATCGAAGTCAACCTTCTGCTCGAAGCCCGTCTTGTCGCCGCCTTGGCTGACCGATGCCAGGGCTTCGATCACCGCTACGGCGGGAAACACGTGGCCTCCGGTCTTCCCCCCGGTTACGGCGATCCTGATGGGTGGTCTCGTTGTCAAGGTCTGACCCTTTCGTTGGTTGCGCGCTTTGAGCGGCCGACTGACGCGAGATGTTCAAGAGGATTCCAACCGCGAGCATCGACACGATGAGAGAGCTACCGCCATAGCTGATGAATGGTAATGGAACACCTGTGAACGGAACGGTAGAAGTGATCACCGCAATGTTGAGGAAAGCCTGAACCACGATTGACCCCGTAAGCCCAACGGCAAGCAGCTTTCCAAAATCGTCAGGGGCGTTCATCGCAATTTTGAATCCTCTGTAAGCGAAGAGGACAAACAAGCCGACTATTGCGAGCGCGCCCATCAACCCCAGCTCCTCTGCGGTTACGGCGAAGATGCTGTCGGTGTAGGGTGCCGGAAGAAAGTACTTCTGCTGGCTATTTCCTAACCCGACTCCCGTTAGGCCGCCAAGACCCAGGGCGAGTAGAGCCTGAATTGTGTGATATCCAGTGCCGCTTGGATCCTTCCAAGGATTGAGCCAGGCAGAGAGTCTTCCGGCGCGATAGCTCTCGAAGTGCAGTGCCGCGATAGAGAGGAAGAATGCGGCAACTAACCCAACTCCGAAGTGATCGAGTCTGGCACCCGCTACCAGATAGACTCCCACCATTGCCAGAGCAACCACGGCCGCCGTGCCCATATCCGGTTGCATCAAGATGAGCAGACAAACCAGGCCAAGAATAATCCCGAAAGGCATCGAACAGCTGTTGAAGCTCCGTACCTTGTCACCCTTGCATGTGAGCCAGTGCGCCATGTAGATAGCCAGAGTAAGTTTTACGAGTTCACTCGGCTGAATCTGAATGAAGCTCGAGATTTGAAACCAGCGCTGCGCGCCGTTTGATGAGTGGCCGACGTGGGGAAGGAGGACCGCGACAAGCAGGAACAGGCTTCCCGCAAAGAGGGGCGTCGATAAGCGTCGCCAGGTTGTATACGAGACTCGAATTCCAACGACCATGGCGACGAGTCCTGCCCCGATCCAGACGAGCTCTCGTTCAAGGAAGTAGTTCGGCCCGTAGTAATCGATGGCGACGACGATGCTTGAGCTGTACACCATGATCAGTCCCAGAAAAACCAGGGCCAGAACGGAAAACAACAGGTACGGGTCGTAACTTGAAGAAGCTCGCCGAATCCAACCTGACTCTGCTGGACGTGCTTCAGCGACTGCGGCCATCAATCTCCTCCACGATGCGGCGGAATTCTGATCCCCGCTCCTCAAAATTTGAAAACATGTCATAGCTGGTGCAACCGGGGGCCAGGAGCACCGTGTCGCCCGGTCGGGCAGATGCCATCGCTGCGGAGACCGCATCCTCCAGTCCGGATGCGTAGATGATCGGTGCCTCAATATCCGCATCGCGTGCAGCTTGCTGGATCTCTTGCGCGGCCTCTCCCAAGACGACCAGCGCTTTTGCCTTCGACTTGAACGCCTCTATCATTGGCAGCCACGGCAGTCTCTTGGAACGGCCGCCGGCGATCAAGACGATCGGGGAAGCAGTTGCTTGAATTGCCACAGCGGCGCGATCTGGCGAGGTGGCGATTGAATCGTCCACGAAACTGACTTCTCCAATCCTCGCAACAAGCTCAAGCCTGTGAGGAAGTCCCCGAAAGCCTATGGTGCCTGCCCGCATTTCCTCCGTTGTCGCACCGAGGGCGGAGGTTGCAGCCAATGCTGCCGCCACGTTGTCCAAGTTGTGCCGGCCGGGAACCGGTACTTCCTCCTCAGCCAGCACTGCAACGTCTCCGCGTTTTCCAGCCAAAATCACCTGGCCGTCTAGAAGGTAAGCGCCTGGCGAAACCTTCTCCGTTCGGCTAAACCACATAACGCTACTGGTTGCTTCATGAGAAATCGAGACAAGAGCAGGGTCATTTGCATTGAAGATGGCGAAGTCGGTCGGAGACTGATACCGAACAATGTTGGCCTTCGCCTCGATATAGGCGGGCATGCTTCCATGACGGTCGAGATGGTTTGGGGCGATGTTGGTCATGACCGCAACATGCGGGCTTGAGCTCAAGCGCTCAAGCTGGAAGCTACTCAACTCGACAACCGCAATACTTGTGTGCTCCAGGTCGGCCAGCATGTCCAGCATGGGTTCGCCAATATTCCCTCCCAGCCGGACTTGGGTGGGACCGCATCGGAGTATGGCAGTGATAAGGGAAGCGGTCGTTGATTTTCCACTGCTTCCCGTGACTCCGACGATGGGGCATGGACAGCGATCGAAGAACAACTGAGTGGCGTTTGTAACAGGTACCCCGAGTTGGGTCGCGGCGATTAGGATCGGGTTGTCAGACGGAATCCCAGGGCTCGTCACGATCACATCAACTCTTTCGACGACTCGCGGATCCTGTTCCCCGAGTATCAGCTCGAAGTCCAGAGCGTCGGTCGAATTCGTCGTCAGGTCCTGTTCAGTCCTGGCATCGACCGCGACGACGCTACTCCCACTCTCGGAAAGGAAGCGGGCGGCGGAGCGGCCTTCACGTCCGAACCCGAGAACCAGAACTCGCTTCTGCTCCAGGTTCACCGAGGGTTTCCTGTCAGTGGCAGCAATGATAGTCATCTCAAATAAAGGCCAATGCGAGGCCGGCGACTCCAGCCAGCATGCTGACAATCCAGAATCGCTGTGTCACCTCGTTCTCATGCCAACCAAGAAGCTCGAGATGAATGTGGAGGGGAGATGCTCTGAAGATCCTGCGACCGTGGGTCAGCCGGTAGTACGTGAGCTGGATCATCACGGACGCGGTTTCTATGACAAATACAAAGCCAATGACGGGGAGGATGAGCATCTGGTTCAGCATTAGGGCGACGGTGGCCAGGGTGGCGCCGAGTGCGAGAGCCCCGGTGTCGCCCATGATGACCCTAGCCGGAAACACGTTGAACCACAGAAACGCGAGCAAGGCGCCAATCATGGTGAAGCAGAACTCACCGAGATAGAGCTTCCCCTGCAAGAGAGCGATTCCGCCAAAAGCGCCGAATGCAACCGCACCGGTGCCCGCAGCCAAGCCATCAAGGCCGTCCGTCAGATTAACGGCATTGGCCGACCCAACGATTGCCAGGATGGCAAGCGGCCAGTAGAAGAGGTAGATGTGCTCGAAGCCGACGGTCGGCAGATATATCGTGTTTTGTTGCGAAGGGGCGATAAGTCTCGGGATGTGCAGGATGGCCACGATAGCGATCGCAATCAGCACGAGCCAGGTGAACTTGAATCTAGCTCTCAGTCCTTCGCCGCCTACTCTCACCGTCGTCAGTCGATCGTCTATCCAGCCAAGTGTCGCGGAAAGCGTGAGCACTACGACGGTCAGCAGCATGGAATATCGCCCACGCAGGTTGTAGAGGATGGTCAGGAGAACCACAGGTACCGTAAACAGAAACCCGCCCATGGAGGGAATACCCGATTTGCTCATATGGTGCGGCAGCTCTTCCTTGATCCGTTTGCCACCCCGTAACCTTCTGATCAAGTCGATGAAGTACGGGGCGGCGAACATGGTGATCGTGAAGGCGGCCACTCCTGACACCATGGCAGGGATCAGAGCAAAAGCAATGGCGTGGGCTTGCTCGAGCTGGGTTTGACCCGAAACGGAGCTTAGTAATTGGAAGACGGTCAACGGCTATTATCCAGTCGAAGACTCACGATGTGGTCGTCTCGGATGGCGTCTTCACCAAGCCGGCCACGATCCCTTCCATCTGCATCCCCCGCGATCCCTTCACCAGTACCACGTCGCCAGGTTCAATCATGCCTTTGGCCGCATCAATTGCCTGCTCATTATCGTCAACGTGGACAATTTTTTCAGGCTCCATCCCTCGTTCTCGAGCTGCCTCAGCTATCCACTCGGCTTTCGAACCCAACAGGATAAGTTGGTCCAGCGTGGCCGCGGCTTCACCCACTCGTCGGTGCTCAGCCTCCTCCTCTGATCCCAGCTCGAACATGTCTCCGAGGATCGCAATATGGCGCCGGCCACCTTCCCTGAGGAGCTGAATTGCGGCGACCGTGGAATCGCCCGCAGCGTTATAACGGTCATCCAGGATGGTGCTGTCGTTGACTCCAGGTAAGAAGCAGGCTCGATCGCCCATCCGAAAGGTCTCGAGGCGCTGTGCAATTCGGTCCCAGTCAAGCCCAAGATGGTGGGCGACTGCAATAGCGGGCAGGAGATTCATAGCGTTGTGGGCCCCGGGCAGGGGACATCTCACGATGCATCTTGCGGCCGCCGTGTCGAAAGTCCGCCTCAAATCCATTCCTGCCGTGGCCCTTGATGTTCTCCGCCCAAAAGTCGTAGCGAGAAGGAGAGCGTCCATAAAGCAGCGGCGGCGGCAGGGACTGGAATGCGCTATCGCCCGCACCCAGCCGATCGTCTCCATTGAACACTCCGAGCCCGTTGGCCGGCAGAGCATGGGCCAGCTCTGCTTTTCCTTGCGCAGTGCGTTCGATGGATCCCGTTCTCTCGAGATGAACCGGCAAAACATTGGTGATCACGCCGATGTTGGGACCAGCAATTTTCGCCAGGAGGGCGATGTCGCCGCGCGCGTGCATCCCCATCTCAAGAACCGCGACCTTGTGGTTTGAGTTGAGCTTCAGCAACTCGAGTGGAAGGCCGATCTCGGTGTTCAGGTTGGCTTCCGACTTCAACACCTTGTCGGATCCCATATCTTCAAGCGTCCAGGCGGTCGCTTCCTTAACAGTTGTCTTGCCGATGCTGCCAGTGATTCCAACCACCGTCAGTTCGTGCTTCCGCCTCCACGCCGCCGCAAGATCTTGCAGTGCCTGAAGGGGATCGTCCACTACCCACACCAGCCGATTGTCCGGCAAGCTGTCGCCTGGAAGCTCGGCCACGACTACCCCCATCGCACCGCTCTCGAGGGCGTGGGGAACGTATTCGTGGCCGTGGGCCAGCGGTGCCAGGAAGCGCTACGAAGAGGTTGCCTGGCTTGACCCTTCGCGAGTCAACCACCACTCCGGTTACCTCATGCTCCAGATCCGCCGGGTTGAGGAGCCCGCGGTGCAGCTCACCCCCCGTTGTCCAAAACACGGTTCCGGCGCCAGACGCCACGACATCTGCCAGCTTCACTTCAACTCGCTAGTTTTAAGGCGCATTGGACAGGAGGAGGCGTGGAGAGTGTTGGGGGGATGTGATAGTGCAAGAACAGCGACTGGAAGAGGTAATGGACCACTGGCGCAGCGATCAAGGACCCCCAGGGCCATGTTACCGGCTTCCTAACGATGACGAGAACCGAGAATCGAGGCCGGTAGGCCGGGGCCCATGCTACGGTGCTGGCAATGGTCGACCCAGGGCCACTCAGATACTGACCGTAAGGCCCGGCGATGTTCGCCGTCCCTGTTTTTGCGGCAATTTGATAGCCTTTCACCAGAGCGCAAGAGGCCTCGCCGTTAATCGCCGACGTCACCAACATATGCGTCAGGGTGCGAGCGGTTGTCTGACTGATCACACGCCGAATGACGGCAGGCCGACGGTAGATGGTTTGCCCTCGATAGTCGATGCGCTTTACCAGCTCAGGCCGCATGAGCAGCCCTCCATTTGCAACCGTGTTCACGCCGTTGATCAGCTGGAGGGGAGTCATCGTCTCAGCTTGCCCATAGGCATTGGTGTACAGATTGGAAATCGACCAGACTCGATCTCCCGGCAACGGAAGGGAGCCGGGAGCCTCTCCGGAGAGATCAACCCCTGTCGGCTGTCCAACTCCAAAGCGGCGGATATAAGGGTAGAAGCGGGATACCCCGAGGCGATTAGCTACAAAGGCCGCCCCAACATTAGCTGAGTGTTGGAGCACCTGGATCATATTTTCCTTGCCGTTGGCAACTGGATAGTCCCAATTGTGAACGGTAATCGTTGGGTACACAGCGTAACCCGGGTCGTAGATGGTGGTGTACGGAGTGATGGCGTGATTCGCTAGACCAGCGGCCATCGTAAAGATCTTGAAGGTGGATCCTGGCTCATACGTGTTCGAGATCGCCGCGATTCGACCAAGTGCCCATTTGCGACGCATTTGGCTTGTTCGGATTGATGTTGGGGTAGTTTGCCATGGCGACGATTCGGCCGGTCCTTGGCTGCATGATGATAGCCGTGCCACTGACGCCTCCCGAGGACAAGACTGCCTTCTTGAGCTGATCTTCCGTGACGTTTTGCATGTAGGTGTCAAGTGAAAGATGGAGAGTCGCGCCGTCGACGGTTGATTGGTCCTGCACTGGGAGGCGGCAGGCACTGTCACATCGTTTGATTCGGACGGCCCTGCAAGGAAGGTAGATAGTCGTTCTTGACCCGATAGCATTCCGTTGTAGTACTGTTCGAGTCCATATGAACCACCATTACTGTCGACAAACCCCAAGACCTGCGCTCCTAGGCTTCCTTCCGGATACACGCGATTGGGGGTTGGTTGCAGTGAAATCCCCTGCAGCGTGGTCGTTTCGGCCAGCTTTTGAATCCTGTTAGCAGTGGACTGCGATACGGATAGAGCCAGCCGGGGATATGTAATCTTGCTCCCCAAAATATTTGCCACATACGAGGTCTTCTCGTGAAGCAATGGTGCGAGAAGACGCGCTTCCGCGTCGGGCCGAAAGATCTGGTTTGGAGAAGCGTACACCTGATAGGTCTGGTCATCGACAGCGAGAGGATTGCCTTGATCATCAAGAATCAACCCCCTGGGTGCTGCAATGCGAGCCCCGCCCGAGCGTTGAGCCATGGCTTCAGAGACCAGTGCATGCCGGTCCATCACCTGCCAAAAGACGAGCCGGTAGCAAAGCCCCAACGCCACGGCTACCACCACCATCAGAAGAACCTTCTGTCGCATGGTGCCCGTTGGCAAGCTGTTCGACTTCGTCTCGCGAGCCCCGGCGGGGTCTGCGTGTAGCTGAGCGAGGCGTGGAGGTTCGGGTCACAGGCTGTCGCGGATTTCTTGCCATGTCGTCTCCATCCAATTCAGTGGGCCAGTTTGTAGGCGCGGCGGCGCGGGCATCCTCGGTGTCTTGGGCTTGACGGTCACGGTCAGCCATAGTGCAGACGCTAACGACGGCGACTGCATATGGAGCTTCGTCGTGGCCAGCGAATTGATCCTGTGTTCGGCTTTCAGCCCATCTGCTTGGACGAGAAGCTGGGCGTTGACCGCGTTGAGCTGCGATCGATCCGCACGAATCTGATTCAGCTCCATCTGCATAGCTGTCGAAGCGTTCGCCTGGACGAGGTACAGGATGACGGCGAAGCTGACAAGAAGCGTCGCCAAAACCATCCGACCCCGCTCCACCCACGTCCATGGCTGAACACTTATCCTGACGCGTTCACCACGTGCCCTTCGAGTCGTCGAACGCGTTGTTCGCGGAGCGGTTGTTGCACCGCGTCCAGTCCATGTAGTTGTCCGTTGCATCGTTACCCGCTCCATGATTGGTTAGTGGACATTGTCAGTTGCCAGAACATTACGCCAGGGCCTCGGCGGCGCGTAATCTTGCGCTCCTGCTTCTCGGATTCGCCTCGACTTCGGCCGGGCTTGGACGGATCGGCTTCCTCGTCACGATCCGCAGCCGTGGCTCGTGACCGCAGACGCAAATTGGAACCTCTGGTGGACAGATGCAGCCTGCCTCCTCTGACCTGAAGAATCGCTTGACGATCCGATCCTCCAGAGAGTGAAACGAAATAACTACCAAGCGACCGCCGTTGCGGATCAGGGACAGAGCTTGAGGTAGTGCACGCTCGAGCCGGCCTAGCTCGTCATTGACGGCGATTCGTAAAGCTTGAAATACGCGAGTGGCAGGATGGATCCGATGCTGCCGGCCAGGGACAGTCCTGACTACCAAATCCGCGAGGTCGCCAGTGTTGATGAAGACGGCCTGTTCTCGCCGGCCGACAATCCGTCGGGCAATGCGTCTGGCGTAGCGCTCCTCTCCGTATTCAAAGAAGATTCGTGATAGCTCCTGTTCGGACGCGTTGTTCACGATGTCGGCCGCGCTCTGCGGAGCGTCTGGTCCGAGTCGCATGTCAAGCGGCCCATTGGACTGGAACGAGAATCCGCGGTGTTCAGCATCGAGCTGCCAGGAGCTCACGCCGAGATCAAAGAGTATCGCGGGGACTCCCACAAAGCCGTGCGCTCTTGAGACTTCGGTCAGTCGATCGAAGAAGCTCACGTCGAGGACCACCCGGGACCCAAAGCGGGCGAGTCGAGTCGCCGCAACGTCAACGGCGTCCGGGTCGGCGTCAAGGCCCAGCAGCTTGCCGTCTGGGGAGCTCAGGTCGAGGACGCGCTCAGCGTGGCCACCTCCTCCCACTGTGGCGTCGATGACATCCCCGTTGGGCTGAACATTGAGAAGATCTAGGGCCTCACTCATGAGTACGGGTAGATGCTCAAACTGCGTCAACGACGTTCTCCGGGTGATCTGGGCTGAGAGCATCTCGATCCGCCCATAGCTCCGGGTTCCATATCTCAAGGTGATCGGAGCTGGAGGCTACGAGGACCTGCCTGTGAATGGAGGCCCTCCGGCGGAGAACCGCGGATAGACGGCAAGCTCCTTCACTTCCCGGTTCGAAACTTACTCCGCTTCGCCTAACCGACTCGATAAGAAGGCGAGCGTCAAACCGAAGATCCTTCGCGGCGCAGAGCGCCGCCATGATCCTTTCCCACTTCCCGGCCGGATAGATACGTAGGCATGGGTCGAACCAGGCGCAGACCACCAGCTCAGGCCCGAGACGCTCTAAGCAGCTCCCCGGCAAAGGCAAATCCCATGGAGGATCGAGATCTTGGATCCCATGCAAAACGAGCATGGGCCCCCACGAGAGCCGCGGCTCAGCCACATAAGTATCAAGAATCCCCACAGGTCCCCACCTCAACCCACCAAGACAATTATGGCAGGTAGATTCGACAGATGCAAGCGTCAAAAACTCGACCCTTGCCCAGTGGGGAAATAGGATGCCATTGGGGGATATCGGCCGAGAAATTCCGAAAAATCGGGCTAGACTGCGGCCGATGCAGTAGCGAATGCCGCACGTTTGGTTGCCGCGACGGCAGCCGCTACTTGTGCGCAGCAGTCGCCACCACTTCCCACCACTACGGTTGTCGGATCGTCCTGGCATTGGAATCGCGGATAATCTCAGTAAGCGATCCCGAACACCGTAAGGATGACTGCGATCCGCTGATCCTAGACGTCAGCCGCTACGTAGCAATAATCGAGATGCAAAAGGTGCCGTCAGATTGGATCATGAGCTTCAGGACGATAGGGCGATTATCGTCGCCCTCAAAGCGGGTGATCAACGTGGGCTTGAGGCCCTCTATGATCGATACTCCGTCCTGGCCTTTACGCTTGCATACAAGATGTTGGGTGAGCGACAGGCGGCTGAGGATGCCGTTCAGGAGTCATTCGTGAACATCTGGCGCTATGCCCGGAGCTACGACTCGGATCGTAGTAGCCCACGTACCTGGATGATGGGGATCGTGAGGAATCGATGTATCGACAAGCTCCGGCTTGCCGCTTCGCGCCCCAGAGTGTCTTCGGACGTCGACGTTACCGAGCAGGCGTCGCAACAAGACGTCTGGACTGAGCTGGCCCAAAACTTAACTTCAAGTGACGTAAGGAGCGCCCTGGGCGAGCTTCCACCGGAGCAACGTCAAACGATCGAGCTTGCCTATTACGGTGGACTCACCCAGACGGAGATTGCAGAAAGGATGGGCGTTCCGCTCGGTACAGTCAAGGGACGAGTGCGCATCGGGCTGGATAAGCTTCGTATTCTCTTAGCCTCCTTGGAAGCGGATCTCACCTCATGAATCAGCACGTCGGCGACCTCATTGGACTCTATGCTCTAGGCGCCCTAAGTGATAGCGAGCGAGATGAGCTGGAGTCCCACTTGAAGACCTGCGCTCGTTGTAGCTCCGAGCTGCGGGAGGCCGAGGAGGTCCTGAGCGCTTTGCCCCTGGCTCTCGAGCCAGTCGCGCCATCTCCCAACCTGCGAGAACGCGTCCTGCATTCGATCCAGACTGTGTCTAACGAAGAACCGGCCTCAGTTGGGGAGCCTCAAACTGACTCCAGCAGCGAGCCGTTGCACCTAGTGAGTCAGCAGCCTACGCGTAGGAGCACAAAAAGCCCTGCGATTTTTCGCTATCGGGTGCCCTCGCTGCTCGCGGTGGCTGCCGTACTTGCGCTGCTTATTGGAGTTGCCGTCGGTCGCTTTAGCAGTACCCCCTCCAAATTGGCCGCTCAGCAACGATACGAGCAGTTATTGGGACGGGCTGTGAGCTCCGGTGACACCCTGACCCAAATGAGCCCAACGACAAAGAACATGAAGGCTGACGCAGCAGTGGCCGTTACACCATCCGATCGCGCGTTTCTTATCGTTGGGCCAACGACCCCGGCTCCGCGGGGTCATGTCTATCAAATCTGGTTTCTCAACACCCTCAGCGGCGCCCATAGCGCCGGAGTGGTCTCTCCTGGCTTGACTACGGTGCAAGAATTACGACTCCGGGGAAGGAGCAAGAATTACCGGTTGTCAGCTATCACGGTCGAGCCAGGCCCGCGTGGAAGCTCAAAGCCGACGTCCAAAGCGGTGATGGTTGGGAAGCTAAGGCATGTATAATGCAGACTTATCTGCACAAATTACCGTAGACTATTAAGAGGCGGTATCTAAACCGCCAGGAGGACGCTATGATTACCGGTCATTTACCCGAAATACTCGTCGTTCTAGTGGTCGCACTAATCTTCTTGGGACCGAAGCGGCTCCCTGATGCAGGTCGAAGCCTCGGACAAGCGATCAAGGGCTTCCGCGACGAGACCAAGGGGATGCGAGACGAGATCACTTCGATCAAAGAGGATACCCATGGCCTCAGGGATGAGGTCACCGGTATCAAGGACACCGTTCACACCACGGTCCGCGAAGCAGTTATTGAGGAGCCGGCCGTGGACAGAGGTGTTGTGGCCGCAAGCTCCAGTGCCACTGTCGATGGAAATGGAGTGGTAGGCGCGGGCTCCACTCACCAGTAAGCCCCTGGGGGGGCGCCCGCGCGGTTGGATACTCCAGCCGCGCGGTGATGGGGAGGCGATGCAGCGCAGTCCTCTCCGAGTCCGCAGTTCCGTAGGGCACCTTGAGAGCTAGATCTTTCCGCCCTCTCAAAGGTTGAGCGAAATACTGAGCCGCTCCAATCACTCGGTCAAGCGACTCCGAGGTCTCCGGTCTAGACAGCAGCGAGAAGAAACTGGGCGATTCTTTGCTGAGGGGATTCGTCTTGTCGTCGAGGCATCGACGCACCCGGAGCAGGTCGTTGAGCTCGTAGTGTGTCGCGAGCTGCTGCATTCGGACATCGGTCAGCGAACGGTCGACCGGTTAATGGAGTCCGGTGTGGCGACGTTGGAGCTCGGCAGGACAGCCTATCAGAGCATTTCCGAGAAGGATAACCCGCAGGGCCTGGGAGTCGTCGCAGTCAGACGGCTGGCCAGCCTGGCTACCATCGATTTACGGTCTGGCGTCGTGTGGATCGCGCTCGAGGGGCCTCAGGACCCCGGCAACGTGGGCTCAATCATGCGGACGGTGGAGGCGACTGGCGCCGCCGGGATCATCCTTCTCGGCAGCTCTGTTGATCCCTATGATCCCAGGGCTGTTCGGGCCAGCATGGGTTCGATTTTCAACGTCGGCCTTGTGGCCGCGACCCTCGAAGAATTCATCACATGGAAGCAGACGAGTGGCCGGGCTGTGATTGGAGTCACGGGAGCCGGGCGTAACCACTATCGGAGGTTCGAGTATCCGCAGGGATCAATCCTCCTCCTCGGAAGCGAGCGGGAAGGAATATCTTCTGAGATTCTCAGCGCCTGCACCGATACGGTTTCTCTGCCGATGACAGGTCGGGCAGATTCACTGAACCTATCCGTTGCCGCAGGCGTCCTCCTATACGAGCTGTTTGAAAAGCAGAGTGGATCCTCCTCCGGATCGCCGGCTCCGATGGGGCATGAGGCAACAAACTAACTGAGCACCCGTCAGATGAGCCCTTTGATCGTTAGATCACAGCCCTTCCGGATCTGAACCCATTCGTGATCGGCAGCCGTCTGTCTTTGCCGAATGCGCGCGCGGAGATGCGGATCCCGGGCGGTCCTTGACGGCGTTTGTACTCATTGGCATCAACGAGCGCTACGACCCTCTGAACTAATTCCAGGTCGAACCCCTTGCGTTGGATGTCCTCAACCGATCGATCCTCCTCGACGTAGGCCTGTAGGATCGGATCGAGGATCTCGTAAGGAGGCAAGCGATCCACGTCTCGCTGATCGTGCCTGAGCTCTGCCGATGGTTCTTTGCTGATGACCTCCACGGGGATAACCGGTTGGCTTGAGTGTTCATTTCGCCAGGTGGAAAGCCGAAAAACTGAAGTCTTATAGACATCCTTCAACACCGCGAAGCCGCCGGCTGTGTCTCCGTACAGGGTGCTGAATCCAACCGCTGTCTCGCTCTTATTTCCTGTGGTCAACACCAACCACCCAAATTTGTTGGATAGCGCCATCAGAATATTGCCCCGGATCCGCGCCTGGAGGTTCTCCTCGGTGATGTCCTCAGGGACTTCCGCAAACGACTCGCTAAGCGTCTCGAGAATGCCCTCGAAGGGACGGTTGATCGTGACGGTCATGAACCGGATCCCGAGGCGCTCGGCCAGCTTCTGAGCATCGGACTTAGACCCTTCGGAGGAGTACATGGAGGGCATCGAAACCCCGATCACGTGGCTCGGACCAAGAGCATCGACAGCGATTGCTGCTGTCAGGCTCGAATCGATCCCACCGGATAGCCCGATGACGACATCAGAGAATCCATTCTTTTGGACGTAATCTCGAGTGCCGAGCACCAATGCCTCGTAGACCTCTTGGTCCCCGCTTGGTTCGTCCTCGAGGCGCGGTTTTTCGATTGGTGGCTTGGTCCCGGCTTCCACCTCGCGCTCAAGTGGCGTTGAGGTGACGACAGCGCTCCCGACCAACCCTGGAGGTGGGCGCATCTGACGGCGCCGGGTATCGTGCAGGCGAGCACTGAAGACGCCGTCGATATCCAGGTCGGCGACCAGCATGTCCTCCTTAAAAGCCTTAGCCGCGGCTACGATCCCTCCACGCCAATCGAAGATTCGACTGTTGCCTTCAAAAATCAGCTCATCTTGACCGCCGATCAAATTGACGTATGCGACATACGCAAGCTCATCCTGGGCGCGAGTGGCAATCATGCGGGTGCGCTGTTGTTGTCTACCAACGCTGAAGGGTGAAGCGTTAATGTTGACAATCACTTGAGCCCCGGCGATGGTTTCCAGAGTAGCGGGTCCTACGGGATACCAGATGTCTTCGCAAATGGTAATTCCAATCCTGACGCCGCGAACGCAGTAAACGGCCGGCACATCGCCCGCCTTGAAGTACCTCTGTTCGTCAAAGACGGAGTAGTTCGGAAGGAAGCACTTGCGGTAGACACCCACGACACGCCCTTGCTGCATGACTGCGGCGGCATTGTAGATATCCCCATCAGTGTCGACAAACCCCACCACCGCGGTGATGTCGCCGACCTGAGCCGCCACCCGATCCAGATGCCTCCGATTCTCTTGAATGAAGTCCGGCTTTAACACCAAATCCTCAGGTGGGTAGCCAGGTATCGTCAGCTCGGGGAAGGCAATAACATCGACGCCGAGACGCATGGCCTCGTCTACGCACTCGATGACCTTGTCGGCGTTACCTACCAGATCGCCGACTTTGACATTGATCTGAGCAAGGGCCACTCGAAGACCAAGCATCTAACGTGCTCCTAAATGCCGATGTGTCCTGCCAATCCATGGACTGGACATCCAATCGCCCCGCCATAATGTAAGCAGCCGAACTCTGCGGCGGCGATAGGACCCCAAGCCATTGTGACGCAAGCCACGGCCGTGACCCGGCAATTGGGAGGTCATGTTGGGCGGTAACGTTCCCATCGGGACGATCCGCGGTATTCGCGTCCTCATCAACTGGTCGTGGCTGATCATCTTCCTCCTGATTACATGGTCCCTTGCGACCGGTTACTTTCCGGCTCACTTCCGCCACTGGAGCGCAGGAGAGTACTGGGCTGTCGCCGCAGTCGCGGCAATCCTGCTTTTCGTATCGGTGCTGATCCACGAGCTGAGCCACTCTTTCGTGGCTCAGTCGCGGGGGCTTCCGGTCAGTACCATCATCCTCTACATCTTTGGAGGAGTCTCAAACCTAACCAGAGAGCCTTCTTCTGCCGGAGAGGAGTTCTGGATTGCCTTCGCCGGACCGCTTTCGAGTATTGTTCTTGGCCTCATCTTCGGCCTCATTCACCTCGCGCTAAGGCAGCCGGACTGGCTGAGCGCCATCTTCGGCTATCTCGGAGCGATCAACCTCGTGTTAGCCGCATTCAATCTGATCCCGGCCTTTCCACTCGACGGCGGGCGCGTGTTTCGGGCGATTGTGTGGGCGATAAACCACGACCTCCGCCGGGCGACCCGAGCCGCCACCGTTGTAGGGCAGGCAATCGCATGGCTCTTCATCTTTTTTGGCATCTGGCAGGTATTTGCCGGCAACTTCATCGGAGGCATTTGGCTAGCCTTCATCGGCTGGTTTCTCAATAACGCCGCGACGTCGAGCTTTCGCTATGCTCAGCAGTCGGCCCAGTTCCGGAACGTGGACGTAAGGGATGTTATGACCGCCAATCCCGTTACAGTTTCTGCCGGCGAAAGCCTGGGGGAAGTGGTCTACGGCCATCTTCTACAACAAGGAAGGAAGGCCCTACCCGTGGTGGAAGATGATGTGCTGACCGGTCTTATTACGGCAAGCGACGTGCGTCACTTCCCACCTGAGAAGTGGACGTCAACCACCGTCGCCGAGGCGATGACCCGTCTGGCCAAGCTCGACATCGTAACCCCGAACACACATCTCATGGATGCCATGAGCCTGATGAATCTTCATGGGCATAACCAGCTTCCTGTAGCTGAGAACGGAAGGCTGCTCGGGCTCGTGAGCCGCGCTGATGTCCTTCGATATCTCCACGAGCATCATCTGAGTGACCGTGATAACGCAGTCAGTCCTGAATCGACGGTGTCGACAGGCTCTTGATGCTCGGCCGCTTTAGGTCCCAGTTTGCCTCGCAGCTTTCGCACGATTGACTCCCGACAACGCGGCAATCCAAGCGACCGGACACGCCAGCGCAGTGTAGACTCGGGCCGTGGTCTGCTCTGCGCTCTCGTATCATGCCCCGGTCCGACGCCAAGGCGATTCGGCGAGGGTGGTTGCCGTTTTCAAGCGAGCGGTCCATCTGGAGACGAGGTCGGGCGACATCATCAGCATTTTGCCTTCCGGATCGGATGGTCCACTGGCTGTCACGGTACGTTCGACTGACGAGATTCCTAGAGCGATCGGCAGCCGTGTCCTTCTGACCCTCGGGAGAAGTGAAATGCTCCAGACGCAGGAAGAGACGCCGGTGATCGAGCTGCGCACAGCACGGGAATGGACTGTCCGGTTTCGGCCTTCCTCTTGGACCTCAGAGTCACTTGGCTCCGATCTTCAGGTTCTTACCGCCCTGACGGAGAGATCCGCATTTCTAGCGAACGACCAAGTTGGCGCGGCCCTGCGAGAAGCACGATCTGATGTCCTGTTCCGGCTGGGATGTGGAAATCGAGTCGGCGATGCAATAGAGAAACTCGTCGGACTTGGACCTGGCTTAACGCCAAGCGGAGACGATTGGCTGATTGCTTTCGTCGCCGGTTTCTTGCACCTTTCTTACGGGCGGGCCAAGTACCGCATGCCTCGTTCTGAGCTGGTTGCCGGCGTCAGAGAGGTCCTCAACATGCGACCAACCTGTACCACGGCATTCAGCCGCACAATGATCCAGCAGGCGACAGATGGGGCGGTATCGACAGAGCTAATTTGCACGGTCCGGGCTCTCGGCGGGCGGCAGCGGGCGAGGTTGCTCGCTTCCGCGGCATGCTTGGAGACCGTTGGACACTCTTCTGGAGCTGACATGTTGATGGGCCTGAGCGACGCAGCCGGATTCCTGGCTGAGATGGGCGACTAATGTCGGTTCGACAGGTCAAGGTCTTTCCCAACAGTTACTACGACTCGGTCAAGCTGATGCGTGTCTCCGAGACTTTGGGATCAAAGGAAGGAATCGTCTCAGCTTCTGCGGCGATGGGTACGCCGATGAACGTCCAGCTGCTCATCGATCAAGGCTTCTCCAAAGATGAGATTACGGCTGGGCCTAGCGATTTGATCGTAGCGTTTGAAGCCCAGGAAGACGCGGCCATCGCAGGCGCTCTGGCAACCCTTGCGGACGTTCTCGCGGCCCGGCCCCCCTCTTCAGACGAGCGCCGGCAGATGCGTCCGCGAAGCTTAGCCTCCGCCCTCCGCTCGAGCCCAACATCCAATATTGTCCTGATTGCGGTCCCAGGTGAGTACGCCGTGGCGGAGGCATGGACGGCTCTGCGTGAAGGGCGCCACGTGTTTCTGTTTAGTGACAACGTGCCCATCCAGGATGAGGTGAAGCTGAAGCGGTTCGCCGCATCCGAGGGCCTGTTGGTGATGGGGCCCGACTGTGGCACCTCCATCATCTCGGGTGTGGGCTTAGGATTTGCCAACAGGGTTCGACCCGGCTCAATTGGACTTGTCGGCGCCTCTGGAACAGGCATTCAGCAGGTATCGTCGCTCATCCATCAAGGTGGCGGCGGGATCGCGGTTGCCATCGGTACGGGAAGTCGCGATGTCTCGAAGGAAGTGGAAGGCATCATGACGCTGGCTGCCATCGACTTACTGGCGTCTGATGATATGGTCGACCGGATTGGACTGGTATCCAAACCCGCTGATCCTACTGTTGGGGCGCAGGTTCTGAGTCGTTTAGCCGCCTGTGGAAAGCCGGCGGTCGCCTGCCTCCTCGATTCTGCCGGCGTTACAGATAGTTCTCGTGGCGTCCAGGTTACAACATCACTAACCGAAGCCGCCGAGGCGCTCCTCGGTCGGGAAACGCCAGATGGATCAATGAGTACTCCTCCCTCCAATGAGAGGAGCAACGGACGACGGCGTCTCGTTGGGTTGTTCTCGGGCGGAACGCTGTGCCGTGAGGCGGAAACGATTTTCCGCACTCTTGCGCCGGGCTGTGAGTCTTCCTTCGTCGATGTCGGCTCCGACGAGTTTACGCGCGGTCGCGCTCATCCGATGATTGATCCGCGACTTCGAGCTTCCATGATTGAAGCGAGTGGCGAGACCGACGATGCGCTCCTGCTCGACGTTGTGTTGGGAGATTTGGCTCATCCCGATCCTGCTGGTGCACTTGCTCCCTCGCTCAGGAAAGCGACAGAACGGGCGGCATCTCATGGCCGTCGGTATGCAATCTTTGCCTCACTAATTGGGACTGATCTTGATCCTCAGATCTACTCGCGTCAGCAGGAGATCCTAGAGTCTGTGGGAGCTAAGGTTTCGCCGAGCAATTCTGAGACGGCTCGACTCGCAGCTCTAGCCTTAGTGGGAGCGGATACAGCAGAATGATGGAGCGTCTTGATCCGGTCGTAGTCGGACCTGAGGAGTTCTCCCTAGCTCTGGAGGCTCAAGGTGCCCACCCGGTCGGGGTCGATTGGACCCCGCCCCTAGCTCCTTCGGCCTTGGGCCAGCTGTTTGAGAGCACGGAGGCACTTAGTCGGGTTCAGAACGCAAATGCGGCGGCAATCGATCGGATCTTGCAAGCTCGTTGCCGATTGGTCGACGTCGATGTTGCCGGAGATGTCATTCCCGGGCTTGAGCCCGGACTTCTGCTTCACGCCGGCCCTCCCTTGGATTGGTGGTCCTCATCCGGGCCGATGCGCGGGGCTTTCGTTGGCGCACTTCTCTACGAAGGTTGGGCCGAGGACCCAACTTCGGCCGAAGAGATGCTCAAGAACGGCAAGGTCAAGCTCGAACCATGCCATGAGCACTCTGCCGTTGGCCCGATGGCGGGTGTCATTTCCCCGTCCATGCCAGTTGTCGTGGTGGAAAACGTTGCTTTTGGAAACCGCGCCTTCAGCACTCTCAATGAGGGACTTGGAAAGGTTCTGCGGTACGGAGCGAACGATGAAGGCGTGATTTCGCGGCTACGGTGGTTGCAGCAGGTGGTGGGACCGGTCCTGAGAACGGCGATTCAAACCAGAGATGGTCTGGATCTAACGACCATCATCGTCCAGGCACTGCAAATGGGAGACGAGCTGCACAACCGGAATAAGGCCGCGACATCGTTGTTTGTGAGGGAGCTTGCCGGCAGCCTGATCAATGCGACGGCAAGTCTTGGCGACTCCGACCGCAATTCGATCTTCGAGTACCTGGCCTCCACCGATGTGTTCTTCCTGAATCTGGCGATGGCGGCATGCAAGGCGGCACTTGATCCTGCCGGCAACATCCCTCACTCCACCGTGGTGACGGCGATGGCACGAAATGGCACAGAGTTCGGTATTCGAGCTGCCGGCACAGGGGATCAGTGGTTTACTGCGGATGCACCAGAAGTGGAGGGTCTCTTCTTTCCAGGCTTCGGACCGGAGGATGCGAACCCGGACCTTGGAGATAGCGCTATCACAGAGACCGCTGGCTTGGGAGCATTCGCGCTTGTGGCTGCGCCTGCCATCGTCCAATTCATCGGTGGTGAGGTGGATCGGGGCAGGCAAATCACCGAGGAGATGTACGAGATCACCCTGGCTGAGCACCCTCTCTACCAGCTGCCCACCCTTGACTTCCGGGGTACGCCGGTAGGAATTGATTGCCTTGCCGTCGCAAGAACGGGGATCAGTCCCGCTCTGGACACCGGTATCGCCCACAAGCAGGCGGGAATTGGTCAGATTGGAGCCGGGGTCGTGCGCGTCCCTGTGCAGCCGTTTGTTGAGGCATTTGAGACTGTGGTCTCAACACTCTTTGGGACCTAATCCCAAGCGCGCAGGCGACTAGCTGTGACAGCTAGAACTGAACGATTAAGGTCACCGTATCTCGTGTGTGCCGCCGGGCGCCTCCGAGGGGCAATTGGGCGAGCACCCAGTGGGGCTTTGTTAGCGGCCTGTTCGGGTTACTGTGGTGCTGAAACACGATGTGGTACCGGAATCCGTCCTGACGAAGCCGCACTTCAGCTTGGTGCTCGGGTACCCCGACGACACTGGGGACGCGCGCAGCCGACGGGCCTCCACAGGCGACAGCTAGGGTCAACAGGGCGGAGCCAACAACGGCGGCCGAGATGCCCCGGCTCAAACCTTTAAGCCGCATTGGGCTGGACAAGAGCCTCCTATGGATGCGTTCAGTATGAGGGACCACAGGAGCCGCCGTGCACTTGCTCGTCATGACCGTTGCTCATTGTCCGCCGTCATAGGGGTAGACATCCTCTGAGGCACCAAAGTAGCCTTTGTTCATTGTAGTAGAGCCCTAGTTCGGTAGCTTGAACTCAGCAAGGGCCCAGACACCCCTTGAACTCGGATGCCCTCCAACAGTAGGATGCTGATAGTGGAGCGCTTGGGAGTATCCTCAAGCAAGGCAGTGCGGGGGATGAGGGATGGCGAAGGCGCTGCGCGTTTAGAGACCGAAACGGTGAAGCGGCGATCGGTGCAACTTGAGAAGTCCACGAAGCGCACTTTCGACTCACTGTCCTTTCGTGATCACTCCTCGTCGGCAAATAGGCACGTTGCCTGCCTGAAACCGGTTTTAAAGGAGGCAAGGATCCGGATGTCCTCCGGCGACAATCGAACATTTGCGGACAGCCTAACGTGACCCAGGTAGCACCAGATGAGGCTGCATAGGTCATGCCAGCGGATGAATTCCAAGAACTGTTCCCGGACTGGCTCGATCGTCGTCAACAACCATCGTAGATGTTCTTCGAGCACGGGAGATGTCAGAGATTGGGAGTCCAACCTCCAGGACCCTACGTGCTGCAATAACAGCGGCTCTCCCTCTTGCCGCTGGGCCGGGCCGGCGGCAAGAGGGAGTGATGCCGATGGCGCGGGTCAGCTCGTCCGGGTCGAGGATTCCGGTGCATTCATCCCCTCGCCTGTCCGGCCCCGCCACCGCTAGATGCGCGCTTACGCCGTCCTCACCGATAGGCCAGGTTCCATCCGCGCCTCAAATCGCTCTCGGCGATGTCGACTCGCTTGGGAACGCTCGAGAGGGTCCTGATACTGAAACCAGCCAGGACGCCCAGGCCAACCTCCGCGAGGGCGTCGAGTGTTTCCGGCTGCATATACATGTAGTGGCATGTGGCTCTCGGATCCCGTTCGTAGAACGTGACCAGCCCCGATACTTCTGTCTGGGGCAGAACGTCGAGGAGGCTGGCCTTGTGGGCTCGCACGATATCGCCGATCTCTGTGAGCACATTACGGTCGGAGTCTGTCCGGCTCTCGTCCTTCACTTCGAGTCGCCACTCCAGAGCCGGTTCAGAATCCGGTCCGACTTCGGCAATCAGAGGCACCGCTAGCTGCACATCCGAGGGCTCCACTCCAAGATCGGCCGAAAGCTTGTAAGCCTGGCGCTCCAGCTGCCCCTCGTCCCCCTCCGCTAGCCGCTGCCAGATCCGCAGCGATGCCCGCGTTACCACTCGGGACTTTTTGCGCCGACCGTCGCATCACTTTTAGCTGGAGCAGTTTCCTGCCGGTGCCAGGCGGGCGGAGCTAGGACGCGGCGCTGCCGGAAATCGGAGGCCGCGCAGTTAGTCAAGAGCCGCACCCATAAATGCAGCCGCCACCGCTCAGGTAGTCCCAAGGGCCAACCGCAACATCGCCGCCGATGCCCCTCCAACGGGGAGATTTGAAGGCGTCGCTTGGTAGTTCGGGACTGCCTCGATCACCCCGCGGGCTCATCAGGCCAGATCTGAACGTCGCGACCCCCCGGCGCTTTCCGTATCGTGCTCTCTCTCGTTATTCTCCTCCGTCAGCGCCTGCGTCAGGGTGACACAACGTTCCCGCGGGGGCTTCAGCGGGTGGCTCTTGACCGCGCTTGATCCCTATGCGTCTCTGCATCCTGCGGCCCCCAACTCGAACTCAGCCCTGTCCCAGTCCCTCTGAAGCCAATCCACAGCGTCAGCCATTGCCGAACCGCGATCCGGGAAGGGACCCGGCTCTCGGCTTTCTGCACTCCCTACAACTCCCCACAGGTTCGAGTACCACCTGTTTGTGTCGTCGCGAAACGTGGTGATCAGGTAGTAGCCACCAGGGGCCGGCACGTGTTCCCCCTCGACTTCGAGCGGTTGGAAGCCGTACTGTCTGACCGCTGCCCCCGGGGTCATATGTCCGGCCGCCCACTCGCTGGCGGACGACATGGAGCTCCCCTCTGAGGTGAACGGGCCAGCATCGCGTGGCCCCTCGCCCCCCAAGTGCCACGCCCCAATACCATCTGCGACGCCGATCTTGGTACAGTTCTATGACCCAGCCCAATCCATCGCTCGGTAACACGACGTGTTCGACTCGCCGATTTCTAGTTGACGTGAGACCGACCCAGCGCCTGAGGATGTGAACGGCCGACCAAAACCAGTAGCCGGCCGAAGTCTGCCAGAGCCGACATACGCGCCTCCAGTGGTGCTCGCCCTTCCCGATGACGCGAATCCCCTCAGCCTCTAGTAGCTGTCGCAAGGCCTCCTGCGACGGCAATCCGGTCAGATCCACGCCTTCACCAATGAAGCCGATCTCTACTGCTAGCGGCTCACCGGTGGCAGAATACTCGAGAATCCTATTAGCGTCGCCGTCGAGATCCTCGCAGCCTCCGCCCTCGCCCTGCCCCAGCGTGATTATGAGGTCACCCGATTCCTCCGCGGACGGCCGAGTCATATGCTCGATGAATGGGAACCGGCTTGCCTCTGGATCATTCATGACCTAGTCCCTGTCATGGACGTAAACAGTCCATGCCACACTTCGGTTGCCGTCCGGACCCTCCGGCTGCTTCACAACCTCCAGCTTTCCCCTGCTCCAGATGAGCCGGTTGCCGTGCCCAAGGCTTAAGAGTGTATTCGACTTGGAACATTCACAGCAAATCAACTTGCTGACTCATACGGGACCTTATCGACGAAGAATTGTTGCCCCACAATTCTCCCATCTAAGACGGATCGATGGCGTGTCGCAGGAGGCTCGCAGGCAGCCAAAGGGAGCGCTACAGGAAGACCTTGGCGTAGTGGAGCGCTTGGGAGTATCCTCAAGCAAGGCAGTGCGGGGGATGAGGGATGGCGGAGGCGGCTGCGCGTTTGGAGACGGAAACCGTCGCTGCGATTCAGCTTCGAAGCGTTTCCATGCGGTACGGGACCAAGGGGCAGCAGTTGCTTGCCCTCTCAAATGTCTCGTTGGATATCGGCGAGGGAGAGTTTCTTTCTCTGCTGGGCCCTTCTGGCTGTGGCAAGAGCACGATGCTTCGGTTAATCGGGGATTTGTTGCAGCCCACGGCGGGAGAAGTGCAGCTTCGCGGTAAGCCCGCCGCTCAAGCTCGTCGGGACCGAGACTACGGCATGGTGTTTCAGGCGCCCGTCCTCTACGACTGGCGCACCGTGGCCAAGAACATCCAGCTTCCGCTGGAAGTCTTCAAGATTTCCAAGCGGGAGCGCCAAGAACGCACAGAACGTCTATTGAAGCTGGTCGGATTGCAGGACTTCGCCGACCGCTATCCGTGGGAGCTTTCGGGCGGGATGCAGCAGCGGGTCTCCATCGCCAGGGCGCTGTCGTTTAGCCCCGGAATCCTCCTCATGGACGAGCCGTTCGGAGCCTTGGATGAAATGACCCGCGACCGGCTCAATTTAGAGCTGCTCAACGTCTGGGCTGAAACCGGAACGACGATCGTCTTTGTAACCCACAGTATTCCCGAGGCTGTGTTCCTGTCAGACCGGATTGCTGTCATGAGCCCGAGACCCGGTAGGATCGATGCGGTGGTTCCCGTCGACCTCCCACGACCACGAGATGCAGCGACCCGAGAAGATCCACGGTTCTTCGATTTGATCAAGCTGGTCCGTTCACATTTGAAGGAGCATCTGTGAGTCGCGTGATCGGAGACGATCCGACGGCCGTTGAAGTTGTGAACCCAAGAACTTCATCCCTTCAGAAGCTGCCTCTGGCCACAATTACGGCGGTTCTTGCGATATTTGTCCTTCTTGTCGGCGTTTGGTATATCGGTGCGATCTACTACAACACGGGCTACCTGGCGCTGAATTACACCGACATCGGACAGGCTCACGTTTGGGCGCACATGACATTACTCCAAAGGTGGGGAGCGGCTCTCAACTCACAATCGCCGATGCTTCCGGCTCCTCATCAGGTTGTCGCCGATCTATGGTCACGATTGGATGAGTCGCCCAACGTTCCTGGGAATCTCTGGGTAGATCTGGTGACTACGGGAGCCGAAGCCGTGCTGGGGTTCGTGGTTGGAGCCGTCGTTGCACTTGTATTGGCTTATATCTTCGTTCGCAGCAAGATCCTAGAACGTTCGCTCTTCCCCTATGTGGTTATGTCGCAAACCGTTCCAATCATGGCTCTTGTGCCTGCGATGGTTGTGGTTTTAGGGATAGGACTTAGGTCAAAGGTGGTCGTTGCGGCATATCTGGCCTTCTATCCGATCACCATCAGTGCGGTAAAGGGTCTGCGGTCTGTCGATCCGCTTAGCGAGGAGCTGATGAGATCCTATGCAGCTTCAACCTGGCAGACTCTGCTCAAGCTGAAGCTGCCGGCATCGCTTCCCTACGTCTTCACTGGGCTCAAGATTGGAGTGACGGCGAGTCTCATCGGAGCGATCGTCTCTGAGCTTCCTGTCGGTTCGCAATTCGGGCTCGGAGTCTCTATTCTGAGTGCGAGTAGCAACGGACTAAACACAGCGCTCTGGGCAACCATCATCGCGTCCGGCCTGCTTGGGTTACTACTTTATACGATTGTTACTCTAGCCGAGCGCTTCGTCGTTCGCGGCCGGTTATCGAAAGGAATAGCGTGAGCGAGGACTTAGATGCGCTTCACGGGCTGAGCGTGCCCGTAGAGCCGGCCATTTTGGGTGGGGAAGGGGTCCTCGTAAGTGAGCCGCTCCTGCTTGGCGCGATCGACTCTCGCGCTCGGTCCGTACTCGACATCGTGTACAGGGTGGCGCCTCCCGCCTTCGTCTTCGTTCTGGTTCTCGTGGCGTGGCAGTTTGTCGTTCCGGCGATCGGCCTGCAGAGCTATCAGCTCCCGACTCCGACGAGAATCTGGCAAAGCTTTGAGGGCTTGCATTCCATCATTCTGTCCGACGGCTGGTTCACCTTCTGGAATGAGGCATTTCGCGGCTACCTCCTAGGATCGGCATTAGGTTTCCTAGTCGCGGTTTGTGCATGGCGATTTCGCAGCCTTAGTCTGGGAATCATGCCATATGCGGCGCTGAGTAGCTCCGTTCCGATCGTGGCCCTTGCCCCCGCACTGGTCGTCATATGCGGATCCGATTGGCAATCTAAGGTCGTCATCTGTGCCATCATGACGGTGTTCCCAATGACGGTGAGCGCCTATCGGGGCCTCGAATCGGCCAGTCCAGCTGCCAAGGAGCTTCTCGATACGTACGCATGCAGTCAATGGACCGCCTTTCGCAAGCTCCATCTTCCTGCATCGTTACCATTTGTTTTCAACGCCCTCAAGATCAATGCGACGCTCGCCATGATCGGAGCGATTGTCGCAGAGTACTTTGGCAGCCCGACCCAGGGTCTTGGTCTGTTTATCGACAATTCCGCTGGGTTAAGCGACTTTCCGGCGGTTTGGTCCGGCGTTGTCGTTGCCTGCGTCATTGGCATTTGTTTCTACTTCGCGGTTGTCGTCATTGAGCGCCGTTTGACAAGTTGGCACGTTTCCATGCGCGGGGCTCGCTAGCTCTGTGATCAACGACATAAGCCGAGAAAGGAGGGCATCGCAGAAGGGTTAGAAGGCACTCCGAGTCAGGAAGCATGAAAACCAAATTAGGGGGATGGTAAATGTCTCGTTTTATTCGCGCAGCGGGAATAGCAGCAGTGCTGGCAATTCCGCTGACAGGGACGACCGCATTGGCACACAACAGTGCCAAGACCATGACTGCAGTCAAGCTGCAGCTGAAGTGGCTTCCGCAGGCACAGTTCGGCGGTTACTACGTTGCACTCAAGAAGGGGTACTACGCCAAGCAGGGCCTCAACGTCACAATACTTCCCGGCGGCCAGACGGCGCCAGAGCAAGTGGTGGAGGGCGGTGGAGCGCAATTTGGTGTGGACTGGATGGCTCAGCTACTCGCCGCCAGGCAGCAGGGCGCTCCGGTCGTTCGCGTGGCGCAGTTCTACCAGGCCACGGGTATGCGCATGATTGCCTACAAGAGCAGTCACATCAACAGCATCAAGGACTTCAAGGGTAAGACGGTCGAGGTCTGGCTGGGCGGCAACCAGTATCAATTCTTCGCCCTCATGCACAAAGATGGAATCAAGTGCTCGATCACGGCCAACTCGTGTGCAGGCATGACGGTAAAGTCCGAGCCTTTCACGATGACAGATTTCCTCGACCACAAAACCGATATCGCTCAGGCAATGACCTATAACGAGCTGGGAATCGTGACCGAGCCCAAGAAGGACGGCGGGAACGGGGTTCCGCTCAAGAGCCTAAAGATCTTTAATTACAACAAGCTCGGCGTCAGCATGCTGGAGGATGGCCTCTTCTCGACGAGCACCTGGTTGAAGTCACACAAAGCCATCGCCGTGAAGTTCATCCGGGCAACTGTCCAGGGCTGGAGCTATGCGGCGGAGCACCCGACCTACGCCGGTCAGGTCAGCTATCAGGCGGAAGGGACCAATCGGGAGACTGAGGCTCACCAGATTTACATGGCGAAGGCTGTCGCCAAACTGGTGAAGTACCAGCTCGCGGGACACCCTGCGGGGTGGTTGAATCCGACGGCTTACACCCGGACATGGCAGGAGGCTAAGGAGGACGGCATCATCAAAAGCAAGCCGTCGAATGCCACCGCAATGAGTTACTGGAGTAAGGCCACCAAGGGGATGAAATCCCCCTAGGTCTACGTCTCGACGCTCACCTCGCCCTCCCGAGGGCGGGGTGAGCGTTTTCCTTTTGTAGTGTGAGAGGACATGAAACCCGCCGCATTTGAGTACGCCGATCCTGGCACCCTATCCGAAGTCCTGTCCATCCTGAAAGGCCAGGGCGACGCCTGCAAAGTCCTGGCTGGCGGCCAGAGCCTTGTTCCACTGTTGAATATGCGGCTAGCGATGCCGGAGGTCCTGTTAGACATCAATCGGGTGAAAGGTCTGGACGCTCTGGAAGTCAACGGGGAGTTAGCGGTCGGTGCGCTTGTGCGGCAGAGCCAAGTGGAGGCAGACGGGAGGCTGAGGAGCCAGTTTCCTCTATTGCACGAGGCGATTCGATTCGTGGGTCACCCTCAGATCCGGAACCGAGGAACGGTCCTCGGGAGTTTGGCTCACGCTGATCCCGCGGCCGAGCTGCCTGTGGTCTTCACGGCGCTTGACGGTTCGTTTGACCTGGTCAGCGCCGACGGGTCCAGAACGCTACAGGCCCACGATTTCTTCGTGCACATCATGACAACGGCGCTGCAACCCGACGAGCTTTTGGTTCGAGCGTCATTACCGCCGTCTGTTCCAAGCGAGGGGAGCTGCTTCCTGGAAGTCGCCCGCCGGCATGGAGATTTCGCCGTTGTTTCAGCAGCTGTGTCGATCCGATTAGAAGGGAGGGACATTGTCAAGGCGTCGATTGCTATGGGAGGTGTTGGCCCAACGCCCGTAAGGGCTTCCAGGGCTGAGGATTGGCTGTTGGGCAATGAGGCGGGAGAACTCTGCTTTCGGGAGGCAGGCAGGATCGCTTCGACTGAGTGCACACCCGGCTCCGACATCCATGGTTCGGCGGAATATCGACGGGATGTGGCTGCCGCACTTGTGTCACGATGCCTGTTGAAGGCCTACGCGCGTGCCTCAGATTCCGGGACGAAGGAGGCGACGGCCGACGCATGACCGAGCTTCGAGAAGTAGATGTGCGCATCAATGGAGTTTCCTACAAGAGAGCGATCGCGCCTAGATTGCTGCTCACTGACTTTCTTCGATCGGAGATCGGCCTGACCGGAACCCATGTCGGCTGTGAGCACGGCGTCTGTGGATGCTGCACGATTCTTTTCGACGGGTCTCCAGTTCGGGCGTGCTTACTCTTTGCCGTTCAAGCGACCGGACACGACCTCACGACGGTCGAGGGGCTCGCAAATGACGGCCTAATGACCCCGCTGCAGGAAGCTTTCCGTCAGGAACATGGTCTTCAGTGCGGCTTCTGTACTCCGGGAATTCTGATGACGTTGACGGCCTTTCTACGCGACCATCCGGCGCCGAGCAGAGAAGAGACCCGTGAAGCGTTGTCAGGCAACCTGTGCCGCTGCACGGGTTACGTCAATATTCTCAACGCCGTAGAGCGAACGATCGAGGCTCGCTGATGAGTACCGGTTGGTTCGGTGAACGCGTTGTCCGAAACGAAGACGAGAGGTTTCTCACAGGACGGGGTCGTTACGTCGACGACATCGCGATCCCTGGCGCCCTTCATGCCGCGGTGTTCCGTTCGTCCATTGCTCACGCCCGGATCAGGTCGATTGATGTTTCGAGTGCGCGAGAGCTCGATGGCGTCCGGGCAGTGTGGACGGCGGCCGATCTCGGCGAGGTCTTGCGGCCATCTCCCATGGTTGTCCCCAACGAGGCACTCACGGAGCCGAGGACTCAATATCCACTAGCGACCGAGTTTGTTAACTATGTGGGCGAACCGGTTGCCTTCGTGGTCGCCAACGACCGATACATCGCGGAGGACGCCTGCGACTTAATCAGTGCGGAATATGAAGCACTGCCGGTCGTCACCGATGTGGAGGAGGCGGTTCGTGAAGGAGCCGCCGTGGTGCACCAGGACATGCCCGGCAACGTGGCGGCTCATCTGGTGCAGTCAACCGGAGATGTCGAGGGAGCCTTCTCACGTGCAGCTCACGTGTTTGAAGAGAAGCTTCTCATCGAGAGAGGTGCAGGTCAGCCGATGGAGTGTCGGGCCGTCTCTGCCTTCTACGATCCGCTCGAGGAGGTGTTGACTGTCTACGACACCACGCAGGCTCCCCTCTCGATAAGAAACGGCCTGGCCGTGCTCTTTGGTCTTGAAGAGGCGCAGGTGAGGGTCGTGGCACCTGACGTTGGCGGCGGATTCGGCACCAAGATCATGATGTTCTATTCAGAGGAGGTTCTGGTTCCTCTGGCCGCTCTTCGTTTGCGTGCTCCGGTCAAGTGGGCTGAAGATCGTCGCGAGCACCTGATCGCCTCGAACCATGAACGGGGCCAGGTCCACTGGGCCGCTATTGCCGTGGACGATGGTGGAGTCATCCATGGGGTGAAGGATCGATTTCCTACATGACACAGGCGCCTACACACCGTATGGCATCATCGTTCCCATCATTACCGCGACCCAGCTTCCCGGCCCCTATCGAGTTCCGAAACTATTCTAGCGATGCCTCGGTGGTTTACACAAACAAGGTGCCGGTTACTCCGTACCGGGGTGCGGGCAGGCCGCAGGCGTGTTTTGTCATGGAACGGCTGATGGACCGCGTAGCCGATGAGCTGAACATCGACCGTGCGGAGGTAAGACGCCGCAACTTTATCCAGCCAGACGAGTTCCCCTGGGACGTCGGCCTGACATTCCAAGATGGGCCGTCCGACCTGCTATGACAGCGGCAATTATCCGGAAGGCCTGGCCCAGGCGCTTGCAAGCCATCGAGTATGACCGGTTCCGGAGTGAGCAGGATGAGGCGGGACGTGAGGGTCGCTACCTCGGTATCGGGATTGGGTGCTACGTAGAAGGCACGGGGATCGGGCCCTACGAAGGAGCGCATATTCGAGTGGACGGCACGGCTCGCCGTGTCGTCGTGGCGACCTGTGTCGGCACCCAGGGCCAGAGCCACAAACCTCCTTCGCGCAGATTGTTGCCGATCAGCTGGGCGTGCACCCAACTGAGGTGCAGATCACCACAGGCGATAGCCGGTCAATGAACTGGGGGTCAGGAACGTATGCCAGCAGGTCGGCTGTGGTTACTGGAAATGCGATCAGGGGCCGCTGAAGCGGTTGGCGAGAAGGCGCAGGCCATCGCCTCGGACTTATTTGAGGCAAGTCCTGAGGACATCGAGCTGGTCAACGGTCGCGGTCGGCGTCAAGGGATCGCCCGACACAGTGATTCCCTCTGGGACATCGCCGTCGTGGCCAATCCGATTCGATACGCGTACGGCGATCAGGCCAAGGACGCGATGAAGCTGACTGAGGCCCAAAGCAGGCCCGGCACTCGAATGGGATATCGACCCGGGGCTTGAGGCGCGGAAGTACTTTGCGCCAGACCGGGCGACTTGGGCCAGCGGAGTGCATGCCGCAATCATGGAAATCGACGTCGAAACGGGAACTCCCGAGATCAAACGGTACGTCGCGGTTCATGATTGCGGTCGGGTGATCAATCCAACGGTGGTAGAGGGCCAGGTCCACGGTGGTGTGGCGCAGGGAATCGGCGGGTCTTTTTACGAGCGAGATGGTTTACGACGACGAGGGCCAACCCCTGTCGAGCACCTTCATGGACTACCTCGATGCCTACGTCGATGGAAGTGCCGGACATTGAAACGGTGCACGTGGAAACGCCCTCCACCCTGAATCCTCTGGGTATCAAGGGCGCGGGCGAGGCGGGCGTCATTCCCGTGCCGGCCTTGATGGCCGCGGCCGTCGAGGATGCCCTGAGACCCTTTGGCGTGCATGTTACCGACTATGCCTTTGAGCGCCAGCGACATCCTGGCTCTGGTTCGGGCCTCAAAGGGAGCAGGGAACGTAGTCACAGACGCGGCGCCGGCGGCCGAATGACCATGCGCCTGTGTCGCGGCAGGAGCAGCGAGAGCCTCGTGATGAACGGGAAGACACGGATCTTTCCCTTCCGGCTGGCTTAGACGTTGCGATGTATCGGGTCGGTATAGACACGGGGGGACATTACTGACGTCGTCGCCGTCGAGGTCTCGAGCGGCGCGGTTTCGGTTACCAAGACTCCCAGCACTCCGGAGGATCCATCGAAGGCCCTGGCCGGGGGGCTCGACAAGATTCTTGAGCTGGCTGGAGCCGGCGAGCGACCTTGAGGCCTTGATCCACGGGACGACCGTGGCCACGAATGCTCTCCTCGAGGAGAGATTCAACTCTCTGGCATTGATCACCACTGCCGGCTTCCGCCACATCCTCGAAATCGCCCGTCAGAGTGTGCCTTCCGGCTATGGCAACTCATACTTCTGGGTCAAGCCGGACAGGATAGTCCCGCTCGATCGAGTGCATGAGGTCGAAGAGAGGCTCGGAGCTGCACGGCGAGGTGCTGTGTGCCACTTCAAGAGGACAGCGTTCGAGTTGCGTGGCGAGAGAGTTAGTCGAAGAGAGTGTGAAGCCGTGGCTATCTCCCTGATCCATGCCTATGCCAATCGGAGACACGAGCGCCGAGTGCGGGAGATTCTTCTGGAAGAACATCCAAAGCTTCGTAATATCGATATCGTCGGAAGTCCTGCCGGAGTATCGGGAGTACGAGCGCACGATCACGACCTGCGTTGATGCCTACGTGAAACCGATGATGGAGCGAGTACATCGCGCGAGCTCTGGCTGCGGAACAGTCCATCGGCGATAGCCAGAAGAGCGAAAACGGACCAGGCTCCCATTTTTGATCATGCAGTCAAATGGTGGGGTGCTGTCAGCCGGTGAGGTGGCAAGAGCAGCCGATCACGACTCTCTTGTCCGGTCCGGCTGCTGGCGCCCTCGGAGCCGAGTATTCTGGCCGGTCTAGCTGGTTTTGATCACGTGCTCACCGTCGATGCGGGTGGAACGTCGACCGATATCTGATCGTGGAGGATGGAAGCCCACACGTCACAACGAAGGGCGATGGTCGGCCGATTTCCGGTGAAGGTACCCATGGTAGACATCACCACCATCGGCACGGGCGGTGGCTCCATCGCCTGGATCGATCCGGCCGGCGCGATTCGAGTTGGGCCGACAGAGCGCGGGCGCTGATCCAGGGCCAATGTGCTACGGGCGCGGTGGCACCAAGCCGACCCTCACTGATGCCAACGTGGCCTTGGGTCGGCTCCCGCCCTAGCTCATCGGTGGAGAGATGACTCTGGATCGTCGGACTGGCGTGGAGCGGGCTCGAGTCATCTGGCGCGCGCGGTCGGGCTTTCGCGCGAAAGGCTGGCCGCCGGGGTGCTTGAGATTGCCGACTGGAATCAGGTGAACGCCATCCGCCAAGTGACAGTAAGAAAGGGGCTGGATCCCGCGAGATATGCGATGGTGGCTTTTGGCGGCTCGGGCCCCCTACAGGCGCCTCACGTGGCCGAGCTGCTGGACCTGGACAGGTGATCGTCCCCCGAATCCCGGCAATGTTTCGGCATTCGGACTCCTGGCTGTCGATCTCAAGACTGATTACGTGACCACGTCAGTCCATCGAGAAGATCGGGTTGACATTCGGAGCCATCAATTCTGCTCTTGCTCGGGCTGACAGCGCAAGGGGAGCTGTGATCTCGAGAGCGAATCCGTGCCTCTTGACAGGCGAAGGGTCACGCGTACGGCAGATCTGCGTTATTCGGTGAGGCCTATGAGGTTCGCGTTCCGGTCGCCAACATGGCTTGGTGGATGGTGTACAGCCTAAGCCGGATGGTGGAAGACTTTCACGCGAGCATGAGAGGACTCTACGGCTACTCCTATCGAGGAGCGCAGCTATGCGAGATCGTCAACCTCGCGTCTCAGCCATGGGTTTGGTTGATCGGCCCGCTGTGGTGTCCGATAACGAGTGTGTCACGTCTCCGGCCAGACCCAACGGGAATAGAGAAATGTATGCCGCCCGTGAAGGATTCACAGAAGATCCGGTCTTCGAGCGGGATGAAGTCGGGCACGAGATTCTTGGTCCAGCCATCATCGAAGAGTACGGGTCGACGGCGGTAGTTCCGGCTGCATGGAAGGCCTCGCCGGATCCATTCGGGAACCTCAACCTCACAGGACAGAAGCATGAGCGTACAGATGCGGGCCACATCCAAAACGGATCGGGCTGACCTCGACCCTGTACATCTTCAGATCGTAGAGGGAACGCTGGCCTCGATCGAGGCAGAGGTGGAGGCGGCGATCGAACGGACGGCACGATCGCCCATGATTCGTGACCAGCATGACTACCGGGCCGGCATTCACGACCGCTTCGCCCGCAAGCTGACCGGGGCGCTCCTACAGCGCCCTCGTCAACCCCATCATCCGTGACTTTCCGGTCGAGTAGATGGAGCCCGGAGACGTCTACTTTCACAATGACGTTTACCTGTCGGAAGGAGGAATCGGCCATCTTCCCGATCTCTGCTCAACCGTCCCGGTCTTCTTTGAGGGCGAGGTGGTTGCTTTCATCCAAGCCTTTGGCCACCACGACGACATCGGCGGGATGGTTCCGGGTAGCATGCCGGCGCAAGCCACCAGCATCTTTCAAGAAGGCTTGATGATCCCGCCGATCAAGCTGTACGCGGCGGGCGTTCGCAACGAGGCCGCCTACGCCATCATCTTCCGGAACAGCCGCTTGCCCCACAGCCTTCAGGGCGACATCGACGGGGAGATCGCCGCGTGCCAGATGGGAGCAGGCGGCTTACGCGAGCTATTTGAACGGTATGGCCGGTGATCAGTCGAGGCCTGCTTTGAGGCCATTCTGCGGCGGTGTGCCGACAATTTCCGTCGCGAGATCCTGCCCCGCATCCCGAACGGGAGTACGAGTGGGAGGACTACATCGAGCACGACGGTGTCGATCCGCCACGCCTGCATCCGCTCAAGATGACGATGACCAAACGCGAAGACAAGATCGTTCTGGATCTTGCGTGGCTCGCGCTCCTCAGACAAAGGGACCCATCAACTGGCCCGGGAATTACTGCGAGGGCCGTTTCCTCAATCAAATGGGTGGCGGTCGCGTTGCGAAACCTCGCCGAGACTCCAGAACGGATGGCCGAGATGGAAATCAACGAGGGAATCTGCGACGTCATCGACATCATCTTTCCCGAGGAGCCGACGATCGTCTCGCCGCAGTTTCCCGGCTGCCACCAATGCCCGTTCGTTCACCATCCTGCGGCTCATCGGACTGTTCGTCGGTGTGCTTGCCCATGCCGTTGACGGCATGGTCCCGGCCGATCAAGAGACGATTCGGTATTGGGGACTTGCATGGTGTGCGACGATGGAGGCGATTCTTCCTCTTACGCGAGGTGCTCGGCGGCGGCTCCGGCGGCCGGTACTACGCCGACGGAAGCGACTGCATCCACATCGTGCCCGACTCCAAGAACCTGCCGGTCGAGTTCGCCGAGACGCGATTTCCGATCGTCATCGAGCGGTTGGCTCTGGCGCAAGATTCAGGCGGGCCGGGCAAGTATCGACGGGGAGGTCTCGGCTACCAAAAGGACGTGCGCGTCCTCCAGGACGTCGACTTCATCTCCACGGCCGACCGTTCGATCCTGAGCTGCTATGGAGTAAACGGCGGGAAGGCGGGCCTGCCCTATCGCGCCATCGTCAATCCGGAAACAGAGCAGGAGGTGAGGCTTCCAGGCATGGTGGACAACTATCGCCTGCGGCAGGGTGACCTTCTGAGCTTGCGTACGACGGGTGGCGGCGGGTGGGGAGATCCCCTCCAGCGCGAGCCTGAGAGAGTGCTGGCCGATGTCGGTCAGGGAAAGGTTTCACGGAGGGCGGCTCGAGAGGACTACGGCGTCGTATTCGAAGACATGGCTGACGGCCAGATAGCGATAGACGAGACCGCGACTGGTGAGCTGCCGTGAGTCGTTAAGTCGAGATCGAGGGTCGCTTGAGCTGATCGATCGCGGGCCTGGATATCAAGCGCTAGCTAGCCAATCCCACTGAGCTTGCCAATGTGCACACGTGCTTGGTGCGGCACACCCGTGGTGTTGGGGCCAGGCGACTTCCGAGCCGCGTCGACTCTACGACGTAACGTCACGCGTGGTGATGAAGTACAGTGTCAAAGCGGCCAAGATCGCCATGTAGATGGCAAGCGCAATGATGGACTGCACCTCTCCAGGGCTGCCCGCGGTCGGTCGGATGAATCGACCACCCAGACTTCCCGACACCACCCGTTCAAGTGCCGAGCTTGTGTACGTAACCGGAAAATGGTCGGCGATCGACTTCCAGGGATTACCGAGTGCATCAAAGATTCCGGAGATGACCTGTTGCGCAATCCAGGAACCAATCCCAATGCCGATCCCGGCTGCTGGAGACTGAAAGATCGTTCCGGCGGCGAACGCGAGGATGAGGTAGTAGGTAATCACATACAAGATGACGACGAAGGTCTTGACCACGGTCAACCAGAAGTTGGCCGATAGACCGACGGTGAAGGCAAACGAGTGGCCAGTAACTAGCGCAACGATACCGCCGCCTATTAGGCCAACCACAAGGGCTAAGAGGAGAGCCAGGGTCGCCGTAAGGATGAGAACCACAACGCTGCTCAGGACGTACTCTACTCGGTTCGGTCTGCGCGTGAGGATTAGACGCACCGTTCCCCAGCCGTACTCGTTCCCTGACCAGGCTCCGGCAAGAACCGGCCATAGGAAAGGTGCTACGAAGGCCCCAAAGACCAAGCTTGCAACGAGACTACGGGGGAATAGTAGGTCGTTCCGGTTAGATCCGGTACCGATCCCCCAGAAAAGGAGTGCAATTACCGCAAGCATGATGAGGATTAGGATCCGGGGCATCCAACGGTGCCGCATCTTGACCGCCTCTGCCTGAAGCATTCCGATCATGCTGCACCGTTCGAGGTGACGTCGAGGAAGTATCGCTCGAGGCTCTCCTCTGTTGGCGCGATCCGGGAGGCGTAGAGCCCTTCTTCCGCCAGTCTTTGATTGATTTCCGCCGAACGCTCCACCGGTGCACCAACCACAAGCATGCCCTCCCTCACAGTCACCGTCTCGACCCAGGGAATTGCCGTGAGAACCGCTCTCGCTCGATCCTGGGGATTGACAACAATCTCAATCTGTTTCTGGGCACCCAAGAGCGCGTCCACTCGACCTTGCACAACGACCTTGCCATGATTCATGATCGCGATGCGGTCGCAGATTTGCTCGATCTCGTGCAGTACGTGGCTCGAAATGAAGACCGTGTGGCCCTCGCCCTTCAGCTGTTTCATCAAATTTCGCATCTCGACGATCCCAGCCGGGTCCAGCCCGTTCCCCGGTTCGTCGAGAATCAGCAGATCCGGTTTGGATAACAGCGCCGCGGCCACAGCAAGACGCTGCTTCATTCCCAGAGAGTAATGCTTGAATTTCCTGTTGGAGTCGCCGGTGAGGTCGACGACTTTAAGGACCTCACCGATGCGGCTGTCGGGCGTGCCGGTCAGCCGGCACACGACCCCGAGATTGTCGTATCCCGACAGGAATGGATAAAAGGTGGGATTCTCGATGATGGCGCCCGTTTTGGCGAGGATTTGGGCTAGCTGAGAGCCCGTATCCAACCCCAGCATTTGTGCACCGCCCGAGGAGGGCTTCACCAGCCCGAGCAGCATGCGCATTGTCGTCGTCTTGCCGGCTCCGTTCGGGCCAAGGAAACCGAAGATTTCCCCAAGCTCGACCTCGATGGTCAGATGGTCAACAGCTAACACTGACCCGTAGCGCTTGGTCAGTTCTTGCGTCGCGATCGCAGGTGTGGCCTTCGTTGCAACCGCCATACATCCTCCAGAAACCGAGAACCTCTGAGTCTCGGTTGTCTCACTCAATGACTCTTCTATGGTACCGGAGACGGTTCCACGACGAGAAGGTCCACTGAACACGAGTCGAGGTTTAAGTCTGAAGGTTGCCGCTGGTATGTTGAAGGGAACGCTCCTGAAGGGATAGCTGGGAAAAGATGTCAATGGATTTGCTGCAACACGAGTCGCAAGACATGCGGCAAACGGTTTCGCCGCGCATGGTGCAAGCAAGCTCAATTCTCGCCATGTCTTCGACCGACTTACAACAGGCAATTAGCCAGGAGGCGCAGGAGAATCCTGCCCTCGAAGTGGAAGATGTGTCGGTCTGCCCCCGCTGCGGTGACAAGCTCGAGGGCAGCGTGTGCATTACCTGTGGTGAAGGTACAGCCGAACGGGACCCGACAGAACAGTACTTGGAGGAGGAAGCCTTTCGACAGACGGCACAAGCGGAGGAGGATGAGTTCGACCCTCTGACCGTTGTTGCTTCGGAAGTTTCGCTATCCGAGCGATTGTTGCAGGATCTTGGCGCCATGCTGAGTGCCGATGATATGCCGATCGCAGAGTATTTGGTTGGAGCCCTCGACGAGACTGGGTACCTGAGGTCTCCCGTCGACGAAGTAGCATGGCACTTTCAAGCTGACTACGAGACCGTAGAGAGGATCTTGGCCGTTCTTCAGTCACTGGATCCTCCGGGAGTCGGAGCTCGCGACATCCGCGAGTGCATGCTCATTCAGCTGAAGAGACTGGAAGAGTCAGAAACGGAAGTTGATCCGTTGGCAGCTCCGTTAATCCGGGACCATCTCGAGGAGATCGGCAAACACCGGTTTGCAGCCGTCGCGAGACAGCTGCATCGACCCGTGGAAGAGGTTGAGCAAGCTTGGGACTTCATCAAGTCTCAGCTGAGCCCCTACCCCGCTTACATGTTCGAAGACCGCCTCCCGAGTGGCCGCGCCAGTCGGACCCATGCAGGCCAGGCAGTCATTCCAGATATTATCGTGACATTGGACTCCAAAGGTGATCTGAAGGCCGAGGTCATCGAGTCAAAGCGTTACCAGCTTCGGATCAGCCGGCCCTATGAGACCGTTCTCCGGCAGGTGCGGTCCGGCGGCGAGGCGATGAGTGAAGAGGAACGGGAACATGTTCGGGCTTACGTTCAGCGGGCACGTCAGTTCATCAACAGCATCCAGCAGCGTAGGCGCACGATGCAGCTGCTCGCCGACTTTTTGCTGGAGCGTCAAGGCGAGTTTCTAAAGCACGGAGTTCGTCACCTTCAACCTCTCACGCGAGCCGAGACAGCGGGCGCCGTCGGGGTCCACGAATCCACAGTTAGCCGGGCAGCCGCCGAAAAATTCGTCCTGTGTCCCTTCGGGAAAGGTCGTCCCGCTCTCGGATTTCTTCAAAGCCGCATTACCCGTTCAGGACGTGATGCGCGAGATTATCGAGCAGGAAGGCGGAAGTCACCTCACCGACCGGGAGATATCGGACAGGCTCTCTTCGAAGGGGTTACCAAGTCGCTCGCCGGACTGTGGCAAAGTACAGGTCGCAGATGCGGATTCTTCCCTCGGAGCTGCGAAGCTAGTCAACTGGTCGCTGGCTTAGGGCGCAATCCCGCATCCTAGAACAGCGGGTGAGTGCCTGTTGCTCCCGGGCCTTTGCTTACTAGCCTCACAAAAGATTTTCTGCTCGGCTCCGGCGGCTTCCTCACATACCTCGATGGCCGAAGGAGTGGGACTCCGATCGTTGATGCCTTAGGAGCTGACTAAGCTGCTGCTCGAACTCTCGTATGTCGATGTGCCCGGCAACATAGTGATCTGTCAGTCTCTCGACCGGAGTCTTGACTTCCACGTGGTGCAACTGGCGAGTGAGGGGCAGGACTTTCCAAAGAAGCCAAGCCATGGCAACGCCCACAGCAATTACTGTGAATGCGGTCATGACCACGACGATGGCCGCAAAGATGATGCATAAAGCTACGACCAGAATAAACGCAAGAGCCAGGTACTTCATCTTGATCCTCGTTGCTCTGTTGATTGTCTTAACATACAGGTTCCTGCATCACGCTCGCGAAACAAGACGAACCGCCATAAGCAGGATTAGAGCTCCAATAAATGCTACGACGATGCTACCGAGAAATCCTCTAACATGCATTCCCAAGAGCCACACGACGACGAAACCACCAATGAAAGCACCGACCCACCCCAGAACGATGTCGCCGCAGCACCCATACCCTCGTCCTCGAGTTACGAGGCCAGCCAGCCAGCCGGCAAGTAGACCTACAAGCAGCCAGAGAATGAGGGCGCCGAGCGGACTGACGATGATGAGCCCGGTCGAGTAGGAGGTCAAGGGAAAGGCTCTCCGATTTCCTGTCGCTGGCCGATTCTACGCCGATCCCACCTCCGGCCTCGTTCCTTGCAGACGACTTAACGCCTGCACTAACCTAGTAGACTCAAGCAACAAGCGAGGAATTGAAGAAAACAAATGCCTGCAGAAAGACAAGTGAACATCATTGACGCGGTCGCGGAGAACGGAGACCAGGCCGACGAGCGTACGAACGGGACCCGATCGGCGAGCGAGGATGCAGCGCTCTTCATTGATTGGGAAAACCTGAAATGGAGTCTCCGTGATATTGGCCGTGTCCCCAATATCTCTTCGATATTGGATGCCGCGCGAGAGCGTGGGCGCGTCGTCGTCGCTAGAGCCTATGCCGACTGGCAGCAGGGAGGACATCATCTAGATCCTCCAAATCTCTACAGAGCCGGAATCTCCCCCGTCTACATTCCCTCAAGGATGGGTAGCGAGGGCAAAGTTCTCAAGAACAGTGCAGACGTCAAGCTTGCCGTTGACACCATCGATTACGCCAACACGTTTCGACACGTCAAAATTTTTGTGATCGTCTCGGGCGACGCGGACCTCGTGCACCTCGCCACCTATCTGCGGATGCAAGGGAAGTATGTTGTCGCGATTGGGATTTCAGGCGCCAGCTCGACTCACTTAGCCGATAGCGTCGACGAGTTCTTGCTGTACGACATCGATATAGAGCCAACATCTTCGACTCAGCAGCGTCAGCCGGTTCGCCAAGGTGTCCAGGAGCGACGCGCTCTACAGCGCATGATCAATAATCTCGTCAACGTGGTGAAGCGGGAGTCGCGGGGCGGACAGGGCGCTTTGTTCTCCGTTATTGCGAACGAGCTGCGCCATCGTTATGACTTTCAGCCTCGGCGGTTTGGGGTTTCAGGCTTTAAGCAGTTCATGCGTGAAGCCGAGAGTGAGGGCGCGATCAAGATCGTAACCGAGGGGATGCAGGACTGGGCCTACCTTCCAGAGGACATGGAGAAGATGGAGCGAGAGGAGGAGGGCGCTCCTCCACAGGCTGAGGAGGACGTCGATAGCTCGGTGAAAATCACCGACCTCGCAAGAGAGGACCTCCAGAGCTTCCTGCGCTTTGTGGCCAACTTGGAGGACAAGTCGAAGTACCTGCGAATGCCTTACGTCGTAGCCAATCTACGAAGTAGAAGCATTCTGCCTTCGCTCTCGCGGGCTCAGCTGAAGTCGCTTTTGCGAGATGCACAGGCCCAGGGAGTCTTCAAGGAGGGCAGTCGGGAGGTCAAGAAACATACGACCGGCGAACCCATGGAGCTGGAAACTCTGGAGCTCAATCGCAACAACCCTCTCGTGGCTGAGGCTCTACAGGAGACGGCTTCACCGGCGACGGCCTGATGGCGGGAGCCGTTAGAGAGTAGCCGTAGGGTTCCGGTGCGGAAGCTCGCTGAACCACGAAGCGAAGTGCCAAGGGCATTCCCGAAATCGGCTCAGCTCTAGGAATCGACCCTTAGCAGTTCGTAGTAGCGGGGAAGCTTGGACATATCGCCGTGAATCGTCAGCCTGTCCTCCCCCACCCGGCGCCAGACGAAGAGGAGGAGATCCGAGGCAGTTCCTGTGAACGCTAGGTCGCCTTTTCCGTGCTCCCGCGTTATTAGGATCTCGTCCGGTTCGAACCGGACAAGCCACTCACCATCGACGTCTGTGCAGTGAAAGTGGTAGGACTCGCCCTTTCCGTTCGGAGCGGCCTCTTCGTACTCGGATGGGAGGTGAATTGAAAGGGCCTCGTCAATGCCGTCTGCTGCGAGCTCGGCATCGATGGGCCTCTCGATTCCCTGCGACGCCTCGGCGTCCCAGCGATGGACGGCCGTTTCCTGTGCCATCCTCCTCTGCCAGAATCCGACGGTCTGATCCGGCTGCCACCAGGTCCAGATTCGGGTGTCGGGCGGTTTCTCCGTAAGTAGCGTTCGAAGTTGGTCTGAGGTAGTTCTCAACCTGTCGATGGCGGCGGATGAGGTCGCGTACTGTGGATCGGCCCAGAGCGTCTCTCGCTCCTCGTTGACGCGCTGCCGGACCTGCCTGACGTCCCGCTCGTAGTCAATGGCGGCTGTCTCTAGGATCCCTACTACCCAGGCATACACGCCCCAAAGGTGCACGGCGAGGTTGCCGGCGTTCCACCCAGGGCAAGCCTGGACCGGCAAGGCCGGGTTCATTGCGCAAGCGTCAGCCAATCGTTCCGAGTTCGTCTTGAGGGAGAGAAGATAGTCTTGCTCGTTCATTCGCTCTTTCCGAGCGCCAAAGGATGAGGTCGGCGAGTCTAACCTTTGGGGCTTCTCGAGGGGATCAAATCTATATCGCTGGGCGACTATTTTGACTTGTCAAAGTTTCCAATGGTAGTATGGAGAACTAGAACAGACAATCTAAATAAGGATAGCTCTTTTGACTTTCGAACAAATGAATATTCGCGGAGAAACGCTTGAGGCTCTCCGCGCGATGGGCGTCGTCGATCCGACTCCCATTCAAACTGAAGCGACTCCGCATCTACTTGCCGGAGCAGATGTTGTGGGTCAGGCACGTACGGGATCCGGCAAGACTCTGGCCTTCTCGATTCCGATTGTCGAGAGATGTGACCCCGACCTACCGGTCGTCCAGGCTCTGGTTCTCGTACCCACCCGCGAGCTGGCCTTTCAGGTTGGCTCAGTGATCGAAGATCTGTCGCGTGGCCACAGGTTGCGCTGCGCTTTCCTCTACGGTGGCCGCGACGTAAGCGACCAGCAGACACTTCTCTCTTCCGGGCCCCACGTCGTCATTGGGACGCCTGGTCGCTTGCTCGACTTGCTTTACCGTGGCAACCTTCGTCTGAACGAGCTCCGGATGCTGATTATTGACGAGGCCGACGAGATGTTTGACGAAGGGTTCGGTCCAGACGTCGACCAGCTTCTGGAATGCATCCTAAATAAACCGCAAGTGGCTTTGTTCTCCGCTACGATTCCACAGTGGGTGGAAAGCATAGCGGGCCGCCGGTTGACCGATCCCATCATGGTGAGGATCGAGACGGAGGCTGGTCCGGTCGACTCGGTTGAACACACGGTGCTTGAAGTATCAGATAGCAAGAAACTTGATGCGCTAAAGTCCCTTCTCGACGATGTGGATGGCAGCGCGGTTGTATTTTGCCGGACCAAGGATGGTGTGGAGCGTCTTGCCGGTCAGCTTTTGGCTGGTGGATACCAAGTTGCAAGCCTGCGTGGCAATATGACTCAACCCGAGCGCGAACGTGTTATGCGCGCCTTTCGGGTGGGTAGGCCGCGAATTCTGGTCGCCACCAACGTCGCCGCTCGTGGCCTCGACGTTGCGCACATAGGCCGAGTGATCAATTTCGACCTGCCGGACTCACCGGAGTTGTTGACACATCGTCTCGGCCGCACCGGTCGAATGGGCAGGGCGGGTGAGGCCATGACACTCGTGACCCCACGCGATCAGAAACGATGGGAAACCATGCGCGGGCGCTTGGGCTTGCGGGTTCAGGCTCGAGCTTGGCAGCCGAAAAGTGACAAAGAGCTGCATGCCCCAGTAAAGACCGAACGTCAGCCAGACCGCCGTCCTTCTACGAAATCTCCCGGACCAAGGCCATTACAGCCCGTGCGCGCTGCCGCTCCCAAGCGTAAGGCTGAAGAGCCAGCCGGCGAGACAATGCATAGCGTGGAATGTGAGGGTTGCGGGGTTCCTGTTCAGGTGCCGTTTGTTCCCACACCCGAACGGGCTGCTTACTGTCGTGAGTGCCGCGAGCTGGTGTCCGTCGCCGGTTAGGTAGATTCCGGCTTCGTCGGTTTGTTGCCGATACTTGAGTCGGACTCCCTGATCGTGCAACCCTAAGACAAGACCTTTATTTTCCGGCTTTAGACCGGCATGGGAGCCGTCAGAACGTGAAGCTCACCTCTAGCAGACGCATCCTTTCCGCTATTGTCATCCTTGGTTTCGTCAGCTTTGGATTGCAAGGTCAAGCAGCGGCTCTTGCAATCCGTCCGGTTAACGGAAGCTCCGGTCTGATTACGCAAGTGCCCTTCACGCATGGTGCGAACGTTGTGTTCGGTGGTGAGCGTGCACGCGTTATCGGCAACCTTCCACGCAGTGCGCCCCTTCTTCTGACGCTAGGTCTGCCAATTCGTAATGAAGCCGGTCTCGACAACTTCATTGCTACCCAGGCGACCCAAGGGCACTACCTTACACAAGCTGAGTTTGACAGGGAATTCGGGGCGGCAAGAACTCAGGTTGCGAATGTTGAAGCCTGGGCCAAAGACAGCGGGTTCCACATCGACTACTCGAGCCCTGACGGTCTTAGCATTACCGTAAGCACTTCCGCGGCAAAGGCTTCTCAGGCCTTCCACACCCCCATTCGGCTCTACCGGCTCGCGGGCGGTCGGCAGGTGTATGCCAATGCCTCCGCGCCGGCTGTGCCGCGCTCTCTCGATCTCCAAACGGTGACCGGGCTTGACGATGCCCAGCACGCCAAAATCGCCGGGTTCCACAAGGATGACGTTCCTGGCGGTGGGTATATCCCGTCCAACCTCAGGGCTGCTTATGGATTAACCGGCCAAGGGTACGACGGAACGGGCCAAACAATTGGGCTCGTGCTGTGGGGCTCTCCCGTCCCTAACTCCGACCTGGCGGCCTTCGCAAAACTCAGCGGGGATCCCAAGCTTTCTTCATGCACCAGCTGCAACGGCCGCGACAAGGTTCAGTGGATCCAGCTAAAGGGTAAGAACAAGGACCACGATCTTGGGGAGCAGGCGCTTGACGTGGAATATGCGCATGGCATGGCCCTGCATAGTCATCTCAAGTTCTTCCTCGGTGATGACGGTTCCAACGCCGGCATCGAGGCTGCCCTATCCCGGGCTGCTAATGACCCCTCGATCCACATTGTCAGCGACAGCTGGGGTCTGGGAGGAGTTCACTCTTTGAAGGGCGGCTTCGTCCGGCAGACGACCAATACCTTCAAGCACGCTGTGGCCGTGGGAACCTCGTTTTACTTCTCGACGGGCGATGCAGGAGCGAACTCTGGATGCAATGATCCAAGCAAGCACTGCGGTTTGTCATCGTACCCTGCGAATAGTCCTTACGTTGTGGCCGTGGGCGGCACGAACCTACAGATGGACCCGACCTTCAAGACGTGGCAGAGTGAGCAGGCATGGAGCTCGGGGTCCGACGGCTCAAGCGGTGGGGGCTGTACGCCATTCATCAAGCGTCCAAGCTGGCAACGAGGTGTGGAAGCGGCGACGTGTAAGGGGCGCGCCGTTCCCGATATCTCCGCAATCGGCGATGTGGTCAACAGCCCTGCGCTCATCTTCGTCAAAGGATCCTCGCAAGAGATAGGTGGCACGAGTTTGGCTACTCCGGTAATCGCTGGAATGGCTGCTGATACGGACAGCTATCTTGCGCGTCACCACCTTCCACTGATGGGTTTCGCAACTCCAAAGATCTACGCAATGGGCCGCTCCCCTGAGTACAATGCTTACTTCCACGACGTTCTCTGCGGAACCAACACCTTTCCCGCTGGACCAGCTTGGGACCAGGTAACGGGTTGGGGAAGTCCAAACTGGCTGGCTTACACGAAAGGGTTTGCCGGAGAGCCCGTCGATCCGGCCCCGCCCGTGTCGCAATGGTCTTGTTTGACCAATAGCGGAACGGAAACGGACCTTAAAGCCGTCTCGTGTACGACACGTCTCTACTGTGCGGCCGTTGGAAGTTCCGGACGCGTCTTGAATACGTCGAATGGTTGGCACTGGACAAGGCCCCGAACGAAGGTGGGAAAGGTAGACTTCGCGGGCGTCGTCTGTCTCTCTCAGAAGATCTGTTACGCAGTGAGTACTGGGGGTCGCTTTTACCAGACTGCCAACGGCGGCAAGACGTATCAATCTGAAGCGACATCGGCCACTTCGGCAACCGGAATGAGCTGTCCAAAGCTCAAGACCTGCTACGTCAGCACAAGCCACAAAGGCATCGTTAAAACGGTCGACGGTTCGCATTTCAAAGACCAGAAGAATGCCATCACGGCTGGATTGGTTGCAGTCCGGTGCCCAGGAGTGAACACCTGCTACGCGCTAGAAGCGGACGGCAACATCCTTAAGACCACGGATGGCGGCACCTGGAAGCCGTCTCACCATGGGGACACAGATTGCTGCCCACTACTCAGCTTTGGCTTGCTCGGGTACCAGACGATGCTTTGCGGTGGGCACGGCGGTGACTCCACAGAATGGAGACTCTGGCGTCGTACTTACAACTGAAGACGGCAAAACCTGGACATCTCAGTTTGTGCAGGGTGGGCTGAATGCTGTCGCCTGTAACAGCGCATTCGTCTGTGAGGCGGCTGGCACAAATGGCCTAATCCTACGCACTACCGATGGATCAAGCTGGCAACCCCTGACGTTGAGCCCGGCGCCCACGTCGGACTTCACAGGGATATCCTGTCCCACTCATACCTCATGCTTCGCTGTTGCCCCCAAAGGTGAAATCCTGACGATCAATGTGTCCCAGTGAGTGTGGCGTCGAAGCTTTGATCTAACGCTCCATGCGGTCGTTCCTTTGAACCTTTCGATCGCAACATGCCAGTTCCCCGTCGATGCCGACATCGGCAGGAACCTGCGCTACTGCCTCAGACAGATGCGCGCGGCCAAAGATCGCGGCGCCGATGTCGTCCACTTCCCGGAAGGCGCACTTTCCGGATACGCCGGTGCCGAGCTTAGGTCGACTCAACACATTGACTGGGATCGTCTCCTCGACGCTACCCACCAGGTCCTCGATCTGTCCCGTCGTTTGAGCCTATGGGTTGTGCTTGGGATCGACCCACCGTCTCACCCCACCGAATAAGCCACACAACAGTCTTTATATCGTGAACGATCGAGGGGAAATCGTTGATCGTTACGACAAGAGATTTTGTGCCGGTGATGGTAGCTCAGAGCCTACCTCCGGGGATCTGGCCCACTACTCTCCTGGTAATCACTTCACCGTTTTCTCGATAGGTGACGTGCTCTGTGGGGCCCTGATTTGTCACGATTACCGCTATCCGGAGTTGTACCGAGAGTACAAGCGACTGGGCGTTCAGCTTGTGTTCCACTCTTACAACGCCGCCCACATGTCTCGGGACTGGTCGCACTCAACGCGGGAGTACATAGGGAGAGAGAATCTGCGATTCAATCAACCGGCGAGTATTCCAGGCATCACCATGCAACCCTCGATGCGGGCAGCGGCGGCTGCAAATCACGTTTGGATTAGCTGCCCCAACAGCTCGGCCCGGGAGAGCTGCTGGCCGAGCTTCTTCATCCGTCCTGATGGAGTGGTGACCGGAAAGTTGAGAATGCACGCGGCGGGCATCCTTCTCTCTCAAATCGACACAGACGAGCAGCTTTATGATTCGACCGTGGCGTGGCGAGATCGGGCGATGTCCGGCATCTTGCATAGCGGTACGGTGGTGGATGATGTCCGCTCCGAGCTTCGCACCGAGTTGTAGATCTCAGTTGCGTAAGGCCTCGAGCGATGCCGGCTTCGGGAGGTATTGCGACTGTTTCACTGGAGACGCGTGATGCTGGCTAAGAGGAAGAGGTGGCACCTTGGGAAGCCTTGCTTCGAACAGTAAATCGGACTTCCGTACTGCCGGAGACCGTTCGGTAAAGTGGGCACCGTTGCTTGAATCGCTCCACGAATTCTTCCAGCTGACTCTGTTCGGGGCCAATACCTTCGACTAATATCGACACGAACTGGAACCTATTCGGCTCCGACGTGGTTCGAGCTCCTTGGATCTCAACATTCAGCGTTTCCAGGGACACACCATCTTCTCGCGCGAACTGCTCAACCCACTGCACGCAACAAGCCGAGACCCCGCTTAAGAAGACCTCGACGGGAGTTAGCTCCTCACTTGGTTCTCGCGTGCCGTCAATGATGTAGTGGTGCATACGGGCCGAATTGAGGGTTCTCCCGTAGACATGCGTCTTTGAGGAGACAACCGAATTGACGATCTGATCACTTGTCATCGTACGCCTCTACCATCCTTCTCGTCGTGAGATTGCTCTCTCTCTCTCTCTCTCTCTCTCTCTCTCTCTCTCTCTAGCACTGACAGTCTATACATTGTCGTTGCCCTCGACGAGGGCAGCTAACGGCTCATAGACTAGAGGCGCTCCGGCTGCGATCGATCGGCTCTTACTCGCGTGAACCGGCAAGGTTCAAATCGCTCGGGCCAGAACCAGGCTGTGGCCACCGTCTCCTTCAGGAATGTATCGACTCGAGACTGGGGTTAGGCGTGACTCTTCCAGCCACCGCAGATAGGTCGCCTCGTCTGCGTGATCCCAGAACATTTGAGCACCGTGGTATTGCTCTTCTCCAGTCCAAGCTTCGTGACCCACAATTCCCATAAACATGCCGTCCAAGCGCAACCACGAACGAATCCTTGGAAAGAGAATCTGCTGCTCCTTCAAGGGTAGGTGGATGAGCGCATAGAAAGAAACAATTGCATCGCACGACGCAGGAGCGCAGCTCCAGGTGGTGATGTCGGCCAGCTCGAATTTGGCCTCGGGAAATAATCGACATGCTCTCTCTATCTGTACGTTCGCGAAATCTACCCCGATGACTCGAAATCGCTTGTCCAGGAGCAACTTGACCGCCGGCAGTCCAATGCCACACCCGAGGTCTATTACTTTGGCGCCGGGCTCGAGCCGGCTCGCGAGCTCATCGATCCACGTGCCGTATCGAGCGAAGTCTTCGGGCTCACGCCCGTCGAGATCCTCTTTTTCCGAACGGTAGGAGTAGGAGGCGGAGTTGTACCCCCGTCGAACAACTTCGCGTTTGTCTGCCGCGCTCACAGAATAAGTCCCACACCATCCGACCGGCTCCCGCGAATCACCGGTCGAGGAAGCTCAATATAGATCATCGTTGCTTGGATCCGATGCGAGCCGTCGAGACACAGACTTTGATACCTTAAGCCTCGCCTGACTCTTCGGTCGCAGTCTCCTCGGTCGCCAGGATTCCATACAGTGTCCGCCTGGCATCGTTCAGCACTGCTTGGGCCGCTTTAACCTGGCTGGCGCTGCCGGCCTGACTAACCTGGACCGCTGCCATACCCACCTGGCGTACGAGCGCCATCAGCCCCATGACACCTTCGGCCGGCTCATTCTTCATCCCATTCCATGGGACGCGGAGATTGCTTTCATTCTCCTCAACGTACGTTCGTCCTGCGTCTGTGAGCCGGTGCTCCCGACGACCTCCTGAATCCACCTGCTCGATTAGCCCCTCGTCTTCGAGCAGCTGAAGGGCAGGGTAGACGGCGCCTGCACTCGGCTTCCACAGGCCTTCGCTTCGACGCTCGATTTCCTGAATGATCCCGTAGCCGTTGCGAGGTTCTTCCCGCAGCAGAGCAAGGATGGCTGCCCTTACATCTCCTCGTCGCATGCGACCACCCCAGTGAGAGCCACCGAACATGCGCCAGAAATCCCGACCCATGCCGGCACCAAACCCGTGTCCTTCCAAGCCGTGAGGTCCCAGGCCTGGAGTGAATGGTCCACCATCCGCTCGGTTCCGGTGCCGCCTATGGGCTTCGTGAGCTTGGGAATGGAAGAATTCTCGATACCGATTGCCACTATGTGATTTCATCTCTTTACGTCTCCTCGTTGTATTACTGTCGATATATAACGATATAACGTAAAGATCGCTAATGTCAAGTTGGCCGTTTTGGATTGTTCCAGTTGTGAGTCCGGAGGAGGTGGTCGTCTCGGAGCCTGATGACGTCCCTAAAGGTGCGGGTGGGCCGCCTGTCCTGCAGATGAATGCAAGAGTCAGGCGGCCCTCGATTCTGGCGGAGAAAGCGTAGGAGTTAGGCGTATCGGCGAGCGAGTCGCGGTTCCTCCTTAGTCGGCTCCTTCACCTGGTGAGTCTCGATTGCCTCACTGCCGCGCTTGGACGGAAGAAAGATGGAGGTGATTCCGCCCAAGCCAACCACGACGGCTCCAGCGAAGACCGCTACGTGAAAGCCCTGCACGAACTGTTGAGGAGTCGTTGCGACATGCTGGAAAACGGCTCCCAGGATTGCAACGCCGAAGACACCGCCCAGCTCTCTGATCGCGTTGTAGCTCCCCGACGCGACCCCCTGTTGGTTGCCTCTTACGGCGGCCATGACCGTCGCAGACAGCGGGGCGAAGGTCAGCCCCATGCCCAACCCTCCGAGGATGAAGGCAGGGAGCAGCTGGGAATATGGCGTGGAGACCTGAGAGGCTAATCCTATCCATACGAGTGCCGTCGTTTGCGCCATCATACCGGCAGCAACGATGTAACGGGAACCAAGCCTGTCTGTAAGGATCCCAGCGACTGGAGCGACCACCAAAATCGTGCCGGTCCAAGCCATGGTCTTTATGCCGGCTTGAAGCGGCGATGCTCCTTGGATCTCTTGAAGGAAGAGGGTCAAGAGGAAGATGGATCCAAACATTCCAGCACTCATGAGGAAGCCGACCGAGTTGGCGGCTGAAAACTCCCGAATCTTGAACATCCCCAAAGGCAACATTGGATTGCTGGCACGCATCTCCCAAATCAGGAAGCAAACTAGGAGAACAATTCCGGCACCGATGGGGCCGATGATCTCGGCAGATCCCCATCCAAGAGCATTACCTCGGATAAGTCCATACGTGACTCCCAAGAGTCCTCCAGCAGCGAGAACCAATCCGGCAAAGTCGAGGCGTGCTCGCTCGCCGTAGGATTCCTCAAGCCGGAACAGGCCGAGCACGATTACGAGAATTCCTACAGGAACATTGATCCAGAAGATGGCACTCCAGGTAATACCGCTCACGATTGCTCCTCCGATTAGCGGCCCAATTGCAAGCCCCAAACCGGAGATTCCAGACCAGAGACCGATGATGGCTGCTCGGCGCTCCTCGGGAAATGCTCTCGTGAGGATTGTTAGTGTCAAGGGCATGACGAAGGCTGCTCCCAGACCCTGAGTCCCTCGGGAAAGGGCAAGTTCCAATGAGGTGCTGCTCAAAGCCGCGAGAGCTGAACCCCCGGTAAATATCCCCACACCGACTAGGAACATCCTCTTGCGCCCGAATCGATCTCCTAATGCCGCCCCGGTCATCATCAAGACCGCGAAGGTGAGGGTGTAGGCATTTACGGTCCATTCCAGGTCGGGCAGACTGGCGTGTAACGCCTCTCGGATCGCGGGCAACGCGGTGAGAACCACGAGGTTGTCCAGCATCGTCATGAAGAGGGCAATTGATACGACGGCAAAGGTCCAAATACGTGCTCGGCTGGTCATCAGCTCCTCCTATCGCTCATTGATCACTAAAACTGTTGGAAGAGCCAATTCCAGGAGATGCTCCCCCACCCTCCATCTGTTTCGATCAGCTATTGAGTAATCACTAATTTGTTCAACGAAAAAAAGGGAACGCTTCTAGCTGCCGTCGACAACACTCGCCTCTACTGCGGAGCTCTGATCGAGACATCTCCGAGCCCAGCCTTCCTTTGCCGCGAGGCCTGGCAGATCCATGGCGGCGGCGACGTTGAGCAGCATCCCGTGGGCGAAGAATTCGCGTACCTTGTCCTCGGGAACGTCAAGGGTCGCCTCGACGTACTCATACAGCTCTCCATACCGGCGACGAACAACCGAGGCGACATCCTCATCCGAGCAGGCGGCGTAAGATTGCATCTGCATCAGTAGATCCTCTCGCTTCGCGAGGAGACGGATGTAGGCATCTCCCATACTCTCCATCCGCCCTTTCCAGTCGTCTGGGGCGGATGCTACGGCTTCACCGAACACTTGTTGAACGCGATCAAATCCTCGCTCAACTGCCTCGAGAAACAATTCCTTCTTCGTGCCGAACAACCGAAAGAGGTAGGGCTGGGACACGCCGGCACGTTTGGCGATCGACTCGGTGGAAGTGCCATGAAGTCCCTTCACCGCAAACTCGGCTACAGCCGCTTCTAGAATCTCATCTTTCCGCTGTCCGGCTGACATGCGGTGTCGAACTTCGGGCTCAAGTGTGGCGCTCATGTAGTTAGTGTACACTCACTAACTAATTATTGCAACCCCCTAGTCCGATGCTTTTGTACCGGGGAGAACAAGGTTCAGAAAAACAAACTTGATCTTTACCAAATGTCTTTGTTAGATACAAGAGCCCAACCACTCATGAAGGAGAACAGTGACCGATGGAAACTCCGGAGGAAATGAAAGCAAGAATTGATGCACTGCAAATTGAGGTTGCCAATCTCAAGGGTGCGGTGCAGCTGGGCGGTGCGGATAGGAAGAAGACCAAGCTTTCTGGGGCTGATACTGGAGATTAAGGAGATAGAAGCCGAGCTACGATCTGGGGCCGAAGCACCTATCCTTACGAAGCGGCTGCAACTTATTCCGCTTCCGCTTCAAGCGTATGGACTGCTCCTCTCCGGAGGACGCCGCGAGGTGGAGCAGATGCTTGGTCTTGCCCTTGATGAGAGCCGCCTAGCAGACCTGGCTCCGGTCGTTGAATACCGGTATGACCAGCTGCAGAAGGACCCATCTGAGGTCCAGTGGCTCATTCGCCTCATGGTTCTACGCGAGCTTCCCATCGTAATAGGAGACATCGGATTCCATGCGCCGCCCGATTCCGAGGGCATGGTTGAGATCGGGTACACCGTGATCGAGCGCTATCGCCGTCAAGGATTTGCTAAGGAGGCAGCGATTGCCATGGCGAGCTGGGCAGCCACCCAACCGCAGGCAAGAAAGCTCCGGGCCTCTATTTCCCCTGGAAACAGCGGCTTCACTCCGACTCGCGAAACTTCTAGGACTGATTGAGATCGGACGCCAAATTGACGAAATCGACGGCGAAGAGATCGTCTTAGAGGCGGCGCTTCCATTGTCGCCGCAGCTCCTTTCGCCGAAATCTTCGTCGGCTTGAATTAGTACAGAGGACATCCGGCGGCCGATTCAAATGCCCATTCCAGACTGATCACTTCAACTTGGCAGAAAACCCTTGCGGCCAACACTCGGATGAAGCGTGTCTGAGCACATCATCGGCAGGCAATTATTGGAGAGTGAGGGCGTCGAAGACAGTTCCGAGGCTTCGCCGTCACTCCTCTGGCCGTCTCGCAATAAACACGAACTCCCGGCCCGGGCGGTCTGGAGCGTCCCGAACGTCATCCACACTGAAGCCGGCCGTGTCCAGCGCATCTATGACCTCGTCGCGAGTCCGAAATCGCAGAGTCGATGTCGAGGTTAAAAGAGCATCATCTCGTCGAAATCGAACCATTGACTTGAACGATACAAGCTCTCCTTTGACGTCTGTTAGCTCGTGCCATGACTCCACCACGCCTTCGCCGTCGACATCGACGGAGGAGTAAGATGCATCGCGATTCCAGGTGACCCATGCCTTCCTCTCAGGGTCACGCGTTTCGAAAACAAGTCGCCCTCCGGGTCGGAGCGCACGCCTGACGTGGTTCAGGGTCGCCAGCCACTCCTCGTCTGTTAGGAACACCTGAGCCACATTGCCGGTCATGACGGCCATGTCGACCTCGAGCGCGGGTAGAGTCGTCGCGTCGCCGTGAATCCACCGAACCCTATCCGCTCCTTCCTTCGCACGGGCGACGTCGAGGGAAGCCGAGGCCGGATCTACTGCCGTCACGTCGATGCCTCGCATAGCCAGGAGGCAGGCCAGGTTCCCGTTCCGCAGCCGATATCGAGAACAGACTTTGCAGAAAACTCGGATGTCATGGCGACGATATGCTTCGAGATCAGAGCGGTCGGGATCGAGAGGGTCATAGACTGAGCGAGGCGTGGATTCTCGAAGATGGCGTCAGACACGTTTCCAGAAGCTCCATCGATCTATCCAGCGGCCAGGCTGCTGACGTGTTCTCTCATCCAAAACGAGCAGAGGCCTCGAAGCCTGCGGCCCTTCGTACATCGCAGTCTACGTTTCATCCAGTCCTCACCTCTCGCAAGCGTTTGTGATCGCAGCAATGTAGGAGCCACGGAGAGTGGGAGCCTTTAGAATCTCGACCTCCTCCCTCATCAAATGGCCTACGCTCTCTGGAATACCGAGGAGCCCCGAAGGGTCGGTGGAGGCCAAACGCCTCAGCCGGGGCCTGCACTTGGCACGTAGGCAGCCGCCCCTCGACGGCGTGATCTGGGTCGTGGCGAAAGCCCGCATCCCGGGACCCGCCAAAAGAAGGCTTCGGTTCTGTTCGGCTTTCGAGCTGGGAGATCCGCCGAGCAACGGCTCACCTTCTCCTCTGCCCCCTCTTCGATGCCCAAGGCCGGGTGTAGGATGCGATTCGAGGTTCGGGGCACGTGCCTCTTGTTGCCGGAGACACGTCCCCTAGCCGGCCGCGGTGACCCGAATTAGTGCTCCAGCCGCGCCCGCGATAAGCAGACCCAGGACCACGTTGCGCCGCAGGACAAAAAGCCACACTGTCATTCCGGCAAGGATCGGGAACTGCCAGATTAGGTGAAGCGAGAGGGCAAGAGGGATCGCGGATCCGGCGATGGCGCCGATTACCGCCGGTCCCGCGCCGTTGAGGAACCACTGGACCCAGTCTGTTGCTCGGATCCGGTCGAAGTGCGGACCACCCAGAATGACGAAGAGGAAGGATGGGGTGAAGGCGATGAGCGCGGCTACCGCAGCGCCGCCCAATCCCCCCGCCGCATATCCGACGACGGCCACGGTCTGCACCACAGGCCCTGGTGTCACCTGTCCAAGCGCCACCGCGTTCAGAAACTGAGCGCTGGACATCCAGTGGTAGGTGGTAACCGCGTCGGTCTGCATCAGCGGAACGATGACGAATCCCCCGCCGTACGACAGCGCCCCGACCTTGAAGGCCACCCAGGCGAGCCCTCCGAGTCCCGGCAGGGTCAGGGAGTGGATCAGTAATATGGGAACCAGTATGCTTCGTGATCTCCGAACGGTCGTGTGATCGACGCCCCGTATCGCGACTTCCAGCAGCCCGCAACCCAAAAACACCAACACCACCAGCGATCCGACGATTGCGGTACCCGCCGCACCCGCCAGGGCATAGGCAATCCACCTCAGCCTGGGGTAGAGCCTCGGCTGGACTCGAGACCAGCTCGCGGGCACGAGCATGGATGCTGCATTGAGGGCCACGGCCGGGACTGCGGCCCCGGATCCGGCGGCGGCGCCGAGAACCCAGAGCGGCGGACTGCTCGACAGGAATACGGCTGATAATCCAAGGATTAAGGCCAGCCCCGGTACGATAAAGCAGACGCCGCCGAGAATAGCGCCGCTCATCCCCCGCAACCGCCAAGCACAGAAAATGGCGAGCTGCGTCGAGGCCGGTCCAGGAAGAAGATTGGTGGCCGCAAGGCCGTCTTCGAACTCCTCCGCCGGCAGCCAGTGCCGTTCATAAACGCACAGCCGCCTGAGCAGCGTTATGTGAGCGGGCGGTCCACCGAAGCCGATGCAACCGAGACGAGTCCACTGCCAGGCGATCGTCGCCAACGATACCGTCCCGGATGGTTCAGTTGCGGCTCGGCTGTCAGGCTGAGGCATCATTCCCCAAGGCCTTCCCCTTCAGACGCGAGTGGCGCGACTCAAGTCGTCGATGGAGGCGGTGGCAACGATGCCCTGGATGCGATCGGCCAGCTTCGCATCCAGAGTTACCAACGCATCAGCCTGGAGTTGGGTGAGCGCTACGTATTCTGCATCGAACGTCGAAGCCCAGCCGAGGCGGTCAGCGATCTCCCACGCCTTCCTTCGTAGCACTGCGTCACCAAGCAACCGGATGGGCAGACGGCCGATCGAAGCGAGCCGTCGCCGCGCAACATCCGCCGTCAGCTCGCCTCGATGTACGGCCTCATGCATGGACGAGAGGGTTTGAGATCGCAGCAGTGTTGGAGCCAGTAGAGCGTGACCCTTTGGAATCTCGATCTCCTCCGTCACAACATGAATAACGGCTCTGGCGTCGACGACGAATCGAGTCATTGGTGGTGTGACCTCACTTCAAGCACTGCATGGCTCCCGCGTAGATGGAGCATTCTATAAGCGCAGTAGGGTATTTCGCCGCGAAAAGGTTGAAGAAGACAGGCTAGCCCATGCGACGCAGCCTCCCGGCCGAATAGGACATTTGGCGGAGGGTTTCCCATGAGGGTTCAGGGCTAACAGTCGCACTAAGGGGTTACAATCGCCCGTGGTCAGGACGTTGGTACTGGTAACGGGGCCACCCGGCGCAGGAAAGAGCACTCTTGCCGTCCCCCTCGCGGCCCGCCTGGGATTCCCGCTCATCGCTAAGGATTCGATCAAGGAGGCCCTGGCGAACGCGATCCCCTTTCACCCTCGTCCTCACGACCCCGGAGTTTACGCCGACTCGGATTTCCCAGAACGCGAGTGGTCACGGGCACTGGGAGGCGCCTCCTACGAGGTGATGTGGACGGTCGCGCCCTGCTTCGATCGTCTGGTCCTCGAAGCCAACTTCCATCCGTTCGACGCTCGTCATAGGGAGAAGCTGGTCGAGCTGGGCAGGCCCCTCGAAGTGTTCTGCGCCTGTCCCGTCGAAGAGGCGCTTCGACGATATCGGAGTCGGGCCTCCGGGCGTCATCGGGTACACGTCGAAACGGACCTCTCGCAAGAGCGCATGGCCCAGTTCGAGGAGCCGTTTCGAATCGGCCCAGTCATGGTGGTCGACACGACACAGCAAGTGGATGTCGAGGCGGTCGCTGCCTGGGTCCGTGAAACAGCCGCTGGCGGCGCTTGAGCAGAGAGCGTCAGGGATGCTGCAAAGCCATCCCGCTAGCGAAAGGGCCAAAGCCACACCGACTACCGCAGCCCCTGTTCGCCTCCATCTGACCTTCCCAGCCGATTCTCTGGCGCGCAAGGTCGGCAGGCTGCCTGGATAGGAATGCGACCAGGCCGGTTAGCTTCAGCCTGTCGCCAACGTCCATACGTCCACTCGTTTGGGTATTCGGCTTTTAGATGGTGAACGCGGGTTACCGGTGCCGCACTCCCGGATCGCTATCCGAGAGACGACACCGAGATACCATGCGATTCCAGCGTTGCTATAACCGTGGATCGACGGGTTCACTCTCCAAAGCCAGCACGGCGAATGCGCACTCATGCACACGGCGCAAGGGTTCTCGCGCGACGAAGCGCTCTAGCCCCTCGATTCCCAGGCCGAACTCTCGTGCGGCCAGTGACCGTTTGACTCGGAGTCCACGCTTTCTAAGTCGATCCATGTTGGCTGGATCCGTGTAGTCAGGCCCGTAGATGATTCGTAGATACTCCCGACCTCGACATTTGACCGCAGGCTGAACTGGCCCACGTTCTCCGCGAACCACAAACTCGAGTGGCTTGACCACAATCCCCTCGCCACCGCTGCCTGTCAGCTCAGTCCACCATTCAGCCACAACTTCGACCTGCGCCTGGTCGTTGACGTCGATCACGCGGTATGGCGTGGCGATGAACAGGCCTGGGTCGACCCGGGCCAGACGAGCCAAGTTTTCCATGTGCCAGACATGGTCGCGGTCCACGTGAACCGCTTTTTCCGAGGCGAGCAGGTGGAACGGCGCAACCTTCAGGTCAGCGAGGGTCGCTACCGGCCAGCAGTAGCGTCGATAGGCGTCGACGTATTTCGCGATATTGTCGGACCGGCTGCGCAGCCTCTCGAAGAGATGGTTGACGTCCGCATCTTCCCGGACTGCTCCATCCACAGTATCTAGGCAGGCCGACAGTGCCGTTTGCGCTGCAGCTCCGACAGCCGCGTACTGACCTCGCAGGAGGCCCTGGGCTTTGGCCGACCAGGGCATCAGCTCACAGTCGAGAAGCACCCAGTCGGTGTTCAGGTCCTCCCAGAGGCTGGCGGCGGTGAGGGCCGCACGCGCGCGGGTGAGAAGCTGGGATTCAAGAGCGGCATCGAGGAGCGCTCGACCTGTCCGCGTGTATGCGGCGCCTCCGCCGAGTGCTCCGAAGCGTTGCATGCCAGCGCCCTCGTCCTTAGAAACCAACAGAAGGGCGCGCGAACCCATGTGCTTCTCTTCACACACAACACGATCGACCCCCTGGGAGCGATAGTAGCCGAGAGCATCTTCGGGATGCTCGAGAAGTTCGGGCCGGCGGCTGGTCTCGGCAGGAGACATGGTTGGCGGGAGGTAGATGAGCCACCGGGGATCTATGGCGAATCGGCTCATCACTTCCAATGCCGCCGAGGCATTCGTCTCATCCACTCTCACGTTGCCGGCCAAACGGGTCGGGACGGACCGCTTTCCAATCACGTCTGAGAGGTCAAGAGCTCGATCAACTTCTTGCTGGGCGGTTCTGCTTGTCTCGGTCTCCTGGACAAAGGGACGCACGGGCTCGGCGTATGTCGACTTGGCGTCCACTGCTACCAGTTGACGCTCCGGATAGCGGAAGGCCGTTAGCCGTCCACCAAATACACAACCGGTATCGATGTTGATGGTCCCGTTAAGCCACTCGGCCGTCGGCACCGGTGTGTGGCCGTAGATAACGATGGCCCGGCCACGGTAGTCGGCGGCCCAGTTGTAGCGAACCGGCAGACCGAACTCATCGATCTCACCGGTCGTCTCCCCATACAGTGCGAAGGCACGAACAGCTGCCGATGCGCGGCCCTGCATTGACTCCTTCATGCCGGCATGGGAGACCACGAGCTTGCCACCATCAAAAACGAAGTGGCTTACCATGCCGTCGATGAAATCGGCAATGGCTGTCTTGGTTGCGGTACGATCCGGCTCCGGAATTGCCTCTATGGATGCAAGGCTTACGTCGAGCCCGTGCGTGATCTGGACGTCGCGTCCCCGAAGCTTACGCATGAGCTTCACGTCATGATTACCCGGCAGACAGAGCGCACTCCCTGCTTCGGACATGGCCTTTGCCAACCGTAAGACCTCGACGGTCCCAGGGCCACGATCGACCAGGTCGCCTAGGAAGATGGCTCTTCGGCCTTGAGGGTGGGAAAAGACTCGAGCCGAGCCTCCAAATACCTCAACTGACGATGCCGCCACGTATCCCAACGCCGTCAAAAGCTCTTCAAGTTCTTCAGCACAACCGTGGACATCTCCAATGATGTCGAACGGACCCTGCTCGCCCCGCCGATCCGTCCACAGTGGCTGCCGGACAATACGGGCGGCCTCGACCTCCTCCTCACTCGAGAGGACGAAAACATAGCGAAAGCCCTCTCGTCCCAGATTTCGAAGCGAACGCCTTAGCTCTGAGCGGTGGCGGCGGATGACATGAGAACCGAAGTTTCGATCGGGCCGGTTCTTATTTCGCTGGAGGCAGATCCTTTCCGGTAGGTCAAAGACGATTGCGACAGCAAGCACGTGGTGAGCGCGGGCGAGCGCGACTAGGGGCGACCGCGCCTGAGCCTGCACGTTTGTGGCGTCGACCACAGTGAGCCGTCCCCGTTCCAGTCGCTTTGCCGCGATGGCGTGAAGCAGCTCGAAGGCGTCATTCGTCGCGCTCTGGTCGTTGGGGTCGTCGGCCAGGAGGGCGCGACACTCGTCAGACGACACGGTCTCCGTCGGCAAGAAGTGTGTCCGGGCAAAGGTGGACTTGCCGGAGCCGGAAGCGCCGATGAGGACGACGAGTGAAAGCTCAGGTATGGCCAGCTGCTTTTCAGATGTCATTTTGAAGCTCGGACCCTTCACGATCTTCCTTGACAAAGATCGCCATTTGTGACGGCGACCCGTGCACCGCGTCTTCCGAACCAATGCCGGTGATCGAGACGCTGTAGCCGTATGCCTCGGCGGTCGATTCCACCCACTCCCTGAACTCCGCTCGCGTCCACTCGAAGCGGTGATCGCGGTGTCGCAGCCCGCCGCCCGTCAACGATGTGAATAGGACGTTGTACTCCCGATTTGGGGTCGTAAGAATCACCGCTCGCGGAGCCGCAAACTCGAATACCACACGGGCGAACATCTCGAGCCGAAAGGGTTCCAAATGCTCGATGACCTCCGTCGCCACCGCCGCGTCGAAACCCTCAATGCGAGTATCCCGGTATGTGAGCGACCCATGGATGAGCTTGATCCGCTCTCGACGGTTCGACTCGACCGATCCAAACGCAGCCGGCGTGTGGCCTGCTCGAGCGCGCGGACGGAGACGTCAATGCCGACAATCTCCGTGAAGGATCGATCCTTTAGGAGCCTCAGAATCAAGCTGCCCTGTCCGCAGCCGAGGTCGACGACCCGCTTCGCCTGAAGGCCCTTGAGCGCCGCAGCTGCGGCATCCAGTCGCTGGTCCTGAAGGCGGATGGGCTTCTCCAGGGCTTGCTCCTCAGCTTCGTGACGCTCGTCGACCTCATCCTCTGGCGCGTCAGATTCTGTCAACCGCTCAAGAGCCATCCGAATGAGGCTACGGCGGTGCTTGAGATATCGCGCCGAGATCAGGTCACGTTCGGGATGCCCGGCGAGCCAGCCTTCGCCTCGTCGCAGGAGCTTCTCGACCTCGTCATCTCCTACCCAATAATGTTTTTCGTTGTCGAGCACTGGCAGGAGCACGACGAGGTGGGTCAGCAGATCGCAGAGCCGCACTCGCGCCTTCAAGCGAACGTCGAAGTACGGACTCGTGCCCCACTCTGGGAAGATCGGATCCAGAGGCCGGGAAAGAGCGCTGACCTCGTATCCCAAGGGTTCAAACAGCCGCGTGAGAATCTCTTCGCCACCGTGAGCGTCCACGGCAGCCACTCTGACTTCGAAAGGAAGCGGCGACCCGGCCAGCTCGGGTCGTTCCTTGCTCTTTCCAGTCATGGCCGTTCCATAGATGCGTCCAATGGCGACGCTCATGAATGAGGAGGCCACGTACGGCCGGTCGCTGACGTAGTGACCCAGGCCAAAGCTCTCGGCGCTCCAGCCGGCTCGTTCCCGAACCATCGCCACAGGGTCGATCTCGAGGAGTAAAGCGGCGGTGCAACAGTCCTCCGTCTTCTCCGGATAGAAGACGTGGGCGACGCCGAATGTCACCTCGAATGTTTGCGTTCGAGATGGATTTTTGTGCAGCAGATATCCCAGATCGGTGGCCGGTTGGTGAGTGGTGCTAATCGTCAGCAGCAAAGCGCGCTCTCAGGTCCATGGACTCGGATTTATAGGCTACCACGAGCCTCCTGTCCTGCACTACAACCCGGTATGGAGGCGTACTCATCGCGTCTCGGCCTGTCAGAGAACACGACCGGGATTCCCAGGCGGATCGTCAGAGCGGAGCGGGCGTTTGGGGATCGGGCACCCCGAGGGAGTCGGAAGTCGGGTGGCTGATTTTTCGGATGCCGAGTGCAACCTGCACCATCTCGTCGAGGTTCGACCTCGCTCCTTGTGAGCACAGGGCGTTAAAGTCATCCCTGCCGATGGCGTTGACCACGCCGGCCTTGATCTGCTCGACGAGGCCTTCCAGCCATGCCAGGCCATAGGCTATGTTCTTGTCAGTCCGGATGCGGTCGGCCGCCCCAAGAAGGTGTGCGGCAACACCATGCTCGGCCTGTCCGGCAAGCACACCTGCAAGCAGCTCGAAGCTCTCCGCGATGCCTTTTGCATCGTCGACCTCGTGTCGCAACCTCAGTGCCTCTCGACCCAACTGAAGCGCCTCATCCAGACTGCCTTGATAGAGGAGAGCAAAACCAAGATTGTTGAGGGCCCGGGCGGCCGATCGAGGGTCGGCATTCGAGCGACTGAGGTCTATCGCTTGCCGGAGAAGTCGGGCAGCCTCTTTGTAATCTCCCAGGGCGAGCTCGACGACACCAAGATTGTTGAGGGATCCGTAGATGCCCATCACGTCACCCAAGCCCTCGCGAATCCGCAGCGCTTGCCGATAAAACTCCCTCGCCGCTTCGACGCGGCCCCCAAGCATGTGCGCGTTCCCCATACGGATGACCGCAGTCGCGTGGTCGGGGCTTTCCGGTAGGAGTTTGTAGAGGTCGAGAGCCTCGTCACCGTATTGACGCGCTGCGGCTTCGTTGCCCCCCGCCCAGGAAAGACTGCTGGCAGCAGCGTATGCCCGCGCCAACGTCGCCCTCACGCTTGGGGCCTCGCTGTCATCAACATGCCGCACGACTGTTTCCTTGGTGAGCATGGACTCGAGGAGACGGAGACAGTCTTGTCGGTATGCTTGGGCCTCCCAGAACAACACCGTCGCCCCAGCAATAGCAAGCCCTTTCATGGGCTCGCTATCTGCACACCACTCCAATGCCGCGATGACGTTGAACTTCTCGTCTTCGAGCCGCCGGAACCAGGCTTCGCTGTCATATCCTCTGCCCTCGACGGCGAACTGCTCGGCGAGACGCACCACGATGTCGATGTGACTCCGGCGCGCTTGCTCTTCACCTCCCGCTGTGCGCAGCTTCCCCAGAGCGAAGTCGCGGACGGGCCGCAGCATGACAAACCTCCGTCCCGAACGTCCCTCGACTGGTCTCAGAAGACTCGCATCCACTAACCGGGCTACAGCATCGATGGCGTCGTCGTCGGCAGGACCCAGGAGTTCAGTGGTCGCCTGTAGGGTGAAACCTCCCACGAAAACCGAAAGCATGGCGAACACACGCCGCAGAGGCTCGTCGAGCAGGCGGTAGCTCCATTCAAAAGTCGCGCTCAACGAGCCGTGCCGAGGCCTGGCGTCATCTTCGTGGTCCGACGACTGCAGGATCGGTTGCCGGAGCTGAGCGACGATCATATCGAGGGGGAACACGTGCGCGCGGGCGGCGGCCAGCTCGAGCGCGAGAGGCAGCCCATCGAGCAGGTTGCAGATCTTGGCAATCTCGATTGCGTTGAGGCGGCTCAATACAAACGAGGCGTCGACCGACTGAACTCGGTCGACGAACAGCCTTCCGGCATCACACTCGGCAACGGCACCGACTGCATCGATCCCGTTCCCCCTTGGTGGACTGTTCGGTGTTGACCAAACTGATGCGCCGCTCGTTTTGACTGGAACTTCCTCCTCGTGATTCTCAAGCTCAGATGGAGCGGAGAGTGGTGGAACATCGAATACGTGCTCACCGGACTGACCGAGCCGAACGCGGCTGGTCGCTAGAACTCGACACCGCGGAGCGCCGCTGAGTAGCGCTGCCACCCCTGTAGCAGCCGGGACCAGGTGCTCGAAGTTATCCAGCACGAGCAGGAGCTGCGTGTGCTCGAGATGTTCCAGCAATGCTCGGCTGGTGGGGGTGTCTCGTCGTGGCTTCACACCGAGGGCGGCCGCCATCGCACTTGGCACGGACTCCGGCCGTGTGACCGTGTCCAGGGGAACGAAAAAGACGCCATCATCGAACTCCTGACGAAGACGGCGAGCAATTTCAGTCGCAAGACGCGTCTTGCCGATCCCGCCGGAACCCACAAGAGTCAGGAGTCGAACGTCCGGCTCGCGCAGCATGTCGCAAAGCACGGCGATTTCTCGCCTCCGTCCGACAAATGAGGTGAGCGGATTCGGCAGACGACCGTCAAGAGCCGTGGAGGAGCCAAAAGCGGCTGACCGTAGCTCTTCCTCCTGGTAATCGGTTAGCGAAAGTGCCCGGCTCAAATTGCCTACCGTAGTCATGTGGGGCAAGCGCTCGCCTCGCTCCAGCATCCCTATGTAGACGGTGCTGAACCCTGCCGAGGCTGCTAGCTCGGCCTGGGTCATCCGCGCGGACCGTCGCGAGTTTCGCAGAAGCTCGCCAAATGGCGTGCGATCTCGCTCCTCGGCCATGGTTCCTCCTGCCTGTTCGCTGGTCGCCATCTTCTCGTGGCTCCCCCGTCCCCTCGTCGTCAGTATAGGTCGTTTGTATAGATTGTTTGTTTACTCGAGACCCGCCTGCAGGACAGCATATGACAGCCGATTCGTCGGTTGCGCTTCAAAGAGTGTCAACGCTCAAATCAATTTTGGGCCTGGATGGTTCGATGAACAGCGTTGGAGTAACTCCCTTTCGGATTACGTTACCTAACTTGCCGGCGAATCACCAACGCAACTATGAATGAGGACTCGACAAGGAGAGAAACGTGATAACGACGAAATCATGGAGGCGCTCGGTCCTTGCCACTCTATTGGCCGCCTGCCTGCCAGTGACCCTCGCCGTGGCGGCGGCCACGTCGGCTTCCAGCCGGACAGCGGAACTGACGCTCGGCTTTAAGGCCGGCCAGAACGCCCTGCTGGGCACGTCGGCGGCACTGAGTGCCAACGGTCAGGTCGCCGTCCTCGGTGCCCCGCTGCGCATGTACAACCACCAGTTCTATGGGTCAGCCGAGGTCTATGCGGTCAAGAACGGAAAGTGGACCTCCCCGGTCGACCTGACTCTAGCCGGCACCCGACACCGTGACTCTATGGGGGCTTCCGTGGCGATCAACGCGGCCGGTACAGAGGTGCTGGTGGGAGCTCCAGGTCTGACGGTCAATGGCAACCCCGGCGAGGGAGGGGCATTTGTCTTCCGCTTCAGCAACGGCAAGTGGGGGCCGGCGGTGAGCCTCAACCCCGGGAAGGACCCCGCCGCGTACGACAACTTCGGTCATGCAGTTGCTCTCAGTGCGGATGGAAACACCGCACTGGTCGGCGCTCCGTATCGAACGCTGGACAGCATTTCCCAGGCCGGCGTGGGCGGTGTGTACACGTACGCCAGCGGAAGCTGGCACGGGCCGGTCGAGCTGTCACTGGGCAGCAAGGCCACAGGCGATGACCAGCTCGGCTTCTCGGCTGCGCTCAACTCGAACGGCGATGAAGCACTCCTGGGCGCTCCCAATCGGGTCGGCGGAGTCGGGGCGGCCGAGCTGTTCACGTTGAGCGGCGCTAAGTGGAACTCGGCAAAGGAGCTGGGTGTGAAACCTGGCTTGTGGGGAAGCTCCTTCGGATTGGGCTACTCGGTGGCGCTCAATGGTACAGGAGGCGAGGCCCTGGTGGCGCCGGCACAGCAGGCTGGTCAGGCCATAGTGTATACCCCCAGCGGCGGGAAGTGGACAGGCAATTGGCTGACCCTGCCCGGCGGCGCACGAGATCTGGGCTGCAGCTGCAGCTCCGTCGCCCTCAATTCAGCGGGCAGCGTGGCCTTGGTTGGCGCGCCCGGTGCGAAGGTCAACCAACACTTGGAAGCAGGTGGGGCGGAGCTGTTCACTAAGAGCAAGGGGACCTGGAATCACGTCGCTCAGCTCAATCTTGGAACCAAAGCAGCGTCGTACGACGCTCTCGGATCGGCCGCGGCCATGAGCAGTAACGGCTCTAGAGCTCTGCTTGGCGTTCCCGATCGCACCGTCGCCACCTCTTCCGATGCGGGCGCAGGCGAGGTGTATAGTCTTGCCGGCGCGATTCCCCAGAGCATCCACCGAACAGTGTTGAGCCGTGAACCTTGAGGCTGGGCTTCGCCAAAGAGCACGGGCCAGGAATTGGTGGGCAATAGTCAAGCTCGATCAGGCTACTCATGGGAGGAAGGCAATGAGTCGTTGGGCTAGTGGTAAAACCGCAGCATATCGTGGACGCGGGAACTGCAAACAAGAGGACATGTAGGCTTCTCGCCGCAGCCGCGATTGCATTTGCGGCAGCGGCGGGCATCGTCAGCCCCGGCGTAGTGACCCGGGCCGCCTCGGCGGGGGAATCTCCGGCGACGGCTCCAACCTATGGTGGGCAGCTTCTGCCTATGAACGCCAGCGATCAGGTCATCTCCCCGGACGGGACCTACGTGGCAGGACTATCAACAAGCTATCCGGCCAGCGTGGAGGAGCTGCACATCACTCCCAAGGGGATAGTATCCTCGAAGCTACCGACTCCCGGGAACACCGACGCCATTACCTCCGTCAGCAACGACGGAGTGGTGGCCGGAGGAGGCGGCGGGTTGCCGCCGGGCAACTCCGGGCCAGGCTATCCCACGCCCTGGGTGGCCGCTCCTGGAGCTGCTTCGGCTACGGGAACGCCCTGCCTTTTCTACACCGTACCCGACACCAACCTTGACAGCCCCTACAGTTACTGCGGATACCAGTTCAAGGGCGCCAAGAGCTACGCCTATATGGCCTACCGAGGCGAGTCGGCGCATATCACCGGAGATGGCGTAGTGGAAGGCACAAGCAATTGCCCCCCGCCGAACGGCGCGGGCGCCTGCGGGTCGCTGGATGCCTATGCAGACCCGTCCACAGGTGGCGGATGCGACATCTGCGGTACGCCGGCCAGCGGTCTATATTCGTGGAGTGGCTCGGCCAAAGCGGCCCTAACTCCCTTCGCTCTCTCGACAAGTCATTCCTGGTTACTGAATACCATGACCGCAGTGGCTACCAACGGCGACTATGCCGGTTATGTTGGCTGTGATACGAACTACCCTCCCCAGCCGCCGTCGGCCTTTCCCTGCCCAGAGAAAGATGGAGGCCCCTACAACGTCGATGGCTGGTTCGTGGGTAGCGCCGGTGGTGACTACACCATCTCAACCAAGACGTTTCCCTACCTAGACAACTTTGAGGTGAACGGCATCAACGCCTCCAACACGGTGGTCGGGTCGTGGCAGTCCGCTAACGCGTCCGCACCCTTGCCATGGGAGGCTTCGGGGACCAGCGGCTGGAAGCAGCTCCAGTATCCCTCGAGTATCACCATCCAATATCCCAAACCACTGACGGAACACGTGACGGGCGGAGCCGCCCTTGCCATCAATGACGACGGCTGGGTGGCGGGATACGTAACCAGCAACGGAGATCAGTCGTATGTTGCCGCCATGTGGACGCCCGCGGGCAAATTCGTTCTCCTTGCCAACCAGCTCAACGCCTACGACCGCCAGTACTCGCGCCTTCGGCAGGCAGTGGGAATAACCGCCGGGGGTGAAATCCTTGTGGTCGGGTCAGCGGCAGACGGCCATGGGAACAACACAATCCTGCTGGGACCCGTGACATGCAGCCATATTGCGCTGCAAGCTCCGCTCTCCTACCGAACCGGGGAAACCGTGATCCACTACCACATCACCGGGATCACTCTTGATTGCGGACCGGTGACTCTCTCGGTCGACGGACATACTGTGGCGACGCTCCCTGACGAACCAAGCACGCAGTCGGGCGAGGCAGTCTTCCCACGGAGGGATTGCCAACCGACGGTGGTAGCCGCTCAGGGTGACAAGCTGTCTGAGGATGACCACGGTCAAGGATCCAACGGAAAGGTGTTGATTGCGAAGAACGTTAGCGGGCCGGACGGTGAAGGATTACGAGCGGGAGACGAGCTCTGTATCTACGAGAATGGTGCCCGCATGCTATACGATGCCGCGCCTCAGGCCATTGCCGCCTCACTCAAGCTGACGGTCGCGGCAAATGGGGCCTTGGCCGCGTCAACGGCGGACCTCCCGGAGTCATCGGTGGCGGGACCAGGTGGACTCGTGGTGCCATCAGACAGCAAGGTGACCCAGGACATTGTTGACGATCCCGCTACGGCTACCTACGCCTCTGGAGGTATCCTCGGCACGACATTGAGGCTCGGCGTTGGCGACGGCGTGGTTGAGTCGGCGACGCTGCCCCAGGTAGCAAACCAGCAGCCGGCGGATCTTATCAAGTGGGCCGAGCAGATTTCCGGCGTTCAGCCGATCGTGGCCTGTCCTGCCGGAGGTCGACCTTTGACGTTGACGGGAATTGTTAGCGTTACGTCTGCCCAGGTCGGCTGCGGGGTGAACCACAACAACGCGGCACTTTATGGCTTCGACTCATCGTTAGAGATCAACGGCCCGGTAGCCGGTATCGGCAGCATCGTCGTTGCCGGGCCGCTGACGGTCGATGGACCTCTGGCCCTGATCCCTGCTAGTGGCAATCACTACGAGGGCTCGACGGTGACCATCGACCTTATGGAGCGCGACTACAGCCAGCCATACATGATCTTTGCTCCCCCAAAGAAGCAAACGGTAACGCAGGAGCCATTCGACACCGGGGGCGTCGTTCTCGTTAGCTCGAGTGCCGTGAGCCTTCTCGGCAAATGAGGATCTGGCCTCGCATCCGTGCGTTCAGTCTTTATAAACTCGAACCCAGGAGGTTCACATGAAGTTCACTTCGATCTCAACTCGCGTCATCGTCGGCGGCACGTTTATGGTGATGAGTCTTGCCACGCCGATCACCGTCAACGCCCTGGCCGCAGGTGGCCCCCACACCAGTCGCTACGCTCTCCAGACAGTTCGTGACGCAAACGATGGTTTCACTATTGGTGTGCCTACGGGCTGGAACCTGTCGACCCTGGGCGCAGGAGTTGTGGCCAGCAAGGACGCTTCCGGACATGAGGTGTCGCTCGTCTATCCGGCCGTTCTCACCAGCGGGTTGAAACCTTCCACCTATTTCACGTCCTACCTCGGCTACCTCAAGCGGGATCTCGGTGGTGGCGGCTCATTCACTTACACAATGATCAGTAACAGCGGACAGCTACCTGCCGCCTCCGTGACGATTCACGCCAACGGCACGACGCTTGTCGGCCGCGCGACCACCGCAATCACTCCCGACCACACGGCTCACGGCTCGTCGATGATCGCCGTGCACGTGTACTGGGCTCCGCAAGGCCAGCTGGGTGGCCAACAGCCAGAGCTGGCGGCGATTGGAAACAGCTTCGCACCGCAGCAGGCCAACATGTACCACGTCTTCCACGTGCAGGGCGATCCGTACACGTTCCTGATGCCCCCGGGTTGGAAGGACGCGGGTGAGAACCAGGACCAGCTACTGTTGCAGAACGCGAACAATACCGCCTCGGTTCTGTACTGGCTCGGCATCACTCAGTCGAGCAACGCCGGCTCAGCGGCAGGGCTCCTGGCCTTGATGTTCAAGAACCTGGGTATCTCGGTGACGAAGGTCCTCTCGCTTGACCGGCTACCGAATCAAAACGAGCCCAACGGCCACATACAGAGCACCCAGTACGAGGAGTTTCTCGCCATCTACCAGGGCGCGTCGCTCCATGGCATCGTCTCCGTTGTCGCCGATACGGGCGGCGGCGTAACCTCGGGTGTCATGCGCCTCGGCATCTCGACTCCGGGGCTGTGGAACTCGATCAACGGCGCGCTGATCCACATGGCGGGAAGCATCCAGCACGACTTCACCCAGGACATCCAAACCTGGGAGCACATAACTCAACAGTGGCAGCTCGAGGGCCAAACCTTCCAGGAGTTCGACAACGCCATCACCGGAGCGGACCTCGAAGCGAATCCGGCAACCGGCGAGACGTTTGAAGCTCCGTACAACAGCTTTCAGGCGAGTGGACCGTCAGGCCCGGGATATTACCAAGGCTCGACCAAGCTCCAGCCCACGACGTCCTTTTAGACATTCTCAAGACTCTGAGGAGGAATTATGAAGGTCGATAGTGTAACATCCAAGCTATCTCGCTCCCCGATCAGGGTTGCCTGGCCGTCTGCCTGACGAGCGGGGCTGCCTTCCTCCTGCCAATCTCGGCAACCGCTGCTCACGCGGGAACGTTCTCCCATGCGCGTGCCGGCCGGGCTGCCGCCACCGCCGCGCTCAACGCTGGAGGCGCGAGACCAATTCGGTCTGGGGGACGGCCGAAGAGGTGCCTGGGATGTGACCCTGCCCTCACGTTCTATCCGGATGTTTGCCAGGTAGCTACGGGTGGCGCTCCCGGGGCCTCCAGGTCACCGTCGGGATGTAATCGCGAGGACCATAGTCCCAGCGACCCTCCGGGTCGAATGTTTCGTCTCTCCCGGATAACCGTTTAGGCACGTACGACGGCACCGCTCGTATCATAACTCTCTGAAGCTTCCCCATCAGATGACTCGATTCAATGCGTGTGCAGCGCCCATGCCGAAGGTCACAACCGTGACAGCGAGGAGCGGCCTGCCGCCGCCCTCTTAACCTGAGGACGACATGCTCCATGTCCAGCTTCGATTGGGGAACGTGAGATCGCCCATGTCCGTCGTCTTGCACGAGCCCTTGAAGCTCAAGGCATTCACCTGCCATCCCATGTCGTTCTTTCCTAGACACTCGGGAACGGTCTGCGGCGACGGCATGTAATAACTGACAGTGCGGCTGTCGGAGCTCGAGCTTTGGGGACACGTGACCTTGAGTGTCACCGTCGGGTCCCACTGCTTCCATGGCGGACCCGGATCCATGCTTTGGAACTGGATCTTGGAGAGAGATCCGGAAACATAGGCAGCGTTTCGCCACAGCATCTCGAACAAGCTCCACGGATGAGGCGGCGTCACAGTGCCTCCGCCAGTCCATTTGCACCCTTCCTGGTCGACCCCTGACACCTTCCAGTCCAAGCTTCCTGAGTCCAGCATGTAGGCGCTGTTGACGGCACAGCACTTCGACGGAAATGGCGCGCTGGCCTTGATCCCGTTCCAGTCAAAGTTCATCTTCACGTTCCCCATGCTGTCGGAAGTGCTCTTGGCTACTCCATGGATCGAACCAGACCAGGACTTGCATCCGTTATCGGTCACGCCAACACCAGCCAGATCGATCCCCGACTCGCTCATCACGATTTTCTTGGTCGGGCTGGCATTGCTGAAGATGAGGGTAACGCTCTCGATCTGCTCGCCCGGATGGCTGAGGCAGAAGGCCTCGCCCTCCTGGCCGGTCCAGTCCTCGACCCGCTTGTCACCGTCGATATCGATGATTGCTTGCACGCGGGCATCGGGGTCGGCCTCGCCTGAATACCCGCTGGGGGAGCCGTTCCAGAACGTGAAGGTTCGCGTGTTGCCACCAAAGGTGAAGGTGTAGTACCGCGCCGACAGTGGGCTGATGTCAAACTTCAGGCCCACGTCCTCCTCCGGGTTGCCGCTCTGCAGCGCCATCGGGAACGGCTTGACATCCTGATACTCGCCATCGGTCTGGCCGTCCCATTGCCGGTACTTGGTGATGGGGTCCTGGTTCCAGTTGGCAAGCATGAACTGCGGCCAAGCCCCGCGCCATCCCTTGGGAAGGGCATCATCGATAGCTGTCAGCAGCGTCGCATGCTCGGCCCGATGCCAGATGTTCGCGACAAGCTGCGGACCAGACCAGTGCGCAAGGAAGAACGGGAAGAGGTACGACCCATAGGCTCGCTGCTTGTCGGTATCCGCCGAGGGAAGAGGGTCGTCGATCGTGCTCAGGTACTTAGGCGCGAACGCCTGTTCCCGGTTGTCGTGAGGGTACACGTAATCCTCGGCCCACTCGCCCGTTGCCTCACGCCACCACCAGGTTCCTGAACAGCGGACGTTGAGCACGTACTGCAGCGAGTGCATGAATTCGTGGGCAAGTACATCACGCCCATCCTTGTTGGACAACGAGCCGAGCATGTCGATATAGGCATCGACGCGGTCGCAGCCACCGTTGCCAACGGTGTCACCGAGAGCGCCGTCGGGCAGGCTGGCCACGAGGCAGATGTTGAGTGGGCTGGCCAGGGGCTTCACATCCATCAAACCCGTCAGCCGGCCCCAGATCGTCGAATCCAGCTCGAGTGAGAGCGTGCTGGCACGAGGCTTCTCGACCTTGGCCGCTGCCGTCTGGTACCAGATCCGAAACGGGTGCTGGCCGTGGATGAAGGTCCAGTATTTCTTGTCGGTGGGTGGACACACGTCCGCCCTGCTCAGGGCCGGCGAGATCAACTCCCGGCCGTGAGGCCCCGTTCCGATGACCCTCATGGCATGGGCAACAGACGGTTCGAAGGCAGTGGATGCAGGTCGCATCAGTGGAACCGCAAGAAAGCCGAAAAGTGAAAGGCAGGCAATGAAGGTAGTCGAGCGCAGCAAGAGGCGGCGTAGGGTGATCATGGACAACTCTTCATGATGGGATTTCGTCGATGTCAGGGCAGCCAAACCCGGCCGTTCCATGGTAAGGTGGGCGCGCCCCGATTGTAAAATCTGTCCAGCCTGGTTCGAGACCTCGGATGCATTTCATCCCGATCGCCGATGTGCTCAGCCTGTAGGAGGCCTTGTGTTCGTCAAGCGGTTTAACCGCAGCGCTCTAAGGCAGCGCGGATGGCCAGCACCTTTCTGTTACTGGCCAGCCGGCTCAACGAAGCCCGACTGGTAGGCGATCACGACGGCTTGTACGCGATCTCTCACGTCGAGTTTCGAGAGTATCCGAGCCACGTGGGTTTTCGTCGTGGCCTCACTGACCACCAGCCGGTCGGCGATCTCGCAGTTGCTCATGCCTTGAGCCATCAGCTGCAGCACCTCAACCTCTCGCGGTGTCAGCTCGTCCAGTCCCTCACTCGAGCATTGTGGCGCGACTGAAGGGCGTGCAAACCGCTCGACCAGACGCCGCGTGATCGACGGCGCGAGCAGAGCGTCACCCACCGCGATCAATCGCACGGCGCTGATCAACTGCTCCGGACTCACGTCCTTGAGCAGAAATCCGCTCGCTCCCACTTGCAATGCGGCGTAGACGTACTCGTCCACATCGAAGGTCGTGAGCATGATGATCCGGCAGCCATCCGCCGGGAGCGGTCGGGCAAAAATGCGCCGGGCTGCCTCGAGCCCGTCGGTCCTAGGCATGCGAATGTCCATGAGTATGACGTCCGGCCGCAGTCGCTCGTAGATCGCAATGGCTTCTTCGCCGTCGCGCGCCTCGCCCACCACCTCAAGGTCCGGCTGTGATTCGAGTATCATCCGGAATCCGGCGCGAACCAGCGCCTGGTCGTCCGCGATGAGGACTCGCACAGCCCGCTCGCTCATGTCGCGGCCAGCCCAAGAGGAAGCCAGGCCCGAACGGCGTAGCCCCGCTCCAAGCACGGCCCAGCTTCAAGCTTCCCACCGTACATGTTGACCCGCTCACGCATCCCGAGCAATCCACGTCCGACTGCCGCGGCCGCGCCGGAAGATACGGTCTGTCCCTGATCGAGAACCTCGACCTTTAGCTCATGGTCGCGGAACTCGAGGTTCACCTCGGTGAGAGCCAGGCCCGAATACTTGAGGCAGTTGGTCAGCGCCTCTTGTACGATCCGGTAGGCCGTGAGATCCAGGCCGTGAGGAAGAGGACGCTGGCTGCCCTTGATATGCAACTGGACCGGCAGGCCTGCTTCCTCCACTCGTCTGACCAGCGGCTCGAGTTGATCGAGGCCCGGTTGGGGCGCCAGCTCGAGGGGCTGTGTCTCCGTCTCTCCGAGGAGCCCGAGCATCTTGCGAAGCTCGCTCATCGCCTCGCGGCCCATCGACTCGACGGCCACCAGCGCCTGCGTCGCCTCTGCGGGAGCCGTGTCCATGACCTTCCGGGCCGCGCCAGCCTGAACCACCATCACGCTGACGCTATGCGCGACTACGTCATGCAGCTCACGGGCGATTCGTGCTCGCTCGTCTTTGATGGCGGTTCGCAGCGCGGACTCACGTTCTTGCTCGAGTCGCGTGGCACGGCCCTCAAACGTGTCTGCGCGGCGCTGCTTCACGCGCAGGGCATTTCCGACGAGGAAAACGGGAAACAGCACCACGAAGGGGGCGGCCTCGGGGTGGCAGCGGTGGCAGGTCACCGTGGATAGCGACCACCGCCAGGGCGGCCAGCGAAAGAAGGCCCAGCGACACCAACCGTCGGGCCGCGTACGCGCCGACCGAGTAGGCGGCAACCATGATGCAGGTGATGGGAACGAAGCCTGGCCCCGGGCCTCCGACCTGATCTCCACCGAGAATGGCGCCCACCATGACGATCACGAACACCGGCAGCGGCCACCGCCGGCGGAGTCCCAGTGGCAGCGTGACGAACAGAGCTAATGGCCCTGCCTCCTGGCTTCCGGTTGGCACGAAGATGAGTGCTGTCAGCAGGAGTGCAAGCCCCCAATCCCATACGGCCGTGGGATAAGAGGTGAGCCGGTGCCATAGGTCCTTCAAAGAAGCCATGCCGGATTCTAGGCCCGGAGGGACCACTCTGACATCATCCCCATGGCGGATCTGCCTACATCTTAAGGCTGATCCCTCGAAAGATCATCCTCTTAGGAGGCGTGATATGCCCTAGCGGATGGACGACGCCGCGGCTCTTTCAACTTAGGCTGTAGCCAAGAACTTACCGAAGGGAGCCGTTATGCAGACCATTGTTACACTAAACGCCGTCACAAAAAGATACGATTCATCCACCAGCCGTCCGGCCCTCGATGCCATCTCCCTACAGATCGGGACAGGAAGGATCACCGCCGTAATGGGCCCATCCGGCTCTGGGAAGTCGACCTTGCTCAACATCATCGCTGGCCTCGACCGCCCGACCACCGGCACCATAGAGGTCCAGGGCAAGCCCCTCAATGGGCTGGGCGAAGCCGCCCTGGCACGCTATCGCAGAACCTCGGTGGGCCTGATCTTCCAGTTCTTCAACCTGCTGGAAAACCTGACAGTGCTCGACAACGTGTTGGTTCCCGCGCAGCTCTCGGGGACGAACCGAAAGGTGGCGAGGGCTCGCGCCCGGCTTCTCCTCGACCAACTGGACATCGCCTCCTTCGAGCGCAGCTATCCGGCTCGGCTGAGCGGCGGTCAGCGCCAACGCGTGGCCGTTGCGCGGGCTCTCATAAACAAGCCTGCCCTGCTCATGGGTGACGAGCCGACGGGCGCCCTTGATTCTCACGCCGGCGAGCAGGTGCTGGATCTAATGCAAGACCTCAACCGTGGAGGCCAGACGATTGTCTTGGTCACCCACGATGCGAGGCTGGCCGAACGCTACGCCGACGACATCATCACGCTGGTCGATGGAGCAGTGGCCAAGCACGAGTCCATGGCACCGGCGTCGATCGTGAGCGCCGTGCGATGAGAGCGGTACTTTCAAAGCTTTTCGCCGACATCAGGCGCCGCAAGCTCCAAACGGCGGTCATCATGCTGGTGGTTCTGCTCTCAAGCGGCGCCGCAACGCTCGCCCTCAGCTTGGTGGTCGAGTCCGATGCGCCTTACAATCAAGCCTTTCAGCGAGCCAACGGGCCACATCTGGTTCTCACTTTCGATGGCCACCGAGTAAGTGAACCGCGCCTGCGTCGGACTTCCTCGACGACGACGGTGACTGCAACCGCCGGCCCCTGGCCGGCGATTGAGACGAGCATGGTTCCTGTCGTGCATAGTCAAGGACCTGCGGGGGGGCCAACGCCCTTCCTACCAACACTCGACGCGACGATCGTGGGCAGGTCCAATCCCCGCCCGTCGGTCGACAAGATCACGATCGAGAGCGGCAGCTGGGCTCGACGACCGGGTCAGCTGGATGTGAGCCGGTCAACCGCCGATCAGCTTGGTCTGACGGTCGGCGAAATGGTGAGGTTTCCCGACGTCGCCCATCGTCCAGTCTTTCGAGTCGTGGGCATCGCGGAGTCGATCAGCCCGGTCACAAATGTTTGGATGCCTGCGCGATCGGTCAGGCGTATGCCGGGAACCCGCTCGCCGCTCGAATATCAGATGGCCTATCGCGTCAATCCCTCCTCCACAGGTGCACAGCTTAGAGTCGCCACTCAGGCGATTGCTGCCCGTCTGGGCCCCGGTGCCGTCGTAGGCAGCAGCAATTACCTGGAGGTGAAGCAGGCGGCGGATATCATCACTGCCGTGATGATCCCGTTTCTGCTCTCCTTCAGCCTGTTCGCGCTGGCGGCGGCGACGCTCATCGTCGCAAATGTGGTGAGCGGGGTGGTCATCGGCAGCTACCGAGAGATCGGCGTGATGAAGTCGGTCGGCTTCACGCCGGGTCAGGTCACCTTTGAAATCCTCGGTCAGGTGCAGGTGCCGGCAATCCTCGGGTCCGTCGCCGGCATCGCGTTGGGTACGCTTGCCAGCCGGCCCTTCCTGGACAGCACGGCTCAGGCACTCGGCCTGCCCGCTGCCTCGACCGCCGTGGGCTCGGTAGACGCACTGGTCCTGGCACTGGTTATGGGCGTCTGCCTAGTCGCCGGTCTTCTGCCGGCGTGGCGGGCAGGGCGGCTCACAGCGATGGGGGCGATCACCATGGGCACGGCGCCCGGCGCTAGGCGAGGTTCGGCAGTGGCCCTCCTACTTTCTCGTGCCGCTCTGCCTCGCACGGTTAGCCTCGGTCTCCAACAGGCCCTCGCCCGTCCCGTTCGCTCACTGATGACCATTGCCTCGATCGTAGTGGGTGTCGGGGCCATCGTGTTTGCCCTCAGCCTGCATCTATCGCTTGGCCAGGTAGCCGCCCATCTGGACCGCAGCTCTTACGCACAGCTGGAATTCGGCTTCCCTACGGCTCCGCCAGGGGCCAAGCTGAAGACTGGGTTCACGCTGCCGCCGCCCCCTCCTCAACATCGCATCGGGCGCGCTTTCTCGGCCAATCCAGCCGTGTCGCGCTTTGTCGGCGAGGCGGAGGCAAGCGTTCTGGCCTCCGGAATCGCCGAGCCGATCCAGTACTACGGTTATCAGGGCGCATCCTCCTGGCTCGGGTACGCGATCATCTCGGGTCGTTGGTTCGAGCGGCCTGGCGAGGTGGTGGCGCCTACCCGAATGCTTACCGAGGCCCATCTCCACGTTGGAGGAAGCGTCCTCGTGCGCGTGGGAGCGAGGTCTCGGCGCCTGCTTATCGTCGGCGAGATTCTCGACCAGACAGATAATGACCTCCTTCTGAGGGGGACCTGGACGACGTTGAAAGGCCTGGATCCCACGGCCCGGCTCGATACCTACGAGCTTCAGGTGCGCCATCCAGCAGACCCCGTGACGGTGGCCCAGCAGCTGGCGCACGCACTTGCACCGAACGCAGCCAATGACTTCAACATCGACGTCCGCGGAACGCACACGGACAGCGCGTTCCTACTCCTCAATGGAGTGATCGCAGTTCTGGGCCTCATCCTCATGTCCATGGCTATGGCAGGGGTCTTCAACACCGTGCTCTTGGCCACTCAGAGGGGGCCCGCGATCTGGCGGTGCTGAAGGCCATCGGCATGGCGCCATCTCAGGTCGTTGTGATGGTTATCTCGTCGGTGGCTGTGCTGGGTCTCATCGCCGGGCCCCTTGGAATCCCCGCTGGGGTGGACCTGCACCGTCAAGTGCTACAGCTGATGGGCCGGGCCGCCTCCGGTACGAGGATCCCGCCCAGCTTCTTCAACCCAATCGACCGATCCGCTCTGGCGCTGCTGGCCCTCACTGGGATCCTCATCGCCGTCCTGGGTGCTTGGGCACCGGCGCAGTGGACGGCGTCTAAGCGGGCGGCGGAAGTCCTGCAGTCCGAGTGAATGCTGCATCAGAGCTGACGCGCCCCAGGCAGATGAGGATGCCGTACTCGTGGGCCGATTCGTCGATAGTCGTCATCAGGAATTGGTGTTGAAGCTCGAAGCTGATTACACCTGCACATGCGAGGAGCCGGCGCTTGCCGCCGGCCTCGCAACCTGAGGAGGTCAGGCTCCATGTCTAGCCCGGTTCGGAAATGTGAGGTGCCCATGTCCTCGCAGCATACGCGGGCCGGCAACTTTCTGATTAGAACCAGAAAGGACAGGACGGTCTAGGGGAGCAGTCGAAGATATGGGCAATGCTTCGGGATGATGGCTCCGAAGTGCCGCCGGTCTAAGGTAATCACCACCTGGGTCCCCAGCCGCTCGGCGGTTACGACAACGGATGCATCGACACCTCCCAGAGGAAATTCGGCGTACTGCTTCACGAGCTCCGCCACGCGAATCCAATCTGAAGATGGAGGCCAGTCCACGTCGATCTCGGCGAGGCCGGCCTTGGGTTTGCCACTGTCTTAGAAGGCATCGGCGTCCCAGCTGCTCACACCTAGAGAAGAACCGAGCTGTTCTGATCCGGGCTGCAATGGCATGATGGTAGAGAGTGCCATCATAGGAGTCAACCATGGACGTGGTTAAGAAGCAGATCTATCTGTCGCCCGACCTGAACCGGAAGGTTCAAGACCTTTCCAAGAGGACCAGCCGGTCTGAGTCGCAGATCATTCGAGAGGCTGTTTCCGCGTACCAGCCGTTCTCCGAAGCAGAACCGGATCCCCTCGGCCCCATTACGGGCATGGTCAAAGAGGGAGACGTCCCTTCCGACCTGGCAGGGAATCACGACAATTATCTCTACCCACCTCCCGCCAAGCGGGGTGAATGAGGTTATTTTCATCGACACGAGCGCGTTTCTCGCTCAGTCGATCGAAGCTGACCACTATCACCAAGATGCACGGCGGTTCTGGTCGTCCTTCTCGAACAAGCCCCGCCTCCTCACAACCAGTTTCGTTGTGGGCGAGACGTTCACCCTGATGAGGCGGTGGGCCGGGTATCAAAAGGCGATCCGGTTCCTATCCTATCTTCAGGAGATGGAGCCTAGCGGTCAGGTCGCCGTTGTTTGGCCAGGCCAAGATGCCGCCTCTGCTGCCATCTCTCTTCTCGCGCAGTTTCCCGATCAGGATCTCTCTTATGTGGATGCAGTTTCACTGGTGGTATGCATGCGACATCCACAGGTCCGAGAGGCCTTCTCATTTGACCACCACCTCGGACTGACAGGGCTCATGGTTGTGCCCGGTCTAGTTGGTCACGGGAAATAAGAGTCACGAAAGCAGGCGCCTCCGGCGAAGTTCTGGGAGAGTTGAAGTAGAGGTTGCATTACGACCGGCACTCGCGCTGGGTTGGGGCAGGTCCTCCCGGGGCATCGAGGGGGGGCGAGAAGGGTCGAATTCTCATTGTTCGATTTAGAATCCTCACCACAACGTAGACCGGGACGTGACCGAAATCGTACCAGACGGGTCTGAGAGCTAGCGCCGCCACTTGCTCGAAGGGTCCAGGGGAAGGAGGGCGCCCAGCTCGTGGGGATACTACAGGTCTGCGCCCTGCCAAGAATTGCGGTGCGACCTCCAGCCCATGGCTGGACCCGAATAGCGCGACCTGTGGAGTTGTATAGAAGCATCTCTCCGGGGAGGTTGTACAAGTGATAATGAACGCCGTGCGCCAAACGGGGACAGAGCGCTCCCCGGTCCCAGCTTTGGATGCCGATGCCGGCATCGTAGTCGTGAAGGCCGAAGGATGAAGTCACCTGCCTGTGTGCAACGCGGACTGTAATGGCATAGGTGCGAACGGGGACGATTTCATGGATGGGTGCTTTACCCTTCACTTGGATCTCCATCGTCCACGGAAGCGGGGGAGGGCTGGTCAGCACACCAGAAGTGCTTGTGCCACATCTCGTGCCGACACTCTTTGCCCCCGACCACGGAGTCACCTCAACGGCTGGTCCGGATCGATTCGACAGATAGAGCGTTGGGAGCGAATTCGACTGGAGAGCGGGCCCTTCCAGGTTCTGCGTGGAAAATCCGAAGAACAGAGCTAGGCAGGCAATGAGAAAGAGAACGGATACACGTCGAATAATGTGACCCATTTGCATTAGTCTAGGCCTATCCGCGGGGTTTCCTGTGCCTCGCCGGACTGCTTTAGCGCGCGGCTCCTCCTACACGTTAAGTGATCGCAGCTTCCGGCGCAGCTTCGACTTTCACATCTGAACCCCGCTAACTCGTCACGCCGGCGGCTCTTGGCTCCGGCCCGTTCAGTTTTGAGGCGGTCGGATCGGGAGCTATCTCGTGCTCCGCCTCCGACTGCATCACAGGGGGCGTGGGGACCACCGGCTCGTGCACGACGCCTGCGTCGTCGCCACTGTGAGCCGATCCCGAGCCGTTGCCCAGTCCCCCGATCATCTCGCGCAGCTTCATTCCCGTCGTCGACTCAATCATCGCGCCGAGCAGCGGGATCATGCCGGCGATGTCCTTTGTCATCCTGACCGGTCACGCCCTGCGCCATCGCCATTACCGGAATCGATGTAGGTGACGCTGCCGATCTTGCCGTAGGCCTCGGACAGCTTGCCCGCGACCTCCGGGAGCCCGCCGAGCGCCTTGTCGACGATAGCCGCCTGATTCATCTCGTTCAGGACCAGGATGCGCTGCTTCAGCGCCTCGGCCTCGGCCAGACCCTTGGCTCTGAGGGCGTCGGCTTCGGCCAGGCCCTTCACCCGTATGCGCCTCGGCTTCGGCCTCGGCCCTGATGCGGATGGCCTTTGCCTCGGCCTCCGCCTGCATGCTGGCGGGCCTTTGCCTGCCCTTCCGCCGCCAGCACAGTGCGTTTCTGCTCGGCCTGCGGCCGCCAGATGACGGTCCGTCGCTGCTCGGCTTCGGCCTGGCGCTGCACCGTGGCCAGCAGCTCGGCCGGCGCGACGCTCCGCCTCGGCCTGCTGGACCTTGATCTCCTGCTGCTTCTGCATGACCTTGATCTTGGTCTGCTCCTCGACCTGCCTCTGCTGGGCGATCGCTCGTCTGGATATCGTAGGCGCGGTCGGCCTGCGCCTTCTTGCGCGGCGATCGACTCGCTGGTACTCCGCCTCCTTGAGCTCAAGGTCACGCTGCGACTTCGGCCTGTGCGCTTGCAGACAGTGTCTCGGCCAGCACCCGTTCCTGGTCGGCCTTGGCTCGTCGCCTGCGCCGACTCCGCATGGTCTCGGCCTGGCGGATGGCCACGTTGCGTTGCGCCTCGGCCTCGGCGATCTCGGCCATCTGCTTGTTGCGGGCGATCTCCGGCCGGCTCATGTTCTGGATATAGCCGGACTCATCGCTAACGTCTTTGAGCGTGAATGACACCACCTCCAGGCCGAGCTTATCCAGGTCGGCCGCCACGGTGTCGCGCATGCGGGCCGAGACCATCTCCGGGTCCTTGACCAACTGCTCGACGGTCAGCTGGCCCACGATGCCGCGCAGATGGCCCTCCATGACCTGACGCACCATCGTCTCGCGCTCGGCCTCGGTCCTGCTGAGGAACTGGTTGGCGGCGCGCTTGATCTTCTCGCCTTCGTTTTCGACCTTGAGCTGGGTGATGGCCTCGACCGTGACCGGGATGCCCTGATTGGTGTAGAGGACGAAGTTGGGCGCGACGTCGAAGCTCATCAGCTCGAGGTTGAACTCGTCGGCCCTCTGGAACAGGGGCATGACCACCGTGCCGCCGCCCACCACGACCTTCGTGCCGCCGCGTCCATAGACGATGAGCGCGCGGTTGGGCCCGACCTTGCGGTAGAGCGATCCCAGCGTCGATAGCAGGCCTATGAGTTCCGCCGACGACGATGACAACGATGATGATGGTCAGTGCGGTCACGATGTTCTCCTTGTTACTCTGCCTGCTGATCGGCCGTGTCGGTGGGTGCTTGATTGACAGCTGTCGACTGCTGATGGCTGTTGATTGTCCGGTGAGAGAGCATGAGCTGCTCGCTCCGGCACTTCTTTGATTTCCGGCTCACTTAGGGGCGCGACCCAGGCAATTCCCTGAGAGCTTTTGACGATGGCCACGCTCTCACCCCGCTTGATGGTCATCCCGTCGAGGCTGCGCGCGGGAGAGCTGCGGGTCAGCCCCTCCACTGAATAGATGACCTCGCCGGCGGCGTCAGGCCGGATGGTGGCGTTGACCGTGGCCAGCGCCCCCTCGGCACCCTGCTCCAAGGGAGGCGTTGCCGCCTCCACAAGGAGTCGCATCATAGAGCGCAGCAAGAACGCCCCAACCAGGGCCGCCACTGCCGCTGGCAGCACCGCGAAGCCGGCCAACGAGCTCTCGGCGATCAACCCCGCGCCTCCGAACCAGAGCAGCGCGGCGGCCACGGTCAGCGGACTGAGCCACGAGAGCGTCCAGGAGGACGCTTGAGACAGGCGTGCGCGTCCAGCGGCCGATGCGCGACCGACTCCATGAGCATGGCCATGCGAGCCGGATGTTGTGGCATGGCCCACGGGATGTCCATGGAGACGGGCACCCCCGGTATGGCGGCCGCCCAGACCGTGCCCGCCATGCAGGCCCCCGGCGTAGCTCACCAGGACGAGCAATGCCGTAGCGACGGCGCCTCCGACGAGGCAAACTAAGTACACTGCATGCATCTGAATCGTCCCTGGATGCGACGGCGCATCCCTAGCCATCATTGTGGCACAAACGTGTCGCTGAGAGGAACCGCTGCCCGAGAAGGAAACACGTTCGGTGGACTTACCTGGCAAAGCCGCCCAAGACGTCGCCGAAAGCGTCTGGATGCTCAAAAGATGGATGATGAAAGACCCCGTGCCCACCCTCACCTGACGGTCCAGATTGACACCGTGGTAGTAACAATGCGCAGTATCTGGAGGCTTTTGGCAATGCCCGCCCTTCGGTGGCTGTCTCCGCATGCACATGTGCTCTGTAGAGCGTGAGCTGTGACGGGACTTCACCCGTAGGGCTCGCTCTGGAGCTTCCACAATGCAACTTAAGGCAGTTGCCGCCGGTGTCCACATCTATCTCGCCGGGCTACCTGCTTTCATCGCGCCCTGAGCGTCTCACTCGAGCAGCTCGACGCTCCAGTTCACGCCTTGAATTGCCGTGTCCAGCTCTCGATATTGCTTGGACAGCCTGTCGATATCGCGGCGCATCTCGCCAACGTCAATCGTCGCTATATTCCTGATCTCCGTCCGGCTGTAGCGGTCGCTCCGCTCCGAGGCTCTCTGCGCGAGCGGTCGCAGGATCGACAGACGTAGCCTCAGGACATCCCTCTCCGCCAGTGCTTGGGTCAGGCTACGTCCGTTCGGAAGCACTGCCTGTAGGTTCGTCTGGTTGATGCGTGCGATCAGATCTTGGAGCTCACGCAGCATCGAGTCGAGCTCGGCGAACAGCACGCCGGGGTTCTCCGGCGGACTCTCCCCCTCCTGGACCACGGCGCTCAGGCGCAGCCGCTGCTGCATCTGCTGCACGCGCTTGTGGAGGTCCGCTCGTAGGGCAAGAGCTTCACTGAGTTTCATGCTTGGTCCTCGCTATTACAGATGTGTCGAGATAAATCCGCGACATTGCTTCTACCACCCCTAACTGATCGCTTCATTGAAAGCATAGTCCGCGCAGGGGAGTAGGCGTCCCATTCAGGTGCCCGTCAATGAAACGTCGCTGTCCACCTCCAACATGAGGGCCGATCACTGTCGTGAGGGGACTTCGCGATGGCGACTTTGGAACCTATGTGTCTGCGGCGATGAGGCTTAGAGCGCCCGAACCTCGTTCGGTTGCAATCAGATCGCTGGTGACTCAACGCAGAACTCGTTGCCTTCAGGGTCCTGCATCACCACGAAAACGTCGTCATTGCTTTCACTGAACCGTCGCAAGAGACTGGCGCCCAAAGCTTCCAAACGCTGGACCTCGTCATCCATCGAGCCAGAGCGAGGACGAATGTCGAGGTGAACCCGGTTCTTGACCGTCTTTCCTTCTGGCACCTTCAGAAAGAGCAGACGCGGACCGACCCCATCGTGCGGCCGTACAACGGCCGCCTCGTCGAGGTCATCCCGATCGCCCACCTCGTACCCGAGGGCGGCGGCCCAAAATCCAGCCAATTCTGTCGGATGAGAACAGTCAACAGTGATGCTGCGGATGAATGACGACATGTCGACTCCCCGATCTGGAACTCGGCGCTGATCTATTTAGCGACGTCCTGCTCAAGACACGCCGCATCTATCAGCATACTCTTGACACTCGGTTCGTCGTCGAAGGAGATCGAATAGGACGACACCGGCTGCCACGCCGACGTTCAAGGAATCTGCATCTCCTACCATCGGGATCCGAGCCGTCTGCCAGCATACTGCCAGCTCCTTTTGATTCAAGCCCTTCCGTTCCTCCCCAAACATGAGAACCAACGGCGAGTCGATCGGGATGGAGGAGTAGGAGATTTCCCCGCCGGGAGACATACCAACGATACGACATCGATGCCGCCGCACCCACAGGAGCAGTTCGGGGAGCGTTGCGCGGACAAGGCGCAGTCCAAAGATCCCGCCCATGCTCGCGCGGATGACGGGCTGGTCGAGTGGGTCTGTGGCCTTGTCAAAGATAATGACCCCTGCGGCCCCGGCCGCCTCTGCAGCCCGCATCATCGTGCCCACGTTCCCGGGGGAGCGGCTCCCACCAATGGCGACCCAGCAGAGGCCTGCGGCTGGGTCGGCCTCTTCGATTCGTGTCCACTTTTGCCGAATCACCGCCCCGATTCCGGACGCATGCGTCGCAACGGAGAGCCGCCTAAACTGCTCGGGAGATACTCGCAAGACCGCGACTCCATCACGCCTTGCCAGCCGTACCTGCTTTTGCATCATGGCAGGTGCCAGGATCTCCGAGTAGACAAGCCTCTCGAGGGGTAACCCCGCCTTGAGAGCGCAGAGGACCTGACGCATCCCCTCGACGTAGTACAGACCCGAGGCGTCCCTCTCGTGCCTCTGTTGGAGCCTTTCAATCCACAGAATGTCCGTCTCAGAAGACGAACCCTTAGACGGCGCCATTCCTTCCGGCACGAGAGGCCGTGATGCGTGTCATCGACAAATTGTATCCCTTCCTTTGAGGGTGTCTCGAAGCGAGGGCGATGGAGGTGGCTGGCCGGATGAGCGCCGGGCAAAATGATAGGATTGGCTCTCAACCGGGTCTGATGTGAATGGTGCACCGGAGGATCCACTCAGATGTATGCCCACTTGCATGACGTCAAGGCGTGATGCGATAGAAGCTACTTAAGTGACGACTTCGAGTGAAGCTGACAACCAAGGCGACCGTTCCCGGACCCCACTGATGCAGCCGGAGCGGCTTCTCGCCGCAGGCTTGCTACTCGGAATCATATCCCTCTTTCTCCCATGGTGGGGCTTGAGCCTCCCAATCAGAAGTTCGATCTATTCGGCGGTGGTGCCTTCCCCGGGCTCTATGACTGGGGAATCGGGTTCTTTATCGTCTGGCTGGCTGCCACAACGCTGCTCTGCTTGCGGACCGTAGGCCGGGACGCGGTCCTACACCTGGATCTACCCGTAGCCGATTGGTTCGTCTTCGCGACTGCAGGCGTCCTCATGGCAATCTTCGCGCTAACGACAATCGACAACGTCGCCTTTGGCGGCGGTCTGGCGGGATTGCGCTACGGGTGGTGGCTTGCCATGATCGCAGCGGTTCTGGTCATCGGTGGGGCGTTGCTAATGCGAGATTCCTTAGTGACGGAGTGACCATGGCTAGCTCAGATGATTCTGCATTTGAGAGCTACGACGGAGATGAAGATTTCAGCAGCCTTCCGGAGAAGCTTCTGGCAGTAGGACTTGCAGTAGGAGCCATTGCCATGTTCATGCCATGGTGGGGTTACTCGTACGGCAACACATTCAAATTTGAGTATGTCGTCAGCGGTGGTTCGATGGTGACCAATGGCTTCGGCGGTTGGGGAATCGTCTATTTCTTGGCGCTGTTGGTCGCCGGCTCCCTCCTGTTTCTACGGACCTTGGGAGCGGATGCGGTGACCGATTTCGACCTACCGGTGGCGGACTGGTTCGTCTATGGCGTATGCGCCATCTTGATGGGGGTCTCGGCTTTGGCCGTATGGGATTCGCTTTTCTGACCCCGCAGTCAACCGTCCACTTGGGAATGCGCTACGGTTGGTGCGTCGCGTTGGGCTCGGTCGTTATTGTTCTCGTTGGAGATGTCTTGCTGCGATGGGACACCGCGCCCCTCAATTGAGCCGAGCCGCCCGTCTCTCCGGGCCGCCCACCCTTTGACGGCGGCTAACTGGAATGGCTGCTTGTGCAGGTTGGTACTTGAACTCGTCGCTCCCGACCAACTTGCTAGTCCCACCTTGGGCCCTGACGACGACGTTTACGGTGCCGTTTCCCGCTGGCGACGTCGCCGAGATCTCTGTCGGCGAAAGGCTCTTGAAGGCCGCTGCTTTCTTGCTACCAAAGTAGGCATTTGTGACCTTCTGGAGATACTTCCCGGTAATGGTTAGCTTGGTCCCACCTGTCGTTGGCCCCACATTGGTCGACAGCAGGTTACTACCGGCCGCGCCGGAAGTACTCTCAGCGTCACGGACATTGAGGTCCGATTCCAGTCCGCAATGTCCTTCGGCGTGAATTGCACCGACAAGGTAGTGTGCCCGGGCTCAGGATGGCTCCGATCGCAGGCGAGTAGACAAACGATCCTGGAATATTGGCCCTGGCATTCAACTGGCTCGATGACAAGTGAGCCGGATTTATGATTGCTTTCGGCGGGACCCACGATAGCTTGGGAGTCGCCTTTCGGACGGTAATCGTGGTTGACGTCGTGTTGCCACCAACATAGTCTGTCCCATCGCGAGGCGTAAAGGTTGTGGTGAGTTTCTGATTGGCGCCTGCATTTAGAAGTGTACCTAGAGCGGGCGTGTACTGAATGTTCCCGCTACGCTTTTACCTGAGGTCGAATCCTTCGCCGTTGCATCGAGCTGTTCAGCCGATAGCTTCGTTCCGTAGGTGATGGCGGAGGGCCCGGCCCACTTCAACTTCAGGAGCCGCTTGACCCACGGTGAGCGTGCCGTTCACCGGCGACCCGAAGGAGTAGTTGGCAGCCGACAGAGTCCCGTTCGACGCGATGATGGGATAGGCTCCACGTGGCTCGTGCTTGTCGCGGTGGTGCTGCAGCTTCCGGCGCCGGATGCGGCCGAGGCAGTATCACCATTGACGAAGCCACTAATGTGGTAGGACAGAGCCGGCACCTGATTGCCATACACCATCGTTTTGCTGTCGCATGTCACGGTCAGTGGGGCTGGGTTGACGGTAATAGATGTGCTCACCTTGTAGCTGCCCCCGTACATGGACGTGTCCGAGGGTGTGAAGGTCGCGCTCAAACTCTGGTTCGCCCCCGCCTTGAGCAGAGTTCCGACCGCCGGTGTATACGCGAAGGTGCCCGGCACGGTCTGGCCTGTCGTCGGGTCTGGTTGCCGTTGCGTCCAGCTGGCTGGCCGAGAGTGCCGACCCATAAGTGGTAGCAGCCGGAGCGGTCGCGACTCAGCTCCACCCGTTCGCCGGCGGCGAAGACTGCGCCAGTCGTCAGATCGTAAATGCTAGGCCTAGAGGAGGGACTGAGGGTAATGGTCGCGCACTGGCCTTGAGGCGAGTAGTTTACTAGTGAGGAACGAAGTGGATCCCACCTGGACCCGTCATACCAGTAGAGGGGCACGTTGGGTGAAGCGACGTGGCAGTCAAGGACGCTGACTTCGGCGAACGCATTTTGGGGTGGTACCGAGACATCCACGTAGTCGGCCCCATCAGGAAGGAATTTCGGAGTTGGGTTGGCCGCCAGCGTCTCCACTGTCACATAGTCGACATTGGGCGTCCCTGTCTGAGCGTCGGTCGAGACAGTCCCCGTGTTGCCTGCATTGTGGCCGCCGACGATTGCCATCGCGGCAGTACCGGCGCTGGTTCCAGTATCGGTTGCCGTGACGTTGGAGTTTCCGTTAACGACCTGGGTGGCCGGAGACTCATCCGAGACCTCGCTGGAGTTGAGCTGACCATCGCCATCGTAATGTGCGTAGATTTATAAGCGCCTGCTTGTAGCGAGGACGCGTTGCATGTGGCGACGCCTCCGACCACGGGGCGCATCTGACAGAGCGGGATGGCGGGGGC
>CAWCYJ010000026.1:0-103482 GCA_963799725.1 uncultured Pseudomonadota bacterium
GGTGGCGGAGGCAGCTTCAGCGGTGCCGACAGCTCTTTCGGCAAGACGGGCCCGTCAGGCACATCCCACGTCAGCGCCGCGACGGGGTCGACGACCCCATAACCGACCTGGTTGTCTACTCCGCGAGCGGGTGCCCTTGCGGTGCGGATCAACCGGTTGATGATCTGATGCGATGAGAGTTGGGGATATTTCGCCCGCACCAGAGCCGCCACACCGGAGACGATCGCGGCGGAGAAGCTGGTGCCGGCCGGCACCAGCAAGGAGTTGTCCGGACCGTCAATCGCGTTGACAAGGCTGTCATCTCGCGGCGAGAGACCGATGACGTCGGTGCCGGGTGCCGCGATCGACACCCAAGGCCCGGCGACGCTCAATTTGTCCATCGGCGTGCCCGCGGAATCCACCGCACCGACGGTCAGGACATAGTCACTGAACCATGACGGGGTTACCACCGTGCTCACGCCATGCCAATCGCGAGGATCGTTGGGCTGCAACGGATCATAGACCGGATTTTCCTTGCAGTCGCGCTGGCTGGTGTCACCGGCGGCGGCGACGATGACCGCGTTTTTGTCGATCGCCGCGTAGCGGACCGCGGCGCCGAGATCAGGCTGGTCGATGATGCTGCGCGCACTCATGCACAACACCTGGGAGATGTTGATCACCTGCGCGCCGATATCGGCGGCGTGCACTATCGCCCGCGCCATCGTTCGAATGTTGTCCGATTTCTGGCGTGTTTGCGGATCCTCGTCGCCGGTGTACGCGTCCTTGAGGCTAAACGCCTGGCTGGACTGGCGGATCGAGATCAACTCGACGTCGGGGGCGATCCCGCTGAATGCGTCGCCCGGTCCCGCCGGCGGCGGCTCCAGGGGCGGCGGTGGCGCCACCGGTCGTGGATAGTCGACCGAAACTACCTGTCCACCACCGGAATAGCCGGGCAGCACCACCTTGCCGTGGCCGTGGTTGGCTGCTGCCGGCGCCTTGGGCGCTGGTGGACACCACGGGCACGGGGGGGCTGGCTCCTCCGTCGGCGACGGCGGCGGAGGAGGCACCATCGTTATCGTCTGCGGTGGTGGTGGCGCGACACTGATCGTCTGCGGAGGCGGCGGCGGTGGCGGCGGCTCCCTGGTCGGAACCGGGGGCGGTCGCCGCGGCCCCGGCACCTCGGGGGGCGCACCGGCCGCCGGCGCCCCGGCGATCATCGACGCCACGATCGTGCCGTGCGCGTCGCAGTCGGACAGCCCGTCGCCGCCGGCCATCACGTAGTCCCCGCCGGGAGTCAGGTGCGGCAACCTCGGGTGCGGCGTCACCCCGGTGTCGATGACGGCGACCTTCACTCCGCCGCCTCGGCCGAAGCGCCAGGCCTCGGGCAGGTTGAGCATGTCCATGTATTTCGGCTGCACCCGAAAATCCGTGCCCGGCAACACGCCTACCTCAGTGCAGTAGGAGCTCTGCCGCATGGGCTGGACGGGCCCGGGCGCGCCGTCGGGCGGGGCCGCGGCCGGGTCGATCGCCGGAGGATTGATCGCGTTTGCCTGCGGCGCACCAGCCAGCGCTACCGAAGCGACTATGAGCGTGGTGGCGGCTACTGCGGCCGCACGACTACCGATAGCGGATCGCTGCATAGACATTCATCAACCAAAATGCCAGCGGGAAGATCGGCATCAGGCACAGGTATTCGATCCATTCCACGAGTTTGCGGAAGAGCGGGCTGTAGATCGTGTTGGGCACGACGGCCGCGGCCGTCAGCCCCGCCGCAGGCAGCAGCACCAGGATCCCGGCGCCTACCGTCACCGCCGCCGTCGACGACAACACCAGCGCGTAACGCCCGACGACGGCCGCGACGATGAGGACCGCTGTCACCGCCAGGGTGATCGCCTGCCAACGGTCGACATAGGAGCGCCCCCGCAACAGCAGGAAACCGCTGGTGGAAGCGGCGAGCAGCAGCGGCAACCACCGGTCGTGGGTGTGCGGATCGGACAAGCCCGCTAAGCAGACCACCACCAGCACACCCAAACCGACCAGCAATCCGGTCAAAAACGCCCGGGCCCGCTCGGCCCGCAGCACCACGTCTTGCACGGACGCGGGACCTTCCAGCTTGGGGCGGCCGCCGCCGTCGACCGCCACAGTCGTGGGCAGATCGGGCCGGGCCTCGAATACCCAGCGGCTGGTCGCAGAAGGGAACACCGGCAGTCGGATCCCGGACAGCCACCGGGACAGCGACGGTGCGCCGTGATACCCGAATACGCAGGCCAGCAGTACGCAGGTCAGCAGCGTGACCGCGCCGGTACCCAGCGCCATCCGGGCCAGGCTCGCTGCCGTGGCTGCCACGCAGATCGTGACGATTGCGGTGCCGGTACCCAGCAGACGGCCGGTCAATCGCATCATCAGCATGGCGGCAACAAGGGTCACCGCGGAGGCCATCACCGCATGTGGTGCCCCCATATGATCGGGCGGTGCCGCGGCCGCCGCCACTGCCAGCGGCGCCAGACCGCTCCACAACATCATGTCGCCGGCGCGGCGGTTCGGCACGGTCTTGGCGCGCGTGAGGACCAGCACCGACACGGCGAGCACCAGCACCGCGATGACCCCGGCGTAGGCGGCCGCGATCCAGCTGTCATTCCGCCCACGCCACCAGCCGAGCAGGCCTGACGCCAGCAGTACCCCGGTCGCCACCATGGCCGCACCGACCTGGATGGCCACCACCGGATTGATTGCCGTGAACTGCTTGCTGAGGTTCACCGACACCGCCGTCGAAATGTGTTCGATGACCTGGGACCGGCGTTCGGTGTCTTCGACAAACCGCAGCCACAGGCGGTCGCCGTCGTAGACGTCCTGTTCGCCCAGCGACTGGGTGGCCCGCAGCGGCGTGCCGTCAACCAGGCACAGGGCCCACCGGCCGCGCTGCCTGGCTTCCAGCGTCGCCAGGCCCAGCTCCCGCAGACGGCTGTTGACGACTTTCAGTAACGGGTCGACCATCACGGAGACCGGCGCATTGGCGTCCAGCAGCACGCCGATCTGCACGCCCTCGCCGGCGATGATGCCGATCACCGCGGATTGCGGCGTTGAGACTGCCTCGGTACCTGGCTGCGGCGCCTCTGCCACTGCGGTCATGGTGCCACCCCTCTGTCGACGAATTCTGAATCCATGTGTCTCGCCTCGCTATTAATAATGTGAGTAATAATGTGAGGTCGGTCCAATTGTTGAGCCGATTCTAGAGCATTTAGCGGCATCCGCACCATGGCTGAATGCTGCGCTGAAAACCCTTGGTATGCGCGGTATTTCCGCGGCCAATTGTCAAACTCTGCTATGCGTTTTCCACTCGCCGTAGGGAAGGGTCTCCAAAACGGTCTTTACCCCGACTTGCACCAACTGCGGGGTAGCCGGGCAGATGGCAAGCCACGCCTCGCCCGATCCAGCGGTACGCGCTTGCTGGTACATGGCGATGCGCCCGCCGGAGCCGTCCTTCAGCGACAGCACCGAGGCGCTGGGCGCCCGGGCGTCATCCCGGTATTGCCTGGCGTAGACCGCCGCCTCAGCCGCCGGGTCCGACAACGCCTGCCCCAGCGCGGCCACCGTGGCCGCGCTGATGCCCAGTCGCCGCAGGTCCCCGCCGGAAAACACATTGAAGCCGGAGCTTTGCCAAGCTTTGGTTACTTCCAGCATTTCCTCGAGCGGCACGTTGACCGCGTTGATCGCCGCGGGGTCGGCGTGGTGGATCGACTCCAGCCCGTCGAACACCAGCGCCGCGATCGAAGCAGTATCCGTGATCGCCACGTCGTCGACGGTGATCTCGTTGCCGACCCGCACCGCCGAGACCCAGTGCTGGTCACGGCGGGCCAAGAGCACGCGAAACTCGTTGTCGGGGATGTCGCGGGATCCGGCCGGCTCCTCGTCTCCGCCTTCTTCGGGTTCCTTGACGCCATAGAGCAGCTTGCCCCGGGACAGCAGCGCGATGACTTCGAGATCGGGCGCGGCCAAGACTCGCATCCGTGCGGCAACCGCATCGTTGACGGTCTCGCCGGTGACTATGCCTTGTTCGCGCATGACCTCCATGCCCGGGTGCTCATTCAGCCAATCCATCGAATCAGTGGAAACGAATGGCCGGCACCGCAATTCAGGCGCCACGTGGCGAATATCCAGCAGCGCCTGCAACATCCAGAAACCCTCGACATTGACAGTGATGTCCGTTCGGGTGCTCTGTTGGTCCATCGCTACTCTCGTGTCTCGCTTGTCGGTTACTGCACGACGCGGCAGCACACCGATCCCGGGTGTGCTGCCGCGCGCGAAGTGACTTTTAGGCCCAGCTGGATCCGACGGCGGCGTCGGTAGAAGCCATGTTGGATCCGGCGGTTTGCACCTTTGAGCCGTGAGCGTTGGCCTGCTCGTAGATCACCTGGAAGTTCCGGCCCAACTGGGTGATGAACTCCTGGCAGGCCACCGAACCCGCGCCACCCCAAAAGTCGCCCGCGGCAAGCACATCACGCACGATGGCCTGATGCTCGGCCTCCAACGAGGCGGCTTGTGCCCGGATGGTCGCGCCGTGGGCGTCGACATCACCGAACTGGTAGTTAATCGACATTGTCTGTCCTCCTGACATATGGAAGCTTACGCAGCTACCGCTGCGCTTGCAGCGAGTTAGTTAACTGCTCAGAATCTGCTGAGAAGCCTGCTCTTGCTGTTCGTAGTTGTTGGCGTCGCGGATCAGCCCGTCGCGCACCCCGTGCAGCATGTTGACGATGTTGCGGAAGGCGGTGTTCATCTGCCCCATCGTGTCGTACGAGGTCATCTGCGCGGTTCCGCTCCAGCCGGCACCGGCAATGTTTTGGCTCGACGCCCACATCTTGCGGGCCTCGTCCTCCACGGTCTGGGCGTGCACATCAAAACGGCCCGCCATCGCCCGCATCTCATGCGGATCGGTCATAAAACGCGTGGTCACTTAGGTGTCTCCTTGATAAGTAGTGATCGAGTGCAACTGACGTGTGGATAGTCGGACGGGCTACACGGTGTAACCGCCGACCTGAAATACACGGATGATCCCCCCTTCCCGGCTACCCGGCTGCCACCTTGCGTAGCACCACAGTGGGTCGGACGTCATCGATGGAACTCAGGCCGTTGCGATGGCGTTGGCGGCTTCGGTGGCCGTATACGAGCCGGCACTGGTGCCGAGCGTGTTCACGAACATTTCGTGAATCGCCGCCGCTTGGGCGCTGACCGCCTGGTACATCTGCGCATGCGCGGCGAACTGGGCTGCCGTCAAGGCCGAAACCTCATCGGCTGCGGCCGGAACCACCCCCGTCGTCGGGGCCGCCGCGGCCGCATTCTGGGCGCTCATCGCCGAGCCGATGCCCTGCAGGTTGGCGGCCGCTGCCGACAGCGCCTCCGGCTGTGTGGTCACGAACGACATTCAGCTTCCTCCTACCTCGGTCCAGCAATTGCAGTTTCAGCAATCGCTTCGTGAATGAGAATAGACGCGGTGATCGCTGTGTGCCGCAGCACGAGCTGTGTGTTCGCAAGTATTCACCGAGCGGCAACAACTGTTCACCTGCGGTAACCGCCAAGTAACAGGACAGCTGGCCAACGGCCGGTCAGCACCGCCAAGCGATAGGTGACCTGCGAGAATGCTCGGCACCGAAGCGGAGAAATTGTCGGTCCCGGCGCCGAGGCCGCGGCAACTCGCCGCATGCGGAAAGTCGTTTGGTCGCGGGAAAAGTAAAAATCCGGGCGCGGCAAAGGCAATGCGCCTCCAGTTGTACATGCGTGCAGCAACAGCCGGCGCCAAAATGCCGACCGTCGCGACAGCAGTTACTATCTGGGAATGCCGTTGGCCAGCGGCGCGACTTTCGCTGGATATACCATCCTGCGGCTATTGGGCTCCGGTGAGATGGGTGAGGTCTACCTCGCTCAGCATCCCCGGTTGCCGCACTGGAACGCCTTGAAGGTGCTATCGGCGACGCTGACCGAAGACCGCGAGTTCCGCGACAGGTTCATGCGCGAGACCCCTATCGCCACGACCCTCTATCACCCGAACATTGTCGAGTTCCAGCACCGCGGTGAGTCTGAGGGACGGCTGTGGATCACAATGGACTACGTCAACGGCACGAACGCCGAGCAGCTGGTCGCCAACCGGTTTCCGGCCGGCATGCCTCTCGGCGAAGTGCTGCCGACCGTCACGGCCATCGCCGACGCGCTGGATTACGCCCACAGCAGGGGCATGCTGCATCGTGACGTCAAACCCGCAAACATCTTGTTCGCCAGTCCGGCAGCCGGCGAACAACGAATACTGTTGACCGACTTCGGAATAGCCAGTCAGCTCGGTGACCACAGCGGTGCGACGGTTGGCTACGCCGCTCCCGAACAATTGAGGGGCTCCGACATAGATGGCCGCGCCGACCAGTATGCGTTGGCGGCCAGCGCATTTCATCTGCTCACCGGTGAGTGCCCAGGCCGGCGGTCGAGGCTGGGCGATCGGCGCCGCGAAGCCGCGCGCTTAGACGACGTGCTTTCGAAGGCTCTTGCTCCCAACCCCGCCGACCGGTTCGGTAGCTGCCGCGCGTTCGCCGATGCGCTCCAACAGTGTGTCGGAGCGTGGATGGGTGACCGCAGTCCCGAGGCGTACCTCAGCGTCGTCGACTATCCCAACGATGAGCCGGCATCCACGACCGAGCCGGTCACCGTTGCCGGGTCTGCTGCACCCGCGGAGATGCGACGTCGTCGGTGGCCGTGGATCCTCGGCCTGGCCGCAGCCGCTGTAATGCTGTGCGTCGGCCTGCTCGCCGTCGGCATCATGATCGGCCGCCGGAACGGAGCCAGCGTTACTCAGGGCGGCGGCCCCATGACGACCATCCAAACGTCTGCTCCGGCTGTCGCGCCGACCAGCACCACCCCTCGCAATATTCCGGGCCCGGGAGAAGCGCTTGACGGGTCGTACCGCTTCGACGTCAATCGCGCGCAGCAGACCTACAACGACACCCCCGACCCGCAACCGCCGAACGTCAGCACGTGGTGGGCTTTCCACACCTCGTGCACACCCGCGGCATGCGTTGCCACTGGAGTGCTGCTCGACGACGCCGACCACCAGAAGGTAAGCCCGAAAGGCGGCGACAAGCCCCTGGTGCTGGATTTCCGCGACGGCGCCTGGCAGTCGCGGCCGGAAACGGTGCTTTTCGCATGTGTGGGACCCAACGGCACGGCGGCCAAACAAACCACCGCACAGGCGATCCGGCTGCAGCAAGCACACGGCGCGCTGCGCGGCACCATGACCGTCACCGTCGAAAGCGATGAATGCGGTCAGAAAGGAGCGAGGATACAAATCCCCGCGGTCGCTGCGCGCATCGGCGACGTACCCACCGGGGTCGAGGTGACTGCTCCGCCGACGACCGCCTCAACTACGCCGGGCCCCACGTCCACGCCCGGCCGCTGATACTGTCAGCCAAGGCGGAGCGGCAACCTCGTCAGCGCGAAAGTCTTGGACGGAAAGCCGATTTCGGGCCTGTAGTCTTCGGGCAGCTCGAACTCGGGGATTCTGTCGAGCCATTCGTCGACGATCACGGTCAATTCCATCCTCGCCAAATGAGAACCCAGGCAGCGGTGGGGCCCGCCGCCGAATCCCCAGTGCCGGTGCACCTTGCCGTCCAGGACCAGATCGTCGGTGGACATCGCGTCGCTGCCGTCGCGGTTGACCGCGGCCATACACAACCGCACATGGGTGCCGGCCGGCAGCGTCATGCCACCGACCGTGACCATCTCGGTGGTGACGCGGGGCGCCACCGGCGCCGACGGCTCCAGTCGGACGATCTCTTCAATGAAAGGCCTGATTTGCTCGCGATTTTCACGAAGTATGGCCCGCAGCTGCGGTCGGCGAGCCAACTCCAGCAGCGAGAAACCTATCGCCGCGGTCACCGTGTCGAGCCCGGCCAGGATCAACAGGTTGCTCATGCCCAGCAGCTCGAGGTCGGTGAAGGCACCGGTCATCAGCTGCGACAACATGTCAGTACCAGGGTTCTGCCTGCGCTGCTGAATCGCGTCGGCGAGATAGGCGAACAACTCACGTGCCGCGACCATGTCGGCCTCGGTGCGAACGGGCTTGTCGGCGATCACCTCGTCTTTCCAAGCGATCAGGCGGTCACGGTCCTCCAGCGGCAAACCGTAGAGGTCGAGGAAGACCTGAAATGGATACAGACTCGCCAGCTCTGCCATCGCCTCGCACTGGCCCCGGCTCGCGATGGCACCGATCATGTCTGCGGCGTGCCGGCGCAGCACCGGCAGCGACTTACTCAATGCGTGCGGGCTGAAATAGGGCTGAAGGATCTTGCGGTACCGGGTGTGTTCCGGCGGGTCGAATGCCAGCGGCACCACTGGCAACGGGCTGTCCGGGGGCTGAAGCGCCAGGCGTGACGAAAAGACTTTGGGATTACGCAGCGCCGCGAGCACGTCTTCCCGGCGCGTCAGGTAATAGAACCCGTTCATGAATACCACCGGCCCGGCGTCCCGGAGCACCTTCCACCCCACACCACGATCGGCGGCCATTGGCAGGGCCGAGTATTCAAGCCGCGGTAGGTGGAAGCCACCGGTCAGTTCATCCAGGGTGGTCATAAAGGCTGCTGTTTCCGTTGTTTGATGGTCGGTCAACATCGTATCCGCAGCCGGCTCTGCGTCTTCTAGAATCGGGACGTGTAGATGGAGGAAGCCCGGTGAAAGTTCGTCTCGAACAATCGAAATGCGTGGGGCACGCGCAGTGTTACGCCGTCGATCCAGATCTCTTTCCGATCGACGATTCCGGCTACTCCACGCTCGAAGAGCACGAAGTAAGACCGGAAGACGCGGAGATAACCCGCGACGGCGTGGCCGCGTGCCCCGAAATGGCACTCATCCTCGAAGAGGACTGACGTCACATGGCGGCGATGATGTCCGGCGACCGGCCGGGCTGCGGGAACCGGCCCCGCAATGCCTGCAGGAGACGGTGAATTTCATCGATACGCGCATGTATTCGCAGCAGATCGCGAGACAACTCGTGGCCGTTGAGATCGTGCTGCCAATCCGGCGACCCCGTCATCCGGTCTGCGAGCCGGTGTAGTTGAGCGAATTCAGATTGCAGAATGCTCTCGAAGAGCCGCGCCTGCGCTACCTCGGCAGGCTGCACGTGTCGATCCAGCACCCCGGCAGTGGTTTTCGGTGCCAGTCGGTTATGCAGAAATTCAGATGACTCCACAGGCTGCGCCATGTGATACCCCTAACCCCGGCATCAGATGTTCATCACACCGCAACCTACTCCCTCTCCCGGCGAGTTACATCCATCGCTGAAAGCTTTTCCAGCTGTTCATGTTTGGGCCACGGGAGCGACACCATTGACGCGGAAGGTTTACATTCGTCAAGCCGCGGCTGCGCTGCCCCGGCAAGCAAGCCAATGCCGGAGAAGGATATGGGTCCAGTTGACGCTAACCGGCGAACGGGGGCCGTGACATCACGGTGGGGCGGAATCCATATCTGGGGCCAGCACCGGCAGCACCGGCACCGGCACCGGCCAGCGGCATGCCGCCCAACAGATTTCCGGCTCCCCCAGTTGCTTCCGGAGCGGCAGCTACCGAGCTGATCGGCATTGGCGCGGTGGTAGTGGGTAACGCCGCACTCGCGCCGCTCCATGCGGGTGGCACCGACAATTTGCCGACCACAGGCGCGTTACCCAAGCCGGCCGATACCGGACCGCCAGCGCCGCCACCGCCGTTACCGAGCAGGCCACCCAAACCGCCTAAGCCGCCTGCCGCTTTCGGTGCGGCGGCGGGTGCTGCCGCACCGATCATTCCTAGGGTCTTCGCCGTCTGAACGAAGTTGTTGCCCATACCGATGCTGAAGTAGGGCAAGCCCTCGGTGTTGTAGAAGAAGCCCGCGAATGGGCTGTAGGCATTTAACAGCCCCGACAACGATGAGGGCAGGACCGACGATCCGGTCAACAGCTTCCAGATCTCTGACAACAGCGTTGGGGAGGATGTCGTCGCCGACGAGGCGGGCGTCGCGAGACTTTGCAGCGTAGTCGGCGTTGATGAGACCAAGTGTGACAGTGTCGACTGCGAGTTGCCGGCCGCGGTGGCCGCGGCTTGGGTCACCGCTGCGGCTTGAGTTGCCTGCCCGGCGGGGTTGGTGGTCTGCGCCGGGGAGGCGAACGGCGTGACCCTGGTCGACGTTGCGGCCTGGCCCGCGTAGCCGTACATCGCGCCAGCGTTTTGAGCCCACATCTCACCGTATTGCGCCTCGAGCTGCGCGATCACCGGCGTGTTCTGACCAAAGACGTTGGTCATCACCGCCTGCGCCAGCTGGGCGCGGTTGGCCGCGATCAGAGGCGGAGGCACATGCGCGGCCAACGCGGTTTCGTAAGCACCGGCTGCCGCCGCGGCTTGGGTTGCCGCGTGCTCGGCTTGCGCGGCGGTGGTACTCATCCACGTCACATAGGGTGAAGCCGCTTCCGCCATCGCCGCCGACGCCGGACCCATCCACCCATCACTGGACAGGCGCGTGATCACCGTGCCGTACCCCGTTGCGGCGGAATTCAGCTCGCCGGCCAGCGCATTCCAGGCCGACGCGGCGGCCATCAGCGGCCCCGAACCCGGACCCGCATAGATGCGAGCGGAGTTGACCTCTGGAGGTAACGCCCCGAAATCCAGCACTACTCCTCCTCAGCCGGCCGCGACAGCATTGGCGGCCTCGGTGGCCGCGTACGAACCAGCGCTGGTGCCCAGCGTGTTGACGAACATCTCGTGGATCGCTGCGGCCTGGGCGCTGACTGCCTGATACATCTGGGCGTGCGCGGCGAACTGGGCCGCCGTCAGAGCCGATACCTCATCGGCCGCCGCAGGTACGACTCCCGTCGTGGGGGCCGCCGCGGCCGCGTTCTGGGCTGCCAACGCCGAGCCGATGCCGGACAAGTTGACCGCCGCCGCCGATAAAGCTTCTGGCTGAGTCGTGACAAACGACACTGGATTCCTCCTCAATAACCTTCAGCCTCAATGACCTTTGGGAGGTCATTTCGTCGTTGAGATTAGTCGGCTCACGTCGCGATAAGCGCCAGCGACGCCAAGTATTCATTCCTGGACGGCCAGTGTTCATACATAGGTAGCACCCGTTCACTGCGAGTTTGGTTGCCCGCTGATTTAACCGCCATACCTGCGCAAACATCAGGATGTGGGCGGGGTGGCGATGGCCCACAGACGCCCGGCGGGCTACCACTGTTCGGCTATCGTGCCGAATAAAATCTTGTCGCGGATAAAGCGTCGTTGCATTGCCCCCCACGCTTATCCGGCGGCGGGCGGGCGTGGGATGACGGGGTAGCGGAAGCCGTATTTGTGTACGAAGCCGCCGGTGCCGCGCCGACCGATGGCCGACAACGGCATACCGCGCAGCAGCCCCGATGGGCTCCCACTTTCCTCGGCAGCACGCACCGCACTGAGCGACACCGCACCCTGTGCCGCCGGATTAATTCCCCCTGCCGCGCTGGCCCAAGTCGATGGCACCGACAGCGAACCGATCGACTCGGCCTGCCCGATACCCGCCGCTACCGGCGCACCCCCGAAGCCACCGCCTAGGCCCAGCCCGGCAAACTGCGGCGTCGGATACCAGGCACCGCCCGAACCAGCCGTGGTTCCCGCGCCGAACGTCAACTGCTGGTTGATCGAGGCGAAGAATGAGGTCATCCCGAGCCCAAAGTATGAGAACCCCACGGTTTGTTTGAGCAGCGCGGTGTAGTTGGCGGTGGTAAGGGCCGGGCCGGTGCCGATGGGCGCGGGTAGCCACGACAACCATGACGGCTGCGTGGTGGCTGTGCTAGTCGAGGTCGCAGTCCCCGTCGACGACGAAAGCGGCTGCGCTGCCTGGGGCACCGCAGAAGCCGAAACCAGTTGCGGGGCCACCGATGTGGTGGTCTGCGCCGAGGTACCCGCCGGCGTCGCCGTGGCCTGCGCCACCGCCGCCGACTGCCCGGCCACCCCACCGGGATTGGTGGTCTGGGCCGGCTCACTAAACGGCGTCACCGTCGACGCCGTCGCCGACGCCCCGGCATACCCATACATCGCCGCCGCATCCTGGGCCCACATCTCGGCATAAAGCGCCTCCGTGGCCATAATCGCCGGCGTGTTCTGCCCGAAAAAATTCGTCGCGATCAACGCCATCAGCAACGCCCGATTAGCCGCAATCACCGGCGGCGGCACCGTCATCGCAAACGCCGCCTCATAGGCAGCCACCGCCGCCCGAGCCTGCGAGGCGGTCTGCTCCGCCAACGCCGCCGTCGCACTCAACCACGACACATACGGCGCCGCCGCAGCCGACATCGACATCGACGCCGGACCCACCCACGGCCCACTAGTCAACTCCGAAACCACCGAACCATAGCCGCTGGCCGCCACATTCAACTCAGCCGCCAACTCATCCCAAGCCACCGAAGCAGCCAACAACGGCCCCGCCCCAGGACCGGCATACATCCGACCCGAATTGATCTCCGGCGGCAACACCCCGAAATCCAGCAATGAAGATGCGCTTCCTGGTATCGACAAGACTCACGGTCAACGACATTGAGGACGTTAGATGTCCCTGGCGCGACGCGACGCGCTCAGCACTGGTGCATTAGCCGGCGTGCACTGTCGTTCGCGGCGAAACAATGCAGCTAGGCGCGGGCCGACAAGGTGGCGCGTGACAAAAAATCTTGTCGCGGATAAAGCGCGGTCGGCGTTGGCCTGGTCTGGTGGTTTATCCGGCGGACGGCGGGCGTGGGATGACGGGGTAGCGGAAGCCGTATCTGTGCACAAAACCGCCGGAGGCGCGCCGACCGATGCCCGACAGCGGCATACCCCGCAGCAGCCCAGATGGGCTCCCACCTTCCTCGACAGCACGCACCGCACTGAGCGAGACCGCCCCTTGCGCCGTCGGGCTGAGGCCTGTGGCGCCGGCCCAGCTGGGCGGCACCGACAGCTGCCCGATCGACTCGGCCTGCCCGATACCCGCCGCTACCGGCGAGCCACCCAAGCCACCGCCCAGGCCCAGCCCGGCAAACTGCGGCGTCGGATACCAGGCACCGCCCGAACCAGCCGTGGTCCCCGCGCCGAACGTCAACTGCTGGCCAATCGAGGCAATGAACTGCGACATGCCCAGCGGGAAATACCCGAGTATCCCTGCGTTTTGTTTTAACAGTGTGGTCCAGTTATTGGTGGTAAGGGCCGGGCCGGTGCCGATGGGCGCGGGTAGCCACGACAACCATGACGGCTGCGTGGTGGCTGTGCTAGTCGAGGTCGCAGTCCCCGTCGACGACGAAAGCGGCTGCGCTGCCTGGGGCACCGCAGAAGCCGAAACCAGTTGCGGGGCCACCGATGTGGTGGTCTGCGCCGAGGTACCCGCCGGCGTCGCCGTGGCCTGCGCCACCGCCGCCGACTGCCCGGCCACCCCACCGGGATTGGTGGTCTGGGCCGGCTCACTAAACGGCGTCACCGTCGACGCCGTCGCCGACGCCCCGGCATACCCATACATCGCCGCCGCATCCTGGGCCCACATCTCGGCATAAAGCGCCTCCGTGGCCATAATCGCCGGCGTGTTCTGCCCGAAAAAATTCGTCGCGATCAACGCCATCAGCAACGCCCGATTAGCCGCAATCACCGGCGGCGGCACCGTCATCGCAAACGCCGCCTCATAGGCAGCCACCGCCGCCCGAGCCTGCGAGGCGGTCTGCTCCGCCAACGCCGCCGTCGCACTCAACCACGACACATACGGCGCCGCCGCAGCCGACATCGACATCGACGCCGGACCCACCCACGGCCCACTAGTCAACTCCGAAACCACCGAACCATAGCCGCTGGCCGCCACATTCAACTCAGCCGCCAACTCATCCCAAGCCACCGAAGCAGCCAACAACGGCCCCGCCCCAGGACCGGCATACATCCGACCCGAATTGATCTCCGGCGGCAACACCCCGAAATCCAGCACTACATCCCTCCGTCAGCGGCCGCACGCCAACAAGTGGCCACCCAGAGCTTTTTCATGACGTCGACGTGCGAAGCGCGGTACGTGGTCACAGCCGAAATGCGCTTTCTTTCCTCGGTTACCCTCAGCGTCAACAACATTGAGTACGGATACTTGTCACTGAAACAATCGCTCGGTTGCGAGATTAGTTGGCAATGCAGGCAATCACCGCCGCCGACGCCAACTATTCATTCCTGTACAGCAACAGTTCATCGGTCAGCAACGGCTGTTCATCCGTTGTTAGGCCGACCGTCGCCGACGGGGCGACCGCAGCGTCCGACGGACGCCGACAGCAGTCCAGGTGATTTACCCGCCCGCCGGCGGCACCACGTCGGTGGTCGGCGCCGCCACGGCAGCATTTTGCGCTGTCATTGCCGATCCAATGGCTTGCAAATTTCCGGCCGCCGCCGTCAACTCCGCTGGGTGCGGTTAGCTATGAGTCGCTACGGGAGCGCTCGGTTGCGCTGAGCCCGCGCCTAGCGGCGCAGGTCGGTGGCCGCGACTTGCACGTACACACCGGTGTCTTCGGCCATCAGCAGGCCACGACCGCGCGGCAACGGGCCACCCTTCATCTTCCCGCGGATGAAGCCCTCGTCGGGGTCGGCGTCCATGACCAGCAACGGCGCATTGGCCTGGTGCAGCGCCCGAAGCATCGGGTCGCTGCCTGCCGACGACCAGCCGCCGAAGGTGCGGGTGACGATGACATGCAAGCCGACATCGGCTGCCCGCGTCACCCAAGGCGCGGCCTTCTGCAGTGGCGAGTCGAAGCCCGGCGGCAGCTGCTGGACATCGTCGATGATCAAGAAGATCTCCGGCCCGCTCCACCACGACCGCGACAGCAGCTCTTCGGCTGATAGGCCCGGCGGTGGTTCGCGGCTGGCCAGCATTGCCCCCAGCTCGTCCATCATCGCCGACACTCCGTCGAGGTTGTAGGCGAACTTCTCGACGTAGTCGGTGCCGAGCACGGTCAGCAGCTGACGGCGTGGGTCGACCAGCCACACCTGCGCGGAGGGTTTCGATGTCGGCGGCGCGATGCTCGCTCCCGGTGCGTACACCCGTCCGATCTCGCACATGATCGTAGCCAGCGTCGTGGTACGCCCGCACTCCCGCCGGCCCGTCACCATCAGATGCGCGTTCTCGGCGAAATTCAAATACACCGGCTGCAGATCCAATTCGTTGATGGCCCAAGCGATTCCGCCCGCGCCGACGCCCTCGCGGCGATCGGCTGCGGCCAACGCCTGCACCTGCTCCAGCCCGAATCGCGCCGGCAGCCTGCGCACTGGACGTGCTTCGCCGACGGCCACCCGGCTAACGGCTTCGGCGACGCTGTCAGACTCGAAAACCCTGTCCGGCGTGTTCGTCAGCGCGGGCCGGGCCACCAGCGTGTGCAGACCAGATTGCGGATCGCTGTCCAGCCGTACGTAATTCACCGCGACCATGCCGCGGCCCGGCTTGACCGGGACGTCCTTGGCGAACCGGGAGCGCACGAGTTTCGCGTCCTCCACCGCAGCCAGCCGCAGCTCGATTCGGGACCCGAAGCCGCTGCGCACCGGCGGTCGCAGCTCCGATTCGCGGTCGGCGGTGGCGATCACGTGCACCCCGAACGACGGCCCCTGGTTGATGATCTGGTTCACCTGCTCGATCAGGATCTCGTTTTCTTCGGCCAGCGCCCGGTAGTTGTCGATCACCAGATAGACATCGCCGAACATGTCAGGCACGCGACCGGGGGCGCCGCCGAACTTACGCCGCCTGAACACGTCCATCGATGGGATGTCGTACTCCAGGAAAGTGCGTTTGCGCTCGCGAAGCAGTGCCAGCAGCTCAGCCACCGTGCGACGAACGCCGTACGGGTCGGTGGAGCCGACAACCTCGCCGACGTGCGGCAGCCTGGCCACCGTCATGAGCGCGGTGCTGCTGTAGGCCAGGACGTAGAACTGGACCTGCTCGGGCGTGTGGGTCATCGCAGCCGAGCAGATCAGCGTCTGCAACGCGGTGGTCTTGCCCGCACCGCCGGCGCCCAGGATCAGCACGTTGGCACCGGCCCCGGAGGTGTCCACCGTCCACGGCGGCTGGTCGTGCTTGTACGGGCGGTCGATGATCCCGATTGGGAACACCAAGTTCCTGGCCGTGCCGTAGTCCTCCTGCCAGGGCTTGCCGCGGTAGCGGTTGACTATCTCGTCGACCGCTACCGGCACGTCCAGCGGCGGATGCCATAACCGGTAGGGCTCGAAGTCGATTCGGCGCAACTGGTCGATGATCACCGTGCCGACTTTGGGCGTTCGGATCGCTTCTTCTTCTTCGTCCTCTTCGTCGGCGGCACTGCTGGTGGGAAACACCTCGCCGTTATCGCTGAGTACCTCACCGTTCGTTTCGAAGTCCGGGCCACTGACGCTGACCTCGATGGGGGTGAACCCGGTGGTGAACAGTTGCGGGCGAATGTAATCGACGGAATGCGTCAGCGGCGTTTGCTCGTCGTCGAGTGACACTCCGCGGCGGTAGTCGCGCCACAGGAACTCCGCCTGGAATCGGATGATCTCCTCGAGGCTCTTGCGGAAATAGCCCAGCCCGGCCTGAGCGGGCAGGTTGACCGCGTTCGGCACGCCGGCCGCCTGTGCAGCGCCGGCGGTCCGCGCTTTCAGCACCAGCCGGTAACCCATGTTCTCCATGAGCTTTTCGGCTCGGCTCTCGATGGCTTTCATCCACAGAGAGCCCACGCCTCCGCGGCCAGATCGTTGAGGGAGAGCCCTTGCGGTGACAGCCGGCATGCTAGCTGTTGCTAACTATGCTGGATGTTAACGATTAGCCAGATGCCACCAGTCCCGTGTTTTGCCAGCTGCGAAACCGTGATCGTAAACTGTTGGCCCTGGTAACTGATGACGACCTTGATCGTCGGCTGTCCTGAGCTGTTCGTAAACGGGGTTGCGGTCGGAGTAGCAGTTGGAGCCGGAGATACGAAGGTATAGGTACCAGTGAAACCGTAGTTCTTAAGGGTCGTTTTCACTGCTTGGTATGGGTTCAGATAGACGGTATATGCACTTTGACCTTGAGTCGCCGCCGTCTGAATGTGTTGGATCTGTGACTTCGGTTGGGTAATGATGCCTGTACGTGGCGCAGTGGACGCCGTGGGGCTCGGAGTTGGCGTGGCCGTTGGGCTAGGAGTCGGCGTGGGGGTTGCGTGAGTACGAGTTGGGGTTGGCCTCTTCGTAGGTGCAGGCCTGGTTGGCGGTGGCTTCGTTGGGACGGGCGTCGTAGGAGCAGGTTTGGTCGGTACCGTCTTGGTATGAACGGGTTTCGTTGGAACCACCGTCGGGGTATGGTGGTGGCCCTTCTTGCTGCCATTCTTCGCCTGAGCGGCAAGTACGAAACCCAGTACGACGGCGACGATGATTAGGGCAAGGATCAGCGGAAGAAGCCACTTGTACCGTACAAAAAACGGCTGTTGGATCTCCTCAGTCACTGCCTGCCCCCAGTGTCAAATGTTCTCGCGATCCCGAAAGTACCTGCCGCTCCGACTTGACCACCCTATGCTCAAAACTTCCTCCACTCAGCCGGCAACCGCCGGCCCTGCTAATGCTTGAAGCAAATATGTGGGAGTTTAGCTGTAACCTGGTGGCCGTAGCCCGAGTACTTGAGGGTACCTTGGATCCGAGCCTTCCCCACACCTGCCACTTTTACCGATCCAGACTCTTGGACTTGATGCAGGATGAACGAGCGCTGGTCGATGTAGAGCTGGACTACGAGTTTCGATTGCGCGTTCCCGGACTTTGCTTGGAAATTCCCTCGAACGATCCAGTCGGTGTGTCCATCCACCTTCGATTGTCCAACTGTCGCCGGATGTTGAAGAGCGAAGCTGGGAACGGCCCAGTACATCCCATTGGCTTTGAGGGTGGTCTTCTTGCAGAACCACTGGTGGTTTCCGTGTGCTGCCACCCAGGCTCCAATCACGACGTTCTGCAATTTCTTAACGTTCTTGATTTGCTTGCTTACGGTCGTGGGGATCTTGAAGTGCCAGCTCTCTTTTAGGGTGTGCGATTTCCAGGAAAACGCCGCTTGAAGCTGACGGCCATCGTATACGTTGTTTTTCGTGCTTGACACCGTACCAGCCTCGAACACGCTGTTCTTCCCGGCTGTTTTTGCGTACGACGCAGCCAGCAGGTGGCTGGCAGTTGGAATCGTACTGGTGGGGGAGGGGCTCACGGTCGGAGTGGCGGCAGCCTTCCCCGGCGGGGGCGCAGCAAGACCGCCCGTTGATCTGAGACCAAAAGAACCAACGATCACGATAAAGACTCCGGCAGCCAAGGCCAGAGCCGCAACAAAATAGCGACTTTTCACAGGCAAAACCTCTCGGTTATGGTAACAGCACACTCGACGCATCACAAGGGCCTTCGGCTACTTACATAGAAGCTTGAGTCTCAAGGCAGCCGAAATTTGCGGCTGTTACACTCTATTCGGCCAGCACATCTTGCGACGATATGGCCTTTGGGCAAGTTTCTTGCCATAGTCCGCACTTGACCAATCGTTGCAGGGCCGCTATCATGTGCACCGGGGAGTTGTTGTTTTCTTTGAGAATTCGATTCATGGAGTACACTTGTTGAATCCGGTTGCCGGCATTGAGCGTCTGGGCATCATTATGGAGCCCGAGCCCGGGGATCCCACGGAGGCCTTTGGCGTGCTTAACCCGGCCGTAGCTCGCGGTCGGGACGGCAATTTGTACCTGTTCGCCAGAGTCGTGGCCGACGGTAACTACTCCCGAATCCGAATGGCTCGGGTCATCTTTGACGATGCAGGACGGCCCTCCAGCCTCGAACGGATGGGTTTCGTCCTCGAGCCCCTAACGCCGTATGAAACTCACGGAATCGGGAACGGCGGTTGTGAAGATCCTCGTATTACCTTTGTGCCCGCCATCGACCGTTATGTGATGGCTTACACGGGCTTTGGACAAACGGGTCCCCGGATAGCATTGGCCATCTCCTACGATCTCTTTACTTGGGAGCGGCTCGGCATCGTGTCGTTCGGACCTCAGGACGGAATCGATTTTGACGGATTCGACGACAAGGATGCGTTCTTCTTTCCTGAGCCGGTTCTCGCCCCGGATGGTGTCCTGTCGCTGGCATGTGCACATAGGCCGATGACGGGCGTTGATCAGGATGGGAAGACTTCCAAGCAGCTCGCAAATCTACCAGGAAGCATCTGGGTCTCCTACGTACCTGTCAGCGAGGCCATAGCCCGACCGCAAGCCCTTCTAACCCTGCGACAGCACCAGCTGGTGCTGAAACCCGAATACCCCTGGGAGCAGGTCAAGATCGGAGGAGGAACGCCACCGATCTCCATCCCGTGTGGCTGGCTGTTACTGCACCATGGGATCGAAAATCTTTCTGAGCCGGGTGGGCCTCGACGCCTGCGGTATACGGCCGGAGCTTTCGTCCTCGACCGGTTGGATCTCACTCGGGTGATCTGGCGATCCTCCGAGCCGGTTATGACTCCTGATAGTGCTCAAGAAGTCTTCGGCATCGTCAACAACGTCGTTTTCCCGACTGGCAGTCGACCTCATTGACGAACACACAGTCGACGTGTACTACGGGATGGCTGATGCTCGAATCGGAGTTGCCCGGATGTGGCTACGACCCGAGGCCTGCCAGGAGGACGCTACCGAAGCCGCCTGAAGCCCTCGCTACTAGTTGTTTCGTCTCCGACGCCAACCGGTGAGCGCCTTCAGAAGCAGCCGCGAGGCGCATCCTATAGGGTTGTGGACTGGTGTGTATAACCCTGTGGGTCTTTTTGTGAAATTTTGCCAAAAACCACTGTGGAAAATGTGGATGAATCGGTTGATTGAGTGTTCGGCTTGCGCTCATATCCAGCAAATACAACGATTTTTCTTGCTTAACATAATCTTGTCGACGTTGGTGCGAATCCACAGGAGGGGTTGCGTCTTTTCGCCAGTTTGATAGAGTCAAACTTAGCGAATGGCTCCGGATCGTTCAATCAAATGCAGCGATGCTTGAACGGTTCGGAGCAGCTCCAACCAAAGCCGTCCTCCTTTCCGTCCTCCCCCCGGTCGAATCCCTAACCCGACCGGGGGGTTCCCCTTTTCCTGGACCTTCGCCCGGCGTCGGGTCTTCGGATCTAATCCTGGGGCTTGGTACGATTCACCACCCCATCCACGATCGAGCTCAAATCCCGAGCCCGATCCATCAGGCCCCGGTCTAGCGCTCCTTGATCTACATTGATGCGCACGAGATCCTCCGCTGAATGGGTGGCCGCTTGAGCCAATGACAGCGCCGCGAGAACGTCGCCTTTCAGGTTTCGGTTCCCCAACAGCAATAGGCTCTCGGCCATAGCAGCCAGCTGCGCGCCACCCTCGGCGATGGCAAGTGGAACCCTCACCGCCTCCGTAAAGGTCGACTTCAGGGATCCTCCCGTGTCGTTTCGTCCCGGCTGCCGAAGGGCGGCGAGCACAGAACGATACGCTGCGGCGTCAGCATCGGCGAGATCGGCTGCCTGGACTCTTAGTCGATCGGCCTTGGCTGCCATCGCGTCGACGCCCTCTATGTGATTGGACGAGAATCTTGCCGCCATACCAACCAATCCGGCCGCCAAAGCCAGAGCTATCGCAGCGCACGCCCCACCGCCGGGTGCCGGGGTTCGATCGCCGACCTTTGCCAGGAAGTCGCCAAGGGTAAGGTCCGCAAATGGAGCATCAATCGGAGACTGTGGAGTCGGTACTTCCATTACTCAGAAGCCTCTCTCGCCTGGACCCTATGAAAGTCCCACGATGTCGCCGTCCTCGTCGATATCGATTCGTTCGGCGCCGGGATGCGAGCCGAGTCCCGGCATCGTGCGCATGTCGCCACAGATGGGATAGACGAAACCGGCGCCAACCGAAGCTCTCACCTCTCGGACAGGTAGTGTCCAGGCTGCCGGTGCTCCCTTGAGCTTAGGATCAGAGCTAAGCGAGAGGTGGGTCTTTGCGATGCAGACAGGGAGTGAGCCAAAGCCTGCCTTCTCATAGGTCGCCAGCTGCCGCGTTGCCTCGCTGGAGTACTCCACATCGGCTGCTCCGTAGACTCTTGTCGCCACAGTTTCGATCTTCTCTTTCAGAGGAATATCGGTGGGATAGAGGAAGTGGAAGTCCGAAGGCTCGTCGGCGGCTTGAGCCACGGCCTCTGCCAGCTCTGCGCCACCTGCTCCTCCTTGCGCGACATGATACGTAACAGCCGAGCGCACGCCGGCCTCCTGAGCGATCCGTCTGATCACGGCATGCTCACTCGGATGATCCGTTGGAAATGCGTTAACTGCCACAACGGGCGACACCCCGTGAATCCTGACATTTTCGATTTGCTTGCGCAGATTGGCCGCACCCAGCTCCACGTCGTCGGGATTCTCGGCCAGCAGCTCTGGTGGGAGCGGCCTTCCGGCTACGATTCTGTACTTATCGGAGTGTGCTTTTAGCCCACGAACCGTGGCTACCAGCACTGCCGCGTCGGGTTTGAGCCCCGAAACACGACATTTGATGTTGAAGAAGCGTTCCGCACCCATGTCCGCGCCGAACCCCGCCTCTGTTACCAGGAAGTCGCCTGTGTGAATTCCGATCAGGTCGGCCACAACCGAGGAGTTGCCCGTGGCGATGTTTCCAAATGGTCCCGAGTGCACGAGGACCGGCGTGTTTTCGATCGTCTGCAGCAGGTTGGGCTTGATCGCCTCTCGGAGAATCACCGCCATGGCGCCCGCGGCTTTCAGCTCCTCCGCAGTCACCGGATCTCCGCTGCCGGTGTAGCCGATAACGATCCGGCCGAGCCGCTCTCGCAGATCCTTCAGTGACCTGGACAGAGCGAGGATGGCCATGACCTCGGAGGCCGCCGTGATATCGAATCCGGTCTGGCGAGGCACTCCGTCCTCCCGAGAGCCAAGGCCGATAACGATGTTTCGTAGCGCTCGGTCGTTGACGTCGAGCACTCTTCTCCAGGTGATGTTGTGGGGATCGATCCGTAACTCGTTGCCGTTGTAGAGGTGATTGTCGATCATGGCGGAGAGCTGATTGTGAGCGGCGGTCACGGCATGCATGTCGCCGGTTAGATGCAGGTTGAGAACCTCCATGGGAACCGCCTGGCTATATCCGCCTCCAGCTGCTCCGCCCTTGATGCCGAATGTCGGTCCCATCGATGGCTGCCGGATGGCGACTGTGGCTCTCTTGCCGATGTGCTTGAAGGCCTGTCCGAGCCCTACTGTGACGGTTGTCTTGCCCTCGCCGAGAGGTGTGGGCGTTATGGCGCTGACCACCACGTACTTCGCCTTTGGTCGGTTGGCCAGCGAATCGATGGCATCGAGGGAGATCTTCATGACGCCTCTGCCGTATGGCTCCAGCAGGTCGAGATCTAGCCCCATGCCGCCTGCTATCTCCTCTAGCGGCTCGAGCCGTGCCGAGCGAGCGATGTCGAGGTCTGTGGGCATGGGTCTCAGAGCTTTCGTTTGCAGCTCAGGCGCGCGTGGTGTGGAACTCATCGGGTGGACTCCTCAGCGGCAAGGCGCCGTATTAACCATTGAAGGTCGTTTTTGGCCACGCATCAGAAGGCCGAATGCCTGCCCTATAGCATCCTACGAACTCTGAGGGTCGCAGAAGCGGCCGGGTGAGCCGGTGCCTTGTTAAATGTCGTCGGGTCGAAGCTGGAGTGAGAGGGCCTACGTCCGTGCCTCGCCCGCGGCAGTTAAGCTCACGACGTTTAGTACACTTGCGGCAGGAATAACTTTCTGAGGAATCCATTGAGACGAGGCTGGACCTGGCGTCTGTGCTTCCTGCTTGCGCTGCCACTCGTCTTATCCGCATGCTCGATTGGATCTTTGGGCAGCTCGAACCCGACGCCTACGCCTACCGCAGTTCCGACTCCGATCCCAACCGCGACGCCCGCACCCAATGCGGCGGCCGCTCTCACATCCGTCAAGACGATTGTCTGTTGGGGCCAGATCCCACAAAACATCAGTGGCTGTCCTACGCACTCGACCACGAGTCCTGGACCGTGTTACCAGGGATCGCCTCAGTGGTCGCCGCAAGCCGGCTGTCCCGTGACCTCCAAGCTTGAGAGGCGGCTGCGACAGAATCCTACCTCAGGCACAGGTGGGGGATCAGATCCCATATGCCGGTGTCAGAACGTTCCGTCGGGCCTTTCGTTTACCGAGGCAAAAACGACCGCAAGCCGCGACATTATCAAGGTAGTCTGGAACTTTGGGGGACCATCCAGTTCCAAGAATCCATCCAACCCTGCCATTGATTACGTGGTGCTAAACCAGAAGGGCGGGTGGCTGGTGGATGACAGCTACTGCGACGGTTATCCCTCAACCACGATCTACAAAACACCGGTCGAGCCGTGCGCCTGACGTGGTGTCGGGAAGCTAGTTGACGCTAGCCTTTTTGCTCGTCGGTGGGCGCACCATCTTGCTTTCCACCTGGAATCTGATCCAGCTCCGCCTGTAGCTGTGCCACCCTCGCCTGGGTTTGTGCTTCGTCGACGTCTCGGGCATGCTGAAATGCGGGATCAGGACCTTCAGTCGCGTCTACGACACTGAACGGCGAAGCGTAGCCGGCATTCCCAATCCCCAGTTGAGGCGTCATGCCCATGGAAAGCTGCTCGTCCTCGATCGACCGAAACGCGCCCTCGCGCTTGGCTTCTTCAATCTCCGTTTTCTTCCAAGCCCGGCGTATCCAGTTCCAGAACGATCCCATGGGTATGTCTCCTAATGATCACGACGTAAAGTATTTGCGATTAGTCCAGCTTACTCCGTTGACCTCTTGGAACGCTATAGTTGCCGGACGTTTGGAGACGTGGCGGACGCCTTAGAAGTGCGTGACGAGACTCTGGAGGCCACAAGAGCTGGCATTCAGGTGATTGGCCATAATGGGCGAGAGATGGGCGGCTAGCCTAGGGATCTCCAACTCATAACAGGATGTGGAGCTGATGCCCATAACGAGCGACTCTGAGCCGAAGGAAGTTCTCCACGCCTATCTTCAGATGGGACGCGATGCACTGGTTTGGAAGACGCAGGGCCTTTCCGAGTATGAGATCCGTCGTCCGCTGACACGCACGGGCACCAACCTATTGGGACTCATAAAGCATCTAGCCACTGGCGAGCTTGGATACTTCGGGGAAGTTTTTGGGCGGCCTTCCACGGACCGTCTGACGTGGATGGAGCCTGATGCCGAAGCGAATGATGACATGTGGGCGACGCCGGCAGAGTCGAGGGAGTCGATCTTGGGACTGTACCAGCGGGCGCGCGCACATGCAGATGCCACCATCGATGCGCTACCCCTCGAGGCACGTGGCCGCGTTCCATGGTGGCCAGAGGATAGGAATGAAGTAACGCTACAGCGTGTGCTTGTCCACATGATCGCTGAGACTCATCGGCATGCCGGCCACGCCGACATCGTCCGGGAGCTTATAGACGGCGCAGCCGGCCATAGAGCCGACAGTGACAACATGCCGACGGTTGACGAGGCTTGGTGGACGGCTTATCGCAACCGGCTGGAAGACGCAGCCCGAGAGGCGTCCGAACTGGAGAAAGGTTAGGGCTCGGGCCGCCTGGCCGACGGTCCTCCCGGGCGGGCGTTCGTTGCTTGTAGCTAACCACGATTGGGTGCTCCGTCCGGCGTCTCTCCGATGTAACTGCAGGAGCTTGACGGCGATCTCCATCCAACTGAAGCGAAGCCAATCACACAAATTGGCGGTGGACGCGTCGCCGCGTTATGCTCATGACATTGGCGGCTGCTAGGTGGGGAAGTAAATCCCACGATAACCAGAGGCGTCAAATGACGCCCAGCGCCAGCGAAAAGGATCGAGTTATTCATGTCCATTCCACGCGCCGTCTTTTATCGCACCCTGTCGGTCGTTGCGCTTGCGAGCATCCCGCTGCTTGGAACCCCCGTTGCGAGGTCCTTTGCCTCACCCTATCGAGTCCCGGCCGGACGTGACAAAGGGATCAAATCTAGGTGTTGGCCGGGGACGGGTGGATGCTCCCGCAATTCCCAGATCACCCATTGTGGCCGGCGCTGAAAAGGCTGAAATCACCACCCACCTCCATGTCCCCAAGAGTGTTGATGTGCCCCTGGGTTCGACAGCCGACATCACGGTTACAGTCACCGCTCACTCAGGACGGGTTCCCGTGGGTACGGTGTCCCTTTGGGATGTGGATATCCCCGACAGTGCCACGATTGTGTCACACACCGTAACGCTCAATGGTCAGGGTAAAGCCACATTCCAAGTGAGGGAGCATCTCCCGGGCGTGCCCTTCCGGGTCAAACAGGCAAGTGTTTACTTTGTGCCGAAACGAGGGAGCGGCTTCGCACCGAGCACCAGCCGCGACTTTGTCCTCGGGATGCATCAGTGGCCGGCCAGTGTATCGGTGAGTCTCGGCCGCAAAGACGGAAAGGGCCGGGCGGTACCCCTAACCGTCTCCGTCTCCAGCTCCCTTGCCGGCAGCGGTAGTGCGGAGTCTTTTCCGGTGGGCGATCTCAGCATTTCGGACGTGTCCAATGGTTCAGAATGTAAATCCGAGATTAACGGAGCGCTTCTTTACGGGTCCTCAGGAAAGGCGAAGCTTGATGTTGACCTGCCGGCTGGGAAGAACAGACTGGGCGTAACTTACCTGGGAGACGCCTACTTTGGAGCGCAAACACCTGTCGACTCCTCGGTAAATATCACCACAGGCGCACGGGCCAGCGGTACGTGCCCGGCAAACTGGGCGAGGCTGGCCTCGCATCCGTACGTGCCTCCCCTTTCTGGGGCAGACATTCCCATGTACAAGTACGGGTTCCCGCGTAATTACGGACAGTACAATCTTGGTGCGCTGGCTAATCCAGACGCTGGGATCCTGGTCGTTCAGCTGGATTGGTCCGACATCGAACCCGCTGCGGGCAAGTTCGATTTCACCAAGGCTGATAGGGAAGTTCAGTCCGCCATCTCCCACGGCAAGCGGGTCGCTCTGCTCCTGCGATTTCAGGCCGGCCTCTCTCTCAGTGGAACTAGCAACAGCTGCGGGTGGAACTATGGCCATGCTCAGCTCTTACCCCGCTGGGTGGGCGAAGCGCTGGGGGCGACGGACTCCTTTTGCAGTCACGGTACCGCTCTGACCATCCCAAAGTATTGGGGTGCGCCGTTCCTCGCTCTGTGGAGGAGCTGTGTAGATGCGGTCGCTGCTCACTTTGCTCCCTATGCAGCAGATATCGCGTATGTTCGTGCACCCGTGGGCCTGGGCGACGAAGCGAAGGCCATCACCGGACCGAACTCCACGCCCACCAAGAAGGATCTCAACCAGCTCCTGAGCTGGGGATATAACCCCCAGCTTTGGGAGGCCTGGCAGGAGGACATGTTGTCGTATTACAGGAAGGCTTTCTCCTATTCGCCATGGGTCCTGTATACGATCAATCACCAAGACATCAACGACAAGTGCACGGATCCTGTGCCGGTGATACCCACCTTTCTACCGCGGGCGATTTCATGCTCCGGGCGGTCGGTCGAAGTGGATGTAGGAGAGTGGGCCGTCGACAACGGATTCGGTCTAGCCCAAAACAGCCTGGACTCTTCGTGGATCTGGCGTAACCCCAACAAAGACGACCCGCCGGCGGGGAATGTCAACACCATCTTTGCCTACGCCATGCGACACACTCCTCATCCGCTCATCGAGCTACAGACGTTTGAGGCTCAGTCCTACTGGTGCAAGCTCGATGTCCCATCCGGTATTCCGCCCTGCCACCCTAATTCGCAGGCCTTTCTCAATACCGAGCAGGACATTAGCTATGCTCGGTCTCACGGAGTCGACACGATCGAATGGTACGAAGATGACCTGGCGAACCCCAAACTCGAACCGGTAATCGATCTGTGGCGCCAGCTGCGGGCTGTTCCTGGTCATGGCAAGGTACCCACGGTTGTGACCGCTACCCCCGCTCAATCCTCAGCTAAGGCGGGCTCCAAAGTTCATGTGGTTATCACTGTGGGCGCACCAGGCATTGCCGGGTTTATCCCCGGAGGGACGGTCCTGCTGTCAGATGACATCACAGGGCGCCATCTTAAATCGGTGCAGATTGGTCCCGATACTGGCACGGCAAAGGTCACCGTGAAGATTCCCCGGACCACATACGGGCACGTCAACCTAGCCGCCTCGTATTTTGATAGGTTCGCGGTTGGGAAAACGAAGAATGGTACCGACCTTTGGTTGCCAAGCGAATCGAGTATCACTCGGATCTCAGTCAAGTAAGGCAAGGCGTGCACCGCACAGAAGCGTTTATTGACCATTGGCCACCCCAGGTTGGGACCTATGCCCCATGGATTTCTAAAGTGGACAGATCTGGGAACGGGGCACTAGAATGGCCCACGGTCGTCAAAGGTATTGTGCGCCGATTGTTGAGAGCATTAGTTCAAGTCGATGTTTAACGGGGACACGCCTTCCAGCTGTGTCAACACCGAGCTCGGGCCGAAGTCGTGAAAGTCAAAGCACCATCATGAGACTGTCGCCGTCAAAGCAAAAGGGGCCCAGCTCGATGAAGATATATGCAGCCATCTGCCTGCTCGCTCCACTACTGTTCGCCACCCCAGCAAAGGGCATCGAGGCTCAATCCACCCTCTCTTGGTCCGCTCCGGTTACCGCCGCGCCGGCCCCATCCACAGGGGGCATATCGCTTAGCTCGGTTTCATGTGCCGGCGCCTCGCTATGTGCGGTGGTGGACGAAGACGGCCGGGTCTTGATTTCAGCTGACCCCACGGCTTCGCCTCCAACATGGAGCGCACCCACGGACATCGATCCGATGGGGGAGATCAAAAGCGTCTCCTGCCCATCCACTTCCCTCTGCCTCGCCGTCGACAGCACCGGAAACGTGCTCACCTCAACCAATCCGACAAGCCAGACTCCAACCTGGAGCCCTCCGCTGACGATCGATGCTGATCACATCCTGAGATCGCTGTCCTGCCCATCTACCTCCCTCTGCACGGCTGTGGACGACAAAGGCTATGCCGTGACTACGACGGACCCCGGGAACCCAGCCCCCACCTGGACAAAGCCGGAGGATATGGATGGCAACAGCATCCTCTTTGATGTGTCATGTGCGGCTCCATCTTTGTGCATTGCTATTGGCACCTGGTCAACCGCAGGTGATTACGGTCGATGCCAACTCGCCCGACCCCGACATGGACCACTATGGCCCGAACTGGAGAGTATGGACCTGAACTCCGATCTCGTGTCCCTCGACGACTCTTTGTATGGGAGTTGACTGCGTGGGAGCGGCTTGGGTCACAACCGACCCGACGGCAGAGTCGCCGAGCTGGACGGCAACAGGACCGCAACAGAGCGGCAAGTCCGTCACAGGCGTTTCATGCGCTTCCAGCTCACTGTGTGTCTTAGCTGACGCGGAGGGCGAGGTGAGTACTTCCTCCAACCCCGCATCGGCCTCTCCGACCTGGACGCCAGCCAGTCGAAGCAGACCCCGCCGCACCACTGGCCTACCTTTCCTGCGCGGTGCCGAGCGTTTGCGTTGGCGGTCGACTCTCTTGGCAACGCCATTGATACATGCTCAGGCTGACGCAAGCTCACCATCCTGGGACCTGACCAGAGTGGATGCGACTAGCCGCGTCAGCGCCATCTCCTGTCTTTGTAGCCACGCTGTGCGGGAGCTGATCCATACGGCAGGGCGACGATCTCCACGGATCCGGCCGACCCGGCATCCGGCGTGGACTGCGGCCACGATCGATCCGGGACAGACAGCTGATCGGAGTCTCGTGTCCCTCGACTTCATTCTGTGTTGCGCTCGCAAGGGAGCAGCGGGGACTTCGATCGGACTTCGATCCCATGAATCCGAATCCGACATGGACCACGGGTGACCTAGGCGGCACATGGGCGACGGTGGGGGTATCGTGCCCACGTCGCTACTTCTGTGCGAACGTTGGTCAGGACGGACAGGTTCCGAGTGACCACCAACCCCACTGACCCCACGCCCACCTGGGAGCTACGTTAAACGTCGGGGCAAGGTCTGACAGGGTCTGGAATGCCATCTCGTGTGCCTCCCAAGCTCTCTGCGTCGCTGTCGACAAGATCGGTAATGTGGTAATCTCCACGGATCCGACGGACCAGCAGCCTGTCTGGTCGAGTCCGGTTAACATTGACCCCAACGGGCTGACCTTGAACGCCATTTCCTGCCCGACGACATCTCTGTGCGTTATCGTCGACGCCGATGGAAACGCCGTCATTTCAACCGACCCCACGGCCGCTTCGCCGACCTGGACGATCCAAAAGATCGACCCTTATGGAGTGCTCAACTCGGTCTCCTGTTCTTCGGAGTCTCTGTGCGTCGCGGTTGATTCGGGAGGAAACGTGGTCCAGACGACCGATCCCTCCGCATCCTCGCCAACCTGGAGTGTGCTCCGGGTTGACTCCTCGGTTCTCACTTCCGTATCCTGCGGAAGCGACTCCTTCTGTGTGGCGGGCGATGACAACGGTAACGTCATCACCGGGTCGGTACCTGAGACGACCGGGACTGTGGTCGTATCGGCGAGCAGTCCTGCGGCAACTTACAAGCAGGCGGCACCGAAGATCGTATGTAGATACACCGGTTTCAAGAGTGGACAGACGGCACCAGCGACTCCCGCTGCTTCGACTGTGCCTTATCGAGCGGGAGATCCAGCGAATGCATATCGCGCGGCCTGTGCCGGGGCCAAAGACCCTTACTACAAGTTCTCCTACGTCAGTGGCTCGATGACGGTGCATCTGGCGCCGACTCAAGTAGGTTACAAGCGTCCATCAACTCTCACTTCCGGATCGAAGGCCGTTCTGACGGCCTTTCTCCAATCGGCGTGGAAGGCAGGGATCACGGAGCGGAGGGTGACGATCACGCTTGGCTCCGGGAGCGGGGCTCAGAGATGCTCCGGGATGACAGGTACCTACGGGATCGTGAGCTGTAGCATCTCGAAGGTGACTGTCCCCCCGGGTAGCGAGCCTGTTTCCGTCGTCTTCGCCGGCGATCCAAAGGGGCCATCCTACGACTACAGTGGCTCTAAGTTCTCGACCATGGTCAACGTCACCTAGCTTAGGTTCAGTTAGCTAACGCAGCACTTAGACCCAGCGGGGCGCCCTGCTCGCGAGCGCTTGCGCACGCCAAAACGACTGTGGTGCCGAGAGCGGGACTCGAACCCGCACGAGGTTGCCCTCATCGGTTTTTGAGACCGACGCGTCTACCGATTCCGCCATCTCGGCCCGGGAACACCCGAATGGCTTCACTCCAAGCCTACCGGGAACGAAACCACTCGTGCCAATATCGCTCGTCAAGTGGCCAGAGGTAGATCACGACTGAAGGTGCTGAGCCGTTTGATAACAGACGGGCGACAGCGGAGTTTGGAGTCAGAGGCACTGGTTTTCTAAGCTGAAGTTAAACGCTTCTGCATCCAAATTTCTAGAAGGGGTCCCGATGAAGAGTCAAATTCGTCCCTTGATGGCTCTGCTCCTCGCAATCGCCATTACAACCTTCGGCATTGCATCGCCGGGCAGAGTAGCCGCTCAGTCTCCTGGGACAAGCGGACCAGAGCAACGCGTCATCGTGGTCCTCCGCTCCACCCCCACGAGCGGCAAGTCCCATGGTCAGCTTGCTTCGAGACGCTCATGGGTGCTCCAAGCCCAAGCACCCGTCCTAGCCCAGCTTACTCAGGTGAAGGCGACACGTTTGCGTTCCCTCTGGCTAATCAATTCCATCGCGGCCAGAATGACTGACGGAGCAATCGCCCGCCTTCGAGCCAACCCTTCTGTGCGAGCCATCGTCCCCGATCTTCCGGTGACTTTTCCACAATCGGGCTCGCATGGGCAGTCCGCGGCAATATCGCACCGGCCTAAATCTCGGGCCGCCGCCACCTGCACGTCGGCATCCCACGCCTTGCTGGAGCCAGAGGCTCTGCAACTTACAAACACTGCCTTTTCCAATCGCAAAATCTCGCAGGCGCAAAACCTCGTAAACGGCTCGGGGGTGACTGTTGCCTTTCTCGCCGACGACATCGACGTCAATACCCCAGATCTCATTCGCTCCAACGGGAGCCACGTCATAACCAGCTACAGGGATTTCACCGGCGATGGCACGGCTAAGGTCACGACACCTGGCGGCGAAGCATTTGGTGATGCCAGCTCCATCGCCGCTCAGGGCCGGTATGTTTACAACGCCGACTCGTTCGTCAATGCTGCACTTCCGCAGCACAAGAGCTGCCTACCCATCCGCGTTGAGGGGATGGCACCCGGTGCTTCCCTCATGGCGCTTAAGGTGCTTGGAGGTGACGGCGGCGATGAAGCGACGATGATTCAGGCGGTTCAGTACGCCGTCGCGCACGGCGCCAATATCATCAATGAATCGATCAGCTCCTTCCGCAATCCGGACTCTGGTTACGACCCCATTGAGGCGGCGAATGACGCTGCCGTGGCTGCCGGTGTACTGGTGGTTGGGATTTCCTGGGATGGAGGTACCGCCGGAGGGACCATGTTCCCGCCGGGTACCGATCCCCGAATCCTCACAGCTGGCGCCTCTACTCAATTCCAGTCCTATCGCCAGGTTTCGTTCGCCGGTTCGCAGGTGATTAAAGGGGGCTACGACAGCAACAACATATCGGCAATCAGCTCCTCCGGCGTTTCAGACGACGGGACGAAGACTGTCGATGTCGTGGCGCCGGGCGATCTTGGTTGGGCGCTGTGCGCTCCCACGAACGCTCCCGTCTACTATGGGGATTGCTACAACGATAACTATGAGAATTCTCCTATTCAGCTCTTTGGAGGCACAAGCGAAGCGGCACCCCTGACGGCAGGTGAAGCCGCACTCGTAATCGAGGCGTATCGAAACAGCCACGGTGGCAAGAGTCCTTCCCCCGAGGTTGTGAAGCAGATCATCATGAGTACATCCAGGGACCTGGGCTCGCCAGCCGGCGAACAGGGTGCTGGCCTCATCAACAGTCTCGCCGCGGTACAGGCTGCCAACTCCTATCGGCTGTCACACCGAACTGGAACATCCATCCTCACGACACCCGCGTCACTGCATACCAACCTCAATCCGGGCCAGAAGGCAACCTTTTCAATCTCGGCAACGAACAATGGCGCGGCAACCGAAACCGTGACTCCGAGGGTAGTCGCGCTGTCTCGCGCCCTTCGCCGAGAGCCACTTCGCCCCGTTCTTCAACGGGGCGAAAGCTAAGACCTTCGTGGATAACTATGGGCAGAAGGAACCCTACCTCATCCAACACTTCAAAGTTCCTGCTGGAGCCCAGCGATTGGATGCCGCTATCGCCTGGCAGAGCGCCGTGGATAGCCTGCGCCTGACTCTATTCGATCCCCGGGGAAACGTGAGTGGCTACTCTTGGCCGCAGGATACCGGATACCCGTCTGGCCCAAGTTATAGCGAGTATGGACACGTGGGCATTCGAGATCCGCGTGCAGGGACCTGGACCGCGCTCATCTCGACTCCGGGCGATATTGCTGGATACTTCAAGGGAACGGTTCACCTCGACGTTTCGGAGTCTCGCTACTCTCCCGCTGGTCAGGTTTCTCCCAGCAGTCAGAGACTGTCACCGGGTCAGACGGGCGCCTTCCGCATCACAACGAAGGCTCCTGCCTCGGCAGGCGATTTTGAGCCACAGATAGAGATCAGGGGAGTCACACCCTCAGGCCATACGACAGGTGCCGGAACGATTCCCATCCTCCTGCGTAACCTCGTTCCCCTCAAGGCGAGCGGAGGGTCATTCTCCGGAATCTTGACAGGGGGCAATGGACGTCCGGGCCGCGGACAGGGCCTCGTCTACAGCTTCAATTTGCCCAAGGGTCTTCGCGATGTTGATATTGGACTGAGACTGAAGGATTCCGGATACAACCTCGAGGGAATACTGAGCGATCCCACCCATACTCCGCTTGACGTACAGTCGACGGAAACCGGTACGACGTCCAGCTACGCCACGACCTACTCGAATTCCATGCAGTTCTTCAGGCGCAATCCTGCACCGGGGCTGTGGTCTTTGCTGGTGTTCATCAACGACAACATCTCCGGACGGGAGACAGCCGAACGGTTGAACGGGACAATTTCCTTCAATCGGGTCTCTGCTTCTTCAAACGATGTCCCAAATAGTGTCAAGACCCGGCTAGCTCGCGGTGCGTCCCGAGCCGCAACCATTACGGTCAAGAACACAGGCATAGCCCGGGAGAGCTTCTTTATCGATCCTCGCTTGTCAACTTCTGAGACCCTCACATCGGCCTCCGGAACTTACAAGCTCGCAGCTATGACAACTCGATACTTCTTTGTCCCGCCCGAGACGAGCCGGATAACCACGACTGCCGCCTCCAAATCCCCTACCATTCCAATCGCAGAGGAAGTGGAGAACTTCTCGGGAGCTGCGCCCTATGGATACCTATATAGTCCTTTGTATGAGGGTACGGAAAGCACTCTGCGTGACGGCGAGCACGAGGTGATCGCTAATATTTCGTCAACCGAGATCACTCCAGGGCGGTGGATCGGTGTCGTCTCCGCCGTTGGGCCTTTCACAACTGCGCCCCCAGCCACGTCGGTTACCGACAGCTATCGAATCAAAACACAAGCATTCGATCCGGCAGTTACTTCGAGTACAGGAGATGGCTGGCTATACCAGCTCGGAAAATCCGAGAGTTTTAAGCCGCTGACACTGGAACCGGGTGCATCAGGGAAGATTACCGTTGACTTCAAGCCGAACCGAGCCGCCGGAGATGTGGTCAGTGGAAAGCTTTACCTGGATACCCTAAGCATGTCGGGTGACGAAGCCATCACGGGTAGTACCGACGAGTTGGTTGCGATTCCTTACGAGTACACCGTTTCGTAGGTGCCTGGGTCCGCGACTCCGAAACTGAACGGTAACAGCAAAGAAACTTCGATTTCGATGGTCTATGGTGTGGGTGAGTCTTCAGTGACTAAATTCCGTGGAATTAGAAGGTTGGTCAACCAACAACTATGAGGCTCGCCATCGAAGGGGGCTTGGCAGTATGTTCGTGAGCTTCACAAGACGAGTGCTAGACCGGGGCTCGCGATGATAAGCGGCAGCTTCGATCGCTTCACTGAACGTGCCAGAAGGGTCCTGACGCTAGCCCAGGAAGAGGCACAGCGTTTCAACCACAACTACATCGGTACTGAGCACGTCCTATTAGGCCTTGTGCGAGAAGGGGATGGTGTTGCGGCCAAAGTGCTATCCAATCTTGGCGTCGAGCTGGCAAAGGTTCGTAGCGCCGTGGAGTTCATCATCGGTCGAGGTGAGCTGCCAGCTCTCCGGCGATATCGGGCTGACGCCAGCGAGCGAAGAAGGTGATCGAACTTGCCGTCGAGGAGGCGCGCAGACTTGGCCACCACTATATCGGCACAGAGCATCTCCTGCTGGGGCTGATCCGCGAAGGTGAAGGCATTGCGGCCGGCGTCCTTGAGAGCCTGGGAGTCAACTTGAAGGAAGTGCGGACAGAGGTGGTAAAGGTCGTATCAGTGGGTCCAAGTCCTCGGACTTACGGGACGATGTCGAGCCCCGGCATAGAGCGGCTACTAGCCCTTCCGCGGATTGGCTACGGATTCGACGTGCATCGTCTGGTTGCGGATCGAGAGCTTCGGCTTGGTGGGGTACATGTGCCCTACCATCTTGGCCTCCAGGGACACTCGGATGCCGATGTCCTGGTACATGCAATCATCGACGCCCTGTTGGGGGCAGCCGGCCTCAACGACATCGGGCACTACTTTCCCAACCACGACCCTCGGTGGCAGGGCGTCTCCAGCCTCGACCTGCTCTCGAAAACCAGGGCAGAGCTGCAACAGCACGGCTACCTCGTTGGGAACATAGACAGTACGGTTGTCGCCGAAGAACCCAAGCTTGCCCCGTTTATTACTGAAATGAGAACGAACATTGCTGAGCGACTTCGGATCGATACCTCAAATGTCGGGATCAAAGCTACAACCGCCGAGGGCACTGGACCGGAGGGGCGTGGAGAATCGATCACTGCTCGTGCCGTCGCCCTCATCGTCGGGATGAGAGAGACTTAGCATCCCATAGGGCCGCCGCCGTCTTCTTCCCAACTCCTCTGTCTAGAGGAAGGAGTTGTTTCCCCGACGATCAGCCTGCCGGATGCAAGCGCGCCTTTGTAGCAGTTCCCCAGGTTGTAAGACCCTGCTGTCACCTAATCTTTATGCAGGAGGCAGTCCCTGATGGCGCCTCCATTTGAAAAGGAGTGGAATCGTGGCTCAATTAAGCATTTATAAGTACATCCCTCACCGTCGGACCAAGTCGCGCCTCGAAGGAGATGCCCCCGGTCCGGTGAAGGTGAGCGATCAACTACCCCAGGACAGTCTGGCGGCGCGATTCAACGCCTGGTTGGCGGTCAAGGTGACCACTGCGGTAGGAACCATGTGGTGCGCTTATGTTTTTGCCGCGCTCGCTCTGGTAAGTCTTCCCGCTGCCATTCGCAGCGGTAATCCGGTAATTTTAGTGTCCTGGATCTCGCAGACCTTCCTACAGCTGGTCTTGCTCTCGGTCATCATCGTGGGTCAGAACGTGCTGGCGGCCGCAGCTGATAAGCGTTCCGAAGCAACGTATAACGATGCGGATGCGGTATTACACGAGGCGGTAAAAATCCAGGATCATCTGGCAGCTCAGGACAAGCTGCTCACCGCTTTGGTGGAAAAGGTCGGCATTCAGGCGTGAAGCATTAGCCTCGGTCTGGCGTTTAGCAAATTGAGATTGTCCCGATGAAGTCTGTGGGAGCTAGCCTATGAAACGTTCTGAGATCAATTGCGATCATCCGTGATTGCGACAGCTTCTTGCGATCCCGTCAGTTCTTTCTTCCGCCCTTTGCCTATTGGCAGATCGAAGAATGGCAAGCAAATCTGGGAAAGTCCACCGAGATTGTTGATCGGCGACTGGGTTGGGATATCACCGACTTTGGACATGGAGACTTTACTCGCACCGGCCTCTCCATCTTTACGCTGAGAAACGGCGATCCCAAGAACTTGGAGGAACGGCAGGGGAAGCTCTACGCCGAAAAGGTTCTGATCGTTGATCCCAACCAGATCACTCCATTTCATTTCCACTGGGTCAAGATGGAGGACATCATCAACCGTGGAGGCGGAGATCTGGTCGTCGAGCTCTATAACTCTTCGAGAGCAAGGAGGCAAGGACGATACGGATGTCACGGTCATGGTTGACGGGATGGAGAGAGAGCTTCCGGCAGGCGGCAAGATCAGGCTGAGTGCAGGAGAAAGCATCACCTTACCCCCTCGGCTCTATCACTCATTTTGGGGCGAAAGGGAACGCGTGTTAGTGGGTGAGGTTTCCCTGACGAATGACGACTACGTCGACAATCGCTTCTTCGAGACAGTCGGCCGCTTCCCCGAGATTGAGGAAGATGAAGATCCACTGTTCCTGCTCGTCGACGATTATGATCGGTACTTGCGGTAGCATCCGCGATCTGCTCGTTGCTGAAGCAGCTGAAGGCGCAAGTTGACCGAATCGTTGAATGGGCTCTCTACTGATGGAAACGGGTACGCCGCTAGCGTTTACGTCCGCGGCCGTCCAGGCGGATGGTCCATGGCTCAATCTTCTCGACGTGAAGATGCGTTTCGCTCCATGGATCGCCATTAAGCTTTTCGCGGATCTCACTCTCCGAGCCCGCTTCAATTGCATGCACTACCCGGCGGTTGGTGGCAATGGGACCACCAAGAACGATGAACCCTTCGTCGACCAGTCTATCCATAAATGCCGCGTGCTCCGGCCATTGAGATTGCCCCTCCAGGGGCTGAGAGGGGTCCCATTGAGGACCAGATTGGCTGAGGAGAACGAGGAACATTCCCATTGTTGAATTCTAGCCACAGCCAAAAGCAAAGCTAAACCTCTAGGGCGATCTCTGACTGACGCCTACCCGCTTCGGGCTCACTCGAGCCAAGATCACGGGCTGTCTGACGAGCCGACTTATTGGCACGTTCACCGGTTGTCACCACTCCAAGCACCAGGATCACCAGACCCAAGCCCGCCGTGATCCACCAAGCGGCATGCGTTGCTGTCGCAAAAGTCTTGGTGAGTGTTGCGGAAACCACCCCACCCGCCACTGCTCCAAGCACGGCGACTCCGAGGGTGGATCCCACCTGCCTACTTGTCGAAGCCACAGCAGCCGCTACGCCCGCCTGGGATGGCGGCATCCCGGAAACGGCAGTGTTTGTGATAGGAGGATTCACAAGGCCGAGCCCGATCCCGAATAGGAAGTAGGCGCCAAGGAGGAAGGTCATGGGAGTCGTCGCGGTGAGCCGTGTAAGCATGACTGACGCCGCAATCAAGGCGAGAGCAGCGGCGACGAGCGTCGGGCGGATGGCTCCCCGACCAACCAGCATCCCCGACAGAGGAGCTAACAATAGCGTCATCGCTGCCATGGGCAGCAGGTAAAGACCCGCGTCGAACGGCGAGAGGCCGCGAACACTCTGCAGGTAAAGCGTGTTCAAGAACAGAAAGCCGCCCTGAATCCCGAAAGCGCAGACCGCGATGGCGCTGGCTCCGGAGAACGGAAGACTGCGAAAGAACCTGATCTCGATCAAGGGCTGTATGCGACGTAGCTCCCAAAGAATCAACGCTACAAAACAGGCTAGAGAAAGCCCGAACAGAGCCGGTATCTCGAGGGACGTCCAGCCAATCTGTGGGCCTTCGATGATTGTGTAGGTCAGGGAAGCGAGTGCCGCTGCCACCAAGATTTGTCCCACAACATCAATTCTTCTAGGCTGCGGTGCTCGAGATTCCGGAACGCATAACCTTGTCAATACGACTGCCAGGACACCGACTGGCACGTTCACAAAGAACACAGAGCGCCACCCAGCGGTGTCCACCAGGAAACCTCCTACCAGAGGCCCAAGCGCCATGCTGATTCCAACGACGGCTCCCCAGATGCCTATCGCCTGGGCGCGTTCTCGAGGATCGGTAAAGACGTTGCGGATGATCGACATGGCGACGGGATTAAGCATCGAACCGCCGATGGCCTGTAGCGCGCGGAATGCGACTAACAGCGGAAGGTTTGGTGCCAGGCCGCATAGACACGAGCCGACCGAGAAGATAACAAGCCCGATTTGAAAGATCCTCCGCCTTCCGATGCGGTCGGCGGTCGAACCCGAGAGCATTAGCAGGCTGGCAATGACGACGGTGTAGGCGTCGACTGTCCATTGAAGGCCAGAGAACGAAGCATGAAGGGAACGATGGATTGAGGGCAGCGCGACGTTCACAATCGTCACGTCCAGTCCCACAATGAGAAGGCTCATGGAGCAAATGCCCAGCACCAATAGGCGCTTGGGGCGGCTCAGAGTGGTAGAGAAGGCGTCGTTGTCCAAGTTATTCCTGAGGCCAATCTATTACTGTTGCACTCGCTGCCCAAACGGATGGAGACTCCATGAAGCTTGCAGCTTTCTTGCCACCTACGGCGTCCCAAAGTTCGTAAGCCGGCGCCAAATTGAGCTCCATCTCATCAAATCGTCATAAATCTCTTAGGGCTTTCTCACTCCTCATCCGTATTGTGGAGATATGGGTGGACAGAATGAGGCATTATCTTTGCCAGATGTCGGTCAAGGTTTGGAATCGTGAGCAGTACGACTTACTTGGAACCTGACGACACGAAACTGCTTGGGCGAGTGAACGGAAGCATCGCGGGGAGCGGGGGAGAGGTTGCCTCGGAGAGATGGCCTGAGTCTGTCAGACGACTTCTGGCTGTGGCTCTGCTCTCGATCGCTGGAGCCACGCTGATCGCAACCATCGGCATCTGGCTTGATGGAGGCGGCGTCACTGGAGTCCACACCAATGCGGATGCTCTTACCAGCGCAGGACGTCTGACAGGACTGCTGGCCAGTTATAGCCTGATGCTTGAGCTGCTGCTCATGGCCAGATTGCCATTCCTCGAGCTGGCTGCAGGTTGGGCTCGGACCTCCGCGTGGCACAAGCTGAACGGAAAGGTGTGCCTGGCATTGGTGGTCGCCCACGTCGCCCTGGTGATTACGGGGTATGCTCTTGCCTCCCGACTTTCGCTGAGGTCGGAAGCAGTTCAGATGGTGCAGGGACTTTATGGCATGCCGGCTGCAGTTTTCGGAACGGCAGCCTTGATATTGGTGGTTGTCACGTCGCTTGTGATCGTTCGCAGTCGCCTTAGATACGAGATCTGGTATCTAGTCCACCTCCTGGCCTATGCGGCTGTGCTGCTGGCCTGGTTTCATCAGATTCCGACGAGCACGCTATTCGTGAACAATGGTTTGGCCACAGCATTCTGGACCGCTCTCTACGTCGGCACGCTTCAGCTGGTTGTGCTCTTCCGGATTGGGCAGCCGCTATTTCGAGCCCTTTGGCATCAAATGAAAGTGACTGACGTAACGGAAGAGGGCCTGGGAGCCGTCTCTGTCCTCATTTCCGGTAAACATCTCGATTGGCTCAATGCCCAGGCGGGTCAATTCTTTCTCTGGCGTTTCCTGGCGCCTGGGTTATGGACGGAGGCTCATCCCTTCTCCCTCTCCATGGCTCCCGATGGAAGGTCCCTGCGGGTCACGGTTAAGGCCGTTGGAGACTATACTTCTCGCTTGCCCAGGGTTCGACCTGGTACCCGAGTTATAGCGGAAGGTCCATTTGGATCATTCACCACCGCAGCGCGACGGCGCGACCGAGTCGCGATGATCGCGGGCGGTATCGGTATCACGCCAATTCGCGCACTCTTGGAAGAGATTCAGGGGAAGGTGGTGATCATCTACCGGATTATCCGTGAGGAAGAGGCGTACCTCCGACACGAGCTTGACGAGCTCGCTGCGAGGAAGGGTGCCGTGATCCACTACGTGGTTGGGGATCACCGCGATCCTAGGAATCGCCACCTCATGTCGGAAAAGCATCTCAGATCGCTCGTACCCGATCTCGCTCAGAGGGATGTCTACCTCTGCGGTCCCATCCCTATGATGGAAGCGGTGGAAGCGACCATCCGGACGATCGGAGTACCAACCCGGAACATCCACACCGACAGATTTGCACTCTAGAGAGGACAGGTATGGCAAAAGGTACCCCGCATCGCTATCTTCCGGCGCTCCTCATGAGCGCCATGGCGGCGATTCCTATAGTCACGGCGGGAGAGATACTTGCTCACATTGGTAAGTCTTCGTCTTTGGCTCCCATTCCCAGCTCAGGAAATGGGTCAACCAAGACCACTCCCAACCCGACCGCGCAACCAACGGCTGCACCGAAGGCGACACCACAGGCTACTAAGCCCTCGCCCACGCCAACGTCTGCGCCGAAACCTACCGCGACGGCGAAACCCACACCCACCGCAACCTCCAAGCCGTCGGGACGTTCCTCCATCAATGGGACGTTTCAGGGCGGGTCGTACACGGACATGTTTGGCTACCTAACTGCCAGTATCACCGTGCGCAGTGGACGTATTGTTCGAGTCTCAATTTCTGCTCCCATGGACAATCCTCGTTCCGCATCCATCAATTCTCAGGTTGTGCCCATTCTTCGCTCGGAGACGCTCAAGGCGCAGAGCAGCAATATTAATGGCATCAGTGGAGCGACCGCCACCAGCGAGGCATACTACTACTCGTTGACCGATGCGTTGAAGAAGGCAGGACTGTAGGAAAGGCTAAGTACGGTTGGGCGGTTCGCCGCCGCCGGCCCGGCACGGCACACCTGAGAGACTTGAACGCCTTGCGGGAGCAAGTACGGCGGCTGATTAGAAGCAGTCAACAGCCAGCTGATCCGTGAATTCGGTCAATTCTGTTGCGGATCACAAACGACAGATGGGGTCAAAGAAGGGGTCCCCATGCCAAAATGGCACATGACCTCCTCCCGTCTGGCCGATCACCGATCTATCAGTGACGAGGCAATACTTGGAGCACTTGCCGCAGCCGGACTTCGCAACACCAAGCCTCGACGGCTGATTGCACGACGCCTCGCCGAGTATGCTGAGGACAAAACAGACTTCGGAACCGAGGAGCTGTGGCGCCAGCTCCAGTCGACTCAACCTCAGCTGGGTCGGGCCACCCTCTTTCGCTCCATTGAGATCTTGTCTGACCTAGGCATCCTCGACCGAATCGAGCTGGGAGATGGTGGTATCCGGTATCGCGTCTGCAGCAGTGGCCATCATCACCATCTCATCTGCGACCGTTGCAGGGCTATCCAAGAAGTGGACATTTGCCTATCGGACGCTCAGCTAGCGGGCGTGGCGTCTGATGCCGGCTTCATGGTCGATCGTCACGTGTTGGAGGTCTACGGCTTATGCAGCAAGTGCAGTGGAGAGGCTGAAAGAGCTACTTCCACTTCCGTCTGATCTGCCGGAGCTGCCCTAACTGCCACTGAACAAAGCTGACATTTGCCGGCTGGGTTTCAGTCACTCCGACAATCGGTATGGCGGATGCCTCCGCCAACTGTCGCATTCTGACGGTTGTGGGATCGACGACCTGGCTGTTGTAGAAGAGCATCCGCACAGAGCGGGCCTTTAGGGTCGATTCGAATGCGGCCACAGACGAGGGCGGCGGATCGATACCCTCCATCGTCGCCTTCTGGAATGCGGAGTCCATGGACTTCGCCCCAAGCGCTTTCAACATGTATCCAAACACAGGTTCAGTGGCAATGACTTTAGATCCCCGCATGATTCGTCTGGTGGCTCGGATTGCCCGATAAACCGGTCGAAGGGACGTCAGCCAGACGGCCTCTCGATGCCGAAAGTAGGTCGCCTGAGAGGGGCGCAGGTGGATGAGGTCACGAGTGATCGCTCGCGCCTCCCGTGGCCAGCCCCACGAGGCGTACCAAATGTGGGGATTGTCCCCAGGCAGCCGCCCGAGATACTTCCCAACGTTGAAGACGATGCGCCCCGAATCCGGCGAGGCGCCGACTAACTTATCGAGCCAGGAGTCGTAACCGATACCGTTCTCGATTATCAATCCGGCTGCAGCCACCGCTTCTGCTGATGATGCGCTTGCTTCAAATTCATGGGGATCGGTGTTTGGGTTCTTCAGTAGGCTGGTCACGGCGACCTCGTTGCCTCCCAAGTCCTTGGCCATGCCACCATACTGACTCTCCGCCGCCACTACAGCAATCTTTCCGTTGGCTGCAGTTGGCCCGCAACCCGTGAGCCCCACGATGACCGTCCCCATCATCATTACGGCGACGGCGAGTTCTCTAGTCACCTTGTACATCAATTTCTAATTTGGGAGACCGATATTCGATCTCCCTCTGGCCAGAGCCGGCTCTACGGCCGGGAGCCAGTTGATCCTCGTGTGTCAAGCTGCGTAGGGCTCGCTAGCATCTGCAACATCGACGACACGGTGAGATCGCGGCCCGATAAGCCCTCGCCAGGCAAGAAATCTTGCGAGAAGGTAAAGCACCACGGCGGTGCTGGCGATGAAGAAGCTGACCGAGTAGTTGGTATAGAACGCCATGATGAGTCCGAACCAGGTTTCGGCGACACCCAGAAGCATGGCAATCGCCACAGTCGTGAACACTCGCGCTGTGAGGTACATGGCCGTGGCAGGTGGTGCGACCAACAGGGCAAAGATCAGCAGGACACCCACAATCTGGACGGCTTCCGAAACCGCCAAGGCAAGTAGCAGGAGAAACACTCCAGAGAGTAAGCGGACAGGAACGCCGGCTGCTTCCGCGGCGGTTGGGTTTACAGACATGAAGAGGAGAGGGCGGAAGATGATCGCGAGTCCCACCATAACCACGAGGCCGATAACTGCGCTGATAGTCACGGAGGTGAGATCGATTCCCAGTATGGTCCCGAACAGGATGCTGAACGCCTCGCTTGCGTAGGCCGTATATAACTCGAGGAACAGGATTCCCAGACCCAGAGCGAAGGCGAGAACAATTCCAATAGCCACGTCGCGGCCTTCCACCCGCTCTCCCAGGGTGCCCATGGCGATAGCGGCCCCAATCGTGAACACGAGGAGACCCCATATCGGGTCAACTCCAAACAATACGGCTCCAGCTGCTCCCGAGAATCCAACATGGGAGAGCGCATGACCGGCGAACGCTACCTGACGCAGCACGACAAAGTATCCGACGCAAGCGGCTACAATGGCCACTATAGTCCCGGCCAGAAAGGCGTTTTGCATGAAGTCGTACTGCAGAAAGTCAGGAGTGGGCACAGTGTTCCCCCTGATCCATTCCGGCGACGAGTACGTATCCCTCTGCTCGGATGACGTGAATCGGAAAGCCAAATAGTGCTGACAGTGTCGCGCTCGTGATGACTTCGTCCGGAGAACCGATGACTCCTCGACCATCCGCCAGATACAGGACCCGATCCATGACTGGAAGAAGCGGGTTGACGTCGTGGGCGACAAAGAGCACGGCAATGTTCTGCTCCTTGCAAACACCAGAGACCAGCTCGACCACTTCACTTCGGCTTCGAAGATCCAGATTTGCCAGCGGTTCGTCCAGTAAAAGCACAGCCGGCCGTCCAACCAGGGCCTGAGCAAGCATGAGTCGCTGCTGTTCTCCACCGGAGAGCTGTGAGACAGGAGCAAGGGCGTAGGGCAAAGCTCGCACGTCCCGCAAGGCGTCGTCGACTCTGCGCCGCTTTTCGGCAGAAGATATCGGAAGACCGAAACGACTGCCGTCGATCCCGAGCGCGACCATATCGCGCGCAAGCAGAGGCATCGGTCCAGTGAAGGCCTGATGCTGAGGAACGTATCCGATCCGTGCATCCCCCCTTCCCACCGGCCTTCCAAAAATCGAAGCGGTGCCCACATCGATCGGAATGAGTCCAAGAAGTGTTCGGAGGAGCGTGCTCTTGCCCGCGCCGTTGGGACCGATGCATCCGACGAACTCACCTGGCTCGATAGTGAGGCTTAGATCACGGAGGACGGTGCGCCCACCAAGTGAAACGGACAGGTGGGAGAGGTCGATGGCAGACCCAGTGGCTGAAGATGAATCAGCAGCCGCTCTCCGTGGGCCTTCTGAGGAGCGTGAAGAAACGGTTCTGGTTGCAGTTTCCCCCATGGCGCCTCCCTAAGCCCTGGCTTATTGATACCACATATCGAAAAGCCAATGGGATTGCCCCAGCACCATTAAGTACTGGATGCGGCGGATTCCGCTGAGGTCACCTGCAATTAGCTACAAGCGGCGACGTCCCGCAGCGCAGTCAGGCACAAACCTAGAAGACGACAGAGGCAATCCGGGAAGAAGCACAACTCGAGGGGCGCCAACGTCTTCTAATCGGCGCCCCTCGAGTTGGGTAAGTCGCGCCTGGGTAGGAAGCCTACTGGTTGATCTGAATAATCGCGAAAACGGCTCCCGCCGGGTCTTCGATGACTGCCATTGGGCCCATGGGAGTCGGCTGCGGACCCGCCAGAATCTTTCCGCCCAATTCCTTCGCTTTCTCAACCTTTTCGTCAGTGTCGGTCACCGTGAAGTACACCAACCAGTGAGGCGGGACTGACTCGGGCAGCATCTTCGTCATATCCATGCCACCGCCAATTGCCCGGCCGTCAACTTTGAAAAGGGTATAGGGCGTGCCCTCACCCATGTCGGTGTCTTCGCACTCCCACTTGAACACCTTTTCGTAGAAGGCCTTTGCGGTAGGCATATCGCGTGTGTAAAGCTCGCTCCAGCTAAATGAGCCTGGCTCGTTAACCAGCTCGGCTCCCTGGTGCAGCTGCGGCTGCCAGATTGAGATGTAGGCTCCTGTTGGGTCTCGGAGGACTGCCACACGGCCCTGACCCATTACGTCCATCGGCCCCATCAACACCTCGCCGCCAGCTTCCTTGGTGGACTGAACCGTCTCGTCGGCATCCTGGGAATGCACATAGGTCGACCAAACTGGTGGCTGACCAGGAGCGAACATAGGGCTGGCGGCGCCCACCATCTTGCCGTTGAGCATGAACATGGTATACCCACCACCGTCAGGTACCTCCTCAGGGTTCCAGCCAAACAGTCCGCTGTAAAAAGCGCGAGTCTTGTCTAAATCGGGGCTCGCCACGTCGATCCACATCGGCACTCCAGGGGCATAGTCAGGCATAGTCGTCTCCTTGGTTGGAAGTTTCGGCTCAGCTACATGTCGTCATGTACTTTGCAATCAGAGGGTAACACGCTGAGCAGTCAAAAGGGGGAGTTCTCAAGAGAGGAGTAGCTCGCCTCTCGCTGGTGGGAGAATCGTGTCTTGTAACGGGCATCAGCGTGGGTTTCACTACTCCCGCAGAACCTCAACTTGCGAGTGACGCGACGATCCGGTCCCCGGCTTTTGGCCCTTGTCAGCTGATCCTTGTAAGTGCGACGACCGGGATAACACGCGAAGTCTTTTCTTGATACTCGCGAAATCCCGGATACAGTGATGCTTGCTCCTCATAGAAGCGATCCCGTTCTTCCCCTTGCAGCACACTGGCTTTCGCCTGGAACTTCTCCTCACCCACCTCGACGGTTGCCTCAGGGTTGGCGAGCAGGTTGTGGTACCAGGCTGGGTTCGTAGGGGCTCCAGCCTTGGAGGCGAAAACGAGAAGTCGATCGCCGTCTGCAAGATACATTACAGGGGTTGTATGCTTGCGTCCAGTTTTAGCTCCTGTCGAGGTCAGAAGAAGCACCGGCGCTCCCTCAAATGCCCCCCCAACCTTTCCCTTGTTTGCCCGAAACTCCTCGATGATTTTTCGATTCCAGTCGCTCGGATCTGTTGTCATTTCCTCTCTCCTCTCTTTACAAGAGTATCGGACTAGGGCCATCCATCCATTGAAGGAGGTCGCCTCCGTCAGCGTTGACCTCACGAGGGGATTGAATGGTCGTATTTTGGAACAAGACCCCGGTGTCGTGCCTCCTTAGCAACCCTAACCAAGGATGGATCCAGTTGAGCACAAGTCCAGAGAGCGTATTGCCCAATTCATCCCGGATCGAGACGCTGTGATGTCAATATCTGAGAACAAAGCTCTCGTGCTTAAGGCTCATGAGGCCTTTTTCAAAGGGGATGTTGAGTCGCTTGGTGCGCTCCTTGACCCTGAGTGCCTACTCCATCAGTGCGGTTTTCTCCAGCCTGTAAGGGGAGCCAAAGCAATCATCGACCTTGCCGGAAGGGCTAATCGAGGTGTGCCGGAAGGGACGCACACCGTCGTCAATGCGATCGCAGAGCACGACCTCGTGGCGATTCAATCAAGGACGGTCGGGCTGCATACTCGAGATTGGTTTCGAGATGCAACGGGCCGAAGGCTTGTTTACGACACGATGACTCTTGTCCGTGTGCGGGAGGGACGCGTCGTAGAGATCTGGAATATTCAAGACACGGCAACCGTGCTCTCGCAGCTCGACGCTTGGCCGGATTCCGTTCAACGGTAGCCGGAAGACTGAACCCCGAGCGATTGACATCACGTCGCGTGCATCGGTCATCAGACAGGATGGAGACTTCGAGTGACAGCAACCCGGCTCCTCCAAGAGCCGTTATTCCGGCTGCAGGAGTAACTCTCCTTTACACTGCACTTGCCTTTCTCCTTTACCTTCCTGTTTGGAGCGCTACGCGGCCGGTCATTGCCGGACGTGGACACGATCCCAAGATGTTCGTTTGGTACATGGCCTGGACACCGTTTGCGGTCTCGCATCTCTATGATCCGCTGCTGACGAACTTCGTGGCGTATCCCCACCATGTGAATTTGATGTGGAACACGTCGATTGTCCTGCCTTCGTTTCTGCTGTGGCCGGTCACGGCGGCATTTGGGCCGCTTCTCTCCCACAACTTGCTCATGATGCTAGCGCCTGCCCTCTCGGGTGGGTGCGCGTTTGCCGCCCTCCGGCGGTTTGCTTCCACCCTTGGGGCCGCGATTGGGGGGCTTGTCTACGGCTTCAGCCCACCACTGCTGAGTCAAGACTCAATCCATGCGCAGATTGCAATTGCTGTCTTTCCGCCGTTGGTTCTTCTGCTGATTCACATCATCGTTTCAACCTCAAGAAGGAGAGCACGAATCCTAGCCGGGACCGCCTTGGGAATCGTGACCACTGCTCAGTTGTTGACCGGAACTGAGATGCTGGCGATTACAGCCGTGTCTGCCACGGTTGGAATGGTAATAGCGGCGATCCTGCAATCCACACGCGGCTTTGGGAGCAGTCCAACGTCTCGCGGTTGGTCTTGCAGCAGCCTTGGTTTCATTTGTAGTGACGGCTGCGGCTCCCATTTCCATCTTGCTGTTTGGACCAGAACGAATCACTGGGCAAGCTCAGCCTACGAACGTTTACGTGCAGGATCTTTCGGGAATTGTCGTCCCCGGACCCTCCCAGATGCTCAGGCTGCCGGAGATGGCAAGCATCTACCAGCATTTCACCGGAAACCCAATTGAGAGCTCCGGCTATATCGGTTTACCCCTAATCGCTCTCGTCTTGGTCATCGTGATCTGTCTAATTCGAAATCGGCTGGTGCTTTGGGGTTTCCTCACGGGCGTTGCCCTAGTGGTACTTTCTCTTGGTCCCAGCCTTCATATTGAGGGAACTCTCAAAGGGATTCCCTTACCCTGGGCACTGCTACAAACCGTTCCCAGCCTCGACAGTGTTTTGCCCGGCAGAATTACGATTGTGGCATTTCTGTGCGTTTCATGCATTATGGCAGCGGGTGTCGATGCTCTGCCCAAAGTTCGCAGCCAGAGCGGTCGAGCTGCCGCCGTGGTCGGCATCGGCCTCGTTCTTATAAGCCTCGTTCCAAACTCAATGGCGACGATGACGCCGGTGATTCCGAAGTTCTTTATAAGCCGAGGTGTTCAAACCATCCGGCAGGGAAGCGTGGCTCTCGTGCTCCCGGCACGAGCGAGCGACACCATCATGCTGTGGCAAGCGGAGTCCGGAATTCGCTTCCGAACGCTTACCGGCCGCGTCCTGTTACCGTCTCCCAATGGTCGGGGCACGCCAGGTTGCGCACGCACCAACTCATGCCGGGCAACTCGAGCTCCCGACAACCCACTCCTGCGACGAATCACCTCCCTCACCAATCCTCGATTCCGTTACTCCAGATCGTTCGCCAGACAGGTCGAATCTCAGCTGCGAACCTATGGAGTGCAGAGAGTCATTGCCGGCCCAGGATATTCCAGGACAAGGATGGGAGAGATTCTCGGACGAGATTCCTGGAAGGGTGTAAACAAGGGAGATGTTTACGTTTGGATCCGCCAGAAGTAGCAGAGGCTGTCTAAACTCCGGCGGTGCCTTCTTCGACTCGGTTTTGTCACCACATCCCTTGTCGTTCGGGAGCTTAGTTAAGAGGCTGCAGCTGCCGTTCAATCTCCGCCCGCCGGGGCTCCAGGAACGGCGGGAGCGATAGACCGCTCTCCCAGGTGTGCTGGATCCTCATCACCGGTGAATCCGGGTCCATCCGTCGCTATCTCGTAGAGCACGCCGCCAGGCTCCCGGAAATAGATCGACCGGAAGTAGTAGCGGTCAATCACCTGGGTTACTCCCACCCCGAGTCGTTGCAGCCGATCATGCCACTCGATGTGTTGCTCTTCATCGGCAACTCGGAAGGCCACATGGTGGACGCCGCCAATACCCTGTCGCGCCGGAGGGAGATCCGGCCTTGCTTCAAGATGGACCTCGGCGCCAAGTCCACCGGCTCCAGTTTCGAAGATGGCCGCAGTACGCGAAGGGTTGTCGGGAAAGGCGTACTCTCCGGTCCGCTTGAACCCGAGGGCGTGCTCCAGAAAGTGCGCGCTGACATCAAGAGAATCTACGACGAGGGTTACGGCACCCAGCCCTCGGATCGCTACCTCAGCCGGCACCGGACTCTCTGTCCATGGTTCTACCTCATTACTGACGGCTCCTGCGATCAGCTCGAGGCGCTGACCCTCACCATCCACAAACGGGAGAACCTTCCTATCACCCCGCTGCTCGATCTGTCCGCAAGAAACGTCGAGGGACTCGAAGTGCTTGCTCCACCACTCCAGTGCTGATGGATCAGGGACCGCGAAACCAACGGCCGCCACCTCGCCCGTTCCTGACGTGTTCGCCCCAACGTTCGGCCAGTCGAAGAACGTCATCTCGGTTCCGGGATTCCCAACCTCGTCTCCGTAGAAGAGGTGGTAGCTCGACGTCACGTCTTGGTTGACCGTCTTCTTGACGAGACGCAGACCAAGGACAGTCGTGTAGAAGTCCAGGTTTTGTCGAGCGCGACCAGTAATAGCGGTTAGGTGGTGAAGACCTCCGAGATCGGGCATGAATGCGGCTCCGTTCGAATCACTCGTTCATCTGAGACTACCTGAGGCAATTGTTGAGCCAACACTCGTCTCTGGTGAGGGCTGGCCGACACAGCGCTCATGTCCGGCCCCTTCGTCGTCTCCTGTCTCGTGAGATTAGTACGTACCGGTGCTGCCTGAGCTGTCACTAATCTGAAACGATCCTCGAGACTCGATTCGACCGCCTTGGGCATATGTCACAGTGAAAGTCCCGGTCGTTATGTGGTGAGCTCGAAGCTGCTTAGGCTGTGAGGAGGACTGTCTGCTCACCCACGGCTGCAGCCGCGTGAAACTCCCAGAGGGTAACCGGATGCGGCCCGGGGCCGGAGGTGCGAACGACAGTCACTCGCAAACCCTGCCGGCTGGCTGGTCTCGCAATCCATCCAACTGCAGCACCCGGCTGATACTGGGATGCCGCTGACGGGTCAAGAAGAGAGGTGGGAAGCTCTAGCCGGCCCTTTTTGTGGATTGGAGCTACAAATTCAATTGGTCCAACTTGTGCCGGTCGGTTCGTTCGAGTGATCTTCGCGGTGTGATGCAAACGTCCCCCAGGCTTCTTCGTCGCTCCCGCGGCTACTCCACAGCCGGAGAGCTGAAGCACGACGACAACGGCGGCGACCAAAAGTAGCCCTCCCGGAAGTAGCCTGGTACGCGATCCTGGCGACTTCGTCTTTGACGTTAGAGATGCGACGAATCCAAGTACTCTTTTCATGTTCTTCTCCGTTTGTTGTTATTTCGCGACGGCTTGCTAACGCCATAGAAGATCGAATCACTCAGCGTCCTCCGAGTCAGAGACTCGCCGTGGCCCGGAGCTATACCCTCTCACTCGAGCTTCGAGTAAACCGAATGGACCAGCGACAGTGGCGCTTCACCTGAATACCGACATCCCGATAGGTGCCCGATACGAGGTTGGCCAGCCAGCCTGACCAGCTTCCTTGGTTTTTGTCGCGGCTGTACTTGATGTAGTCGCCGGTGCTCGGCTGCAAGTGAAACTGTACTACCTGATACCCATTGGTGCCGGTGACAGCAAGCGTACGTGCGCATCCTGGTCTGTTCCGCTCTTCGATAATCCATGCTCCACGGGGAACATGGAACCAGTAGGATGCACCCTTCCCGACTCGTGAATATGTGAGAGGAAAATGCACGTGGTGCACGTGGCGAGTGCTCGCCGCTTCCGTGTTCGTACTAATCGAGACAGCGAAGGGTACGACAACGCCCAAGATAAACGCCAGTAGAAGTGAGGTCACCGTACGCGAACCGCGGAACTTCATCGTTGACATGAGAGATGGCACAAAGCCAAGTGCTGCGGGCATGTTCTTCTCCGTTTTGTGTTATTCCCCAACCTCTTGCTACCGGCGTAGAAAATCGAATCAATCAGTATGCGGCAGACTGCGGGATTGTGCTTGTTTCCTTGCCGTGACTTAGAGCTCGGACGAGTTTCCTAGGCACCTGCTTGAGCACCACGAATTGATGCTTTTCCAATGTTTCCTTGAAGTCACGACCGCGGGCACCCAGGAATGCAAAGCTTCTGGCATCGTAATAGAAGCGGAAAGGGGAAAGGGGAGCGCCTGGAATACGAGCGATTAAGGTAAGTGCGCTGCGACCGTCTAGTGTGGATCGCGTTACCCCGAATGTTGCCTTCACGTGATCACGAGGATTCTGAAGAATAGTCGCCACGAGGCTACCCTCTTGACCCGCCAGTGGGCTGGCCATCAGCTCACTGAGGACGGTCCTTCTGTGAGGAATGGGTGAAATCCAAGTTCGCGTCAAGTGGGACGAGTGCGCGGAGATTCTTAGCTCGACCGCAAGCTTCCCGTACTGCCTCACCTCGACCTTGGTGCCTTTCGGTTGTGTTTCCTCCCAGACATGCAGCAGCCCAGATAAGCGCTGACCGGGAGAGCCCGATAACTACGCGATACGTATCCTCTACGATTCGATCTCTGGACAATGCCACGGCAGCTGCTTTTGAAAGTACGACAGACGCGCTCGGCTTCTGTTCGGAAGCCGGCCAGTAATGGATAGCGGATCCTACGAGCAAAGCCAGGCAGGCTGCAGCAACCAGAAGGCCGCCAAGCCGTAGTCGAGTCGACGGCCAAGAGCGCCTGGGAGTTCTTGCTCCAACCGATTCCTGAAGCCTCTCTCGAACAAAGACCTCAATCGGCGGTGTGGAGGGGAACGAAAGATTCCTCCCCCAATCCTGTAAGGAATCTTCAAGGTCTTCGCTTTGCCGGTCCGTTCTAGTCATTTTGTAGGCTCGCGGTCAGCGGCTCCCGATCTTGCTGACCGAGGATCTGTCGCAGTCTGCCAATCGAGCGCGAAAGCCGGGACTTTACCGTGCCCTTCGAACAATCCATCGCTAGTGCCATCTCTGACTCCGATAGCTCAAGGCCGTATCTGTAAGCGAGGACAATCTGATCTGTGACCGGGAGATGCTTTATCGCTGCTTCCAGAGTTGCTCGCCTTTCCGCGAGCAACACCTGCGCTTCAACCCATCCCGCAGACGTTGTCGCCCGCTCACTTAACAACTGCAGCTCCAGTCGCCGGTCACGCAGAACCGAGGCTTGTCGACGGCGTGCCTCATTCGTCACAATCTTGAGGAGCCATGGTCGAAAGGAGTGGCCCTCTTGGAACCGAGACAGTGCCCTATGAGCACGTAGAAATGCTTCCTGGGCCGCGTCCTCGGCAGCCCCCGCCTCTCGTGTAATAAGGTAAGCGGTTCTAAACGCCACATCTTGGTAGCGCCGTACGAGTTCGGCATAGGCGTCGATATCCCCACCTCGAGCTTTTGCAATCAGCTCGTCGTCCAGCAACCAGACCTCGCTTCTTGCTTCTGTCTCTATTACCCGATCATGGTGCATTTGGTTCCCAGCCGCCTCAAAGTGGCTGCGCACCTGTCCGTCGCCGCCATTATCAGGCGTCGACAGAAGAGTCGGATGGATGAGCAACAGAGGTCCGAGCCGGCTGCTCGCGCATTTTCTGTGGATTGTGCCCACACACTAACTGCCTAGAATCGGCTGAGGTCGCTCGGGTAGCTGATCTTCGGGACGAGATAGCTGCCATTGACTGATAGTCCCGTGAAGAGAACTGATGGAGAGTGTGATGCATACCAGTGCACGGAATCGGCTGCCGGGAACCGTTACCGACATCAGACTCGGCACCGTGATGGCTCAAATCGGAATACGCGTTGGCGACAACCAGATCGACGCTGTGATTACCCGGGACTCGGCGGAGGAGATGGAGCTGAAAGTTGGAGACCGGGTCTTCGCAGTGATTAAGTCGACCGAGGTCATGGTCAACAAGGAGAGTAGCTGATGTACCGGCGAATATTGGCCGTCGCGGCTATACTTTCACTCAGTGTGCTGGCATTCTCTCCGACACCTCACAGCGCCAGCAAGCGGTCAGTGAAGGTGGCATATGCAGCTTCGCTGCAAGCGGCCAATGAAGGCACGGTGGGACCGGCTTTCGAGAAATCGACGGGCTATGGCTACCAAGGACAGGGGCTGGCATCCGGCGAGATCGCGAACGAGATCAAGGGGAGAATCCTTTCGCCTGACGTTGTGGAGTTTGCGGACCCGGCCGTCAATAGCCAGCTCATGGGCAAGGCCAACGGTAACTACGTCAAGTGGTACGTCGACTTTGCGCGTACTCGACTCGTCATCGGTTTCAACCCCAAAGGGAAGTTCGCCAGCCTTTTTCGCAAAGTCAATAAGCACAAGCTTGCCTGGTTTAAGCCACTAGTGGCAAAAGGCCTTCGGTTCGGTCGCACAGATCCACAGGTTGATCCAAAAGGTTACCGCGTGATCTGGGCATTTCGCCTCGCCCAGAAGCTGTTTGGACTCAAAAATTTCGAAAAGCAGGTTTTAGGTCCAGTCGAGAATTCCCAACAGGTCTATCCAGAGAACGTTCTCGTTTCACGTCTAGAGACGGGGGAGATCGATGCTGGTGTCTTTTATCTGGCCGAGGCAGAAGCGGCAAAGATTCCCTACATTAGCCTTCCGCACACGATCGACCTTGGAGAACTGAAGTACGCGAAAGTCTATGCAACACAGCACTTTGTTACTAACGAGGGCAAAAAGCTCACGGGTGCGCCAATTCTCTACACGATCACGATCCCGAGCACTGTAAAGAACAGGGCTGGCGCCACTGCCTTCGTTAAGTTTGTGCTGTCAAAGAAGGGGGAAAAGCTCTCTTCCAAACTTGGATTGCTTACAACCAGGCACACTGTGGTGGGCGATAAGAGAGCGGTTCCTCGCCATATTTTCTAGCGCTCGGTGCGGTCTCCGCGTGAGGGTCAGCGGACAAGAACTGTCCGGTCGGTAGCTGTTTGACAACAAGCACTGATCGAATGCCACATCGCCGTTCCTGGTGTGGACTGTCGTTGCTTCCAGGGACAGTCCTCCTATGCCTCATGGGATCCTTGCTCGTCGTCTTCCTTGCTCTGCCAATCTTTGCCTTGCTTGCCAATCAAGCAGGCAACCAGATCTGGCCAGTGCTGGCGAATGCTCAAACCATTGCCGCCGTTCTTACCTCGCTTGTCAGTACCAGCATCTCGACCCTGCTGATTACGATTTTCGGCGTCCCTTTGGCCTACTTGCTAGCACGCTTCAGATTTCCGGGGCGCGCTCTACTTGGTGGCCTTGTCTATCTACCTCTGGTCCTCCCACCTTTGGTGGGTGGAATCATGCTGCTACTCGTCTGGGGGCAAGCCGGAACGGTGGGGCAGTTCCTAGAGCCGCGTGGCCTGAACTTCGTCGGTGAAATCTCGGGCATCGTTCTCGCTCAAATGTTCGTGAGCGCACCCTTCGTCGTGGTCGCGGCGCGTTCAGCCTTCGAACGAGTGGACACGGATCTAGATGAAGCGGCACGGATTGCCGGAGCCGGAACACTCCAAATCTTCTGGTCGATCGCGGTCCCATTGAGCCTGCGGGCAATCATGGCTGGAGCGGCTCTTTCGTGGATGAGAGCATTCGGGGAATTTGGGGCAACGGTCATCATGGCTTACCATCCGTATTCCTTCTCTGTCTTCACCTACGTGCAGTTCAGTAGCTACGGACTCGGACCCGTTCTACCGATGGCTCTGTTGAGTGTGATCCTGGGAGCGGGCATCCTCGTGCTTGCCGCAGGGCTTGAGCGCATTGGTGTGCTTGGGATATTGGCTGCGCGGTTGACAAGTCGGTGAGCGAGCCACCGATGTGCCGCGAGACGATGCACCACAGTTCCCGTGACTGGCACTCGCTCAGGTTTCGCTGAGAAAGTGGGGCCTCCTTGGCTAACCCGAATAGGCCAGGGCGGATTGGCGCGTTAAGGCAAATTTCACCTTTTGTCAATGTCGGGGTAACGCTTCGTGGCTATGGTAAGCCGACAGCAGGACTCGCATGATGATGCTGCACATTAAGGAATGGAAGGATATCCCATGAAGACCATCAAGCTCGCTATCGTCGCCCTCGTCGCTGCCACTGCTATCGCCGCAATGGTTCCCGGAGCCGCTCTTGCGGCCCACGCCTCTAAAGGCCACCCATCGCAGCACAGTGGAGTTATCTTTGGCTCGCTTAGTAACTACATGGTTGCGGCAACCACCACGGGAACAATAACGACCCCAGCTGGTGATGTTGCCAACTTTACCCTTGGAAAGAAGGCGAAGCTCGTTTCTGAGGACGGATCCGCGGCTCCCGCGAACGCCGACAATGTGGCTGCTTGGGTTGGCTGGCACAAAGGTGCGGCGACCGTGAGACGCCTGGAGTTTGGCGTCAACCCCTTCGCCGTAGGCCGAAATTATGGATTCAACGGTACATGCTCGGCCGTCACGCTCAACCCCGACTCCAGCCTTTCAGCCTTTACCATCACCTTTGGCAAGGGCCAGGCCAAGAGCGCAACCTACAACGTTGATACCAGTACTAAGTACTTCGAGAAGGGCAAAGCAGCCCCGGATACCGCGGTTGCAAGTGGCGAGCGACTGAACGGTCGGGCCAAGGAATTCACGAATGGTTCTTGGTTCGCATCGATTGTTCGCATTCGAGCTGCAAAGCACAAGAAGTAGAAAGAGTCGCTGTCAGCACTCAGGTAAAGCGTTCTTGCGCGACGCCGGATGTAATTCCGGCGTCGTGCCCTTTTTGGATGCTCCTCGGCATCCGGTAGTCCTGAACCTATCGGGAGCATGTCCTAGGAGTGAAAGAGCGATTGAGAGCCGTTCGTTCCACATGCCGTTGATTTGATTGCCGACCGGCGAGATTTGGAAGGCCCCCACTTGTTATCCGTCCGTCTCGGCTCGCGGGTGTGGACCGACAATCCTATTTCGCATGTAGCCGATTCCCTCGATGTCCGTCTCCATGAGGTCACCCGCCTTCAGGAACTCCTTGGGATCGCGTCCATAACCGACGCCTGGTGGGGTGCCTGTCGCAATAAGCGTCCCCGCTGGCAGGGTCATACCCTTCGATAGTTGGGAAATCAGCTCGGCCACGGGGAAAATCATATCCTTCGTGGTTCCTTGCTGCTTCACCTCCCCGTTGACTCTCAGAGTCACCCGCAGGCGCTGCGGATCGGGTACTTCGTCCGCAGTCACGATCCAGGGACCAGTGGGACAGTATCCATCCAGGCTCTTCCCTTTGAAAAACTGACCGCCCCATCCGTACTGAAGATCTCGTGCCGACACGTCATTAAGAGTCACGTAACCGAAGACATGGCTCAGGGCCACATCGGATCCCACATTCAAAGCCGGTCGACCGATCACCACCCCAAGCTCTGCCTCCCAATCGATCTGGGAGGAGATCTCGGGATCTACCAGGATGTCATCAAAGGGACCGCAAATGGTTGTTTGTGCCTTGGTGAATACGGTCGGCTTGTCGTCACCGCCGCCACGAGCTCGGGCAATCTCGCTCGCATGTTCGGCATAGTTCCGTCCAATTGCGACAACGTTTCCCCGAGGCGGATCGAGCGGCGCTAAGAGGACCGACTCGGTCAGCGGCTGGACGTGTTGCTGGAGGAGGCCCGATTCCCTTGCCCGATCCAACAGGTGAACGAGGTGGTCAATGCCTTCTACGCCAAGGTCAATAAGTTCAAGTAGGTCAGGAACAAAGGGCGTGTCGAGAGACTCTGCCAAGGTGCCGATATCGATTAATTGGTCGCCTTCTACGACTGCCAAGCGCCTTTCCGCGCCTCGCCGAAACATTGCTAGCCGCAACTCTCAACCCCCATACCGTCGATTCCGTCTCCTCTGTCCACCAAGATGGCGACACAAAAGCGCCTGTCAGAAGGTTTGTTACCAGTTGAGCGGCTCGATGAAGATGTCGACCTCACCGCCGCAGGAAAGTCCCACACTCCAGGCCATCTCGTCTGAGATGCCATAGTGGACCAGCCGCGGAGTCTCTTCCTGGAGCACCTCCATGGCTTCCTCGAAGACTGCAGCCTCGAGACATCCGCCGCTGACAGAGCCTGCGATCTCTCCTGACAAACTTATCGCCATCTTTGCCCCGTTCGGTCTAGGAACCGAACCAGCCGTTTTCACCACGGTGGCAAGCGCTACCGAGTCACCGGCCTCCCGCCATCGCACAACATCCTCAAGTATGTCCTTCATCTGTACCTCTTGACTCATTCTCGCCTAGCCCGCAGTTTCTTGCGACAGGCAAATGACGGCAGTCACCCCGGCAAGGGATCGAGCCCGTACCCGAGCACGAGTACGATTGCACTCAAGACAGGATGAGCGGTCCAACCCGTCTACGCCGTGATCCGCCCGATCGGGAAGTTAGAGAGTCACGGCCTCCGGCTTATGATCGCGGCTAAAGGATGGGGCGGAGTGATCGCGGCCGAGTAGGAACTCCTCTACGGCTTGAGCGATTCTCGGGGCCGCGCTTCCGTCGCCAAACGGGCTGACTGGGCGGCTCATCCTCGCGTAGACGTCGGGCTCCGCCAACAGCCGATGTGCTTGGCTCGCAATTACCTCTTCATCCGTACCCACCAGGAGCGCACACCCAGCCTCGACAGCTTCCATCCGCTCAGTGTGGTTCCTCATCACTAGAACCGGTTTGCCTAGCACCGGAGCCTCCTCCTGGAGGCCGCCGGAATCAGTCAGAACAAAAGTGGATTGCGCCAATGCTTGGATGAACGGAAGGTAATCCATGGGGGGAACGAGCTTGACTCGCTCCTCGGATCCTAGGATCTCGTAAACAGGGCCCCTAACGTTGGGATTAGGGTGTACCGGGTACATGACGACCACTTCGGGATGTTGTCGGGCGATCTGACGGATGGCGCGACAGATGCCGCGCATCGGCTCGCCAAAGCTCTCTCGACGATGTGCCGTCACGAGAATAAGAGGCGCCTCTGTTACTGCCAGTCGAGGCAGTCTCTGCAACAGGAAGTGAAGTGCGTCGACGACCGTATTTCCCGTAAGGTAGATGTTTTCCTGCGGTACAGCCTCAGCTTCCAAGGCTGCGACCGCTCGGTTAGTGGGTGCAAAGTGGAGGGTTGTCACAGCGCTGATGAGCTTCCTATTGGCTTCTTCCGGGAATGGTTCGTAGAGCTCTCCCGTCCTCAGGCCTGCTTCGACGTGTCCCACGGGAATGCGGGCGTAATGGGAGGACACAGCAGCGGCCATCGCTGTGGAAGTATCACCCTGCACTAGAACAAGATCCGGCTCTGCCTTCGACAGCACCTCGGGTAGCTGCTTGAAAATCGCCGAGGCGACATCGGAGGGTGTCTGATTACGGGCCATGACATCTAGGTCGTAATCCGGCGTAATGCCGAAGGTCGGCAGAATCTGCTCGACCATTTCACGATGCTGTCCCGTGAGGCAGACGATGGGCTGCACTTCCGTCGAGTCCAACAGGGCACGCACCACGGGAGCCATCTTTACAGCCTCAGGGCGCGTACCGAACACCAGCAAAGCCTTCTTCATCAGATCCCCAGTTCTAAGGCCGATTCCGAGGAGGGCAATCGTGCTCTTCGATACTTCTTTGGCGCGGTCATGACTCTGGTACTCTCAATTTCTGAAGTTTCACTGGGTGCTAATCGACCAACGGGCAACGTCATGGCACAGACATGATAGCGATCAGCTCCCAGGGTTTCCATGGCATGAAGGTGGTTCTCTTAAGGTCACACAGGCCAGAGCTTCACCGGTTCTCGTTAGAGTTTGGCTCCTGGGCCCGTTTGGATAAGTCCACAGCGTCACGTGACTCTCCAAAAGTACCGCCTTGGCCCCGTCTGCTTGGAGGTGACGCAGCCACCAGGTGTCGATCGGGTCGGATGAAGTGCCGTTGTAGGTGCAGGCGATGTTTCCCGAAGCGCAGCCTGCTTCGCCGGCAAACCAAGGTTTGGGAAGCTTGAGGCCGGTGCGCCAGCGGGCGGGGTCTGTCCACGGCGAGTTCTCGTACAAATGGATGTCGTACACGTCAACTGGATACATTGATATCCAATATCTTTGGTCGTTTTGATTCTGAGTGAGAAGCCTTCCAGTATCGGCCACCGTGTACGGAAAGCGCGTCGAAGCCGCTCGAGCCGTGCGGTAGAGGTCGATCAGCCACGGGTGCACAATCCGTTGGTCGATGCAGTCATTACGCACCAAGTCTCCGGACGCGATACAGTTGCGAAATGATCCGAGATTGGACGGGTTTGAAAAGTACTGCTCGAGCTGGTAGTAGGGCTCGGTCTGCAGCTCCATCATCGCCACCGTCGAGGCATCTGTACTGTTCGAGGCGATGTGCCTCAAAAAGAGCTTGAGGGCCCGAAGATAGTTGGCACGCATGGCATTGTGTTGTCCATCGAGCGCCTCGGGATGGAATTGATTGAGCCAGCCGGAGCCGGGAGCATAAACGAACAGGACCAGGTCCACCTTCACTCCGGCCGCTGCGAACTGTCGAAGTGCATCATCCACGTTTTGAAGTGCACCAGGGATGTAGCCTTGGAATCCCCTGGTCCTGTTCCAAAGCATGAGCTGGTCGAGGCTTACCCACACCCGAAGGAAAGACCCAAGGTGATTGCGTCGAACGAAGGATAGATCCGACGTCAGCTGGGATCGCGCTGATATCTCTCCTTTTCCGTCTTCGTAGCATGTCGGCTGCAGCCAGGTCCATTCATGACATCCCGTGAAATAGTCACTTGGATCGTAGTAGTTCATGCCGGTGTACGAGACGTGGAGATTAACGGTGGGGCCGGCAGAGTCGGGCGCGCTTCCGCTGCAAGCAGCAACTGAACTGCATACCGCGAGGGCCAAGAGGAGCCAAAATCGCCTTACCAAACGCTTATACCGATCTCTGCAGCATGCCGGCTTTCCGATGACGGTATTGAGTTCGGGCGTAACCGACCACATCTCCAAGAATGTGTGCGTAGAGGCAGAAGAGTGCGATCACAAATACAACTGACGACAGTAGAGGCGCACTCTGACCGAAGATCATCAGGCAGCCAATGCCGGCGAGCATGATCGCAGGTCGAAGGAAGACGGCTGGACGAGTACCGACAAGTCGGTATGCAAAGTACGCGGGAATTGCCGCCGTCGCGAACGCTCCCACGGCGAATCCAGCTCCTGCGACGTCGATGCCGTGACCCGGTAACAGGATTAACCAAATCGCGAGACTGACACCAAGCCCGAGGAAGCTGGCAATTGTTGGGATTCGAACGTGATCTGTGCTCGACAACGCGTCGATGGAAGGGCGCGATATGTCCGTAATGAATTGCCCGAGCATGATAAGCTGCGCCGCCACAGCACCCCGAGCGAACTCAGGATTGAAGAGCAGCGAAAGAATCCCTGATGCATTGATGATTGCCAGCCCGAAGGGAAGGCCAAGGATGAAGGCGAGCCACTCCGTCGATTGTTGTAAGAGGTGCCGAACAGAGTGAGATTCACCCGCCCCGTGAAGGCGAGCCATGGCAGCAAATGTGACAAGCGAAATGGCCCGAGGTAGGAGCGGTAGAGGTGCTGTTATGGCGAGAGCTGCAGCGAATACCCCAACTGAAGCGTGGGATAGAAAGATACCGGATATGGTGGTGCCGAGACTCCATCGCCCTAAACTGGCAATCGTTCCAGTTCCGTTGATCGAGCAGTATTTTAGTACCTCCCATCCACCTGCTCCTCTTCCAAAGCCGAAAGGCACAAAGTACTCACGTAGGGCGCCGGCAGCTATAACGGCAAAAATAAGATTGTTCAGGACGAACGGAATGAGTAGCCAGGTCGAACCGTGGAAGAGGAATATAGCGCCGAGTACCGCGAAGAACGCTACATCTGATGCCACTTCGTTTAGCAGGTAGGGGCGCACCTTCTGAATACCGTAATAGACACTCTTGAAATAGAGGTAGAGGGTGTAAGTCGGTATCAAAACGGCCGAAAGCGCAACATCACCGGCAGAAATATGGAGGAGTGACTCAAGAAGCGGACTTAGTAGAAAGACAGCGATGCCGAGACAGCATGAGCCGGCTGTGGTAACGACAAATAGCAGCTGGAAGACGCTCTTCGATCGCTCTTCGTCCTGCCTCCCTAAGGATTCCGCCATAAACTTTGTAGCCGCGGCACCTACTGTTCCTGGAATCTGACCAAGAAATAGTGCCATTCCAAGGGCGACGCTAATCTCGCCAAGAGAGGCCGCTCCCTCGACACGCCCAACCACGAGATTGAAACCGAAGGGTACGAGTCCAGACGATACCAGGGCCAGGATCGTAAGGAGAACGTTGACTAGGACGCTTCGGTTCAGCGATCGATGCTGATCTTCAGTCATGCGGATCCGCTCTGGGATTGTTTGAAAATGAAAGAGTGATCTATTCTCTCCGGAGTCTCAACATTGCATGGTCGCCTTCCATTTAATCTGCCTGACGAGACCCAGAGTCAGCGGCAGCACGCTTTGCTACTCGACCCAATCGACACAGAGTGGCATCAGTATATCGTTCTGACGGGGTTTCTGTGCTAAGCGCTTTGGGTGATTGGATTCTTGTTGAAGGGCGTTAGCCAAGAAGGGGTGACAACTTCCATCGGCGCTTTCGATCCGGCGGTTAGACCAAGCCCTGACCGCCTCAGAACAGACGAGTTTGCGCAAGATATTCTGGCTGGTGCGACGCGGGCCCTAGCCTTGGAGGGTAAAGAGGCTTCCTCCGCCCTAGATTTAGTGAGCTTGCTACGCCAGAATCAGGTTCCTTTGCTCTCGCTTCAACCCGTCCTCTCCGATGCAGAAGAGGGGCCCTTTGGGGAACCCACGAGGCTAAGTAGCGAGACATTTCTTCAGGCCGTAAGAGAAGATCATTCAGTTTTCGACGAGGTGCATGGTCACTTCGTGGAGCTGGCTGAGGAATGGGACCGCAGTGGAGTGGAATGCATCTGCTTCAAATCCGCGGGAGTCGCCCCGTCCTTTCCTTATACAAGCGAGAATTTCGATATTCTCGTGAGGCCCGGCACGGAGCAAATAGCTAGGCGTGTTTTGCTCGGACTGGGATACGTCGAGCTGCGCAACATTGAAGAGCCTCAGAAATGGCTGTTCCGGCTATTTGAAGCAGGAAGAAGTCGCTCTGCAATTCATGTGCACACGCGGGTGGGCTGGGGCCAAGGTTTCATGATCGAACCCGAGATCTGGAATCGGCGTAGACAGTCGACAGACGATCGTTGGACCTGGGTTCCCGGTCCGGATGACGTCGTGCTCATTAACACCGCCCACGCAGTCTTTGAAAACAAGGCCATCAGCTTGCATGACCTACTAAAGGTTCGAGCAGCATGTCGAGACGGCGTGGACTGGGAGTATATCGATTACGTTGCCAATCGACGTGGCTGGCTAAAGGGCCTTGCCCTCGGGCTCTTCATCATGAGGCACCTCGAAGGTCAGCTCCTCGAGAACCGGTTGATCGATGGTGGTCCGTCGCTTTCCGTCGCTGGGGAAAACGTGCCAACCACGTCGATCGGTGTTGCGACCTCTGAAGTGCCCGTGGTCCCGCGTCCCATCTCCTTCGTCACAAGCAAGAAGCTGTTCTTTGAAAAGGTGTGGGCCGACAAGCAGACGAGTACCTCGTCGAAGCCGGTGCTAACGGCGCTCGCGGTGATTCGCGGGTTCAAAGGACAGATGGGTGCGCACCCCCAAAACTCGTGGTTGGTTTCGTTGAGCGGGCTCGATGGAAGTGGTAAGAGCCGGCAGGCAGAGGCTCTTGCCAGCTGCTTCAAAATCGCGGAGCTTCGACCAAGAATCACGTGGGCCCGGTTGGGCGCGACGCCCCTTATGACGAAGCTAAGCGATACGTACCGGCAGCGAAGAACGGGCCAGAACGCTGAGGCCCAGCACGACCCCTTCAACACACAACCGCTTCAGCCAAGAAGGGGCTGGGCACTGAAGATTTGGGCGACGATGAGCGCTGCCGATTTCGCGATTTGGCTGCTTCACGTGAGATGGCGACTGATTCGGGGTGATATCGTCATCTGCGACCGCTATCTGGCCGATCTAGATGTGGAATTAAGTCAGAAGCTTCAGGAACATCCTGGTTGGAATCGAAGGTTGCTCAGCCTTTTGAAAGTGGCGGCCAGGAAGCCGAACCAAGCCTTCCTACTTGAAATCGATCCGGGTCTGGCCAGCCAACGGGCAGATTTCGATCCAGGCCAGGGAGACTTGAAACAAGAGGCCGACGCATTTGGGATTGCGGCAAAGGAGTACAATCTTGTTGCCTTCGATGTTTCTCAATCGTTTGAAGAGACATCCCGCTCGCTTGCACGTGACGTGTTATCAGCCTATCTCAATCGGTACGGAACGAGAGGTAATCTCCTCTACTTCTCCAATCCCTGGCAGTTGAATCGCCCGTAAGATGACCACCTCCCTCCACCCGTAGCTACAGAGACGCATCCGGCTCTGAGTGCGTGTCCTCATGCGCCGCATGCAGAGCACGATTCAAACATTTCCCTTCTCCCTTTAATGGCCTCTCCGCATCCACCTATCTCCCGCTCTAGGGCAGTTCGCTCGTTGTTCAAACGTGCCCTCCTAGACGGGCTATTTACCTCCACCATGAGCGGAGCTATAGGGGTTAAGAAAACTGAACGGAAGCAGTGCCTTTCTCAACTCATAATCAACCGGTCTCTGTACAAAGAACTGTCCACACGTTGTTAGAGTAGTTTCATCAAGAAGTGAAATCTGTCTGGAGTTTTCGTTGACTGGAGCCAGTTCCCCGGCGCCGCCCCTTGGCACACTACCTCCCTCTGTGGTTACGCTTATTCCCTATGGAGAGGCGCGCAGGCTTAAAGTCGCTGCGATCGCGGCTTCTGACACCGAGGTCACCGTGCTGGCTGAGGACCCACAGGATCGCGAAACAATCGCCACTCTCGAGGAGATCACCGGGATGTCGATCGCGCCGATTGAGACATCAGTCCGGACCATTGACCTCCTCCTCGATCGATTGTCAGGGTGTGTGGACGACGGTGAGCTGTGGCTACAGAGCCGGCATATACATGCTCTCAGCCGTCTTGTAGACCACAGCGTCAATCTAAGGCATCTTGAGGAGGTTCGATCCCTCGTGGATCGAGCGCTTGAGTTTGCTCCGTACTCAGCTGAAATTTGGCTGATGAAAGCCAGGATATCCACCCATCGAAGGGATGTCGTGCACGCTCTTCGAATTGCTTCCCAAATCGCGCCAAACGATCGCCGAATTCTTCGTTGGGCTCAAAGTATGAATGAGCTGGCGGAGGCCTCAGGCACTCCAACAGAAGTGACTTCCGCACCAACGATCGGCACTGTCCCACAGGTCCTTGACAAAGATCTTGAACCTACCAAATCCGAGGGTCTGGAACAGGGTTCGGACGAGAACGAGCCCACGATCGCGGCAGTCACTATCGCACCCTCTGAAGCTCGCGAACCAAGCCTAGACATCGGAGTGGCCCACGTGGACGAACCGTCCGAAGTCTCGGATGCGTCAACAACCACTGTCGAGCCGGAGTCTGTCCAAGATCTAGAGCCCGACGAAGATCGAGCTGAGCCGACCACCTCCAGTCAGCCGGCTTCACAAGCCCCGGTGGCCGTTGCTGACAGGCCTGTCGTCACCGAGGAGACTTCATCGGCCCAAGATGCAAGCGCACAACCTGAGGCGGAGTCAGCGCCAAGGTTGCGAGCGGCGCCTGGTGATCTCCCAGTTGCGGAAGGACTGGCGGCGGCTATCGAGATTAGTCGCATTAGAGACATGCGTACCCTTCTTGAGCGAGTCTCAAAGGAAATGAGAGAGGTCACTGCAGCAAGCAGTGTGACTACCTTCTTCCGAAGGCAGAACTCTTGGTCGGGGTTCAGCACCAATCCAGAGCTTCAAGATCAACTTCTTAGGGTTCTTCCAAAGAGCAATCGGCTTGCCGCCCAGGTTGTGAAGCTGGGCGTTCCTGCGGTTATTACCAACACCGATCTGCGGCTTGAGGATGTAGGTACGACCATTCGGGAGGCCGGAGTCAGGTCCTTTGCTCTCCTTCCCATTCAAAGGGATGGAGAGATTGGTGGTCTGATTTATATCAACTACGCCGAGACCGATCGAGCCAATGACATCTTTGGCTCGGACCTTGGGAGGACGATTGAGCTGATTCTGTCCTGTGCCGGTCTGGCAGCTGCTGCGATTGACCAGAGGGCAGTAGTCGAAGAGTCATCCACCTTTGATCCCCTTACCGGTGCCTACAACCTCAGGCAGCTCGAGCACCTGCTATCGATCGAGCTGGATCGGGCGAAGCGCTATCGCTACTCGGTGGCATTGCTTTCCTTTGACGTGGATGACTTCGCTGAAGTGAACCGAAAATTCAGCGAAGAACTTGGGAGTCAAGTACTCCGCCACATGGCGCAACGGGTCTTGGAGCTGGGAAGAACCAGCGATGCCCTGGCTCGACACGGAGCCGACGACTTCATGCTTATGCTGCCACAGACGACAGGCAAGGGGGCTGAAACGATGGCCCGGAGAATGCATGAGGCATTCGAGAAGCCGATCGTTGTGGACGGTTTCCACGTGTACATCAGTCTGAGTATCGGCATGGCGTCGTTTCCGGAAAGGGCTGATGACGCAACGCAGCTGCTCCATGCGGCAGAAATAGCGCTCTACAGCGCTAAGGCGCAGGGAAAGAATCGGACAACCGTGGCCGATACGTTGAGTTTGGGTAGCTGATCAGATGATGAATATGGTGCGGCTGCCCGGTGCCACCACGCTTACAAATGCGGACGAAGAATCACTTTCGGGAGGAGACGCCCCGTTGCCAATTGACAAGGTGGTGATACACGGAACGGAGTTCACCCGAGTCGATGATCGATATCTCCTTCAGAGGGAAGTCGAGCAGGCTCTCGCCCAGTCTCAAGTGGGATCGACACCCCATGTGCAGAGGCTGACGACTCTCCTTGAAGACATCGTGAGCGCCGCGGACTCGGTTGCGCTCGAAGTGATGGAAGCACAGGCACGCGACGCTACGCGGTCCGCTAATCTCTCTATTCCAACCGACACAGCCGCTCGACTTCTTCTGGCCGAGGTACGAGACGGTCTAAGAGAGCAGATCTTGACGATCGATACCTTCATGCAGCGGATTGAGGGTTAGTGGTGGCACGACTTAGCGAGGCACTTTCCGGATTCGAGACGTCCATCGTCTCACGGGATTCGAGTAATAGCGACTTTAGGGGTACGCAGACGGCTCCTTCCTACGAGCGCTGGCTGGACCTTTTCGGGGCGGGAGCGATCATGCTCCTGGCGGCACCAGTCTTTGGCCTCCTGGCGCTGCTGATCAAAGCCACCTCCAGAGGACCTGTCTTCTTCCGTCAGGAGCGGATGGGAATAAATGGTCGTCCATTTGTATGCTTGAAGTTCCGGACGATGTACCACAACGTAGACTCGACCCCGCATGAAGAGTACTTCCGGGACTACATGAAGGGCAAGAGTGCGCCAGGCGAATCGGAACGAACATACAAACTCAGACGAGATACCCGCATCACCCCGGTGGGGGGCATCATACGCCGGCTGGGTTTGGACGAACTACCTCAATTGATCAACGTACTGATCGGCGATATGAGTCTCGTGGGCCCACGGCCGCCGCTCGAATACGAGGTTGCCCACTACAGCGAGCATCACTTGCGCCGACTTTCAGTGAAACCCGGAATTACTGGATTGTGGCAAGTATGCGGACGAGACATCGTGGACTTCGAGACGATGGTTGAGATGGATATCGAATACGTCGAGCGGCGCTCATTGTGGCTCGATCTTTCGATCCTTTTTGTAACAGTACCCTCCCTAATTTGGGCCTATATCAGACATTGACAGGCCAGCCGACGGAAAGGCAAAACTCATGAATGAAGTTAGATTTGGCGTAGTAGGTGCGGGCTATTGGGGCCCCCACCTGATTCGGAACATTAGCGAAATCCCAGATTCGAGGCTCAGCGCGATCGTCGACCTCTCTCAGGAGCGGTTGAGTGCACTGCGCCCGAGATATCCCTCGGTGTTGCTGACCGATGACTACCGTGACGTTTTGAATGACGACATCGATGCGGTGGTCATCGCGACGCCGGTGAATACACATCACCGACTTGCGAAGCAGGCTCTTACAGCCGGAAAGCATGTACTCATCGAGAAACCGATCACGCGCAACTCTGAGGAGGCAAGGGATCTCATTCAGCTCGCCGATCAGAAAGGCCTGAGTCTGATGGTTGGCCACACTTTTGAGTACAACCCGGCGGTGATCGCGCTCAAAGAGGTCGTGATGCGGGGAGACGTTGGACGCGTTCTGTATGTCGACGCAGCCCGGTTGAACCTGGGGCAGTACAGGAGTGATGTCAACGTGCTCTGGGATCTGGCGCCTCACGACGTATCAATCCTGAACTACATCCTCGATTCGACCCCGACACATGTGAGTGCCAGAGGGAATGCATGCATACGACCGGGAAAGCATGATGTCGCTTACCTCGAGCTAAAGTACCCCAAGGCGGTATTAGGACACATTCACGTGAGCTGGCTGGAGCCATGCAAAGTACGCCGGATCACCATTGTCGGCGACGAGAAGATGGTTGTTTACAACGACGTCTCTGAAGAAAAACTGCGCATTTACGACAAGGGCGTGGTCAAGACGACATCATCAGGCGACTTCGCCGATTTCCAGCTCAGCTACCACAACGGCGGAGTGATGATACCGCCCGTACCAAGCGGGGAGCCGCTGAAATTAGAGATCATGCACTTCATCGAGTGCATTCGAAACGGACAGAAGCCGAAGAGTGATGGGCTATCGGGCCTCAACGTGATTAAAGTTTTGGAGGCCGCTGACAAATCGCTCCATAACGGAGGGATGCGCGACCCAATCTCAAGTCTTGAATCCTTTGATTTTCTGCGACCAGTTGAGGTCGCGGGAGCTGGGGAGTTAGCCGGATCGGCCGTTGCAGAGGACCTATAGCAGGCCTCGCTTGTTTATCTAGCAGACACAAAAACAAGGAGAAGATTGAGAGATGCACGCAGACGAAAGAACCGAGCAGATCGTTGATGCAGGGAGTCCACTTCCCGAAGGTTCGGATCAGCAGCCGAGTCGAGGAGATTTCCTGAAGTGGGGGACGGTGGCCTTGGGAGGACTCTATGTCGGCCCGAAGATCACGTCCTTCGCTGTAAACGGCACCGTTGGCCAGGCTGGTTCCCCAGCCCCGGGAAGTCACAGCAGTAGCTCGAGCAGCAGCTACAGCTACAGCAGCAGCACGAGTGAATCGATCTCCCTACCCACCACGGGTGGAGCAGCAGGTCAGCATACTGCGGCAACGGTTGGAAACGGCGTAAGCTCTGAAGCCTGGATCCCAGTGGCAGCCGCCGGAACGGCAGCGGCCGGATGGTATCTACGCAAGCAGGGAAAGAAGAATCGCTTGGCCGGAGAAACGGTGAATGGCGTTGAAGAAACGCGATGACATAAAGGTCTGGGAGGTCGAGGGCGAGGCTGTCGTGTACGATCCGAGCTCGGGCATGGGGCATGTGCTGAACCCGACAGCTCTGCGGATATGGTCGCTCTGCGACGGCCGTTCGGAACAAGACATCGAGAGCGCCCTCGGCCACGACTTCCCAGAGAAGAAGGATGCCATCCGACATGACGTCGCAGCGGCAATTCGGCAATTCCTCGAGCTCGGCTTGGTGGAGTGCGCCGCTTGACCAGCCTCCAACAGCTATCGCATGCCGAAGTAGACAACTTCGAGTTTCCGGGCCTTTCCCTCCAACTGGAATCCGACGACCCAGAGCTGAGGGAGGGCTTCGGCCTGGTGTTCGAGGATTTGGTCCGTACCGAGGCCTCGCCTACCAGCCATGAGTATCGGATCAAGAAACAGCCGGCTGACCTGTACTCGCTGGAGTTCGACGGCCACCCTGTGGTGCAAGGAGTCACGAGGGGCGAAGCCTTCGGGTACCTTGAGTGGCACGTGACGAAGCTATGCCTTCAAGGGACGCAGTGTGGCATAGCACTTCATGCTGCCGCCGTTGCCTACGAGGGACGCTCACTTCTGCTTGCCGGTACTTCGGGTTCCGGCAAGACAACGTTGGCCCTCTCTTTGATGCTCAAGGGCGCTGAGTATCTGTCGGATGAAGCTGTCTTTCTCTCGCCGTCAGGCGGCAAGCTTACTGCTTTCCCACGAGCGCTTGCTCTTAAAGAAGGGCGAGATCATTGGATTGACTTCCCGGAGCGATCTAGCGTCACTGAGAATTCGTCGGCATGGCACATCGCAGGCAAGACGTACATTTTCCCCAGGAGATTTGGGTTGAAAGTGGCGAATCAGCCTGTCTCAGCAACGGCTGTGATCCTTCTTGAACGAGCAGCCGGCCCGCTTAGCTTTGTAAGAATTGCTCCAGGAGAGGCCCTTTTGCCTCTGCTTCGACAGGTATTCCCTACCGAGCCCCATGACCAGATCATGTCTACGGTGACCGGGCTGCTAAGAGCGGCGCCCTGTTACCGGCTTCGGACGAGTGACCTATCTGATGCCACGGAGGCAGCCTGGTCGTTGTTAGAGGGGCGGTAGGAATCGTAATCCATGCCGTGTAGCGTCAGCGAGAGACACCTCTTGGCAGCATGCCGAGGCGACAGATTCTCTCTCGACGACGTTGAGATTCAGGACGTGTTGGATCTGGCTCGGGTTCACGAAGTCTGGCCTCTCGTGGTCTCAACGCTCAAGAACAACCTGAATCATTGTGGCTCTGTAAACGCCCTTACTGTCTTCTTTCGGGAATTGCAGGCTCAGGCCGTTATCCACCAGGGGCTCTCATTGCAGGAGCTTACGACGGTCCTTGACCGCCTGCGTGGCATTCCCACCATGGTGTTGAAAGGGCCAGTTCTAGCCGAAAGATACTACGCGCCGGGGACGCGAGTTTCCCGCGACTTTGACATTGCCATCCACGAACAGGATTTCGAGCTTGCCCGAAACGTGCTAATCGGGCTTGGTTACCACCAGATGCCCCCATACGAAGAGCGATTACAGCGGATTCGTGGAAAGGATCTTGGGTTCATGCGCACCGACGATGACGGCGTAACTTGGTCAGTGGAGCTTCACTGGAAATTGGCGGAGACCGGAGCTACCAACCTGAACGAAGACAGCATCTGGGCTCGATCTCAAGCGGTTCGCCTCTCGAATACATGGGTGCGAACACCAAGCAAAGAAGATACCGTGATGCTTCTGGCTTTGAATCTAAGGAAGCACCGATTTGCCCGGTTGAAGACCGTTTGTGACCTCGATCACCTGCTCAGAAATGAGGGGCGAACGATGGACTGGCATTCACTTCATACAGAAGCCCACAAGGCTGGAGTCTGTGTAAGCTTGCGGCATGCACTTGAGCTGTCTGCCTCCCTTTTGAATACACCGACGCATCGGTACCCCACCTGTGACAGACAGAGCAGCTTCCAGTTGAAGGCCTTGAAGACGTTGGCGAGCGAGGATGCAGTGCTCTCAGACGGGAGAAGTAGCGAAACGTACAATTCGGTAGCGGGAATTCTGCCATTCGTGTCCGTAGATAAGGTAAGTACGGCAATCAAGCTGGTAGGCGTCCGGCTGACCCTCTCACCTGAGCTGGCATCGTATCACGTTGGCAGAAAGGGCGTGTATCCAACTCGTGCCCACTACCTCTTTGCTACAGGAAAGCGTGCGGGGCGGGCAATCCGCCTACTTGCAGAAAGCCGCCGCTCCCATCCCCAATCTGGCCCCTTGATGGTGGGGGTCAAGAAGCCCATCATTAACAGCGGAAATCATTCTCACGGCCGCAGTTGACTGGACAATCGAGAAAGCCTGAGTCGAGCATCGCTTCGCACTTCGGTCTTTCGTGCAGAACGCATTTTCAATAGCTGCCCCATAGGGATTTAGACAAGACATGGAACTCTCAGACTACGGCCGCCTTCTACGCAAGTGGGCTCTTCTCATCATCGCTGGAACCGTCCTGGCTGGCCTCGTAGGCCTTGGACTTGACATCAAATCCGGCAGCTCGGCTGCTCCCAGCTATCAAGGCTCAGCAAGCGTCTTCCTTAACTACGTCACTCCGCCGGGTTCGGCTTACAACCCTACGGTTTCACCAACCGCCGAGGCATTGGCGCTCGCCGAAAGGGTTCACGATCCGGCGGCTCTTGCTCCGTTGCGAGGCAGCCCGACGTTTAATCTGGCGGCTCTAAAGAGCATAGGAAAGACGATTGCCTCGAACGCGCCACAGGTCAACATCACTACGGTCGCAACAACCCCTCAGGTCGCCGCGACGGTTGCGACGCGCGTGGCGCAGTATCTTGCCTCGCTTGAGGACCGTCGGGTCGCTTCAGAAGGAAAGGCCCTGCAACGGTCTCTGGCTCGGACAGCTCAAAGGGCCAGCCACCGGTACCAGGTTGCCGACAGCGAGTACCTGCGAGTTTGCGCTTGCGGGCCGGGCGCCACGGGCGCTCCCCTAGTTGGGCCGCAGACTCTAAGACGGATGCGGGCACGGCTCGACCTGCTCGAGTATGACTATCAGACTGCCTACAGCAGCCTTCAAGGGGCGAATCCGAATCCCATACCGCCCGCTTCCGTTAGCTCTGGAAGTGTTCACCGTATCGCTACCAAGAAGTCGTCGATTACCAAGACGGTGCTCCCGGCGGTAGTGCTCGGATTTATCCTCAGCTTAGCGCTTGCTGCCTTCTTGGACTATGCTCAATCGCGATCGATGCTTCCCGTGATTGGAGTGCTGCCCGGACGTTCGAACAAGGGGAAGCTCCGTGTGCCTGTTATCGGGCATCTACCGAGCCCAAGCCTTCGCCTCGATGGGAAGGCGAAACAGTTATTGCAGGATAATGCCGCAAGGGCCCAGGTTTTAGCGGCACTGGGAAAGTCGGCGCAGGAGACAGCCGACGTTGTGGCTCGCCTTGTGGGCAAGACAAACCCCACGCTTTACATAACAAGTCCCACTCATCGTGATCCCAAGGCGGAGACGACGTTAAGCCTTGCGTGCGCGCTCACTCAAAGGGACTTAAGAGTCGTCATCGTGGACGGAGACCCGGCAGGAGGCCTGTCTTCGTTCCTCGGCTTTGAGGACCGCCCCGGTTTGGCTGATTTCCTCGCGTATCCGGAAATGTCCCTTACCCAGCTGCTGCAACGCGTTGACTACAACACAGGAACTCCCGTGGGGTCACTGTGGCTGCTGCCGATTGGCTTGGATTTGAATCCAACCGCTGCTACATCTTCGTTTGGTCCCTTTGAGATCTCCGGCGACGCGTGGAGTCAGGGCCTCCGAGAGGTATCGGATGCGGCGGATATCGTGCTGGTCAATGGGGTTTCTGCATTGGAAGCACCGAGTGCAATTGGGCTAGCGACCTCGGTTGGCGGAGCGCTGGTTGTGATTAGAAAGGAACACGCGGACGAGGGCTTGCTCAGCACGTACGAGCTTCTGCGAGGCCATGGCATTCGTGTTCTTGGGCTCGTGGTAAATGCTGGTGACAGGGGCCTGGCGAGGCACGCGGCTCTCGAGGCATTGCCAAAGCACAGTACGGCATCCCAGTTGGCCGAGCCGGAGCTGCAGGAGACTTCCTAGGCGATGATCGCCCACCTTGATCGAGGCGGGTTGAGCGGCCCAAAATCTCGAAGTTCGGTACTGCTGGCGCTGGTCGGTCTCGTAGCGATCGAGATTTTGGTCGCGATGGCCGTCTATGCCAACATCGCACTCATCCTTGCGGGACTTCTCATCGCCGCTGTATTCGTGTTCACTCTTCTCCGCCACCCGTCCGCCGTTGCCTACCTTGCACTTGGATGGCTGGTCTTTGAAAAGGCCGTGGGTGTTCATCTCCTCTCGTATTCGAACGACCTCTCAACCGTTGGAGATGGGCTGTTGGTGTTTGGCCTATCTTGGACGATCATCGTAAACCTGATCCTGAAGCGGTATCCGGTCTTCTCCTTTCGACAGATTGGTATTCCGGTTGCTGCCTTCCTTGCCATCTGCCTCATATCGACCGTAGCGAACTCCGTGCCGCTTCACGTCGCGGAGTTGGGAACGCTTTCCACAGTACACTCGATGATCATCTTCCTGATCCTCGTTAACATCGGCATTACAACTCGTGATGTGCGGAGGTTCTCGTACGCCGCCGTGGGAATTATGGCCATTGCCGCAGTCATTGGAATCCTGCAGGCCGTTCCTCACAGTCCCGCCTGGATTTTCGGAGGGGTGCGCTTTACGGGGAGTGGAGGTCTGATGCGTGTGGACGGGCCGTTCGAGCACCCCATTAGTTTCGGCGACTATCTTGCAATGACTTCACCACTCGCCATGATGCTGCTTTTCTTTGGAAACTTCCAGGGTGGAAAGCGACTCTTACTTGCCACCGCCACCGTGCTGATGCTTCTTGCCACATTGCTGACATTCACCCGCGAAGCTTGGCTGGCAATTCCACTCGGGATGTTATTCCTGGGTCTCACCGTTGAAAGAAAGCTTCTTCACTGGTTCGTCGTGTATGTTATCCCGCTTCTCCTAGTCGTCGGGTTGCTATTCGCTCCATTTGCGACGAGGCTCCTGGAGACGACTCATGGAAATCTTCGACTGACTCTACTCAAACTCTCCCTACCACTGATTGGCTCGCATCTTCTGTTTGGGGTCGGTCCTGGGCGATTTGGCGGACACGTGGCGCTGATCACACACACCCCTCTCTATGCCCAGTACGGTTTGTCCAACTACTTCTATGGAACCGGTAATCAAATCGATATGTTCTGGACGCATATGATCGCTGAAGTAGGCGTGCTGGGAACCCTTGCTTATCTGGCCTGCATCGCAGCTTGCTTCATCCTCGGTCGTAGGGCTTACCTCCGCTCGAAGGATCCAAAGCGGCGGGCACTACTGTTGGGATATCTGTACGTGGTTCCCGTTACCGTGTTTGTCTCGTTCGTCTCCGCAACCCTTGAGGCTGGGCCCGGGGCGACATTATTCTGGGGGCTGATGGGAATGATGACGGTTCTTGCATTGTCGCCAGAGGGTGTGGCCCCAAGCCGATCAACTCAGGTCGCCGATGGTTAGGTCACGTCTTCGGCTCGCCCTCGTTTCGGAAGATCTGGCTCTTCCAATCGACGAAGGCCTCAAGAAGTTCGTGTTCTCTGTCGCTTCCCATCTCCCGAATGACGTCGAAGCGATCACGATCTCCACGGCTCCGCAAGGGCCGCTCCCGGACTCAGTGCGGTGCGCGCCTGCGAATCACCTCATGCGGGGTAAGGAGCTTTCAGGACTTTTGGCATCATTCAAACCTGATCGCCTCATCTACGTTCCGAGGGCCGCCGGTACCCGTAATGCCTTCATCCGAAGTGCAGTCCTGAAACGCCACTCCGGAGGCTGTACTACGATGATGGTCTCTCTTCAGGTGAGGCAGTACGGACCGCTAGCTCGATTGCTCATTCGTCGTTTCCATCCTGACGTGACGGTAGCCCAAGGTTTTGCAACCCGGGATCAACTGGCGGGCCTGGGAATTCGAGCCGCTGCCATCCCATCCGGCGTGGATGTCGATCGATTTCTTCCCGCCGACGTGGAGGTGAAGCGGGCTTTGAGAAGGAAGTACGACCTGGACAGGGATGAGTTCATCGTGCTCCACGTCGGGCACCTTCGGCATCAACGAAACTTGCAAGTCCTGGGTCGCATCCGACGAGAGCTAGGGATCCGGGTCGTCATGGTAGCCAGTACCTCGATGGAGGCGGATGCGGGTGTTCGGGAGTCCCTTGAGGAAGAGGGGGTGATGGTCATACGCCGCTACGTCGACGACATTGCCGAGCTTTACCAGTTGTCGGACTGTTACCTATTTCCGGTACATGCATACTATGGGGCAATCGAGATGCCCCTCTCGGTTCTTGAAGCAATGGGCTGTGGCCTTCGAGTCGTATCGACTCCCTTTGGATCACTCCCGCAGTGGATTCCGCCGGGATCTGGGATGAATTACGCCGCGGACGATGATGAACTTGTAAACGCGGTTCGCTCCGCTGCGCTAGGAAAAGAGGTCCCGGATCCCTCTGTGATTCGAGCTCGTGTTAAGGCCTTTTCCTGGGATGCCATCGCGTCCCGACTTCTTGCCCCGGTAGACTCGCTCGTCACCGAGCGGGGGAGCTCGCCAACCCCAGTGGTTGTGGAGAAGGAAGGAGATGTGACATCGTGCGCATCTTGACACTGACAAATATGTACCCGACTCAACGCAATCCACAGTTTGGAATCTTCGTTCGAGAACAGGTGGCCTCTATTCGGAACCTTGGCCACGACGTTGACGTGGTGTTTATGAACGGTCGTGAAGGCCGGCTCAGACACAAGGGCTACCTGACAGGGCTTCCCTCACTCTGGAAAGCCATGCAGCACAAACGGTACGATGTGCTCCATGCTCATTACGTATTTTCTGGGGTAGTTGGACGTCTTCAGTGGTCGTTGCCACTTGTCTTGACCCACCATGGTCCCGAGCTGCGTGATCCGCTCCAGGGTCCGCTTTGTCGATGGACGAAAAAGTGGCCAAGTGAGCTTATCGTCGTTGCGGACTGGATGGTTCCCGAACTCGGAGCATCCAGTGCTCACGTGATTCCATGCGGAATCGACCTCGACCTTTTCCGTCCTCGAGATCGAATGGAGTCGAGGAGGATGCTCGGGCTGGACCCCGACAAGCGCTACGTGCTCTTCGCCGGCAACACCTGGGACCTTCGGAAGAGATTCGATCTAGTGAACGCAGCCACCAACCGACTTATCACTCGCCATCAGGATGTGGAATTGATTGTCGTTTGTCAGCAGCCACACGACCTGATTCCTCTATACATGAACGCCTGCGATGTCTTCGCGATGACATCGACATGTGAAGGCTCGGCGCAGGTTGTGAAGGAGGCTATGGCCTGCAATCTTCCAGTTGTGGCGACCAACGCCGGAGATAATTGGGAGGTCATAGATGGAACCGATGGGTGCTACCGGACCAGCGACGATCCAGCGGAAATCTCGGTCCATCTCGAGGCGGCAATAAGCCCTGCTCGCAGAACGAATGGCAGAGAACATGTTAGACACTTTGCACTCGACGCGACGGCTCGGCGAGTTGTTTCCGTCTACGAATCCGCACTGGCGAAGCACTCGATCAAAGGTAAGGGCCGCAAGAGACTGGAAGTCGAAGTACCATAGTCGCTGTGAGGCGAATGGGCTACCAATAAGGGAGAAATGATAGCCACTTCCGACTTGCTTGCCACCCATGTTGGCGCGATTGACCCGATCCACGACTCCCGGTGGGACCGGCTCGTGGAGGGGCACCCGGAAAGCACCGCTTTTCATACCTCCGCGTGGGCACGGGTCCTGACGGAGATCCTATCGGTATGCTCCAAACTACCGGGCACTATTCGATACTTCCGGGGAGGCCATAGCTGGCTGGCCCTCGATGTTGGTGGATAGTAAGCTAACCGGTCGGCGCCTCGTTTCATTGCCCTTCTGCGATGAGTGTCACCCCCTGATCGCGGGCGAGGAGGAAGGCTCGCGTCTCTTGGCATCGATGCTCTCGGACATGGAACAGAAGAAAGCGTCAAGACTGGAGATTCGGGGCTGGACGGGAGTTAATGCTTCTCCCAATATGCTCTTACCTAGCAACAACTACGTCAGGCACGCTATCGATTTGTCGCGGGGTCCTGATGCCGTGTTTGCTCGCTTCAACGCAAACATGAGGCGAAGTATCCGCCGAGCCAAGAAGGAAGGTGTCACAGTACGGTTTGGCGAAGGTCGGCGAGACATGGAAACCTTCATTTCCTTGAATCTCAAGCTTCGACGCCGCCACGCGATGCTTCCTCAACCGAGGCGGTTTTTCGAGGCTATCTGGCGAAACGTCTTGGATGCGGGTCTTGGATATCTCTTGCTCGCCGAACGAAAAGACGTTGCTCTCGGCGCGCTGGTGGTCTTTCAGCACCGTGAGACGGCGCTGGACAAGTTTGCGGTCTCCGACAGCGCCTACTGGAACTTTAGTGCAAACCATCTCCTTCTCTGGAAGAGTCTCCAAATCGAATGTAAGAGGGGAGGGGTTCGATACGATCTCGGCCGTAGCGATCTCGCGGCCGTCGGGCTCCATCGCTTCAAGGAGGGGGCGGGAGGCATCAGATCGTCCTTGCCGTACTACTACTTTCCCCAGCCGGCAGGTGAGAGCCTTGGAGACCCGAAGGGGCCGAAGAAGCGCCTTCTCGACGTCTTTACAAAACTCGCTCCGGATTCCCTGTTTGAGAAGGCCGGTGGTCTTCTTTATAGGCATGTCGGTTAGGACCGCACGATGACTGTTCCCGCAAAACCTCGCGGCAGGGTAGCCATCGTGCGCCACGGTCTGTATCCAGAGCACCCACACCTGCAACGTGATGTTCTGGCGTTACGATCTGCCGGATTCGAGGTTGATGTCATCTGCGACATGTTTCCGGGGAAGCGGCACTTCGAGCAGCATGACGGAGTCACCGTCATCCGGTTGCCTCTGGAACACAAACGTCAAGGAATGGCTCGCTACCTCTTCGAATACATCAGCCTCCCGGTGTTGGCCTCTGGTGCATTGGCACTCCGATCGTTGGTGGGACGTTATGACTACGTCGAGATCGATACCATGCCGGACTGGCTGTTGATTGCTGGCCTGGTTCCCAAGCTCATGGGCGCCAAAGTGGTTCTGTACATGTTCGAGAACATGGCAGAGCTTCTCGCGACCGACCATGGTTGGTCTCACAAGCATCCTCTGGTACGGACTCTCGATTTCATAGAGCTCACTGCGGCGCGATTGGCCGACAGTGTGATGACTCCCTACGAGAAGGCCCGGTCGAGACTTATCGAGAAGGGTGTCCCGGCGGACAAGATCACCTTTGTGGCGAATGGGCCTGACGAGGCGGTGTTCCTCGCAGGTGTGGGCGATGTCGATTCCGCGAGGACCAGACTTTGCGAGAGACCCGCAGGATAAGTTCCGACTCGTAACTCACGGCTCGCTGCTCGAACGCTACGGAATTCAGACCCTTATTGAAGCAGTGGGCCTGTTGCGCGACTCTATTCCCAGCCTTGAGCTCGAGATTATCGGGTTGGGCGAGTTCGAGCCTCAACTACAGGCTCAGGTGTCGGACCTTGGTCTCGGAGACCGGATTCATTTTTCCGGGGTTGTCTATTTTGAGCACATTGCAGCTCGATTGATTCAAGCCGATTTAGGAGTTGTTCCCCTCTGGATCGACGGAATGCCAAACAAACTGATGGAGTATTTGCTTCTTGGCATTCCGACGATTGCCTCAGACTTTCCCTCTTTGCGCCTTTACTTCGGCGACGACGCTGTTTGCTATGTGCCGGCAAAAGATCCGAAACGTCTGGCAGCGGCGATCCAGGCACTCTACGATGACCCACCTCGCCGAGAGGCTTTGGGGCAGGAAGGTCGGCGTCGATACTTTGAAACATTAGCGTGGAGGAAGGCACGAAGGGATTATCTAAATGTCTATGCCGCCGGAGGTGACCCAGAGGACGAGACTGAACGACCCAATCAGGCGAATCTGGGATCCAAGTCGACGTGGCTTTCCTTCGTCCTCGGTCAGAGCCGGGGGCCGAGGAATGCGATAACGCGGTTACCCACTATCGTTAATCGATTCGGGCTGACGGCGCGGAAGAGCCAAAGCCATCTTGAAGCGTTGCTCGCGGTCACGGACCGGCACTCTGTGCGTCCCACTCTTCCCGTTACGGCGGTCACGGCTCGACGCAATCCCTACGTCTTGGAGTGGCTTCGCGATCGGGGGGTCGAGCTGGCAGCGCACGGCTATGTGCACAACGACTACGCCACTATTCCGCGGGGCGAGCAATTCGAGCAGGTAAAGCTGGCCAGAGAACAGCTGGACGAGCTTGGCTTTCATGTGGACGGATGGCGATGCCCGTACTCCCGTTGGAACGGCGACACCCTCGACGCCCTTCGGGCCACCGGATTTCGGTATGATGCCACACCGGTCTATGCCTGGCCGGCATTCGAGCAGGAAGACGTGACCATGTCAGACGAAGCACGGGCCGACTATAGGCGTCTGTGCACCCTCTTCAATGTGCGAGATGCCGGTAGCATGGCTGTGCTGCCTTCCACCGAAGGTGGGCTACTGAGGATTCCCATGTCGATTCCTCAAGACGAAGATATGGTTGACCGCCTGCATCTTGATCCTGCCACGATGGCGCGGGTTTGGCTGCGAGTCCTCAAGGACAGCCGCGACCACGGGGAAACGTTTGTTATTTGCTTGCATCCGGAGCGTGCGGTGCTCTGCAATTCCCCGCTGGATGCAACGCTGGCTGAAGCTCGCTCCTTTGGAGACGTATGGCTTGCCACGCTTGGGGATATCGCATCGTGGTGGTTGAAGCGGGCTCCCACCAAGGTCTCAGTGAAAGAGGAAGGGGCAGGGCGCTGGCTTGTGACGTCCGAAGCAGCCGCTAGTGTTGTCACCCGACATGGAAGCATCGAGCTTGACGGAAGCGGGAGCGCCGTCGTGGAGCAAACGAAGAAGCCTGTTGTAGCGTACGGCTCCGCTTGGACCTCCGCAACGATTGACCGCATTCAAGAAGCAGGATTCTTGACGGAGCGTGCGGAGAGTCCCAATGGACACTACGCGGTTAACCTCGACTCTCTGGCCCATCCTTCTAGTCCGCCCGACAAGACGATCAGAGCTCTTCAGGGGTTGCAAGAGACACTAATACGAGTGGCTCCCTGGCCAAAGGGGTTCAGGAGCTGTGTAAGCGTCACGGGGGATATCGATGCCCTTACGTTGTTTGATTTCGCAATGAGATTAAAGGAGTTCTGAGTGAACCGAACCGGGCCGGCCACCGTGGTGATCACGGGATCGGGTACCGTTACCTGTCAGTCCGTGATCAAAGCGCTACGGATGCAGGACGAGATCCCCGTCGAAATCGTTACTGTTGATGCGGCGGATCAGGTTGCAGGACGCTACTTCAGTGACCACTTCTATAAAGTGCCTTCGGCCTCGGACCCGTCGTTCGTGCCGGAAGTTCTTGGCATCTGTCGTTCCCATGATGCTGCGCTGTTGATCCCGATCGTTGACTATGAATTCGCTCCGTTGAGTGATGCCATGGGCCTGTTTGAACAAGTGGGTTGCCTTGTGGGCATGTCCCCTCCCTCCGTTATTCGGATGGTCAACGACAAACTTGCGGCGGACGAGTTCTATCGCGAGCATGGGTTCGCGACCGCGCGCACTTGGACGGAGACTGAAGCCCGCGAGCAGAAGGCTGAGCTACCGTATCCCGTGTTTCTAAAGCCGGCCCTCGATGGTCGATCCAGCATCGACTGCTACGCCGTCTCCAATGCCGATGACCTCGAGCTTTACCTTGACCGAGTTCCCGGACTGATGGTCCAAGAGCTCATTGATGCTCCCGAGTTCACGGCTGACGTCCTCGCCGACTGGAGTAGTAGTGTTTTGGGCGTGGTTATCCGCGAGAGGCTGGAAACGAAAGGTGGGGTTTCGTACAAAGGTCGTACAGTTTCCGATCCTGTTCTTCAAGCCGAGGTGATTCGCCTCGTCGAGCTGATGGGTATCCGTGGTCCGGCGAATGTTCAGGTATTCCGACGCGAGAACGAAGTGCTCTTCAACGAGGTCAATCCCCGTTTCTCGGGAGCACTGGCTCTCTCACTGGCGGCCGGACTCAACAGCCCGCTCATTCTGCTGAAGCTCGCTCTCGATATGCCCGTGCAGCCTGTAATCGGCAGGACGAGAGCCGGCGTCACGATGCTTCGCTATTGGGATGAAGTGTTTGTCGACCCAGAAGGGTCTCCGATCTTTCCTGCCTACCGGCTAGAACCGGACAGACGGCTCATACCGGCTTGAGCTCGACAGCTGGAAGTGATGGGGCAGTCGTCCAAAGCATCCGGCAGGCCCTCAATGGGAAGCGTCTCGTCGTCTTTGACTACGATGGCACATTGGCCCGTTTGAATGTCGACTGGGAGGCGGCCAGAATGGCCCTGGTGAATCGAGCGCTCCAATATGGATTCACATCGTCCTTTCGTCCCCTTTGGGGAGAGATGGCGAGGTTTCGCGACACGGTTGGGCGCGATGATCTGCCGGCAATGTTCGGCATTCTCGGGGAGTACGAAGGACAAGCCGTTGAGTACCAGGAGCCTCGCCAGGCTATCGTTGAGGAGGCACGGTCCATCGCTTCGCGCGCCAACCCTGTCAAAGTGGCTGTCTTTTCCGTCAATTTGCGGAGCACTATTCTGACAGGATTAACCAAGCTAGGACTTTCGTCTACCATCTATGGTCTGGTTGGCTCCGACGATGTCAACTATTGGAAGCCAGAGCCAGAAGGCCTAGAGCAGCTAATGAGAGAGGCGTCCGTGAAGCCCCAGGAGACCTTGTTCATCGGCGATCGCCAGGGCGACATGGAAGCGGCAGAAGCTGCCGGCGTGGAGTTTGTCTGGGCATGATGAAAATGCCCCTCAGATTCGAGCTGCGGAAGTGCGGCTGCTCCTCTAGGCTGTTCAGGTGAACGTCGACACGGCGCCAGAGTCTCGACAAGCTGCATCCTCTCCAACGCTCGTGAAAGACAGTGGGCTAGCCGCATCTATCGTCAATCCTCTGATGGACTCTCGATGGGGTGATTTTGTTGATCAGCACCCGGCCGCCAACGTCTTTCACCAGCCAGGGTGGACATCGTCAGTGACGGAGACCTTTGGATATGAGCCGAGGTTTCACGTGCTTGAACGCGGAAACGAGATCGTTGCGGCATGGCCCACGATGTTATCGAGGAGCCGTCTCACCGGTAACCGGCTGGTATGCCTTCCTTTCTGCCACCGGGCCGGTCCGCTGGTCGATTCAACAGAGCAGGCGACCTTGCTTGCTCACGCTCTGACTAAGGACGCTTCGCTTAATAAAGTGGGGTCGATTGAAACCCGCGACTGGCCAATGGAGATCGAAGTACCGGCCGAATTCTGCCGAACCACCATTTCCTCGACACACATCCTAGACCTCTCGCCGGGGATAGAAGCAGTCACCAAGAGTTTCAGCCACGGCGCGAGATACTCCATCCGTCGAGCCCAACGCAACGGCGTAACAGTGCGACTTGGCGACAGTGAGGCGGATGTTTCGATCTTCTACCGGCTGTACCTCAACCAGCGACGGCGGCAACGATTGCTTCCGCAGCCCGAGGCGTTCGTCCGCAAGCTCTATCAGAATCTGGTTGTGCCGGGCAACGGATTCATCGTGATAGCTGAGTCCTCGGCGGGTCCGCTTTGCGCTATCCTCCTTATTGGTCACGGCACGAGCGTAGTCGCGATTGACTCAGGCACCAGCTCCATGGCGCGCAAAGCTCTAGCCACCCCCTTGGCGATCGGGCGAAGCATAGAAATCTCGTCCGAGCGTGGTTATAGGACGTTCGACTTCGGACGGAGCGCGCCTACCGCAGTCGGTCTTCAGGAATTCAAGAGCTATTGGGGAGCGACAGGTGAGGAGCTTCCATACGTTTGGTACGGCCGGCGGAGTGGCGTAAATACCGGCAATCCCAGTCCAACAAAGAAGCGCATCCTTGAAATCTATGCGTCTCTGGCTCCCGACATGGTGTTCTCAGGGATGAGCAGACAAATCTACCGGCACCTGGCATAGGCCATGGTCCAAATCGAAGGTCAACTGAATCGCAGAAAGAAAGGCTGATCAAGACATTGTGACTTCCGTTTCTTTGGTGAACGCCCGCGCTCAGCACGATCGACCAGGTGAGGGTAGGGTGATGAGTACCGTCGTCATCGACCCTCTGGCGGATCCTCGCTGGCCCTTCTTCGTGGGAAACCATCCGGAGGCGAACGTATTTCACCAGCCAGGGTGGACCTCGGCGCTTGTCGAGACCTTCGGATACGAGCCTCGCGTCTATGGTCTCGAGGTGGATGGCGGGATTGTCGCCGCCTGGCCGGCGATCCTCGTCAAGAGCCGGTTGACGGGTAACCGGCTGGTCTGTCTGCCCTTGTGTCACCGCGCTGGACCATTGATCGATTCCGAGGAGCAGGGTGAACAGCTCCTCCGGTCCGTGGTTTCGGAGGGTGGCACTATGGGAGTGCGGTCGATAGAGGTCCGTGACTGGCCGAGAGCTATTGCTCCGCCGCAGGGGTTGCAGAGAGCGAGCCTCCATGTGACCCACAAACTTGATATCTCCCGAGGCCCCGAGTCGGTCACAGAGGGCTTAAGCCAGAACATGAGGAGGTCGATCCGGAAGGCGGTCAAGAACGGCGTCACCGTACGCGTCGGCGAGAGCTATAGTGACCTGCGCCTCTTCTACCGACTCTATCTAGACCAACGCCGGCAGCAAGGACTTCTGCCTCAACCCGAGGCTTTCATCCAAAAGGTTTATGAAAAGTTTATCGTTCCCGGCAACGGTTTCATGGTGCTGGCAGAACACGACGGGTCACCCGTGAGTGGCTTGCTGGTCGTGGCCCATCGGGCGACGATGACGTGGACGCACTCGGGTGCCCTACCCCTGGCCAGGGATATCCTCGCCACACCACTCGCTCTATGGAGGTCAGTCGAAGAAGGTTGCTCTCGGGGCTATGCAACGTTTGATTTTGGGCGCACAGATGCTGGGGATACCGGCCTGCTGCGTTTCAAGGAGCAGTGGGGAGCATCTCGGGAGGACCTAAGCTACTACTACCACGGCCGTGCAAGTGGAGTGAATGTAGCTCAGCCCAGTCACCTGAAGCGCCTCCTTCTGGAGAGCTACTTGCGAATTGTCCCCGAGCGGATAGTGGTCCGCATGAGCGGTCGAATCTACAAGCACCTTGGTTGAATCTAAGCCTCTGACCTGACGCCCATCCGTATCTACGGATAGTAACGACAGCAGGCTTCCCTTCTCGCAAATAAGGTAGCTGCTATCCCAGGTGGGGATAGGCCAGCGAGCCGACTCCCTTGAATAGGATGTCGGGGGCAAACCGCGCGTTCAACCGCAAGAGGGATCGCGCAATTCCGGGCTGGTCGCCGCTATTGATTCCTCGTGGATTGGGATAAAACAGGTACGGGAGCCTTTCGCTACTGGCTCCCCAGTCGGCCTTGAAACGTTGCAGGCCGTCGGCATCTACATCACTTCTCCCGAAATCGTAGGAGGTATAGCCCGCCTGGCAGGCCAACTCAACGCTCTTCCAAATCGCCAGTGGCACGGCCCGAACCTTACGGGCAATAATATCCGTCCCCGAGTACATTCCCACAATGGTAGAGCCGTGACCTATGGATAGCATTACGCAGGCCGGTTGGCTTCCGTGCTCGACAATTGCGGCGAAACCGCCCAGATCTTCCATTGCATCCCAAATTGCGTTGATGAATTTCTCGGGCTGCGGTAACAGTCCTTGACGACGTCGCTGATCAACGTAAAGGTTATAGAAGATGGCTCGGTCGGCGGGGCCGCTCCCAGATCGGACCGAGAGGCCGTTCCGTTCCGCACGCCGAATTGAGTACCGCATATCTTTCTTCAATCCAGCCAAAACGCCCTCTACGCCTGACGAAAGATCCAGCGTATGCCGGACATAGAAGCTTCCCGCTCTAAGGGGATGCGGCACTGCCAAATCCGAAGGCCAGCCTCGCACTTCGATCCAGTCCGCCTTACAATCGGCCGCGTCCTTGAGAACTTCAGGAAAGAGCTGGCTCGCTTCGTTTGCCGTACTGATAAGAGGTCCAGCACGGAAGCAAAACGGAATACATACCAGTCGGGTGCCAGTCAGCCGGCTACGAATGAGCATGAGCGGCCAAGCAGCGACGATCTCGCCTTGCGCGTCCTCAAGTGCGTGAAAACGCGGCTGATAGCCGAACATTTTCGTCATGAGGCCAGTCCACGCCGGTTGGTGAAACACTAGTGCGGCGGGATGTCGTGCCACAAAGGGGCCCCATCGCTTGTCCTTGGACGGGTCTATCGAGAATCGCCCTCAGGTCGGACTCCGGCGAATTGCTAAAGCTGTGTCGCAATGAAGAGGATGTGTCCGCAGCAACTGCGGCCATCAGGTCGACCTCAAAGGGGATTCTGAGCCAAGATCAAGACTCATTTTGCACCTGAAGCTCTGGAAATTCCATCCCTCGATATTGATAGCATGTCGGAAGGCAGACGGCATAGCCAAAAAGGCTGCGAGAAGGCGACTTGAGCGCCTCGAAGTGAAGGCACCCTTTTCAGTTGAGACAACTGTCGGCAGCGTCTCGCCGGCGAACCACTTACGAGGAGTTACCACAAACACCCCTTTGATGATGACTGCCTTCATTGAGCAAGCACGAGAAGTCGACAGCCACCCAGAATCCGAACCGCCCAATCTTCACTAAGCCGATACAGAGCCTCTCGCGGAAATCTCAGAGCGCGAGCTGACGATTCCGAACCCGCAGGCTCACGAAACTCCTCCGTATATGACCAGTCAACGACCTTGAATCCCGAATCTTCGATCGCTTGCAGGGCCAGATCGCGATTGAAGAAGTGAAGGTGACCGTAGCGGAATTTGATGGAAGTGAGCGCTCGCGGCCGGAGGAGACGATGAAGCGTCAGATCGAGAGGAATGTGAAAGATGGTATGGCTTGCGATGCCTCGAAGGCCACGGAGCCAAGAGAAATAGTCCTCAATGTGCTCGAGAACATCAATAACGAGCAGCAAGTCGTAGTGGTGCTTTGGAGCGCTTTGAATGTCCCCGAGGAAAAATTGGAGCCGAGCATTCTCTAGCTTCTCGGCTCTTGATATGGCCGACGGGGAAATGTCGTACCCGCGTAGGACCGCCCGTTCCGGCAGGCTCCGTTGAAGTTCAGCCATCACGCCTCCCACGCCGCAGCCAACGTCACAGACGCTGGATGGGACGAGATGGTTGCGTTCGAGCATGCTGGCGATAGCTCGGGCCTTCCACCCCGACTCGCTTACGTGCCATCCGGGGTTCCTCAGCTCATAGACGTCCGAAGTATACAGCTGCCGGTAATTGATCGAGTTAGGGTGCTTCGCCTCGTCCACAGGTTCGACGATCACAGCTCGACCTTGCAGATTCCACTATCCCAATTCCTGGGACACCACGAGATTCTGTCTTCTCTATTGACCGCAGTCTGATCACTGTGGCGACAATCTTCCAACTCAACCTGGCCTGAGAGGTCGCTCACAGGGCTCGTCTTCGAAGCCATAGTCTGAAAAGCAGCGGTAAATCCACGATGGCAGGGATAGGATCATCTACAGCGGCCACAGCCAGGTTCAGACGGCGCATGAGAGAGCGGATATATGTCCTGGGAGAAAGCTGCCCCATCCGGATCTCCGTTAGAGCAGTTGGAAGATCGGTGCAAAGGCGCACCCAAACCAGGCCAGGTGGGAATCGGTACTCGGGAATCTGCTCACCACTGAGAAGTCTCCAGAGCAAATAGACGAAGTCTGCACCCACACCCTGTCCGATCGTATGCCAGCCCCAAACGCGGGCATTGATGTCCAGAAGCTTGGTAGCTCCATCTCGTGGATCGCGCTTGAATTCGATCTCGATCAGACCGGTGTGATTCAGACCGGCAACGACTCGTCGGCCCAAATCCTCAATAACCGAATCCTCAATGGAGACGGCGCATGTCGTGTGCCGTCCAAAATCCAGAGGATACTGACGAGCGCGGCAGGCCACGACACTCACCAAAGACCGGCCTTCCTCTGCTAGGGCAGCGAACGAAAACTGTTGGCTCCCGCCACCGGGAATCATCTCCTGAATCATCAGATCGCTGGCAGGCATGAGTTTCCTGGCCGCCTCATAGGTTGTTATGAGCGTTTCGCGGTCGTCCGCACGCCACGCCTTCTCATGTGTTAGGGCGTTTACACCTCGTTTCACTGAGGGTTTGATGATCACCGGGAACGAGCACTCGAGCCGTTCTACGTCTTTACGATCCCAAGGGTAGTACGTCCACGGAGTGGCGACTCCAAGCGACTGCGCAAGGTCATAGGTAAGCCGCTTATCGTATGCTGTCTGAGCCGCCGTCCACTCGCCTGTACTGACCACGAAGTGTTCGTTCAGAGCGTCATAATTCTTCGCGAGCAGGGCCACCGTCTCGTCTGACGTCGGTATCAAGACCCACCGGTCAGGAGCTGTCTCGGCAGAGAGTGAAAGTAGCAGCGAGACTTGAGCGTCGTCATCTCCATCTGGCCATTCAAACGTCCGTCGGGAGTACCGGGAGTGGGTAGCTACCGAGTGATTTCCCTTAGCAACCCAGACGGGGATCCCCCTCCGTCCAAGTGACCTCACGGCTCCAAGGCCACGATAGTCGCCCCCGATGACGATGGCGCCCGCCGTTGGAGAGATGGGTGCGAAACGGTCCCGGGTTGAGGCGGAACTACCGTAGTCAGCCCGCTGTGCCACTGCCATGCTAGGCTTTCAACTGTCGGGCCACAGCTGCCGTCAAAGCTGGTGAGGCGAACCGAGTGCCCGAGACAAATCTCATGAGAGGCCCGAAGCTCATCGCCGACGGAGCTCCCACGAAGTGCAAACCTGGGACCGAGGACTCAAAGCCAGTGCCCAGGAGCGGGTATCCCTGAAGCGTGCGTATAGCGCCAAGAAGACTCGGCTCTATGAGATCGAATCGGGTCAGGTCGACACGGTATCCGGTAGCAAGAACCACAACTTCGGGGTCGCGACTGGTTCCGTCGTCCAGGACCATGTGAACGCCTCCAGACCTCTTCTGGGTCCCGATGACCGATAGCCCGGTTGAAATCTTAACTCCGGAGGAGCGGTCTGTCAGCCAGCTGGCCGCAGCTGGACGAATACTTCGAAAGGCCACCCAGTCCCTGACCGGTTTCGGCATCTTCCGCCAAAGGTTAGGCCTAGACACTACCTGATTCAGGACGGGCGGGCCCACGTCTGTCGGTGGATACAGGAGCGACCGAGTGAAGCCCTTCTGCTGGTGAAGTCTCCCACTGCGATTGAGCCACCTCACCGTGGGTCGCCTTCCAATCAATTCCACCTCTGCGCCGGCCTCGGCGATGAGAACTGCCGTTTCAACCGCACTCTGACCAAGTCCGACTACTGCTACACGCCGACCTTTAAAGGCGGAGGGATCGGGTACCTCGGCCGCATGGTAAACACCAGACCCCGCCATATCCTGGAAGACGTCTGGAATCCATGGAAAACGCGTCAGCCCGGTTGCGATGACGACTCTTGATGCATCAACAGTCGATTCGTCGTCGAGAGTGAGTCCAAAGATGCCGTCATCCAAACGGACCTCTGTGACCCGCCTCTGATCAACCTCGGGGACAGCCATGTTCTGAAACCATCGACCGTAATCAACGAATGTGGTGAGCGGAATCGGTCGTGGCAAAGACGTGCCGTGTTCCGCCTGATAAGCGTCAAGCGAGAAGCTTCCAGTAGGGTCGTCGATGTGCGAAGCATCCCAGGACGAACGAAGGAACATTCCGGCGGGCATCTGGTCGCTCCAGAAGTCCATCGGCACTCCAAATATCCGGTAGGGAACCCCAGCATTCGAGAGATGAGCCGCCAGCGACAGCCCGTAAGGTCCAGACCCGATGATTGCAAGGGGAGCCTCTTTCCCACGCCGTAGGAGGCGTTCTCTCAAAAAGCTGGAGCCACGGGAGCGCACAGCCGGTTCCTGGGCCAGTTCAGAAGCGAAGCTGTCGCGGGTAGGAGGTTCCATAACAGCTTGGCTGGGGGCTCGTTCACTGCCAAGCTGATCACGACTCGATGGCATCATTTACGTCTCCGTTTATACGCTTGGTTGAGAGGTCGAATACTGTAGATTGCTGAAACAACTGTCGAGTGCCCTTGAGGCAAGCGGGGATGCCTGTCGCATTCCCTGACACACGCCTCGTCTATCGATCCCTTGCAACTCGGGCTTGGCTCGCCTTAACGAAAACGAGGTGTAACAACGTCCGAGTCCCTCCGATTATTCGAAGTTGAATAGTTCTATTCGCCGCGGGCAAGTGACGACTAGTCTACGCAACGATTGAAGATCGATCGTCGCAGACATCGTCACCTGTTGCAACGTAACGAGTGCTGGTTAAGATCCGGTTGTTGCCGAAGTCAAGAAGGTGGTGAAATCGACAAACTAAGGATATGATTATCTTGACCTCTAGAGCCAGATCCGTGCCCCGTAACCAGGAACGGCAGGCGGCGAAAACCCCTGCTCGCCAGGCGAACGTCTCCGTTTTAGAGAGTGCAGCGTAGCGAAGGGCCTAACCGCTTCCCCCCAATGTGGCTATCTTTCGCCTCAATCTCGACGATACAGTGGTTGCGGGACCAAATCCTCACATGAGACGTCATGCGCGCCACTGGGCGCGCTAAAGGACTAATCTCGGAAGACCTCGAAAGCTGCAAATGAACGAGAGCGCGGAACTCCTCACGCCCTACGGGGCAAAGAATTCAGTCCTGCCCATGGAAAACCAACTGCCCGCTGATGCCGGCGCCAGCCAGTGGCTGATCAGGGCAGCCGGGTCTGATGTCGTTGATTCGTACAGCGCCTCATGAATTTGGGCTACAGTATCTTGGTCGTCGAGGACGATCTCGAGCTAACAGCACTGCTGCATTTTGCGCTGGCTCGACATGGATATACCGTGCACACCGCAATCAACGGCGAGGAAGGTCTTGCACTCTGGCGGCAGTACGATCCGGATCTTGTTCTGGTGGATGTGAACCTGCCGCGTCTCAGCGGGTTTGAGCTAGCCAGGCGCGCCCGGACGGAATTCAGCACGCCATTTATCATTGTCTCTGCCAGGACCACTGAGCAAGACATCCTTGACGGATTTGACCTCGGCGCGGACGACTACGTTACCAAGCCGTTCAGCATGCAACAGTTGCTGGCACGCATACGAGCGGTTCTTCGGCGGCAGGAGATCTATCGTGGCCCAATCGACGACCCATTGGTTCAAAGTTCAGCGTTGACCTTTGATACGCGTCGTCAGACAGTGCGGCTCGGGAATCGCGAAATCCGACTAACTCCGATCGAGTCGAGGATTCTTCGTCTGCTGATGGAGCGACGAAATGCTGTCGTCGAGACTCATACGATCATCGAAGAGATCTGGGGATATACTACCGACAACATCTCCTCGCTTCTGAAGACTCACATCCACAACCTGCGTCGAAAGCTCGAGGTGGATACCGCTGCACCCGATCTGATTCGGACCGTTCCTGGCGTTGGGTATACGCTCGACATCGAAGCGGCTCAGAGAGCAGCCGACATCGAACCCCAGGCGGTTTAAGATTTCCCACTAAGCGGGGATTCGGATAGGTCCCCTCGCCTTTAGTGAAGAAGAGTGAACCGCGACTCACACCCGCAGTTCATCCATTAAGCTTTGACAGCACCCGGATTCGGTGATCCTTCTACGGCGTTATGCTGATAGATTCAATCCGGGCCGGATTGACAGGTTGAGATCTTTCCCCACCGGCTCCGGCTTTTGTTGCTCCTGTTGCGATCGCGTTGACGGCGGACATACCCTCCTCTACCTCTCCGAAGATGGTGTAGCTGGGGGGAAGGTTAACATCCTTGCCGTGAACGATGAAGAACTGACTACCGTTGGTGTTGGGGCCGGCATTTGCCATCGCGAGGACTCCCGCAGTATAGCGCCGCCTCACTGGCTCATCTCGGAATGTATAACCTGGCCCTCCCCTCCCCGTTCCTTCCGGATCTCCCGTCTGAATCATGAAGTTCTCAATTGTCCGATGGAAGATGACGCCGTTGTAGTAACCCTGACGAGCAAGGAATACGAAGTTGTTGACGGTCTGGGGCGCCTCGTCGGCAAAGAGTTTGACCGTAATATCACCCTGATCCGTGCGGATAACCGCTCGATAATCCTGCTTGGGATCGATCTCCATCGCTGGTGCTGTTCGCCAGGTCTGTTGTGGCACGGAAAAACCTCCTCAGGGAACTATCTAACTGCCTGATTGTCTCAGCGTACTCGTGAAGAAAAGGGCCTACGCCTCGCAGCGCCGCTTAGATCTGCTGGTAGTCGATACCCATCGCCTGACGCACTTTATCCATTGTCGACGCCGCCTCTTCATAAGCTCGGTCCGACCCTTTGACGATTGCCCGCTCCACCGTTTCCGGGTGGGACGTCAATTCTCTTCGACGAGCCTGAATGGGCTCCAACACGCTGGTGATCGCCTGCGCCAGTTTCTCTTTGACTTCGATATCGCCTACTTTGCCAACTCGATAGCGCTCCTTCAGCTCCTTGACCTCGTCAGCATCTTCATTGAAGGCGTCGTGATAAATGAAGATGGGGTTGCCCTCCACAGTGCCTGGGTCCGTCGCGTGTATGCGACGCGGATCCGTGTACATGCTCATCACCTTTTGACGGATCGTCGAAGGTTCATCCTTGAGGTAGATAGCATTTCCGAGGGAGTTGCCCATTTGCCGTCGGCCATCGGTGCCGGGCAGGCGTGGAATCTGACCAAGGAGTGCTTGCGGCTCCGGAAACACGGGCGAATAGACTCGGTTGAAGCGACGTACAATCTCCCGCGTCTGTTCAACATGAGGAAGCTGGTCCTCCCCTACCGGAACCAGGTCGCCTCGGACCACGGTAATGTCGGCCGCTTGGGAGATGGGGTAGCCGAGGAAGCCGTAAGTGAGGTTATCGCTCTCCCAGCCCCGCTGCTCTGCTTCGCTCTTGATGGTTGGATTGCGCCGAACATGTGAGATGGGCACCAACATGCCAAGAAATACTGTAAGCTCCGCAATCTGTGGCAGCCGGCTTTGTAGGAAGAAGGTTGATTTTTCTGGGTCGAGGCCAACTGCCAGCCAATCAAGCACGACCTCATGAACGTCTTGTGCAATCCGTTGGGGGCTTTCGAAGTTGGTCGTCAACGCCTGAACATCCGCGAGAAGAAAGAAGCAGTCGTATCGATCCTGTAGATCCAGCCACGTGCGGAGAACGCCGACATAGTGTCCAAGATGCAGCGGACCTGTTGGACGCACGCCCGTCACGACTCGCTTAAGCGCCACCTGACAACTCCCTGCGCAGCGAACCAACATAGGCTTCGATGGCCGAGGCGGCTGAATCATCCTCCGTCCGTTCGATCAGATCGACGAGCGCGCTGCCGATGATGACGCCTTCCGCCAGCTTTGCCACGGAACGAACATGATCCGGACGTGAAATGCCAAAACCGACGGCTCGCGGCAAGTTGGTGCATTCACGGACTCGAGACAGAAACTCCGGCAGCTCGCTCGTCACCTGATCTTGAAGACCTGTCACTCCGGTTCGACTCACACAGTAAATGAATCCGTTGGCCGTAGCGCACGCCGCTTGAAGCCGATCTGGAGTGCTCGTAGGAGCGACGAGAGGAATGAGGTATACGTTCTGCTCAAGCAGAGCCGCATGGATTTGTGCGGACTCCTCTGGAGGCACGTCTGCCGCGATAACTCCCTGAACTCCGGAGCTTCGGCATTCTCTGGCGAAACGATCGATTCCAAATTGGAGGACCGGGTTGTAATACGTCAGGAAGACCAGCGGTGTGTCCGACTGCTGGGAAACCAGCCTTGCCAGTTCGAAACAGTCCTCGATATGGGTACCGGTTGCCAATGCCGCCTGGCTGGAGGCTTGAATGATGGGGCCGTCTGCAACCGGATCAGAGAAGGGGATGCCGATTTCGAGGATGTCGGCCTGCTCTGCTATCAACGGCGCGAGACTCCGGCTCCTCGAAAGCGTCGGGTGACCCGCGGTGATGTAGAGAATGAGGGCTGCCCGGCCGTTCAATCCCTCAAATACGCGGTCGATCCCATTGATCGTTGCAGGCTTGCTGGTCGGCACGACGCCTGTCACAGTCTCACGGACAGAAGACGCGACACGGTATCGATGTCCTTATCGCCTCTGCCGGATAGGTTTACTACTACCAATGGCTCCGAGATATTTGAGGCTCGAAGCTCTTCCGTCAACTTTGGAAGCGCGGCGAGAGCATGGGACGGCTCAAGAGCGGGAATGATGCCCTCCGTCCTACTCAGGAGCTCAAAAGCTGCCAAGGCGTCAGAGTCATCCGCTGCCACATAGCGTGCTCGGCCGCTATCCTTCAGGAAGCTATGCTCAGGGCCTACCCCTGGATAGTCCAGACCTGCACTAATGCTGTGGGTACCTGTAATCTGACCTTGCTCGTCCTGCAGAACGTAACTGCTGGCTCCGTGGAAAACGCCAGGTGAGCCTGCCACCAACGAGGCGGCATGCCTTCCGCTAGGGATACCCTGTCCACCCGCTTCAACTCCAACAAGCCGTACACTGGAGTCCTCGACAAAGGGATAGAACATGCCAATAGCATTGCTGCCGCCGCCGACACACGCCACGACCAGGTCGGGCAGACGCTTCTCGACTTCTAAAATCTGGCTGCGAGTCTCCCTTCCAATGACCGACTGGAAGTCCCGGACAATCCATGGGTAGGGGTGAGGGCCGACACAGGACCCCAGAATGTAGTGAGTCGTCCGGACATTCGTGACCCAGTCGCGGAATGTTTCATTGACCGCGTCCTTAAGTGTTGAAGTTCCCGATAAAACATGACGGACCTCGGCTCCCAAGAGCTTCATTCGGAAGACGTTGAGAGATTGCCGCTGGACGTCTTCCTCGCCCATGTAGACGACACATTCGAGCCCCAGCATCGCACACACCGTTGCCGTCGCCACCCCGTGTTGACCGGCCCCAGTCTCGGCGATGATTCGCTTCTTGCCCATCCTCTGGGCAAGCAATCCCTGACCGAGTGCGTTATTGATCTTATGAGCCCCGGTGTGAGCGAGGTCCTCTCGCTTAAGGTAGACCCTCGACCCTAATTCTCTGCCCAGGTTCTCAGCGCGAAAGAGGGAGGTGGGCCGGCCAACATAGGTCCGTTGTAACGACGACAGTAAGCCAAGGAATGCTGGATCGGCGACGGCCTCAAGGTACGCGTCCTCAAGCTCGCGAAGACATGGCATGATTGTTTCCGGCACGAACTGGCCGCCGTGCGAGCCGAAGTGTCCATGTTCAGGCACTTCACCTGTCCACGCTACGTCTATCGGAAGTTCACTCATTTCCCTTCCCCAGGGAGACAGTAGCCATCTCCATTTCTGAGGCCAGATCGGGCCAGCAATCTGGACAACCCGCCTTGACCATGTTTCCCAGTAGCTCTGCGGGGTCCTCTACGCGAACAAGAGCCTCTCCCACGAGAGCTGCCCTCACTCCGATCTCGTTAAGGTGGTGAACATGCTCAGGCCTACTGATTCCGCTCTCGCTGATAACCACGATCTCCTGAGGGATGGACTTCATTAACCTATCCGTAACGCCCAAGTCGGTCTCGAAGGTGTGCAGATTGCGATTGTTGATGCCGATGATCGACGCCGCCGCGCTGAGCGCTCGCTCCACATCCAACTCATCATGCACCTCCACAATTGCCTCCATTCCCAATCCTCTGGTGCCCTGCAGAAGCGAGCACAGCTCATCGTCAGTCAAGATTTTCGCGATGAGCAAGATGAGATCGGCACCCGCCACTCGCGCTTCACTTAGGTCTTGGCTGTCAAGCGTGAAGTCCTTCCGCAGGACCGGTAGCTCGACGGCGTTGCGAACGGCGATCAGATCATCAATAGCTCCCTGAAAGAAAGCTTCGTCGGTGAGAACTGATATGGCGTTTGCTCCTGCCTCTTGATAGGTGAGGGCGAGAGACACCGGATCGTAATCGGCCCTGAGCAATCCCTTCGACGGCGACGCTTTCTTGCACTCGGCTATGACGACGGTTCGATAGGTACCCAGCGTGTTGACGAAATCTCGAGGCGGAGGAGCGTCCTCCAAGCGAGCGTCCATGTTGGGTGCTTCAGGGGGCCGGTTTGCCTTCTTCCGAACAACAATCTCTTCCAGGTAAGTCATCAGTCAACATCCCACAGAAATGGAGGCGGATACATCTCAGCCTCTGGAGTGAGCTCTTCGCCATCGCTCTCAAACGAGTTGGTCACTTCGATCAGCGATTCCAAAGCGTCCTGCGCCGAACCGGTATCGATCGAACGCATGGCAAGGTCGACTCCGCTTCGAATGCTGTCAGCCTTGTTCGCCACGAACAAAGCTGCTCCTGCATTAAGCAACACGATATCCCGGGGTCCGCCCTTTTCACCCCTGAGTACCATCCGCAGAATGGAGGCGTTCTCCGTGGCGTCCCCTCCCCTCACCTTCTCCAAGCTCACCGCTTCTAGACCCACATCCTCCGGAGTGAGCTGATATCGCGTTGTCCACCCATCCCTGAGCTCACAGATCTCCGTCGGCCCGCTGAGAGTCAGTTCATCGAGGCCGTCGTGTCCGTGAACAACCAGTGCATGCTCGGCGCCGAGGTTGGCTAATGCCCGAGCCATATTCTCGATAAGCCGTGGATCCGAAACACCAAGGATTTGATACCTCGGGTGCGCGGGGTTCGTAAGCGGACCCAAAATGTTGAAGACCGTGCGGATGGCAATTTCGCGTCGTGGAGCCGCGGCGAACTTCATAGAGGGGTGGAAGACGGGGGCGAACATGAAAGCGATTCGCGCTCTCCGTATGCATTCTTCCACCTGTGCTGAGGTGAGATCGATTTTAACCCCCAGCTCACTCAGAACATCGGCGCTCCCACACTTGGAGCTGGCTGCCCGATTTCCATGCTTTGCCACAGGCTGGCCTGCGCCCGCAACCACGAAGGCCGCCGTGGTCGAAACATTGAAGGTTCCGCTTCCGTCTCCTCCGGTTCCGCAGGTATCCACAACGTCCGGCGAGGTACTCAATGCCTTTGCCCGCGCGCGCATAACTCGCGCGAAGGCGGTGATCTCATCGACCGTCTCGCCCTTGAGGCGCAGGGCGGTGACGAGGGAGCCGAATTGTGCTGCCGTTGCCTGCCCATCCATGATCTCTTCCATGACGGAGGTTGCCTCATCGGAGGTCAGGGACCGGCCTTCGGCAAGTTTAGCTATAGCCTCTTGAATCACCTGTCTAGACCTGTCTTAGTCGGCTCATTCGCAACTCGCTGTAGGGAATACCGGCTCCTGAAAATAAAAAACGTCTCTATCCAGGAGGGACGAGAGCTGTGGAGTCTCTGTTTGGAAGCCCTGGCTTCCCTCACTCGGCGTGCGTGTGTTCGAGTAAGTTGCGAGCCTATCCACGTAGGGCAGACGTTTCCACAGAACCGGCTCTCGAAACGCGGATGTGGATCCATTGGTTTCGGTCAAGTGCCTCATGCTAGCGAGGGTAGAAGCGTTGCGTCAAGCTGCGCACTGGTCTGTCCGTAACTGCGAGCTGGGCACGAGATCTGTCACGGCGCGCTGATTGCCTTAGTACCAACAGCCACGTATGATGTGGTTGCTGGCAACATGGAACATCAGCGGCGGCGGCGAACGGCGGCAGGAGGGCGTTGTGCCCTCACTCTCTTCTTCACGAGGATTGATGAATCTAACCATCGTAGGGTCGGCGTCTGCGGAGCCGAATCCAGGGAGTGCCTCCAGCTGCTATTTGATCGAAACTTCGGAAGGGCGCGTGGTTCTCGAGTGTGGCCATGGCGCGGCCGCCAAGCTCCTAGCCCACACGACCCTCGAGGAAATTGGCGCCATCCTGATCTCACACATGCATCCGGACCACTTCTTCGATCTCGTGCCGCTGAAGTACGGCCTGTCATTTCATGGGTGCTCCAAATTGGATGTCTACCTCCCTCCAGGCGGGGATGAGGTACTGGCGGCTATGGCGAGCGCTCTTGGCGAAGGAACCGACTTTTGGACCTCCGCCTACAACGTCCATGTCTTCGACCCAAATCAGACGTTGGAGCTCCAAGGTATGCGAATCTCGATGGCTTCAACCCACCACTTCATCCCTGCATGGTCGATGACGATCCGACCGAAGGCTGGGGGCGGTTGGTTTGGGTATACAAGCGATACTTCGTTGACCGATCAGGTTGTCGACCACGTTCGAGGAGCGGACCTGCTGCTGGCGGAAGCTAGTCTCAGAATGCAGACGGATGCATCTCCTGACCAGGGGCATCTCACGGGTGAAGAGGCTGGGAAATTAGCCACCAGGGCCGGAGTGAAGCGGCTTGTGCTAACTCACTATCCTTCGACATTGGCCGATGAGATTTTCCGAGATGCTACCGCGGCTTACGATGGACCCTGCACCCTCGCCCGCGAAGGAGACCGATACTCGCTCTAAAGCCCTCCCAACGGGTAGAGAAAGACGTTAGCACTGTCTGTCCTTCAGGCCCTATAGGCGATAATGGAAGCGACCTGTCGAGTACAAGACACAAGTGAACGAATCACCAAAGGACTCGACATAAAGTAAATCAATGGGTCGGGAATCGAGGCGGATTCTTGTCCCGCTGCCCTTCCGTGAATCAAAAGGAGTGGAAATCGGATGAAGTTCCCACAGGTTCTCTTAGCTTGTTTGGCTGCTGCGGCAATTGTCATGTCAACACTCAGTGGTGTTGCGGCCGCGTCTGGGCCTAACTATTCAAACCTCGATCTCAAACTGCAGAACACCTACGACTCGCTTCGCAATAAGGTTGCTGCGGAACACAACACATTTGCCACCCAGCATCGAGCATGCAAGGCCGAAGCCAACAAATCCTGGGTGAAGACGGCTCACACCGATCTCGCTCAGGTGAAGTCAGTTCTGACTCAGCTCTCCCATGCATCGACGAAACAGAAGAAACGTAAGATCTTCAGGGACCTCCGTAGCGTCAATCTACAGTTGAAGAGCTGGGCTAAGCACGACATCATCAGCCGCCTTGGGACGTGCGTGAAAATGCCCCGTGACAATAGCGGGATCGACAACGGGTTCAATACGGTCGATCAAGACCTAGGCACGTCAGGGGGCTACTCCTAAGCCGCCCAGAGGTAATGAGATGAGCGAGGATCGCGATTGATCCTCCTCTCATCTCACACGCTCTTCCGCGGTTATGGGAACTTAGCTAAAAGCGGCTCGGAAGTCTAGCCTTACCCGAGCCGGCTAAAAGATCGAAAGGTAGCGTTCCAGCTCCCAGGGCGTTACCTGCATGGAGTATTCACTCCACTCAGCCTGCTTCGCTTCGACGAATCGGTCGTAAAGCAGGTCACCGAGCGCCTCTTGGACCACTGGGTCGGCTTCCATGGAATGTAGCGCGGCATCCAGCGAACCTGGTAGCTGCTCGACCCCTGTTTCCATCAGCCGCTCCTGAGTGAAGTGATACAGATTCTCCTCGCTCGGGGGCGGTAAGGGTAACTGCCTCTTAATGCCATCCAACCCAGCCTTCAACATCACTGCGAAGGCGAGATAGGGATTGGAAGCCGGATCGGGGCAGCGAAGCTCGATCCGGGCCGATCTCTCCTTGCCGCGGCTGATCTTAGGAACGCGGATCAGCGCAGACCTGTTAGCACGCGCCCAGGAAATGTAAACGGGAGCCTCATATCCCGGAACCAAGCGTTTATAGGAGTTGACCAAAGAAGCGAGTACGGCAGTCATCCCTCTTGCATGCGCCAGCTGGCCCGCGATGAAATGTCTAGCGACGTCTGACAGTCCGTACTCGTCTGCCGAGTCATAAAAGGCGTTTTCGTTTGTTTCTCGATGAAACAGGCTCTGGTGGCAATGCATACCTGAGCCGTTGACTCCGTGGATTGGCTTTGGCATGAATGTGGCGAACAGGCCATGCCGCTCGGCGATTGCCTTCAATGTGTACTTAAAAGTCACGGCGTTGTCGGCCGTCACGATTGCTTGCCCGTACCGGAAGTCAATCTCGTGCTGACCGCTGGCCACTTCATGATGTGACGCTTCGACCTGGATCCCCATTTCCTCAAGAGCGTTCACCATGTCCTTTCTCACGGAGGAGCCTAGGTCCGTCGAGAGATCGAAGTAGGCGGCACTGTCATGCGGCACCGGCCGGCCATCCTTCGCCGGAGGCTGGAACAAGAAGAATTCAAGCTCAGGACCGATGAAATAGTCGAAGCCGAGGTCTCGAGCCTCCTCGAGCGCACGGAGCAACACTTCCCTGGGGTCCCCGGCAAATGGTTGGCCGTCAGGCATCATCACGCGGCAGATGACGCGAGCTGTCGTGTCTGCTCCCCGCTCCCAGGGAATGACCCTAAAGGTGTCCAACTCCGGTTGCAGGTACATGTCGGACTCTGCGATTCGGGCGAATCCTTCGATAGAAGACCCATCGAACCAGGTCCCGTGCTCCACTGAGTCGCGAAACTGATGAGCTGGGATGGTTACGCTCTTCACCATGCCAACGATGTCAGTGAACTGGAGATTGATGAACCGAACTCGCTCTCGTTCAATTTGTTCAAAAACGGATTGGGTATCTGACATCTGATCTCCTCTTGAAATTTGGCAGTCCGGTTCACGGCTCGACCGATTGAACCTTACTGCATAGTACGGGAACAGGCAGGCGCTCGGCTAGTATTTCCACAGAACCTCTAAGGGTTCCGGCCACTCCGTCAGCGCGTTTCTGTTACCGTGAGTTAGATACTACCTAACAAGAAGGCACTTCTGAGCTCACCTGTTGCCGAAACCTACCTTGAGACCATCTACAACATTTCGATGGAACAGGGTCGAGTCCGGGCCGTCGAGCTCGCGGAAAAATTTGGTGTCAGCAGACCGACCGTGACTCAGACCGTCCATCGGCTCGTCGCCGATGGGCTCGTGAATCAGGATCGGTCGAGCGGCATCAGCCTTACCCCAAGAGGGCAACAAGAGACCGAAGCCCTCCTGCGCCGGCACCGGCTCGCAGAGCGACTTCTCTTCGATCTTCTGGGGATGGATTTTGTCACAGCCCATGAGCAGGCTCATGCACTGGAGCATTGGATCTCTTCTGAGGTGGAAGAGCGGATTTCTGCTCTTCTAGGCCAGCCGGAGACCTGCCCACATGGGAATCCGATTCCGGGCAATGCCCCGGCGGGCATCGACTACTTAAGGGCTAGGCATGCATTCAGATTGTCAGACGCTCCCCCAGGCGCGCGAGTCACCGTGGTGGCCATCTCCGAGGTGGTCGAGGACGAGTCGGCCCTCCTTGGAAGCCTTCTGGACAAAGGGATCGCGCCAGGCCGCTCCCTGACTGTCCGGGAGGAACAGAGATCAGACGGCGTTAGCTACTCGCGAGACGACGACGAGCACTTTGTTGACGAGAAGCTTGCAGAGAAAATCTGGGTTGCCTCCATCGATTCTGCAGTGGGGCCCGTGACCGCCCAATGATTGGCAGCTTTCTGATCTTCCTGCGGGAGGGGATAGAGGGCAGCATGGTCGTTTCGATCATCCTGACCTATCTCGCCTCCGCAGGAAGAAGAGACCTCTTTCGATGGGTTTTTGGCGGGGTGCTCGCGGCGCTGGTAGGGTCCGCGATTGCCGGGATCGGATTGTACGTTTTCGTCAAGGACACATTTATTGGCTCGACAGCCCAAACGTGGTTCGAGACGGGAACCTTTATCGTCGCGGTCCTAGTTCTCACCTACATGACGTTCTGGATGAAAGAGCACGGTAGATCCCTCAGCTCGGACGTCCGCGAGGAGCTGGGAGGTGCACTTCGTCTCGATTCGGGATTCGCCCTCGCTTTGGTCGCATTTGTAACCGTTGGCCGGGAGGCAATCGAGACCGCGATTTTCACACTTGCAATAGCCTTCAGCACTTCTGTCCTTAGCTTGTTGATTGGCGCTGTCCTCGGACTCGCCGTCGCTCTTGCGCTCAGCACAGCGATGTATCGAGCGGGAGTCCGGCTCAATCTCAAGCGCTTCTTTACTGTCGTGGGCGTTTTACTCATCGTGGTCGCTGCCGGTTTACTGTCCGATGCCGTGGAGAATCTTCAGAGCTTGGGCGTCCTTCCCGGCGGAGGGCAGGCTTTGTGGCACACCGGTCGATGGATTTCTGAAGACAAGGGTATCGGAGACGTTTTGCACGGTTTGCTGGGGTACGCCGCATCCCCCACAGCCCTTCAGCTCATGGCGTGGGCCATCTTCCTAGCTCTCGCCCTGGCAGCGTTTCTCGGTAAGCCCGGTCAATCGCTGTTTCGCAGGCAGTCAGCTCAAAACCGGCCGGGCTCCGGTTGAGCACAACTTCCCTTCTGTGCGGACTTTAGGCGGAGCAAGCGTCAGGGCTTAAAGCTCGGTCGTAGGTCCTAGGAAACTAGGCTCGGCAGGCGGGAGTCTAGGCTCACAGTTGTCCGACCTGCATGGCCGTGCTAACCAACAAGCGACTCGCGGAATTGTCAAAGAATCTGACATACTGAACTGCCGACCCAACTCTTGGAGATACCGATGAAGCTAATTGCAGTTCTAACCACACTCTTATTGTTTTGTCTAAGTGGGCTTCTCCCCGCCCCGGCTCTTGCGGCCACCAACCGTTCGATCAAGATCCTCTCCTCCAGCAGCTCAACGATCGCCGCCGTGTCGCATTGCAAAAGGCACAGTAACAAAGGCGAGATCACCATTCGGGTGAGAGTTAAAGGCTTGAAAAAATTCGTGGTGCCGCCAACCAAGAAACCGATTCAGGGGGCGGGTGCGGTAGAGGTCTTCTACCACCAGATACCTGCCCGCGCGTATAAGAGATATCCGACCAACAACTTTTTGGGCGCCGTCGCCGGGACTAAGCTCCAGTTGTGCCTCTCGTTAACCTTCCTTGGGAAGAAGGGGAAGCACAAGCTATTCGTTACTTTGGGAAAAAGTACTGGCACACTTTATAGCGGTGTGAAGCCGGCCACTATGACCGTCACGATAAAGTAGAAGTCTTTAGGGTCTCTTCCGCAATTTGCAGTGACCCCTCCCGCTCGGCTATGCGGACTTCGATGTCGCTGACTGTCGGATTCTGGTTGTTCTTCTTGCCGGCTACTAGAGAGTTGGACATGGAGCGGCCAGATTTGGAACCGCACAGGCGAAAAAGTAGAACCCGAGAGCCGTAAAACATCTTGAGACGAATCTCCATATTGTGAGAGGGAACATCGGCGCAAGTTCGAATCCACACCAGGGGAGCGAAGTGACTTCCCGGCTGAGGTTTGGCGAAGGAGCTAGGAGATTCTTGTTTCGGGGGCAAAGGGCTCGGACACGTTCATTCACTGTCTGGGTGAGAGTGGTACACACGAGCGGCGTGGTTACCCATTGAGAGTTCTTCGGGTTGTCGTGGCGCTTGGGTCGGTAATGGCGGCCCTCACAGTTGTCGGGCCACGAGCATCCAGCTCTGGCATCATCGTGAACCCAATTCAAATCGAAAACCGGCTCCCTGGCACAACGTCCTGGGAAATTCAGAGTCCGGCTCTGCACGGCGAGGTGGAGGGTTATTCAACCCGGCAAAGCGTTCTACCGGGACAGTTCATTGGGTTTTCTGTGCGAACGACTGCATCCAAGTACCGTCTGGAAATCTTCCGGATGGGGTGGTATCAGGGAAAGGGTGGCCGCCTCTTGTTTAGCCGGAGGGGCCTCCCCGGCCATGCCTACGCAGTTCCAAAGCCGAACAGCAGCACTGGTCTGTTGATTTGTAACTGGCCAGTTGTCTTCCGTTTGCGGATTCCGGCTAACTGGGTAACGGGCATTTATTTGGTGAAGCTCTCGGCTTCGAACGGACATCAAGCATACATCCCGTTCGTGGTGAAGGAAGCGCATTCTCGGGCCGGACTTGTCTTTGTGGACTCTGTGGCAACCAGTCAGGCCTACAACTACTGGGGCGGCAAATCGCTCTATGTCGATGTCAATTACAAGGGGGCGAAGGAACAGTTCAAGCATCGAGCCGTGATGGTGTCATACGATCGCCCGTTTGCCCAGAACATGGGTGCTGGTTGGTTCTTCTCCTGGGAATTCCACATGGTTCGGTGGTTAGAGCACGAAGGGTACAACGTCGCCTACGTCGATGACCTGGATGTAAACGACGACCCGGCGATTTTACTCCGTCGGAAAGGGATCATTATTGCTGGCCACGACGAGTACTGGTCACGCTCTATGCGGGATGCTATGGACAATGCTGTATCTCATGGTGTTGGCTTGGCAAACTTCGCCGCTAACACTGGATATTGGCAGCTCCGGTTCCAACGCCTCGGGACTAACCGGGATGGGATTCAAATCTGTTACAAGGATTTCCAACGGGACCCGATTCATAAACAGGATCCATCGTTAGCCACCGTGCTTTGGCGGTCAACACAGGTAAATAGGCCCGAAAGCGAGCTGCTTGGAGCGATGTATGAAGACTATCTGGGGAATCGCCCGCCGTATCCCTGGGTGGTTAAGGCGCCCAAGAGCTGGGTGTTCAAAGGAACTGGCCTAACCAAAGGTTCAAGCATCAAAGGCTTGGTTGGCCCGGAGGAAGACGCCGTATTAAAGCGCTATCCCCATCCTCCCGGTCTCGACATCCTGAGCGCATCTCCGGTGTTGGATGATGCGCATCAACCACGCACTTCGAATAGCACGGAGTACAAGGCCAGGAGTGGCGCCATCGTCTTCAACGCAGGCACGTTCGATTGGAGCCACGGATTAGACGACTACAGGCAGCCAGGATGGAGCTACGAGCCACATCGCAAGCTGCCAAGTCGAGCTATCCAGATGATCACAAGAAATGTGCTTAACGCTATGCTGCGTACTTTCCCTCAGGGATAACTGAAGGCTTGGACGAGGTTTGTGCTGCTGTGCCTGTGCGGTGAGGATTCGGTCTTTGCGTTCCGTCCGTTAAAAGGATGGAAAGGTGATCGTGCACCGCACTCTCGACAATGACCCACTCAGCTTATCCAACCGGCCGGCTCAGATCAGGCTCCTCTGCGTCACCCGGAGCTGGCCGCTTACCGCTGCTTCCTTCCGGACCTGACGGGGTTCACGGGGCTCCGCCGCGCAGAACCCGATCGTCAACGTCGAACCGGTTGAACAGTGTTGGCTGGGCCAGGCCTCAAGTGCGGGATTACGCCCCGCTATAGCGGATTGCGGGTACAGGGCACCGCTAGCTCCCCGCCTAGCACGATCACCTCCATCATGACAGTTCTGGCTACCCCACTCCAAAGACCGCTCAATTGGTGTTTGCTGGGATACATCCGCCTGGTTGGCTTTCCGGGCTAATGTCCCTCGTTGCCAGCTGGGCCAGACGCAAGCGTACCACCGAGATATAGCTCACCGATTTCCGGATTCTAGATTCAA